>NZ_JAZLIO010000010.1:0-7005 GCF_045617425.1 Carnobacterium sp.
GCAGTCCATATGCCGGCGTGGCGGAACTGGTAGACGCGCTGGACTCAAAATCCTGTGCCCGCGAGGGCGTGCCGGTTCGATTCCGGCCGCCGGTATACTAAAGAGTCCCAAGAACATTTCGTTCTTGGGACTCTTTTTTTGACTTATTTAGATTCCATGATCTTTCGGACTTTCAAGATTCAAAAGAATACTAATTCTCTATATTCGTATCAATTTTTTATATGATAGTAATGAGACTACAAGAAGAAATATCTAAAAAAATGGATTAATTCAGAAGCTGTTTTGTTATACAGAGAGCAGCCGCTGATATAGCCCCATTGATTGGAGAGTATGATTTAAATTCAATTTGTATTTTCTTCTCAGTTGCTAATAAAGTACTATTATTTTCTAAGTAGTCTTTTATTAAATCTGAAAGTTGAAATTCCGTAAATATTTCCCCATGAATAATCATTTTATCCATATCAATCATCATAGATAAATTATTTATTGTAATTGAAAGATACTTTATCGCATTGTGTAATATATTTATGACACCTTCGTCTCCCAATTTGTAGGCTTGTAGGATTATTTCAATAGTTAGGTGAGATCGATTAGTTGATAATTGTCTTAAATAGGTACTGTCAGAGTTATCAAAAAGGATTTGTGATTTTTTTATAATCCATGCTTCACTTGCATAAGTTTGTAAACAGCCTCTTTTTCCACATTCACACAGCTCGCCGTCAGGATGAACAACGATATGCCCGACTTCTCCAACTAAAATAGCCTTATCCCCGTAAAGATTATTTTGATAAATAGAGGAACAAAACATGCCACGTCCTACATGTAAAAATGTGAAATTACTAACTTTCTTATCAAAGCTAAACAATCTCTCAGATAAAGCCATACATTGAACATTATTCTTAAAATAGATGGGCAAATCAATATCGGATAAGAGTTGCTCTAAGTTGAAATTCTGCCAAAATAAATTATTTGTTAGGATAGACTGTGTTTTGTCATCGAAATGTCCAGGTAGAGCGATACCGATAGCTTTTAACTGGTATGCAGAACACTCCTTAATGAATAAGTGCAATTCTGCAATAAAAAAAGATTCAATAAGATTAGTTTCTGATAGTGCATGGTTATGCTGAATGATTTTTTGTTCAAGCAGGCTTCCTTTATTATCAATGAGGCAATATGAAAAGAATTTTTCAGATAGTTCAACTCCGATATAAAAACTATGTTTAGGAGAAATATCCAATAGTATTTTCTTTCTGCCTGACTTATTTAATGTAGAAGTTACTTCACCTATTTCGTGAATCAGTTGATTATTTATCAAATTGCCAGCAATCTCACTTACGGTGGCGGGTGTGATACCTGTTTCTTTAGCAATATCAATTCTTGATATAGGTCCTTTTGTATAGAGTATATCTAATAGTTTAATTTGTAATTCGTTTTGTCTTTTTGTAAGTCTCATAGAGTCCTCCTTGTCTTCACGCAAGTATTATATCTTATTAATTATTTTTTATAAACAATTATTTATTATTTTTAAGTTGACATCAGATAAAATCTCAATTATTATAAGTTTGTTAGTAATAAATTATTATTAATTTAGTTCGGAAACATTGAAATACACGTTTATTGATTATTTTTTATAAATAATAAATGAAAAGGAGGCATGAAGTTATTAAATAGAAGTTTAGAAATAAAAAGTTAATAAATTAGACTTAGGTTAATAGTCAATTTTTTGTTACTAGTAATTGGTAACGCTATCATTAAGTTTGATTTATTAAGTGGCAAAGTAGGATAACTAAAAAAGCATAAAAATAAGAATAGGGAGTTGCAATATGACAAAAAGATTTATAAGCGCTAACGCTTCAGAAATAATAAGTATGACAGCTAGTGAGCTAAAACAAAGCATCAAAGCAAGTGAAGGAAGAATTGTGATGTCTGAAAACGTCGTTGGAAGAGAACCGTTTATTGAAGACATTACAAATGCAGAAATTGCTAGAGCTTTTGGTGCAGATTTGATTCTTTTAAATGGGATAGATGTATTAAATCCTAAAATTTCTGGACTAAGTAGTATGGAAGAATCATTTGTCGATCAACTACATAAATTGGTTGGTCGTCCAATTGGAGTTAATTTAGAACCCGTTGATGAAAAGGCGACTATGGCAGAAAATCGCTTAACTATTGCTGAAGGTAGACAAGCAAATTCAAAAACGATTAAAGAAATTGAATCTTTGGGATTAGACTTTGTTTGTTTAACGGGAAACCCAGGGACTGGCGTTACAAATAATCAGATTGAAAAAACAATCAGTGTCACGAGAAAACTGTTTTCAGGATTAATTATTGCCGGTAAAATGCATGGAGCTGGTGTTTCAGAAAGTATCGTTGATTTGAAAACGGTTAAGTCATTTATTAAAGCTGGGGCAGATATTATCTTAGTTCCTGCAGTTGGAACGGTTCCGGGTTTTGATGAAAATGAATTAAAAGAGATCGTTAAAGCTGTTCATAAAGAAGGAGCGTTAGTGTTGTCTGCTATCGGAACTAGCCAAGAAAGTTCCGATGAAGATACAATTAAACAAATTGCAATCCGCAATAAAATTTGTGGTGTTGATATTCAGCATATTGGAGATGCAGGATATGGTGGACTTGCTCCAGTGGATAACATTTTTGCTTTAAGTAAAGCATTGCGAGGCATTCGCCATACAGCTTCAATGATGTCAAGATCGATACACAGATAAATGTAATGAAGTAAGGTTTTGATAAGGGTAAGGAGTAATTAAGTCAATTTAAATTTGATAGAGGAGGAGATTTGCTTGAATAATATTAATGTGTTCTTAGAACAAAAATTAATGCCTATTGCTTCAAAGATAGGAAATAATAAATTTCTTGTTGCTATACGTGACGGTATCACATTGGCAATGCCACTAATTATCATTGGATCTTTATTTATGGTCGTAGCTAGCTTTCCAGTTCCAGGTTGGGAAAATTGGCTTGGTGAAATAGGTGTTGCTGATTTTCTCTGGAAAGGAACAGATAGTAGTTTTGGTTTGATTGGCTTAATAGCCAGTTTCGGGATTGCTTATAGTTTAACAAATCAATTTGGAATTGATGGTGTTCCATCGGGTATTATATCATTGTCTTCTTTCATTGTAGTCACTCCATTTGTTACTTCTGATGCAGGTGCTGGGATGCCAACTTCTTATATGGCAGCAAAAGGTCTGTTTGTTGCTATTATTATTGGATTAATAAGTGGTTATATCTATCAATGGTTTATTAATCACAATATTCAAATTAAATTACCAGAAACTGTACCACCTGCAGTGGCAAAAAGTTTTAGTGCGATTATACCAGGAGCATTTATTATTACTTTCTGGTTGATCATCTATGCAATTTTAATAAAATTGAATTTGCCGAACTTACACGATATTGCTCAAGTTGTTTTGGGAGGTCCTCTAGGATTACTAGGAAACAATATATTTGGTACTGTAATTGTTGTAGGTTTGAATAGTTTATTCTGGTTTGTTGGTATTCATGGAGGAAATGTTGTCAACTCTGTAATGCAACCTTTATGGATTGCTAATTTAGATGAAAATCGTGCAGCATACCAAGCTGGAACCGAAATGCAACACATTTTTACTATCTCGTTTATGGATAATCTTGTGTATATTGGTGGTGGCGGTGCAACACTTGGTTTGGTTTTAGTGTTGGGTTATCTAGCTCGAAAGAAAAAAACAAGTAAGCAAACAAAAGTACTAGCTCCAATTACTGTGGTACCAGGTATTTTTAATATTAATGAGCCAACTATGTTCGGAATACCTGTAGTGTTAAATGTTATGTTGCTCGTACCATTTATTCTTGCTCCGATGGTCAATGTTGTTGTAGCGTATTTGGCTATGGCATCTGGACTTGTTCCTTTAACTCGAACTATAGCATCTTGGACAATGCCTCCCATTATAAGTGGATTTTTAGTAACCGGAAGCATCAGTGGTTCCATTTTGCAAATTGTACTAATTGTATTAGATGTATTGTTATACTTGCCATTCTTCATAGCTGTTGAGAAGCGTTTCAAAGCTGAAGAATTGGGAGAGTCAATGGTTCAGGAACAAACACTTAAAGAGTCAGAGGTGTTTGTAAAAGAATAGATTAGTTAAAAATGGCTTAATTTCGGTTTAATACTGAAATTAAGCCGTTTTTGGTGGAAAAATAAAGTTGTAAATACAAATTTATTTTATGTCTTTACATTTTAAATGAAAAGGGTTACAATTCTTTTGTAGAAAACATATTAAAAGGAGGAGATAAGAATGGAAGATAATAAATGGATTATTATGCTAGGGAATGTGGCCAGTAAAATTAACAGCTATAAGTATATCATAGCTATCAAAAATGCTTTTACTGCATTAATACCAATTATCATCACGGGGGCTTTTGCAACACTATTTTCTAATATGGTCTTTGATTCAACAAATGGTTTGGCACAAATAGATGCTTTAGCCTTTTTGGAAGAATTGAAACCGATTGCACAATCAATCAACTATGCAACTATGAACATGCTGACAATTAGTGCGGTCTTTTTAATAGGGCTGGAGATTGGTAATTTAAATAAAGAAAGCGGTTATTTTCCTGGTTTACTAGCAGTTATCAGTTACATAACCGTTAATCCAACAACGTTAGAATTGTTAGTAGATGACAAAATGCGTGTAGTGGAAAATGTTTTATCTCGTAACTATACGGATACAAAAGGATTATTTTTAGGAATGTTTATCGCAATTGTTTCAGTCGAATTATTCACATGGTTAGGTAAACAAGATAAAATAAACATAAAAATGCCTGACAGTGTTCCTTCCAATGTATCAAGAAGTTTTTCAGCATTGATTCCGACAATCTTAACGATTACTATAATTGCCACAGCAGGATTTGCTATTTTCCGTATAACTGGTATGTATCTATACGATATTATCTATATGGTTGTTCAAGCACCATTAGAAAATGTTATGCAAGGATTACCTGGTGTCTTAATTTTGATGTTCGTAGCTCAGTTCTTCTGGGTTATCGGAATACATGGAAACCAAATGATCAAACCGATTCGCGAACCTTTGCTATTAGCTTCAATAGCTGTCAATACAGATGCATTTAATGCAGGTAAAGAAATACCCAATATTATCAATATGCCTTTCTGGGACATGTATATGAACATAGGTGGTTCTGGGGTAACGATTGGATTGTTATTCGCTATCTTTATCGTTGGTAAACGAGATGACATGAAAGAAATTGCCAAATTATCTATGGGACCTAGCTTATTCAATATTAATGAACCCGTAATATTTGGAATGCCAATCATGTTAAACCCTATCTTAGCTATCCCATTCATCGTTACACCGTTAATTACAGGAGTGATCGGTTATGTAGCGACTTATATTGGTTTTGCTGGAAAAGCAGTAGTTATGATTCCTTGGACTACGCCACCAATTATCAGTGCTTACTTAGCGACAGCGGGTAGTTTAGGAGCAGTTGCGACTCAATTGATTTGTATCGTAGTTTCTACATTAATTTACTTGCCATTCGTTAAGATTTCTAATAGCCGTCAACTAGTTGAAGAACCAGGTCGTACTGAAGAAGTAAAAGAATTAAATGAAATCACTGTAAATGACTAGAAAGCTAATAAATTTAAAGTGTAAATTATCTGTTGAAGTAAAATGATATGTAATCCTATTGAACTTGAAAAGTCCCGTGGATTTACGAAAGGGATTTTTCAAGTTCTTTCTCTCTAAATTAATGGTTGTTTTTTAGGATATGTTATACTAGAGAGAATAGTAAAAATGACATAATTATATAAAGCGAAGTGAGTGAGGGCAATGGCGAAATACAAAAATGTCGCAGATGAATTACGCAAACAAATTAAACAAGGCAGTTATCCAAAAGGTGGTCAATTACCTAATCAAAATGAATTAGCAGAAAAATTTGATACAAGTAGAGTTACCATAAAAAAAGCACTAGATTTATTGTCGGTTGAAGGGCTAGTTTTTTCAGTTCAAGGTTCTGGCACATATGTCAAAAAAAATATTGTGCAGACATCTGATACAGGAATCAAAATTGGGCAAAATATTGGATTAACTCATCAAGTAGGAGAACAGACCGAATTGATTAACAAAGTACTGGCTTTTAACGTTCGATTTCCAAACGCTGAAGAATGTGAACAATTAATGATCAAAAGTGAATCTCCAGTATATGAAATCAAGCGATTAAGAGTTATTAATAATAGGCCTTATTCGATAGAATATTCCTTACTTCCTGTAGAACTTGTACCAAACATAACGCTCGATATCTTAGAACACTCAGTTTATGATTACATTCGCCAAGATGTTGGGCTGGTTTTTGGTGGGAATCAGCAGTTTATAAAGGCAGCACCTCCTAATGAAGAGGACCGGGAATATTTAAATTGTAAAGATAATGAGCCTGTTCTAGAGGTTAAAAAAGTAATGTTCCTTGAAAACGGTAGGCCTTTCGAATTTTCAAAAGTAAGGCATCGTTACGATATGGTAGAAATGTGTTTTAATAATACACAGCATGAGTAAAATTAAGTAAAAGAGGAAATAGATTCGAGTTTTTAAATCGCTAAATTTTAAGTCTGCAACTTAGAAATAAGAGAAAAAAAGTATCTTGAAAACCAGAAGAATAGTTCTCAAATAAATTGAATTAAATTTTAAGTATTTAAAGAAAAATAGTTGACAATTTTGTTGAAAGCATGTAAAGTTATAGGAGTTGTTAGAGCAAGTATCTTTCAAAAATATGAATAAAAATTCTTTTGAAATAGTTTTTATTAAAAAGTTATTGACATTTAAAAAATAACTTGTTATTATATAGAAGTTGCAACGCACTGTTACAACACGCTTTAGACCTTTGAAAACTAAACAAAGTAAGACGAACCAAATGTGAGGGTGACTTAGCAGTGCTAAGTCAACAGTAACAAAATTAGTGAATAATTATTCGCTAGCAATCAATATGAGCTTCAAGCATCATTTT
>NZ_JAZLIO010000011.1:0-106679 GCF_045617425.1 Carnobacterium sp.
TTTTTTTTAATTAAACAAAGCTTATTTTATCTTTGCTATAATAAAAGTAACAGATGATTTAAATTTTTTTACTTATTTTATCAGGAGGTAGTTTATGAATAACAAAGAAAATGTTCTAGTTAAATTCTCTGTAACAGAAAAAGAGTATACTCGAACTTTCTTATATATGAGAATGAAATATGTTATAAAAGTTTTAATTAGCGGTTTTTTAATATTAATAATCTATTTATTTACTTTAACGGATCTTTCGTTGCTAACGAATTTTATTATTTCTGCATTATCTGTCCTTTTAATTGTTGTTCCACTCTCTTTTTTTGCTGTAAGTTATAAAGCAAAAAAAGAATTTAGAAGTGACCATGATTTAAGAGAAGAACTCACGGTTGAAACAAACGATTTAGGACTTAATTTAAGTGCTTCAAATGGGAATAGTCATCGTGACTGGGATCGTATTTACTCAGTTCGAGAAATCAAACATGATTTAATTGTTTATTTTTCTAAAGCTTTAGCATTTGCAATACCCAAGAGTTACTTTGGTTCTGAAAAAGATATCTCTCTATTTAAAGAATTAGTCTCAAAACATATAAATTCTGATAAGGTATACTTCAAAAAAAAGTAATACATGAAATTGTATAGATTCATGCATTTAGGACCTTTATTAATCAAGGTTTTTTTTTGATATATTATTATTTTTTTTAATTAAACAAAGCCTAGTTTATCGTTGCAATACTAAATGCAATAGACGATTTAAATTTTTTTTGCTTATTTTATAAGGAGGTAGTTTATGAATAATGATGAAAGTATTATTGTGAAATTAGCATTGAAAGAAAAAGAGTATATCCGTTTTTTCTTGTACATGAAAATGAAAACTAGTTTAATAATTTTAACATGTGGTTTTTTTCTTTATATACTCGTTTTTTATGTATTAACTGACATTCCGTTACTAATGAATATGACTTTTTCTGCTCTAGTTATCTTATTTCTTGTCATTCCTTTAGCGCTTGTTGGTTTAATCTATAAAGCAAAAAAAGAGTTTAGAAGCAATTACAGTTTAAGTGAAGAGGTATTACTTGAATTTAATGATTCAGGTTTTAGTTTAACCACAGCACAAGAATGTACCCACCAAGACTGGAATTATTTTTATTCAGTTCAAGAACTAAAAAAAGACTTTGCTCTTTATTATTCTGCGTATACAGCCTTTACCTTACCAAAGAGATGTTTTACTTCTAAAAAAGATATAAACCTATTCAAAGAATTAATATCAAAACATATAATTTCTGATAAAGTATACTTAAAAAAATAAAAAATACATGAAATTGTACAAAAATATGTATTAAGAACCTTATTAAACAAAGGTTCTTTTTCATCTTAAAAGTAGAGTGATTTAGATTTATCTATCAATACGATATAATAAATTTATTACAAAAAAGTATGGAAAGAAGGTTATAATTTGACTGATTTTTCTGCAAAGGAAAAAGAGATTTATGTCAATGTTGATATTTCCGAGAAAGAATATGTACGAGCTAGTTTATATCTAGTTAAAAAAAATATTCTTATTCTTTATTTTGGCACTTTTTTTATATTAGTTACTGCGTTCTATTTATTATCTTTTGGTCAAAACCAATTATCAAGCTTAGTTATTGCAATTATTGCTACTTTATTTGTCCTTATTCTAAGCTTCTATCGTACCATTTGGATGTACAGAAAGAAATTTAAAAAAGATCGTTTGTTAAAAGAAAACGTTACTTATAAAATTGATTTAAAAGGACTTGAAGCTTCTAGAGAGCGATGCTCTATTTTTATGTCTTGGAGCGACTATAACTCTATAAAAGAATACCAAGACTTATTTCTTCTCTATATTTCAGATACGCAAGCTCAAATTATTCCGGAACGCTGTTTTCAGACAGAAGAAGATAAACAACATTTTAAACTTTTAATTGCTAATAATAAATAACAAGAGAATATCGTTTTTAATACATGAAATTGGATAAATTCATATATCTAATAGCTATTTTTTGTTAAAGTAAATTAATCTACGTAAAATGAAAAAATACGTTTTTGGGAATTACTTAATTTCCAAAATAACATTTAAGAGGTGTATATGATGAATCAAAAAGAATCCAAGGAGATTACAGCAAAAGGTAGTTTAGCTTTTGCTCAGTATATGAAATTTATTATGTACCGTCAGAGAAAAACTTTTTCCATTGTAAGTATAGTTAGTTTACCTATGTTTATAGTTCTTTATAATGGCTTAGACATTATAAATGTTCATTATTTATCAATTTTTGATTATATACTAGTCTTATTAAGCTCATTAATTTATGTTCTTTTAATACTGTTAGGCATGTTCTTTAAATTTTTTAGAGAGTATAAAAATGACTCATTAATAAGACAAGAAATGACTTATATCTTAACTAGTAATAGTATTCGCCAAGTAACTCAAAAAGTAACAGCAACTTACTACTGGAACGATTTCATAACGATTAAAGAACAGAAGGATCTCTTTTTATTGTATCTTTCTAAAACTAGAGCAATAATAATACCTAAAACTTTCTTTAAAAACACTGAAGATATTAGACAATTTAAACAATTTTTAAAAGATAATAAAAAATAATCCTTATTAATACACTATTTTTCATAGATTCATGTATCCAGAACCTTGTTTTAGCAGGGTTCTTTTTTTATTGAACTATACGATAATTTCATCATTTTTGAACTCTTTAATGGATATAATAACAGTAAAAAAATAAAAAAACTGCCGATTTATTTAAACTATTGTATTGTTTTTAATAAATGATATACTTTACTTAATGTAATTTATATTTGTCATATCAGGAGGAATAATATGGCTAAGAATTTAAGATTAAAGGCAGCACGAGCAAAGAATGATCTATCTCAACAGCAATTGGCAAATGCTGTCAATGTTACTCGACAGACCATCAGCGCGATTGAAAGAGGAGATTACAATCCGACAATCAATTTGTGTAGAGAGATTTGTAAAAAATTAGATTTAACTTTAAACGATTTATTTTGGGAGGAATAAACATGAAACAATACGATGAATATCAGAAATTAATGCGATATAAATATGGCTATTATTCGTTTATTTATTTAATCAGTCTATTAGCACTAAATTATATCCTTGGCTTATTTTTTAATTTTCAATGGGGAGCAAACAAAGAGATAGAAATGTTGATTATAATGTTTGTAGTCGCCATCTTTTTTGCGAATATAAGTGTCTATCATAATGCCTATTTTCGTAAAAAAGATGATAAAAAAGGCTACTCTTGGCTACTTTTAATTGTAGGATTGTTAGGCCTATATACAACTTATCAAACTTTTTTAGTTAGACCTGAAGAAATAATGATAAATGGAAAAATAAATGAAGGCGTTACTCAATTTTTTTCAGGACTTCTGTTTGTATCTATCCCCATTACTTACTTTATAAAAAATAAAATAGATGAAAAAAGAGAGAGAAAAGAAGGGTAAATATTCAGCAAGTAAACAATACATGAAATTGTATAAATTCATGTATTAGATAGTTAATTTTTGTTAAAGTAATTCTATCCACGTAAAATGAAGAAATATGTTGTTGGGAGCTGCTTAATTCCAAAAATAACATTTAAGAGGTGTATGCTATGAATCAAAAAGACAATAATGAAATTATAGCCAAAGGAAAATTAACGTTTTCCCAATATATTAAGTATAATTTTTAACATCAGAGAACGTATTTATCTATTTGTACTGTAATTGGCTTTTTGTTTTTCATGTTTTTTTATAATAGTTTTAATATTATTGGTATTGATTCCTTTTCGATAGAAATTTTTATGTTAGCTTTGGTAACTACCTTACTTTATATCATTTTGGTAGTTGCTATTATTTTCTTTCGAGTTTCTAGAGAGTTTAAAAGTGATCAGTTAATAAAAAGTGAGATAGCGTACAATATAAGCAGTAACGAGATTAACCAAGTATCTAAAAGATTTAATTCTCAGTATAAATGGGATGATTTTATAAAAATGAAAGTATACAAAGATATGTTTCTGATGTACCTTTCTAGAAACAAAGCGATTATCCTACCTAAAAGTTTCTTCAAATCGGATAAAGATATTCAATTATTTATGGAGTACATTAGTGATCATAAAAAATAATTTTATAGATACATGAAATTGGATAAAAACGTATATAGGGAATCCTATTCCAATAGGCTTCTTTTTTTATAGCGTCCTCCAATACATGATTGTGTGGTACGATAAACAAAATAATGTATCACTTTGTGAGGGGAGAGGGCTTTTAAATGAGTTACAACGTCCAACCATTAAGAACTCAACAATGAATAAACAACTTTTTATTCTGTTTAAGACGCAATAAAAATGTAGCATGGGATGTTTTTCTGTTTTTAATCGGCATTAATAGCAGTTTACGCATGTCCGATATCGTTAAATTAAAGAAACAAGACCTTACCTCCTCAAAAAATCCCCGAATCGTCGAGAAAAAAAAACAGGTAAAACCCGTATTTTATATTTGAGTAGTCTACAGGACTTGATACAAGACTAAATAAATGATTTAGAAGCAGAGGCTTATTTGTTTCCCAGCACCAAAGGCAGTCACTTAGAAGTCAATACGATCTATCTGATGTTTCAAAAGGTCGCGAAGCTGTTAGGAAGAGACAATATAGGCACGCACACACTGCGCAAGACTTTTGGTTACAACTATTACAAGAAAACAAAGAAGTGGCCACACTGATGGAAATATTCGGTTATAGCAGCGAGAAAATTACGAAGCGTTACATTGGAATCAATGAAGATAAAATTAGTGAAACTTTATTGAATTTAAAATTAGGTTTTTAACTTTTTATATCCCGTACATTTTTTCTTAGTTAAAGAAAAAATTATACAAATGATAAATTAAAAATAGGTATCTTGTCTAATTTATATCCTAATAGTTTTATATTTTCCGCTAAGTTCGGATCAGTTATAACATGTATATCTTCATGTATTACAGAGAAGAATATACAATTTCTATTTTTTAGAAAAAAAACGTCTATATCATTTTCTTGTTCTTCACTAATTAATGAAGTTGAGTTTTTGAGTATATTATAACTAAATTTATTGTAGTTATATATGTCTGCCTTAGCTTTTATTTTTTTTCTAGGAAGTTTAGTTCCTGGCCATTTTGTAAGCCACTTTGTTTCAATTTTAAATTCATTAAGTTTAGTTTTGATTTTCATTATAGTATTATTTTCCGTAGGATATTCTACTATAACCATTTCTTGAGAAAAATTTTTTAAACAGTCTATTATCTTTAAATAATCTTTTTCATTTAGAGTATCTACTATTCTGTAAAACAAGTTATATTTCCTCCATATTCACAAATTTAAATTTTAATAAAATTACAAGATGGGAGATTTAAAAAATGATTGGGAAATTTTCTATAAATATTTTATTACAGTCATTTAATCAAATTGATAAAACACCTAGAGAAAGTTTTGAAAATAAAATAGTTCTATACAATTTCGAAGAAGAAATTAATAATAGCAATCTAAAAGAACTTATTTATAAAAGTAATTATGAACTCCCATACAAAGCTGCAGATGAGACAGTTGTATATTGGGAAGTAGTAAAAATTATTGATATTTTTGAGATTGATTCAGAAATGACATTTACAAACAATGCTGAAGTTTATAGTCGTTTTTTTATTGATCAAGGACCTAAAGAAGAAATTCTAACTACATTTTTTTTAGATTATGTATGGGAAGATTAAAAAAATAAAGTTAGTTCTAGAAAGACCTTCCATAATTGAGAGTTAGATAACTAAAAACGTATAGTGATACTGAAATAGTTGATAGTAGTTTGATCTTTCATTTACTTCGTAAACTACTGTAGTAAATGAAAATCATTATCTTCTAGAGACATCTGAAATAATTAATACTCCTCCAATTATCAAACTAATAAACAGCCATACTACCACAATAGTAAGGATAAGTACTCCAAGTACATACCTTGGTGCGTGGCTTAATTCATTGAAAAGTTGACTCGTTTCTCCATAATCAAAAATAAGTTTTTTTATTATATTACTTATAATAGCTATCCCTGCTACTAGTTATAACATTTGGATGAACTATAAAAGAATACCTAAGATATACAGTGTACTTGAAATAGTTGTAGTCATTAATTATAATTTGAAAACTATCCTATTAGGACTAATAGTTATAGCAGCTTTTACGGGTTTTATTTTTTATCCTGAACATATAGAAGGGAATATTGGTATTCTTTTGATTGCCATAACTACAAGTATTATTGAATTAAAAGAGAATCATAAATCGTTACCTAAATATTATTTAATTATTCGATATATAAACATTTTATTATTCGTCATAGCATTAGTATTAACTTTACTTAATAGGTGAATTCAACTCTTAAATCGTAATATGTTTCTAAATTATTTTTATTAGTTATGCTAAAACAGTATTTTATAACCTATTAAGGACTATTCACCTAGATATTCAACAGTGGTTGTTCCCCAACCAAAAATATCACTTAAAATTCCATACCCTATAAATAAATTGTAAGTAATACAACAAATACACGCTATGTAAACAAACTTATATAGTGTATTTGTTTGTTTATTTCTAACAATTAATAAGGGAGAGGTGATTAAGCCTAAAGGAGTAATTAAGAAGCCCAAAAAAGAAAGAACTAACAAAATTAAGCCCTCATCCTTTTCGCTTGTTCCCTGAATGAAATTTAATTTTTGAACATTTTCTTCTATTTTAACTTCATTTTGTTCTGTTTTTTTTTTAAGTTCTTGATTTTCTTTCAATAATTCGTCTATCGAAACTTCGTAATACGTACTTAATTTTACTAAATTATCTAAATCAGGATAACTATTGCCATTTTCCCATTTTGAAATGGATTGTCTTGATATATTTAAATGGTCTGCTACATCTCCTTGCGAATATCCCTTATTAACTCTACTTGCCTTCAATCGTTCTCCTAAGGCCATAATTATTCCTCCTTCTGTCTTTCTTTGTTCTATCATACCGAAAGTAAAGATCATTTACTATAAGCTATTAGTTGCCTTTTAGCACCTAATAGTTGCTACTATGTAAACTGTTGCGTTCTGTTTGTTTCGTGAGATAAGATAGATAATATGATTATGAACTATCAAGCTAGGATAATGGCTATGCGAGATATCATAATAAAAAAATAACGAAAAAAATAGGTTATTAATTTTGACTATCTTTATTTTTAGTGTTGCTATTTTTACTGTATTAAAAAATTTTTGAACAGTTAAAGGATTAATCATTCAAATTGGAACTTAAAATTTGAAAGTTACTGATGGAAAAAACAGACTAATTAGTGGTTCTGCTTAGAAAAATTAAAAGATAAAAAAGGGGACAACATGCAAAAAAGAACTGTAAAAATACTCATTGCTACTGTAATAATAATTATGCTGATTTTTGCAATTATTGGAATCATGACTTTTTAATATATATGCAAAAAATCTAAGTTAACATAAAACCTATTACAGTAGGAAATGAGTTAGAGAAAGGTGTGCTTCTTACGTTTAAATCAGAAAATTTTTATAAGTTTAGTGGACTAAGTATTATTTTAATTGGATACATCAGAGTAATAGCGACTGAAGATTTTAATCAAGGTAGTTACTTCATTTTAATTGGGTTAGTGATTCAAATCATAGGATCAGCAATTTATTTCTATAATAAAAGACAAAAATAATATTTTTATCTGCAGATATATAAAGTTTACATAAAACCAACCATTAGAAGAAGTTGTTTAAATACGAAGGAAATAAATACACAAGATTTCGGTTCATTGGACCAAAATTTATCTTTTTTACCGATTGAGGTCTCTTATTTTTAATCTATGTTCGAGGTTTACAAAATGTTTTAAAACGTTCGTTAATAAAAAGTTATAGAATGATAGGTAAAAGATAAATTAATTTGAAAAATTTGTAACGAAATAGAAAGTCGGGGTATTAATACTAAGAACAGCAAGAAAGAGAGGGCAGCTATGAATAGGCTTGATGAAGAATATGAAAAGATCTATCCAAAAATATACGCATTCTTTTATGCTAAGACAGGAAATCAGACGACTGCTCAAGATCTTTGCCAAGACACTTTTTATGAGGCGTGTAAAAATATAACCTCTTTTAATAGTCATTCTACCTTATCGACGTGGATATTTTCGATTGCAATTAACTTATTGAAAAAGTATTACCGCAAAAATAAGTACCAGCAGAGCTTAATGCAAAAACTCGCAATAATTCCAGAAACTGAAATTCATTCACTAGAAGGATTGGCGGAAATCAATGAAGATACAAAAATACTTTTGCACCACATTTCGAAATTGGATGATGCTGCAAGAGAAATCGTGTTGCTGCGCATATATGGAGAGCTGAGTTTTACAGAAATCGGATCATTGATAGGAAAATCAGAAAACTATGCGCGTGTGACCTTTCATCGATTGAAATTGAAGGTTCAAAAACTAATGGAGGTGACATTATGAACAAAGATTGTGCAATTTTGCAAGATCTTTTACCATTATACGAAGAAAAGTTATTGCATCCTGATACAGAAGACTTTATCGAGGAGCATTTGAAAAGTTGCCAAGAATGTAGGCAAATTGCAAAAAAATCGCATATTCCTCTACCTCTACCTGCGGAAGTAAAACCAAGTGGGTCTTCCAAAAAGATGATCCGAAAAATAACCCTGCGGTTAACGACGGTCCAAATTTTCTTTGTGGCGATTGCATTTATGTTAGCGATGAGTACAACTGTTATGAATGATAATGCAGGATTTATCCTGACCTATACTATTTTGGGGGCAGTTACGTATCTGTTTTACCGTTCGGTCCTAGTTGCCGTGTTGCTTGCAGGCGTGCCGACTTTCATTTGGAACTGCCTGATATACATGACAGATTTGTTTGGTGACTTCCCCATTGGTAGTTTTACAGATGGGCTATCACTAGTCTTTTTTTCATTAATCTTAAATTTGGTGTTTACTTTTATCGGAATTGCCATCGGCTTTTGTATTCTTAAACTAACGGAGGGAAATTAATTATGAAAAAGAGACTAATCTACAGTGTGATTGCAATCTCATTAATTGCCATCGTAGTGTTTGCTTATATAAAAATGAACGGAAATCCCATTGAGAAAAATAAGTCAAAGGAGAGTCTGGAAGAGTTTTTAGAACAAACGTATCCGGAAATGGATTACAAAATCAAGCGGTCGGCAGAGTATGGCTGGGTCGATGGCACGTTTCGTTTTAATGTAGTCACAAAGGATTCCATAGGAGTTGAATCCACCTATCCATTCGATGTTTCCGCTTACGAACCATATGAAGTTTTTAGCGATACGATTCACCTATCCAAAATAGATAAAGAGGCTTCAGAAAAATTAAATACGGAGGCAGAGCAGTATATCCTAGCGCTTCTAAAGGAAAAAGTTCCGGAAATCGATGGAGTCTCAACAGATGTAGAAGTTTACGGCAATGTTGCTGAGGACTGGACGCCACAGTTGAAAACACCAAAGCCTATTCATATTATGATAGGACTTGAAAAAACTGATTTGACAAAAGAACAAATGCTGGAGCAAAGTAAGACAATCCAACAGCAATTGAATGATGAATCCATTGATTATTATATAGCTGAAATAGGTTATCACAACTTTGTAAATGGTGAAGAAATTTATGATTATATTAGTTTTACGCCAGATCAAAAACTAACGATAGAGGATGTTAATTAAATAGAAAAAAATAAAATCCCTGAGTCAAAAGGCATTTAGAAATAAGATACTACTTCTAGTAAACGAATAAATTTAGTTAAAATATAGAATGAAGTATCGAAATAAATTAGAGGTGTATTTATGTTTAATCAATACAAAGAGTTTACAGAAAAACACCCGTATACTCATGCTATATCAATAATGGTAATTACTAGTTTTATTGGTATTGCAGTAGAGTATCAAGTCAATAAAAAATTCAGCGGTGGAGGATTATATACTGCTATAGCACTTACTATAATTGAACTTTTAAGAGTCAAAAAAAGAATTAAATCAAAACAGTAATTGTTTAATTGTCATTTAATTAGTATTGCCATAAATCCCTGCAATAAACAAAGAACCTCCTCTACAAATAAGAGGGGGTTCTTTGTTTATTGCTTTGAGAAAGGTAAAAATAAGTCGTTTTATTCCATATTGTAATTAACGCCTTCAGTGTAACTGTTGGATGCGTCCCATAGTAAAAATTCGTTTACGCCAGCATCGTGTAAAGCTTTTATTTGGTCTTCAACTTGTGCGGCACCATAATTTTGGTAATTTCCTGCACCTAAGTAAGAAGCTGTAAAATCTTGTATCCAAGGTCTGGATTGAGGGGGCGTATCTAATCCTGCTAAAAGGCTGTTTTCTACTTTCATATATTCAGCAACTAATTTATAGGGTTCTAAATCAGGTTTGCTGATACCAAAGTAAGAATTCCAGTGACTCGGATAGATCATTGATGAAATAACATCAACATTTTCAGAAATCTTAGCAAAGTTTTGTCCAATACCAGGAGCTTCGGGAACTGTAGCTGCATAACCAAAAATGTCTACGGACACTTCAACGTCATATGGTTTTAATTCTTCGCGAGCGTATTCAACAAAATCAGTTACCGCTTCAACGCGTTGTTGAACATCATCTAATTCACTTGTTTCATAATCGCCGCGTGTATAGGTCAATGAATCACTCTCATTTTCGAAACCTTCTGGGAAACGAACATAGTCAAATTGGATTTCCTTGAATCCCATTTTAGCAGCTTGTTTAGCCACTTCAACGTTGTAGTCCCAAACTTCTTTAGAAAAAGGATTAACAAAAGCATCGCCATTTCCATTTTTCCAAACACTGCCATCCGCTTTTTTGAAAGAAAGTTCTGGTTTAGCTTCAGCTAGTAAAGTGTCTTTAAAAACAACAACACGAGCGATAGGATAGACTTTATTTTCTTCTAATTGTTTCATCATTGCTGAGGAATCAGTCACAAACTCTTCAGTACTTTTTTGAACAATTTCATTTTCAGAGTTAAGATTCATTGTCATTTTCCCAACATCGTCTTTGACATCAATGACCATAGCATTTAGCCCACTGGTATTAACAAAATTAATCAATTCTTTCATTTTATCTGTTCCACCAGCAGAATAAGCTGTCACATAAATTCCTTTTACGCCATTCTCAGGATATTCAATAGTGATGCCACTATCGTAAGCAAATTGTGAAGGAAACTCAGCGGGTGTGCTGAGGATTGGTTCTGAATTGATTTCTAGTAAAGTTGGTTCGGGATTTTCTTCAGCTGATACTGCAAGAGGAGCGAAACCGATGCTCGTTGTTGCTAGTAATCCAAGCCAAAATGATGCACTTTTTTTCATATTTTTTTATTCCTCTCTTTCAGGTGATTCAATAAGATTAGGGTCAACTAAGGTAAACCCTTTTTCGATTAAACCTTCAGCAATGGAAACAACCGCTTCATTCGTCCATGAACGATCATGCATCAATAAGTTTGCACCATTGTTTAAATATTCTGTGTTTAACATGATATCAGATAGGGATTCACTTGTTTGGTAATCTGCTTCCCAATCGTATCCATATGTCCAGTTCATTGAAACCATTCCTTCTTCAGCCATTACAGCATCAGATGTTTCAGTTGTTACACCATGAGGGGCGCGAAAAAAGTGTGGTTTTTCACCCGTTACTTCATAAATCAATTGATTGGTCTGTAAAATTTCTTCACGTTGTTTTTCTGGACTGATGGTACTTAAATTGGGATGTGTTTGAGTATGGTTTCCGATTTCAAATCCCATATCATAAATTTGTTTCAGCTTTGCCTTACCTTCATCTGATTCTATGTACATACCATTAACAAAGAAGATGGCAGGGGCATTGATTGCTTTCAATTGTTCAGCTATTTCTACGGCATGCTGATCAGGAGAATCATCAAAAGTTAAAAGAGCTACTTTTGGGTCAACAGCTTCATCTATTGGTTCTACAACTGAGGTAGTTGGATTGATATGGTATCGAAACGCTTCTTGTGTATCAGCTGGCTCCTCCATTGACTCTATTGAACTTTGAGCTTCACTGCTTTCTTCACTTGTAGAAGATTCTTCCGTGCTACTTGATTGAGACTCACTTGTGTTTGAAGAAGTGGCTGAGCTTTCAGCTGCTGTATCAGCAGTTTGACATCCGCTTAAGATAAGGGCGCTCATAAGAGATACGCCTAATAAAATAGTTTTCATTTTTTAAAGACTCCTTTATGATGTGCTTATTTAGATGATTCGTTTAACTCGTTAAGAGAAGCTTTAGATTTAGCTTGAGCATCCTGCACAGCAATAAGCTGTTGATCAAGTTTAGCCAACAATGTTTTTATTTCAGCATCAGATTCGTTAATAGTTTCCATACCGGCAGTAAGGGTCTCATAGGTGGCATCTTCTTTGCCTAAATCTGAAAAGTATGTCTCCTGTTCGGCCAACACTGTTTCATAATGAGCAATGTATTCTTCTAAACTAGCGGTCAAATTTTCTATATTTGTAGATAATGCCGTTAGTTCTTCTTGTGGTAGTTTATCGCTTGTTTTTTCTTCTAAGAGAGCTTGTTCTTCTTTCATCGCCGAAACCGTTTCTTTTAGCTCGGAAAGGGTAGAGGAACGGGTCTCCACGTTTTCAAAAACAGCAGAAGTTTTATCTGCTAGAGTACTTAAAGAAGCGTCTTCAGAAAGCGTGCTTTCAAACGATCCCTGTAAGTTTCCTTCTTGTTCTGCAATGGCATTTAATTCTGTTACAATCTGTTCATTTTGAGTCTCGACAGATGTGGTGGATTCCAAGGCTTTTGCAACATCATCGTTGCCGCAAGCTGTTAAGAATAATGAAACGGCAAATAAATTTGTTACTAAATATCTTTTTTTCATTGTACACAAAACTCCTTTTTTAATTTAGACAACATCAAATTAAAGAAAAAACAAACGAAAAAAGCACATTTTATCGTTTCTATTTAATCAATAACTCCTACCATTATAGCAAACGCTTCCCGCTTTCTAAAGCAATATGACCAGTTATTTAATATTAAAGAGGAAAAAAGAAAAAACTATCTCTTAGGTATAGAATCATGTAAAATAGATAAGTAAGTGAAAACCAGAATGAGATAAAGAGAGGGCTAATATGTTTATATATTATATCTTGGCAGCCATAATAGTGGCCGTTGATCAGTTCACTAAATTTCTAACCGTGCAACATATTGACTTATATGAAATTGTAGAAGTTATTCCAAATGTCTTATCATGGATGTATATTCAAAATGACGGAGCTGCTTGGAGCATTTTAGAAGGCCAAATGTGGTTCTTTTATATTATAACGGTTATAGTAATTGGCGTTGTTATTTATTATTTGCAAAAATATGGCGAAAACAGTCGATTATTTTCAGTTGCTTTAGCACTTATTTTAGCTGGTTCAATAGGAAATTTTATTGATCGTATTCGATTTGAATATGTTATTGACATGGTTCGTTTGGAAGTTATAAATTTTCCGATTTTTAACGTAGCCGATATGTCTTTAAGTATTGGAGTATTCTTAATGATTATTTTTGTTTTCATAGACGAAAGAAATGAAAAAAAGAAACACTAAACCACTAGTTAAAGATAAATTAAGGGTTTAAAGAAGGAGATCAAACATGTTACAAGAACATAATTTTATTATTAACGAAGAATCAGGTCGCTTAGATAAGGTCTTAACAGACTTATTGCCGTCTATTACACGTTCACACATCCAACAATGGATCAAAGAAGGCAACGTTTCTGTCAATGGAGAAAAGTTGAAAGCCAATTACAAAGTACAACCAGGAGACGAGATTGCTATTATTGAACCAGAGCTTGTTTCTTTAGAAGTACTTGCAGAAGATATCCCAATCGAAATTGTTTATCAAGATGAAGATGTCGTAGTCGTGAATAAAGCACAGGGAATGGTTGTTCATCCTTCTGCTGGTCATCAAACTGGAACATTAGTGAACGCATTGATGTACCATATCACTGATTTGTCTGGTATCAACGGAACGATACGTCCAGGAATCGTTCACCGTATCGATAAGGATACTTCAGGTTTGTTAATGGTTGCTAAAAATGATGCTGCGCATGAAAAATTAGCTGCGCAATTAAAAGACAAAACGTCTTTAAGAGAATACATTGCCTTAGTACATGGTGTGATCCCTCATGAAAAAGGAACGATTGATGCTCCACTTGGGCGTTCAAAACAAGACCGCAAAAAGCAAGATATCATTGATGGTGGAAGAGCAGCTGTAACGCACTTTACCGTTCTTGAACGCTTTAAAGATTTTACATTGGTTTCATTGAAATTAGAAACGGGTAGAACACATCAAATTCGGGTGCACATGAAATACATTGGTTATCCTTTAGCAGGAGATCCAATCTATGGACCAAGAAAAACATTAGAAGGTAAGGGACAATTTTTGCATGCAACGACATTAGGTTTTAAACACCCAACGTCTGGTGAATTTTTAACTTTTGAAGCACCTTTACCGAAATTATTTGAAGATACACTAAACAACTTAAGAAATAGCTAAATTTTTTGTTTGACTTTTTTAGAGACGTTCTATATAGTCATAAGTGACAGAAAAATAAACTTATCCTTTAATCCTAGTCCTGTGAGACTAAGAAGGAGCATAATAAGAAAAGGTAAACGTGCCTTCTCTTATATTTACTCAACAGTAATATGCCCTCTTTGACCATTAAAGGTTAGGAGGGCATTTTTTATTGGCCAATCCTATTAAAGCGATATGAAAAGTTGGAGGGGAAGATATGTCAATCAAATCAGAAGTAGAAGTAGTCGATCAAGCTGCTGTAAAACGTGCGTTGACTCGAATCACTTATGAGATCATCGAAAGAAACAAAGGAATTGAAGATTTGGTTCTAGTTGGAATCAAAACGCGTGGCATTTACCTTGCAAGACGAATTGCTGAACGCATGAAACAATTAGAAAATGTGGAGATTCCTGTAGGTGAGTTAGACATTTCACTTTATAGAGATGACGTCCATGAAACGAACGGCAATAATGAACCAACGATAAATGGATCAGATATTCCAGTTTCAATCGAAGGCAAGCAAGTCATTCTAGTTGATGACGTATTGTTTACTGGACGGACAATTCGGGCTGCGCTAGATGCACTGATGGACATCGGTCGCCCGAGTAAAATCTCTGTGGCTGTATTAGTTGATAGAGGG
The DNA here is from genome assembly GCF_045617425.1 of Carnobacterium sp. GTDB lineage: Bacteria > Bacillota > Bacilli > Lactobacillales > Carnobacteriaceae > Carnobacterium_B. Next base: position 15,266 of record NZ_JAZLIO010000011.1, read on the forward strand.
CACAGAGAATTGCCGATTCGTGCCGATTTTGTTGGGAAAAATATTCCAACTTCCTTAGAAGAACAAATTAAAGTTGGCGTTCAAGAACTGGATGGCGAAGATCATGTGCTCATCCAAAAAATAACTAAATAAAGCTAAGTGAAACTTTAAATTAGTCCCGTGAGACTAATAAGGTCACTACTATAATTATACCCTGATTCCATACTGGAAGTGCTGTACAAGCAGAAGGGGAATTATTCTAGAACCTAAAGTTCTTCACAAAACTTTAGGTTCTTTTTTTATACAAATTTCTACTCCACTAGACTTTAAAAATGATAAGGAGGAAAAGACAATGGAAAAAATTTCTGCAACAATTTCTTTAGACCATTTTGTCTCAGTAGAAGATCTAACAAATGAAGAGGTTCTAACGTTGATCCATCGGGCGTCGCAATTTAAAAAAGGGATCATCTCTGCTCAAGTATTAGAGCCACTTTACGCGGTGAATTTATTCTTTGAGAACAGTACGCGCACACACAAAAGTTTTGAAATGGCTGAAAAAAAATTGGGCATCGAAATCATTGACTTTGAACCTTCAACAAGCAGCATCAAAAAAGGAGAGAGCCTTTACGACACGGTATTAACTATGTCAGCACTTGGAACGGAAATTGCCGTTATTCGTGACAGTAAAGAAGCTTTTTATACGGAACTGATCAATAGCCCATCCATTAAATGCTCCATCATTAATGGTGGAGACGGAACAGGACAACACCCCAGCCAATGTTTACTGGATTTAATGACCATTTACGAAGAATACGGCCATTTTGATGGCTTAAAGATTGCTATCATTGGAGATTTAAAGCATTCTAGAGTCGCTAAATCAAATATGCACATGTTAAAACGACTAGGTGCAGAGGTTTTCTTCTCTGGTCCGACTGAATGGATAGATGATTCTTTTAAAGAGTACGGGCAATACGCGACAGTGGATGACCTTGTTTGTGAAGCCGACGTGATCATGCTCTTACGTGTACAGCATGAACGCCATGAATCTTATAATGATGTATTGATCGCCAGCTATCTAGATCAATATGGCATTAACGAATTACGCGAAAAGAATATGAAGCCTTCCGCAATTTTGATGCATCCTGCACCAGTCAACCGTGATGTGGAGTTACAAAGCTCACTGGTCGAGTGTGAGCGATCACGAATCGTAACTCAAATGTCGAATGGCGTTTACGCAAGAATGGCGATTTTAGAAGCCATCATAGCTGGAAGAGCGAACAGCAAAACACCTTTATAAATTTACCTCAGGAGATGAAGCCATGACGATTTGGATTAAAAATGCCGTGATGTTAACCAAAAATGAAGACTATCAGCCCATTGAACTATTAATCGATGGAGAACTGATCCAAGCTATTGGATCAGATTTAACCTCGCTTATCCAAGAGACGGATAAGGTTATCGATGCACGCGGAGCATTCGTTGCTCCGGGCTTGATTGATGTCCATGTTCATTTAAGAGAACCAGGGTTTTCGTATAAAGAAACCATTAAGACTGGAACGATGGCAGCCGCACGTGGCGGATTCACAACCGTTTGCGCTATGCCCAATGTTCAACCAGAACCGGATACAGCTGAGAAAATGCACACTCTTCAAGCAAAGATTGCTCGAGATGCTGTGGTAAAGGTCAAACAGTATGCGCCAATCACAATGGGGCTACGGAGTGAAACCTTAACCAACCAAAAAGAGTTGTTAGAAGCTGGAGCATTTGCTTTTACCAATGATGGAGTAGGAGTTCAGACAGCAGGTACGATGTATTTAGCTATGAAAGAAGCCGCAAAAAACAACACCATTATCGTAGCGCATACAGAAGATGATTCCTTATTATTTGGAGGTGTCATGCATGAAGGAACACGCAATAAAACATTAGGACTGCCGGGGATTTTGAATGTGGCTGAAGCAAGTCAAATTGCACGTGATGTTTTGCTCAGTGAAGCAACTGGCGCTCATTACCATGTCTGTCATGTCTCAACGAAGGAAAGCGTAAGAGTCATCCGTGATGCAAAACGTGCGGGTATCCATGTGACTGCTGAAGTTGCACCCCATCATTTATTATTGACAGAAGATGACATTCCAAATGATACCAGTATCTATAAAATGAATCCTCCCTTGAGAGGGAAAGAAGACCGCCAATCCTTAATCGATGGTTTGTTGGATGGCACAATCGATATCATCGCAACTGACCATGCCCCACATTGCAAAGAAGAAAAAGCTGGTGGAATGGTGGATTCGCCTTTTGGAATCGTAGGCAGTGAAACAGCTTTTTCCTTACTCTACACACACCTAGTAGGAAAAGGTATTGTATCCCTTGCTCAATTGATTGATTGGATGGCCTATAAACCAGCAAAGCTCTTTCATTTAGACGGTGGAACGATTGAAGTCGGTCAAAAAGCTGATTTAGCCTTTTTCGATCTCTCAACGCCTAAAGAGATATTAGCCGAAGACTTTCTTTCTTTGGCCACAAACACACCCTTTATAGGATGGTCTGTTAAAGGGACGACCACAATGACATTCGTTGATGGGAAATTAGTTTATCAGGAGGGATTCGTACAATGAATCGATTATTGCTGCTAGAAGATGGAAGTATTTTTAAAGGAAAAGGATTTGGGGCGGCAAGTGACGCAACTGGGGAAGTCGTTTTTTCAACCGGAATGACCGGTTATCAAGAATCAATCACGGATCAGTCATACAATGGTCAAATGTTGGTTTTCACCTATCCATTGATTGGAAATGCAGGAATCAATCGTGACGATTATGAATCGATTGATCCCACAACAAAAGCGGTCATCGTAAAAGAATTTGCCCGCGTTCCTTCCAACTGGAGAAGTCAAATGAGTTTAGATGAATTTTTAAAAAATAAAAAAATCCCTGGTTTAGCCGGTGTCGATACAAGAAAGCTAACACGGATCATCCGTGAACATGGCACCATGCGTGGAATGATCATTGATGCAGAAGATGATCTTAAGCATGCTTTTGATCAATTAAAAGCCACTGTGCTGCCTTCTAATCAGGTTGCCCAAGTCTCTACGACTCGTTCTTATGTGAGCCCTGGAAAGGGAAAAAACGTCGTTGTCATTGATTTTGGACTGAAGCACAGTATCTTGAACGAATTAAATCAACGGGACTGTCACGTGACAGTTTTGCCATACAATACAAGTGCTGAAACCATATTGAGTCTACAACCAGATGGGGTCATGTTGACCAATGGACCAGGAGATCCTACATCGTTGCCACAAGTATTGACCATGATCCAAGAAATCCAAGAAAAATTCCCAGTATTTGGAATTTGTTTAGGTCACCAATTGATTGCTTTAGCAAATGGAGCCAGTACATTCAAAATGAAGTTTGGTCACCGCGGATTTAATCATCCGGTGAAAGAAATCGCAACAGGAAGAATTGATTTCACGTCACAAAATCATGGCTATGCCGTTGATGCAGCTTCGATTGATAAAGAAAAACTGCTTGTGACACATATCGAATTGAATGACGGAACAGTCGAAGGGGTCAAGCACCGCTATCATCCAGTTTTCAGTGTCCAGTATCATCCAGATGCAGCACCTGGGCCACATGATGCAGCTCACTTATTTGATCAATTTATGGAATTAATGGATGCTTGGAAGGAGACAAAAAAGAATGCCTAAACGGATAGACTTAACTAAAATCATGGTTATTGGATCAGGACCGATCGTTATTGGTCAAGCAGCTGAATTTGATTACGCAGGTACTCAAGCGTGTCTAGCATTAAAAGAAGAAGGTTATGAAGTCGTATTGGTCAACTCAAATCCAGCAACCATTATGACGGATAAAGAAATTGCCGACAAAGTGTACATTGAACCCCTTACGTTAGAATTTGTTTCACAAATCCTGCGTAAGGAACGTCCAGATGCCATTTTACCCACATTAGGTGGTCAAACAGGACTGAATATGGCGATGGAATTATCCAATTCTGGCATACTAGAAGAGTTGGGCATCGAATTGCTGGGAACAAAATTAAGTGCAATCGATCAAGCTGAGGACAGAGATCTGTTTCGGACATTGATGAAAGAACTGAATGAACCCGTTCCTGAAAGTGAGATCGTTCATACCGTTGCAGAAGCATTGACGTTCGCTGAACAAATTGGCTTCCCCTTAATCGTTCGCCCTGCGTTTACAATGGGAGGAACTGGTGGAGGAATTTGTGATAACGAGGAAGAGTTGAAGGAAATCGTTAAAAATGGATTGAAATTATCGCCAGTCAACCAATGTCTTGTCGAGATCAGTATTGCGGGATACAAAGAAATCGAGTACGAAGTGATGCGGGACAAAAATGACAATGCGATTGTTGTCTGTAACATGGAAAACTTTGACCCTGTTGGAATACATACAGGAGACTCCATCGTTTTTGCTCCGACGCAGACCTTAACCGATAAAGAACACCAAATGTTGCGCGACTCTTCATTAAAAATCATTCGCGCTTTAGGTATTGAAGGAGGGTGCAATGTCCAACTAGCACTCGATCCAGATAGCTTCAACTACTACATCATTGAAGTAAATCCACGTGTCAGTCGTTCCTCAGCTTTAGCAAGTAAAGCAACAGGCTACCCAATTGCTAAGCTAGCCGCAAAAATCGCTGTTGGTTTAACGTTGGATGAAATGAAAAACCCAGTGACCGGAACAACGTATGCTGAATTCGAGCCGGCTTTAGATTATGTCGTCGCAAAAATTCCGCGTTGGCCATTTGATAAGTTTGAACAAGGTGACCGAAGATTAGGAACGCAAATGAAGGCTACAGGAGAAGTTATGGCAATCGGTCGGACAATTGAAGAAGCCTTATTAAAAGCGGTTCGTTCACTTGAAATAGGCGTCTCTCATATCTTGTTAGAAGAAGCATCACTAGCAACGGATGAAGTATTGATTGAAAAAATCATTAAAGCTGAAGATGATCGTTTATTCTATTTAGCAGAAGGCATACGACGTGGGTACACGATTGAAGACTTGGCTAATTTAACCAAAATCGATTTGTTTTTCTTAGATAAAATGCTTCATATTGTGGAGTTGGAAGATGAACTAAAAGAAAATGTACAGGCTATTGATGTACTGACTACGGCAAAAGAGTACGGCTTCTCAGATAACGCTATTGCAAAGTTATGGAAAACAGATGAGCGTGAGGTTATGGAGTTGCGTTACGAAAACGATATCGTCCCTGTTTATAAAACAGTCGATACTTGTGCTGCAGAGTTCGATTCCAATACGCCTTATTTTTATAGTACGTATGAAGAAGAAAACGAGAGCATTGTCTCAGATAAAAAATCTGTCTTAGTACTAGGATCAGGTCCCATTCGAATCGGACAAGGAGTGGAGTTTGATTATGCTACGGTCCATTCTGTTAAAGCCATCCAACAAGCAGGATATGAAGCGATTATTATGAATAGCAATCCGGAAACCGTTTCAACGGACTTCTCCATTTCAGACAAACTTTATTTTGAACCTTTGACACTAGAAGACGTCATGCATGTCATTCGCCTAGAGCAGCCGATAGGAGTTATTGTTCAGTTCGGAGGGCAAACAGCTATTAATCTGGCAGAACCTCTAACGAAAATGGGGATTACATTATTAGGAACGAGTGTAGAAGATTTAGATCGCGCAGAAAACAGAAATCTATTTGAACAAGCACTGAATGAACTACAGGTACCTCAACCTTTAGGGGATACGGCTACAACCGAAAGTAAAGCCGTAGTCATTGCGGATCGGATTGGATATCCCGTTTTAGTTCGTCCGAGTTACGTTTTAGGTGGCCGGGGCATGCAAATTGTCGATACTCAGCCAGATTTAGAAAATTACATGCGAAATGCGGTAAAGGCTTCTCCAGAACATCCTGTATTAATCGATCGTTACTTAGTAGGAAAAGAAGTTGAAGTAGATGCTATCTGCGATGGGGAAACCGTTCTTATCCCTGGGATCATGGAACACATCGAACGTTCAGGCGTCCATTCTGGGGATTCGATGGCGGTCTATCCACCTCAATCCTTATCAAAAGAAATCCAAGATACAATTGTGGATTACACCACTCGTTTGGCGCTTGGTTTGAATTGTATCGGTATGATGAACGTTCAATTTGTCCTTCATGACAACACGGTTTACGTGATAGAAGTTAACCCTCGGGCAAGTCGGACTGTGCCATTTTTAAGTAAAGTTACAGGGATTCCAATGGCTCAAGTCGCAACTAAAGCAATTTTAGGCCAATCTCTTAAGGCACAAGGTTACAAGGATGGGTTATATAAAGAGTCGGCTTTGATTCACGTAAAAGCTCCAGTGTTCTCGTTTACGAAACTGCAAAAAGTAGATGCTTTATTAGGACCAGAGATGAAATCTACAGGAGAAGTCATGGGAAGTGATACAACGATGGAGAAGGCACTTTATAAAGCCTTTGAAGGAAGCTACATGCATTTGCATGATCACGGAACAGTATTGTTTACGATTTCCGATGAAGACAAAGAAGAGTCCTTAATTCTAGCTAAGCGATTTTATGACATTGGCTATACAATCGTGACAACTGAAGGAACAGGACAGTTTTTTGCCGAGCACCACTTGCCGGTTCAAATCGTGGCTAAACTACAGCAAGATACCGATGAAACAGTCTTGGACCTCATTCAAGGAAACGCCATTCAAGTAGTAATCAATACGATGACTACCGGAATTGGAGTGGTCAACGATGGAGAAATCATTCGGAAAACGGCCATTGAACAAGGCATTCCTTTGCTAACGTCACTCGATACAGTATCGGCTATTCTTAATGTGCTTGAGTCGCGTAATTTTATGACCAGCCCACTATAAAACAAGGATTTTTTCGACTAAAGATAAAAAAGAATTAAACGGGGGTTAGAAAATGAATCGCTTAGCAGTAAAATTACCAGGGTTAGATTTGAAAAATCCTATTATGCCAGCCAGTGGAACATTTGGGTTTGGTGAACTCTATTTGGATCAATATGACTACACTGTATTAGGAGCCATTATTATTAAGTCAACGACAATTGATGCACGAGAAGGAAATGCGAATCCCCGTTATCATCACTTGGAAAATGGCGTTTTAAATGCGGTAGGATTAAAAAACCCCGGAGTGGACGTGATCGTAGCTGAGAAATTACCGTTGTTAGCTAAATTTGATACACCCATCATTGCTAGTGTTGCCGGTAAAACAGTTGAAGAATATATTGAAGTTACAAAAAAATTATGTCAATCACCAACCGTTCGTGCACTTGAAATCAATGTATCCTGCCCCAATGTCAAAGAAGGCGGGTTAACGTTTGGTTCTAAACCTGAATCAGTGTACGACATCACAAAAGCAGTAAAAGCTGTTTCCACGGTTCCGATTTATATTAAACTAACCCCAAATGTAACCAATATTGTCGAAATCGCTCAAGCTGCTGAAAAAGGTGAGGCAGACGGTATCAGCATGATTAACACCTTATTGGGAATGAGTATTGATGTTGAGACCAAAAGACCAATCTTAGCAAATAAAACAGGTGGCCTTTCCGGTCCAGCTGTCAAGCCGATCGCTATCCGGATGGTCTATCAAGTCTCTCGTGCAGTCTCCATACCGATTATTGGAGTGGGCGGTATTTCAACCGTGGATGATGTGTTGGAGATGTTCATGGCCGGCGCTAGCGCAGTTGCAATTGGTACAGCTAATTATGCTAATCCTATGATTTGCAAAGAATTGATTGAAGCTTTACCTAAACGAATGGATGAACTCGGTATTGAGTCGATTGAATCGCTAGTGAAAGAAGTAAAGGAGGGTCAAAGAGATGAAAAGTAGACCTATCATTGCCTTAGATTTCTCAACGTTATCTCAAGTAACTCATTTCTTAGACCAGTTTAAGGATGAACCGTTATTTATTAAAGTTGGTATGGAACTGTTTTACCAAAATGGTCCTGAAATTGTGACGGATCTTAAACAATTAGGGCATGATGTTTTTTTAGATCTAAAACTGCACGATATCCCGAACACTGTTCAACGGTCAATGAAGGGAATAGCAGCCATGGGCGTTGATATGATCAATGTTCATGCTGCTGGCGGTAAATCCATGATGGAAGCTGCAATGGAGGGATTACTTTCAGGTACTCCAACAAGCGCTCAACCGCCTAAATTGATTGCGGTCACTCAATTGACATCTACAACACAAACCATGATGCAGCAAGACCAGTTGATTCCTGTATCCTTAATGGAAAGTGTTCTTCATTACGCTAAATTAACTCAGTCAGCTGGTTTAGACGGTGTTGTTTGTTCAGCTCTAGAGGCAAAAAGTATCAAGGAATCTACTGGAAAAGAATTTTTATGTGTTACACCTGGTATACGCTCAGCAGGATCAACTGTTGGCGATCAAAAAAGAATTGCTACGCCGTCGAGTGCTAGAGAAAATGGTTCATCTATGATTGTTGTTGGCCGTCCTATTACACAAGCAGAGGACCCAGTGGCTGCCTATCATACAATAAAAGAACAATGGCAAGGAGGCAATAATGAGCATGACTAGTGAAAAACGAATTGCTGAACAACTACTATCGATTGGCGCAGTAAGCTTAAATCCAACAATTCCTTTTACTTGGGCCAGTGGAATAAAAAGTCCGATATACTGTGACAATCGCATTACGATGAGTTATCCATCCGTAAGACGAGAAATAGCACAAGGGTTAGCTAAAATGATTACTACCCATTATCCAGATGTAGAAGTTATTGCTGGAACAGCTACTGCAGGCATTCCACATGCTGCATGGGTAGCAGAATTGCTTGACCTGCCTATGGTATACATTCGGAGCAAGGCAAAAGATCATGGTAAAGGGAATCAAATCGAAGGTCGAATAGCGGATAATCAAAAAATGGTTGTAATCGAAGATTTGATTTCTACAGGCGGAAGTGTCATTGAAGCTGCGCAGGCAGCAGCTAGTGAAGGAGCAAATATTTTAGGTGTAGCAGCCATCTTTAATTATGAGCTGCCGCAAGGAATAGAAAATTTCGAAAAAAACAAGCTTCCATTAGTTACATTAACTCATTATTCTGCTTTGATTGAAACAGCATTTGAAAGAGGAATAATTAAAGAGTATGAGATAGCATTGCTACAAGAATGGAAAAAAGATCCAGTGAATTGGTCGATCAACTAAAAAAGTAACGCATCCATAGTATTACAGTAGGGATGCGTTACTTTTAAGTTTAAAAATAAGTGTAAGAATCATTCTTTTAAGCGATGAACTAACTCTTTATCTGGGGTAACATAGACTGTACGTTGACCCTCATAGATCACAAATCCAGGTTTTGCTCCATTCGGTTTTCGAATTTTTTTTACGTCGACATAATCTACCGGAACAGATGCAGATAACTGTGATTTTGAGAAGTAGGCAGCAATATTAGCCGCTTCTAAAATTGTTTCTTCACTAGGATCAGCAGACTGAATGATCACATGTGAACCTGGAATGTTTTTGGTGTGCAGCCAAATATCTGATTTTCGAGCAGTTTTAAGTGTTAATTGATCATTTTGCAAATTGTTTTTCCCTACTAAAATTGGTGTGCCATCGGAAGAACGATAAAGATCTGGTTGACTTAATTTAGCTTGTTTTTGTTTTTTCTTAGATTTCTTTTTCTTCATATAGCCTTGTTGTATCAATTCTTCTTTAATCTCAGCGATATCTTTTGGAGTAGCTAATTCTAGTTGTGTTGAGACAGACTCCAAATAATCGATTTCTTCTTTAGTTAAGCGCATTTGCTCATTGACATAGGCAATGGCATTTTTTAATTTTTGGTATTTTGAAAAGTACTTTTGGGCATTTTGAGAAGGTGTTTTTCTAGGATCAAGAGAAATCGTCATAGGTTTTTCATTATCATAAAAATTGGTTAACGTAACTTCTTTTTGTCCTTTGGTCATTTTATAGAGATAAGCGGTTAACAATTCACCTTGGACTCTGTATTCATCGGCTAATTCAGTTTCATCAAGCGTCTTTTGAAGTTTTTTCATTTTTTTCTTATTTCGTTGAAGTTCGACTTGAATCAAATGAATTAAATCTGATCCTTGCTGCTGAACACGATCTCTGTCGGCTTTACTCTCGTAGTACTTATCAAGCAGTTTGCTTAAAGAAGGATAACCTACATGTTCTCCTTCGATGCTTAGATAAGGAAGCGGGGTGAAAAATTCTTTTTTAGAACCCTGCGTTAAGGTCGGAGAGATATTTCCACTGCGCACAGTATCCATAAATGAATCAAATAAGACCGATAAGTTTTCTACATTATTTTCACTACGGTAAAAGAGTTCTTTTGCCGTATCCGCACCGATCCCTTGATAAATTTGCTGCAATCTTTTTTCGTAAGGCAAATCTGGATCTTCAAAAGCTGTTATTAATTCAGTTAATTCAGAACTGCTTGTTTCAAAGGGATTCAGTTTGTCTTGGTGAGGTGGAGATTGGTAAGTAGCACCAGGCATAATAAAACGGAATGAATTTTGACTCGTAGGTACATGTTTGATTGTATCTAAAATACGCTGTGTATCTTGCTCGATCAGAAGAATGTTACTGTGTCGGCCCATCAATTCTACAATCAAGATAACATTTTGAACATCACCAATTTCATCACGGCTCTTAAACCTAAAATGAATAACGCGGTCATTTCCTACTTGTTGAATATCTTCTAAAATAGCTCCTTCAAGATGTTTCCTCATAATCATACAAAAATTTGGAGGAGAGCTAGGATTTTCATAAGGAATCTCTGTTAGTTGAATACGTGCATAGCTTGGGTGAGCGGATAGGAGTAGTTTGTGGTTTTTCCCATTTGCTCGCATAACAACAACTATTTCATTTGGATAAGGTTGATGGATTTTTGACACTCGTCCATTTTTTAATGCTTCGCTTAATTCATTTACCATCGCATGAGTAAAAATACCATCAAATGACATGTGTTTCCCTTCTTTCATGATCGATTAGTTGAATCGATTCTATTTAACTTTTTAACTAAATCAGCCTTAATCGTGCTGTATTTATCAGTATACCATTTTTTTATTAAAAATGGATAGTAGAAAGTCGGATACAAATAGTTGCATAATAAGAATAAAAAAAGATACAATATGTATTGGAAACTCTAGGAGGGAAACAAATGGAATGGTATTACCAAGGAGATAGAGGTCCAGACAATTGGAAAACCATTTGTTCGGCCTTTTATCAAGCAGAAACAGAAAGTTTACAATCGCCAATCGCATTAGATGATGATCAAGAAAACTTAACTATCTCACAGCATTCGCTGAGATTTGATTACAATAGAACGTTATTTGAATCATCGTTTTTTAACCATACCGTTCATTTATCACCAAAAACAAATGAAAAAGTAAACTTTGTTACCTTTAATCATAAAAAATATTTTTTAGAAGATCTGCATTTTCATTTGCCGAGTGAGCATGAAATTAACCAAGAATCTTTTCCATTAGAATTTCATTTGGTACACCGTTCTGCAAAAAATGAACTTTTAGTTGTAGGAGTCACTGTATTGCCTTCAGAACGCCCGATGAATACTGTATTAGCAGCAATAGATGAGAGAGCTTTACATCCGCGTATCGCGGAGAGAGGTTTGACTGTTCCAATCGAATTGAGCCGTCTATTGCCAGAAAAAAAACAGTTTTATCATTATACTGGATCATTAACTACACCTCCAACTTCAGGTCCGGTAGAGTGGATCGTATTCCGACACCAAACTTATATGAGACAAGGTTTACTTCAAGCATTTAAGCGAAATGTCGGGAAAACAAATAGACCACTACAACCCAGATCAGGCAGACCGATTTACTTATCAGATTGTTAATTGTTCGTGTATTTCTCATTTTATTACTTGACACGTCACAACACAACTAGTAAGATTATTGTAATAGAAAAACAGCAAAGGAGTTCTCAGGATGCTAAATAACTTATCTTATATTGGACAATTGAATAGCAGTTGGCAAAGCCAAGATAGATAGGTTGATCCATGAGAACGCTCATAGATGCAACCTTCAGTGTACTGAATGTATGTATCTATGTTGGTTTATTTGAAGACAGTCTAGACTTCCGATCCACATAGAGAGAATATTTAATTCTATTTCTATGTGGATTTTGTTTTGCAAAAAACAGCTTCCACGAATCATTTGTGGAAGCTGTTTTTTTATTTTGATTATTGGAGCGTGTACGATGGAAAAGAAACGATGGCGATTTTGTTGGTAAGGCTTAATAAAACGTAATCATTATTGGAGGATGAAGGATATGAAAAAAATGATTGGCTTCATTATTTGTTTAGTAGCACTTTTAACGGTTGCTTTTTTTACTACTAAAACTGAAACAGTTACAAAAGAGGAAAAACCTATGGTCGGTATTCTACAACTGACAAGTCATCCAGCTCTTGACCTCATTTATAAAGGAATTGTAGATGAGTTAAACGATGCGGGTTATATTGACGGAGAAACAATGACATTAGATTTTCAAAATGCTCAAGGTGACCAAAGCAACTTAAATTCGATGAGTACTCGATTTGTTAGTAGAGGAGCTGATGTGATGGTCGGTATAGCAACTCCTTCGGCTCAAGCATTAGCGAACAGCTCTCAAGATATTCCTATCGTGTTAGGTGCTGTTACGGATCCTGAGGGCTCTGGATTAGTTAAAAGCAATGAAGCTCCTGGCGGGAATATTACAGGGGTGAGTGACTTAACACCCATTAAGGAACAATTTTCTTTAATCAAGGAAGTTCTACCTGAAGCTCAAAAAATCGGGATTTTATATTCATCAAGTGAAGACAATTCAATTGTACAAGCTGAACAAGCCATTGAGATTGCTGAAGAAATGGGATTAGATACTCAAGTCATGACGGTTTCTTCAACGAACGATGTTGCTCAGGTAGCATCTACTTTAGCTGCACAAGTTGACGCTATATGGGTTCCTACCGATAATACGATAGCTAGTGCAATGAATACATTAGTATCCGCTGCAGATTCAAATCTGATTCCAGTTTTTCCAGCTGTAGATACTATGGTAGAAGAAGGCGGCTTAGCAACTGTTGGATTAGATCAATACGAATTAGGTCGTTTGACAGGTGAAATGGTAGTAGCTATTTTAAATGGTGATGCAGATCCTTCAACTACTCCTATTCGCTATCTCGATCAAGGGACTATCATTATCAATGAAGAAAAAGCTGAACAACTTGGTATTACTATTCCAACTCAGCTATTAGAAAAAGCAAAAAAATAGCTTAATTAACTAGAATGGGGGAAATCAAATGGATTTAATTGTTACAGCAACAGCACAAGGATTATTGTGGGGTATGATGGCTTTAGGCATATTCATTACTTATCGTATTTTAAATTTACCAGATATGACAGCAGAGGGTTCCTTTCCTTTAGGAGCTGCAGTATGTGCTCAACTTATTATTTCAGGCGTTCATCCTTTAACTGCAACCGCTATTGCCTTCATTATAGGAGCTTTGGCTGGTGCAGTTACCGGGTTTCTCATTACAAAAGCTCATATTCCTGGATTATTAGCAGGAATATTAACGATGACTGGCTTATATTCTATTAATTTGCGTATTATGCAACGAGCTAACTTGAGTTTACTTGGAAAGGCTAGATTAACTGATTTCTTTACTAAATTTAATCTACCTAGCCAATTTGATACGATTTTCTTAGGGATCATCCTTGTTTGTATCGTGATTACATTGTTGGTCTTGTTTTTCAAAACAGAATTAGGTCAAGCTGTTATTGCAACTGGTGATAATGAAAAAATGGCACGTTCATTGGGAATTTCTACCAATCAAACTAAAATACTCGGACTTATGCTTTCAAATGGACTAATTTCCGCTGCAGGAGCTCTGATTGCTCAAGACAATGGCTATGCTGATATCAGTATGGGTATCGGAACTATCGTTATCGGTCTAGCTTCAGTTATTATTGGTGAAGTAATTTTTGGAAACTTATCTTTTGTTAACCGTCTAATTTGTGTCATTTTAGGAGCGATCATTTATCGTTTTATCATCATGTTCGTCTTACTGGTCGGATTACAGCCCAATGATTTGAAACTTATTTCAGCAATCATTTTAGCTTTCTGTCTAGCATTACCAAGTTTACGTACAAAATATAATTTAAATTTCTTCCAAAAAAAGGAGTTGTTGTAAGATGACTACTAATACACCAGTTTTATCATTAAAGGGACTAACAAAACAATTCAATAAAGGAACGCCAAATCAAAATACCGTATTAAATGATTTAAACTTAGAAGTTAAAAAAGGTGATTTCATTACGATTATTGGTGGAAACGGAGCTGGGAAATCGACATTGCTAAACAGCATTGCTGGCAATTTTATGATTGATAAAGGTTCTATCCTGTTGGGAGAGAAAGATTTAACTCCTTTGAAAGAAGAAAAACGTGCGGGATCAATTGGTAGGGTCTTTCAAGATCCAGTTATGGGAACAGCTCCTCGAATGACTGTAGGTGAAAATTTAGCTATTGCCTATCGTAGAGGAAAGAAACGCTCTCTTCGAAAAGGAACATCGGATAAGGAGCGTGAGTACTTTAAAAAGGTTTTAGCTGAATTAGGCTTAGGTTTAGAAAATCGTTTGGATAGCGAAATGGGATTACTGTCTGGTGGTCAGCGTCAATCTATTGCACTGTTAATGGCAACGATGAATAAACCAGAACTTTTATTATTAGATGAGCATACAGCAGCGTTAGATCCCAAAACAGCAAAAGTCGTTTTAGAACTGACTAAGACACGAATTGAACAAGAAGAATTGACAGCTCTGATGGTCACACATAATATGAACGATGCGTTAAAATATGGAAATCGATTGATCATGCTCGATGGTGGAAAAGTGATTGTTGATTTATCTGGAGACGATAAGAAGAACTTAACAGTTCCAGATGTACTGGTTCTGTTTCAAACAGCCACAGACTCTAGCAGTCAATTATCTGATGAACTTTTATTAAGTCGTTAAACAAGTGACAATACTAAAAAATATAATGCTAACAAATAGTTCAGGACATTTGTCATGGACTATTTTGTTTTAGTGTACAATTTTAATCGATAGTTGTATAATACACATATATTAGTTGTATGATACAATTGACCTTAGATAGGAGCGTTTACGTGAATAATCATCCTGAAATACCAATACATTCGTTGATTCAACGTTTCCTGGAATTTAGTCAAAATTATGCTAAATTAGAAAAACAATTACTTGCTAAACATAAGATAACTAAATCAGGATTCTTGATTATGTCTTTTATAAAAGATGAAAAAATAACCTTAAATGAATTGGCTAGCCATTCTGAATTAGATAAATCAACGTTAAGTCGTCAAATTAAAGCATTAGAAAAAAACGGATTTATTTTAAAGGAACAAGGAATTGACAAAAGAGTTAGCCAACTCTCAGTAACTTCTGAAGCACGACAATTGCTTTTAATGGTTTCATTTGAACTTGAGAAAGCATACAGTACTATTTTTAAAAGTTGGCCTGATGATGAAAAACAACTCTTACTTGTTTTAATGGGCAGGGTCAATCGAAGCATTCAATCTTTCCAAGTAGAAAAGTAGAAGATTTTTGCAATTCACTCAAAACCAGTTACAATTATGAATGAATTATGAAACCAAAGGAGACGAATACATGGATCCAAAAACACTTAACGGTTTAACGAAAGAAGAATTGATAGAACTTATCATTAGTCAGAGTGAAGAGTTGAAAGAGCAAGATATTCATTTAGAAGCCGAAGTAGAAGAAAATCGATTTATAAAAAGTTTAGGATTTGTAGATGGATACAAAAATTATCAAAATTATTTTATTCGTTTTTTTGAAGATGAAAGTGAAGGAACCGCTAAAAAAGGAAGTATTTTTTTGGGTATTTTAGAAGATTTTATCAACGATTATGGAAGCGAACCCGTTCGTGAGTTAATGGAAGAATTTATTGAAGATCAGATTTAAGTTACCCAAGATTTGCACTCCTTTAGAGGAATTGATAAACTAGTGTTAGTCATATATTGAATTGTTGAGGAGGAGTTAAGAGATGTCTGTAGAAAATAAAAAGATTATCGCTTTAGTTAGTGATGATTTTGAAGATTTAGAATTGTGGTATCCTGTCCTTCGTTTAAGAGAAGCTGGAGCTATTGTACATTTAGTAGGAGAGAAGAAAGATACCATTTATCATGGAAAATACGGGGTGCCGGTAACGTCTGATTATAGTTTTGAAGAAATCATTAAAGAAAACTACGATGGTATTTTAGTTCCTGGAGGATGGTCACCGGATAAATTAAGACGTTTTCCAGAAGTTATTGAATTCGTTCAATATTTTGATCAACAAAAGAAACCTATCGGACAAATCTGCCACGCTGGTTGGGTACTGATCTCAGCTGGAATTCTTAATGGAGTCAACGTTACGAGTACTCCTGGAATTAAAGATGATATGACTAATGCCGGAGCCATTTGGCATGATACACCAGCTATTACAGATGGACATATCGTTTCAAGTCGCAGACCGCCAGATCTTCCTGAGTACATGAAACAATATATTGCGTCATTTGAATAAACTAAAACAATAGAAAAGAAAGCTGACAAATGTCATGCTTCTTTTTCTATTGTTTTTTTTGTACTCTAGATTTTATAAAACAGGGAAACACTAAACGTAATTTATTAAAGCAACTGTATTATTAGTTCATTACACCATATTATTTTAAGAAGATCCAATAAAAACAATGTTGTTTTTATTGGATCTTCTTTTAGAAAAACGAGACCTACAAAACCCTATTCTTCAAGCTTTGCTAAATTTTATTTTTTTAGCTATTTAAAAAATTAGACCTCTTATTGATTCTATTTTTGAAAAAAACTATACTAATTTTTGTGTGAAAGAACAGAATGCTACTTAAGTTCTCTAGTTTAACGAGATGAAATGACTCTTGCGCAAGTTATCTATCTTAATGAACAGGAACAGTTTCATAACAATAGGAGGTGTTTCTGAAATGATTGAATTAAAAGGTGTCTCAAAAGGATTCATAGGACAAAATGGAGCATTCAAAGCCGTTGATCAGGTTAGTTTGTCTATTGAAAAAAATGAACTGTTTGGTGTTATTGGAGAAAGCGGAGCAGGAAAATCAACGTTATTACGCTTTATTAATGCTTTAGAACAGCCGGATGAAGGCCAGATAATCGTTAACAATGTAGATGTTCAGCAACTATCTAAAAAAGAATTGCGACTCTATAAAAAAAAAATCAGTATGATCTTTCAACAGTTTAATTTACTCAGCAATAAAACTGTTGAAGAAAACATCTTGTTGCCTTTAGAACTATATGATTACAAACAGACTTTACCGATTGAAACCGTATTGGATTTTGTTGGATTGGATGATAAACGCACCAGTTATCCTGCTGAGCTTTCTGGTGGACAAAAGCAGCGTGTCGGTATCGCGCGTGCATTGATCACACGACCGACTATCCTGCTTTGTGATGAACCAACGTCTGCTTTAGACCAGGGAACAACGAAGGAAATCGTCGATGTGCTAAAAAGGGCTCATCAAGAATTCGGAATGACTGTGGTAATCGTGACGCATGAGTTAGAAGTGATTAAAGAATTATGCACACGTGCTGCAGTGATTGAAAAGGGACGATTGATTGATACAATTCAAGTAACCCGTAAAAATGAGCAGAAAATATTTAAGTCTTATCACCAACGGGCATTGGAGGTGTTAAGTAATGTCTGATTCGTTGAAAATCTATTTTGAGCGCGTGCTTGATCACGCGCCAAATTTGATAGAAAGCCTCTACGAAACCGCTATTATGATGGGCTTTTCTATGGTTGCGGCTATTCTTTTAGGACTGCCATTGGGAACCTTGCTCTTTTTAACGGCAAAAGGAAAACCAATGGAAAACAATTGGCTCTATCAATTAGCCAATATTTTTGTCAATATTATCCGTTCATTTCCATTTTTATTATTAGTGATTGCCATGCAGCCAGCTATTCGTCACTTCTATGGACGTGCAACAGGAGATCCAATTGCTTCATCATTTCCAATGATGCTTATTGCAATCGTACTTTATGCACGTTTTGTTGAGCAGTCCCTGCTTGACGTGCCTAAAGGTGTAATAGAAACGGCTCAGTCTATGGGCGCAACTATTCCTCAACTGGTATGGAAATTTTTATATGTAGAAGCACGAAGTTCGTTATTAATTGGGTTCACTACAGCTTTTGTTAGTTTTATTTCTTATTCTACTATTATGGGAGTTGTCGGTGGAGGGGGGATTGGAGATTTTGCGATTCGTTATGGTTATCAACGATATGAAACCGATATTATGTATACAGCAATCATCATTATTATTATTTTTGTCGTCTTAGTGCAATGGTTAGGACTAAAAATTGCGCATAAGATCGATAAGAGGTAACACAATTTATTTTCAAAAGGAGAGAGTTTAATGATAAGAAAAGGTTTATTTATAAGTAGTTTGGCTTTAGTTCTAGCAGCATGCGGTACAGGTAATTCAGATTCAGGCAGTTCATCAGAGGTTGCAACTACTGATGGATCGGCTGAACAAGAAGAAATTGTCATCAAGGTAGCCTCTCATTTGCCACCAATGACAGACATTGTTGAAATAGCTGGAGAAGTCATCGCTGAACCCTATAAAGTAGAGTTAGTCGAAGTGTCCGATAATATCCAGTACAATGAAGCGTTACTTAATGATGAGGTAGATGCCAACTTTGCACAACATAAACCGTTTATGGAAAAATTCAATACTGAACGTGATGGAAATTTAGTGGCTCTTCAAACGATTTATAATCCAGTTGTAGGATTTTATTCACCTGTTTACGATTCAATCGAAGAACTTGAAGATGGAGCTGAGGTAGCAATTCCTAGCGATGTTTCTAATGAAGCTAGAGCTTTATCTATATTAGATCACTACGAAGTCATTACACTGAATCCTGAAATAGACAACCATGAAGCGACCGTAGAAGATATTACAGAAAATCCTAAGAATTTAACATTTACACACATTGATTTACTAAACTTAACAGGAGCATATGAAGATGGGGTAGAACTTGTTTTTAACTACCCAACTTACATTGACAGTATTGGATTGAAAACAGAAGATGCTGTCTTATTAGAAGATGATGATGCCTATACCTTTGCGATACAATTGATTGCACGTGAAGACAATCAAGATTCTGCTGAGATTCAAGCGTTACTTGAAGCTTTTACATCTCAAGAAGTTTACGATTACTTGGATGAATTATCAAAAATTGGACATTTAGAGCCAGCATTTCAACCAGCTAAGTAAATAAAACTCACAAAATAGTTTTATTTAAATGGGAAAAGCTCCTGGATTTATGCTTAAAAATTATAAGCAAAGGCTTAATTTTAAAGCTCAATACAGGAGGACTTTTCTCTTTTTGTTTGCGTAAAGATGTTGTTTGCTTAATAAAAGAGGAGTATTAACTGTAGAAACCAATAGTTTAATCCTACTCAGATAGGGAATCTCTCATTCTTTAAATGAGTTGAGGATTAGAGAGATTTATAATGATATTACATGCAAAATAATGTAAAATAACAGTAGATAAACTTAATATAGATTTTTTCCAAAGAAAGAAGGGTTAAGATGTACCAAAAAAATAGGAATGCTTATAGAACAGCTATCTTAGGTATTCTTACAGCTATTATTATTATTCAAAATTTCGTACCATTATTAGGGTACATTCCTATTCCTCCTTTAAATCCGACAATCATTCATATTACGGTTATTGTAGTATCTATTACACTTGGAACAAAAGATGGGATGATCATTGGTTCTGTTTGGGGAATTACTCGTATGATCAAAGCCTTTACAATGCCGGCTTCACCGTTTGATTATTTTTTATGGAGGAATCCCATTATTGCGATCCTTCCACGTATTCTTGTTGGTTTTGTAGCGGGTTATACGTATAATGTCTTAAAAAAAAGAGTAGCTAAAGATTCAACAGCAATGATTATTTCTTCTATCTTAGCTTCATTAACAAATACAGTAATGGTACTAGGCTTAATCTATGTTATCTATGGTGAGACTTATGCTTCAATGTTAGAGGTAGACTATTCAAACCTGTTAGGAGTTTTAGGGACAGTTGTTTTAACAAATGGAGTAGGTGAGGCGATAGCTGCTGCCATTATTGCACCTATTATAGCGCGTCCCTTAAAGAAATTTAGTACGCAAAATTTAAAAAAACCGTAGAAGAGGTTAACTCTTCTACGGTTTTTTTCTATTATAGCAATTCTTTTCTTAATTCTGCAGGAGATTTATCTGACAAGTAAGTCATTGGAACATCCAGTACACTAAAAGCACCAGTTTTTCCTTCTTGTTTAAACTTAACAGCAGCTCTGGCGTAAGCTACCAAGATAGAAGAAGTAAATTCAGGGTTACTTTCTAATTCAAGTTGGAATTCAGCTTTTTGCTTACTTCCGGTCTCAGATTCTCCAGTTCGGATAACAAATCCACCATGAGGCATTTTCTGATGATCTCTTTCAAATTGTTCTTCATCAATAAAATGAACGACCGTTTCGTAAGGTTCAAAATAATTTGGCATAGTTTTGATTGTGTTTTCGATCTCTGCTTGATTTGCCCCTTCATCAGAAACAATGTAACAAATCCGCATATGTTTTTCTCGGGTTGTAAGTTCAGGGTTTTGGCCTTTACGGACTTCATCTAAAGCTTGATCAATAGGGACCGTATATTGAACTCCTTTATTTACTCCCACAACACGGCGAATAGCATCTGAATGTCCTTGACTAAGGCCTTTTCCCCAGAAAGTATACGTTTGCCCAACGGGTAGGACAGCTTCAAATAATGCACGGTTAAGCGAAAACAAACCTGGATCCCAACCTACTGAGATAATGCTAACATTTTGACCACTATTAGCAGCGCGATCTATTGCTTCAAAATATGCTGGAATTTCCCCATGATTATCATAACTATCAATGGTCGAAAAATGTTTTGCTAGTTCTGGCCCTTGCACTGGCAAGTCAGTGGCTGATCCGCCACATAATAATAAAACATCAATCGCATCTTTGTAGTTTAAAATATCGTCTATACTTACTGTAGGCAAGTTGGAATCTACATCTGCAGGATTACGTCTAGTAAAGACCGCAACACCCTCCATATCGTTAAATTGATTGATTGCTAGTTCGACACCTCTTCCAATGTTGCCGTAGCCAACCAAACCGATTCGAATTTTTTGAGTCATTTTATTTATCTCCAATCTATAGTTGAAATGTCATCGTTCACTTTTAGTATAATAGATATTAGAACGTTTTCCAATAAAGGGATTGAAAAAGAACAAACGTTTCATCTTCGTTTCTTTTTTGTTTTCACATGTGATATAATTTAAAGCGTAGAAAAGTTTAAGGCGGCGGCTAACTCTTGTAAAATGGGGTGATGCCGATGTTTTTTGTTTGGGCTTTCCCTAGAAAGGAAAACTCATGAGCATTTATGAGGCACTGATGTTTGCATTAGCTTTTGCAACTCTTGTTTTAAAAATCTCGTCAAACAAAAAAAAGTAACCGTCTAAGCTTTAGCGAGTAGGACGATTACTTTTGTATTATGTTCTATAGTAGCTGCCGTCTTTAACGGTTCTATTCTAAAGAGGGGTATGTTGACGCATATCTCTCTTTTCATGTATAGTTTAGCATGGTTTGTTGGCTTTTTCAAATGAAATTACTATTTTAACCTTATTACAAATAAATAAAAAAAATGAAAAACGAAACAGAATGGTAATGCTAGCTTAACGTATTTAATCCATTTCAATGGTATACTACTTAAGTAGTTTTCAAAAAATGAAAACAAAGTAAATCATTTTAAAGATTGGAGAATTAAGTATGAAGGATCCTAAAGGCAATAAAAAAAATACACGTTCAAATAAATATGATAAAGAAAGAAAAACGGTAAAAATATTAACGTTTGCAGTTGTGATTGCTGCATTGGTTGTTGTCGTACTAATCATCATGTCACTTTTTAGTGGGGGAGATGAGCCACAAGAAAGTACAACTGAAAGTTCTAGCCTGATTATAAAAGACAGTTCCGAATCAATTCAAAGTGACTCTCAAAGTTCTGAAAGTAGTTCTGAAAATAGTTCTGAATCAGGATCATCTGAAAGTGAATCGAGCGAGTCAGAAGAAAGTGAAGAATCTGAGTCAGAGTCGGTTGAAACAGATGAAACAGAACCTTCAGACGATAATGTATCAGAAGCTTACACAGGTGACTGGGAACCGGTAGCCACAGAACAACAAGGAAAACATACAACAGACTTTAACAATGGTTCTCAAGATCGTGCTGAAATCAAAAAAGCCGCTGCAGTTGCAACAGGTTTAAATGAATCAGATATGATTGAATGGTGGGTTGAAAATGGTGGGGCAGAGCAGGTAGTAGCAACTGTTTCAGATAGCAGCCAAACAAAAACGTATCGCGTTTACTTGAACTGGGTAGATGATCAAGGATGGCAACCAACGAAAGTAGAACAACTAAAAGAAAATGATAAACAATAAGAAATTTAAACGGACCTAACTGCAATTAGCTTTGCAGTTAGGTTTTTTAGTAGAGAATAAATGATTAAACACGTATTTATTTCTTCAGAATGGAGATAATGGTAAGATAAACCATACAGAGTTATAAGATAGTTTTTTTACAGACGGAGGGGTAATATGAAAAATTTAGATAAAAATTTTAACATGGTGCAAGATATTTTAAATAAAACTGAAGAAGAATTAAAAAAAATGACCCCTGTTAATGTAATGGTCGTTGGGAAGACTGGGGTAGGGAAGAGTACTTTAATTAATAATGTTTTTAGAGAAAATCTTGCTTTAACTGGAATTGGAAGGCCTATTACAAAACATTTAAGACGCATTTCTAAAGAAGGAGTACCTTTGGTTTTATATGATACTAGGGGATTGGAATTAAGTCTAGAAGTTCAAAATGACATTAAAAATGAAATTTTTGAAACGATTAATGAAAATAAAAAATTAGGTATAAAAGAAGAAATACACTTGGCTTATTACTGTATTAATGCAAATTCATCTCGTATAGAACCTACAGAGCTTGAATTGATTAGCGAATTGAGTGAAAAAATTCCAGTAGTGATTATTTTAACTCAATCAATCGGAGAACCAGCAAAACTATTTAAAGAGTATATCGAAGCACTTAATCTGCCAATCTATGGCGTAATATCTATCATGGCTGAAGATTTTAAAGTAACTGAAGAGTTTTCTGTTCCAGCATTTGGGTTAAAAGAATTAATTGAGATGAGTCTCGAAATTATACCTGAAGAGGCAAAAAAAGCTTTTAATAACGCCCAACAAGTAGATATAGCACGAAAAGCTATTGCTGCTCGTACTTGGGCGTTAAGATACATTGCAACTTCTTTCGGTGTTGGATTTTTGCCAATACCATTTTCTGACGCATCTGTTCTTGTTCCTATGCAAGTAACCTTATTGGCTCATATCACAGCTATTTTTGGTATTTCAATGGACAAATCTACCATTGCAAGCCTCGTCGCAGCAATAGGAGGGACAGGTGGAGCTACATTTGCAGGAAGGTACATCGTTTCAAATGTGATAAAAATGATACCTGGAGCCGGTACAGTTGTCGGAGGAGTCATTAGCGGTTCAACAGCAGCAATCATCACAACAGCGCTCTCTATGAGCTATATTGAGGTGTTGGCTATCATAGCTGCAGGAGAAAAAGACGGGAAATACCCAGATCTTAAAAATATTGAAGCTTTAATGAAAGAAAAATTCCAAGCACGTCTTAAAAAAGGTTCTAAAATCAATAAAGATCTTGATTTAGCAACAGATTTACCGCAAGAAAATACGAAATCACAGGAATCATCTATGAAAAATAAATGGATAAGCAAATTGAAAAAAATAACGAAACGAAAAAATAACGAATAAATCTATAAAACCAATTCAGTTAAATAAATTTAAATTAAAACCAAAGTGATAAATCATTTTGGTTTTTTTGTTCAGCAATAATAATTGTTTGAATTATAAAAAAATAATAATTTTAAATATACAAACAATAAAACTAACGAACAGATAAAATTATTCAAATCTAGCGAAAGTAACTGAACACTGATTAATAATAAATAAATTAGTTGAGTTGAAATAAAAAAATAAAAAATGTTATAGATAACTAAAAAATGTTCATCATAAATAACCATACAAAGAAAAAAGTTAAATAAAACTAAAAAGAGAGGAAACAGTAAAAAATGACGTCTTTTAAGAAATGGCCATTTTTATCTTTTTTTCTAGTTTACATAATATATATTATACAAAGTAGTTAATTAGTTCTAATTTAGGATTTCTCGATTTTTCATGTCGATTTTGAGCACTTTTAAGATCAATTAGCATTATTATGTTGATCGTTGTCCGTTAAATGCTTTTAAATGAATTTTAGTTCTTATTCATTCAATACACAGACCGTTTAAGTCTGATTTTTTCTTTATAAAACAAAAAAAGCTAATTCACAACTAATTTAGTCATGAAATAGCTTTCTATGATTATTTCGTTAATGCTTCAGTTAATTGTGGTACAACTTGTTTCTTTCTAGAAACAACACCTTTTAATAAGGCACGATTATTTTCTAAAGAAATATTAAAAGCTTCTTCTACTGCGTTGATTGGATTTCCTAATGCTAAGATTACTGAATCACTGTCTAAGATGTTTGTTACAACTAAAATAAATAGATCATAATTTTTAGCTTGATTTTCCTTTAACATCTCTTGTTCCAACTCTGATTGGATTGAAAGAACATCGTTCACATCTACTACATTAATTTGTGCAATACGAACATTTTTATCAGCCATTGGGAAACTTTTAGCATCCATATCTAATAATTCAGCTGCTGACTTATCGCTTAAGTTTGTTCCAGCTTTCAACATTTCTAAGCCATATGAATCAATGTCAACATCAGCAATAACTGCAAGTTCTTTTGCAATAGAGATATCTTCATCTGTACATGTTGGTGATTTGAATAGTAACGTATCTGAAACAATGGCAGATAACATTAATCCAGCAATTTCTTTAGGGATCGTGATGTCTTTTTCTTTAAATAATTTAGCAATGATCGTATTTGTACATCCTACAGGTTCTGCACGATAATACAACGGATTTGCTGTTTCGAAATTAGAAATACGGTGATGATCCACTACAGATAAAACTTCCACATCCGCAATATCTTTTACGCTTTGTTGGAATTCATTATGATCTACTAACATCACTTTATCTGTTTCGTTTGCAACTGTCTCTACAACTCGTGGAGCATCAACTTTAAAGTGGTCTAAAGCATATTGTGTCTCCTCGCCTACTTCTCCTAATGCAACGGCTTCTGCTTCAAAACCTAGTTGTTTTTGCAGGTAAGCAAATGAAATGGCAGATGTAATCGCATCTGTATCTGGATTTTTATGGCCAAAAACTAAAACTTTACTCATATTATTATCTCTCCTTTAAACTATAACTAACACTAAAATTTTATCTCAAATGAGCGAGTTTAGCTAGTATTATGTTAATTTTCATAAAAAAATGAAAAAAAGAAGAAATGAAACTGAAAAACATCAGTCTATTTCTTCTCTTAGTTTCTATAGTGTTTTGTATCCTGTATATTCGTGCACACGTAGTAGTCGATTCGCATTTTCTACACGTTCAAGTGTTGGTGGCTCAATATCCTTTAATTTATAAGGAATATTTAAAGCAGCATATTTATAAACACCAAGTTTATGGTAAGGCAATATTTCAACTTTATAGACATTTCCCAAAGATTGAATAAATTCACTTAAACGGATCAAGTCATCATCATCATCTGAACGCTCAGGTACCAATACATGACGGATCCAAACCGGTTTATTTATTTTTGATAAATAACTAGACATATTTAAAATATTTTCATTGCCGTGCATCGTTAAACGTTTATGCTTTTCGTTGTCAATGTGTTTGATATCAAATAAAAGGAGATCTGTATACTTCATGAGTTCTTCAAAACGACTAAAAAAAGGTTCTTCGTAGGTGAACGGTTGTCCACAAGTATCTAAAGTTGTGTGTATTCCCTCTTCTTTGGCCTTTCTAAAGTACTCAATAAGAAAATCGATATGCAAGAGCGGCTCTCCTCCACTTACAGTGATACCACCCTTTTTGCCCCAATAATCTTTATAGGATAAAGCTTCTTCTAGTAATTGATCTGCTGTATAAGGTGTTCCGCCTCCCATGTTCCATGTATCAGGATTATGGCAAAACTCGCACCTCATACGGCATCCTTGCATAAAGGTTACAAAACGAATACCTGGTCCATCAACCGATCCAAAACTTTCAGTTGAATGTACGTACCCAATTGCTGGCTCAGTCATGTCGATGACTCCTTTTTTTTTTAAAACGTTACATGCTATCATGCATGGTACGATTAATCACATCTAATTGTTGTTCACGTGTTAATTTAATAAAGTTAACTGCATAACCTGACACACGGATAGTTAATTGTGGATAATTTTCTGGATGATCCATAGCATCAACTAATGTTTCGCGGTTAAAGACATTAACATTCAAATGGTGACCGCCTTTTTTAGCATAACCATCTAAAAGACTGGCTAAGTTTTCTTGTTGGATATCGTCTTCTTTGCCTAAAGCTTTTGGAATAATAGAGAACGTATTTGAAATGCCATCTAGCGAGTATTTATAAGGAATTTTAGCTACAGAAGTTAAACTTGCTAAAGCTCCATGTGTATCTCTGCCATGCATTGGATTTGCACCTGGTGCGAATGGTTCTCCAGAACGACGTCCATCTGGTGTATTACCTGTCTTTTTACCATAAACTACATTGGATGTAATCGTTAAAATTGAAGTAGTATGGACGGCATTACGATATGCTGGATGTTTTTTCACTTTTGACATAAATGTTTTTAACAACCAAATTCCGATATCATCTACACGGTCATCATTGTTCCCGAATTTAGGATAATCGCCTTCGATTTCATAATCGACTACCAAGCCATTTTCATCACGGATCGTTTTGACTTTTGCGTGTTTGATTGCAGATAATGAGTCGACTGCTACGGAGAACCCTGCAATACCTGTAGCCATTGTTCTCATAATATCACTGTCATGTAACGCCATTTCAATGCGTTCATATGAGTATTTATCATGCATAAAGTGAATGATATTTAAAGTATTTAAATATAATCCAGCAATCCATTCTAATAATACATCGTATTTTTCCATTACTTCGTCATAGTCTAAGTACTCTGAAGTAATGGGTTGGTATTTTGGAGCAACTTGATCTTTTGTTTTTTCATCTACCCCACCATTGATTGCATACAAGAGCGTTTTGGCTAAGTTAGCACGTGCTCCGAAGAACTGCATTTGTTTCCCAATACGCATAGCTGAAACACAACAAGCAATTCCATAATCATCGCCCCACTCTAAGCGCATGATGTCATCATTTTCATATTGGATCGCACTTGACGCAATAGAAGCTTTTGCACAAAACTTTTTAAAGTTCTCAGGAAGTCTTGTAGACCATAATACTGTTAAGTTTGGTTCTGGAGCAGGACCTAAGTTAGAGAGTGTGTGTAAGAAACGGTAACTATTTTTTGTTACCAAATGTCTGCCATCATCACCTACTCCGGCAATGGCCTCTGTTACCCATGTAGGATCACCTGAGAACAAATCATTGTATTCTGGAGTACGTGCAAATTTTACTAAACGCAATTTCATAATAAAATGATCAGTGATCTCTTGTGCTTCAGCTTCAGTAAGAATACCTTGTGCTAGGTCACGTTCAATGTAGATATCTAAAAATGTAGATGTACGTCCTAGAGACATTGCAGCTCCATTTTGTTCTTTTACAGCGGCTAAATAACCAAGATACAACCATTGGAAAGCTTCTTGTGCAGTTTGAGCTGGTCGTGAAATATCAAATCCGTAAATTCTTCCTAACTCATTCAATTCGTTTAAAGCGCGTGTCTGCTCATTTAATTCTTCACGATCGCGTATGATGTCTTCACTCATAGTACCGTAACCTTTATTGGCTAAATCTTTCTTCTTTTCTTCAATCAAACGATCAACACCATATAAAGCAACACGTCTATAGTCACCAATGATACGTCCACGTCCGTAAGCATCTGGTAAACCGGTAATGACACCACTACGTCTTGCAGCACGAATTTCAGGTGTGTAAGCATCGAATACACCTTGATTATGTGTTTTACGGTAATCTCTAAAAATATGAGAAACTTCCGGATCGATTTCATATCCATATGATTCTGCTGCTAGTTCACTCATTCGGATACCACCAAAGGGTTGTAGCCCACGTTTAAACGGTTTATCGGTTTGAAATCCTGTAATACGTTCTAGTTCTTTATTTAAGTAACCGGCTTCATGAGAAGTGATAGAAGAAACAACTTTAGTATCCATATCTAATACTCCGCCTGCATCACGTTCTTTAGTATTCAGTTCCATTACTTGTTTCCATAATAATTCAGTCGCTTCTGTAGGACCTTCTAAAAATTCATCTGTCCCATCATAAGGTTTGTAATTCTGTTGAATAAAGTCACGTACATTGATTTCTTCTTGCCACACTCTTCCTTTAAAGCCTTTCCATTGTTCCATAGTCAAACTTCCTCCTTTTTATCTGTTGAACTAATCTAACAGATTCTTCATGCTCATTATAACACGAAGTGGAAACAAATCAATTGATTTCAGTTACTAAAATGTTGTTTTATTATAAATAAACATTAATTTTAAGCGTTTAAAGGTATTCCCTTTATTTTTACTATCTTTTATTTTTTGTACAAATTTTCACATATTTACAAACTGTACTACTAAATTATAAAACAGACAAAAAAGGTGTAGCTGTTAAGCTACACCTTTTTTCTATTTTGTCTCTTTAGTTAATAAATCTTTTTTGATCTCAATAGGTGTTCCATCTGCCACTTCATCCAAGATAAATGATCCGTTTGAATAACGATCGCTCATAGCGTAGGACGCACTAGATAGAGAAATTTCTTTTCCTTTCGAAGTTAGAATAACAAAATGGTCTTCTTTAGTTGCTTCAAAAGCAAAAGCTATACGATGAGGATTTTTCTTTAATTCTCTTAAGAGTAATAACCCACGTTTAGCTCTTCCTAATGATTCAAAATCAAGAATGTTCATTTTTTTAATCGATCCACGATGTGTTAAAATCATTAATTCTTTTTTAGTGGCTTCAACATCTATTAAAACACCATTTATAACGTAGTCGCCTTCTTTAAGATTGATTGATTTTACACCTGCCGCTTTTGAACCGACAACCGGAACTTCTTCTAAAGAATAACGCAAGCCAAATCCTCTATGAGTGACTAAGAAGACATCTTTTAACAATGGATTTTCTGTATAAATAATGTTTAACAGTTCATCCGTACTTGTTTTAAGTTTTATTGCTGAAAATGATTTATTTTTATAGTTACGTCCGATAACGTACTCTGAAACAGCCGTTTGCTTAATATACCCTTCTTTAGTAATAAAAGTAAATGTAGCTTGAGGCAGTTGCTGGGTAATACCAAAAACTTTCACAACTGTTTCATCGGCAGAAAAGGCAATATTTTGTGATAAATGCTCTCCCATATCCTTCCATCTTAAATCAGAAATTTCATTAACTGGACGGTAAATGATATTCCCTTTGCTGGTAAATAGCAAAAGATGATTCAATGTATTCAGCTGTTGAATGTAGAGTGGATAATCGCCTTCTTTAATTCCCATCTCATTAGGTTTAGAAGCACCATATGAACGCAAACTGGTTCGCTTAATATATCCTTCTTTTGTGACAGAAACCATAACTTCTTCAGATGCAATTAGAACTTCAGTATCAATTTTCAATTCTTCGATTTGATCCTGGATAATGGTCAGTCGAGGTGAAGCATAATTTTTCTTTACTTCCGCTAATTCTTTTTTCATCACTTTATCTAGTTCTTTAGAACTTGATAAAATTTTGTTATATGATGCGATAGCTTTATCTAAAGAAGCAGCCTCATTTTCTAATGCTGTGATATCCGTATTCGTTAATCGATACAGTTGCAAAGAAACAATAGCTTCAGCTTGAATTTCGGTAAAATCAAAACGTTCAATCAAATTTTCTTTTGCATTTTTCTTATCTTTACTGCTGCGAATAGCATCGATAACTTGATCTAGAATAGATAAAGCTTTAATTAGACCTGAAACGATGTGTTGTCTACTTTCAGCTTTACGAAGATTATAATTTGTTCTTCTAGTAAGCACTTCTCGTTTATGTTCTAAATAAGCCTCAAGCATTCTATTGATTCCAGCTTGTTTAGGTCTTTGTTTATCAATTGCAACCATATTAAAATTGTAAGCAACTTGTAAATCAGTATTTTTCAATAAGTAGTTTAAAATCCCATGTGCATTAGCTTCTTTTTTTAATTCAACTACAATTTGAAGTCCATTACGATCAGATTCATCACGGACCTCGGCAATGCCATCAACTTTTTTATTCAACCGAATTTCATCCATTTTACGAACTAAAACAGCTTTATTTACTTCATATGGAATTTCATTGATCACGATTTGTTCCTTACCGCCTCTAACTTCTTCGATTCGGGTTTTAGAACGGACAATAATTTTTCCTTTTCCAGTTTCGTAAGCTTGTTTTATTCCAGCTACACCTTGTAGAATAGCACCAGTTGGAAAATCAGGTCCTTTAATGTGCTGCATTAAATCTGTTACAGATGCATTTGGATGTTCAATTAAGTGAATCGTTGCATCAATTACCTCTCCTAAATTATGAGGAGGGATATCTGTTGCGTAACCAGCAGAGATTCCTGTAGCTCCATTTACAAGTAAATTAGGGTAGCTAGCTGGAAATACCGTTGGTTCTTCATCGGTATCATCAAAGTTTAAAACAAAATCAACGGTTTCTTTATCAATATCTCTAACTAGTTCAGCAGATATTTTTGATAAACGCGCTTCAGTATACCGCATAGCTGCCGGTGGATCTCCATCCATACTCCCATTGTTCCCGTGCATTTCAATCAAGACTTCTCGCTGTTTCCAATCTTGACTCAATCGGACCATCGCCTCATAGACACTGCTGTCTCCGTGAGGATGGTAATTCCCAATAACATTCCCAACAGTTTTTGCTGATTTTCTAAACCCTTTATCTGACGTATTACCTTCAACGTTCATCGCATATAAGATTCGACGTTGAACCGGTTTTAAACCATCCCGAATATCTGGTAAGGCTCGTTCTTGAATAATATATTTTGAATAGCGTCCAAAACGATCTCCCATTACTTCTTCCAGGGTCAACTCCTGAATATCCGCTCTATTCTCCATCTTCGACACTTCCTTCATCTACTGTTTCAATTTGATCCATAATTTGACTGTTTTCTAAAATACTGCCGCCTTCTTCAAATGTAAATTCTACGTGAGATTCGATCCATTTACGCCTAGGTTCTACTTTATCTCCCATTAAGACAGAAACCCGTTTTTCAGCTTGAGCAGCATCATCAATTTTCACTCGGATCAATGTGCGCGTTTCTGGGTTCATCGTTGTATCCCATAGTTGGTCTGCGTTCATTTCACCTAGCCCTTTGTAGCGTTGTAAAATATAATTTTTACCAAAGGTTTTTGTGACTTGAACCAACTCGTCATCTGTCCATGCATAAGCAATCTTTTCTTTTTTACCAATACCCCTAGATAACTTGTATAACGGTGGTAAAGCTAAATAGACTTTTCCCGCTTCAAAAAGAGGTTTCATATAACGATAAAAGAAAGTCAACAACAGTGTTTGAATATGCGCTCCATCGGTATCCGCATCGGTCATGATGATGATTTTATCGTAGTTACAGTCTGCAATATCAAATTCTGGTCCAACACCGGCACCAATTGTATAAATCATCGTGCTGATTTCCTCATTTTTCATTACGTCTTGCAATTTAGCTTTTTCCGTGTTGATTACTTTCCCACGAAGAGGTAAGATTGCTTGAAATTTACGGTCTCGACCTTGTTTTGCCGAACCACCAGCTGAATCTCCTTCCACTAAGTACAATTCATTCCGCTTAGCGTTTTTGCTTTGAGCTGGCGTTAATTTACCAGACAAGAGGGTATCATTTTTTTTGCGTTTTTTTCCATTACGACTTTCTTCACGTGCTTTTCTAGCCGCATCACGCGCTTCTCTTGCTTTTAAAGCTTTACGGATCAATTGTTGGCTAAGATCGCCATTTTCAATCAGATAAAAGTTTAATTGATCACTGACAACTGTCTCTACAGCTGACCTTGCTTGCGGAGTACCCAATTTACTTTTCGTTTGACCTTCAAATTGCAAAAGATTCTCCGGTATACGAATCGAAATAACGGCTGCTAGACCTTCTCTAAAGTCTGTACCTTCTAAATTTTTATCTTTTTCTTTCAGTAAACTAACTTTACGCGCATACTCATTAAACGTCTTCGTGATTGCGGTTTTCATACCTGCTTCATGTGTTCCGCCATCTTTTGTCCGCACGTTATTAACAAAAGATAAAATCGTTTCAGAATAGCCGTCATTGTATTGAAAAGAAAATTCCACTTCAATCTCGTTATTTTCGCCTTCAAAATAGGCCACGGGGGTTAAATTATCTTTGTCTTCATTCAAATAGCTGACAAATTCTTTAATTCCTTCTTCGTAATAAAAAACTTCTGACTGTTCATTCCGTTTATCGGTTAGGGTTATGCGCAAACCTTTTAGTAAGAAAGCTGATTCTCTTAAACGCTCTGCCAACACATCGTACGACAAGTTAGTTGTGGTGAAAATCGTAGGATCAGGCTTGAAGTGCACAATGGTTCCATTTTTTTCATTATTGGTTTTAATTTTTTTTAGAGATCCTTTAGCTTTCCCACCATCAACAAATTTTTGTTGGTAATGGACACCTTCACGAATGATGGTAACGGTAAGCCATTCAGATAGTGCGTTGACCACACTTGCGCCCACACCATGCAGACCTCCTGAAGTCTTATAGCCACCTTGGCCAAACTTACCTCCTGCATGCAATACCGTGAAGATAACTTGGACAGTAGGGATTCCAGATGAATGCATTCCAATTGGCATACCGCGTCCATTGTCTTTGACACTGATACTATTGTCTTTGTGCAACGTGACATCTATTTCAGTTCCAAATCCAGATAATGCTTCATCGACTGAATTATCCACTATTTCATAAACTAAATGATGCAAACCGCGTGCATCCGTAGACCCAATGTACATACCTGGTCTTTTTCTTACCGCTTCTAATCCTTCTAGTACTTGGATAGAATCATCGTTATACTCTTTATTTAACTCTTTTGGCATACTAAAACTCCTTAAGGCTTTAAACATAAAGTGATTCCTACTTATCTATTCAACAAAACAACGGCCATTATTTTAATTGGACACAAGTAGTTTCTTGCTTTATCTTAAAGTTTTCTCTAGTCTCTTTTTATTTCTCCAGTAGGGTTAACCCGTCCTGGCATCAATCAACTGCTTCATTTTAGTGAAGCACCTTTTTAATCATACTCTATATTTTAAGGAATAGAAAGCACTAAACAGTAGTTTTTTTTATAAAAAACGAAAATACGTTCGCCTTTTAATAAGAAGAATTCTCTTCTCATTAAACTATTTATTTTTTTGAATTGCAAGCCCACGGAAAAATAATCCTTAATTAGTCTTCATTAGGCTTTGTGAATAAAACGGTTTTTATCTAGCCTTCTAATACGATAAATGGTAAAATAATGAATACGCTATTCTAACAATGATGAATACGTTATTCAAACTATGTATACTGCAATTCAAGGGGAGAAATTTGTTGATTAAAATCATACTCATGTTTATTATTGCTTATTTATTAGGTTCAATCCCTTCAGGCGTTTGGGTCGGGAAAAAAATTTACGGAAAAGATATCCGACAGTTCGGCAGTGGCAACTCTGGAACGACAAATACTTTTAGAGTATTAGGAAAAACAGCTGGAACGGTCGTATTGTTGGCTGATGTATTAAAAGGAACACTGGCTGCTTGTTTGCCTTTATTGTTTCATGTACCAATCAATCCAATGGTCATCGGTTTAGGAGCTATCCTCGGCCACACGTATCCTATATTTGCTCAGTTTAAAGGTGGCAAAGCGGTTGCTACAAGCGCTGGTGTTTTATTAGCCTACAATCCGCCATTCTTTATTTACAGTGTGTGTATCTTCTTAGTTTTATTATTCTTAACCAGAATGGTAAGTCTGTCAAGTATGATCTCATTACCACTCATTACCCTTTCGAGTTTATTTATTGGGGACTGGATCTTAACAACAATTGCGTTTATCTTGACCCTCTTTATTATTTATAGACATCGGGAAAATATTAACCGCATCCGGAATGGCACAGAAAGCAAAGTCCCCTTTGGTTTAGGGTATAAGAAAGATAAAAAAGATTCTTTTTAATAGAACAAAACATCAAAGGAACTGGGACAGTTATGTCTCAGTTCCTTTTTGTCTACTCTCAAGTTAGAGAGATCGTGTAGTTCGCAGAAAAAGATTCGGCACCCTCTAGTTTTTGTATACCAAGCTTGTCATTCAACTCACCTGTAAACTCACTTGCATCTGCAAGACCATACCAAGGCTCAATACAAACAAAAGGAGCCTCTTTTTTAGGAGGAGACCAGATACCTGTATAAGGAAAGCCTTCAAAAGCGATTGATACGGAATGAGTTGTTTTTTCAGAGTTGATTGAAAAATTATTTTTCCCTTTGGTTTCATAGATTAGAGCATCATTATCAAATAAGGATCTTTTTAAATCGATCTCTGTATTGGTTTGAGCTAATGTGGTACTTTCTAAATCTAAGTATGGACCGACCAATGGAATTTGGCGACGGGGTCGTCTAGGTAGGAAGGTTATATAATAATCTTCAAATGTAGTATCACTGGTTAGCGGAACATTAAACCCAGGATGGCCTCCAACAGAAAAATACATCACTTCAGATTCGTGTGTGTTTTTTACAAAATAGCTTACGTTAACCGTGTTTTTCTCTAGGGTATACGTTAACGATAATTGAAAATCAAATGGATAGTGTTCTTTTGTCTGCAATGAAGAAGTGGTTGTTAACCGAACAGTCGTATCTGTTTGTTCTTCTACTTGAAAGTCACTATCTCTTGCAAAACCGTGTTGGTTTAATGCATATGTTTTTCCCTTGTACCGATACTCGTCATGTTTTAAACGTCCAACTATTGGAAATAGAACCGGAGCTTTTCTGCCCCAAAAATCCGGGTCTCCTTGCCATAAGTATTCTAATCCTTCATCCGTACGTTTGATACTTTGAAGTTCAGCACCCTTTGTAGAAATAGATACCGTTAACAGATCGTTCATTAATGTGATCATTTTTTTGCCTCCTCATTTGCAACTCATTCTCTATCTTTACCAAAATATACGGATGTAAAAAAGCAATCCTTTACTAATGATAAGTTAAAGGATTACTTAGTATACTATAAAAATTCATTAATAAATCGATTCTTTCTCCAATGCATCAATAAATTTTTCGTTCTGTACTTTAATATAGGTGCCTTTCATTCCTAATGATCTGGATTCAATAATGCCGCCAGATTCTAACTTACGTAAGGCATTGACAATGACCGAACGGGTGATGCCAACTTTATCCGCTACATTAGAAGCGGTTATGCGACCTTCAGTACCGTCTAATTCTTCAAAAATAGCCTTGATAGCCTTTAGTTCACTATAAGACAGTGTCTTGATTGCCATCTGTACAGTTGCCGTATTACGAGCAGATTCAGCGATTTGAGTAGATTTCTTAAATAAAATCTCTATTCCAACAACCGTTGCTGCATGTTCTCCTAAAATTAAATCAGTGTCATCAAAAACTGGCTGCAAGCGAGCGAGTAAAAGTGTCCCTAAGCGCTGACCTGCTACGAAAACTGGTATGACTGTCGTCAAGCCTTCTACGAACATATCTCTTGTTTCAACCGGAAAGACGGTATAGTCACTTTCAATATCAATATTGGCCCTTGTTTCATAAATTTCTAACATACTGCGTGTATATTTTTCAGGAAACTTTTCATCCACTAACATTTGTTTCACACGTTCATTATTGATTTCATGTTTTTCATGATAGCCGAGTAAATTTCCAGCATCATCAATCAAATACGTGTTCGCATTAAGAATATCTCCTAATACAATCGCCATATCAGTGAAAGCTAATTCTCCATCCTTTGAAGAATCCGTCTTTACTACACCACCTTTTGTTTGAAGCAGGTAATTAATTTTTCGCATTTTTTGCAGTAAATCATTCATGAGAAGCCTCCGTCATTCTTTTTATAAAATGTAGCGACTTAAATCTTTGTCTTCTACAATGTGTTCGATTTTTTCATTGACATAATTTTCAGTAATGGTAATGTCTCCCATTTGCATATCCGGTGCTTCAAATAATAAATCTTCTAGTAATTTTTCTAAGATCGTATGCAGACGACGGGCTCCGATGTTATCCGTTTCATGATTTACTTGATAAGCAATTGCAGCTAACCGTTCAATCGATTCATACGTAAAAGTAATGTTGACATTTTCAGTCCCTAACATCGCAATATATTGTTTGAGTAACGCATTATTTGGTTCCGTTAAAATCTTAACAAAATCTTCTTTGGTTAAGTCATCCAACTCTACACGAATAGGAAATCTTCCTTGCAATTCTGGAATCAAGTCACTTGGTTTAGAAACATGAAATGCTCCAGAAGCAATAAATAAGATATGATCGGTTTGAATCGGACCATATTTTGTGCTAACTTGCGATCCCTCAACGATTGGCAATATGTCTCGTTGGACACCTTCTCGAGAGACAGTCCCACTATTTTCATTTTTAGAGGTGATTTTATCAAATTCGTCTATGAAGATAATACCAGCATTTTGTGCAAGTTCTACAGCCATCGATTGGATGTCTTCTTGATTGACTAATTTAGCCGATTCTTCTTGAGTAAACAATTCAATAGCTTTCTTTACAGTAACAGTTCGTTTAACTTTAGACTTTGGACGTAAAGCCCCTAATGTTTCATTTAAATCAATACCCATTTGTTCCAATCCGGCACCCATAGGAGAATTCATTGATTTTTTTTGGCTTTCAACTTGTATTGTCAATTCCCTTTCATCTAAAAGACCATTACGAATTTGTTGTTTCATTTTTTCACGGTCTGTTGAAATGGCTTCTGTTACTTCTTCTTCCTCTTCTTCAGCTTGTGGGGCTAATTGATTAGGATCTACACCCATGTTTTTAAACATCGATTCAAAAGGGTTGCTACTAGTACTTTGTCGATTTTCTTTCTTTATTCCTGGTATCAATAGTTTTACAATACGCTCAATAGCATTTTTTTCTGCTCGAGAAAAAAC
This sequence comes from Carnobacterium sp., assembly GCF_045617425.1. Lineage (GTDB taxonomy): Bacteria > Bacillota > Bacilli > Lactobacillales > Carnobacteriaceae > Carnobacterium_B. The sequence goes on from NZ_JAZLIO010000011.1 coordinate 52,682, forward strand.
TTGTGAGTACTGTTTTTTTTCTACAATTTGAATCGACGCTTCTACTAAATCGCGCACCATAGATTCAACATCTCGTCCAATATATCCGACTTCTGTAAATTTAGTAGCTTCCACTTTTACAAAGGGCGCTTGAACAATGGTAGCTAAACGTCGAGCAATCTCTGTTTTACCGACTCCAGTTGCACCAATCATTAACAAATTTTTAGGTGTGATTTCTTTTTGCATATCTTCATCTAATTTTAAACGTCTTTGACGGTTACGTAAGGCGACAGCAACTGACTTTTTTGCCATTGTTTGTCCAATAATGTATTTATCTAACTCAGCAACGATCTCTCTTGGAGTCATATCTTCTTTTGTTATCATTTAGTTCACTCCTTATAGTTCTTCAACAATAATATTGTGATTTGTAAATACACAGATGTCTGCAGCAGTTGTTAAGCTTTCTTGAGCAATTTGAGCTGCAGTTAAATCTTTCCCAAGTTTTTTTAACGCTCGTCCAGCAGCAAGCGCAAAGTTTCCACCTGAACCGATGGCTAATATTCCATCATCTGGTTGGATAACTTCCCCACCACCCGATACCATCAACATCTCTTCTTTGTTCATTACGATTAGCAAAGCTTCAAGTTTTTGCATCGCGCGATCTGAACGCCATTCTTGAGCCAATTCTACAGCTGCACGAGTTAAATTTCCTTTGTATTCATGTAATTTAGCTTCGAATTTTTCTTCTAAAGTAAAGGCATCTGCCACACTTCCAGCAAAACCGACCAACACTTCATCATTGTAAATGCGTCGAACTTTTCGAGCAGTGCCTTTCATGATTACTTGTTCACCCATTGTTACTTGACCATCACCGGCCATGGCACATTTTCCATTATGCTGAATAGCAAAAATAGTTGTTGCATGAAATTCTGTCATTGTTTTTTCCTCCAGTCAATTATCCAAACTTAGGCTCTTGGATGAAATTGGCGATAATTTTTTTGTAAAAGATCCTTAGTCACATGAGCATATATCTGAGTTGAAGATAAACTCGCATGACCCAATAGTTCTTGCACAGTCCGCATGTCAGCGCCATTATTCAGCAAATGAGTCGCAAATGAATGACGCAACATATGCGGATGGATATCAGATGTTAAACTGCTTTTTTTAATTACTTGGTTTAATACATATTCGATTCCAGTAGCTGTAATGGGGTCACCATGATGATTAACAAATAAAATATCATGGATTCGTTTGTGTTTTGTCATTAAAGGGGTACGACTTTTTTCTATATAATCGCGGATTGCAACAGCGGCGTAATGGCCAAATGGAACATAACGTTCTTTATTTCCCTTACCACGGATCAATAAGACACTTAATTCAAAATCAATGTCCTTTAACTTAATGCCACTACATTCACTCACTCGTATACCAGTACCATACAGCACCTCGAGTATAGCTTCATTGCGAAAATCTAATGGACTTTCTCCTTTTACTGCTTCAAACAAAGCATCCATTTCCTTTTCATAAAAAAATTTAGGCAAACGAAGCGTTTTCTTTTTGAGATGGATATAAGAAAACGGATTATCTTTAACTAGCTGGTTTTTTAATAAGAATTGATAAAATGCGCGTAAGCTCGAAATCTTTCTTGAAATACTGTTTCGACCTAATCCTTGTTCATTTAATTCACCTAAATAGATACGCACATCCTGAAGAGTTACGCTATTAAAATCCGTATCTCCTGTTTGATTTAAAAATAATTCAAAATGAGTGATATCTTCTTGATATGCTTTTTTAGTCAGCTCAGAATAGTGTCTTTCAATGATTAAATACTGCAAGAAAGTCTCTTTAATCGTTTGATTTACCAAGAATAATCCCTCCACTCCTACAACAAAGCTACTTTATCATACAAATATTTAGAATACAATCGATTAAGATTTAAATTAATTGAATTTTAAAACAATTCAGCTATTTTTAAACAATTGTTATTAAATACAGTTGAATTCAGGCAGGAATCTTGACTCGTAAACAAAAATACTAATTAAGTGAGAGCCATTTCTACTCAAACTTAACTAGTATTTATTTTAGTTAACGTATTATTTTTGTACTTCTTCTTTATAGTCACAATTGCTGCAGATAACTTGCTTGCTGCCTTTTGCTTTTTTCTCTACTAAATAATGGTCACATTTCGGACAATTGCGTCCAACTGGTTTATCCCATGAGACGAATTCACACGTTGGGTACCGGTCGCAACCATAAAAAATACGATTTTTCTTTGATTTGCGTTCAATGACATGTCCTTCACCACATACAGGACAAGCAACCCCGATTTCTTTCACAATCGGTTTGGTGTTTCGGCAATCTGGAAAATTGCTGCACGCATAGAATTTTCCATAACGGCCCAACTTGATCACCATAGGATGTCCGCAAAGCTCACAGTCAAATCCAGCAGGTTCATCTTTGATCTGAACTTTTTCCATGTTTTCTTCTGCTTTTTCAACTTCAACAGCAAACGGTTGATAGAATTGATCGATAACTTTTTCCCATTCTTTATTGCCTTCTTCGACTTCATCCAGATTTTTTTCCATATCGGCAGTAAAATGAACATCCACGATCTGTGGGAAAAATTCATTGATGAGCCCATTTACAATTGCACCTAATTCGGTTACTTCAAAACGTTTGTTTTGGAGTTTAACATAATACCTACGTTGAATGGTTTCCAATGTTGGAGCATACGTAGAAGGACGACCTACACCGTTATCTTCCAGCACACGAATCAATGTTGATTCAGAGAACCGAGCAGGTGGTTGAGTGAAATGTTGTTTTGGTTCGATATCGACCGACTTAACTTTATCGCCTTTTTCCATCTCAGGTAATAAATTTTCTTTTTCTTCTTTACCTTCATCGTTGCCTTCAATATAAACTTTTTGATAACCAGGAAATTTCACTTTAGACCCATTTGCTCTAAAATAAATATCATTTTGAGCAATATCAACCTTCATTGTGTCAAATACAGCAGGAGTCATTTGACTGGCTACTAATCGTGACCAAATCAAATTGTATAATTTATACTGGTCTTTTGTCAGGTATTTTTCAATTTCTTTGGGTGTCCGTAACACGCTGGAAGGACGAATCCCTTCATGAGCATCTTGGTCGCCTTCAGCCTTTTTCCCTATTCGAGGTTTAGACGCTGCATATTCTGGTCCAAATTCTTTGATGATGTATTCCGCAGCTTCATTTTTAGCTGAAAGAGCGATCCTAGTAGAATCGGTACGCATATACGTGATCAAACCGACAGCCCCGCCACGACCTAATGAGATTCCTTCATAAAGTTGTTGCGCAACCATCATGGTTTTACGTGTTCTAAAATTTAATTTTCTTGCAGCTTCTTGTTGCAGACTACTTGTCTTAAACGGAAGCGCCGGATTTCTTAACCGTTCTTTTTTCGTAACGGACATGACTTCGAACTGATCGCCATCTAGTTCCTTAATAATTTTTTGGACATCTTCAGCATTACCCAAAGCTTGTTTCTTTCCTTTTAAACCATAAAAATTAGCTTTGAATTTTTTCTTATCTTTTTTGAAATTAGCACCAATCGACCAATACTCTTCAGGTTCAAATCGATTGATTTCATCTTCTCGCTCACAAATCAGCTTTAACGCTACAGATTGTACTCTTCCAGCACTTAAGCCTTTTTTAACTTTTTTCCACAAAATTGGACTGATGGTATATCCAACAAGTCGGTCTAGTATTCTTCGAGCTTGTTGTGAGTTTACCAAGTCCATATTAATGGAACGTGGTTCTTTGAAGGCATTTTTTACAGCATCTTTTGTAATTTCGTTAAAAACCACACGATTTTTGTCTGCTATATCCAGTCCTAATAAAAAGCTTAGATGCCATGCAATTGCTTCCCCTTCTCTATCCGGGTCGGCTGCGAGGAAAACTTTTTCAGCTTTTTTTGCATATTTTTTTAATTCCTTAATTAAAGGACCCTTGCCTCGTATAGAAATGTACTCGGGTTGGTAGTTATTTTCAACATCGACTGCCATACGGCTTTTAGGAAGATCACGAATGTGTCCTAGGCTAGCAACAACTTTATAATTTCGACCTAAATATTTTTCAATTGTTTTTGCTTTAGCAGGTGATTCTACTATCACCAGGTATTTATATGCCAATGAAATGCTCCTCTCAAATGAGCGTATTTTTTTACTAATTCAGTCTTTCTCTAATCTATAATTGAAATCGTTAATCATCTTATGCTATCTTCAGGCACTTTGTCAACCATCCTTATTTATATTTGTGAAAATAGATCGCATATAATAGAAGAAAAAAACTGTTTTCTCCCCTTGAAAACCTTTCCTTTTTTATCATTTCACATTTTTATTCTTAGTACTAAAAAAAACTTCAAAAAAACAGTTCAACTGTTTTTTTTAAGTTTTTTTATCTATTTAATTCTTCTAAAATATGCTGTGGCGTTAAGACACATTTTGCTCCATGTAAGATTAGATCATTGGTACCTTCTGAATAAGGATTTGTAATATTTCCAGGTACAGCAAAAACTTCACGCCCCTCTTGCAGGGCTAGATTAGCGGTAATCAAACTGCCACTGCGATACCTAGCCTCAATGACCAATGTTCCTAATGAAAGACCCGCAATAATTCGATTGCGCATCGGAAAATGGTGTTTCAATGGTTTAGTTCCTAAGGGGTATTCAGAGATCAGCAAGTGATTCCTAGCAATATCTCTTTGTAATGACTCATTTTCAAACGGGTAATAGTGATCTAATCCCGTTCCTATGATGCCAATTGTCCGTCCACCTAATTCAATAGTTTTCTGGTGGACTATTTTATCAATTCCTTTAGCTAATCCACTTACCGTTGCAATCTCATGACTTATCAATTCGGGCAATAACAAGGCTAAAGCTTTTTCACCGTATGAACTAATCAAACGAGATCCAACGATGGCAAGCAATTGCTGATTAAGTAGGGAGAGTTCTCCTTGATAAAATAATAAGGCCGGTGGATTATAGATATGCTTTAGGTACTCAGGATAAGTTTGATCCAAAATAGATATCCATTTGATTTTCTTATCTCTATACTCTTCCAAGCTTTTCTCTAAATCAATAGCAATAAAACTATCCATAAATAATCTTGTATTAGTTGAATTTAATTGAGCGCAACTAGCTAGCTCATAAGCGGTTAGATAAGGGTTATCTATTAAAGCTGAAAGCATACGAATGCGGCTCGTTGCACCGATTCCTTTACATAAAGTTAAATGAAATAGCATCTGATTTAGACTTGTGGTTTGCATGTCACACTCTCCTTTTCCATTGCAAAACGCTTATGTTCTATAGATAATTTCCGCATTTAAAGGAGAATGTCATTTTTCAAAAAAAAATAGCACAAAAAAAGGAAAGACATTGTCTCTCCTTTTTTTGTTAAATGGTATTAATACTCCATTAAAGCTAAAATATCGTAGCCTTTAATTTTGTCACGACCATTTAAATCTTTTAATTCCACTAGAAAAGCAGTTCCAACAACTATTCCACCAAGCTTTTCAATCAACTCGATTGTTGCAGCAATCGTTCCACCAGTAGCTAGTAAATCATCACAGACAAGGACTTTTTGCCCAGGTTTGATGGCATCTTGATGAATCTGCAAGGTATCTTTTCCATATTCTAAACCATACGTAACTTCAATCGTTTCACGAGGTAATTTTCCTTTTTTACGTGCAGGAGCGAAACCAATACCCATTTCATGTGCTACCGGACAGCCAACAATAAAGCCGCGCGCTTCAGGCCCAACAATCATTTCAACGCCCTTGTCTTTTGCATATTTCACAATTTCATTCGTGGCAAAACGGTAAGCTTTTCCATCAGCCATTAAAGGAGAAATGTCACGAAAAACAATTCCCTTTTCAGGAAAATCAGGGACATCTGCAATATATTTTTTTAAATCCATTAAAACTTTTCCTCCATTCAATTTAAGGTGTTGCTTTTATTTGTTGTTTCATCCAATTCTCCAACTCAGAAAAATGACTGTAAACAAAAAAGTTTTCAGATTGAATTTGTTTTAGTCGTTTTTGATAAGCTGCTGCTTTCTCTAATTCTTTTTTCTGAACGTCTTTAACGACATTCATAACACCATCTGTTATTGTAACAAATCCTATCTCTAAAAACACTGAAATAATAAAAATTAAATTATTTTCCTTTATTTTTAAATGATTAGCTAATAAATTCAGTTTATTTCGTACATCAATATCGACATGTGCTGCCGTGTACTTAAAGACTTGTCCAAATTGACTCCGATTTGGCATCCCATTTAAATACAATTCTTCTCGGCTATAAAAACAAGCAATAATTTTTTCAGGACTAGACTGAGCTAAGAGCTCTTTGACCGAATCAATATTGAAAGGACAATCAACAAAAATTAATTGAGTTGTTTTCATTTCAAATTGTGAAAAAGAATCAGGAGTTGTTAATGTATGACTATAACTCTTATCCGATAAAAGATGCGCATATTGTTCACTATTTTGTTGATCAAAAAAGACAAAGTCTGCTTCCTCAATTTTCCATAGCGATGAAGGTATATGAGTACTTCTAGAATCAAAGACTTGTACCCCTTCAATGGCTAAATCTTCTAACATCATTTGTGTTTTGCGCGAACCATTCCATTCGTTGATAGCTAATTTACCTACTACAGAAATAGATGAATGTAATCCTATTTCTTCCACAATAGGACCAAATTGAAAACCAATCACGTCTAAAAAAGCGTTGTCTTCAGCAAGTTTCATTTTCAAATGAGCTTGATCCCCGCCAATTCGACGAATATCTTGAGATTCAACATTTTTAAAAAGGAAAGTCGGTTTAAGATTATCCGTACCAAAAGGAGCTAAACGGTTTAATTCCTCCACTACTTCTACAGTTGCTTCTTTGATACTCAATTGGCCGTCTATTTGTGTTTCTTCACCCATTTCTTGGGCTACGCCATTTTCTATAGCATATTGATTGAGTTCACTTTGAATACGTTCAATGTTCTCTAAAGGAACCGTTAAACCAGCGGCCATATGATGTCCACCAAACGTAGTGGTAAATTCTCGAACGTTATCCAACGCATTATACAGATGAAATGCCGGTATACTCCTACCAGAACCTTTAGCCAAACCTTTAGCTGGATCAATGTTTAGGACTAGAGCTGGTTTTCCAGTTTTTCCGACAATTTTACTAGCCACAATACCTAAGACGCCTTCATGCCAGTCTTCTTTTGCTAAAACATAGACATCTGGATCTACATTATTTTTTTCAATCATATCAAATGCTTCATTCGTTATCGTAGAAACATAGGCTTGACGTTCGGTATTTTTTTCTTGGACCAACTGTGCTAGCGAGGCTGCTATTTCATCATCAAAAGTCGTCAACAATTCGACAGCTGGAGAGGCATCTCCTAGTCGTCCCACAGCATTTAGGCGTGGTCCTATAATAAATCCAACGGTTTCTTCATCAATTTCTTCACGCTTTATTTTTGCTAATTGAAATAAAGCGGACAAACCGATGCGTTGGGTATTTTGTAACACAACTAATCCTTGCATCACTAAAGCACGATTCTCATCCGTTAACGAGACTAGGTCGGCTATCGTTCCTAAGGCAACCAAATCTAATAATTCTACCGGTATTTCTCCTAATAATGCTGTTGCTAATTTAAAAGCAACTCCCACTCCAGACAGTTCGCCAAAGGGATACAATCCTTTTGGGTGTCTCGGATGAATGACAGCATAGGCCGAGGGCAATATACTTGGCAATTCATGGTGATCCGTGACAATGACATCTATTCCTAATACTTTTGCCCGCTCGATCGCATCGTGTCCAGCAACACCATTGTCACAAGTGACAATCAATTGTGTACCGTGTTCGATTAAGCGTTCGAAGGCTGCTACATTAGGTCCATATCCATCTGTAAATCGATTTGGAATGTAGTAGTTGACTTCTCCACCAATCATTTCAATCGTTTCTTTTAAAACGGCTGTACTTGTGACGCCATATAGTGATAGGTAACCTCTTGAATTGATCTCCAGGTTTTCCCCCACTCCACACCGTGCGTGAGACTTTCACCTCACACGGCGTTCCATCGTTTTAGACTATTTAAACTTAAAGTTGCCTATCGCAAATTAAATAAAATGTATAATTGCTTTAAGCTTATAATTTAAAAAATTCTATCTGAATTTAAGGTGATATCTAATCACCGTGCAACTCTAGTTTATTAAAGATAGCCTAAATCGACTCGAGCCCCTCCCTCCACTATTTGTTATCATAGCTTCATCGGTACTATGGCTCTACTTTCACTTAGGTAAATTAGCTTATTATACTCTTATGAGATTTTCGTCTAAACTGTTTCATTTGCTGGTAAAAGCATCCACATCCTAAGCTTCATACGTTCCAACCCAATTATCTTGTTCTATATATCCTTAGGTTTCTTCTATGGGCCGTTGCACTTGATTATCCCTTTAAGATAATATGGTATTTCATAACGTCAGATTTTTACTCTACCACATGCAATAAGATTGGTTTAAGGCGCAATCTTAGCGCTGCATTTCTACATCACCTACGTATCGACTCGTACATTCGAAGATTCGTCAGTTTCTTTTAAGAAACATTCTAACCCTAGATAATTTCTAAGACCCCCAGCCTATCAAAAGCGTAACCCACCTCTGGATTTTTTTCGTGTAAGGATTTCACCTTACTTACGGCTTTTTTCAGCTGACTTTACCGAGCTTTATACTTTTGAGCTTTTTACCTATCCAAAAGCATATCGGAGGATTAGGGGAGTCGTTTCAAGACGTTACTCTCTCATTCCAACTCTCATTAGATCAGTTCTCCATGTCCTAGTAAAATTAAAAACATGTGCACAAACTTTTCATTTGTGAACGTATCGCACCTGCATCATAGTCGCCATAAATCGTTATCTGTTCTCCTTGTTCAACCGCATTTGTGATCCTAGAAACCGCACGTTCCATGTCATACATCAGATAAGGGTCATAGATCCACGACTCATCTGGTTTGATGAATCGTTCTATTTTTTCTCTAGAATCTAGGCCTCTTTGTAAACACAATTCAATAAACAAAGAAGACGTTTTTAATGCTTTACTTAAATCTGTTGCTATTTCAGTATTAGTGTTTCGTTCTTTTAATTTCCATTTTGTACGTGATTTCAACAAATTATCCCACTCCTAACTGCACCATTATATCAAAAATAATAGGTATAGATATAGTATTTCTTCCTTTTAAAATAGAACATGAATTGTCATTGAAAAATTCTGTTTATCTCAAATTCTTAATGGATCATTACTAGAACAACAAAAAAAGATCGGACATTTTGTCCCGATCTTTTAATTAACTCATCTGACTCACTGTTAATCTTCTATAATATGAACACCGATCCCAATTAATCCAGGGCCCGTATGCACTCCTAGAGCTGGACTAATTTGGTCTTCATATATTGTAACGAAGTTTGGCAATTCCTTTTTAAGTTCTAGTCGAATATCGTCAACTTGGACCTCTGCTGTCTTACCACCATAAGCTATTGCTAAATGGTATTTTTTTGCATCTCCAGCAAATTCAGTTGCTAGATCAATAGCGCGTTGAATACTTTTTTTATTTCCGCGCACTTTTGCAACTGTATAATAAATTCCATTATCATTACAAGAAATAACCGGTTTTAAATTTAAAACATTTCCTAAAATAGAGGATACTAATCCGATACGTCCACCTTTTTGCAAATATTCTAAAGTTGGCACATGGAAAAATATTTTAGATTTTTTTACGTCCTGCTTTAATTTTTCTTTGATAACTTCCCATTCCAGTTCTTTTTCAACATACTCTGCAGCCTGGATAGCTAAAAAACCACTACCGATTCCAATATTCTTGGTGTCTAAAGTAAAAACATCTAATCCTTCAACATTTTCAGCCATTAAACGAACCATATTGTTTGTCCCGCTAAGTCCGCTTGAAATGGTAACAGCAATAACTTTTTCATAACCTTCATTTTTAAATTCTTGTAGCATCTCACTAATCACTTCACCACTTGGTAAAGACGTTTTTGGAATCTCTTGTTCTAAACGATCGTATACATCTTGCGCATGAATATCTACCTTATCGGTGTATTCTTTATCCTTATAGATGATTTTTAATGGAATGACTTTCATATCGGCTTTATTGACAACCTCTATCGGAACATCCGAACCTGAATCAACTAAGAACCCTATTTTTTGTTTGTTCATGTTTATTCCTCCAAATTTTTGGTTTTATTTTTTTTATTGTCGCTTTCTTCTTGCTTCGTATGAACCAAATAGAGAACTTTTTCAGTAACAATTTTTGTAGCGACAGCTATTGTAGCTGTTCGAACGATCAGAGTTGTATTATCTGTACTATCTGGCAATAAGGGTTTCTTATCAACTTGTTTGATATGAGAAGCAACAGCTCTTAGAGCATACTCCTGCTCGGTACAAAACAAATCATACGCTTCTCTGATTCCACTTATGGACGCTTGATATAAGATGCCTTCTTTTACTTCAGGAATTGTAACCACTTGTTTTAAAATTGAAATAGCAATTAAGTACGCTAAATGTTTTTTCGTGTATCGTTTCTTAACTGGAGGAGGAATTAATCCTAATTTAACATAGTTATTGATCATCGACGAAGTAACAATTTGTTTTTCATCACTCACTTTAAAAATAGCTAAATAGCGTTCAATTAGATTTAATACTTGGTCCATATAAAGATCAAAATCAGGTAATTCTTCCCATCTTGGAAAAGTATATTGGCTTATTTCATTTGACCATTCTAATAGATCTTCCTCAATTTTATTCATATAATCACCTTTTTATTTCATTTCTGTTAGTAATAGTTTAACACAATTACATCCACTAGACAAACTAGTTTTACATACTAGATGATGGAATTAAAAAATGAATTCAGTCCAAATAAAAAAAGAATAAACCCTAAAGTTTATTCTTTTTTCCATCAACATAATATCTCTTTTATTGTTTGGGTACTGAATCAGTTGGTCCGTTTGAAGAGGTCCTCGTTGTTTGCGTCATTCGATTGACCAATTCTCTTTCTAGACTACTGATTTTATCTGTTTTCTCACTAATGATAACATCTTTTTTAGTTAATTGATCCTCATAGTCTGCTCTGATTCGAGCAATAGCTTCTTCTTTTCTGCTTTCTGCATTTTCTAATTCTTTTTTGCCATTTTTTAACTCTTTTTTGTTTCTATAAGTCGTACTAGTAGAAATTAGAACAGTCGTTAAAGCTCCAATAAATAACGAGCCTAAAATAATCATGATTAAAGGCCAAGTTACTTCTGTAAAACCAAAACTAACTGGAACTGACTCAACATTTAAAACAGCAAAAAAGGCTACAATTACAATAAGTATAAGTGCTACAATTGTTCCCCATTGTTTTTTCATAAAGTGCGTATCTCCTTTCAAATAGACTCATTCGTTCTATTTTATAGTGTTATTTTAACACATTAGCTCGGACGAACACTATGAAAATGCTTGCGCACTTTATTTATTGTTAAATAAATCTCCAGCTAAGTAATCTCCAATACGTGGGAAGAGGGTATAAAATTTCCCTGCAATTTCTAATAGTGCAGGCATGTTTAATTCTCTTCTAGGTGTACCCATCAAAGAAACAATGCGACCAGCAACAACTTCAGCATTTAATACCATATGTCCAACTTTTTCTAAATAAGTTCCACTTTCATCTGCAATATCAAAAAAGTTTGTTTCAATAGGACCTGGGTTGACTGTTGTTACAAAAATATTTAGCGGTTTTAATTCTAAACGCAATGCATTGGAATAACCAATAACAGCAAATTTACTTGCAGAATAAATAGTTGATTTAGGTGTAGCCATTTTTCCAGCTTGAGAAGCAATATTGATAATGTGGCCGTGTTGTCTTTCTGCCATTTCAATTGCAACTAATTGAGTCACATACATTAGACCTAAAACATTTACACGAAACATTCTTTCAGCTATGTCCATATCAAAAGTTAATGCATTTTCAAAATGTCCAAATCCTGCATTATTGACAAGAACATCTACTGTTCCAACGGTCTGATAAATTTCATTGATTACTTTTTTTACTTGCTCAGCATCTGAAACATCTAATTCAAAAGCAAAAGCTGATTTATTCGATAGCTGCTCGCAATTTGCTTTAACTTGTAAAAGTAAATCTTTTCTCCTTGCGGTAACTACCACAATAGCTCCTTTTTTTGCAGCTTCATAAGCGATCTTTTCACCTAATCCAGTTGAAGCACCGGTAATAAAAACAACTTTATCTTTGAGTGTATTCATATTTTTTTTCATCATAAGCTCCTTTTTATTTATCTGTTCTAATAAGCGGGATATCAATTTCATCAAAATCATTCGCAATTTGAGTATTAGGAAATACTTTTCGTGCTTCTTTTTCCAATAAATAAATGTCTCTACCTAAATAGCGAGCGCTAATATGGGTCAACACTAATTTAGCGACATGTGCTTCTTTAGCAACTTCTGCAGCATCTATATTTGTAGAATGGTTATAATCTCTAGCCATTTTACGATTCGATCCGTCAAATGTACTTTCATGAACCAATACAGAAGCATTCTCAGCAAGCAATACATTATTTTTTGTTTTCTTAGTGTCACCTAAAATGGTCACAATACGACCTTTTTGAGTTTCACCGATGAACTCTTTTCCACTAAAAGTTCGACCATCTTCTAAGGTAATCGTTTCACCTTTTTTTAATTTTCCATACATTGGCCCAAAAGGAATACCAGCTTCTTTCACTTTATCGGCTTGTAACATTCCTTGATGATCAGCTTCTTCAATACGATAGCCAAAAGACTGAATGCCATGTTTTAACTTACGGCAAATGACTTTAAACTTCTGATCTTGAAAAATCATTCCTTCTTCAGTAATTTCATGAAAATGTAGCGGATACTTCAAAATAGTTCCTGAAGTTTTCAAGCACACTTGAACATAATTCTTAATTCCTACAGGACCATAAATGGTTAACGGACTATCTCCTCCTTGAAAAGAGCGACTGCTTAAGAAACCAGGAAGTCCAAAAATATGATCTCCGTGTAAATGTGTAATAAAAATCTTATCGACTTTACGCGGTTTTAAAGTAGTGTGTAAAATTTGTTGTTGAGTTGCTTCTCCACAATCAAAAAGCCAAATCGTATTCCGTTCTTCTAATAATTTTAGTGCAATACTAGTTACATTTCGTTGCTTTGCGGGTACTCCTGCACCTGTACCTAAAAATAATAATTCCATTTCATCCTGTCCTAACCATTAAAGTATCATTCATTTAACTCCAAAATTGCACTTGACCGTTCGATATATTTTACCAAACTTTTCTCAAATAAGCGATAATGAGATTAAAAAGAAACGACCAAGCAATCAACTTTTTGATTGCTTGGTCGTTTTAGTTTGATGTTACTCAACAAACTCAAATTCGTATTTCATGATACGGACTAAGTCTCCATCTTTCGCGCCACGTTCACGCATTTCTTCATCAATTCCCATCGTTCTTAACTGACGAGCAAATCTTAAAACAGAAGCATCGTGATCAAAATTAGTCATCTTGAATAGTTTTTCAAGTTTATCCCCGCTTAATACCCATGTAGCATCAGGGTCTCTAGTAATAGCATAGCCTTTTTCTTCAGGAGTATGTTTATACATAACGGTATCTTCTTCTTGATCCAACTCATATAAGGGAAATTCTGGTGTTACATCTAATACATCAGCTGTTGCATTTAATAAGTTTTGTGTTCCTTTATGTGTAATAGCTGAAATAGCAAATATTTGAATGTCCTCTTCATACTCATCTTTTTTAAGAGCTTTTATTTTTTCTTTAAATTCAACTAAATTTTCTTCTGCGCCAGGCATATCCATTTTATTGGCAACAATAATTTGTGGACGCTCCATTAAACGTAGATTATGCGTTTCTAACTCTTTATTGATGGCAACGTAATCATCATATGGATCACGGCCTTCACTTCCACTCATATCGATAACATGTAAAATAACGCGAGTGCGCTCTATATGACGCAAGAATTGTGTTCCTAAACCAATTCCTTGAGAAGCTCCTTCAATTAATCCTGGTAAATCAGCCATAACAAAGCTACGTCCGTCTGGCGTTTGAACCATTCCTAAATTAGGCACTAAAGTTGTGAAATGGTAAGCACCAATCTTAGGACGGGCAGCTGAAACAACGGATAACAGTGTAGATTTTCCAACAGAAGGGAAACCAACTAATCCTACATCAGCTAAAACCTTTAATTCCATTTCAATTTTATAATCTTCTCCTGGCTCACCATTTTCAGCAATTTCAGGAGCTGGATTTCTAGGAGTAGCAAAACGACTGTTTCCACGACCACCACGACCACCCTTAGCTACCACAAGTTTGTGTCCATGATGAACTAGATCACCTAAAACTCTACCCGTTTCTGCTTCTTTAACAGTTGTACCAGGTGGTACTTTAATGATATTGTCTCCTGCTCCACGGCCATGCATGTTTTTACTCATACCATTTTCGCCATCTTCTGCTTTAAAATGACGGTTAAATCGGAAATCCATTAATGTACGTAAACCTTCGTCTACGACAAAAACAACATCCCCACCTTTACCTCCATCTCCACCAGCTGGGCCTCCATCGGGCACAAATTTTTCACGGCGGAAAGCTACCATTCCATTACCGCCATCTCCGGCTTTTACGTTAATTGTTACTTGATCTAAAAACATTGACATTTTTATTTTCCTCCTCATTTTTAAGTGTATGAGATTTAGTTATTTTCTAGGTTACACAATGGATCTGGCGCTGCATCTTAATATTACATTTGTTCCAAGATGTAAACAAGAAAGCCAATTATCACATATCCTCTAAAAATGAAATACGTTCAGTATACCCAATTTTAGTCCATTATCTATTGTACGTCTATTTGATGCATTTGTCTATTTTTAAATGAGGATACTGTCAGATATACTTCTAAATAGTCTAAATTAAAAATATCTGTTTCTAATTCACTCATTGTACCATCATTTCATTTTAACTATTTAATTATTCTCTCATTTGTAGTATGATTTATTAGGACATTTTCTATTTGAATACTCATTTGGACAGAAAAGTGAATTTTTAATATTAAGCGAAATGGCTTAAAGACTAAAAGGACGTGCACCATGAAAAGAAAGAAAAGTTACATTATTGGATCCACCTTATTTATAATTGCAATAGGTTTAATGATTTTTGGCATCCATACGTTATCAAAGAGTACTGGAGCAAGCTTCACGACTATGTTTAATCCTGAAAGTTCTCTTAATCAATCCACTTCGACTAATGAGAAACCTGTAAATTTACCGCAATTGACTAACGAAGTCAGTGAAGATGAGATTGAAGTTCATATCACCACTTCTATGGGTTTGATTAAAGTTAAAGTTTTTCCAGATCTGGCACCAAAAGCAGTAAAAAATTTCATTACTCATAGTAAAGAAGGTTACTATAATGATACGATCTTCCATCGAGTCTTAGCCGACTTTATGATTCAAAGCGGTGATCCTAAAGGTGACGGTACTGGAGGTGAGAGTATCTGGGGCGAACCATTTGAAACAGAGATATCTTCTCAGTTATTCCATATCCGTGGGGCTTTAGCAATGGCAAAAACAAATGCTCCCGTTTCAATAGGTAGTCAATTTTACATTGTTCAAAATCCGATGGATGTAAGTGCGTCAGCTGACCCTGCTATTACACCTGATGATATATTAGAGGCCTATATTTCAGGAGGCTACCCTTCCCTTGATCAGCACTACACCGTTTTCGGTCAAGTAATTGAAGGGATGGATGTGGTTGATACCATAAGTGAAGTTGAGACCGATTCACTTGATAAACCTTTGCAAGAAGTTAAAATTGAATCTATTGAAGTAATAGAATAAAACTCTATCATTAATCGTTGACACGCTTATATAGTCATTAAGTTAGGAAAGGAATCTAAAAGATTCCTTTTTTTTTTTCGTTGAAATTGTACTGTTTTTTCCCATCTAAATATAATCCATACTGAACTGGTATACTAGATAGTATTTTAAAAACACTAGTGTTTTGTTTTTTTTACATAATCTGGTATACGTTAGTTCTATTTTTCTTTGATAGTATCTTGCTTGTAACGCTATTAAAAAAAGATGAAATCGGTTTACTTTTGATTGCTTTTGACTGTTTTTGGTGGTAAAGTAGCGCTATTGGAGGGATATAATGCTTACTGAAGAACGTTACAACTTCATATTAGAAAAATTAAATCAATATGGAGTTATTAAGTCCCAAGAACTTATGTTAGAGATGGATTGTTCAGAATCCACTATACGTCGTGATCTCGCTTCACTTGAAGAACAAGGGAAACTTGTGCGTGTGCACGGTGGCGCAAAGAGAGTATATACTGTTGAACAAGAGCAATCGCTTATTGAAAAATCAGTCAAAAACGTCCACAATAAAGAAAAAATCGCAGAACTAGCTGCTTCTCTTGTTGATGATGGTGATACTATTTTCTTAGATGCAGGATCAACTACTTTTTTTATGGTCCCTTTTTTAAAAGGAAAAAAAATTCGTATTGTGACTAATGCTGTTCAACATGCTCTTTTGCTTGCAGATCAAAACAACGATGTTCTGCTCATTGGCGGAAAGCTGAAAAATACTACGCAAGCAATTGTTGGAACTACAAGTGTTGACCAATTATCTCGTTATCGTTTTAATAAATCTTTTTTAGGAATGAATGGTATCGATAAAGATTATGGTTTTACCACTCCTGATCCGGAAGAAGCTAACGTTAAACAACAAGCATTTATGAATAGTTCAAAAACGTATATTCTTGCTGATGAAACAAAATTTAATAAAGTTACTTTTGTAAAAGTTTGTACTATTGATGACGCATTTATTATCACAGATCATCTATCTTCTACTAATTATGAAAGTTATTTTAATACAACAACAATATTGGAGGCAAAATCATGATTTATACAGTAACACTAAATCCATCAATCGACTATATTGTACATGTTCCTTCCGTACAACTAGGCGAATTAAATCGTATGGATAACGATATAAAACTTCCTGGTGGCAAAGGAATCAATGTTTCTCGTGTGTTAAACCACATCAATCAAACTTCAACAGCACTTGGCTTTTTAGGCGGTTTCACAGGTAATTTCATTGCTGATTGGCTAGAAAAAGAAGGCGTCCAAACTCAGTTTGTTTCTATTAAAGGAGATACACGTATCAATGTTAAATTAAAATCTGATACTGAGACAGAGTTAAATGCTCAAGGTCCTGTGATTTCACAAGATGAAGCCGATCAACTAATCAATCAAATCGATTTAATAAAAGATGATGATATCATCATTCTTTCGGGTAACAAGCCCCCTTCTCTATCTGAAGATTTTTATCAAAATTTAATTGCCAAAGTCGTTTTAAAACAAGCAGATTTTGTAATTGATACAACTGGGTCTGAATTATTGAATGCCTTAGTGCATAAACCGTTGTTAGTTAAACCAAACCATCACGAGTTAGCTGAGCTATTTGATACTACGTTTCATTCATTAGAAGATATTATCGTGCATGGTAAAAAACTAATCGACTTAGGTGCTCAATATGCATTAGTTTCAATGGCTGGTGATGGAGCTTTATTCTTTACAAACGAACAAGTTTATCAAGCTACTGTTCCTAAAGGAATCGTAAAAAATTCTGTCGGCGCTGGAGATTCTATGATTGCTGGATTTGTTGGGGCGTTAGTTGATACGAAAGACCCGTTAAAAGCTTTTCAAAAAAGCGTGGCTACTGGAAGTGCTACAGCATTTTCAGATGATCTAGCAACTAAAACGGAAATTGAAGCTTTATTAACAAACGTTACAATTACAGAACTAACTTTATAAAATTGATTTAGGAGGAAAACAACTATGAATATCAACGATTTATTGATTAAAGATGTTATGATAATGGATTTACAATCAACAACTAAAGAAGGCGTTATAGATGAAATGATTGCAAGCTTAAAAGCAAACGATCGGATCAATGATGCTGACCTATTTAAGAAAGGAATCATGCACCGTGAATCGCTAACCTCTACAGGTTTAGGAGACGGAATTGCTATGCCTCACGCTAAAACAACTGCTGTAAATGAAGCAACTGTTTTATTCGCTAAAAGCACAAATGGAGTTGACTATGATTCATTAGATGGCCAACCTGCTCATTTGTTCTTTATGATCGCAGCTCCAGAAGGCGCAAACGATACTCATTTACAAGCGTTAGCAAACCTTTCTCGTCTATTGATCCACCCAGACTTTGTTCAATCTTTAAAAGAAGCAAAATCTGCTGAAGAAGTTCGTTCTCTTTTTGCAGCTGCTCAAGAAGTACAAGAAAAAGAAGCTGCAGCTGAAATTGAAGAAACGACTTCTCCTTCTAAAAATCAAGAAGGAAAAAAACCTTTTGTTATAGCTGTAACGGCTTGTCCGACTGGAATTGCACACACCTATATGGCTGAGGATGCTTTAAAGAAAAAAGCCGCTGAAATGGGTGTTGAAATTAAAGTTGAAACAAACGGTTCTGACGGAATCAAAAATAAATTAACAGCTGCAGATATTAAAAGAGCTGATGGCGTGATTATTGCCGCTGACAAAAAAGTTGAATTAGCTCGTTTTGACGGAAAACCTGTTTTACAACGTCCAGTTAGTGATGGTATTCGTAAAACAGAAGAATTGATTACCAAAGCAATGAACAAACAAGCACCAATTTTTTCTTCAAATGGAGAAAAAGATGAATCAGCTGAAAATGATGAATCTGGCTCATGGGTCAATCGTGTCTATAAAGATTTAATGAATGGAATCTCAACTATGCTACCTTTTGTTATCGGTGGCGGTATATTGATGGCTATCTCGTTCTTAGTTGAAAGATTCTTAGGTGATACAAGTACACTCTTCTTGTTCTTGAATAGTGTCGGAGGCAATGCTTTTAACTTCTTGATTCCTATTTTAGCTGGTTACATTGCGTTAAGTATTGCCGATCGACCTGGTTTGATGCCTGGTATGGTTGGTGGATTAATTGCTGTAAATAGTAACGCTGGTTTCTTAGGCGGTCTTGCGGCAGGGTTCATAGCTGGTTATACAATTTTAGCTTTGAAAAAAGCGTTAAACGGATTGCCAAAATCTCTTAATGGTTTAAAAGCAATTCTCTTCTACCCAATTCTTGGATTATTGATTACTGGTGCACTAATGTTCTTTATTGTTGGACCCATCTTCGCAACAATAAATGTTGCTATGATTACTTTCTTAGAAAATCTTGGAACGGGTAATGCAGTACTTTTAGGAGCTTTACTGGGTGGCATGATGGCTATCGATATGGGTGGTCCTTTCAATAAAGCAGCTTATGCTTTTTCAATCGGAATATTTACAGATACAGGTGATGGTGCTTTGATGGCTGCAGTTATGGCCGGCGGTATGGTTCCCCCTCTAGCAATCGCATTAGCTAGCACTTTCTTCAAAAATAAATTTAATGAAGATGAAAGAAAATCAGCTATTACGAATTATGTTATGGGATTATCGTTTATTACTGAAGGAGCAATTCCTTTCGCTGCTGCTGATCCTCTTCGTACAATCGGATCTTCAGTTGTAGGAGCAGCAATTGCTGGTGGATTGACTCAATTATGGAATATTACAATCCCTGCACCACATGGTGGTATATTTGTTGTAGCTCTTTCAAATCACTGGGTTTTGTTTTTAGTAGCCTTAGTAATTGGAACAATCATTTCAGCAGTTATTCTTGGTCTATGGAGAAAACCTGTTACAACTGAAGGATTGATTAAATAAAAGCACTTTTAGAAATTTTGTAAAAAAAATAGGTGAATTTCCAACTGAGGTTAAGGCGTTCTGCCCTAACCTCAGTTTTTTTGTCTACATAAAAACTAATTGCTATTCATCTTAACTTTAGGTAAACTAAATGCTATTACTTAATTTCATTTTGAAGGGACGTCGAACAGTTTGACGATGATAAAAGATCGTTATGAGGAATTAAAACTTGCTGAACGTGGAGCGTTGCTTAGCATCGTGACTTATCTTTTTATTGCTACACTAAAATTAATTATTGCGAACTATTCTGGTTCAAGCGCTTTAAGAGCCGATGGTTTAAACAATACGACAGACACAATTGCCTCAATTGCTGTTCTGATCGGTTTAAGGCTGGCTAGACGACCGCCAGATGATAATCATCCTTATGGGCATTGGAAAGCTGAAACTGTTGCAAGCATGGTTACTTCGTTCATTATGCTAGCTGTAGGGCTGGAAGTCCTTATTTCTGCAGTAGAACATCTTTTTGTACCTGAAAAGACTTCTCCAGACTTAATTGCAGGTTATGCAGGTCTGTTTTCAAGCATTGTTTTGATGGCTATTTATTTATATAACAACAAACTGGCAAAAAAACAAAAAAGTAAATCGTTACAAGCTGCATCTAGAGATACTTTCAATGACAGTTTAATCAGTTTATCAACGGCTATAGCCATTTTTGCTTCTAATTTTAACATGGCTTGGTTAGACAGTGTTATGGCCATTATTGTTTCACTGATCATATTGAAGACAGCATTTGAAATCTTTAGAGAAAGCGCGTTTGAACTATCTGATGGATTTAATGAAAATGACTTAAAGGAATTTAAATTTACAATACTGACTTTGCCTGAAGTTTTAGAAGTAGAATCTATTAAAGGCAGAACATATGGGACTATTATTCATGTAGATGTTATTATAAAAACAAATCCAGAAATGAGTGTTAAGAGGAGCCATGAATTAACGGAACAGGTTGAACAGTTATTAGCAGATGATTTTGGTGTGTTTGATACAAAAGTTCATGTTGAACCAATTGAATAAAGTAATAGGCAACTTAAAAAGGAACCTACGATAATCCTATCGTAGGTTCCTTTTTGTATAGCTTTAATTAATAACCAGAATCTTATACTCGTTACAAGATTTTAGCTAAAAAGTCTTGTGTTCTTTGATGCTGTGGATTATTGAACAGCTGATCAGGCTTGCCTTCTTCAACGATATAACCGCCATCCATAAAGATTACACGATCTGCCATTTCTTTAGCAAATCCCATTTCATGTGTTACAACGACCATCGTCATACCAGTTCCAACTAAATCTTGCATCACTTTAAGTACTTCACCAACCATTTCAGGATCTAACGCTGAAGTTGGTTCATCAAAGAGCATAACATCAGGATCCATCGCTAACGCACGAGCGATTGCTACCCTTTGTTGTTGTCCACCAGATAGACTTGACGGATAAGCTTCAGCTTTATCTGACAGTCCAACTTGCCCCAAAAGTCGAATCGCTTGCTCATGTGCTTCTTTATCAGGTACACCTTTAACTTTTACTGGTGCTACTTTTAAGTTTTCTAAGACTGTCATATGAGGAAAAAGATTAAAACTTTGGAAAACCATTCCCATCTTTTCACGCAACTGATTTAATTTTGTTTCATTTAGACCAGTCAAAGCAGTTCCTTCGAAAATGATTTCTCCACTTGTCGGTTTTTCTAGTAAATTTAAGCAACGAAGCAGCGTGCTTTTACCTGATCCAGATGGACCTATAATGACGACTACTTCCCCTTTTTTTACTTCTTGATTGATATCCGTCAATACTTCATTGTCACCAAAAGATTTTTTTAAATGATCTATCTTAATCATGATTCATCTTCCCTTCATAGTGATTTAATAATTTAGTCAAACTAAATGTTAAGATAAAGTAGATGATCATAGTAACGACTAATGGTGCGATTCCTCTGTAAGAAACAGATGTCACAACTCTTGTCTGGAAAATAAGATCACTTACACCGATAATTGATACGATTGAACTTTCTTTAATAACCGTTATAAACTCATTCCCTAATGCTGGCCAAATATTTTTAAGTGCTTGTGGGAAAGTGATTTGACGCATGGAAATCTGTTTGCTCATTCCTAAACTTCTTGCTGCTTCAGCTTGACCCTTAGGCACAGAGTTTAAACCAGAACGGATAATCTCACAAATATAGGCTGCGCTGTTTAAAGAAACGGCTATAATCCCAGACGCTAATGCCGGAATATTTATAAGGTAACCTACAGCAAAATAGATAAACATTACTTGAATCATCATAGGTGTTCCACGAACAAATTCAACATAAGCTGTTGCGACAAAATGCATGATTTTATTTTTACTCATTCTCATAAAGGATAAAACGACACCTAGTATAGAACCAAAAAAGACACTCACTACTGAAATAAGAATCGTATATCCCGTACCTCTTAAAAAGTACTGCCAATAATTAAAAATACTATTACTGCTCTCCTCATCTTCACTCGTTCCTTGTTGAGTAGCTTGAAGATAAGTTCCAGCTTCCTCTAGATAATCAGCAATCAAATCTTGTTCATTGATTTCTGTTAACGAAGTATTTACAGCTTCTACTAAAGACTGCGTTTCCTTTTTAAAAGCGATTGCCGATCCTTGTTCACCTTCTTCTAAAAGGAAATCTCCATCAAATGTGACTAATTGATTGTCACTTCCTATGTAGGCTTCTGCACTAGGTTTTTCCATCAAAATAGCTTCGATTTTATTCGTTTTTAAAGCTAAGATTAGATCAGTGATTTTTGATAAGCTCAACATTTCTGAATCAGGCATTTGTTCTTTAGCAAGTGTTTCTTGGAGAGAGCCTGTTTGAACACCAACTTTCATTCCTGTTAACTCATCAGCTTTTGTATAAATTTCTTTATCCGCTTCTCTTACAACAATATTTTGTCCTCCTGTATAGTAAACATCCGAGAAATCAACACTTTGTTTACGTTCATCGGTAGGACTCATACCTGAAATGACCATATCGACCTTTTCTGACTCTAATGCTGGTAGAAGACTATCAAAACCGATATCCTCAATCTTTAATTCAACACCTAGATCCTCTGCAATTTTTTGAGCAATTGAAATATCCATTCCTACGATCGTGTCTTTTCCATCAACCGTACTATGAAATTCGTAAGGTGGGAAATCAGCACTGGTCCCTATTACTAAGGTTCCTTTTTTTTGAATATCTTGTAAGGCCGTATCTGCTGCTGATACTGTTTCGCCTGGTACAAATAGACCAAATACAGTTAATAAACTAAGTACAATTAAATAAAATGAATTCTTTTTCATATCTCTTCCTCTTTCCTAATGTTCTCTTCTCTTTGACTTATAAATTATCATAACAGATTAAGAATATTTATACAATATTTTTTGGAAATATTTACTTTTATAGTCTTTTAATCTAATTATATACATTTTTAATGTATATATGAATTTTTGAAATGATTTTTTCTAAGAAAGAGTTGTTTTATTTGCAGATTGGGTCTACTATAGGATTACAGAAAAAGGAGGTTTAATATGGGACAAATTCATAAAAATGAAACAAGTTTGGATGATTTATTCAGTAAATTTGCGATTGATCCTGAAGACGAACTTGTTTTTCCAACACCTGAAAAGGAACAATTGATAGATGATGAAAAGAAAAAAGGTTTATTAGATAAAAAAAATAGAAATGCTGAATAGCACATGTGCTTTCAGCATTTCTATTTTTTTATTCAATACGATTGCGACTTCGCTCTGTAGAAAAGCCATCTGGATAGCGACGTTTCAATTTTTCGATGTTTTGTACTGCTGCTTCTTCAAAGGGAATATCAGCCCACTCCGCAATTTGAGATAAGTACCATAAAACGTCTCCTAGTTCCTTGGTTAGCTCTTTTTTATCTAAATCATGACCATGAAAAGTGTACTTTTTAACTAAATCGACCAATTCACCAGCTTCACTGGCTACGCCTAAAGCGCAATTGGTTAAGACTTGCTCATTTCCATATAATGTACGATTGGCTAATTTTTGATATTCATTAAATTCCATCTTGAAATAACTCCTTTAGTCTTTCTATTTTACATTTTTCAATGCTTTAAAACTCGCTTCCATAGCATCTAAAGTTCGTTCGATATCTTCTAGAGTATGAGTAGTGGATAAAAAGATTCCTTCAAATTGAGAAGGAGGCAACAATATTCCTCGATTAATCATTTCTTTATAATAGTCAGCAAAAAAGAATGTATCACTTGCCTTACTTTGGGCATAGTTAGTCACTGGTCCTTTATTAAAGAATAACCCAATCATACTCCCCGCACGATTGATCGTAATCGGTACATTGTATAAAGCACTTAATGAAAGAATTCCTTTTTCAAGTGCATCCCCTAAAGTTTCAAAGTAACGATAATCTTTTTCTGTTAATTGAGACAGTGTAGCTATCCCCGCAGACATTGCGATTGGATTTCCAGATAAGGTACCCGCTTGATAGACGCTACCTGCTGGAGCAATATGTTCCATGATGTCTTTTCTTCCACCATATGCTCCTACAGGTACACCACCACCAATCACTTTTCCTAAACAAGTTAAATCTGGCATTACATTATAGTATCCTTGAGCACTATGGTAGCCTACTCTGAATCCGCTCATTACTTCATCAAAGATCAATAATGCACCATCATCTTTTGTAAGTGCACGCAATCCTTCTAAAAATCCTTTTAAGGGTGGAATAACGCCCATATTTCCCGCTACAGGTTCAACGATTACAGCTGCAATCTCTCCAGGATAAGTTTGAAATAACGCTTTAATCGCTTCTAAATCGTTATAGGGGGCAACTAAAGTGTTTGACGTTGTACTTTTTGGAACTCCGGGTGAATCTGGCAAGCCTAGCGTCGCAACTCCAGAACCTACTTTTACTAATAGAGCGTCATCATGACCATGATAACTTCCTTCTAGTTTGACTATTTTATCTCTACTTGTAAAACCCCTTGATAAACGTAATGCGCTCATTGTCGCTTCTGTGCCCGAATTTACAAAACGAACCATTTCTACAGAAGGTACGCGTTGGATAACCAATTCAGCTAATTGATTTTCTAAAAGTGTTGGCATCCCAAAACTAGTTCCAAAACTTGCTGTACGTTGGATTTCACTTATTACGTGATTATTTGCATGACCTAAAATCAATGGGCCCCACCCTAAAACATAATCAATGTACTCATTGCCATCTATATCATGTACGTGACTGCCCTTACCTTTTTGAATAAATACAGGAGGAACGTCTACTGATTTAAATGCTCTTACTGGGCTGTTAACTCCTCCCGGCATTAAATGAAGGGCCTTTTCAAAAGACTCCTCAGATTGTTTTGTTATTCTCAACGTTGTTCTCCTCACTTTCCGCTATAAGAACTTCAGTTGTGTCTTCTGTATTTTCAGATTCAACCGAAAAACCTAATGCTTTAGCAAAAAATTTCAGATCTTTCTTTGAATCTCTTGAAGATTTTTTTCTCGCTAAATCCTTTAATGACTCGATTGGTTTTCGTTTCATCTGGTTAATGATACTTTGAATATGCTTATCGATTAAAACCATCTGATGATCTGTTAAGTCAGGCAATTTTCTTTCTAAGCTGGAGAGCGTTTTTTCTTTTATCTCTATCGCTTGGTCATGAAGTTCATTTAAATAAGGAACCGCTTGTCTTTCTTGATACCATTGATCAAAGGCTATTACTTCTTCAAGTAAATCGGATGTTATTCTTTTCACGATTTTATCTTTATCTAAATCAATTTCATCTAAACGAAAACTAATTTGATCCATGTCAAAAACTTGAATACCTTCAATATATTGGAGACTAGGTTCAATATTTCGTGGAACTGCTAAATCCATGAAAAGTTGTTTTTTCTTTGTTAAACGAATCGTAGCCATTTCCTCAATTGTTTTTTCTGTAACTAAGTAACGTTGCGCTTTGGTAGCAACGATAACGCCGTCAGCAACAGCTAATGACATTGGTAGATGATTGAAGTCTGCAGTAAAGAAAAAACGGCTTAGCATACCCGTGTGATGCTTCTTTTTAGCCCATACATTCATTTCGTGAGCTAAATCATTTACTTTTTGTTCATTTCGACCAATGAGCGTTATATGAGTAGCACCTTGGTGAAATAACGTTTTTGCTGCTAAACGAATCATTTTTCCTGATCCAATTAGAAGGAAACGTTTATCGCTTATGCTTTCCCACTCTTCTTTAAAGAGTTTAACAGCAGCTGATCCGGGATTATAAGATAGTTGATCTAAGTTTGTTTTAGTATGCATTTTTTTTGAAAAAGAAATAGACTTATGAAATAAAGAATTTAAAATCGGGCCAGATGTGCGCTGTTCAATAGCTATTGCAAGAGCCTGTTTTACTTGACTAAGAATTTGAGTCTCTCCAATGATCAATGAATCAAGACCTGTAGCTACATTAAAAAGATGTTTTGCAGCATCTAAATTTGATTTTCCATAACTTGTTGAAATGACTTCAGCTATTTCATATCCTGTATGATTTGAAAGATAACGAAGCATATCTCCATGCATAAATTCATTTTGGTCAATGTAAAGGTAATATTCTGTTCGATTGCATGTTGAAAGAATAACAGCTTCTTTAACTCCTGGAAAAGAGAGTACTTTAGCAAGTTGTTCTGGTATTTTATTTTCTTCAATTGTGTAGTGTTCTCTAATTTCTATCGGTGTTGTTTTATGGCTAACCCCATATAATAAGATTTTCAATAGTACCATCCTCTTATTCTTCATCATTCTAACTGATAATAAATGGAAAAGATAGAATTAAACTACTTTTCTACCCTTTCCATGGTTCACATATCAACTATTTTTAATTTGTATCGGTAAAAAGTTATCTTTTAATATAACTTTCAATTAAACTCCAAGCTTTATCTTTTCCTTCTCCAGTTTCAGATGAAAAAAGAACGAACTCATCTTCTTCTCTTAAGTTCAATTTATCTTTGACAATTTTAATGTGTTTGTTCCATTTGCTTCTTGGAATTTTATCGGCTTTTGTAGCAATCACAATCACAGGAATAGAATGATATTTTAAAAACTCGTACATTTGTACGTCATCTTCTGTTGGCGGGTGTCTTAAATCTACGACAGAGAGAGCTGCTTTTAATGTGTCTCTTTGAGTAAAATAAGTTTCTAGCATTTGTCCCCATTTGGCACGTTCAGTTTTAGACACTTTAGCATACCCATAGCCTGGAACATCAACAAAATAGAAAGTATCTTCTATTATGTAGTAATTAAGTGTTTGCGTTTTTCCGGGTTTTCCTGAAGTTCTAGCCAAACCATTTCGGTTAATCATTGTATTGATAAAAGATGATTTCCCAACATTTGAACGTCCAGCTAAAGCAATTTCAGGTAGTCCAGTATTTGGATATTGAGCAGGCGAAACCGCACTTATGACAATATCAGCTTTATTTACTTTCATGATTTAATCTCCATCTCTAATTATAAATTCTTTTACCATTCTAACATATTAAAGCACTCAATGACATTCCAAATTTGAATCCTGTTCGACTTTATCTATAGAGTCTAATGGTATTCATAAAATGAAGCACAAATTAAAAAAATAAACGAAGCTAGGACCGATGCCCAACTTCGTTTATGATTTTTAGCTGATTCATACTAACTTTTTAATTAAAATCAACTGATTTTTTTGCCTTCAATATCAAAGAAATCTGGATTTCCTGAACCACTTACTGTATCTTTTGTGATCACACATTTAACAATTTCTGGACGACTTGGTAAGTCAAACATAATTTCTAGCATGATTGATTCAATGATAGAACGTAAACCTCGTGCACCAGTATTGCGCTCAATAGCTTTTTTAGCGATTTCTGTTAAAGAATCATCTTCAAATTCTAGTTCAACTTCATCTAAAGCTAACAATTTTTTATATTGTTTTACAAGAGCATTTTTTGGTTTTGTTAAAATATGAACCAAATCATCTTCAGTTAGTTTTTCTAACGCAGCCATTACTGGCAAACGTCCAATAAATTCTGGAATCAAACCAAATTTCAATAAGTCTTCTGGGATAATTTGTTGCATCACGCTTTGGCTTTCATCTAATTTTTTCTTAGAAGAACCAAAACCGATTACTTTTTCTCCCATACGATTTTTAACAATCGTTTCGATTCCATCAAAAGCACCACCTACAATAAATAAGATATTGCTTGTGTCTAATTGTATAAATTCTTGATGAGGATGTTTTCTTCCACCTTGTGGAGGAACGTTAGCTACTGTTCCTTCTAGGATCTTAAGCAAGGCTTGTTGAACACCTTCTCCACTTACATCACGTGTTATTGATACATTTTCGCCTTTACGCGCAATTTTGTCAATTTCGTCGATATAAATAATTCCTTTTTGAGCTCGTTCTACATCATAATCAGCTGCTTGCATTAGTTTTAAAAGAATATTTTCAACATCTTCTCCAACATAGCCTGCTTCTGTTAAACTTGTAGCATCTGCTATTGCAAATGGAACATTTAAAATACGAGCCAAACTTTGAGCAAGGAAAGTTTTCCCAGAACCAGTTGGTCCAATCAAACAAATGTTACTTTTTTGCAATTCGATACCGTCTTTTTCTTCGCCACCCATTTGATTTACACGTTTATAATGATTGTATACTGCTACCGATAGCGATTTTTTCGCTTGGTCTTGACCAATC
The DNA here is from genome assembly GCF_045617425.1 of Carnobacterium sp. Lineage (GTDB taxonomy): Bacteria > Bacillota > Bacilli > Lactobacillales > Carnobacteriaceae > Carnobacterium_B. The sequence goes on from NZ_JAZLIO010000011.1 coordinate 81,272, forward strand.
ACATAATCATTTAATATTCCTCTGATTTCATGAGGTTTAGGCACTTCTAAAAATTCACCATAGCCTGCATCATTGAACTCTTCATCAATAATCTCTTTACACAAATCAATGCACTCGTTACAAATATATACACCTGGACCAGCAACAATTTTTTTTACTTGGTCTTGTGATTTGCCACAAAATGAGCAACTCACAGGTCCTTTTGCTTCTTCATCATTAAACATTCGTGTCCACCTCTATTCTCATTCATACCACTTATAATAGTAGCAGATTTGTCACTCATATTACAATGAGAATCGTTCAAATCTTAAATAGCATAGCATAATATTTCCTTTAATGCTAGAATTTAAACTGTTTCTCTTTCATACAAAAAGAAGGAGCTTCAAAAGATATTTCTTTTTGAAGTCCTTCATTTTTGTCAGTACTATTTATCATTAAAGGAACAGCAATTATTTTTCTTCAGCTGTTTCAGTAATTAGATCAATAGCTTTTTTCATTGCAATATCGTGTTTTAACATTTCTGGAGTCAATGCAGCACGGACAGCTTTTTCATCCATACCGTATTGTTCGCCCAAGTTTTTGATTTCTTCATTAACTTCTTCTTCAGTAGTTTCAAAAGCTTCTGCTTCAACGATCGCTTCAAGAACTAAGTTAGTACGAGTTCTTAAATCAGCATCAGCTTCCATTTGTTTGTGTAGATCTTGTTCTGTAGTACCAGTAATTTGATAGTACATTTCAGGAGAAACACCTTGACGTTGCATATCGTTTAAGAAGACATCCATTTGACGGTGAACTTCGTCGTGAACCATTGCCCATGGAAGATCTTCAATTTTAGCATTGTCTACTGCTTGACGAATAGCTGATTCCTCAACTGCTTCATCAGCAGATGCACTTTTAGCTTCTGTTAATTGAGTTTTGATCTTTTCCTTTAATTCTGCTAATGTTTCAACTTCTTCATCAACATCTTTAGCAAATTCATCATCTAAAGCTGGTAATTCTTTTGCTTTAACTTCGTGTACTTTAACTTTAAAAGTTACAGCAGCACCTTTTAAATCTTCAGCATGGTAGTCTTCAGGGAAAGTTAAGTCAACGTCTAATTCATCTTCAGCTTTAACGCCTACAAGTTTTTCTTCAAAACCTGGAATGAATGAGTTTGAACCTAATTCTAATGAATGATTTTCGCCTTTGCCGCCTTCGAAAGCAACACCATCTTTAAATCCTTCATAATCGATAACAACAGTATCGCCTTCAACTGCAGCATCTTCTTTCAATACTAATTCAGCTTGTGCAGCACGTTTTTCTTCAATGTTTTTTTCAACATCTTCATCTGTTACTTCACGGTCTTGTTTTTCAACTGTTAAGCCTTTGTATTCCCCTAATTCAACTTCAGGTTTTACAGTAACTTCAGCTTCGATAACCCAAGCTTCGCCTTTTTCCATAGATTTAACATCGATTTTTGGTTGTGCAACTGGATCAAGACCAGCTTCTGCAACTGCAGCATCATATGCTTCAGGTAATACAGCATTCAATGCATCTTCATACAAAGCTTCTTCTCCATATTGTTTGTTGAAAATTGTACGAGGAACTTTCCCTTTACGGAATCCAGGTACACTTAAAGTGGATTTCACTTTGTTAAAGGCTGTATCTAAACCTTCTTTAATTTTTTCTTCTGAAATTTCAAATGTTAAGACACCATCATTTGTGCCTTTTTTTTCCCATTTTGCAGTCATATTATATTTCCCTCCGAAACACTCTATTTTTCGCAATAAAAAAGCAATTGCATACTCATTAATAGTACACTAAAGGCTGAAATTTGTAAATAAAAACAACGAATTAAAGATAAATCTGATTGAAGACTGTTTAAGGTCTCATTAAATTATTGAGTGACTAGTTAAACTAAATCTATTAATTCAAGGTCAATCCTCTGCATCCATTCTTCCATCCTTTTACTGTTCAAACTAGGTTCAATCGTTAATGTAAAAGAATTGTCGTAGCGTTTTTGATAAAGTTCAACCCATTCTACTGGTGAAGTGATCACGTCATCTATAAAAGGATACAGCACAAAGAAATGAAGCGATACTTCTTGAACCATTGATTGATAAAGAGTCGGATCATTTTGTTCAACACGCTCAGACAATAGCGACAATACTTCTTGAACAATCGCATGGTTCTTGATTGAGGTCAATAAAGCAGGTTGAATAACTTTTTTTTCTTTCATCCAGTAAATATCAAATTTTCCTGCTACTTTTTCAATGGCTAAGCGTTCTATTGCTGTTGCCTTAATAATCCCATTTACGTAAGGATTAGATAATATTGGTTTTACAGCTTGAATAAAAGGTTCTGATGGAATATCTTCTAATTCTTTCATAATAGCAGATTGTTCTGTAAAAGATTTATTTCCTAAAGAATAGGATTCTTTTAGCAAATACTCGACCTTTTTTTGTTTCTCAAGTTCAATTTTTGTTTGCTCTTCTTCTAACATTTCTTGAACAGCTGACCAATTTTCTTCAGAAGTTTCTGTTAGCGGAAATTTTTTCTTTCGAAATATAATGGCTTGTTCTGCTTGGAGAAACAAATGACATTTTATTAAAATGGCTGTATAAAAAAGAGCCAACGACTCTTCTTGTTCATAAAAAGAATATTTGTCATCTGCAATCTCTTTGGCTTTTGGATAATCTCCAACTTGATATAACGCAGTTGTATAATTTGTATTTAATAACTCATCTTGTTCTAACTGGTAAGCTTCTTCGAAAAATGGAATAGCTTCTTCCATTCTTCCTGATAAAAAATATTCCATCGCTTCTTTTTTATACCAGTCGTAATTCTTTGGAAAGGGTACTGTTTCTCCCATATTGTCACTCTCCTGCATTCATATCATTCAATAAAAAGAAGTTCATTTTGTTTTTTTATGTAGTCTTATTTTAGCATACATTTGTTCATTAAAGTGGATTAAGTTGAAGCGATTAGCGAAATTTATACAACTAAATGTCCACTTACACTGGGCTTACAAATTATGGTTTTATTCTTCAAAATTTTATATACTGTACGATACAAAATATGGTAAACTATTTTTGGTGCGCTGATATAAAAACATTTAAAAATTTTTAGGAGGATCCTTCAATGAATCAAGGTTTTGTAAAAGACCTCACTAGTGAAGAACAAACTGAGTTACAATCTCTAGCAAATATTATATTTGTAGAAACGATTGCAAATGGTTTTTATGAATTGAAAAAAGTGACTGCCACATTACCGGAGGGTTTTCCATTAGGACGAATTTATTCTAGAGAAATGCTTGGTAAATTACTTTTAGATGACCATCGTTACAGTATTTTGATTGAAACAAATGATAGCAAATATCTTTATCAATCATCTACAGTAAAAATACCAAAAATCGATCTACCCCAACTAGAAAAAGAGCAAATCAGTTGATTTCAACTGATTTGCTCTTTTTCTGTCATTATTGAATAAAATTCAATATTTCCTGAATCTTTGATACCGTTCTTCAACAAGTTGATCAGGTGTTTTTGCAGAAAGCTCTTTTATAGTAGAACTTATATTTTCTTTCATATCTCTCAAAATCTGCTCTTGAGACAATAAGCCTTCTAAGTTTGTTTCCGGCAATATAAAGTCAATTATATCAAGCCCAAATAAATCTTGAGCAGTTAGCTTCATCAATTCTGCTGCTTCCTTAGATCTCGTTGCGTCTTTCCATAAAATAGAAGAAAACCCTTCAGGTGAAAGTACAGAATACATCGTGTGTTCCATCATCCATACCTGATTCCCCATAGCTAAAGCTAAAGCTCCTCCACTACCGCCTTCACCGATAATAATTGAAAGAACTGGTACTTTTAATTTACTCATTTCGATTAAATTACGTGCAATAGCTTCACCTTGTCCTCTATTTTCAGCCTCAACGCCACAATAAGCACCAGCAGTATTAACAAAGGTTATTATAGGTCTATTAAATTTTTCAGCTTGTTTCATTAGACGCAATGCTTTTCGATAACCTTCTGGATGAGGTGACCCAAAATTGCGCATAATATTTTCTTTTACTTCATGACCTTTTTGATTGCCTATCACCGTTACAGGTTGTCCATTTAAGGTTGCTATGCCCCCGACAATGGCTTTATCATCATGAAAAGAACGATCGCCATGGAATTCAATAAAATCGTCAAAAACAGATTCCATTATTTCTATAGCAGTTAATCGTGAAGTTTTTCTTGATAAAGCAACGATTTCCATAGCTTCTTTCAACTCGTTCACCTTCTTTATAAAATACTTGCCTGTCTATTTTTACTGATGCATGCGTAAGATATCGCTTAGTAGCTGTTTCATTTCTTTTCTTGGCACAATTTTATCAATAAACCCATTTTCTAAAACAGATTCAGCAAGTTGAAAATCATCAGGAAGTTCTTCATTTATCGTTTGTTCAATCACACGTCTGCCAGCAAATCCGACCAATGCTTGAGGTTCAGATAAGATGATATCTCCTTGCATGGCAAAACTAGCCGTTACACCACCAGTAGTCGGGTCAGTCAAGACAGTTACGTATAAGAAACCTGCATCACTGTGGCGAGCTACAGCACCGCTGATTTTAGCCATCTGCATAAGCGATAAAATACTTTCTTGCATACGAGCTCCACCTGAGGCAGTAAAAATGATGACCGGTAGTTTTTCCTCTGTTGCTTTTTCAAATGTTCTTGTTATTTTTTCACCGACTATTTTTCCCATACTTCCCATAATAAAATGAGAATCCATCACACAAATAGCCGTTTCGATACCATTTATCGTACCTTTTCCAGTTAAAACAGCTTCATGAAGGTGAGTCTTTTTCTGAGCCAGCTCGATTTTTTTATCATAGTCTGGAAAATGCAAAGGATTTTCAAATGGAATATCGTGATACCATTCTTCAAAACTAGCTTCATCAAGCGTTAATTCAATTCGCTTTTGTGCCCGTATTCTAAACGTATAGCCACATTCAGGACAGATTTTTTCTGCACCTAGATCCTTTGTATAAATGGCTTTCTTACAACTTGGACATTGTGCGAACATGCCATCTGGCACCATAGGGTTATCTGTTTCTTCATTAATTTCTGAATGTTTTGTAATTGGAATATAAGCTCTTTTTTTAAATAACTGCACGTTGTCACCTCTTTTATTTACTGCATGTTTAGTAAGATGGTTTTGTTACTTCAAAACAAACTTATTCAATACGAGGTTTCCATTCTTTAAGAAAGACATCTTGTAAAAAGCTTGTATCATAATCTCCATTAACAAAGCGTTTATCCATTAACAAATCTTCTTGGAAAAACTGGTTGCTAATAATTCCATCGATAACCATTTCACCTAAAGCACGTTGCATTTTAGCAATGGCTTCAGCACGATTGGCACCTTTGGTAATGATTTTTGCAATCATTGCATCATAATATGGCGGAATATCTGCTCCAGCAAACATTGCACTATCAACTCTCAATCCATTTCCACCACTCGGCATCAATAAGTATTGAATCGTTCCCGGAGAAGGTGCAAAGTTAAAAGCAGGATTTTCAGCATTGATTCGGCATTCAATCGTGTGTCCAGTCAAACGAACATCACTTTGTTGAATTGATAACTCTGCTCCGCTTGCAATCAGCAATTGTTCTTTCACAATATCAAATTCAGTAGCCATTTCGGTTACTGGATGTTCAACTTGAATACGAGTGTTCATTTCCATGAAATAAAACTCTCCATTTTGATCCAATAAAAATTCAATCGTTCCTGCGTTTTTATAACCGACATACTTTGCAGCACGAATAGCTATTTCACCGATATTTTTTCGTTGCTCTTCGTTGATTGCTACTGAAGGAGATTCTTCGATTACTTTTTGATTATTGCGTTGCAAAGAGCAATCACGTTCGCCTAAATGGATAACGTTTCCGTAATGATCACCTAATAATTGTACCTCAATATGGCGTGCATGTTCAATGATTTTCTCCATATACATTTGGTCATCGCCAAAAGCTGCTTTCGCCTCGTTTTTTGCACTGTTAAATGCAGCAGCTAAATCTTCGGTTCTTAGGACTTTACGCATCCCTTTACCACCACCACCAGCTGCAGCTTTGACCATTACTGGATAACCTAATTGATCTGCCAGTTGTTTAGCTTCATTAGTATCGGTAATGAAACCTTCACTTCCTGGAATAACTGGTACATTTGCTTCAATCATAAGAGCACGCGCATTCGCTTTATTCCCCATTTGATCAATAGTACCCGCGTCTGGCCCAATGAATGTAACATTCATTTCCTTACACATGGTCGCAAATGTACTATTTTCAGATAAGAACCCAAAACCTGGGTGAATCGCTTGAGCATTTGTCACAACCGCTGCACTTAAAATACTTTGCATATTTAAGTAAGAGTCAGTAGCTTTGGCTGGGCCAATACAAATCGCTTCATCTGCTAATTGCATATGCAAAGCATCACGATCCGCTTCAGAATAAACAGCAACTGTTTTGATTCCCATTTCACGACAAGCTCGAATAATGCGAACAGCAATTTCTCCTCGATTGGCAATTAATATCTTATTAAACATAGGCTTATCTACCAATGATGAAAGTTAATTCAGCTTCACAAACTTTTTTTCCATCTACGTATGCTACACCTTTTCCGATACCAGCGTAATCTTTCAATTTAACAATGTCGACTTGTAACATCAGTTGGTCACCAGGAACAACTTTTTTACGGAATTTCACTTTGTTCATTCCACCTAAGTAAGCTGTTTGCCCTTTAAAACGGTCTAGAGTCAATAGAGGAATCGATCCTGCTTGAGCTAGTGCTTCTAAAATATATACTCCTGGTAATACAGGTTCACCTGGGAAGTGACCTTGGAATACTTCTTCATTGATCGTTACATTTTTAAGAGCTACAACATGCTCACCTGGAATCATTTCGTCCACACGGTCAATAAAGTAGATTGGATAACGGTTGGGGATTAATTCTTGAATTTCTTTAATATTCATTTTTGTCATTGGTATTTCCTCCTAGGCAATTCTGAACAACGGTTGATTGAATTCAACAACTTGTTCATCTTCTATTAGTATTTCAGTAATCGTTCCATCTACTTCACTTTTAATTTCATTCATTAATTTCATTGCTTCAACAATACAAAGTGTTTCCCCAACGGTTACTTTATCTCCCACTTTTTTGAAAGCTGGTTGATCAGGTGAAGGAGAAGTGTAAATTACTCCAACGATTGGAGAATGAACTAGTGCGCCATCAGCAACAGGCTCAGCAATTGGAGCAGATTTGGATACTTCTTCGAAAATAGGAGAAGAAGTTTGTATATTCTCTTTACGAACGGGTTCGTTAAATCTTGTCTCTGAATCAGTATGAACAGCTTGATTGCTAATGTGTTGGCTAGATGTATTTTTACTCATACGTAAAGTCACATTATCCATTTGCAAATCAAATTCAGTTAATTCTGATTGATTGACTAGATCAAGAATTTCTTTCACTTGACCAAAATCCATTTTATTGCCCCTCCCATTTCTTAAAGCATGTTACGGCATTGTGTCCGCCAAAGCCTAAAGAATTGTTTAGTGTATATTTTAGATCTGCTTCACGTCCAACGTTAGGAATGTAATCCAAATCGCACGCTTCGTCTGGAACTTGAAGTCCGATAGTCGGAGGTAAGAAACCATCTTGAAGTGCTTTCACACATGCTACTGCTTCAATGGCTCCTGCAGCACCTAATAAGTGTCCTGTCATACTTTTCGTACTTGAAATAGCAACATTTTTAGCCTCATCGCCAAATGCATATTTAATAGCCATTGTTTCAGCAGAATCATTTGCTCCAGTACTCGTTCCATGAGCATTGATATAGCCGACATCAGCAGGTGTTATACCAGCTTCAGTCATTGCGTCTTGCATTGCACGACCTGCGCCACTTCCGTCTGGTGTTGGTGCAGTCATATGATAACCATCACCTGTAGAACCGTAACCAACGATTTCAGCATAGATTGTTGCTCCACGTTCTAAAGCATGGTCTAGTCTTTCAAGCATCAATACAGCTGCGCCTTCACCCATAACAAAACCAGTACGTTCTTTGTCAAAAGGAATTGAGGCACGATCAGGATCTGTACTTGTTGATAGAGCCGTTAATGCAGCAAAACCAGAAATACCGATCTCGTTGATCGTACCTTCTGCTCCTCCAGCAAGAATCACATCTGAGTAACCATGTTTAATATTACGGTAAGCTTCTCCAATAGAATTATTTCCAGAAGCACAAGCTGTTACGATAGACGTATTGATGCCTTTAGTCCCAATAGCGATTGAAATATTCCCAGCGGCCATATTACCGATTGCCATCGGTACGAAGAAAGGTGCTACACGCTGAGGTCCTTTTGTGTTCATCTTAATGATTTGCTCTTGCATAGCGTTCAATCCACCGATACCAGAACCAACAATAACACCAAAACGGTTCATATCTGTTTTTTCACGATCAATACCACTTTCTTCTACAGCTTGTACAGCTGCTGCGACACCATATCTTGAAAATTCGTCCATACGTTTTGAAATTTTACGTGGCATATAGTTTGTTGCATCAAATTCTTTCAATTCACCAGCAACGGTTATACCTGTCTCCGTTGCATCAAATTTTGTAATAGGAGCAATACCATTTTTTCCAGCTTTAAGCCCATTCCAAAATTCATCAACTGTATTTCCTAAAGGTGTCACAGCACCCATTCCAGTAATTACTACACGATTCGTCATTGTTTTTCCTCCTTTTTAACCATTCATAACCATTCCGCCATCTACATTGATGACTTGACCTGTAATGTATTTATTTTCACTTAAGAACACTGCGGCTCTCGCAACATCTTCTACGCTACCTAAATGTTTCAATGGTATTTGACTAACCGCTTGTTCTTTCATCTTATCAGACAATACATCGGTCATTTCTGTATCAATAAAACCTGGAGCAATAGCATTTACGGTAATTCCTCTAGTAGCTAGCTCTCTTGCAGCAGATTTTGTTAACCCTACAACACCAGCTTTACTTGCAGCATAATTTGCTTGTCCAACATTTCCAACAAGTCCAACTACACTCGCCATGTTAATAATCGTTCCACTCTTTTGTTTTAGCATAACTTTAGATGCATGACGAATCGTATTAAAAGTTCCTTTTAAGTTAACTGAAATCGTTTGGTCAAAGTCTTCTTCTGACATCCTCATTAAAAGCATATCGTTTGTGATACCCGCATTGTTCACTAAGATATCAATGCTTCCAAAAACTTCTTTTGATTCTTCAATCAGTTGTTTAGCAAAATCAAAATCACTAACGTCTCCTAAAATAGTATGCGTTTTAACACCGTAACCTTCTATTTCGCTGATCAATTCTTCAGAGATAGGTTTGCGTCCATTTAAAACAACGTTTGCTCCAGCTTTTGCAAATTCTACAGCCACTGCTTTTCCAATACCTCTTGAACTACCTGTAACAATAACGGTTTGATCTTTTAAAGTCATGTGCTCATTCCTTTTAATGTACTAGGCCGGAGCGTTCAACTCAGCCAGTTTATTTACCGTTTTTTCTAAAGACCTTTCATTTTCAACATTTAAAATAGTCACCGTTTTATCGATTTTCTTGATAAAACTGCTTAATGTCTTACCAGGACCTACTTCTATAAAAGTGTCAACGCCCATATCAATCATCGTTCTTACACTATCTTCCCAATAAACAGGAGACATCACTTGTTTCACCATCATTGTTTTTATTTGCTCTTTGTCTTCAAAGACCTTAGCAATGGTGTTGCTAATGACAGGGAGTTCAGAATCATGAATTGAAACAGATTTAAGTGCTTCTTCTAATTGAATCGACGCAGGCGCTAATAGCTGTGTATGAAATGGTCCACTGACTTGCAAAGGAACCACTCGTTTCGCTCCTCTTTCAAGAAGTAGTTCTCCTGCTTTTTCTACAGCTGCTTTAAGACCAGCAATAGCAATCTGTCCAGGCATATTATAGTTAGCAGGAGAAACAATACCAAGTACACTTGCTTCATTACAAGCGTCAATGATTGTTTGACGATCCGTTCCCATGATGGCACTCATCGCACCTTTTCCGAGAGGAACAGCATCAGTCATGTATTGCCCTCTTTTTTTAACCAATTTAACAGCGTCTTCAAAAGATAGTACATTCGCTTTTACAAACGCACTGTACTCTCCTAGACTTAAACCAGCTACAACTTCAGGATGAATCCCTTTTTCTTTTAACAATGCGTCTATAGCCAAACTGACAGTAAGAATAGCAGGCTGAGTATAAGTTGTTTGGTTCAACAAATCATTTTCTTCAAAGCAAAGCTCAGCCATATCGATATTTAAAGACTGTCCAGCTTGATCAAAAACTTCTCGAACTACACTATACTTTTCATACAAGTCTTGCCCCATACCAAAGTATTGAGCGCCTTGTCCACTATATACAAAGGCAATTTTCATAAGGTTTTTTCTCCTTTAATACTGTAATTTGTCTATAAAAAAAATCATCCATGCTCTATACATTTAATCAATAAGAGAAATAATCGAAAAAAAAACTAGAAAAACTATCTGAAGCGAAAAGACCTCCTTTTAGCTTTCTAGTTATTTTTTACCTAAGTTCACCTTATTTTAAAATGAGGTTGGCTTGTTCTTTTATTACTTCTTGATATTCATGCATTAATTCTTGGATGATTTCATGACTACTTTGTTCTTTATTCACTAATCCAGCACTTTGACCAGACATAAATGATCCAGTTTCTTTATCGCCATCTATGACAGCTCGTCTCAAAGCACCTGTTCCAAGTTCTTCCAAACGATTAAAATCTGGTTTTTCATCACTTGTGATGTCTTTTTCAATTTTTAAGTATTGACGAGTTAGTTTGTTACGTAGGACACGTACTGGATGACCAGTAATCTGACCAGTAACTACAGTATCAATATCTTTTGCTTTTAATATGGCATCTTTGAAATTTTGATGAACAGTACTTTCGTGTGCAACAACAAAACGTGTTCCTAACTGAACAGCTGAAGCGCCTAACATAAAAGCAGCTGCAACACCACGTCCATCAGCAATACCTCCTGCAGCAATGACTGGAACAGAGACAGTATCAACCACTTGTGGCACTAAGTTCATAGTAGTTGTTTTACCAATATGACCACCAGCTTCCATACCTTCACAAATGATTGCATCTGCTCCTTCATTTACCATGCGTCGTGCTAAAGCAACTGAAGCAACTACTGGGATAACTACTGTACCCGCATTTTTAAACTGGCTCATGTATCTTCCAGGACTACCAGCACCAGTCGTTACAACTTTAACCTGTTCTTCGCAAACTACTTTAACAACATCATCTACATAAGGTGATGTTAACAAAACGTTGATACCGAAAGGTTTGTCTGTTAAACTTTTTGTTTCTCTAATCAGTTCTCGCACAATTTCACTTGAAGCATATCCACAAGCTAATATTCCTAGACCGCCAGCATTTGAAACTGCACTCACTAAACTAGGATTAGCAACCCAAGACATTGCGCCTTGTATAATAGGGTATTTGATTCCAAGTTTTTCAATTAATTCAGACTGCATACAGTACCTGCTTTCTTATGGGTGCTTATTTTTTAGCTAGTTCAACTTCAACAAAAGTTACGATATCTTGAACAGTTGTTAAGCCTTCTTCAGATTCAATTTTAATATCAAATTCGTCTTCAATATCATTGATGATTTGGAATAAGTCTAAGCTATCTGCTTCTAAATCTTCACGGAAGTTTGTTTCTAATTGTACTTCTTCTTCCTCTTTGTCTAATTGGTCCACGATAATTGCTTGAATTTTTTCGAATGTCATTTTGTAATTCCTCCATTATAGTTGTTTTTATTTTTGCTTATTTTTTTAAGCCTAAGCGGGCTAGTATAACCTCTTTAAAGTTGAATAAGCATGGAACCCCATGTGAGTCCTCCACCAAATCCAGTAAGAACGATTTTTTTCTTGCTTCCCAAAACTAAATCTCCATTTGTTATAAGTTCATCTAACAAGATTGGAATACTTGCAGCAGAAGTATTGCCATATTCAGCAATATTTGTTGCGAATGTTTCAACTGGCATTTTTAGTTTTTTTGCAATAGCTTTTAAAATACGATAATTTGCTTGATGAGCAACAATACAGTCTATCTCTTCAAGAGTATAATTTGAAGATTCCACAACAGTTCGAATACTTTCAGGAACACTCCGAATAGCAAAATCGAAAATTGATCTTCCGTCCATCTGAAGAAACTCATTCTTAGAATTTTCTTTTGTATGAAAATTCGTAACCAAGTGACTACCAGCTGTAAGGGATTCTCCACGGCTCCCGTCAGAATGGATATCTTCTCCTAAAAAGCTGTTTTCTGTTTCTGTTGCACCCAGCAATACGCCTCCAGCACCATCACCGAACAAAACTGCTGTACTTCGATCCTGCCAATCTATGATTTTTGACATGACCTCTCCGCCAAGAACTAACCCATATTGGAAAGTGCCACTTCGAATCAACTTCTCAGCGATTGATAAAGCATAAATGAAACCAGAACATGCTGCATTTACATCAAAAGCCATGATAGGATTTGCGCCTATATAATCTTGTACTAAACAAGCTGTTGAAGGACTTAACCCATCTGGAGTCATTGTCGCTACAATAATAAAATCTATTTCTTTAGCAGAAATACCTGTTTTTTCAAGAATATCCATTGCGGCTTTGCCACAAAGAACTGAAGTGTTTTCACCCTCACTAATGTGACGCGTTTCTATACCTGTACGAGTTCTAATCCATTCATCATTGGTGTCCATCATTTTTTCTAGCATCGCATTGGAAACTACTTTATGTGGAGTGTAACTTCCAGCACCCATAATTTTTGCCTTCATTAGCATTCAACTCTGTTCTTATAAATTATTTTTCGTGCGGTCTAAGAAAATATGAAGGTTTTTTAAGCCTTTGATCAACATTTCTGCGTCTTCTCGGTTTAAGCCTTCTAACGTCTCTTTAACCATATCTCGATGAAACTTGTCATGAAGACGATAAAGCAATCGGCCTTTTTTAGTTAAGCCCAACTTAACGACTCTACGATCATTATCATTTCGAATGCGTTCAACGTATCCTTTTTTCACTAAGTTATTAACAGAAACAGTTAATGTTCCTACAGTAACCGAAAGCTTTTTTGAAACTTCAGTTGTCGTATGAATACCATACATGCCAATAGCTTCAATCGTATGCATTTCTTTTATTGAGATATCTTTAAATGTGCTACTTTGAAGAGCACCTTCTTCAATTATCAGAATTTCATTAAATATCGTTACCAAGTAAGAATTAATTTCAGGAATTAATTCGTCCACACCAACTCCTCCGTTCTTTCAAATTAGCAATTAAGTTAATTACTTTGAACATCAAATTGTTTGACCATCAAACTATATTATTTTTTAGTGAAAGTGTCAAGAATAAATATATTATTATTTTCATTTTATTGATTAAAACCTTTTAATACCAATGTCTATATGTCTTAAAAATTATTTTGAATATCAAAGTAATTTTTTTAAAAACATAAAAACTTCATTTTAAGAACTCATGAAAAATTCTTATTTCCAACTTATTTCAGGGAAATTTACAACAAAAAAAGAGTTGAGACATTTTGTCTCAACTCTTTTTTGTTATTCTGTTTCACTAGATACAAATTCTTCAATATCTTTAAAGTTAACAATGGTTTTACTTTCCATTATATCCTTCATTTTATCAGAAGATTTATCCCAATAGATTTCTACAACGGCACTATTATTCAATAATTTGATGATTGTTCCAGCCATTTTTTCGTCTCGGAATGAAAAAATAATTCTATCTCCTACATCTGGTCTAAATGAAGCTTTTATTTCGTCAATGATCACGATTGCTTCGTCATATGGCACGCCTAAAAGGGTCGCAATTCTTGATTTGCTGGCACCTTTTCGAAGTTCAACTTCTACTAAAGATTGAATTTCTTCGGTAATAACTTTCCCCATGTAAATCCCCTCATTTCTTTGGTTCTTAATTTGAGCGTATTCCAGTAAATTGTTCTGCTAAAAATGATTATACCATATTTTAGCAATAAAATGAAGTACTAGTACGCAAGAGTCTTTACATTTGATCTTAAACCTAGAAAAGTCGGTGCTGCTTTCGTACCAATAATCTTGTTATTTTTATTTAAATGAATCAGCATTGTACCCTACTTTTTTTAATAACTCTGTTAAAGTAGTTAATTCTTCTTCATTAAGTACACCAAACACATTTGAGATTAATTCTTCATGCTCTGGAAAAGCATTTTTCATAAAAGTTGTTCCTTTTTCAGATATTGAAATATTTGTTACACGTCGGTCTTTAACTGAAGGAGAGCGTTGTATGAAGCCTTTATTTTCTAACTTGTCCACAACATACGTAATACTGCTGCTGGCTAACAATATTTTTTTTCCAATATATTGAATCGGCTGATCTCCTCTACTATAAAGAAGCTCCAAAACTGAGAATTCAGTCGGATTTAATCCATATTTTATCATATCTTTTTTTATAACATCTAGAACGCTTGAAGAAGATTTTAACATTACGGTTAAAGCTTTTAATGCTTTAGTTGAGTCTTCCATTTTATCAGTCACCTTTCATTTTAAACTTATCTATAGATGCTTTTACTAGACTGAAATTATCCTTAATTCGAGATAAATATACCATTAAAAATAAGGAATTGTCAATCTATACAACTATTGCTTAAAAATATAGAAAAAAAAGAGGAGCAACCTAAAAATAGGAAGTTCCTCTTAAAACTTATAGCATGGTTCTAGTCGAATCTCTGATATCAACTTCTACAAAGGTTGATCGTTTCAATTCATTTAAACTAGAACTACATGCTGATTATATTAGCGCTCATCCATTTAATACTTCTGATTGGTTTTCATTTAGAATGGTCATACAGTAGCAATCAACTAAATGAATGAGCTTGGACAAGATAGCTTTACTCGACTATTTGTCCTCGAAGCTACTTTCACTAGCTTCTATAAAGAGTAGCATGCTCTCTTTATAGACATGTCTCTCTTTACATATTTAATGTACCGTGTAAACGCTAACATGTCAAGTTTTGATTCTTAAATTTTAGATAAAAAAGGAGAGCTTCTTGTTAGAAGCCCTCCACTCATTTTGTAGCTAGTTCCCGTTTTTTTTCTATACTTTATTCGCAAAATTGTTATTGTGCACATGAACTCTATTTCCTTCATGTGGGTTTGGATACTTCAGTCTTGACTTATTCTATTTCAGGAACTTAGCCACTCTATGAAGTTGAGTTAATAGTAATGAATCTACTATTAACTTTAGAGTCGATAATCCATTGACTCTAGTAAAGAAGACATTGTACCTTGTCCTTCTTTACACCATTATAATAACAAGAAAGCGCTCTGATTTCAACTTTAAAGATTGGAAAATTACTATTTAAAAAGTATGAATTTGGACTCGGATTCAGGCCTTATTCCTTAAAGGTTGTAGCGCTGTTGACCATGCAACAACTTGGTCTAATAGAGTATTTACTGAAGCTACATGCAAATCAGCTGGTTTGAATTCATTCATATTTACAAAATCAGTGAATAAAGACATTGCTGGGTGTGTACGAACGCTTGCAACTTGTAGTTCAGCTAAAACAACTCGTAAAGCCTCAGCAGCTCTTACTCCACCAGATGACCCATAACTAACGATTCCTGCCGCTTTATTGTTCCATTCAGGATAAAGATAATCAATTGCATTTTTTAACGCCGATGTAATACCATGATTGTATTCAGGAGTAATAAAGACATAGCCATCTAACTCAGCTATTTTTTTAGACCATGGAATGGCTTCTGGTGTAACATAGTTTTGACTATACGCTGCTGAGATTGGTTCATTGTATAAAGGCAGATTGTATTCTGCAATATCTACAATTTCATATTCTGCATCTCCGCGTTTGTCAGCTAATTCTTTTACCCATTGAGCGACTTGCAAGCTATTACGTCCTGGACGCGTACTACCTGTAATGATTCCAATTTTTGTCATTTATTTCTTCCTCCTTGTTTTTTAGCTTAGCAGCTTACTTAGCAATAAATCAATACAGTTAATTTACTAACTTAAAGTAACTATAGTACAAACTGTTTTATACGGCAACTAATTTGATTTAACCGAAATCATTTCAGATGAATTATTTTCTTCTAATTTAATCTCTAAAGCATTATTATAAATCGGAAGGAGTAATAATACCTAAAGGAGATTCTGACACTTTACCGTTTTCTGTTATAAGTAAAGCATCTAAACGTCGATCATTTTTTAATAGATCTGCCGCAATCTCAACAGACATATTTTTTTTGATAAATAAATAATTATTTTTTCTTGTATCTTCTAAAACAATCTCTTCCACCATCGTTTTTTTCAAATAAATCATTTCGTCTTCTAATTGATTCGCTAGCCACATTGTAATTCCTTTTTCGGTTAATAGACCAATCAATTTTTTGTCTTTATACACCGGAAAATGAGTAAATTTTCTTTCATTAATGGTTTTTAACACTTTTGTAAATAAATCATCGAAATTAAACTGAACGACATCACGTTTAAATAATGGATAAACTTTTTCGGGACTTTTTATTTCATCTTCAATTTGTTCAATGTGTTTGACTACTTTATCTGTCGGTTGAGCAATATAAGTATTCGGAATTAATTTTTTGTGTACCATAACATTTCTCAGATCGGCAAAAACTTGTAGATCATTCTTATATTTTTTTACGGCAGGATTGCGGTTTTCATTTTCATCTAATAAACGATAAAATGGTTTTTTATATTCTTTTTCATTATCTGAAAAGCTTAAAAAATTATGGATACGATTAAAACTCGCAATGAAGCGTTCTGCATTATTCATTTTGTACTCCTCTCAGAATTTACTTACACGTTAAATTTACTTTGAACTTTTTTGATACATGGTAAAGAATTCACGCCCATATAAGACAAATGAGAGTGTTAAGAAAAAACCAGTAACAATCATTAGGCTATTTGCAGTCGTTGCTTGGATAGTAGGAAATGCCACTAAAAATGTCATACACGCATAGAATACTGCAGTTGATATTTTCCCAAACCATTTAGCACCATCCAGTTTTTTACCTTGTCGATAAAGTAAAAAATCATTTACGGCCATAAATAATTCTTTGGCTAAAAACAAGGTAATGATAATCCACATTTTTTCATAATGAACTAGTAAACAAATTATGACGGCTATCTGAGTAAGCTTATCAGCAATAGGATCGAGTAATTTTCCTAACTCCGTAATTTGATTAAATTTTCGAGCAATATATCCATCTAGCAAGTCAGTCAATCCTGAGAAAATAATGATTGTCCCGGCAACATAGTAATCGCCAATATTTGTAGCTGTCAAGTACTGCATCATAAAAACCGGGATGAGCATTAGACGAACGTAAGATAAAATATTTGGAAAAGTGAGAAAATCTTTTGCCTGTAGTTTCATTTAACATCACCTCTCGCATAGCATAACAGCTTATGTATTAAGCTAATCCTACCATTTTTATTGCCACTTAGACTACTTTTATGAATCTTTTCAAAAAAATTTTGGTCAATAAAAAAAGCGACCAATAGAATGCAAGAATATAGCATTTCATCGGAGCGCTTTTAATCTAAAAATAATACATTATTTTTCTTCGAAATCAAACTCATCAATTGTGTAAACTAAATTATTGATATCAGAAGTACTGAAAAATGCATCTTCATTTTCAGGTGGAATATTTAAGTAAATCGGCATCGCAGTCTCCGGTTCTAATACTCCAAAAGATTCTTCTGTCAGATAGAAGGGCGCTTTATCTAATATAACATCGCCATCGACAGTGCTAAAACTTATTGTAAGATTAATATTTGTCATGGCTACATCCATTCTGTTAACAATAATAAAAATAGCTTGCATTTCTCCAGCTTCACCTAAATACATACCCGTGAAATGTATAGCTACATCATTTTCAATACCAATATCTTCTGATTCTGCCATTCTCATTTCTATTTCTTGTAATACAGAATCACTTTCAAGTGTCAAACCTTGATCTAACTCCATTTTTTGAGGTACAAGTGGAATAGCCATATCTGTAGTTGTCTCACCTGTTGCACTAGAATCTACCTTAGATTCTTCTGTACCAGTACTACTTGATTGAGAGGAAACAACTGCAGAAGACTCTGAGGACATTTCAGAACTCATCATACTTTGACTCGTTGCTGTCGAACTCGCTTCACTAGAAGATGTTGTTTCGCTACCTCCTCCAATAAAATCACAACCTGCCAACAAAACAACTGCTCCAAAAAGCGTTAGTATTTTTTTCATTTTAATCATCCTTCCCCTTTTTTAACCCTGCTACCCTATAGTCCTAATTATTCCGACCTCTTTTATTCTTCAAAATTAAATTCATCCAACTTAATTGAAAGGTTCTCATTTGTAATGGAAAAAAATAAATCTACTTTTCCCTTTGGAACTGTCATCGTTAGAGGAAGAACAACATTTGGTTTTAGCGGACCAAATATATTTTCTTTCAAAATAACAGCTTCTTTATCCCATACCATTTCCCCATCTTTATTACCATAACTTAGTTGATAATGAATATTTTTTATCTCAAGATCCGTTTTATTAATAATAAAAAAATAAGCCAATGTGTCACCATCTGTCTTATCATACAATCCGGAATACATAACTGTTACATCATTATTAAATCCCATATCCGGATGTTCCATTACGAGTTGTTGAAATTCAGCCATTAAGGGATTATTATCAAATGTTTGGCCATTGTCAGCATTTTGTTTTGGAATGACAAGACTCAATTCATCTTCACTTGTTTCAACAGCTGATTCTTCTGATTGAGTTGGTTGATCCGACTTACCAGCATCTGTATAATCAAACATGTGTATTTCTTCTACCAATTGACTTGTGGTCATCCCCTTCAAGAGCGATTCCTTAGAAGGATCCACCACTAGATACATAGGCATAACAGTGTTCGGCTCTAGTGTGCCAAAACTATCTCCTGTCAATGTAAATGACTGCTTATCAAAAATCAATTCACTATCTGCTTTACCAAATGAGTACGTAAAACGAACATCTTTCATAGCACTATCTGTTCGGTTAATAATAAAAAATATTCCTGCAAGATTGGGTGATTCCCCATATGTTTCTCCTGTATAGATAATGGTTACGTCATTTTCATAACCCATATTCGGATTTTCTTTTACATACTTTTCCAACATAGCTAATGTAGCATCTGTTTCAACAGTTAACCCTTTGTCTATTTCATCATCTTGTGGAACTAAGGTTAATTCAATTGAACTATCTTTATCTGTTGAATCTGATGCAATTTGTTCGGACAGAAACTCTTGACTGTCTTCAATAGCGCTTTCAATTTCAGCTGAATCTTCTCCATTAGAAGCAGTTGATTGGGAGCTGCTCACAGAATTGGACATAATTTCTTCTGTTAATTTATTTGCCAATTTACCAACATCGCATCCGGCCAAAACAACAACGAAAATGAGTAGAAATCCCAACTTTTTCATTCTTTCTCTACTCCTTTCTTAAGTACTTGAGTAGCATCAAGAAATGATCTTTAGCTAATTAACCTTTCCCTCCATTCTTTTTAAATTTTGAAACTAAAGGATGTATATTTTTTATAAATACATCTTTGTAGACTTTTATACTTATTTTTATTGTATCTTATCTTTCTTTTATAACAAAAGGATATACTCATAAACAGCGTTATTTATTTTCAGATTATTCAATCACTTACTATTTAGTAAAAAAGACTAGCAAGGAAATGAATGTTTCCAACATTTATTTCCTTGCTAGTCTTTTAAATTCTGCCTTTAATAGTGTTCTATATTAAAGTAAACATGATTGGTCAAGTCTTTTTTAAAAGTCGACATCATCTAACTGTTTGCCTTCATAATCCTCATTATACTGATTGTCATCCTTTTTGTGGGTAGTTGGATGTTCAATATTGAAAGCATCTCCATCCGACAACAAGCGATAAAAGACCTGTTGAGAAGTTACCCGATACGGTTCAATGTAAAATGAAATTAGAATAACAAATAGTAAGATAGCTAAAAATGCCAGGAGGAAGCCTAAAATAACAACGATTCCTTCATTAGGATTTGCTTCCAATCTTGCATTGATTGTTTGGATACTTCCTAATGTAAATAAGCCAAAAAGAACTAATGGTACAATGTACCACCAAAGGAATGACAGTTGTAATAGGAAAAATTTCCACTTATTCCCTTTCATCATTTTACGACTCTGATCTAATGCTTCCATAATACTAATAGAAGGGTTATCTTTCATTATGTTCAATGCTTGACTGTAACTATAACTTTTAATGATACCTGGTATGATTAATAATAATGACCATAGCGTGATTAAAATAGTCATTACAACAATCAAACCTGTTGTTTTAAATATACGCTCTTTTTTGAATGTTTGGAACATACCTTCGATAGATAATTTCGCTCCATCTACCATATCTAAAATATTCCAAGCATAACCAGCATTCAACAATCCAGAAATAAAACTGACCAATATACTAACTAGTGAAGTTAATAAACTAGCTGTAATAGTTGGTTTAACAGCCATTGTTGAATTATCTAAATTCCCTTGCATGACAGAATCAAGCATGGTAAGAGAGCTTCCTGAACCAATCAAAGTAAAAATACCTTGGCTAATGGCACCTGTCAAAACAGAAATAATAATTAAATTTAAAATAGCAACTTTCCAATTTCCTTTTAATAATTTCTTTGCAGTTCTTTTTATTTCACGTCTTTCCATTATTTCTCCTCCTTTTTACCAATTTAATAACAATCTTATCATAACTGAAACTTTATTTCTTCACAATTATTAACCATTACATAATTGTCTTTAGTCATTTCAGAGAAAAAAACACCCTTATTAAATTCATCTGACATGAATTTAATAAGGGTGTACTCTATTTTTAAATCTGTCCATTCGAAAATTCCAAATGAAAGCTTATATTGTTCTTAAATAGTCCACTTTTCGTAGTCTTCAGTCTCCATAGACTCGACCATACCAAGCAGATACCCATTTCCGACTTGTGAGAAAAAATCATGGTTAGATGTGCCCGTAGAGATTCCATTCATAATAACTGGATCTACATCATTAGCTGTATCTGGAAATAAAGGATCAAACCCGAGATTTTGCAAAGCCTTATTTGCATTGTATCTAAGAAAGACTTTCACACGTTCTGTCCATCCAATTTCATCATACAAATATTCTGCATACTTCACTTCATTTTGATACAGTTTAAATAATAATTCATACGTCCAATTTTTTATGTCTTCTTTTTCATCATCAGGCAACTGATTAAACGCAATTTGGAACTTGTATCCAATATAGGTTCCATGAACGGATTCATCTCGTAAAATCAATTTAATGATTTCTGCTACATTTGGTAGCTTATTATTTCCTAAATAGTGCAGCGGAGCAAAAAATCCTGAATAGAATAAGAACGATTCCAACATAACACTAGCAACTTTTCGTTGCAAGTCTGTTCCGTTATGGTAGATATCATTAATGGTGGAGGCTTTTAATTGCAACAACTCATCTGTATTTGTCCATTGAAAAATTTCATCAATTTCAAATTTGCTATTTAACGTACTAAAAATCGCACTGTAGCTTTTCGCATGCATGGATTCCATAAATTGGATATTATTGTATACCGCTTCTTCGTGTTGAGTACGGATAGATTGTTTTAACGACTGAACACCATCTTGCGATTGAAGAGTATCCAATAAGGTTAATCCGCCAAATACTTTACCAACCATGTCTTTTTCGATTTTAGGAAGTTGTGCCCAGTCGTCTAGATCATTCGATAATGGGATACGTGTATCCGTCCAAAATTGTTCTACTAATTTTTCCCATGTCAACTTGTCAATCATATCTTCAATATTATTCCAGTTAATGGCTTTATAGTTCGTTGTCATTCTAGTTCTCTCCTTTTAAATGGTACAGCTCTCACAAGCATTTGAACCAATCTCTTCTGAATTTTCAGTAAATGTACGAACGTAGTAAATAGATTTTACACCTTTTTTCCAAGCATAGTGACGTAAAATATTTAAATCACGAGTCGTTTGTTTGGTTGTACGTCCATTTTTCCACTCATACAACCCATCAGGAATTTCAGAGCGTAAGAAGAGTGTTAAACTCATACCTTGATCAATATGTTTTTGGGCTGCTGCATAAACATCAATCACTTGACGCATATCCATATCATAAGCTGACTTATAATAAGGCATTGTGTCATTTGATAAGAAAGGTGCCGGGTAGTAAGTTTTCCCCGTCTTCTTCTCTTGACGTTCTTCAATCAAACGTGTGATTGGATGCAAACTAGATGATGTTTCGTTTACGTAACTAATTGAACCTGTTGGCGCTACAGCTAAACGGTTCTGATGATATAAACCGTCACTCATTACCGCTTCTTTTAAAGCTGCCCAATCTTCTATAGTAGGTACTTGGATCCCATCAAACAAGTGTTGAACTTTTTCACTTGAAAAAACAAAATTTTCGTTGATGTACTTATCAAAATAAGTCCCATTCGCATATTTCGATTTTTCAAAATTATAAAAAGTCGTACCTCTTTCTTTCGCTACTTTATTACTAGATACTAACGTATAGTAATTTAACAACTTAAAGTACACATCCGTAAATTCAACGGATTCTGGTGAACCGTAGTGAATTTGATTCAATGCTAAATACGTGTGCAGTCCCATTGCGCCAAGACCAATCGTATGGTATTTATCGTTACCATTTTTAATTGACGGTACAGCATCAATACTTGATTGGTCAGTAACCATCGTTAAAGCCCGCACCATAGTGTCAATTGAGGTTCCAAAATCAGGAGACTTCATCAAGTTCACGATATTCGTTGAACCAAGATTGCAACTGATATCTGTTCCTAAATGCTCATAGGTTTGATCGTTATTGATCATTGAAGGTTCTTGGATCTGTAAGATTTCACTACATAAGTTACTCATTGTAATTGTTCCATAAACTGGATTTTCACGATTTGCTGTATCGACGTTAATAATATAAGGATACCCAGATTCTTGTTGCAATTTAGAAATTTCATTTTCTAATTCACGAGCACTAATTTTTGATTTACGTATTTCTTCATTGTTAACCATGTTATCGTATTCTTTAGTAATATCGATATAAGCAAACGGTTCTCCATAGATACGTTCGACATCATATGGACTAAATAGATACATCTGCTCGTCGTGTGCTGCTAATTCATAGAATTTATCCGGCACAACTAGTCCAAGAGAAAGAGTTTTTACACGAATTTTTTCATCTGCATTCTCTTTTTTTGTTGAAAGAAACGAAACAATATCTGGATGGAAGACATTCAAATAAACAGCCCCTGCTCCATTACGTTGACCAAGTTGATTAGAATAACTGAAACTATCTTCTAATAATTTCATTACTGGAACAACTCCACTTGAAGCATTGTCGATTTTTTTGATTGGATCGCCAGAAGCTCGTAAATTCGATAAATTCACTCCTACTCCGCCTCCAATACGAGACAATTGCAATGCACTATTCACAACACGACCGATACTATTCATATCATCTGTTGCTTGAATCAAGAAACAAGAAACCAATTCTCCACGTCTTTTACGGCCAGCATTTAGAAATGTCGGAGTAGCTGGTTGGTACCGTTGATTCACAATTTCATCTGCAAGTCTACTCGCCAATTCTGTGTCTCCATCTGCTAAATATAATGCATTGAAAACGATCCGGTCTTCATAGCGTTCTAAGAAACGTTCTCCGTCATTTGTTTTAAGGGCATATTGAGTATAAAATTTAAATGCAGACATAAATGAACGAAATCTAAATTTACGGCTATAGATATCATCAAACAACGCACGCACAAATGCTCTGTCGTATTTTAATAAAAATTCTTCCTCTATATAATCTTCTTCAATTAAATAATTCAATTTTTCATCTAGAGTATAGAAGAAAACTGTATTCGGATTTACGTGTTCTAAAAAATAAGCTCGTACAGCTTCACGATCCTTGTTCAAAGGAATTTTTCCATCTACAGGTCTATTCAGTTCATTGTTTAACTTAAAATACGTAACTTCTTTTGGCTTTGATGCTAATTTAGGTTTATCCAATTTTATTCACCGCTTTCTTTAGTTGTACAACATCTTCTTCGTTACCTTGAAATTCAAAGGTATGTAGGAGTGGAACTTGATAATCACGGGCTAAATCTTTGGCTGTAAAAGCGAAAAGCTTACCAAAATTTAAATTCCCACCACCTGCAACTCCTTTAAAGTAGTCTTTATTATCAGCTGTTTCAATAAAATCATTTAATAGATCCGTAGCTTCTTTATCATAGGTAGGGGTGATAATGATAAACGGTTCATTTAAAGCAAGATATGGATTCGTTGGCGTCAACTCCAGCGAATCCATATCTAATTTTTTAACAAACTTTCGTGTTTGGCCTGTTAAACTAATGTAAACAACTTTCATACTAATTGATCAAGGAGATCTGGGCGAAATCCATTAAATGCTTCTTGTCCTTCAACCGAAATAACCGGAACAGAGCTGAACCCAAGTTCTTTGACTTCATTTAATGCTTCTTCTGATTCAAAAATATCTTTTACTTCGTAAGACACACCTTTATCTTCTAAATATTTTTTAGTGAAGTTACATTGCATACAATTTGGTTTAGAATAAACAATAATCGTTTTTTGAGTCATCCTACATTCTCCTTTAAGCTTTTTTAAAATGATCTTTCTTCTATTTCTCTAGTTGTATTCTACACTTATTTCTCTCTACTGGCAAATAAATAAACCACTATATATAGTGGTTTTCCTATTGACATATTCATTTTTTTCTATATATAGTGTTCCGAAATATTGCTTGTGAACATTAAAGCGAGAAGAACCTTGAATAGAATTGTATCCAAAAACAGTTCCGTGTACTTTTCACATTTAAAATAAAGAGAAATAAATATAAAAAAAAGGAAAACTTTTTTTTGGCTGTACAGTAATCTACCATTTTCAGAAATATAGAATATTTTTACATTTTTCTGAATAATTCTTTTAAACCGTTTTAGAAGTACCTAGATGAGAAGGAAGATTATTTAATGAATAATTTAAAAATCTTATCTTTTTATTTCCACATGAAAAAAAGTTAGAAAAGCTGACTATTCAACTTTTCTAACTTTTCATTTGATGTCTCAGGAGAGATTCGAACTCCCGACCGTCCGCTTAGAACGCGGATGCTCTATCCAACTGAGGTACTGTGACATGTACTAGCACCAAAATTAATTATAGGTAATAATGAATAAATAGACAAC
>NZ_JAZLIO010000012.1:0-15167 GCF_045617425.1 Carnobacterium sp.
AAATTGGTGTGAAACTGTTGATTTAGATTGTGATGAATCTGAAATGACAGAAGAAGATTATAAGTCATTTTTGCCACATAAAAACAAAATCGTTAAGGCTATTCAGAAAGGTGTAGCTGTAATTGATGGGGAAAATATTGAATATACTTTGAGTGAAAAATCTGTTGAGGGATTAGCTGGAAAGAAAATTACTATTCCTCGTCCAAACGCTAAGCTTTTCTCTGGCTTGGATGGCTTTAAAGAGACTCAGAACATTAAACGTACTCAAGGCGCAATGAGTGCTTTGTGCGGTTTAGATATTGGCGTATTCACTAAAATGGAAATTCCTGATTGGAAATTCTTTAATGCGGTGTGTATGCTTTTTTTAGCTTCCTAACTGTTCGCATCGCAGATAATGGAGTTGAAAAAAAAGTAAAAGCTATTGAAGGTGTACCTGTTATGATACGTCAGATATATATGGATTATCATTTACCGATTATGCCAGATGATTTGACTATGATTCAGGTACATTTTTTTTATGATGCGTTAATCCCTGGTCTTATTAAGATTCAGCAGCAGGCAAAGGAAGGAAAGAAAAATGGCCGGAAAGTATGAAATTTCTACTGTTTTCAAAATGATTGATAATTTTACAGTTCCAATGAAAAATATTTCTGTTAGTTCTACTGGTTTTGCTAAACAATTTAGTAAAGATATGAGAAAAACAGAAATGCAAATTCAGGCGGCTGGACGTGCCATGAAAACTATGGCTGGTGTTGCTGCTGGTGCTGGTGTTGCTCTTGCCGGAAAAACTGTTGTTGATTCTGTTAAGACTTATGTTGAATTTGAAGATGCTGTAACTAAGGCTGGAAGTAAGTTTAAGGATTTGGATGTTACTTCTGCTGGTTATAATGATACTCTTGAAGTTATGCAGAAGGCGGCCCGTGAGGTTGGTGCGGTAACTAAGTTTAGTGCTACGGATGCGGCTGGTGCGCTTGATAAAATGGCAATGGCCGGATTAACTTCTGGTCAGGCTATGGGAATGTTGATGGGTACTACTAATCTTGCGGCTGCTGTTGGTTTGGATTTGACTTCTGCTGTTGATATGGCTACTGATGCTATGGGTGCTTTTAATCTTGTTTCTGAGGATCAGAATGAGATTAGTGCTAATATGAATAGAATTGCGGATGTTGTGGCCCGTACTACTAATATGGCTAATACTGACATGACTGCATGGTTTGAAGCTGTTAAGAGTGGTGCGCCTCAGTTTACTGCTTTGGGTGGAGATATTGAGACATTCTCTGCTGCTATTGGTACTCTTGCAAATGCGGGTATTAAGGGTGGTGAAGCTGGAACGGCATTGAGAAATATTATGCTTAGGCTTTCTGCTCCTGCTAAGGCTGGTGCTGAAGCTTTAAGCGAACTTGGAATCTCCGTTTTTGATTCTGAAGGTAAAATGTTGCCGTTTATTGATATTATGAAGCAGTTTGAAACTCAGCTTGATGGTGTTGCTGATGAGCGGAAGGCTAAGTTGCTTTCTGATATTTTTGGTTCGCGTGCTATTGGTTCGTTCCAAGTTCTTATGAGTGCCGGAACGGATGAGCTTCAACGGTTTACGAATGAGCTTTATAATTCAGCTGGTGCTGCAGAAACTATGGCTGGTGCTCAGATGCAGTCATTTAGTGGAATGATTGAGCAATTAAAATCGGCTTATCAGGATAAACAGCTTTCTTTGGCTAAGGCTTTTGAAGTTGGTGGTGCAAAAGAGGCTCTTGCTGGTCTTATTGCTTATGTTCAGAATTTCGATGTTACTCCTTTTGCTAATTTGCTTACTAATATTATGCAGGCTTTACCAGGAATTATTGAGGGCATTGGTAATGTGTTCCAGTTATTGTGGAACATGAAAGATGTTATTGGTGCGCTTGTTATTGCTTGGGGAGTTTATAAAGGTGCTTTAATTGCGGCTTTAGTGGTAGAAAAGGTTATGGGGTTTGTTACTGCTGTACAGACAATGATGGCGGCTACTCAAGGAATGACTGCGGCTCAGGCAGCGTTGAATGTTGTTATGAATGCTAATCCAATTGGATTGATTGTTACAGCTGTTGCGGCTCTTGGTCTTGGAGTTTATGAACTTATTAAGCATTGGGATAGTGTTTCTGCTGCTATGAGTGTTGCCTGGGAGTGGTTGCAGAAGATAGGTAGTATTATATGGGATGGATTGCTTGGAGCTTTTGAAAAAGTAAAAAACTTTTTTATAGATTTTCAGCCTTTGTTAACTTTGTTACTTGGACCTTTGGGAATTCTTATAAATATGATTATCGAATTCAAAAATAATCTTAATGGAATTAAAGAAGCTTTTACTGATGGAGGTTTTGTTGCTGGTATTAGAACAATAGGAGCAACTATTCTTTCTGCTATATTGGCCCCTATTCAGAAGGTTTTAGAGTTAATGGTTAAAATACCTTTTATTGGTGAAAAAGCTCAGGGTGGATTAGATACTATTAGCAGTATAAGACAGAATTCTTTTGGCAAGCAGCCAGTTACACTTCCTGTTACTCAAGGTGAGCGAACAGCTTATAGTATGAGCGAAACAATTAATGAAGATCATGTGAAGATTGATGTTGCGCTGGAGAAAGGATTAAATGGAACTGTAAGCGGTTCCGCTCCTAAAACCTCTTTGAATCTTGTTAATTCTGGTGCTTGGTAATTTTTTAGACTGGCTTTTTTAGCCAGTTTTTTTTATTTGGTAAATAGCAATTTTATATCGGTTGAATGATACTTAAATTATGGCATGGGATACTGATGTAATTGAAGCTGTATATACTGCTCCAAGTGGTAAAAAATTTACATTTCAATACGATTCTAAATTAACAAGTGAAACTGATCTTAAAACTGCAACTTTTACTTTTCCTGAAAGAGATGGTGCATTAGTTGTACCTCTTGGAGTTGGTGGACGACGTTTCAGTTTTACCTGTTATTATTATGGAGTAAATTGTCGTAATGATGCAGATTCTTTTGAGGAAGGCTTAAAAGAAAGAGGGTATGGTGAATTACAGCATCCTGTATATGGAACTTTTAAAGTTGTTCCAACTGGTACTATTGGCAGAAGTGATGATGTTGTTGGTGGTATTGGGGTATCGGGAATTACCGTAACTTTTTCTGAAACAATTATAGAAGCTTCTGTTATTAATAGTGAAGTAACATCAATTGATGCAATTAATAATGCTGCCGAAAAGTTTAGAAAAAAATCTGTATTAGAATTTTGTAAAGATATTGCCAATTCGACTATTAAAGGTGCGATTTGGGTTGAGAATTTATATAAGAAAACTTTATCAATTGCTACTAAAACTTTGAGTACGATCGCAAAAGTTGAAAAAGAAATAAATAATAAATTTATTATTATTGAATCTGAATTATGGTCCAGCCTTGATAATTTTATGAATGCAACAGAAGATGTTGCTTTGCATACGGTAGCTTTAATGCGTTTACCTGCTCAAACTAGTATTAATACTATGGCTAAAATTGATGGATATGCTGAAGTAATTAATACTATTGTTAATGAATATGCAAATAATCCTTTTGGTATTGAAAATGCTAAGAATCAATGGGTATGTACTCGGTTAGTGTTAGAGTCTCTTGTTGTTGGATGTGCTGCAGGTGTTGCGGTTGATGCCGGAAAAAATAATTTTAAAAGTAGAAATGAAGCTATAGAAGTCGCAAATAAATTACTAGATATATATGATCAGGTTGTTGATTACGAAGAAAAAAATATCAGTCAGGATTATTTCATTGAAACTGGCGAAGGTTTTGCTTCTATGCGTGATCTTGTATCTTCTAGCGTTTCTTTAATTGTTAATAATTCATTTTCATTGCCAAGTCGTAAAACAATATTATTAGGTCGTGATAGACAAATTATAGAATTGTTGTATGAGTTATATGGAGATATTACTCGGATTGATGAATTTATTATTGATAACAATTTAACTTATAGTGATATAGAAGTAATTCCTATGGGTAGAGAGGTTGCTTACTATGTCTAGAACTTATACTGTTTTATCTGGTGATTCCTTATCTAAAATTTCTACTAAAGAATATGGAACATCACAGAACTGGCCTAAAATATTAACTGCAAATCCTCAATTAACTGGAAGAAAAAAAAGTGTTGATGGTGTTCCATTGATATATCCTGGGGATATTTTAATTATTCCAATGGAAAATGATGTTGCTGCTTCTGTGGTAACTAAAGCTCCAGAATTAATTTCTAAATCTATACGTCCTGAAGATGCTGCGGAAGATGATTTTTCTATTTTCATTAATGGAAAATTGTTTGGTGGATTTACTGGTTATACAGTAAAGATGTCTATGGATTCATTAGATGTATTTTCTTTTGTGGCCCCATGGGATGATGCAGATATACAAGCAAAAATTGCTTTAGCTCCTTTTACATTCCGTGAATGTGCTGTTTATTTTAATAGAAAATTATTATTTATGGGTAGATTATTAGCATCTGCTCCTGAAGTAACTCCAGATTCTAAAACAATTAATATTCAGGGTTATCCATTATGTGGAACTTTAAATGATTGTGATATTCCAGTTAGTAAATATCCTCCTAGTTATAATGGTATGACTCTACAGCAGATTGCGGAAGATATATGTCAGCCTTTTGGTGTTAAAGTGAGTTTCAGCGAAGATTCAGGAGAGGCTATTGAAAAAGTTGAATACACTATTGGAACAAAAATTCTTGATTTTTTGAAAAAACTTGCTGAACAAAGACGTTTTGTCTTTACCAATAATAGTAATGGAGATTTATTTTTCTGGAAGGTTCCTGAAGAAAGTACTCGTGCAGTTTTTAGAGAAGGGGAGCTTCCTTTTATATCTTGTAAAGTAACTTTTAGACAGCAGGAAATGTATAGTCATTTAACTGGCTTTACTAAAACTGATAAAAAAAATAATGCTGCACAATTTACTTATGAAAATAAATTCTTAATTAAAAATGGTGTTTTTAGGCCTATAAGTTTTGTATGTGAAGATGTTGATAAGAATGGACTCGAAAGTGCAGTTAAAGCTAAAGCTGGCCAGATGTATGTTAATTGTTGTTCTTATGAATTAACTGTATATGGTTGTACAGATAAAGATGGAGATATTTTCACAAAAGGCATGAGTATTTCTGTATATGCTCCTAGCGCAATGATTTATAGAGAAACAAAATTTCAGGTTAAAGAATTAGAAATAAAAAGATCTGATACTGAAGGAGTTCAAACTACTTTTAAATTAATGCTTCCAGATTCTATTAATGGATCGTTGCCAAGTGTTCTGCCATGGGATGAGGTGTAGTATGGGTTTGTTAGCAAGAGTTATACAGATTGAAAATGGTGATGATAACGAAGTAATACAGACTGTTGAAGCTCATTATGGTGAAAACAAATATTGTGATCAGTTCTCTTCTAGTGGTGATGATGCTCCACCTTTACCTGAAGATAGAGTTGTATTAGTTGATATTGAGGGAACTGGTAATGCATGTGTTGTTGGTACATTAGTTTATTCTCAAGGTGCTGAGCCAGGCGAAAAATTAATATATTCGAGAACTAGTGATGGTGATTTAGTTGCTAAGATACATTTAAAAAAAGATGGAAAAATTGAAGTAGAAGCGGATGATGATATTTCAATTAAAACCAATGGAAAATTAATTATTGAAGCTGCGAAAGATGTAGAAGTTAAGATTAATGCAAATGTAAAAATTGATGCAGGAAATAATACTGTTGAATTAAAAGCTAAATCTATTAATTTCAATAATGGTAATTTGGAGGTTAGTTGATGGCTGATAGTTACTATATTGTTAATGAAGATTATAAGTTGGGTTGTGCTGATTCTGTAATGCAGAATGTTGATTTGACTGGATTATCTGCTGCGTGTTTTTCAGTTGTTAAAACTAATTCAGTTAAAATTAAGAATAAAAAAGCTGTTTTGTCTGTCACAATAACTGTAACAGCTGCAACTGGAGTTATTAAAACTTCAATTATTGATGGTTCTGCAGTTACTTTTGTTTCTGCTGCAGGTGTAATCAGTGGAAGTTCTAAAAAAAACACATCATTGAAACAGAAATTTTGTTTAGCTGATTTAAATATAACAGCTGCAACTGTGGCTGCTTATATGGGTAATGGATCTATTGGTGACTTAACTGTTATAGGCACTAATGTATCTTCTGGAGCCACAGTTACAGATAAATGTAAAGTATGGTTCAAGGATGCAGGGCAGAATGTAGCAAAGGCGGTGTAGATGGTAGAAGAATTTGGTGGTGACGTTTTGTTATTTGATGCTCAGGATGGGGCTGAAATATCAATTATTAATGGTTTAATTACTATGGATAAGGGTTTTAATTCTGCAGTTTATTTGTCTTTGTTTGGTGGTGATAAAGATGATACTGGAGAAGTTGTTAATAATAATACTTGGTGGGGGAATAAAATTCAGAATATTTCTGAAAATGAAAAATTGGTTTCCAGATTCCAAGCATTTATTACTTCTGTACCCTTAATTACTAAGAATGTTAAGTTAGCTGAGCATAAAGTTAAACAGGATTTACAGTGGATGATTGATGATGGTATTGCGGATTCAATTGAAGCTGAAATTCAAGTTGTTGGTAGAAAAGATATTAATTTAAAAATAGTAATAGCAAAATTTGGTGAAGTAATAGAAGCTGGTAACTATAGTATGCAGTGGGGAGCAATGAAAGATGGCATTTGAAAATAAAACTATTGAAGATGTAAATTCATTAATAATTAATGGTTTGGAAGCAGAATTAAATACTAAATTTCGTTTATTGCCTAAAGCCTTTGTTCGGGTTTTGGCTAAGGTTTTATCTGGTATATATATTAGTTTATATCGGCAGCAAGCTTGGATGTTTCTGCAGATGTTTGTTGCAACTGCAAGTTTTGATGAAATTGAAGTGTTAGGTAGAAAAATCAGGCCGCTTGTGTTATGGGGACAGCTTGTAGGTATTGGAGAACCTGGAAGTGCAACACAATTTGAAGGGAAAATTAAGGTTAAAGCTTCTGCTATTAATACTTATCTTAATCAGGGTACGCAATTTGTATCTCGTTCAACAGGTGAAATATATTATACGACTGAAACTATATTGCTTAGAGATGAATATAATATTGTTTCTGTAAGATGTGCTGAAAGTGGGGTTATAGGTAATCTTGTTGTTGGTGATATGCTGGATTCTGTCTCGCCTTATAATAATATAAATCGACAGGCGGAGTGTGTTGAAGTTAGTTTAAATGCTGTAGATCCTGAAGATGAAGCAAGTTATAGAGCTAGAGTTGAATCAAGATGGAGAGTACAGCCTCAAGGTGGTGCTCTTAATGATTATAGAAAATGGGCTTCTGATGTACCTGGTGTATTGCAAACTTATATATATAAAGATGATAACACTGCAGCAGGTGTTTTAATTTATGTTGTTGCTAATACAGATAGTAGAATACCAACTAGTGAAATGTTAATTCAGGTTGGGAAAGCTTGTACTTATAATCCTGAAACTGGAGAAGGAAGGAAGCCTATTGGTGCTATTTTGGATCCAGCTAATAATGAAACTTATAGTAATATTCGTCCATGTAGTATTAAGAAGTTTGATGTGTATATAACAGGTTATTCAATGGATGAATATGCTGCATTCTCTGCATCTGTTAAAAGTAATGTTAGTGCATATTTTAAGCAACGAGAGCCTTTTGTTCGCGGCCTTAGTGTTGATAATGATAGATATGATCGTATTTCCAGTATTAATGTAAGTGGTATATGTAATGATATTGCTGAGGGTGTTAGTGGTCATTTTGATAGCGTGCAAATTAAAAAGGATGGAGTTGTTGTATCTAGTTATGTATTAGGTCGAGGTGAATTATCTGAATTAAAAGATATTTATATAAATGGGGTTAAAGTATGAGTTTTTTTAATGCAATAAAAATTCTTTTGCCTCGTGCTAAAGCTTTTGATTTAACTCAGGATTCCAAACTTAAAAGTTTTTTTAAAGGTTTAGCTGTTTTGCCTGACGATGTGAAAAAAGAAACTGAGCTTGTATATATGGATTTATTTCCTGAATCTACACGAGCCATGGATGAATGGGAAAAGCAGTTTTCAGTTTTATTTGCTGATGAACAATATGGTGATACGCGTAGAGGAATTTTAACATCTTTATGGCAAGCTAACTCTGGCGGTCAAAGTTTAAAATATCTTGAGAAATTATTACAAAATATATCCATTGATATTCGATTATTTGAAAATAATCCTATTAAGAATCCTCGTGATGCTAATGCTGTTTTTGGCTGTATGTGTGGTCAGAAGCAGGCTGTTTGCGGCAATAAAAAATTGAATTGTGGGTATAAAGATGGTGATTCTGAATTTACTCCAACTGTTATTCGTAATGATTCTGATCAATTATATGATATTCCTGTTGATACATCTTTTTGGGAAAATTATTTTTTTGTTGCTAAAAATGTTGTGTATAACTCAAGAAAAGAAATTATTTATTGTCAAAAGCTATATTTAGATGCCAAATGGAAGGCATTTGTAGAATATTTGATTTTAAAAGTAAAACCAGTGCACATGGGTGCATTAATCTTTATTGATTACATAGAAAATTATGATCAAACAAAAATGAGAGGTAGAAAAAATGCTTAAACTTAATGAAAATTATTCGGATTACGTTGATAAGAGCGATTCTAATTATCCTGAAGGAAAGGCTATTAATACATCTACTTCAGAATCTTATGATGGAACACCATTACTTGCTGAATTTATGAATGATATTAATGCTGCTCATATTGCTATGTATGAGAAAGCTTATGGTAATAGAACTGGTATTAGTGGCAATCCTGATACACAGAAAAATTCGCAGTTTGCTAATGCTATTGCTAAATATACTGATGATAAGGTTACTGATCATGTCAATAAGCGTGGATTAGCTGATGGTGTACATGGAGCTACAAGTAGTGCAACTGCTGGTCAGATTGCTTGTCGTGATGCTAATGGTAATATTGCTGTTGCTGATGCAATCAATGATGGAGATGCGGTAAATCTTGGTAAATTAAATTCTGCAATTAAAGTTGTTACTGATGGACTTGGAACTGCAGCAGGAAAGACTGCAGGAAGTGCAGCAGGAAATGTACCATTAGTTGGAACAGCTCTTGGTACTACTAATAATAATATTGTTGTAACAGATACAGATGGAAAGCTTAAACCAAGTGGTACTGCTCTTGGAAGTGCAGCTGGCAAAACTGCAGGTAGTGCTGTTGGTAACGTACCACTTGTAGGCACTGCGCTTGGAACAACAAATAATAACATTTTAGTAACCGACACAGCCGGAAAACTCAAGCCAAGTGGAACAACACTAGGCTCTGCTGCCGGAAAGACTGCAGGAAGTGCAGCTGGTAACGTTCCTCTAGTTGGTACAGCCCTCGGAACTACAAATAACAACATCGTAGTTACAGACACAGATGGAAAACTTAAACCAAGTGGTACAGCACTAGGCTCTGCTGCCGGAAAGACAGCAGGAAGTGCAGCTGGTAACGTTCCTCTAGTTGGTACAGCACTTGGAACTACCGATAAGAATATTGTTGTAACCGACGCAAACGGAGCACTTAAACCTAGTGGAACAACTGTAGGAAGTGCTGCCAGCAAAACAGCAGGATCAGCAGCAGGAAACGTACCAACAGTAGGTACAGCTCTTGGAACCACAGATAACAACATTGTCACAACAAACGCCAGCGGAGCTTTGAAGCCAGCAGGCATAACACCTACACAGGTAGCTTACTGGGGCAATGGCGGAGGCGTATGTTCTACAGCTGTAGGAACACAGGCAAAGACAGTAGCAATTTCTGGCTTCACTTTGTATACAGGCGTAACCGTTAAGGTTTTATTTACAAACGGAAACTCTGCAGCTAACCCAACACTTAACGTAAACAGCACGGGAGCAAAAGCAATCAAGGTAGTCAAAGCCGGCAGTAAAATCGCACCACCAACACATAGCGGTTTCTGGCGTGGAGCTGCAACAACAGGAACAAGAACCACAGAAGCATGGCAGCCTCTAACAACTCTTGAATTATTGTATGACGGTACAGACTGGGTAATCATGGGAAACCCAGAGGTAGAGAACTGGAGCGACGCAAACGGCGGTTATTCAGTTAAAGCGAACGGTTATATTGAGCAATGGGGATACGATACAAATGTTGGAACAAGTGCTAACTCATGGACACACAACTTCGCAGTTCAATATACACAAAAACCTTATTTAATACTTAATCGAACATGGGGTGATGTAAATACAGGAGTTGTTGCCGGAGATATAGGAATTACAACACAAAATACATTGAATACAACGCAATTTATTGCAAGAGGTCATAATTCGCCAGCTTATTATTATGCAAGGGGATATTAATAGCCCTTAGCAATCCACGATACTTCTTCGTTATTATAATTAGGAGAAATAGCATAAAAATGAGCGCCGTCATTTGCTTTATATATTTTTACAGAAACGGCAGCATTACTATTCTTTGTATTTTGTGATGTACCTACCCAAGTATCAGCTGACGTAAAAGATACTAAGAAATTATAAAGCGTACTGGCAGTTGATGTTGATAAAGTTTTCCCATATTGTTCAATTAAACCGTTCCAAATAAATGAACGGTTTAATTGAACAATCAATTTTTTTAAACTATTCAACATCTAGCTGGACAGAAGATACTACATCTTTTAATTTTCCTATAAGTTTCGCAACGATCGAATATCACATTCTAGGAAGGCCATTAGTAGAAGCTCAAGTATCAGACAGAAATACTGCATTCTATATAACTTCTAAAAATGTAAATAAAATAGATGTAAAATTATGGAACACTAAAATGTCCACAGCTAGAGGTTCATCGCTTACAATAAGAGGTTATTAATAGCCCATGGCAATAATTCCAGAAACAATTACAATACGAGTATCCCAGGCGTAGCTTAAGCTATCCGCTGTTTTAGTTGCTTTCATGGAACCAATGCCGCTAAGAAAAAATCTATCAACGTTTGTCACGTAGCTGTCTTTACTTGTGTACGAAATAGGAAGAATAATTGCTTTACCCGAGCCGCTGTCTGCTTCCGCTTTCAACCATTGTTCAATATAACCGTTCCAATAAACCGAACGGTTTGATTGAACAATATTTTTTAAATAGAACTAAAAATACATCGACTACTCAATTTTGGATTACACTATCTGATAAAAATTATTTTGCAAGTTTAATTTCTTTTGAGTCAATATCCTATACATTATATATTGCAAAAAAAGAAACTACGTATATTGATATTGGCTCACAATCTTCTTCGTCACATATTGATTTCTCAATTATCGGTTATTAATAGCCTATAGCTTGATATAAAAATGGGGAATCATCAGCAGCTACTGAACTATTAGCCTGTCGCAAAGATTGAGATTTAAAATATGTATTTGTAACAATATGTATTCTTACAAAGAAATTTAAATTCCAGCCTGTATCTGCATCGTTGTTTTGAACTTTAGTAAAAACACCGTGTACTGTTGAAAAAGAAATTCTAAAGTTATTTTGTCTTTCGGTAGTAGCGGATAGCGTTACCTTTTCCCATTGCTCAATATAACCGTTCGCTTAAAACGATATGATAAAATATATAAAGGAGATTAATTATGATATATGGATATGTACGAGTAAGTACAGATAAACAAACAGTAGAAAATCAGAAAATGGTGATTAAAAATTATATGAAGCATAAAAGGATAAAATTTATTGCTGAAACTATTAGTGGAACGAAAAATCCATCAAAACGAAAGTTAGGAATTTTAATATCTCAATTAAATAAAGATGATGTTTTAATTGTAACTGAATTGTCAAGACTTGGGAGAAGTTTAATGATGATTATGGATGTTCTTCAGGTTTTGTTGGATAAAGGAGTAAAAGTCGTTGCAATAAAAGAAGGTTATGAACTTGGGGATAATATTCAATCTAAAGTTTTAGCGTTTGCTTTTGGTTTATCTGCAGAAATAGAAAGACAATTAATTTCAGATAGAACTAAAGCTGGCCTTGAACGAGCTCGCAATGAAGGCAAGCAAATTGGACGTAAAAAGAATCAAAAGCCAAGGAAATATAAGTTATCTGGTAAAGCTGCTTATATTAAGCGAAGTTTAAAAGCTGGAAGATCTAAATTGTCATTAGCTAAAGAATTAGGTGTATCTTGGAATACTCTTAACTATTTTATTTTTTTAAAGCATTTGTATGTTTGATTGTTTTTTGACTGGAAATGAATATATTTGAAGTATTAAAAAATGCGTATTATTATATATTTATCGGAGAAAATTATGTTTAATTATTTTAAATTACGATTAAAAAATTTTAGTTCAGATTCTCTTCAGTGGGGAAGTTGTCTTTTGAATATTATCCTGTGCTTATGCATGGGGTATTTTTATTTTGATTCTGATCTTATTGTTCCGCTTTTTTATTCTGTTTTTTTTCTGTTTTATATTATTGTTGTTTTCTTTTCTGGGCGGCGTTGTATTCCTGTTTTGTATATGCTTTATTGTTTTGGTGGAGTCCAGGATATTACTTTTATTAATTTAACGGGCTGGTTTATTATTGTTGGTCTTTATTGGTGGTTTCCAAAATGGAAATATCCATTGATTATTGTGTATGCGTTAGAAATATTTTTTGTTTGCTTCCGGCATTCAAAATCTGTTTGGCATCTGTTGGCGCATTTTGCTTTTTGTGTTGTTTTTTATGTTTCTACTGAGCATGTGAAAAATAAGATTCAAAAAGAGGCCGTAGAACGTGCTGGAGAGGCTTTGAGAGGTTTGGTTGAGAAAACTATCGAAAACGATATAAAAGCCTCTCTACGTGAAGATTTAAGGGTAAATATGAAGCGTTTGGAGCTTACTGAAGGCGAAAGGGCTGTTGTTTCTCAGCTTGCTGAAGGTAAGATGATCAAGGAAGTTGAAGGTGTTTCTAAGAATACTAAAACTGATTATATTGAAGCTGCAATGCTCAGGAACGGATGCAGGACTAAAGCGGAGCTTATTTCTTTGTATTCCCTGGAGGAAAGGCTTCCTGAATTATTCCCATCACTGTTCCCAGAAAATTAAGATGTAATCCCGCGGTTTTGCGGGATTTTTTTTATATAATTAAAGCGTGAAATTCGATAAGGTAAAATTAATTAATTCTTATTTTAAGTTTGCTGATAAAAGTAAAATTGAAGAGCTTAAAAGTAAAGTCCTTTTTTCTGATCGCCAGCTGCAGATTTTTGATTTGTATTATGTTCAGGGGAAAGACTGCGGTTTTATTGCGGATTCCCTCTGCGTGTGTCCTGGTGTGATTACCAAGGAACTGCACGCAATGAGGGAGAAGATGGTTAGGGTGATTTAAGATTCAAACCATAAATAATTATCTTTTATTTTATAGTTATTAAAATGTTCGTCATAGGACCTTTCGAGAGGAAATGATAGTATTTTAAATTTATTTTTTGATTCTCTAACAATGATTCCAACATCCTTATATTTATCTGTTGTTAATAATTGATTAACATAATAATAAATATCTGGTGTACAAATTATGAAATTAAATTGATTATTTAAATTTTTACCATATTTAGAGTTTATTAAGTCTGATTTAGTAATTTTTATTTCAAAGTTGCATTTGCAAAAATTTGGAATTTCTAGAAATATATCTGTTCTTCTTTTTTTTTGATTTTTGTTCCAAATATTTTGACTGTTATGTATATAAATATTATAAGATTCTTTTTCTATGTTTTTACATATTTTTGGAGCAGGTTCTTTTTCTCTTGTAAAATTATATAGTGTGTATTCACAATCTTTATTTATATATTTTTCTATTTCTTTATATGTTCCTATGTAAACTTTACTATTTTTTAAATAATTACAGAATTCTAAAGTTATTTCTTGTGTTAGTTCAGTTTTCATATTGTTTTTCTCCTTAAGGCCCGAAGGCCTTTTTATTTATTGAAGGTTTGCATTCATAGCTTCATCGAAGCTGTCGAAAGCACCAATTAATTCATCAGAAAATGAATTAAAAACAAACCACTTTTTATTAAGCAGGTTAAGTTTTTTAGCCTGTTCAAAAACGGCTGGATTATTTTTAATTTCAGAAATGTGTAACATAATTTGCTCCTTGAGGCCCGTAGGCCTCGGATTTATTAAAGTCCTGCACTTGCCATAGCATAAGCTATATCGTGTGAAAGTCCTTGAGCTTCCAGTTCCTTAATTCTTGTTTCTTTTGTTCTTCTGGCAATTGCTTTT
This sequence comes from Carnobacterium sp., assembly GCF_045617425.1. GTDB lineage: Bacteria > Bacillota > Bacilli > Lactobacillales > Carnobacteriaceae > Carnobacterium_B. The sequence goes on from NZ_JAZLIO010000012.1 coordinate 14,276, forward strand.
TCAAGTTTTTTGTTTTCGTACATTTCAACAATGTTCTGTGCTATTTCTCTGTCTTTTGCTGTGATATTCATTTTCATAATTTTACTCCTTGCAGGCTGTCGTTCCTGCCTTATGTTTATAATATATACCTTCTCACTTGAATTGTCAATAGTAAATCAAGAAAAAGTTAATTTTTTTATTATTTTTTTACCAAATTAAAAATTTATCTGGGCATATATTTGAATTATGAATAATTCATTTATGCCTGGTATTAATAATTTTAATTTTCCGCTTCCTCAGTTTGGAATGAATATGGGAAATCCTAATGTAATTTATGAAAGTCTTTCTGGCTTTCAGGCTGTTAAGGATTTTCAAATTCCGGCGGGAAAGGTTGGTTTGCTTTTTGATAATAATAAACAAGAGTTTTATTGGAAAGATATTGATGCTCATGGAATGCAGACTTTGAAGCGTTTTCGATATGAAGAAATTCCGCTTCCAGCTGATTCAAATGTTATTGCTGAGAATAATCAGCAGGAAATTGAATCTTTGAATAAAAGGCTTGCTGGTATGGAGTCGATGCTGTCTCAGTTTATTCAGGGACAAAAAGTGTCGGAAAGTGACCAAAAGGGACGTGAAAAATGAATGTTGCGCAAATGATGAATAATAGGGGAACCGAAAGAATTGCTCCTGAAAATATGCCTATTGGTACTGTACAGGATAGATTCAGAACACTTTCCCAGGATCAGATTGATGAAGCTGTGCAACTTGCCAGAAGGCAGGGGATAAGCGAACAACAGATTAATGAAGGTTTGAGGATGATTAAATCCTTGAAGAAATAAAATCGGAAAAAATGCGTATTTACGCAATTTTTTAGGAGGTGCTTCATGTCGGAGATGACAGCGAGCGATGTTTG
>NZ_JAZLIO010000013.1:0-89721 GCF_045617425.1 Carnobacterium sp.
TGCCGCCAGCGTTCGTCCTGAGCCAGGATCAAACTCTCATATAAAATGATGCTTGAAGCTCATATTGATTGCTAGCGAATAATTATTCACTAATTTTGTTACTGTTGACTTAGCACTGCTAAGTCACCCTCACATTTGGTTTGTCTTACTTTGTTTAGTTTTCAAAGGTCAATCATTTCGTCTGACAACTATTGAAGTATAACACCCTCTAAATAACTTGTCAACGACATTTAAATAATTATTTTTTATTCTGTATAATTATCCAAGTAATCGTTACGCATAATTTTCAGCACCTCAATATAATACCATTTCAGCATTGTCTCTGTCAAGAATTACTTTTCATTCTTTTTTCTTGCTATCGCTATTGCAACAACGTGTTCTACTATACCAAAATTTTTGTTTTTCGTCAATACTAAATCCTAATTCTTTTGTTATTTTTACAAACATTTCAGTAAAAATATACATTACGTTATTTTTACTGAAATGCACTTTATACTTAAACTTTTTTTTCTATCATATAAGAAAAATCAGTGTCATCTTGTTTCACTACCATTAACAAGCCATCGCCTAATGGAACGATACTAGATTCTAATGATGGATGATGCATGACTACATCTAAAAATGCATTTAACTTACGGTGTATCGTTCTTCTATTCTTTGGTATTTCTTCTTTTGGAGCAAGAATTGTTCCACCTTGTAAAACATCATCAACAATCAACATTCCACCTTTTCTCAATAGTCGCATACAATCTGGAAAAAAATCATAATACTTGGATTTTGCACTATCCATAAAAATAAAATCATACGGTCCTTCTAGCGTAGAAAGAATATCTGCTGCTTGTCCTTCTAACAGAGTCACTTTATCTGTTAACCCCAATACTTCATAATTTTTTCTTGCTTTTTTAATCATAACGTCAAAACGATCAATTGTTGTAACGTGTCCATCATCCCCAACATGTTGCGCCATCAAACTTGAGGAGAAACCGATAGCTGCTCCGATTTCTAAAATTTGTTTTGGCTTTATCTGCCCTAGTAGTAAGTTCAAAAACACTACTGTTTCATGCGGTATGATTGGCACACCGTCTTTATTTGCTTGGCATTCAATCTCTCCAAGACTTCCGTCAAGTGGCTTTTGTTCGTTTCGAAGAAACTCAACTACTTCTTTATCCACAACTGGTCTGTACATCATTTCATTTCTCACTGCATTTCCCTCACACTTCTAATTTTATCAATCTTTTTTATTCTAATTTCTATTTGCTTTTTATTATAGAATGCCAAATACTTTCAGACAAGTTAATGTTGATAATGATTAACTGCTTTATCATTAAAGAAATTTTCATCCGTTTTCAAAAGCATTGGATACCTTAAGCGCTATATGTTATTATCAAATTAAATAAAACAATCTCAATCCTTAAAGGAGGATACCTAATGCTCATAAAATCTCTTTGTATTCCCAAAAACAAACTTACTACTGTAAGCGAAACAGTTACCCTTCAAGATGCAATTGATATTCTTGAAAAATCCGGCTTTCGCTGCATACCTATTCTAGATGAAACCGGCACAATATTCAGAGGAAATATTTACAAAATGCATATTTACCGTCACAAATCTAATGGCGGAGATATGAACTTACCAGTAACACATTTATTAAAAAACGCCACTAAGTTCATTTCTATTAATGCATCTTTTTTCAAAGTATTTTTCTCGATCAAAGAATTGCCATATATTTCTGTATTAGATGAAGATAATCGTTTTTACGGCATTTTAACTCATAGTTCGTTGTTAAATATGCTACAACAATCTTGGAACGTGAATACAGGTAGTTACGTCTTAACTATTGCATCAACTGGTCAAAAAGGTGATTTAGCAAACATGGCAAAAATCATTAACCGCTTTTGTTCAATTTCAAGTTGTATTACTTTAGATGTTGAGCAAGATGATTTAGTTCGTCGCACAATGATTACTTTAGAATCTGGCATGACAAAAGATACTTTAAAAGAATTAACTGCCGCTCTAAGTAAAAAAGGATTTCGCGTAGTTGAAGTAGAAGATTTAAAAAATGCTAGTTAATTTTTTTCACTATCTAAAAAAGCTAAATGCTGATGCATTTAGCTTTTTTTTATCCTTCTATCCGTTTACTAAAATGAATTTTTTTATCAATATACATCATGATTGGCATACCAATTCCCATAACAACAAATTCCCCAATCGCAACAGTTAAGTAGCTAAACCAGAATGGCAATTGCAACGCTAGATATAACTCCCACGCAATCAATGCTGACCCTATAGTAAATACTATTGTATTGACACTCATCTTCACCCAATTATTTGTTATTCTTCTTGTTATACCACTCATTATAAGTAAGGACAGCAACGTGTGCGCAACACCAAATACTATGTCATAGACAACCATAGTTGAGAAAAAAAGGTTAGAAATAAACACTCCACCAACTATTCCTATAATATATTTTTTATTAAATACAGCTAAATGATTTAACATTTCGGCTATTCGGAATTGAATCGCTCCAAAAGACATAAAAGCAAATGCCGAAGTGATTGCCACATACAAAGCTGCGACTACAGCATTTATTACCAAATTTCTTATTTTCATTCCTTCCACTTCCTCCTAGTTTTTTTTCGTGGGATGGTCAACGAACCACGTTTCACAACTTTTATAGCATACCATTTTACTTTAATTTATTCAATTTCGTTTAAATAAACAAATAAAAAAGCATTCGCAAATGAACGAACGCTAAAAGCTAGGTACATTTTTCATTAGACTTGTCTTGATAATCCCACACTTATCTCAAGAGCTTCATCTATTTTTTTCATCATTTTAAAATCTAGTTGAGTTACTTTTTCTCGTAAACGCTGCTTATCAATTGTTCTTATTTGTTCTAACAAGACAACAGAATTTTTTTCAAGATTATACTCTTCTGCTGAGATTTCAACATGGGTAGGCATTTTAGCCTTTTGGATTTTCGCTGTTATTGCTGCAATAATAACGGTTGGACTGTAGTGGTTGCCTACATTATTTTGAATAATCAAAACCGGCCGCATCCCACCTTGCTCCGAACCTATAACTGGCGATAAATCAGCATAATAAATCTCTCCCCGTCTTACCATAGGTATTTTCCTCCTTATAACACCTGGTTAGAATTGGGCACCGACCTCTTTTTCACAAACTTCAAATTCATCACAAATATCAAGATTGATACGAGACATCTCTGCATATCCTTTACGCATGGTATCATAGATTATTAAATTTTCATCTAAAAAATAATTCACTACAGAATTAACAAATTCATTTTCGTCAATATTTGCAATCATGCAATATTCTTTAACTTCTTTGTAGATTCCCGGTGCTAAATTAACTTTCATCATGTTTTCATTCTCATCCATACCCCATACCTCCTAAAAGATTACCTTTTCATACCCCATAAAAAGGATTTGCTTCAAGATTATGGTAACATGAATTGAAAAGCATTGAAACTCTAGATAAGAATTAAAATCAAGTTTCGTTTTATCGACAAATCTTATCTTATCTTTAAGTATTTTAAAGCGTTAGCTAAGCTACTTTGCTATTTACTAATTGGAATGATTCCAATTAGTAAATAGCAGCATAATTGTATGTACGATTTTGTTTTCAACTACCGTTACTTTATTATTCTCCTTCTCTACTGTTCTAAGATTACTTGTGCTGCTGCAATGGTGTCCGTGTGCGTAATAGACAAAAATACTTGTCCATCAAAAGGTGACTTTTCAACAATTGGTTTCCCATAACGATCGGGTAAAATTTCAATATCTTGAAAACCCAATTTTCCAATTCCAGTTCCCATCGCTTTTGAGAAAGCTTCTTTTGCAGCATATCTACCCGCTAAAAACTCGATTTTCCGAGATCCTGTTAAATCAGAAAAAATTTCCCACTCTACCGGAGTCAACACACGCTTAGAAAAAGTTTCTCTTTTTAAATAAGCTTCTTCTATACGTAAGATTTCTGTTACATCCAAACCAATCCCTATTATCACTTTACACCTCATCTACACTAGGTTATTTCTTTAGTGCTGTAAACTAAATTTTATAATATTACACTAATTTTATCAAATAATAGTTCTTATGTCACTTCTAAAGAATAAGAAAAATGCTTTCATTTAGGTTTTCCACTCATATTTAGTAACTACTCAACTATATAAAAAAAAGGTTGAGACAAAGTCCCAACCTTTTCCACTTAAATTTTTAGTCTTTATCGCGAATAGTAAATTTGCGTTCTCCGCCAGCTTTACGACGGTTATCAGTAGATTTGCCACGGCTGTCTTTACGACGGCTGTCACTTCCACCACGACTTGAATCTTTATTCCATTTTCCGCTTCCGCCAGTGCCGCTTCCGCCACCACGACGTTCAGAAGGTTTGCCACTACGGTTGCTTCCGCCACGGTATCCACCTTTACTTGCACTTCCACCACGGTTGCTTCCGCCACCATGACTTCCGCCTTTACGGCCAGGTAATGGACGTTCTGGAGTAATTTTAACTGGTACTTCGTCAGCATCTTTTGTTACACTCTTAAGGAATGCAGCAGCAAGATCTTCAGCTGTATAAGTTTCCAATAATTGTGCAGCAGCTTTTTCGTAACGATCTAAACCGTTAGCGTCAATGATAGAACCTACTTCGTCAATTGATGCTTTAATTTGACCTTCAAAAGCTTCAGCATTTGTTGGTGGACGCAATGGAGTCATTGTTTTTTTAGTTAAATCTTCAATAACACGCAAGTAGCCCATTTCATTAGGTGTAATAAATGTTACAGAAACACCCTCTTTTCCTGCACGACCAGTACGTCCAATACGGTGAACGTAGCTTTCTGGATCTTGAGGAATATCATAGTTGTACACGTGTGTAACTCCGGAAATATCTAAACCACGAGCAGCTACATCGGTTGCTACTAAGATATCTAATTTACCAGTTTTAAATGATTTCAAAACACTCATACGTTTTTGTTGAGAAAGGTCTCCATGGATTCCTTCTGCACGGTATCCGCGAGCTTCCAATCCACGAGCTAATTCGTCTACGCGACGTTTTGTACGACCGAAAATAATCGTTAATTCTGGTGTTTGAACATCAAATAAACGAGTCATAATATCAAATTTTTCGAAGTCTTTACAACGTACGAAGAATTGTTCAATCAAACTATCAGATAATGTCGTTGCTTTAATTTGAACGTGTTCAGGATTATTCATGAAACGTACACCAATGCGTTTGATAGCAGGTGGCATAGTTGCAGAGAATAGTAGAGTTTGACGTTCAGCTGGAACTTCATGAATAATTGTTTCAATGTCTTCAATGAATCCCATGTTCAACATTTCATCTGCTTCATCTAAAACTAAAGTTTCAACATGTCCTAATTTCAATGTTTTACGTTTGATATGATCTAATAAACGACCCGGTGTCCCAACAACAATGTGTGGTGCGTCTTTTAAAGCACGAATTTGGCGACTGATGTCAGCTCCACCATAAACAACTTGAACACGAATTTTTTTATCGCGACTCAAACGGAATAATTCTTCTTGTGTTTGGATAGCTAATTCACGAGTAGGTGCAATAACTAATCCTTGTACATTACGGTTATTAACATCAATTTTTTGTAACATTGGTAAACCAAACGCAGCTGTCTTACCAGTTCCTGTTTGTGCTTGCCCAATAACGTCTTTTCCTTCAAGTGCCAGTGGAATAGTTTGTGCTTGGATTGGTGTAGCTTCCTCAAATCCTAAACGTTCTACTGATTTTAATAACTCAGGTGCTAAACCTAATTCTGTAAATTTCAATATATTTCCTCCCAATTTTAAAACCTTAAAGAGAGATTTTTGCGAAATACAGGCACCTTCATTAGTTTAATCAATGCACCTGTTGCTGTAACTCCATATAAAAACTCGATGTTCGTTCGGTTGAATGCACACCAAGTTTTTCATTTCATATAAAAAACTTGAAATATTTTCCAAGTTTATCTGCTTATCTAGTTTCACAAAACCCTCGATGGTTTCATTTTTTTATTAAAGAATATTCTTCAATCTAGTTCATTCTATCATGTATATTTTAGTTTATCAATTGATTTGGCCTTTTGTTTCAATGAACACGTTTCCTTTTCTACTTTTCTTTTCTATACTGTGAATTCACCTATTTTAGTTTGCGTTTTCAATCTTCCTCGCTCATCCAACTGACAGAATCTCTTTAAAAAAAACTAAAAGCTGTGTTTGCACACTCTGCTCTTAGTTTTATCTGTGAATTCATTTTTATTTCGGTCGCTAAAAATCGATTAATCTCTTCCGCCGCCAAAGATGCGCAATAAACCAAGAAAAATATTAATAAAATCTAGGTATAAACTTAATGCTCCACTGATAGCTAATGCACCTAAATTTTGTTCTCCTGAATAGTGAACATAAAGTTCTTTTAATTTTTGTGTATCATATGCTGTAAAACCAATAAAAATCACTACTGTGATAAAAGACAGAACCATATCGGCCGGTCCACTTTGAAGGAAGAAACCATTTACTAACATAGCTATGATCAAACCGATCAATGCCCCTCTTAATTGTCCACCTAAAGAAGTCAAATCTTTTTTAGTTGTAAAGCCTACTATGCTCATACCTGCAAACGATGCTGCCGTAGAAATGAAAGCTGCACCAATACTGCCTAAATCATACATCAGAAAGATAGAAGAAAGTGTGATTCCATTAATAAGCGCAAATGCAATAAATCCGACAATCGACGCACCTGCTGATTTTAGTTTAGCTCCATTTGCAGACAATTTCATCACCAGCGCAATTTCAGCAATAAAAAAACCTAAAAATCCGAAACGCGTTCCAAAAACCAAATTCAAAATAAAAGCGCTTTGAGATGCATAAAAAGCTGTTATTCCTGTGATAGTCAATCCTACTGCCATATAACTATAGATCGACGCAAAAAACTTAGATAAGCCAGCAGTATTAATCGTTTGATTGGATACTTCTTTTCTTGGTGTGTTCATATTATCCATCCCCTTAACTTATTCTATAGTAACAGTATAACAAATTTTCTAAATTAATCACTCAGTCTTTAGACATATTTTCAACTTACGCTTGAAGTGATCTTACAACTGAAAGCAAATCAGTTCCCAAACTTGACTTCAACAGAATATAATCTCCACGTTCAATTTGTTTTTTTACAAATTGAACTAATGGTTCTTTAGCTCCAGTAAAATAAAATAGATTTTCTTCATCGAACTTTCCTTTTAGAGCTTCATATAATACATTCATTTGCTCGCCATAAAGAATAACTTTTTCAATTCGAGTTGGATCAAGCGAATCTTTAACACTTAGATGCAGTTCTGATGACTGTTCTCCTAATTCCAACATGTCGCCTAAAACAACTATTTTTTTACCTGTATTTGTAAATGCACTAAAATTATCCAAAACAGCTTTCATAGCAGTAGGGTTCGCATTATAAGCATCGTTTAAAATACTGCTCTCATTTATCCCTTTTAGCCATTCTGTTCTATTTTTAGTTAATTGAAATTGGGCTAGTTTTGGCGCAGATTTTTCAATTGAGATCCCTAAAGTCATTCCTGCCATTAACGCAGCTAACGCATTGTTTACGTTATACGTTCCTAAAACAGGTAAAATTACTACTAAATCCGGTCTTTCATTGGTTGCAAAGCTCGTTCGGTTCATTTGAGCGTCAATATTTAGTGGATACAAATTATTTTCAGAAGATGTTCCAAAGGTCTTCAATTGCGATTCTTTTAAAGTTGTTACTCTTTCTTGTAGTAACGGTTCTTCGCCAGGATAAATCAGCACGCCATTTTCTTTTAAACCTGAACAAATTTCCATTTTAGCATCCGCGATTCCAGCTCTTGAACCAAAAAATTCAATATGAGATTCTCCAATCATGGTTATAATAGCGACATCCGGCTTAGCTAAATCTGATAACACTTTAATTTCTCCAGCACGACTCATGCCCATTTCTAAAATAACAACCTCAGTCTCAATCGGCATTTCAAGAATCGTTATCGGAAGTCCAATGTGGTTGTTAAAATTCCCTTGTGTTTTATGCACGCGGTATTGACTAGATAAAACAGCATCTGTCATATCTTTCGTAGTCGTTTTCCCATTACTCCCAGTGATACCAACAACTTTTGGATCAACTTTAGTTAAATAGAATTTAGCTAGATCCTGCAATGCTTTCAATGTATCGTTTACTTGAATGACAGGAAACTCCTGTTCCAATTCAAGCGGTAAATCACTTAATGATTTGCTCCATAAAGAAACAGCTGCTCCATTTTCAACAGCTTTTAAAATAAAATTATGTCCATCATTATTTCCTAGCAATGGTACAAACAATGACCCTTTAACTAATTTTCGAGTATCAAAATTAACGGATGTTATTTCTTGATCAGACCATTGATTCGTATCATTTATTGCTCCAACTGCCATTGCAATTTCTTTCACGGTTAAAGAAATCATCTTTCTCCTCCTTCAAGTTCAAAAAAACATCCTCCATGCTTCCTTAAAGAAACAGAGACCAGGCACATAGCCCAACCTCTGTTCCTAGTAGCACGTTTTATTATTTATCATTTTCATTTTGAAAAGACATACGTTCTTGATGCCTTCTTAACGCTAGCTGAATCAACTCTTCAACTAAATCACCGTAATTCAATCCAGTATTTTTCCATAAAGTAGGGTACATACTAAATTCTGTAAAACCAGGCATAGTATTGACTTCATTAATGAACAACTCATCGTTGCTTGTTAAAAAGAAATCACATCGACTTAAACCACTGCCATCAAGCGCTTGAAAAGCGCGTACCGCATAATCTCTTAAACGTGCGTTAACGTCCTCTGGAACTAAAGCAGGAATTTGCAATACAACTTCATTGTTAAGGTATTTTGATTCATAGTCATAAAAATCCACGGTTTTCACTAATTCTCCTGGAACTGAGATATGAATATCATCATTTCCTAAAATAGCGACTTCAATTTCCCTAGCTTCAATTCCTTGCTCGACAACAACTCTTCGATCATAGCGCAAAGCTAATTCAATTGCTTCAACTAATTCATCTCTATTTTCAGCTTTACTAATTCCTACACTAGATCCGAGATTTGCCGGCTTTATATACATCGGGTAAAATAACGTGCCTTCACAATGTTTGAAAACACTCTCTTTATCATTTAACCATTCAGCTTTTCTTACAGGCACATAGGGAACTTGTGGCAATCCAGCTTGTTGAAAGAGTTGCTTACTAATGATTTTATCCATTCCGCAAGCACTAGCTAAGACACCAGCCCCAACATAAGGCATTCCTATAACTTCAAACAGCCCTTGGACGGTTCCATCTTCTCCATTAGGTCCATGTAATACTGGGAAAATCACAGCATTTTCTTCTTTTAAATCAGATGGTTGAATAAGAATACCTTCTGAGTTTTGATTTTCATCAGTTGCAAATTTGGCGTTATCTGAAATGGTTAATTTTAACGCATCTGAATCCTTGACCTCATTGGCCTGCTTAACGATTGCACCTTTAGTCCATTGACCATTTTTTGTAATATAGATAGGTTCCACTTCATAATAATCATAATATACTTCTTTAATGATAGAAAAGGCAGTCAGAATTGAAATATCATGCTCTGCACTTTTTCCGCCATATACTAGAAAGATTTTCATTTAGTTATCCTCCGAATTTACTTAAGTATCTTTATCTTAGTCTTTATAATTCAAAAATTATTGTACCATATTTTTTTATAGAAAAATAGCACACCTCTTGAGAAACAATTATTCAGAATTAGTCTAACTCTAATTCAAATTTCAACGCTCAAAAAAAGCCTTTCAAGCTACCTACAAGCCTGTTGGGTTAAAAAACCTTAACCTACGAGCGACTCCAGTTAACTAGTAAGACTTTTATTTATGATTGTTGTACAATGGTTTTTTCTTTAAAGAACCATTTTTGATCTATCTCATTAAAGCAGATACTTCCCAAGAAATCTTTGTTCGTGAAATTTCTATTTTCAACCTTTAAACGATCTTCAGCTAGGTAGATTGGAATTTCATACACTTCTTGGTTTATGCTTATCTGTTTATATGAAAAAATCACACCTTCTCTGAGTATAGGCAGCAAGTTTTTTATCTCAGAAACTGGTACACGAGTAATCTTTTTAATTTTTTTAAAGATAAACAAATTTCTCTTATCATTTAGTTTTTTTTCTAAATTGTTTGTGACGTTGACAGACAAAAGACTATAAAATTGCTCTAAGTTTCGATGATAAACTTTTGTCATTCCTTTAGGTAAAGTTAAATGGATATAATTATTTTGCAACTTGTAATAAAAAGGCGAATGTAAATGCGTATGGGCGTGAGCAATATACAGCAGTTCAGCAATTTCAATCGGTGTTAATTGCCTCATTAATTCAACACTATCAAAATCTATCCATTTAGAAGGAACGTCACTTATATATTGGCTTTTATCAAAGTATTCTTGGATTTTAGCTATTCCCCGAATCATACGAAATCCAGTGTGAGAGTCATATTCACCTAATCCTTGAGGGGCATTCAGCAACAAAATATTTTTTGGCGGTTTCTTAACGACATCTTTGTATTCATTCATCGTGATACCCTTACTCCAAACTGCATTTGTAATAGTATCTAAATGAATATAAGTGAATTCTGAAGGCACGACACATTCTCCCCTTATTTTTTATCCTTCCATTGTACTATCTAAGCAGCAACTTATCTGTATCAATTAGGTAATAATCTGATGACAATCAACTATTGTATCAGCATTATTAAGACAATAGCGTAACAATTATGATATTATGAAAAACCAGTTTCAAACCACATGACCCTAAATAGAAAGAACAGTTAAATCTTCAATCGTTATTGAACTTGCTTATAGGCATCTAAACATTTTTCATTGGCCTTGAATATGGGTAATTTTAAATTAGAATAAAACTAATTTTTACTGTTTCTCTTTTTATCATCGTACCAAAATAGCTTTTGAAAAGCACGTAATCTGTTAGCACAAATTAATGGATCCTCAAATAGTGAGTACATTTATCCTTTCATTTACCAATAACATGTTAAATTAACATTAACTAAAAAAAGAGACCAGACAAATGTCTGGTCTCTTTTAAAAAGTAGATAGTTATTATGCTTCTTCTTCTTTTTTGTTTGCGTCTGCAATACCGTATTTTTTGTTGAAACGATCCACACGTCCGTCTGCTTGTGTAAATTTTTGACGTCCTGTGTAGAATGGGTGTGAGTCAGATGAAATTTCGACACGAATCATTGGGTAAGTAGAACCGTCTTCCCATTCAACTGTTTCGCTTGAATTTTTAGTAGATCCTGATAAGAATTTATAACCTGTTGTAGTATCCATAAACACAACTTGTCTGTAATCTGGATGAATTGCTTGTTTCATATATAAATCTCTCCTTATGCCCTGATACATCTGCTGAATCAGAGTTGATTTTTTGTCTTTAGACAACATTAGCATAATAGCATATTTCTATTAGCAAAGCAATTCTTTTTATTGGTAATATTACATGCATCTAATTAATTTTTTAGCGATGAGAATTCCTTATTTTTTTTGTTTGAGCAAGTGTATTATCTGTAAAATTAGCGAAAAAGTGTTGATTGTTCTCTGATTTTTGCAATTTTTTTATAAACTGATCTGTTAAATCTAAGGAATCTCCAATCATTGCATGGCGCAACTTCCAGATCACTTCTAACTTACCCTGTTCCAATAAGAGTTCTTCTTTTCGAGTACTTGATTTTTTGATATCAATCGCTGGGAAAATACGTCGTTCAGAAAGTTCTCGTGATAAATGCAATTCAGAATTCCCTGTACCTTTAAATTCTTCGTAGATCATATCATCCATCCGACTTCCCGTATCGATTAGTGCAGTTGCTAAAATAGTTAAGCTTCCACCTTCTTCAATATTTCTCGCTGCTCCAAAAAATCGCTTAGGTCGATACAAAGCTGCTGGATCAAGCCCTCCACTTAACGTCCTTCCGCTTGGAGGAAGCACCAAGTTGTAAGCACGAGCTAACCGAGTGATACTGTCCATTAGAATAATGACATCTCGTTTATCTTCTACTAAACGCATCGCTCTTTCTAGAACCAATTCTGTTACCCGTACATGATTTTGTGGCTGTTGATCAAATGTCGAAGAGACAACTTCGCCTCTAACGCTTCTTTCGATATCCGTCACTTCTTCTGGACGTTCATCGATCAATAAAATAATCAGTTCAGCATCAGGATAATTTTCAGCAATACCGTTTGCAATTTCTTTTAACAAAATTGTCTTACCGGCTTTTGGAGGAGCTACGATCAATCCACGTTGACCAAAACCTACAGGAGCTAAAATATCGATCATTCGATTTGAAATTTTCGTTTGCGTTGTTTCGAGAGATATTTGTCTCTCAGGATATAGAGGCGTTAATGCTGGAAAATGAGGGCGTTCTTTTGCATCTTCTGGATTTTTTCCATTTACAAAATTCACTTGCATCAAACCATAATAACGCTCTGAAGGTTTTGGAGGTCTAGCTTTACCTGAAACCTTATCTCCGTTTCTTAGCCCAAAGCGCTTAATTTGAGAAGAAGAAATATAGATATCTTCTTTACTTGGTGTGTAATTAATGGGACGCAAGAAACCAAAATCCTGTTGCGCCATAACGTCCAAGACACCTTCAACAATAAAAAAACCTTGTTTTTCTTCTTGCGCACGTATAACGGCTAATGCTAATTCTTTTTTATTCATTTGGCTGTAATAAGGAATTTTAAGTTCTTTTGCATAATTGTAAATTTCTTTTAATGTTTTTCCTTCTAACTCTACTAACGTTACTAAATCACTCATATTAGTTAACTCCTATTTATTGTCATCTTTAATCATTTGAACATCTGCACCTAAAGCCGTTAATTTTTCTACGATTTGATCATATCCACGTAAAATATTTTCAACACCAGTAATGGTTGTAGTCCCTTGAGCCATTAATCCAGCTGTTATAAGACATGCTCCAGCTCTTAAATCACTTGCTTCTACTTCTACACCTTGCAATTGACTTGGACCTTCCATTAAAATCATATCACTTTCAACTCGGGCTTTTGCACCCATACGAATCAACTCTGGTATGTGCTTAACACGTTTAGGGTAGATTGTGTCTGTAATTAAAGAAGTGCCAGTCGCTTTTAATAGAAGAGGTGTTAAAGGTTGTTGTAAATCTGTTGCGAATCCAGGATAAGGAAGTGTTTTGACATTTACAGCTTTTAAATTTTTGGCTTCTTTTATTCGAATGCTGTCTTCTCCAATTTCCATTGGAACACCCATTTCTTCCATTTTAGCCAATAGCCCTTCCAGATGTTCCACAATAACATTTTTAATCGTAATATCCGTACCCACAGCTCCTGCTAACGCAAGATATGTACCCGCTTCTATCCGGTCCGGTATAATCGTATGGCGACATCCATGTAATTCATCAACGCCATCTATACGAATAATATCTGTACCTGCACCTCTTACTTTAGCACCCATATTATTTAGTAGTGTTGCAACATCAATGATTTCAGGCTCACGTGCGGCATTTTCAATAATTGTTTTTCCTTTTGCTTTTACTGCAGCAAGCATGATATTGATGGTTGCGCCAATCGATACAACATCTAGATACATTCTTGTACCCACCAATCCTGTTTCATCGGTTCTTAGATACATAGCACCCATCTCATTCTCTACACTAGCCCCTAAAGCACGAAATCCTTTTAAATGTTGATCTATCGGACGAGGTCCTAAAAAGCATCCCCCAGGCAATCCAACAACACCTTTACCAAATTTAGTGAGTAGCGCTCCCATAAAGTAATAAGATGCTCGCAAACTTTTAATTTTTCCATTCGGCATAGGAATAGAAACGATATTGGTGGGGTCAATTGTAAGCGTTGAGCCATCAAAAGTCGTTTCTACCTTCATCACATTCAGAATATCAATTAATGAATGGACATCTTGAATATCTGGTACACCCTCTAAAATAACAGGTGAATCTGCCAGTATTGCTGCTGGTATCAAAGCAACTGTACTATTTTTTGCCCCATTGATGGTTACTTCGCCGGATAATTTCTTTCCACCATTAATGACTAATTTCTTCATGTTATACCTCCATTATCATCTAAAATCTAGTTGTAATTAAAAAAATCACCTTACACTCTTATCTGTTTAGTTTGAGTGGTTGCTTTTATCGTTCTCAAGTGATTTCATTTCAGAAAGAGATTTGATGCTTCCATCTCTTCTTTTATGTAAAATACGCTGTTTTAATCTTACTATACCTTGAAACAACTTACAATTACTATATCTTTTATCAAACTAAAAAACCTTGCCTAAATGGCAAGGTTTTTTTTGTCTATTTAATTAAGCTTGGTTAGAAGATCCAAATCTTTGCATTGTAGTTTTAACTGTTGCAACGATTGCATCTTTACCAGGAGCGATAACTTTACGTGGATCATAAACTTTAGAGTCAGTGCTTAATTTTTCACGTACAGCTTTTGTCCAAACTTGTTGTAATTCAGTATTTACATTGATTTTAGAGTGTCCATTTTCAATAGCTTTTTTAATTTGGAATTCTGGAATTCCAGATCCTCCATGTAATACTAAAGGAGTTTTAGTTAAATCAGAAATGATTTTCATTTCGTCAAAACCTAGAACAGGTTCGCCTTCATAGTCACCATGTACTGATCCTAAAGCTGCAGCTAAAGCATCAATTTTAGCGTCAGTTACCATACGTAGACATTCTTCTGCGTCTGCATAGTTTACTCCACCAGTAACGCCATCTTCAGTACCACCAACAGTTCCAACTTCTGCTTCTACTGATGCACCTTTTGAATGAGCGTATTCTACAACTTTTTTAGTTTCTTCAATATTTTTATCAATTGCAAATGCAGAGTTATCGATCATTACAGAAGAAAAACCAGCATCTATTGCAGATTTACAATTTTCAAAAGAAGAACCATGGTCTAAGTGTAATGCAACTGGGACTGTAATATTCATTGTTTCCATTAAAGCTTCAACCATTGCTGATACAACTTTAACGCCACCCATGTATTTACCTGCTCCTTCAGAAACACCTAAAATAACTGGTGATTTTTCTGCTTCTGCAGCTTCCAATACAGCTTGTGTCCATTCAAGGTTGTTGATGTTGAATTGACCTACAGCATATTTACCCTCTAATGCTTTATTTAACATATCTGTCATACTAACTAAACGACTCATATATCTTTTCCTCCTTAAGGAAATCTTTTTATTTACTAAGATGCTCTTAGTCAACGTTGTTATTATACCAAACACAAGCCAAAATATCCATAAATATTATAATACTTATCTAGTTTTCATGGCCCTTTCATAATTAGTTATTCAATGTTGCAGTTACAAAACCTAAAAATAATTTTTGCGGGCGATTCGGACGAGATATAAATTCTGGGTGAAATTGGCAAGCCACATAAAATGGGTGGTCCGATAATTCCACTATTTCAACTAAACGATTGTCTGGTGAAACTCCTGAAAATACTAAACCTTTTTCTTCTAATTGGGTACGGTATTTGTTGTTAAATTCATAACGATGACGGTGACGTTCTTGAACAACTTCATCATTATCATATGCTTTTGCTGCTACAGAACCTTGTTTTAATTTGCAAGGATACAGTCCAAGACGCAATGTTCCGCCCATATTTACGACATCTTTTTGATCCAACATTAAATCAATGATATTATGTGGGGTTTCCGGATCTGTTTCT
This sequence comes from Carnobacterium sp., assembly GCF_045617425.1. Classification (GTDB taxonomy): domain Bacteria; phylum Bacillota; class Bacilli; order Lactobacillales; family Carnobacteriaceae; genus Carnobacterium_B. Next base: position 15,795 of record NZ_JAZLIO010000013.1, read on the forward strand.
GCAGAATGGGCTCCTTCTAACCCTGCAACATTACGTGCAAATTCTACACAAGCTAACTGCATGCCTAAGCAAATCCCTAAGAAAGGAACTTTATTTTCACGTGCATATTGAATGGCTAAGATTTTGCCTTCTAAGCCACGATCTCCAAAACCTCCTGGAACTAGAATGCCATCTGCATCTTTCAACTTGCTTTCAACATTCTCAGCCGTCACTTCTTCTGCATTGACCCAGTCGACTTCAATTTCAGAATCAACAGCATATCCCGCATGGTTTAGCGATTCAATAACCGATAAATAAGCATCCGGTAATTCAACATACTTTCCAACTAATGCAATTTTTGTTTTCTTAGAAAGATTCAGTACTTTTTGTTCTAACGCAATCCACTCTGACATATCTGCTGGCGGCGCATCGATTTTTAGATGATCACAGACAATCTGATCCATATTTTGTTTTTGTAAGTTTAATGGAATGGAATAGAGCGTATCTACATCACGCGATTCAATAACGGCTTCAGGATCAACATCACAAAATGAAGCCAATTTGTCTTTCAAACTTTGTGGAGCAGGTTTTTCTGTCCGGATAACTAAAAGATTCGGTTGAATGCCTAGCCCGCGTAATTCCTTCACACTATGTTGTGTGGGTTTTGTTTTCATTTCACCAGCTGCACCAAGGTAAGGAATCAAGGTTGTATGGATGTACATCACATTGTCAGAACCAACATCGCTTTTCATTTGGCGCAATGCTTCTAAAAAGGGTAACGACTCAATATCTCCTACTGTACCACCAACTTCTGTTATAACAATATCAGAATCTGTTGTTTGGCCTGCACGCATGATTTTTTCTTTTATTTCATTGGTAATGTGCGGAATAACTTGTACTGTTGCTCCTAAATACTCTCCCTTACGCTCTTTGCGTATAACTTCTGAGTATATTTTCCCTGTTGTTACATTAGAATATTGATTTAGATTGATGTCGATAAAGCGTTCATAATGACCTAAATCTAAGTCGGTTTCAGCTCCATCATCTGTTACGAAAACTTCGCCATGCTGGTAAGGGCTCATTGTTCCCGGATCCACATTAATATACGGATCAAATTTTTGAATCGTTACTTTTAATCCTCTATTTTTCAACAATCTCCCAAGAGACGCTGCTGCTATTCCTTTACCTATGGAAGAAACTACTCCACCTGTCACAAAAATATACTTTGTCATTTTTACCGACTCCTTCTAATCTTAATTAGGGTAAAGAAACATTTATTCCTTTGTTGTTTCTCATTTGGGTAATAAAAAAAACAAAGCTCCCTATTCATAGTAGAATAGGGAGCTTTTTTATTTACTTTCCGTTCTTGTCCCTTAAAAATTAATTTAAGGGAGCCCAATATACATAATACATAGTTCCGCAAGAGTCGTCAAGTATTTTTTTAAGACAGACTTAAACCTAGAAAAAATCATTAGCAAATTGCTTACTAATACTCTTCCTCAGAATCGTCTTCATCTTCGTCTTCAATAATTGTAAGATCTCCTTCGACACCGTCAGGCAATTCGTCTTCTTCATCATCGGTACCTAATTCAGATAAATCGGCCTTGTATTCGCCTAGATCTTCTTTGTCTTCATCGTCAATCATCACTCCGTGTTCATCAACCGTTACACGTCCACCGTAAGTAGTAGCATCATCTTCCTCTTCTTCTTCAGGAGAATCATCATCTTCAGGATCATCATCATTGTAATCAATATCATCTTCTCCTGTAATAAATGCACTAGCTTTTTTACGTTTTTTACGACGTGGAGCTTCGTCTTCATTTCCTTGAGTGACTTCTTCATCGATAAAATCGATTGGATACCATGAACGTAGTCCCCAACGATTTTCTCCTAAGGAAATAAAACTACCGTCAATATTTAAGTCTGTATAAAATTGAGAAGTTGCATTAGCAAGTTCTTTTGAGTTTATGTTTAAAAATTCTTGTACTTCTTTTAGTAAAGCTGAGAAATCAAGGATCTCTCCTTTTTGATCTAAGATGGCATGAGCTACTTCAATCATTGACAATTCATTTTTGTTTTGCCCGTCAAATTGTGTTAATTTCACGAAAGCCACGTCCTTTCAACAGTCTATTCTTTATCATACAATATTTAAATAGTAAAAAGCAATTGTAATTTGTAATCTCCTAATTTTTCTTTTCCTAAAAATAAGTCATATTCAATATAGACACTTCCAGAAAAAGGTTTATCTGTATAACTGATTTGCATATCTTTTGTCATAGTTTCTATACTCACTGTACCTTGAGGCGTACGGTAGAGCGTTTCAAATCTTTCACCTTTATCAAATCTCATGCGCGTAGTTGTTTCACCTTTACGTGTAAGAGTCACAATGCCTGAAGGGTCGATTTTAACTGTCACAGGAACAATTCCTGTTTCATAAGTTTCTTGAAAACGAATGTAATAAGATGAATTCATTTGCACAACTTTACCTGCTTCATCAAATACATGTTTCTCGGTTTCATTGCCTTGAGAGATAATCGTCTCTAAATGTATCTGTGCTGCTCTTCCTTTTGATAAATCCAATTTATTTCACCTCATATTTTTTATTCCTGTCATTTAACTACACACTAATCATTTTTAGCTAGTTGATTTTACTTTATTGCATATCTATCTTATCATAAATCATAAGATTATTATGCTTTTTTAACATAGTAAGGGAAGAACACTGCAATAAAATTTGCTATAATAAGGAAGAGTTACTGTTTCTAATTAAATAAAGGAAGTAAAACCAATGAATACTACTGATATTAAAGACTTTTTGACCAATCAGTCTTATGAACTTTATGAATCAACAACAATGCCCTTTACTAACAAAACCATTTCTCACTTCGCTTTAACGGATAGCTTATTGCGTCATGTTGGAAAGTATAAAAAAAACAGTTTACATTTTTGGCCAACTTCAAATTTGGTGATTTTAGGTATGATGGATACAAAATTGCCTTACTTCAAAGATGCGCTAGATGTCATAAAAAAATATGACCACTCCTTTATTGTCCGAAATTCAGGTGGCTTGGCTGTAGTTGGTGATGAAGGAATATTAAATTTTTCTCTTATATTGCCTGAAGATCCTCAACAAAAAATGCCGATTAATACTGGATATAAATTTATGTTTCAATTGATTAATGAAGCTATCAAACCTTTCGGGAAGATAAGTGAAGCTTATGAAATCAAAAATTCTTATTGTCCTGGAGATTTTGATTTAAGCATCGATGGTAAAAAATTTGCCGGCATCTCACAAAGACGCTTAAAAAATGGCGTAGCGATTATGATTTACATCAGTGTAAACGGTGATCAAGCGAAAAGAGCTAAAATGATCCGTGATTTTTACCAAGTAGGTCTAAAAGATGAAACGGTCAAATGGCATTTTCCATCAGTCAATCCGTCTGTTATGGCTACTTTAGAAGAGTTGTTGTCTATTTCTTTAACTGTGGAGGAAATGAAACAGTTGATTTTAGATACCTTGCTTCAAAAGAACTGCACCATTTCACCAGGCGCTTATTCTTCAGAACTATTAGCCGACTATAATGAAGGATTTGAAAAAATGATTCGCCGCAATCAACAAATGCTTGGCAATTCTATTGATAAGGAGTTAATCGAATGAGCAGCCTTTACGATGCAAATTTTTCATTGCCAATAGAACACGTTTTTCGTGACCCTGTGCATGATTACATTCACGTTCAACATCAGATTATTCTAGATTTAATTAATTCAAGTGAATTTCAACGTTTGCGTCGAATCAAACAATTAGGCACTTCTTCTTTAACGTTTCACGGTGCAGAACATACCCGTTTCACTCATTCATTAGGTGTATACGAGATTACTCGTCGAATCTGTGATAAGTTTCAGCGGAATTACGCTACTCAGACACCTGGAGATGGTGGTTGGGATGATAATGAACGATTAGTCGCTTTATGTGCAGCGCTGTTACACGATATTGGACATGGTCCCTATTCTCATACTTTTGAACATATTTTTAAAACCGATCACGAAGAAATCACGGTGGCTATTATTACATCTCCAGAAACCGAAGTTTACAATGTGTTAGCCCAGGTTAGTGAAGATTTCCCTGCAAAAGTTGCTAGTGTTATCCAAAAAACGTATCCTAATCCACAAGTGGTTCAACTCATTTCTAGTCAAATTGACGCTGATCGAATGGACTACTTGTTACGTGATGCCTATCATACAGGTGTAAATTATGGTACATTTGATTTAACTCGCATTCTTAGAGTGATTCGACCTTACAAAGACGGCATCTATTTCCAGTTATCCGGTATGCATGCTGTTGAGGATTACGTCGTGAGTCGTTATCAAATGTATATGCAAGTTTATTTCCATCCTGTTTCAAGAGGTATGGAAGTCATTTTAGATCATTTGCTGAAACGCGCAAAAAAAATGTATCTTAATCCAGAAATCCAATTTAACGACCAGCTAAATTTACTCGTTCCTTTTTTCGAAAAGAATTTTACACTTAACGATTATTTAAAACTGGATGACGGTGTTTTAGCTACTTACTTTACGTTATGGAAAGACGAAAACGACCCCATTTTAAGTGATTTAGCTACACGATTTCTTGATCGACACCCTTTCAAATCCGTTAAATTCTCTAGTAAAACAGACTTGGCTTTGATCGAAGATTTAAAAGTTATTATTCGTGAAGCTGGTTACGATACAGATTATTATACAGCAGTTAACAACAGTTACGATTTGCCGTATGACTTTTATCGACCAAATCAAGATACCAACCGCACGCAAATTGAATTGGTGTATCAAGATGGTACCTTGGTGGAACTATCTAAAGTCAGTGAGATTGTGTCCTCCATAACGGGAAAAGTTCGTGGCGACGAACGCTTTTATGTACCAAAAGAATTTTTAAAACCAAGAACTTCTGAAGAAATTACGTTGTTTGAAGATTTGTATCATGAATTTAATCGTTACATTAAAAATGGGGCTATTACAGACCCAAATAAACCAGTGGAGGATTCACTTAAATGACTATCGAACTAATTGCTATCGATCTAGATGGTACCTTGTTAACCCCTGAAAGAAAAATAACAGCAAAAGTAAAAGAAACAATTGAGATTGCTAAAACAAAAGGCATCAAAGTTGTTGTTTGTACTGGCCGACCATTACCAGGAGTATCACCAATCCTAGAAGCCCTAAATTTAGAAGAAGAAGGCGATTATGTGATTACGTATAATGGCGCATTAGTCCAACAATCACATAACGGTAAGGCTATCGCTCACCATACTTTAAGCCATAAAGATTTTTTGAGAATTGAAGAAATGAGCCGTCAAGTCGACGTACATTGTCATACGATTGATGAAAAATACATTTACACTGCTAACAAAGACATCAGTCCTTACAGTGTAAGAGAGTCATTTTTAGTCAACATGCCTATTCGTCATCGCACAGTTGAGGAAATGGATCCAACTCTTGAAATCAGCAAAATGATGATGATCGACGAACCTGATATTTTAGATGCAGCTATTGCCAAATTCCCAGAAGATTTTTATGATGAGTACACTGTTTTAAAAAGCGAACCTTTTTATTTAGAAGTCTTAAATAAATCTGCTAGTAAAGGTCAAGCACTAAAAGATTTGGGAGAAATTTTAGGCATACCAAGAGAAAACATCATGGCCATTGGCGATAATGAAAACGACAAAGACATGATAGAATATGCTGGTATGGGTGTAGCTATGGGCAATGCGATCGCCAGCGTAAAAGAAATCAGTAATTACGTTACGGATACAAACGAACACGATGGAGTTGCTACGGCTATTGAGGCCATTGCTTTTGAAACACTTCCCGCTGATAGCTACACTAAATAAGAATAACAAAATAAAAAAAGACTGAAACAATCACAATTTGTATTTGTTTCAGTCTTTTTTAGTGTATTTCAGAATACGTATAAACTAATCTATCTTTATTTACTAACTCTTTTTAGCAATTAACATTCTAAAAGAGTTCATTTTATATAATAAAAAAACATATGATTTTTTATTCTTCAGTACTCTTTTTTGATGATTCTCTTATGATGAGTTCCGGTTGATAGATAATCGATTCTTTTTTGAAAGAAGGTTTTTCAAGTGCTTGTATAATCCAATTAGCAGCTTCTTTACCAAGTTGTTCTTTTGGATGGTTGATCGAAGTTAATTTAACATCTGAAGCTGTACTCAAAAATGAATTGTCATGACTTACAATTGAAAAGTCATCTGGAATATTTTTACCAATCGCGTTGATTTGCTCAATAACTGTCATTGCAATTTGATCATTATAACAAACAAAAGCTGTAGGTAGATCTTCTAGGTGTAAAAGAACTTGTATCTTATCAGCCAACTCTTCTTTTGTTTCTGTATCAAAAGTAACAATTAACTTATCATCAAAAGATTTTTTTTCCTTTGAAAATGCTCGTATAAAGCCTTTCATCCTACTTTTCCCTTGCATGTCATCTGTTTTGGTAATCATACTGATTCTTTCATGTCCTAAATCTAATAAGTGAGTTGTTAACATTTCATTTGCCAACGTATCATCTATCCTAATTTCTGGGATATCCAGTTCTTCATAAGAAGCATTTATAGATACACACGGAATACCTGCTTCTTGGATTTTAAGATAGTAATTTAGATTTGGGTTTAACAGAGCACTTTTCGTAGGCTCAACAATTAGTCCATCTACTTGTTTTTCCAACATCATTTCAAGGCTTCTTTTTTCATTTTGAACGTCATTTTGTGTACTAGATAATAATAATGAATAGCCGCTCTCGCTTAAAGTTTCTTCCATTCCTCTGATGATTGAAGGGAAAATGTAATCTGAAAGATAGGTTGTAATGACACCAATTGTTTTATTGCCTGTTTCTTTCACTCGTTGTTGATTTTGATCATTCACATAAGTTCCAGAACCTTGCTCTTTCTTTAAAAAACCTTCATTAACAAGTTCTGCGATAGATTGTCGAATGGTATGTCTGCTGACACCAAATTGTTCTCTTAATTTTGCTTCTGAGGGTATTTTGGTCCCTGCAGAATACTCGCCACTTAAAATGAGTTCTTTTAATTGATTTTTGATTACTAAGTATTTCGGTTTATTAGACATTTAATCACCTTCCATAAGTTGTACGTACATGAATAGTACATGATGTCAATGAACAAAGCAATATTTTGTACTATTTTCACCCATTGCTCCTTATCTTACTTTATTACGTACAGCTAATAGTAATTTTTGTCCAAGAAAAAAGTGCTTTTTCAAGCACTCTTTTTCTTATTTAATAACTACATAATCTAATTCAACCATTTTAGCCCATGTAGCAATTTGGTCTGTAGTTAGATTTAATGAAACTACAGTGTGGTGACCGCCGCCATTTTCAATCCATGATTGGACACCCTCTGTAAAGTTTGGCTTCACTTTCCATAATACCCGAGCAACCGGCAAGTGAGGAGCTTTTTCTTCCGGTTCAAATGCAGAAACTTCATTAATTAGAAGTTTGAAATGTGTACCAAAATCCGACATAGTAACCACTACACCTTCTCCAGATTTACCGTCAAAGACTAGACGTGCAGGGTCTTCACGATTTCCCATCGATAATGGTGAGACAACTACTTTAGGCTTATTAGTTGCTAAGGCAGGGTCTACTTCCATCATATGAGATTGTAAAATCGATTCTTTTCCTTCTGCCAATTCATATGTGTAGTCTTCCATGAATCCAGTATTTTCATTGTGTGCCATAACTTTCATTAGACGATCAATAGCAGCTGTCTTCCAATCGCCTTCTCCAGCAAATCCATATCCATCTGCCATTAGACGTTGAACTGACAGACCTGGCAATTGTTGCATGCCATAAAGATCCTCAAAATTTGTAGTAAAAGCATTATAGTTTCCAGCTTCTAAAAAGCGACGTAAGCCAATTTCTTGTTTGACTTGAGCCTTAACATGGTCTTCCCAAACTTGATGATCATAGCTACCATAATCAAAATCGTAAAGCGTTTTATACTCATTAAAAAGTTCTTCTATTTCCGTTTCTTTTACTGCATCTACATATTGCACCAGGTCTCCAATACCAAAATAATCTACTGTCCATCCGAATTGGATTTGTGCCTCTACTTTATCTCCTTCAGTTACAGCTACATTTCGCATATTATCGCCAAATCGTGCTACCTTAATATTAAAACTTTCATTGTAAGCAACCGCTACATCCATCCATTCCGCAACTTGCTTTTGTACTTTGGAATTTTTCCAATAACCAACCACTATTTTATTTTGTTTCTTTAAACGAGCATTTATAAATCCGTATTCTCGGTCACCATGAGCAGATTGATTTAGGTTCATAAAGTCCATATCAATCGTCTCCCATGGAATACTTTCATTGAATTGAGTCGCTAGATGTAACAACGGTTTTTGCAACAACTTCGTTCCTCGAATCCACATTTTTGCTGGTGAGAATGTATGCATCCATGTGATGACTCCTGCTACTTCATCATGATAATTAGCTTCTTTCATTACTCTAGTGATTTTATCCGCAGTAACAGCTAATTCTTGTAATACAATCGGATAAGGAAGTTTCCCACTCTCATTCAATTCAGTAACTAAAATTTCTGCGTGTTTTTTTACTTCTAATAATGTTTCTTCTCCATACAAGTGCTGTGAACCAACTACAAACCAAAATTCTTTTTTTCCAATAGTCAACATAATTTATTCTCTCCCTTAATGTATGTTTTTTTGTCCATAATAGGCATTTTCACCATGTTTACGTAAATAATGTTTATCTAAAACCCTTTGTGGAAGCTCTTCAGAAAAGCTGTTTAGTTGTCTAGAAAAAAGATTCATTTTGCAAACTTCATCTAAGACTACTGCATTCATCACTGCATCTTTCGCACTTTTTCCCCAAGTAAACGGTCCATGTCCATGCAATAACACTCCAGGGATTTCCAATGGTTTAATATTTCGTTCTTTAAACGTTTCTACGATCACATGACCAGTTTGTTCTTCGTAACCTTTGTCGATTTCTTCTTGATTCAAAAATCGTGCACAAGGGATTGAACCATAGAAAGTATCAGCATGCGTCGTTCCCATTGCCGGTACGTCCAATCCAGCTTGAGCCCAGATCGTTGCCCAAGTTGAATGGGTATGGACAATGCCGCCAATTTCTGGAAACTCTTTGTATAGTACGGCATGAGTGAACGTATCAGAAGAAGGGTTTAAGTTTCCTTCAACAACTTTTCCATCCATATCACAAACGACCATATCACTGGCCTTCATTTCCTCATAACTAATGCCACTTGGTTTAATTACAAATAATCCCTGTTCACGATCTACAGCACTTACATTGCCCCATGTATATTTGATTAGTCCTTGTTTTGGAAGTTCCAAATTGGCTTGAAAAACTTCTTCTTTCAATTGTTCTAACACAATAGTCTCCTCCTTTAAATCAAATGATCAATTGCGGCCTGTTCAATAGGGATTCCTGCTTTATACCGCTTAATAAAGATTTCAAAACCTTCAACATCTTCTTTTTGAGGTTTTTCTTCCGTACCTGTATCACCTGCAAATACTTGATTCTCTAGAAACTCTTCTAGTGATTCATTCTCATTCCTTGTTTTAATATAGCTTGCTAACAAAGCAATTCCCCATGCTCCGCCTTCTCCGGCTGTATCCATTACTGATACGGGAGCATTCATGGCGGCCGCCATAATTTGTTGTCCAACTTTTTTTGTTTTAAACAAACCACCATGACCATAGATTTTGTTGATTTGGACCTTCTCTTCTTTTAAAAGTATGTCCATACCGACTTTTAACGCTCCTAAAGCTGAATAAAGATGAACACGCATAAAATTGGCTAAATTAAATTGACTTTCAGAAGAACGAACGAATAAGGGTCTTCCCTCTTTTATTCCTGTAATATTCTCTCCAGAATAATAACCATAGGATAATAATCCACCGCAATCCTTATCTCCTTCAAGCGCTTTAGTAAATAAAAGTTCAAATAACTTATCTGTTTCCATCTCTATTCCTGCTGTTTCTAAAAATTCACGAAACAACTTGACCCAAGCATTGATATCAGAAGAACAATTATTTGCATGTACCATACCAACCAAATCACCAGAAGGGGTTGTTACTAAATCAATTTCCGGATATACTCTTTGTAATTTTTTTTCCAAAACAATCATCGCAAATACCGAAGTTCCAGCAGATACGTTCCCAGTATGTTTAGCAACACTATTTGTAGCAACCATTCCTGTACCTGCATCGCCTTCGGGTGGACATAATGGAATGCCAGGTTGTAAATTTCCGGTTGGATCAAGAAGTTCTGCACCTTCTTTTGTCAGATACCCAGCCTCTTCTCCGGCTAATAATATTTGAGGTAAGATTTCTTCGAGTTTCCAAGTGTGATTCTTATCTGCTACTCGTTCATTAAATTGCTTAATCATTCTTACGTCATAATTTTTTGTCTCTATGTCAATCGGAAACATTCCCGAGGCATCTCCAACTCCTAAGACCTTCTTATTTGTCAGTTTCCAATGGATGTAACCAGCTAATGTCGTGAAGAATGTTATATCTTGTACATGAGATTCTTGATTTAAGATTGCCTGATGCAAATGAGCAATGCTCCATCTTTGAGGAATATTAAAGTTAAACAGTGTCGTCAATTCTTTTTCTGCCTGTTCAGTCATTGAATTACGCCAAGTACGAAAAGGTACTAATAACTCATCTTTCTTATTAAATGCCATATATCCGTGCATCATAGCACTAAATCCAAGAGAACCAATCGTTGTTAATGTTTCTCCATACTTTTCTTTTACCTCTAAAGCCATTAGCTGATAACAATTTTGTAAACCCTTCCATATGTCTGTAAGTGAATAAGTCCAGATATTTTCTTCTAAACGATTTTCCCATTCGTAACTCCCTGAAGCAATGGTATTAAATTCCTGATCAATTAATACGGCTTTAATGCGAGTAGATCCAAATTCAATTCCTAAGGATGTTTCCCCTCTAGCAATGGCTTCTTTTATCAGCCTTTTTCTTTCTTCCAAAGCTTTTCCCCCTCTTTCGCTTAACAGTAGCAGTTAAAAAATTTAACAGTATTTATTACTGCTGAATTGCAACCGTTTTCCATAAAACAATTATAAAATAGTTATACGTACATGTCAACGAAATTATAACTATACGTACGAACAAATTATGCAGATTATCAATAAAAAAAAATAAAAATGACTCTACTGTTCGTATGAAAAATCACTCAGCCATTTTTATTTTTTAAATTCGCTATTCTGCTTACATTAATTTTTTGCTACTATAGTAACCACACTCATTGGAGGCATTTTGAGTGTTAATTTAGATTCATTGATTGAATAACCTTTATAGATTTCTTTTTGTACATTATCTGGTGTTTCAAATGTATTATGGGCATCTGTCGTTTTAGCAGCTAATACCCAAGCTTCTATATTTCCAAAGCTTTCGTTATTTACTTCCAATACTATTTCCTCTTCATTAGTAATACTATAGTTACATAACGATACTGTTAACGTTTTTTCTTTTATAGACGCTGTATAGCTGATAGTATCTGAGGTTTCACCAACTGCATCAATTAATGATGCATCTTGATGATTCTGGTACATATCAAACACATGATACGTTGGGGTTTTTATCATTTTTTCCCCGTCCGTTAAAATCATCGATTGCAAAACATTTACCATCTGAGCAATATTAGCCATCTGAACACGATCCGCATGCTTATGAAAAATATTTAGAGTAATGCTGGCAATCATAGCATCTCGAATAGTATTTTGTTGGTATAAGAAACCTGGATTTGTTCCTTCTTCAACGGCTAACCACGTTCCCCATTCATCCACAATTAAGCCAATTCGTTTTTCAGGGTCATATTTATCCATAATAGTACTATGTTTTGTAATAAATTCGTCCATTTTATACGCGCTATGAATCAACGAGAACCATTCCTCATCAGGAAATCCAGTTGCTGGTCTTTTATCTTCCCATTCAGACGCCAAAGCATAATGATGTAAACTTAATCCATCCATAAAAGGAGCAGCATTTTTCATTAACACTTCCGTCCAATTATAATCGTCTATATTTGCTCCACAAGCAATCTTATAAATTTTTCTATCTGTATAGTTTCGAACAAAGGTCTGATATTGGCGATATAAGTCAGCATAGTATTCTGGGCGCATGTTCCCTCCGCCGCCCCAACTTTCATTTCCTACTCCAAAGAAATCCACATTCCAACCTTCTTCTTGACCATTTTCTTTTCGTAAATTAGCCATTGGAGACTCTCCAGGAAAAGTCATGTAGTCAATCCATTCTTGCATTTCTTGAACGGTTCCACTGCCTACATTTCCATTAATATAAGTTTCTGTTCCCAGTTGCTTGCAGAGTTCGAAGTATTCATGTGTACCAAAATGATTATTTTCTACAGTACCGCCCCAATTTGAGTTAACAATTTTTTTTCGTTTTTCTCGTGGTCCTATACCATCTTTCCAATGATACTCATCTGCAAATAATCCTCCCGGCCAACGCAGTACTGGAACATTAATTTCTTTCAACGCTTCAACGACATCCGTGCGAATACCATTTTCATTAGGGATATCCGAGTTTTCTCCCACCCATAGTCCTTCATAAATACATTTTCCAAGGTGTTCAGCAAATTGTCCATATATATATTTGTTGATTTTTGCTTTTTTGCTTTTTGGTGTAAAAGTAATATAATTCATGTTTTATTCTCCTTTGTTAGTCACTTTTAATTTATGTTCCTGGCATTCCAAATATAGGCATGCCTTCTTCATTCCAAGTAAAAACTTGTGCATTTGCATGTCTATCTGGAACATCCAAGGGCTCTACTTCTGTAACTTTTTTTGGCCGAGCATGATAGATCAATACATCTTCATTACCATCTTCACTAACTGTAAATGAATTATGTCCTGGTCCAAATAACAAGTTCTCTTCAGATGAAATAAATACTGGCGTTTCTAATTTGTTCCAACTATTTTTATTTAATAAATCATCGTCTACATTGGCCCATAACAATCCCATACAATAATTTTCATCTGTTGCACTAGCAGAATAACTAATGAAAATTTTGTCGTTACGGATAATGACTGCCGGTCCTTCATTAACCAAAAACCCGATTTTTTCCCAATCATATTCAGGAATACTCAACAACAATTGGTTTCCAACTAATGTCCATGGATTTTCCATTTCTGATAGATATAAATTTGAATTACCAGGAATAGATGGATCTTTTTGTGCCCAAACATAATATAATTTATCGTTATATTCAAAAGTGGTAGCATCTAAACTAAAACTCTCGGTTTCTGTTTTCACTTGACCTTTTTCAATCCATTCACCTGTTAAAGGGTTTTCATCAGCACATTCGAGTACATACATCCTGTGCTGAAATGTTCCCTCAGATGTAGCATCGTCACTAGCTGCTGCAAAATAGATATACCATTTACCTCGTATAAAATGGATTTCAGGAGCCCAAATTAATTTACTCATTTCTCCATTTTCATGAGCATGCCAAACAATAGCTTTTTCTCCATCTTCTAACTCGTTTAAGCTCCTAGCTCTTCTTACTTCGATTTCCTGGTAACCAGGAACAGAACCTGTGAAATAATAATAGCCATCCGTGTGTTTGTATATCCAAGGATCCGCTCTTTCTAAAACAATTGGATTTTTATATTGCGTTAGTGTTTCTTTCATATTATTAAATACTCCTTATTTTCATTAGTTTGTAGTTCTTATACAAAAAATAGATACTCCTGAAGATGACATTCCTGTAAATGTTATGATTGGTTTATTCTCATAGTCATTCCATTGAGAAAGAAATACACCATTGTATTCGATATCATCTATTATTAATGAAGCAGATTCGCCATCCTTTATTTTCCAACTACCTGTTAATTCCCCAGAAATCTCCCCATTTTTCTTTAATTCAATAGATTGAGTTTCTTTGATATCATTAGTTATATCAGTACCATGGTTAACGAAGTGATATTTACCAAAAACTTGGTTTTCTGTATACATTTGAATAGTTTCTCCAGCGTATCTCAATGGTGCAATAACTGGCCAGTCTTTTTCATTAAAAAAGAACTGATGAACTCTTACTTCGTGTTCTTCTCCTCTATTCGGAAAGCGTGTATGGAAGAACAGAAAATACTTGTTTACTTTAGGATCATAAATTGCTGAATTATGACCTGGAGATACATATCCTGCAGTAGAAAAAATCTCATTAGAATCTAAAATAAAATTCCCCATTAATTTTGCCCCATAGGGTTCGATTGCTTTATCATCAAAGAAACTTCCAACTGCACCTTTTGCTCCAATCATATCTTGATTTTTGGCATCAATATATGGCCCATCTGGGGTTTTTGACCTGGCAACACGTATATTATATCCACCATTTGCATCCAGTCCTCCGAATGATAGGAACAAGTAATAATAGCTCGTTTCTGGGCTATATAAAATGTATGGGGCTTCAATTCTACTATGATTAGCTCCTAATAATTTTTTTCCATATTCTTGATTCGGTTCTGGCTTTCCAGTTGCTTCATCCATTTTAAGTATGTAAATACCACCTGAATAAGAACCATAAACCATCCATAATTGATTCTCATTATCAAAAAAAACATGGGGGTCAGTTACATTCGGTTCAACTGTCGCATCGTGCATTTTTCCGTTTTCTTTTATAGATCCTGATTTCAATATAACTCCAAGATCTTTATAAGGACCTTCTACATGGTCAGATATTGCAACTCCTAATGTTGAAAGAGGGGTTGTTCCTTCTGCAGCAGTATAGTACATATAAAATTTGCCATCTTTTAATTGTATAATATCTCCTGCCCACAGAGTTTTTGTTTTAGCATATTCAAAAGATTCAGCTAGTTCTTTATAGACATTGGAAAATAAAGTATTAGTTGGAACACTTGTTGAAAGTTGCTCCCACTGTATTAAATCTTTACTTTTAGCAAATTCCAAATGCGAACCTATGACATAAAAGTAATCATTGACAAAAACAACTGATGGATCATGTACTGTAGCATTTTTAAATTGTGGTTCCTCATAGTTATGATCCACAGATTCTGTTTCTGAACACCCCTCTAAAAATAAAGCTGACAATAAAAGAAACATGATAAAATATTTCATGTAAATCCCCTTCTGTTTTATTCACTCTATCGAATTTTATTATTCATTAATTAATTAATTAGACCTCTACTAAACGAATAGCCTTATTTTTAGATTGATACACTACAAACATCATTAAATAGCAAAGTAACGAAATAACATCTAAAGTTATTAAGGAGAAGAACACTAAAATTCCTGACCATACTACAATTTTTTTCTGTATTTTTCCATCTTCTATTTTTTTTATAATAAAAACGTTTATAAAACCTATAACAAAAAGAAGTAATCCATAGGTCACTGAAACAGTAAACAGAGAATCCACTAAGTTTCCATTTACTTCTAACTCATTAGTAGGGATAGTTCTTAAGTGAGCTATTCCTTCTGACCTAACCCACATAGAATACCCAAAGACTGTTATGAAAGCATTGATTATATTCCATATAGATCCTATCAAAAATAATTTTCGTTCGATATTCCTTTTCATTCCTTTTCACCTCTATTATCCTTTTACACCAGCATTTAGATTCATTGATTCTATGAAGTATTTTTGAGCAAATAAGAAAAGTAAAACTGTTGGTATCATAGCAATAATAGCTGAGGCCATTAATTCTCCTGTCATTGCATATCCACCATATAAATCTTGAAGTAATTGTAATCCCGCAGTAATAGTTAGCTTATTTACATCATTTAATACAATTGTCGGCCATAAGAAATCATTCCATGATCCTATAAAAGAAAATAATCCTGTTACAATTAAAACTGGTTTAACTAAAGGTAGTATAATTTTAAAATAAATAGTGAAGTCTGAAGCACCATCCATCCTAGCAGATTCATCAAACTCTTTAGGAATTCCTAACATAAATTGGCGTACAAGAAAGACATTTCCAACACCACCTAATCCTGGAACAATTACTGCTAATGGTGAATTTACCCATCCAAGTGCTTCGACAATTTTATAAGATGGAATAATATTAACAACCGCTGGAAACATAGATAATGCAAGAATAGTAAAGAACAATGTTTCTTTTCCTTTAAAATCAATACGAGTATATCCAAATGCTGCTAGTGAAACAATAAGTACAACTAAGAAAGTATGTGAGCCAGAGATCACCAATGAATTTAAAAACCATTGAACAATTGGTGCACTTGACGTATTAGTTAAGACACTAATATAATTTTGAACAACCCAGTTTGCAGGTAACATGCTAAATCCTACAGTCATGATATCTCCTTGAGCTTTAAAAGAGGTGAAAAAACCAAATAGCACTGGAAAGACCCAGACCACACAGGAAGTTATTAAAAAGAAGTAAGCTAAATACTTTGTTACGTTAATTTTTCTCATGTTCTCTCTCCTTGCTATCCTTTAGAATTACGATACATGACAATAAATTGAAAAACTGAAATAGAAACTATCACAAGTCCTAACAATACCGACATCGCTGAGGCCATACCAGCAACTGACTCCCCAGTACCAAATGCTAGTTGACGGATATACATCATCATTACATGTGTAGATTGTTCAGGTCCTCCGTTTGTTATCATTAATGGTTGCGCATATACATTAAATGCTCCAGCCGTAGACATGACAACTGTGTAAAACAATGGAAAACGGATAGATGGTAAAGTAATACTAAAAAATTTCCTTACTGGACCAGCTCCGTCAATATCAGCTGATTCATATAAATCAGCTGATACTCCACTGATAGCTGATCGATAAATAATTAAGTTCCCACCAATAGCACCCCATAAGGACATGAAGACTATGATAGACCATGCATTAGGTTGATTTACCATCCAAATTGTTGCTGAATTAAGCAAATTATTTACAGGTCCTAAACGTGGATTAAATATCAGTAACCAAATAATAGCTGCTGCTGACACTGAGATCAGTCCTGGAATATAGAAAATAGCCTGAAACAAGCTTTTGAATTTTACTTTTTTATTTTCTAAAGCAACTGCTACTGTTAATGGTATCAAAATTTGTAATGGTACCGTTAAACCTACAAATAATAATGTATTCTTTAATCCGTTTCTAAGTTGAAAATAAAATGTTGAACTTTCATCAAAAAGAAGTGTTTTAAAATTGCTAAGTCCTACCCATTCCGGTTCTCCAATTAGATTCCACTGTGTGAAAGATGCATATATACCGTATATTGTCGGTATAAGTATAAATATTAAAAAAAGAGCAAGGTGAGGTCCAATAAAAGCAAATTGCTTCATCGACTTTCTCTTTTTCTTCTTTTCAGTCTCAGCGACTAATAAATTTTCACTTTGCATTAGTTATGTCATCCTTTCTCATGCAATAATTTACGGTATCGTGACTATGATACCGTAAATTATTTCAGCTTATTAATACGTAGTGACTTATTCTTCTGCTTCTTCTGCTTCTACTTCTCCTGCTCCACCTTGAGCTACTAAATCTTCAACTTGACGTTGTGCTTGAACTAGACCATCTTCTATTTCAATATTTCCATAAATCATATCAACTAATACTGTTGCTAACGCTTGTTCTACGTAACCATAGTGCTCGTATTCAAAAATATGAAGAGATTCTTGTTCTTCTTCAGAAGACGTAAAGAATGATTGTGGATATTGTTCATACTCTGGATCTTCAAAAATATCTCTACTTGCTACAATTTGTCCTGCTTTAGCCCATTCCATAGAATTTTCGCGTACGTAATTTAAAAAATCAGCAATTCCTTGTTCTTTTTCATCTGTTCTTTCTTCACTTTCTAACATTGAGAACAAATGTGCTGATGAACGGTTATTAAATGTACCTGGCTCGAATGCATAGGTATTTGTTACACCCCAGTTTAATGTTTCAACTGAATCATGTGCTGTTGAAGTCCAAGTTCCATCAGTTGAAAATAGGACATCTCCTCCTTGAAAAATTGCATAACCATCCTCACCATTTGGAGTAATTAGACCTGCTTCTGCTAATTGACGTAGCTGAGTTACTACTTCTTTCATTTCCGGTGTATCAATCGTTGGTTTTCCATCTTGTTCAATGCTTCCACCACGATTTACTACATTAGCTAAAGTTGTCCATTCAATCAAAGCATTGTTGATTGCATATTGACCTTCATCTAACTTACCTTCCAATGAAAGTATTTCTTCAAATGTAACTACATCATCCTCTAAAAAATTAGAAACCCCGTACTTTTCTAGCAGATCAACATTATAATACATCGCACTACCATGTATATCTAAAGGAATAGTATATTGCGTACCATCTACAGTACCAGGTACCCAAGCCTGCTCTAAGTAATTATCAGCATTTAAATCTGTATTGTTTTTCATTAAAGGATCAATTGATTCTAACATTCCCAATCTTACAAATCCCGGTACTCTATCCGCATGTATTAAAGTTAAATCTGGAACCCCTTCACCTGAGTTCATTACTGTATAAATTTTCGTGTACATGTCAGGAGATATAACTGCTTCTACTGGAAATTCTGGATCAGTTTCATTATATGCTTCTACCATGTTATCCATATAAGCACCATCATCACCTGTCAAAGGATTCCAAAATGTAATAGTATTGGGATTACTACAACCAGAAAGAGTGACTAATGCCAAACCAGCAATTCCTGTTAGCAAAGATTTTTTAAACCTGTTCATTATTTAACCTCCATATTTTTATTTAACACTTATTCTAATTACATTCCAAGATAGCGGTTTCAATTCTGTTTTTAAAGAGTTAGTATGTAGCTCTATTGAATTCCCTTTACTTAAATTAACCTTTTCTTTTTCTTGGTTTGTTTCTTTAACATCGTATCCGGACATCTGAGTAGTTTCAACAATCTCTTCCATTTCAAATCCTTCAACATTTATTGAAAAGTCTAAATGTTCATTTTTAGAACGATTTACAGCAAAAATAACTATTTCTTTTTTATGCTCATCATACGTTGCGATACTTTCAAGAAACGGAACTGCATCAAAATCTTTAGTAGCATAAGTATCGCTCTTAGTTTCTGGTTCTAAAACAACACCTCTACCAAAATTTGAGACCTGCATAAATGGGTAAAAAATAGTTTGCTTCCAAACATCCCCTTCTTTATTTGTCATAATTGGTGCAATTACATTAACTAATTGAGCTAAACAAGCAATTTTAACTCTATCAGCATTTTTTAATAAGGTAATAAGCAGACATCCGATAAGTAAAGCGTCTTCAAAATTATAAATATCTTCTAATATAGGAGGGGCTACTTGCCAAGGCTTGATTTCTTTATCTTGTTCATTAGAATGATACCAAACATTCCATTCATCAAAAGAAAGATTAATTTTTTTATCGCTTCCCTTTTTAGATTTAATGGCATCACACATCGCCACTACACCTTTTATAAAACGATCCATATCTAACGATTGAGCTAAGTAATTTTCTAGATCATTTTCTGGATTTCCATAGTAGCAATGAAGTGATAGATAATCTACGTGCTCATAAGCATGTTCCAGAACAGTCATTTCCCAAGAACCAAAAGTTGGCATCTTACTTGTCGAACTTCCACACACAACTAATTCAATATTATCATCTACTAACTTCATTGCTTTTGCCGTTTCTTCAGCTAAACGTCCATACTCCTCAGCTGTTTTATGCCCGATTTGCCATGGTCCATCCATTTCATTTCCAAGACTCCATGTCTTAATTCCAAACGGTTTTTCAGCCCCATTTTTCTTTCTTAAATCACTCCAATAGGTCCCTCCTTCAAAATTACAATATTCTAGTAAGTTTCTTGCTTCGTCGATTCCTCTAGTACCTAAGTTTACTGCCATATTTACTTCGGCTTTAGCTTCTTTAGACCACTCCATAAATTCGTGAAGTCCAACTTCATTTGTTTCTATCGTTCGCCATGCTAAATCTAATCTTCGTGGTCTTTGTTCTACAGGTCCAATTCCGTCTTCCCAGTTATACCCAGAAACAAAATTACCTCCTGGATACCGAATTAGAGGGACATTTAATTCTTTAATCAAACTCAATACATCTTTCCTAAATCCTTTTTCATTCGCACTCGGATGTTTTGGTTCATAAATCCCTTCATAAACAGCTCTTCCCATATGCTCGATGAAGGATCCATATAAACGCGGATCAATCTCTGAAATAATTTTATTTTTACTTATTGCTAAAGTTGATTTCATTTTTTTACTCCTTACTATTTTTTCTGATATCTTATATTGTAAAAACTATCTTCTAGAATTAGTTTATAAACATAATATAAACATATATGTAATCGCTGTCAATAGTTTTATGGTTAATTGTTTTGTTTTTTATTTTATAAAGATTAACTAATTAGTTAATCTTTATTCGTAAAAAAGAATTGACAATAATTTTATTAGCCATTACACTAATATCAAATTAACTAATCAAGATATTCATTAACTTAGGAGTGATTTCATGCAAATAGATATATCGGATGCTTCATTACCTGTTTATGAAGCTTTAGCCAGTCCTGTGAGACTCAACATCATTCAATTGCTTTCTAAAAATAAAATGAATATAAAAGAAATCGCTGCAGCTATTGGATTAAGTAGTGCTGTAATAACAAAACACATCAAAAAATTAGAAGCATCTGGCTTAATTAAAACTGAACGAATTCCGGGGAAATCAGGATCACAAAAAATTTCGATATTAAAAGTTGATCACATAGAAATTCTATTTCCCAAAAAAATTTATCCTTCTTTTGAGACAAGAGAAACTACTATTCCAGTAGGACAATACACAGATTATTCAGTTTCCCCAACTTGTGGTCTAGCTACTCTCAAAGATTTTATCGGAGAAGTTGATGAACCGAAATTTTTTATGGATTCAAAAAGAATGGATGCCCAAATTCTTTGGTTTACTGAAGGTTATGTAGAATATAAGACACCCAATTTTTTAAATGAAGATGAAAAGTTAGAACAACTTGAAATCAGTATGGAAATTTCGTCAGAATTTCCATTCTCAAATGATGTATGGCCATCTGATATTACGTTTAGTTTAAACGATAGTGAATTAGGTACTTGGACTAGCCCAGGTGACTTTTCGGATACTAGAGGTAAACTAAACCCTGAATGGTATCCTTCTAAATTAAATCAATATGGGTTATTAAAAACAATAAGAATAACTTCTCATGGAACATATATGGATGGCGAGACTTTATCAGATTTTACAATTCAAGATATTAATACGAAAAGTGAGATTTGGAGTTTACGAATTGAAGTAAAGAAAGATGCCGAAAATTTAGGTGGAGCTACTTTATTTGGAGAACATTTTGGAAATCACCCGCAAGATATTAAATTTAAGATGTACTATTCTTAAATTTAAAAAAACCATCTTACTAAAATATAAGTAAGATGGTTTTTTCATGTATTCTTTTAACATAAACCTATTCCAACAACTTTTATTTCTTTAATTTAACCCAATAATTTCCCACCAACAGCGTAGTTCGTTTTTTTCATGTCTTCTATAATAACATGAACGCGATCTTCTGTTGCTCCGGTATTCTTTACTACTGCTTGCGTAATGTCTTTAACTAGACCTGCTTTTTGTTCTGCAGTCCGACCTTCAACTAATTCAACATGTACAAATGGCATAAAACCCTCTCCTTCCCATGTATTGTTCTCTCAATTTTAGCGATACATTTTTTACTTTTCAACTAGTTTTTTATTTTTAGCTGCCCCAAACAGATTATTAGAGTTTTACCCTCACTATTAGTATACTTAGTACGTACGATAATTAGAGAGGAGAATTACAAATATGGCAGATTCAAAATTAATGTATCAAACTACAGCAATTAATACAGGTGGACGAAATGGAGAAAGCCATTTACCAGATAAATCATTTTCTGTACGTGTTTCGACTCCAAAAGATATGGGCGGTCCTGGACAAGGAAGTAACCCAGAACAATTATTCGCATTAGGCTACAGCGCGTGTTTCAATTCGGCTTTAGAGCATATGATGAAAGAAGAAAAAGTCTCTGGAAAAAGCCAAGTTACCGCAACTGTAGAATTACATTCCGATCCAACTGACGGCGGATTTAAGCTTGCAGTAAAATTAGATGTTGGAATTGAAGGTCAAGATGAAGCAACTACTAAAGAATTAGCAGAAAAAGCTCATGCTTTTTGTCCTTACTCAAAAGCTACGAGTGGCAATATCGACGTAACCGTCACTGCTGTTGATTACGAAGCAGATAAATAAAACGATGATTAAAAGGAGTTGAGACGGTTGTCTCAGCTCCCTTTTTTTGTATTCCGGTCCTTTTCTAACTACGCGTTCAATGTGAGAAGTGATTTCATTTACGTTTATTGATTAAATAGATACCGAATAAAGCTCAGTTTAACTAAGAAATAAGTTTATTGATTAAACAACCACCAAATAAGTTTCCATTTAATTAATAAAGCAGACTTATTGATCTAATAAATCCTAAAACTAGTCCCATTTGATTAATAGTACACACTACAGACCTAGTCGATCAATCTTGTCTTATCTCCCTTTTGCATGTTTCTTATTCTATTGATTGACTCATCTCCACGTACGTTTTTTCATATTGTTGTACGGCCCACTTATGACTACCTCTTTTTAATTTAGTTAACGCTTCAGAAATAGTCATCCATTCTAAACGATTAAAATCCTCTAGCGGATCACAAATGGATTTCCATGACTTAGCTGTATAAAAATAGGCAGGATTATGATAATGTTGCTTCCGATGTTTAGAGTAATAATAATCCTCAGCCTCACCAATAAATTCCCCGAGCTCTATTTCAAAACCTAATTCTTCCATTGATTCCCGTTTTGCCGTTTCTTCATGCGTTTCATTGACTTCTATCTCTCCTCCTGGCAATAAAAACGAACCATTTGGAGGTGACATGAGTAAGATTTGTTTTTTTTCTGGGTCAAAAATCACAACATGTACACCAATACGCGTACGATAGTTTTGATTCTCAATTTTCATTCCAAATGTTTCTCTTATCATTCCACATTCCCACCCTCATCAAAATCTCATCTTCTAACCTTGTACATATTATAGTATATATACGAAAGAAAGACAGCTTAAATTTAAGCTGTCTTAGTTTGGATGCTGTATTATTTAGTTAATTAGACCTTAGTCAATTCCAATTGCTTTTCGCAAAGTCTTATTTTGAACAACAAAGTATAATAACATAATATTAACCGGTGCTAAAACAAGATTTTGCACTACTCGTGTTGGAAAAATCACTAGAATAGCTTTATCTAACATGATGGTTAACCAGATTGTATTCAAACCTAAATTTACAAAAACGGTAACCAACAAAATCGAGATAATGATTCTTTTTAATGATTTTGGTTTCTTATAAAGAATCAGACCATAAATCATTCCTCCGATAAATGCAGATAAAACAAATCCTGGGAAAAATACTCCCCCACCAAATAAAATCGTCCCGACTATATCTGCAATAGCTGAAGCCGTTCCTGCTATCCAAGGGCCGTACAGCATACCTATAATAGCTATTGGCAAAAAGCCAAAACCAATGCGGACTATTGGTGTTTCAATTGAAATAAATTGGGTCAATACAATTTCTAATGCCATTAATAACCCAATTTTAGAAATACTTCTTGCATCGTACTTGTTCTCACTCATTTTGAAGATCTCCTTTGAAGAGCTCCACACATAAAATCTTATGCAGCGAATGCAAAAACAAAACCGCAAATTGTCTAAACAATTTTTCGTCCGTGGGCAACATCCCATCCCTACGACACTTAACGCTTTGTCTCCTACTCTGATATATTACCTAACCTATTTAGTAGATATTTTAGGCAAATCCACTATAGCACATTCTATCTGTTTGGGATAGTAGCAAAAACCACTAGTTAAACTATATTCTTTTAAATTAAATTTAGTTATTGACAATCATTTTTATCTTCTGTATATTAAGAACAAGTTAAATATATGATAAAAAGATGATAAAACACTATGAAAAGAAGAGTACGTTTGTACCTGTCTATTTTAGAGAACCCAGTAAGTTGCTGAAAATGGGTTAGTCAGATTGAACCGAAGATGGTCTTTGAGTGGAGTTAGCAAAACACTTTTAAATGTGTCAGCTTTCTACGGGAACACCCGTTACAGTGTCACAGTATAAAAAGATGATGTAGTCTGATGTACTGGATAAGGTAAGTATAGCAATATACTTATAAATTAAGGTGGTAACACGAAGCAGATAACTGACTTTCGTCCTTACAAAGAAACGGATTCATTTGTTTCTTTGTAAGGACTTTTTATTTTCACAACTACATAATCAAACGCAATGAAGAGAAAAGTACTTTTACAAAATGCACTAACAGAGAGCCTGAATGCTGAGAACAGGTTTGCAGGAGTAAAAAGAAAATGGCCTCTGAGTGGGATACCAAGTGTTTTAAACATTAGGCTATCACGGGCGCACCCGTTACAGTGCTAGAGTATCAGAAGTTTTTTTCTCGTACTTGATAAGGAGTTGTTTGTGAAAACAACTCAAATAAAGGTGGTAACACGACGGTAAAGCGTTCGTCCTTTAATCTACAGCAGTAGGTTAATGGGTGAACGTTTTTTCTATTTTAAGGAGGAATATAGATGATTACACTAAACAATGTCAGCGTTACGTTTGAAGGCAAAGAAACAAGTATAAAAGCAGTAGAAAATGTTCAGTTAACGATTGAAAAAGGAGATGTTTTTGGTATTGTCGGCTATAGTGGTGCTGGAAAAAGCACTTTAGTTCGTACCATCAACCTTCTTCAACGACCGACAGAAGGAACAGTAATTGTTTCAAATCAGGATTTATTAAGTTTAAAACCTCAGCAATTAAGGGCTGCGCGCAAGAAAATTGGAATGATTTTTCAACATTTCAACCTAATGGGCTCTCGCACGATTGCTGAAAATGTTGCTTACCCTTTAAGGAAATCGGGTTTAACTAAATCACAAATCAAAGAAAAAGTTGACGGGTTATTACAGCTTGTAGGATTAACCGATAAAAGTTCCGCGTACCCTTCTCAATTATCTGGTGGCCAAAAACAGCGTGTAGCTATTGCTCGTTCTTTAGCCAACGATCCTGAAGTCTTATTATGTGATGAAGCCACAAGTGCCTTAGATCCAAAAACAACTCTTTCGATTCTAGAATTGTTGAAGGAGTTGAACAAAAAATTAGCATTAACAATCGTCATCATCACACACGAGATGCAGGTCGTAAAAGAAATTTGCAACAAAGTAGCTGTTATGGAAAATGGTCATGTTGTTGAAGAAGGCGATTTGGTTTCTATTTTCACTGAACCTAAAGAAAGGATCACAAAAGAGTTTATCAACACTTCTACTCATGTTGACCAAGCGCTAGAAAATATTTTAAAACACCCTACTTTACTTGATTTACAGACTAATGATGTTTTGGCTAACATTTCTTATGTTGGTGAGAGTACGAGTGATCCACTAATCGCTACATTGACTACTCGCTTTGGAATTACCACCAATATTTTATTTGGGAATGTCGAGATTTTACAAGAAACACCTGTTGGTAATCTGATTGTTGTCTTAAGTGGCGAACCTGGGCGCAGAGACAAAGCCCTTGCCTATTTAAAGTCTAAAAACGTAAAAGCATCCTTGATTAACCATCACCAACAAGTTATCCCACTAAAAAAAGACCATTATATTATTTAAGGAGTGAACGACTATGGCTGAATTTCTTACAACCTATTTTGAAAATGTTATTCCATTAAAAGAAGAAATTATTGAAAGTACTTTACAAACGTTGTATATGGTAACTGTTACAGGATTGATTGCAGGCATCCTTGGTTTAGTTTTAGGAGTCATTCTTGTTGTAACAGACCGTGGTGGTATTTTAGAAAGACCGCGGCTTTATGGTTTACTCGATCAAATCGTAAATCTCTTTCGTTCTTTGCCATTCATTATTATGATGGCTCTAGTTGTCCCCTTTACCCGTTTTCTTGTTAATACATCAATCGGAACAACCGCGGCAATTGTCCCTTTGGTCATTGGGACCGTGCCTTTCTTTGCAAGACAAATTCAAAACGCTCTTTTAGAAGTTGATCCTGGCGTTATAGAGGCTGCAGAATCTATGGGTTCCAGCCCTTTAGAAATCATTTTTCGTGTGTATTTAAAAGAAGGCCTAACAGCTATTATTCGAGTCTCTTCTGTAACCATTATTAACTTGATTGGTTTAACAGCTATGGCTGGAGCCATTGGAGGTGGCGGTCTAGGAAATTTAGCCATCTCTCGAGGATACAATCGTTTCCAGAATGATGTGACATTAGTCGCAACCGTTATTATTTTACTGATTGTTTTTATTAGTCAATTTATAGGAAATACGTTAGTTAAAAAAACGAGTCACTAGATGACATTGGAGGAAAATAACATGAAAAGATTAAAAAAAGGATTTTTAGGATTAACCTTAGCATTAGGACTTCTGGCAACAACAGCTTGTGGAACGGATACGTCTTCAGATGCTAAAGCATCTGAACCCATTAAAATTGGAGTAGTTGGTGAAGTGAATGAAGTTTGGGATTTTGTGAAAGAAAAATTAGCCGCAGATGGTATTGAAATTGAACTGGTCAAATTTACGGATTACGCTACACCGAATGTCGCTCTTGCTGAAGGAGAATTAGATTTAAACTCGTTTCAAACGAAAACTTTTATGGATTCATTTAATGAAGACCATGGAGAAAATTTAGTCGCTATCGCTGACACAGTCATTGCACCTCTAGGTATCTATTCATCAACAGTTAAAGACGTATCTGAAATAAAAGAAAACGATGTGATTGCTATTCCAAATGATGTTTCTAATGAAGGAAGAGCTTTATTATTACTTCAAACAGCCGGTTTAATTGAAGTTGATCCTTCAAAAAAACAAATCCCTGTAGTCGAAGACATTACCTCTAATCCTTTAAACTTAACATTCGAAACATTAGACTCTTCTCAAACTGCTCGTGCTTTAGATGATGTGAATGCTTCCGTTATCAATAGTGGAATGGCTGTTGATGCAGGATTCATTCCAACCGAGGATGCAGTTTTCTTAGAACCGGTTACTGACTCATCGGACCCTTATTACAATGCGATTGTTTCAAGAGATGAAGATAAAGATAATGAAGTATTTCAAAAAATTATCGAAGCTTATCAAGCTGAAGACACAAAAGAAGTGATTGCCGAAACATCAAAAGGTTCTTCTATTCCAGTTTGGTAATTAGATACAAATAGAAAGTGCCAACTAAATTAGAGAGGATGATAATTAATGTCAACATTACTTACTCGATCTACAATACATGAAGAAGTTCAACAAGGAGCTGAAGAAGTGATTGCGTTACGCCGTTATCTTCATCAACACCCTGAACCAAGTTTAAAAGAATATGAAACGATTAAATTTATCAAAAACCAACTAGATAAATTAGAAATCCCTTACGAATCTGTGGGTGAAACAGGAGCTATCGGAACGATCATTGATAAAAAAGGATCAGGTAAAACCATTCTCTTAAGAGCAGATATTGATGCGCTTGAATTAGAAGATGCTAAAGATAAGCCCTATAAATCAATTAAAAAAGGTTTGCATCATGCTTGCGGTCATGATGGTCATACCTCAGCTTTATTAGGAGCTGCAAAAATTTTAAAAAAACATGAAGCTGATTTTTCTGGCACTATCAAACTAGCTTTCCAACAAGCTGAAGAAATCGGCGCTGGTGCAAGACAATTTGTGGCTGGCGGTTTTGTTAACAATGTTGATCAAGTTTTTGGCATTCATGTCGATTCTTCTATTGAAACTGGAAAAATCGTTGCTACTGCAGGCCCAACGAATGCTTCTTGTGATATTTTTAAAATTAAAGTGGCTGGCGAAAGTGGACATGCTGCTAGACCGGACTTAGGAAGAGATGCTTTACTGACTGCTGCTGCCATTACTGTTGAATTGCAAAGCATTGTTGCTCGTGAAGTTAGTCCCTTAGATAATGTCGTAGTTGCTGTAGGCGTATTAAATGCCGGAACTCGTTACAATATTATTGCCAATGAAGCTTCTCTTGAAGGAACGGTTCGTACTTTCAGCCACACAACACGTCAATTTGTCTTAGAGGCTGTTGAACGTGTGGCACGAGATGTTGCAACAGCCCATCGTACTACAGTTGAATTTGAAAATTACGATGCGGCTGCTCCGCTTATCAACCACCAAACTGCGGCAAGTCGTGCAGCTCGTGTCGGAGCTGACATTGTAGGCGCAAAAAATATCATTCAAGATAATCCAAAAAGCTTAGGAGCAGATGATTTCGCTGACTTTTTAGCCGTTGCTGAAGGTGTGTATGCTCGTGTTGGAACAAAAGACCCTTCTAATACGGATACGTGGTATGGACACCATCATGAAAACTTTGACATTGATGAACGCGGATTAGCTATCGCTACAGAACTACACGTCAACTATGCACTTGATTTTTTAAATGATGAACAGTAACATCAACTATTATTAAAATTTATTTTCTGAAAAAATGCTGTAAAAGATTGAAGCGAGTTGTTTTCGTTTCAATCTTTTTATTTTTTATGATTTTTCATTCTCTTTTTTAATGAAAAAAACACTACATACAGTGTAACGTGAAGTTCTCATGACGACATATAGCACATTATGCCTATTTATTGATTTACATACATTATTAAGGAGTGATACCCATAATCGCAAATACCTCTATAAATATGCAGCTAAATATTTATAAATTAAATGAGGCCATCCAAGCTTTCCCACAAGTACATCCGATAACGGATGAAGAAACAAAAGAAGAATTGTCACCCTCAGCACAAAAAACGGTTCATGTCGCTCCTATTAACGAAGAACATAAGCATGGAAATGAAGTTGGAGATACTTGTCCCATCTGTCGACAAGTAACAGTAGAAGATTTAGGCGTTTTGCAATACTTGTATTAACTGCAATGCTCAATTAAAATGTGGCTTGTAAATAAAAAGATGGAGCTAGGAAATTGTCCCAGCTCCATCTTTTTATTCATATTCTTCTAGCTCTTTTAATTGGGCTTCCCGTTGTACTTTGCGCCATTCAATAAAGCCATTTCCTAAGCCTCGTAATAAAATTTCACTTGTTCCGAGGTTTGTTGCTAAAGGTATCTCATAAACATCACATAACCTGAGCAACGCTGAAATATCTGGTTCATGGGGTTGTGCCGTTAACGGATCTCTTAAAAAAATAACTAAATCTATTTTATTATCCGATACATATGCCCCAATTTGTTGGTCTCCACCAAGTGGCCCTGATTTAAAGCGATGAACATCTAAACCAGTCGCGTCAATAATCCGCTGCCCAGTAGTTCCTGTCGCAAATATTTGGTGATCCTTGATAATTTCTCGATAAGCTGTGGTTAATTTTACCATTTCGTCTTTTTTCTTATCATGAGCAATAAATGCAATATTCATCTCTTTCCAACTCCATTCTACCTTTTATTATTTAATGATAACATGTACTTGATAAAAAAGATAAGACTAGGTTAACGATTACTTTATGTAGAAAAGCCTATTACTTGAAGACACTTTTCATCTGCGTTACACTTATTGTAGTTAAAATTTAAGGAAAGAGGGATTATACATGGGAAAGAAAATTGCAACAGTTGTGACCAATTTATTTGAAGATGTCGAATTCACTTCTCCAAAAGAGGCTTTAACAAATGCCGGTCATCAAGTGATCACTATCGAGAAAAAAGCAGGAAATACTGTTACTGGTAAAAAAGGAGAAACCACCATTACCATTGATAAAGGTATTGAGGATGTTTCACCGGAAGAGTTCGATGCACTATTGATTCCCGGAGGTTTTTCACCAGATCAATTAAGATCAGATGATCGATTTTTAGCCTTTACCAAGGCATTCGCTGATGCTAAAAAACCTATTTTTTCAATTTGCCACGGTCCACAACTTCTTATTAACGCTGAAGTTGTTAAAGGCAAAAGAATGACTGCTGTTAAACAAGTGGGCGTCGACTTAAAAAATGCAGGTGCATTATTTGAAGACAGCGAAGTTGTGGAAGACGAAAGTGGCATCATTTCCAGCCGTACACCAGAAGATCTTCCCGCTTTTAATAAAGCAATCTTGAGGGCTTTAGCGGATTAAGGATTAAATAAGTAATTTTTAATTTAATTCCATTACATTTTTTATCTGTTTATCATAGGTTATTTAGTTGGTTATGCTAAACTATAAATGTTGTTAAAATAAATTGAATTCATTTTCATTCTCTTTTCTCCCCCCTATTGAAAAGAGACTTATCCCCTAGCTATCTCTTAATTGAGATAGCTTTTTTTATTTTTAACTTTACCTTAAGAGATAGATAAACCTTTTATCACACTTTATTCATAACTTATCGCTATAGTTTCGATATACCAATAACAACCAACTTTTTTAATCGCCTTTTTTCCTCCAAAGGAAAAGTAAGGATTCTTTTACCACTCATTTATATGGGTGGTTTTTTTTCTCAGAAAATAATTCCTACTATTTTTTGAGACTGCTTATTTTTTGAATCTCCTAACTTGACAAAGTCAAAAAAACATTGGTATACTTACCAAAACAAACAAGTGGTTGCTTGTCTAATTAACTTGTTACATCCATTTTGTTAAAAATACTTATTAGGAGGAATGTTATGGATTTTAGAACAAAAAAATTAGATTCCATTATATCACAGTTCAACAGTAACGCAGAAACAGGGTTATCCCCAACGGAAGTAGAAGAACACAAAAAACAATTTGGTGCCAACAAATTTGATGAAGAAGAAAGTGTTTCTTTATTTTCGAAGATTCTGGATCAATTAAAAGATGTCACCGTTATTATCTTGATCCTTGCCGGAATTATCTCCACGTATATTGCCATTACTGAACACCCCGACGATTTCTCAGAACCTATTGTCATCTTCTCTATTATTGTCATCAATGTTGTTATTGCTCTAAGACAGGAAGGAAAAGCAGAGAAAGCTTTGGCTTCGCTGCAGAGTTTATCTGCTCCACAAGCGCGCGTTATACGAGATGGTCAAGAAGACGTTATTGACGCTACCGATTTAGTACCAGGAGACATTATACTATTAGAAGCAGGTGATCAAATACCTGCAGATGCTCGCTTAATTTCTAGTGGTGATTTACAAGTCGAAGAGTCTGCTTTAACTGGTGAAAGTGTGCCCGTTGAAAAAGACGAAAACGCCGAAATTGAAGAAGACAGCCCTGTAGGTGATGTATTTAATACCGTTTTTTCTGGAACCTTAGTTACCAACGGTCGAGCAAAAGCTATCGTTGTAACAACTGGTATGGAAACAGAAATGGGTTCCGTTGCAGACTTATTGAACAGTACTAAACAAGGGAAAACGCCTTTACAATCTAGAATGGATAGTTTAGGAAAACAAATAAGTGTGATAGCTTTAATTGCTGGGATCATTATTTTCACTTTAAGCTTCCTTCAAGGAGAAGCTTTTATCCTTAGCCTAATGGCTGCTGTATCACTTGCTGTTGCAGCCGTTCCTGAAACCTTACCTGTTATCGTCACTATTTCATTAGCTAATGGTGTGAAAAACATGGTAGATCGCAATGCGATCATCCGAACCATACCTTCCGTTGAAACTTTAGGTAGTGCTTCTGTTATTGCCTCAGATAAAACAGGAACATTAACTCAAAATCAAATGACCATTCAAAAGCTTTGGGCTTTTCCTCATGAACCAATAAATGTAAAAAATGAGTTTGGTGATGATGAAAAATGGGTTCTTAAGATGATGAGCCTAGCCTCAAATGCGACGATTGAAGATCGTGATGGCGAAGAAGTTATTAGTGGAGATCCTACTGAAACAGCGATTATTCGCTTGTTACAGAAAAAAGGACTACAGAAAGATGATTTAGATGAGTCTTACCCGCGTGTACATGAGATACCTTTTGATTCTAGTCGTAAGTTGATGACGACTGTTCATGAGATAGATGGGCATTACATTTCCATTACTAAGGGAGCTTTTGATCGTTTACCAGTGGAATTTTCGTCTATTACAGATGAAGGAGGTCAAAATGCACGAGATATCCATGACTCGTTTGCTAATGATGCTTTACGTGTTATTGCTGTTGGATATAAAACATATGACACACTTCCAGAAGATTTAACTCCCGAAGAGCTCGAAGATGGGATTACATTTGCTGGGATCGTCGGAATGATTGACCCTCCAAGAGAAGAAAGTATCCAAGCCGTTAAAGAAGCCAAGTCAGCCGGTATTAAAACTATTATGATTACTGGTGACCATGCTGCTACAGCTTCTGCTATCGCTAAGCAAATCGGTATTTTTGAAGAAGACGATAAAGCCATCACAGGTGCTGAATTAGGTAAACTTTCAGATGAAAAACTAAAAGAAAGCATTCGTGATTATTCGGTTTATGCACGTGTTTCTCCTGAAGACAAGATTCGAATCGTTAAAGCTTGGCAATCACATGGAGACGTTGTAGCCATGACCGGAGATGGCGTCAACGATGCACCTGCTTTAAAAGCAGCTGATGTTGGTACTGCTATGGGAATTACCGGTACTGAAGTAGCTAAAAGTGCTTCTGACATGATCTTGACCGATGACAAATTTGATACCATTGTTCATGCTGTTGAAGAAGGCAGACGTGTTTATGAAAATATTAAAAAAACCGTTTATTTCTTATTATCATGTAATATTTCAGAAATTCTCATTATGTTAATCGCCGTTATTATGGGCTGGGGCTTACCAGTCATTGCTATCCAACTGCTATTTGTTAATGTGGTAGCGGATGGAATTCCTGGTTTTGCATTAAGCAGAGAAAAAGCTGATCCAACTATTATGTCTAATGAACCAACAGCTAAAGGTGAAAGCATCTTCGCTAAAGGCGGCTATCGAAATATTGCGATTGCAGCTCTAACGTTCACTATTATTACCCTTATTGGTTTTTACGTGGGTTCATTTATTGATATTGATTCTACGATCACCGCAAGTCATGAAGTTGGTCAAACAATGGCTTTCTTAATTCTTGGTTGGTCTTCTGTACTACACATTTTCAATGCGCGTAGCAAAGAATCTATATTTAAAGTTGGAATCACATCCAATATGAACTTGTTCTGGTTAGCAATGCTCTCAATTGCATTGATTACTCTAGTGGCTACTGTACCATTCTTAGCTGGTATTTTTAACTTAGTTGCTATAAGTATGACGCATTGGTTGATCGCTATTGGACTATCTCTTACTATTCTTATAGTAGTTGAACTACAAAAGTTTATTATGCGTAAAATGAATAAAACATTTTAAGTTGTCGGAAAGAAACTAAATAAGAAAAGGTCCTGGGCATCTGCCAGGGTCTTTTTTTTCTTTTATCTCTTTAATCTAAAGCCAGAAAAAATAGTTTTTTCCCTTAGAAACTGGTAGAATAAATGGAATAGAGTGCCTTACTGTTTAATGAACACATTCATTAAACTAAACCAAACTTTTCAGGGTTATCAAGTATAGAATGGATGAAAAAAATGACGACTACTTCTCGACAATTATTATCTTCATGTAAACGAATCGTTGTAAAAGTTGGAACCAGCACGATTATGTACCCTAATGGTACTATTAATTTACAACGTCTAGAAAAATTAGCTTTTGTCTTATCTGATTTAAAAAACCAAGGCAAAGAAGTGATTCTAGTATCTTCTGGAGCTGTGGGAGTGGGAATCTCTCGTCTGCACCTTAGCGAAAGACCAAGAACGATTCCCGAACAACAAGCTGTAGCTTCTGTAGGCCAAACCGAATTGATGAATTTATACAGCAAATTCTTTTATGGCTATGGACAAATTATCGGCCAAGTGTTAATGACACGTGATATTGTAGAATTTCCAACTAGCCGTCTAAATGCGATCAATACATTTGAACAATTACTTGTAAAAGGTATTATTCCAATCGTAAATGAAAATGATACTGTTGCAGTTGATGAATTGGATCACTTAACTAAATTCGGTGATAACGATCGTCTATCTGCTATTGTTGCAGAAATTACGGACGCTGATTTACTGATTATGTTATCAGATATTGACGGATTTTATAATAAAAACCCAAACGATGAGCCTGACGCTGTTCTCTTTCACGAAATACACACCATTACGGATGACTTATACGCTCTTGCGGGTGGAAAAGGATCTAGCTATGGAACTGGCGGAATGTCTACAAAGTTGATTGCTGCTAATCATATTTTAAAAAATACCAGTCAAATGGTATTGGCTAACGGTGAAGACCCCACGATTATTTTTGATATTATTGAGGGCAAACAAATAGGAACCTTATTCTCAGCTGACTAAATTAGAAGGAGTGTTTTTATGGAAACATTGATTCAATTAGGTGAAAAAGCAAAGAAAGCGGCACGCTCGCTTGCAAGAGCTACTTCACCTGAAAAAAATGAAGCATTAAAATTAATGAGCCAAGCTTTGATTGCTCATACAGACACTATTCTTACAGCAAATAAAATAGATTTAACAGCTGCTAAAGAAAACGGAATATCAGAAAATATGATGGATCGTTTAATCTTAACCAAGGAACGCATCGAAGCTATGGCTGATGGAATCCTTAAAATAGCCGACTTACCCGATCCAATTGGAAAAGTTGATGGAATGTGGAAAAACGAAGCTGGATTAACGATTGGAAAACAACGTGTTCCATTAGGAGTCATTGGGATCATTTATGAATCTCGTCCAAATGTAACGACCGATGCGGGATCATTGTGTTTCAAGGCCGGTAACGCGGTCATTTTACGTGGCGGTAAGGAAGCCATCCATTCAAATAAAGCGCTCGTTCGCATTTTGCAAGATGCACTTGAAACAACAATCTTTCCTGCTACAACGATTCAATTGGTTGAAGATATCACACGCGAAAGCTCTAACGAAATGATGCGATTAAATCGTTATTTGGATGTTTTGATTCCACGTGGTGGAGCAAAATTAATTCAAGCCGTTTTAGAAACAGCTACCGTCCCTGTAATTGAGACTGGAACAGGAAATTGCCATATCTATATTGATAAAGATGCTCAATTAGCAATGGCAACTGATATTATTGTAAACGCCAAATGTTCTAGACCTTCTGTATGCAATGCTGCTGAAACCTTATTGATTCATGAAGACGTAGCGGAAAGCTTTTTGCCTGTAATTGAAAAAGCTTTAGCTCCGTGGAATGTTGAATTAAGAGCAGATGAAAAAGCCTTATCCTATTTGAAAAAAGCCATACCAGCTACTCAAGAAGACTGGGAAACAGAATTCTTAGACTTTATCTTAGCTATTAAGGTTGTTTCTTCTCTAGATGAAGCGATTGAACACATTGACCGTTACAGTACTGGCCATTCTGAAGCCATCGTGACAGATGATTATGCTTCAGGTCTTCAATTTCATCGCGAAGTTGACTCTGCTGCTGTTTACATTAATGCTTCTACTCGTTTTACAGATGGTTTCGAATTTGGATTTGGTGCTGAAATTGGAATAAGTACTCAAAAATTACATGCCCGTGGACCAATGGGTCTAAATGAACTGACTTCATCCAAATACATTATCTTTGGTGAGGGACAGATTCGATAAAACTTAGCCCTAAAATCAAAAAAAGATCTCACTTTCCCATGGAAAGCGAGATCTTTTTTATGTCCTTCTATTCTTTTAACTGAATCCCTCTTGGTTCTATGCTAGTTGAAAAAACAATCTGTGTATAAGTTTTTCCAAACTGCTGTAATTCACCGATAAACCCATCCAGCTCAACCGTAGATGGAAAAGCTACTTTTAAAAGCATGGAATACTCTCCGGTTACACAATTGCATTCGAGGATATTAGGACACACTTTTACAAATGGATAAAATGTCGGCTTTTGCTTAGGGCTCAATTCCAAATTGATGAACGCAGTAATATGATACCCTAACTTATGTAAATTTATTTGAGCTGAATAGCCTGTAATGATACCTTCATTCTCTAAACGAGCAATCCGTGTAGAGACAGCTGGAGAGGATAAAAATGTTTCAGCAGCAATCTCTTTTAGTGATGTTCGTGCATTATCTCCCAATAATTGAATAATCTTTTTATCAATACTATCCATTTTATCCCATCCTTTTCTTAAGATTTTCTTTCTATTTAGATTATACAGATTGAGGTAGACATTTCAAATATAAAAAAATTCACACTTAATAAAACAAAGTTTAATCAAGCAAATATCGTATTATATAATCCGAGGAACACCTATACCAATATTTAGTTTTTCTTTATTCTTTAGCTATTTACTCCTCGATTCTAGCATGTTATCTTTTAAAATAGATTTTAACAAAAGTCTTTTACCCCTACATTTGAGGAGTGTGACAGAAATGAATACACGAATAGAATTTGACTCAATCGGCAGCTTACCGATTCCAAATGAAGCTTATTACGGAGTACAATCCCTACGAGCAAAAAACAATTTTTCCCTATCCGGTGAAAAGCTGCATCCTATCCTTATAAAAAAATTAGCACTCATTAAAAAAATAGCTGCAATCACTAATTATCAAGAAAAAAACCTATCAACTCCAATTACAGAAGCTATCTGTAAAGCAAGTGATGAAATTATTGCAGGACACTTTCAAGATGATTTTATTGTTGATGCTATTCAAGGAGGCGCCGGAACTTCAGCAAATATGAATATGAATGAAGTGATTGCACACCGGGCCAGTGAACTTCTTGGAGGAACAAAAGAAACTTATGAATTGGTGCACCCTAATGATCACGTGAACTGTTCTCAATCAACGAATGATGTTTTTCCAACAGCCGGAAAGCTAACGGTCTTAGAACTGCTGCCACACCTCATCTCAACTCTTACCTCTTTAGAAAAAACATTGGAACGAAAAGCAACTGAATTTTCAAACGTTATTAAAATGGGAAGAACGCAATTGCAAGATGCTGTACCTACAACTTTAGGACGTTCTTTCAAAGCCTATCAATCTGCTGTCCAGCGTGACATTCAACAGTTAACTACTATAACAAGTGAGATGTATACTCTTAACATTGGCGCTACAGCTATTGGAAATAGCATTAATGCCTCCGTGGGCTATTCAGCGACCATTGCTAAAAATCTTGCCCATGAACTGAAATTACCCTTACAGCAAGCTGATAATCTGTATGATGCTACTCAAAACGTTGATGGATTCGTTCGTGTTTCAGGAGTTGTAAAAACAGCCGCTGTTACTCTATCCAAGATGTGCAATGATCTCCGTTTATTGTCTAGTGGCCCAACAACTGGTTTCGGAGAAATTAATTTGCCCGCGATGCAAAATGGATCTTCAATCATGCCAGGAAAAGTTAACCCTGTCATTCCAGAAGTCGTTTCTCAAGTAGCTTTTCAAATTATAGGAAATGATCTTACGATTACCATGGCTGCCGAATCTGGTCAACTTGAACTAAATCCATTTGAACCTATTATTTTCCGGAATCTTTTTAGTTCTATAGAATTACTGACAAATGCTGTGATGACCTTAACGGATAACTGTATTATTGGCATTACTGCCAATGAGGAACACTGTCGGAATCAAGTTGAACAAAGCCCCGGAATCGTTACCGCTCTTTGTCCTTTGATTGGTTATCAAAAAGCAAGTGAATTAGCAAAAGAATCCTTACAAACTGGACGTTCCATTCGCCATATTCTCCTTGAAAAGAATTGGCTATCACCAGAAAAAATCAATGAACTTCTTGATTTAGAAAAATTAGCTAAAGGTATTGTTTCATCAAACCATGTCCCAATCTCCATAAAATTTTAACTAGTTTGAGATACTCGTTAAAATTGACCACTTTTCATAGTAATCGATAAGTTTTTTCATTCTTTTAGTAAATCTCATGTATAAAAATCATTATTTGTTTTATACTTAATCATATGAGGATTCTTTTTATTGGTCTTGGACAGTTGATCCTAGAGTAATTATAAAGAATTTTTTTATGCACATACGCAAAGTACGGTTGTGATAAAAAGTTCGTGGGACATCAGTACTTTACTATTCATGAATAAATACATGTAGCTATAGATGAAAAGGATGAGGATCAATGACACAACGCAAGCGAATTGCAATTATCGGCGGTGGTATCGTAGGAGCTACCTCTGCATTTTATCTTAGTCAAAAAAATTATGAAGTAGCTCTTTATGATGATGGGGTAGGACAAGCCACTTCTGCTGCTGCTGGAATAATATGCCCCTGGCTATCTCAACGACGCAATAAAGAGTGGTACCAATTAGCTTCAAAAGGCGCCGCTTTTTATCCACAACTTATGAATGATTTGGGTGAATCGCTTACTCATTCAGATATCTATCAACAAGTAGGTGCTTTAGTCTTTAAAAAGAATCTTGATTTATTAAAAAAATTAGAAAAAACAGCGCTCAAACGTTTAGAAACTGCTCCAGAGATTGGGGAATTGGCTCTTCTATCTCCAAAGGAAATCAAAGCTAAGTTCCCTTTATATGACTCTAAAGAATCTGCTTTATTTGCTTCAGGTGGTGCGCGAGTAGATGGCTCATTATTGACAGAAAAACTGATTAATCAAGCTCAATCTAATGGTCTTCACTATTATTCAGAAAAAGTTACCCTCTCTTCTCCAAACTCAAATGAGTATGTTATCCATACGAATATCCATGCTAAAACGTATGATACAGTTGTTTTAGCAGTTGGTGCCTGGTTACCTGAATTATTGGCCCCACTTGGTTTAGACGTTGATATTCGCCCACAAAAAGGACAATTAATTCAACTCCGTTTACAAGAAGATATGTCAGATTGGCCTGTTATCATGCCTGATGGTGAAAAAGATATTATACCTTTCGCCCATGGAAAAATCATTGTAGGAGCTACTCATGAAAATGATGGCGGATATGATTTAACACCTACTAAAGAAAAGTTAGAGATCATGCTAGAAGAAGCGATAGAACTCGCTCCTGGATTAAAGAATGCCACCATTACAGGAATCCGCGTAGGGACAAGAGCATACACATCTGACTTTGCACCTTTTTTTGGCGTTATTCCAGAGTACCCTAACCTTTTTACAGCTAGTGGTTTAGGTTCTTCAGGGTTGACTTCTGGACCTTTGATTGGACACATGTTAAGCCAGCTTATCTCAGGTGAAGCTACTGACTTACCACTCTCTAATTATCCAGTTGATCAATACATTAAAAAAATGAACAATAAAAATAAGGACTTGAGATAAGTATCTCAAGTCCTTATTTTTTCGTATTTAAATACTAGAATCTGTTCCAGTGAAGACAGAATATTCACCCGTTAATGGATCCATTTTTTTCAACTCTTTTGTTGCTAGATTATATTCGAACATGCCCACCATATTTGAGATTCCTACTCCATCTACCTCATGTGAATGACGAATTTCAATTGTATAAATTTGTTCAGATGTTTTCGTTGCATAAAATTGGTTATCTTCTGGCGATATTCCAGTAATTGAAACAACTTCATTTAACACTTTATTCAGTTCTTCTTCAGGTGTCGGTGTTGCTTCAGTTGTTTCTTGACTAGCCTTATCTGCTGCTTCCTTTGCTGCCGCGTCCTTTTCTGTTAACCAACTACCAATTTCATCATCTGAAGCAGTTTTGATGTCTTTACCTGTAGCTGTTGAAAATTCTTCAGCAGCTAAATCAGAAGTTCGTTCTGTTTTATAAGTAGAATTTTCAATAAGCGCTGTAGCTTCATCTGCTTTAGCTTTTTGAGCTTGAGCAAGTGTTATGTCTTCTTTCAAATTTGTAGCTTTTGTTTCGATCTCATCATACTCAGACAAATCATTTTGTAGCAATAGGCCAATTGTTCCTGCAGCTTCATCATATTTTTCAGCATCATACTGAGC
The DNA here is from genome assembly GCF_045617425.1 of Carnobacterium sp. Classification (GTDB taxonomy): domain Bacteria; phylum Bacillota; class Bacilli; order Lactobacillales; family Carnobacteriaceae; genus Carnobacterium_B. The sequence continues at coordinate 55,749 of NZ_JAZLIO010000013.1, forward strand.
TAATCCATCTGTGTACATTTTATTATAGGTTTCTTGTAATGATACTTCTTCTGTTGATGAATCTGTTGCTTGTGAGGATGATGACTCGGATACAGTTGATTCCGATACAACAGACTCTGATTGTGTTGCTTCAGAAGTTGCTCCTTCATTTTCATTATTTGTTCCACAAGCACTTAATGCCACCATACTTAAAGAGATGATTAATAGACGACTCCAATTTTTTTTCATTTCTTTTCCTCCTTGTAAAACTATTTCTTACTATTATTATACCCTATTTCATCTAACTCCTCATTCATTTCAAATAATTTAGTGAAAGTTTATCGTTTAAGCGTTAGTTCATTTGATATTATGAAGTGTTTCGCATGACAGTAGACAATAAAACAGACATTCTGTTATAGTTAAATGAATGAACAGAATGTTTGAATTCAAAAAAATGTTTATTTTATCCTTATATGGAGGTGAAAATATGAAAAAATTTATGGATGAATTTAAAGCATTTGCTTTTAAAGGAAATGTTCTTGATTTAGCCGTCGGTGTTGTTATCGGTTCTGCCTTTACAGCCATTGTTACTGCTCTTGTCAATTTTATTATTATGCCTCTTGTGGGTATTTTGACCGGCGGAACGGATATTCAAAATTTATCCATTGAAGTTGGAGGTGCTAAGTTAGAATATGGTGCTTTCTTGCAAGCAGTCGTGGATTTCATTCTAATTGCGCTTGTCATTTTTATCTTTATTAAATTCATTAATAATGCTGCAAATAAATTTAAAAAAGCCGAAGAAGTTGTTGATGAAGTTGAAATTCCGGTAGCAGAACAATACCTTAAAGAAATTCGCGATTTATTAGCAGCAGATAAAGAAAATCATAATAGCTAGGTTTCATATAGTATCTTAATCCCTAAGCGCTACTAGCATTAAAAAGCATTTGCTCTCTTCTAAATGACTATTACACGAAGAGGGCAAATGCTTTTTAAAATTTTTTAGAACTCTAAAATTCATGAAAAGCTGCATAGACTTCTTGTTTTTTTAACCCCCGCAATTTAGCAACTTCTTTAATGGCATCTTTACTAGTCAATTCTCTGTCGTTTATCATTACATCAACATGCTCTTTTAGTGATAAAGTTTCCCAACTAGTGTCTTCTTCTGCTAAAAGAGTCCCTTCACTATTACCTTCAATTATCAAACAAAATTCGCCTCTGATTTCATTCGTCATAGACCATTCAATCGCTTCTTCAATCGTTCCTCTTATAAATTCTTCATAGCGTTTCGTTAATTCACGGCAACAAACGATACGGCGATTCATTCCAAAAACAGTTGACATATTTTTCAAAACTTCTTTTAAACGGTGAGGAGATTCGTATAAGATAATCGTTTCAGGTCGATGGTTCAACTCTTCTAAAGCAACGAGTTGATCTTTTTTCTTACGCGGTAGAAAGCCAAAAAAATAAAACGGTTGAGGGCTTATGCCAGAAGCAATCAATGCTGTTAGTCCAGCGTTTGCTCCAGGCAAAGGAATAACTGAAATACCTGCTTGGATACACGCTACCACTAATTCATGACCAGGATCACTAATAGAAGGCATTCCTGCATCACTTACCTGTGCAATCGTCATCCCGGTTTCTAATTTTTCAATCAGTTGATGAATTCTTTCTTGTGTATTGTGCTCATGAAAACTGATTTGAGGTGTTTTTATTTCATAGTGATTCAACAGCTTTTGTGTTGTACGCGTATCTTCAGAAGCAATCAAATCTGCTTCTTTTAACAATCTTACTCCTCTAAACGTCATATCTTCCAAATTACCAATAGGCGTAGGGATAAGGTATAAACTTCCGCCTTGAGATTGCTCAAAACTCTTTTGACTCTGCATTTTTTTCACCTTCCTTTCTATTCATTTGCTCCATATTCACTAAACATGGATTCGTTAATTCCACGGGAAACATAATTCCTTGATTGGTCAAATAAGCGAGTTTATTTTTTCGAGTTTGCTTTTTAAAAGCATATTCTGCTTTTGTTGCTTCACTTCTAGAATAGTACCCTTCTGCGTAAATCATTTTTACCGGTCTTCTCGTTTGGGGCTTAGTATACTTAGCGCCAATACCTTGATTGTGTTCTAATTCTCTTCTCTCAAGATCTGTCGTATATCCGCCATACAAACTTCCATCTTGACAATATAAGACATAAAAATAACTAATGGATTCCATGCAGCATTGCACTCACTTCTGGTAGATAATTGTTGTCCTCGCTATATACAAATAACGGAGGTAAAACACGAAATCCTGTATCTTTTCCATCTTTTATCCCTTCAATCAATAGCGTATTAGCTTCTTTTCCAACTTTAGGGTAAACCAAACGCATCTTTTTGGGAGCAAGCCGATATTTTTTCATGGTTTCTAAGATTTCAATTAACCGATCTGGACGATGAACAAAGTAAGCTTTTCCATTCATTTTTAATAGATTGCTCGAAACTTTCATAACCTCATCTAAATTTGTATGCAACTCATGTCTGGCAATGGCTAAATGAGAATTAGGATTTTTTATACTTTTTTCTCCCACAGCAAAGTACGGCGGGTTACACGTCACTGTATCCACCGTATCTTTTTTAATCCACTTGGTTGCTTCACTTAAATCTCCATGTAGAATAGAAACTTGGTGCTCTAGTTCATTTAATTGGATGGTTCTTTTTGCCATGCCAACCAGTCTTTCTTGTATTTCAATTCCAATAATCGGACTACTTGTTTTTTGACTGAGCAACAAGCCAACAACTCCATTACCTGCACATAAATCAACCACTTTGGCACGATCATGTTTAGCAGGTTGAGCAAAATCTGCTAACAATACTGCATCTAATGAAAATGAAAAGACTGATGGGCTCTGGATAATGGATAAGTTGTGACTGAGCAACTTATCCATCCGTTCATCACCTTTTAACCACTGATTCACTATGACACTTCCTTCAATTATCATCGTTTTGACTATATAGTATGGTGTATCCACTAATAGGATGTAAGTAATCTCCTATTTATGACTCGTTTATTCTTCAATTTTCAAGATAATTTTTCCCGTATTTTTACTTTCTTCCATATAACGATGAGCTTTAGCTACATCCTCAAGCATAAAAGCAGTATCTACAATAGGTTTGATTAATTCTTTTTCAAAATATGGCATAACTTTTTCAATGAACTCATTGGTTAACTGAGCTTTATACTCATCGCTTCTTGGTGTTAACAACGTACCTTTTAAGGTAATCCGTTTTTGCAATAACATACCTAAATTGACATTTTCGACTATTGCTCCACCTAATACGCCAATTACAATCCAACTTCCATCGGTTTTTATGCTATTAAAATTCTTTTCCCAATATGAAGCACCAATGAAGTCTAGTATCAAATCAACACCTTTTTGTTCAGTGTAGTCTAGTACGATTTGATCAAACTCTTCTTCTTTATAATTGATTAGTTTATCTGCGCCCAGTTCCTTACAAAACTGCAATTTTTCATCTGAACCTGCAGTAACAATGACCCGTGCTTTTGTCATTTTTTTTGCCAACTGAATAGCTGCTGTTCCTACACCACTTGCTCCCGCATGAATCAAAACCGTCTCTTCTGGTTTTAAATTTCCTAACCAATAAAGGGTTTGATAGGCCGTTAGAAAGACTTCTGGAATAGCTGCTGCTTCTTCATAGTTCATGTTATCCGGTATAATAATGGCACGATCTGAAGGCATTACTACATACTCTGCATAACCACCATGATTCACCAGTCCTGCGACGCGTGTTCCAGGAACCATTTCTTTATGCACTATACTGTTATTTTCAACTACAACGCCTGCAACTTCCACTCCTAATATTGGATAAGGCTTAGCCAATTGCTTATTTTCGCGTGTCATGATATCGGTTCTATTTATAGCGCTTGCTTTAACTTTAACTAACAGTTGATCTTCTTTGGCTTCTGGAATTGGCTTTTCTTGGATCTCTAATACTTCACTATCACCTGGTTGTTTAATGGATACAGCTTTCATTATATGCATTTCCTCCTTAGTTTTCTGCTAATTTCACTATAACATGCAACAGTTGCCTTTTCTATGAATCTTCTTTAACTACTCATCCACTAAAGTAACGGCTACATGATCAAAAATCGAGGACAAACACAAAAAACTTGTAGCCATTTCATCCATACGGTTACAAGTCTTTTTTATTCAGTTGGCAGTTATCTTCTTTCACCATAAATTACATCTAAACAAAAGGCGCAAGGCTCATCATTTACTCTTCTTGAACCATAGAATACATTGCACACATGAAATCCATCTTCATATAGTTTTTCAAGATTTAAACGCGATTTACTCATTTCTGGTTCTACAACTTCCTCGTCTGATCGTTGCAGTTTTTCAAGATCACTTAATCGGTCTCTCAAGTGTTGATTTTCAATACGAAGAGTAGCATTCTCTTCAACCAATCGTTCAACCTCTTTTTTTATTTTAGAAATTTGATGAAGAGTAGCATCCGTATCAAGTTCTATTTGAGTAAAACTATCATATAAAGTTTTTTTGTCCATCCATTTTCACCCACTCTTTGCTATGATCATCGTTTTATTCATCTTTATGCCTTTTACTTCATTAATTGTAAAACTAGTTGTTCAAAAACACCTTGAGCATTAACATTACTCTCTAGTTTTTTACGACTGAGTAAGACTGCTTCAATAGCTTGCACCATGGCTTTACTTGAATACTGTGTTTTAATGTAATCTAATTCTTTTTGATATCGTGCATACGCCAATACATCAACTGTACCATAATGGAGCATCAATATATCTCGATAGGCTAACAAAATTAAATCTATTAACCTTCGATGTGCATCGCGATCCTTAAAATGAGGCATAATCGTTGTTTGCACATAAATAAAACTTTGATTATCTTTATTTGTAATCAGTGTAAACCACTTCCAAATAATCGTTTTGGCTTCTTGAAACCATTCATCTTCATTCAGTTCAAGTGCTTCTTCTACACTATTGGTCAATTGCACCAACAATGATGCCTGATTGTTTGAAAGTCCTTTAGCTTCAAGTTCAGTCATCAATTTCTTTTTAGTTAAAGGTTGAAAGTGAACCAATTGACATCTCGATAAAATAGTTGGGAGTATGCGGTTCTTAGCAGTTGTCAATAAAAATGCTACGGCGCTACCTTCAGGTTCTTCTAAAAATTTGAGCAAACTATTCGCAGCTCCTGGAGTCATTTTTTCAACATCTTCCACAATGAAGATCTTCTGTTGACTTTCTACTCCGCTTTTTGAAAACTCTGCTTTTAAATTACGAACTTGTTCTACTTTTATAGATAAGCCATCTGGCACAATTTCTATCACATCTGGATGTTGATGATCAAAGACGCGTCGGCAGTTTTGGCAGTTTTCACAAGGGAGATTTTCAGAACCTTCTTTGCAAAGTAAACTAGCTGCTAACCACAAACTCATCTCTTTTTTACCGGTTCCTGAAACGCCTTCAAAAAGGTACGCATGAGCTAATTGCTTTTGTTGGACTGTCTTTTTGAATTGCTTAAGTAATAAAGGCTGTAGCCAAATTAATTTTTCTTCGATTTTCATCACAACCCGAATTTAAAATTGTTGAAATTGATCAACTGGTAATACAAAGACAGTAGCTCCACCGACTTGAACTTCCACTGGATAAGGCATATTTGTTTCCATGGAAACGTCTAAACTGACAGGAGGAGTCATAAATTGTTCTCTGGATTGACAATTTTTATGAATAAGATCTAACACGTCATCCACACGTTCTTCCTCAACACCTATAATAAAAGTTGTGTTTCCTGCTTTTAAAAAGCCTCCAGTTGTTGAAAGCTTAGTGGCACGTATGCCTGCATCTACAAATTCATTAGACAGACGTCCTCCGTCTTTATCTTGAACTATCGCTAATATTAATTTCATCGCACATCAACCCCTCTTTTTATACTCTTAGTTTCTCAATAATAACTTGATAACATTGTTCAACGACTGTTTTTAAATCTTGGCTTGCATCAATCTGAACAATTCTATCAGGATGCTCGTTTGCAATCATTAAATACGCCGATCGAACTTTTTCATGAAACTCCAGTGTCTCTTGATCCAAACGATCAAATTGGCGATTATTTTTATTTTGGTTGATCCGTTCTAAACCCGCATAAGCTTCAATATCTAAGTAAAGCGTTATGTCAGGAGAAAGATTTTCTGTTGCAAATTGGTTTATTTCAGCTACCTCAGAAACTCCAATACCACGAGCGACTCCTTGATAAGCCAATGAACTATCTACAAAGCGATCACAAATCACTATTTTTCCGGCTTTTAAAGCTGGAATAATTTTTTCTACTAAATGCTGCCTTCTACCGGCTGCATACAATAATGCTTCTGTACGCATATCCATTTCAGTATTCGTTGGATTTAAAATAAGTTCACGAATTTCTTCGGCGATCCGACTTCCACCAGGTTCTCTTGTTGCAACAATATCTTGTTGAACTGCTTTTACCAACATTGGGATCAATTTCTTTATAACGCTGGTTTTACCTGCACCATCGGGACCTTCAATTGTAATAAATGTGCCTTTCACTATTCTAAGCCCCTAACTTCTTAATTTAGCTTTATAGCTACTTTCATTATACTGTATCTATGGCTGACAGTCTAATAGCTTTTCTTTATTGTTAGCCATAGAATCAGTCATTTTCAGAAAAAACAGTGAGTTCCATTTTATTTCCGAGTCCAACCACTCTCATTGACTGCTTGATAAAATGGTTCAATTGTCTGATGTGCTCAGTTGTAATTCTTTCCCCTTTTAAGACCAAGGGGATACCAGGTGGATAGGGCGTTATATTTTGTGCAGCAATTTGCCCTTCAGAATCCGCTAAAAGAATGTACTCCATCCTACTGCTCATTTGATTCTTATAGCTCAAGTCTAGCTCCGTATAAGAAGCTATTGGAAATTTAGTTTTTTCGTTTTTTATTTCATTCGTTTTTGGGTGTTGCGGTAATTGTATAGAAAAAGGCTCTCTTACTTCGGTCGCTTGCTTCAATAATGGAAAGGTTAGCAACACTGTAAACTGGTCTACCTTTTCACTAAAAACACCTTGGTTTTCTAGATGTGTCGCTAGTGCTTCACCACTATGATTTTCCCAAGATACTCTTACTTTTAGCGGATCATTACTCTGAAAGATCTTCAGACCATCCTTCTCAAATTGAATTTTCCACAAATCACGATACGCTAAAGTGGCTTTCAAGTCATTTTCATTAAAAAAGGCTAGAAAGTAGCGCGCGTATTCTAATGAGAGCATCAATGGATAAGAGGGACTACTCGATTGAAAAACATGCAAATAATGTTCAATTTTGTGTTTTGTAAGAGGGGGTACATGATGTCCAAGATGCAGATAAGCTGTTTGTGTAAGGGAAGGCAGCATCTTGTGTGCCGATTGTACCACTACATCTGCCCCTAGATCTAATGCTGATGTTGGAAATGGTTCTCCTAGTGTAAAGTGCGGTCCATGAGCTTCGTCTACTAAAACGAAGCATTTCCTTTTTCTTGCATAGGCAATTAACTCCTCAAGAGGATAAACCATTCCATCATATGTAGGATACGTAACGATCAATGCTGTTATAGATGGGTAGTGTTCAAAAGCTTCTTCCAACCTTGCTAAAGTAATTCCTAGAGGCGTTGAGCCTGAGTCTGTCAGTTCAGGTGTTAAAAAAATTGGACGCAATTCAGCTAATTCTAGTGCATGAATAACGGATTGATGGCAATTGCGATCAACAAATACTTGGTCTCCTTTAGTTGTGGCTCCCATAATCATTGCTAAATTACCCACAGTCGAGCCATTGATCAAATAATAGCTTTTCTTGCTGCCATACAGTGTACCTAGCAAATCTTGACTCTCTTTTAAAGCACCAACCGGTTCATGCAAATAATCCAATTCTGAAACTTCCGTTTGATCAAAAGAAAGCATCGAATGAAAAGAAGTTATGTGTTCATCCCAGTTTACACCATTTTTATGTCCAGGTACATGGAATGAAACCTTTTCCTTCTTTCTATGTTGATTTAAAACTTCAAATAGAGGGCGACGATGCTGTTCTTCACCGTTAGTTTTTTTATTCATCCTCGCTCCTCCTTTTTTTTGTTTACTTAAAGAATTCTAAAGTAGACGTGTCACCTTTAATGTTTCTTTTTTTTGCTTCTTTAAATAAATAGAAATACTTCGCTTTAGCTAATTTGGTTTGAGCAAACAGTAAACTGTCTTTTTCAATAACGGAATGCTCAATTCTTTTAGCATACTCCCATTTTCCTTTTGTTTCCGTCATCAATTTTAGCAAGGCTGCATCGTACTCTCTTCGTAATGCGTATTTTTTCTTAAATAGCATTTTGTTAGCCTCCTTCCTAAATCCTGTCTAAAGTTCTCTACGCCCTTCCACTGCTTTCAGCAATGTGATTTCATCGGCATACTCGATGTCGCTTCCTACTGAAAGCCCATGAGCCAATCGTGTTACTTTAATTCCAGCTGGTTTGATTAACCTTGATAAATACATCGCTGTGGCTTCGCCTTCAGCAGATGCATTCGTTGCAATAATCACTTCATTTATTTCGTCAGACTGCAATCTCTTGATTAAACTTGGTATATTGATATCTTCTGGACCGGTTCCTTCTATTGGAGAAAGAACACCATGTAGCACATGGTACAATCCATGATATTCACGCATTTTTTCTAACGCCATAACATCTTTTGGATCTTCTACTACTAAAACAGTACTTCTATCACGTGATTTGTCTTGGCATATTTGACAGGGATCATCTTCAGTAATTTGGCCGCAATTGGAGCAATAATGCAAATCTCTTTTCGCACTAATCAATGATTTAGCAAAATCAGTTACATCTTCTTCACGCATATCAATCGTAAAAAAGGCTAATCGCGCAGCTGTTTTTGCTCCAATTCCAGGTAGTTTCATGTAACTGTCCATTAATTTTGATATCGGTTCTGGATATTGCATAGTCATTTCCTTTCTTAATCCTTTAGACGGACTTTATAGAATTCAAAAAACGGGACCCACAAGGAATCCCATTTTGATCATTATCTGTTTGGTTCATTAGTTTAAAGTCCGGGAATCCCTTTAGTGTATTTCCCCATAGTAGCTTGTGTTTCTACCTCTACTTTTTCTAAAGCATCATTTGTTGCCAAGATAATCAAGTCTTGCAACATTTCAATATCTTCAGGATCCACGGCTTCAGGTTTGATAGAGATGTCTTTCATTTTCTTTTCTCCTGTTAACGTTACTGTGACCAAGTCTCCATTAGATGTTCCCATAAATTCTTTTGCATTTAAATCTTCTTGAGCTTTCGCCATATCTTTTTGCATTTTTTGCATTTGTTTCATCATACCTTGCATATTTCCCATTCCGCGCATTGTATTCTTCCTCTCAATTGATTATTTTTTAATCATTTTTCACTTCAACTATTTCTTCTCCAAACAACTGCATGGCTTCCGTAACAATCGTTTCCTCTTCGTCAGGTTCAGGTAAAACCGATTCTAAACTATTTAAATTTTCTTGCTCAAAATCAGAGGCCGTTTGGTTAGGCTTCTTAGTAGCAGGAGAATCGACTTTTTCAGTTGGACGATTCTTCAACAACTCTTTATTTTGCTTTAAGAATTGCTCTCGAATAACGGGCCATTGTTCTGAAGGAACACAGATCATTTGTGGAGAATAGCCCACTAACCGTCTTAAATCTTCACTTACGGCTTCAAGCAATTCATTATCATTAGTAGCCTTTTGACATAAAATATCATACTCAAATGAAACAATCAAGCCATTAGGACTCGCCGCGACTGGTGTGGAAGCTTTCATTATGGCTCTTTGAGTGACAGAAAGCATATTTAATAAATCAGGCCAAATATCAATCAACTGTGCTAAATTTTCCTTTGTAGCTTCACTCAATACTTTGTAGATAATTGTCGTATTGGTTTTAAACTGATTGTTTCCAGGTTTAGCAGTCGCTTTAGGCGCTTTCTTGGTTGGTTGAGGCGTACTGCCATTCTTAGCCAGTTCTTTAAGTTGTTTCCTCATTTGACTGAGCTCTTTTTCCATATTTGCCATTTTTTGTTGCTCAACTTGCCCGAGTTCATTGCCATTTAATTTTTCAACTGAGGCATTGTTTGGCGCTTCTTTAATATCCGTTAACTGGGTCAATTTTACAGTAGCAACTTCTAAATAGACTTCTGCATGGTTCGTAAACCGTATCTCTTGTTGAGTATCATTCAAAAGTTCAATCACTTTATACAGCTGTTGGGCTGTAATCGTTTGACTAAGGCTTTTAAATCCTTCGTCAACATTTGCACCTTCCAGTAAATCCGTCATCTGAGGAGCTTGTTGGTAAACCAATAAATCTCGACTAAATAGAATTAAATCCTCTACAAAACGACTGGCGTCTTTTCCTTCTGCTAAGATACTCTGCAAAAGAGACAATCCTTTTTCCGTATTGTGTTGAATAATAGAATCGAAATAATCTAAAACCAATTCTTGCGTCAAACTTCCAGTCACACTCATTGCATTTTCAACGGTCACTGAATCGTCTCCATATGAGATAGCTTGGTCTAGTATACTCAATGCATCTCGCATGCCACCCTCCGCTGCTCTAGCAATAACGGTTAACGCCTCTTCTTGGTACTCTATTTTTTCTTGGCCTAAGATATACGCCATGCGTTCACAACTATCTCGAACGCTAATCCGTTTGAAATCAAAACGCTGTGTTCGAGATATAATGGTTAGTGGAATTTTATGAGGCTCTGTTGTAGCTAAAATAAAAATAACATTTTTAGGCGGTTCTTCTAATGTTTTTAGCAACGCATTAAAAGCTCCCGTGGTTAACATGTGGACTTCATCAATAATATAAACCTTATATTCTGCACTAGTGGGAGCATATTTGGCTTTATCCCGAATATCTCGAATTTCTTCTACTCCATTGTTGCTGGCCGCATCAATCTCAATCACATCATTTAACTGACCTTGAGTAATAGACTGACACATTTCACACTCATTACAAGGCTCGCCATCTTTTAAGTTGGGACAATTAATCGCTTTAGCAAAGATCTTTGCTGCACTCGTTTTTCCTGTTCCACGTGGCCCAGTAAAGAGATAAGCATGACTTGTTTTCTCTTGTGCTAAAGCATTTCTTAACGTTTGTGTAATAGCTTTTTGCCCAGCAATATCTTGAAACCGTTGTGGACGCCATACTCGATAAAGTGCTTGATAACTCATGCATTTCTCCCTTTCTTGAACCGTTCATCATTACTCTTTATTATACGTTATTTGAAGGGAAATTTAAACAGCTAGACAGTGACTCTTTTTAGTTTCGTTGATCATCTGTCTATTGCATTGCCTTCATCTTAAAATATAATCGCAAACAAAAAAGAAACCGTTGATTAGATAATCAACGGTTTCTTTTTTTGTTCTATGTACATACGGCACATGACGAAACATCCTTAGTGCTGCTTCCTTCCGGATCTGACACGATTCGAAAGTTCATCATTGCCATACGGCCTTGCGGCATTTCTTATTATAAAGGAATATCAAATGAAAAGCCAGTGTTTTTTTTATTAAATAAGTTGCACTGTAAAAACATACGACATATTTTCGGTTAATACGAGAAAGCTTTTATACCATCTTTATTTTATTGAAGGTCTTTACATATTCATCTATTGATTGAATGTATTCTTCTTTTTCTTCTTCAGAAATCCAAGCAATAGCAAAAGAGTTTTTAACTAATTGAATAACTTGTTCTGTGGTTAGTGAATAATTTTCAGCTAGTGCATACAAATCATCTGAAATGTAACTTTGGAAATACGCTGGGTCATCTGAGTTTACAGTCACTTTTACTCCTTGTTCCAATAACTCGATAATTTCTTTTCCTTTCATATCTTCCACTACAAAACTATTTGAAACTGGGCAACAAGTTAAACCAATATTGTTTTCTTTAATGTAATTTACCAAATCTTGGTTTTCAACAATGTTGGTTCCGTGATCAAGTCTTTCAACTTTTGCATCAAAAAGTGCTTGACGAATGTGTTCAATCGAATTTTCTTGATCGATATCACAGTGCATCGTGATATGAAACTCTTCTTCTTTTGCTTTTTTAAATACATCAAAAAACTTACTTGGTGGATTGCCTCTTTCATCAGAATCGAGCCCGATTCCAACTATTTTATCTTTATATGGAAGAGCTTGTTCAAATGCTTCCATAGCTTATTCTGCAGACATATCTCGTAAAAAACACATGATAAGGTTTGCGCTTATTCCTAAATTAGAACTATCTTGAATAGCACGATAATATCCATTAAACATCTTTTCGAAGCTAACTCCTCTTGAGGTATGTGCTTGAGGGTCAAAAAACACTTCTACATGTCTTACATTATGCTCTTTAGCTTTTTTTAAATATTCCCATGCCAATTCATAAAAGTCTTCTTCTGTTTGCAATACATTCATTGCTGGGTAATACACATTCAAAAAAGAAGATAGAGAATCAAATTGATAACTTTTTTTAACTTCTTCAATGGTTTCTTGTCCGATAGTAATTTTATTTTTTCTAGCTAATTTTAATTTCAATTCAGGTTCTAAAGTCCCCTCCAAGTGAAGATGCAGTTCTGCTTTCGGTAACATTTTAATAAATTCTTTTGTTGGATAATTTATTGGCATCAGATATTCTCCTTTAGTTTAATTTTTCCGTCATTTACTTTTGCTAAAAAAACGAACAAATAATTATATTTAAATAAAATTATACGCTTTTTGACTATTTTTTCAATAGTTAATTGCCTTTTAAAAATATATAGACACCCTTAACGAACCTTAATTAAAATAAGTTGTTTCCATTTATTCAGTTGATTCTTAAAAGTCGTTTGTATCTTGAAACCAAAACTTTTATAATAGAATCGACTACCAAAAGGAGACAACGGAATGATTAAAAACGCTATATTTGTGAACGACTTAACTTGTTCATTTAACAATAACCTTGTATTAAATGGTATCTCTTTTTCTGTTCCATCTAACTCTACATGTGTCATCATTGGACCCTCTGGCTGCGGAAAAACGACTATTCTTAATGCTTTAGCTGGATTTATTAAACCTATCAGTGGAGAGTTAAGAATAAATGATGTTCCAGTAACAGATTTTCCTAAACAGACTGGAATGATACTTCAAGAGTACGCTTTGCTTCCATGGTGTACCGTTTTTGACAATGTCGCCATGGGTCTTAAAATAACCCATCACAATCCGAAAAGAATTAAAGAAAAGACCAATCAAATTTTAAAAGAATTAAGTATTTTAAATCTAGGGCAGTACTACCCTTCTCAGTTAAGTGGCGGACAAAAGCAACGTGTAGCAATTGCACGAAGTTTAAATTTAAATCCTGAGATTCTTCTTTTAGATGAAGCAACTTCAGCTTTGGATGCAATGACCAAAGAAAAATTGCAGGACATGCTTTTGTCCATTCATCAAACAAAAAATACGACTCTTTTGCAAGTGACCCATTCGATAGAAGAAGCCGTATTTTTAGGAGATCAGATCATTGTTATGAATCAAGGCGGAATACACGATATCATCCAAAATCCTTTATTTGGAATTGAAAATAGTCGTAAAAACACAGCTTTTTATGACATGTGCTTAAGGGTTAGAGAAAGTTTAGAAAACGGTACACGACATGAATAAACAGATAAAAATGACTTTAGATACTCTGATTGGCTTGATAGGATTATTTTTGGTTTGGGAGTGTCTCTATTATGTCATTGCACATCCAGTTATTCCAAACCCAATCAAAACCCTTCATTTATTTATCCAGTTATTCCCAGTACTCCTTCCTCATATCTTCAGCAGCTTATCTCGAATTTTATCAGCTATTCTTATTTCTGTTTTGATTGGTGTGCCTCTAGGAATTTGGATTGGAGCCAGTAAATGGGCTAATCAATTATTATCTCCCTTACTGTATCTCATTTATCCAATACCAAAAGTCGCATTTTTACCAGTCTTTATGTTGCTGTTTGGTTTAGGTGATGCTTCAAAAATTAGTCTAGTTGTCTGGATTATTGTTTTTCAATTAATTCTATCCGTACGTGATGGCATCAACCAAATTAATCCATCTTACTATAAAGTCATGCGTATGATTCATGCGAGTCACTGGCAAACCTTTATCTATCTTCTATATCCAGCTATTCTTCCTCAAATTATCAGTGGGCTACGTGTCTGTATTGGAATTGCGGTAGCCTCCCTATTTTTTGCAGAAAATTATGCTACCCAATATGGCCTTGGTTATTACATCATGAATGCTTGGTCTGTCATTGATTATCCGCAAATGTTCTGCGGTATATTGGCACTTTGTGTCCTTGGATTTTTATTATTCAAACTGATTGATCTTCTAGAACGCTTGTTAACCCCTTGGAGTAAATCAGCTTGATTGGATATTGACTAAAAAAAACAACTCAATTTGAATGATTCTCTTTAGAAGAGCCATTCAAATTGAGTTGTTTTTGCTACTTATTCAGCATCGAGAAATCAGTCAATTCTTCGTACGTATAATCTTTGCTGATCATGTCTTTTTCTTTTGTCCACTCTTCAATACTAGTATATTGTTCTTCAGTGACCGTTGTTGCTTTAGTGTAGTCTTCTTCTTTATTAGATAAATACTCTCCCATTTCTTTAGGGAAATTATACTCATTTAAAACGGTACTGTATTCAGATGGATCAGTGGAGTTTATATACTCGACTGCTTTATCATAGGCGCGATAAAAAGCAGCGATATCATCAGTTTTTTCTGCTACATTCTCCGCACTAAACAAAATCGTTCCACCTTTTATTCCGTACTCTGATGAACTTGCCAACACATGCGCCCCATTTACTTTAAGTGCTGTAGCTTGAGGTTCAGTGAAGATAACCGAATCAATTTGATTTTCAAGTAATGCTTCGTATCTTGCAGGGATAGACGGGATAGACACTACTTCATAACCAATTTTATTTTTAGCAGCTATTTCATCCATAATGTATTCCAATAGAAGTTTAGGAATTAATGAAACATTTTTACCATCTAATTGTTTTATGTCTGTAATTCCTGAATCAGGTGAAGACAACAATTTAAATTCCTCATTTATATCTGATGTGATTGTTAAATCGATTCCGCCTTCCCGAAATGAAAGAGCCGTCATCACATCTGCAATCATCCCATCCAGTTCACCAGACTGAGCAGCTGCATTACGATCATTTGGCGAATTAAACGCTGTAATATCTACAGCTACTTCTTCATCTTCAAAATACCCATTTTCTTCTGCTAATATAATTGGAATAGCCGATTCTGCTGGCAAGGTACCAAATCTAAGTGGTTCGTTTGAACTTCCTGAAGAACTTGTTTCACCATTTTGAACAGCTTCATTAGCATTTGAACAAGCCGCAAGTGTGAATGCGCCTACCAATAATAGTATCACTACTATGAGCAGTCTAACCACTTTTTTCATTTACTCGCTCCTTTTTCTACAATTGTTTTAAAATTTTCTAGTGTGCAACCAAGAGTAACAGTATCTCGGTGTAGTTCTAGCACTGATGTACTTGCTGTGTTCACACCCGGAACAGTGGTAAACGCATACTTTATACCTGTTTCAGCCAATCGCTCTATATCCTTAGGTGCATAAATGCCAAATGGATACGCAAATACATCTGGGTAAGTCACATACTCTCCACATTCCGCCAAATCTTTTTTCAACTCTTGTAGAGAGGTCGCCTGCATTTCGCTCGTCCCATCTGGATATCGCTTATGAAGATGAGTTGTGTGATTGCCTAATTCGACTACATCAAGCATCTCTTCCAGTTCTTGCTTACTCATAACCTTAGATATTGACGGATCAAAATATTCTCTTTCATTGGATAACCAGCCTAATACGACAAAACTAACGGCATGGAATTGTAGTTCTTTTAAAATTGGGTATGCATACTGATACACTGACTGAAAAGCATCATCGATTGTTAATAAAACCGATTTTTCTGGAAATTGAGTGCCTTTTTCATAAAAGTCTTTTATTTCTTGAAGTGTTAAGGTATGGTAACCTTCAGTTTTTAAATACATCATTTGTTCTTTAAAATCATCTATGTAACTGAAAAGTACTTTTGGTAAGGCATCTTGATACTGTTGTTCTACGGAAATAGTTGAGGGACTTGTAGCATCAATATCACCTCGCTTTCTAAATTCATGATACATTAAAACAGTAAAACTCATGGTAGACTCTCCTTTTTTGTGAATAAATTCACTTAAATTAATAAAATAATAAACTTTTCCTGAATGAATCATACCACGTATTTAGAACTAAATTCACTAACTTTTTCAAACAATTTGAACAAAAGACAGAACCGAGCTCTATTCAACTAACAGAGCTCGGTTCTGTCTTTTATTATTTTACTCTTTTTCATCCTCTATGTATTCTTCTTTTCTTTTTGAACTTTTAAAATTACTTTAATCTATAAGTATAATGTAATCGCATCATAATTATCTGTATTGTATTTTTCTATTTCACCTGTCCGGATTTCAAAAATTTGATCCATCTGGCTCAAAATGGTTGCTAATAATTCAATTTTTTTACTTTGAACTAGTTTCGTTGATTTAAGAATAGCTAAATAATTTTCCCGAAAATCTTGAATATTCCCCATTCATGATTCACCCTATCTCTAAACAATCATAATAAAACGTCTTTATCTATTCTAAAATAACAGCCTTTACTTTATCCAACCTAGATTGTACATCTTTCTCTCTAGTTTATCCTGTATTTTGCTTCCATTTTTTATTGTACCATCGTAAATTTAATTTAAGGTACATTAATCTGATGTTAAGTGGTATTATTATAAAAAATGTACTAGATACTTTTAGGAAGTGAACTAATGAAAATAGGAAGTTCTAGAGAGACTTGGGTCGAGATATCTCTTGATAATGTAGAAAACAATATAAAAAAATTCAAAAAAATCCTTTCATCAGATACAGCTTTGATGGCAGTTGTAAAGGCTGATGGATATGGTCATGGAGCAAAAGAGATCGCTGAAACGGCTATTGAAGCAGGGGCAACTTATTTGGCCGTAGCTTTTCTAGATGAAGCAGTAGCTTTACGAAAAGCCGGATTCTCCATTCCAATTCTAATTCTTGGTTATACGAGTTTAGATACTGAAACCATTGAAAAAGCAATCGACTATGGTCTTACATTAACAGTGTACTCTAAAGAAGCTGTTGATAGAATTCAACAGTTAGCTGATCAAAAGAAAAAAGTTTGTCACATTCATTTGAAAATTGATAGTGGAATGAATCGAATTGGCGTACGCACTGCAGAAGAAGCCTTACAAATTGTAGCATCCATTACTTCAGATTATTTACTCTTGGAAGGTATTTTCACCCATTTTGCGGATGCTGACGCTATTGAATCTACCTTTGTTCATGAACAATTTAACCATTTCATGCACATTGTTTCCGAAATTAAACAAGCAGGGTACACCATTCCAATAAAACATTGCTGCAATACTGCAGCAACTATCGCTTTTCCTGGAATGCATCTGGATATGGTTCGAATCGGTATTGGGCTTTATGGTTTATATCCAGAGCAACACCTACAAGATCACATTGAGTTAAAACCCGCGATGACTTTTAAAACGAAGCCGATTTTAATTAAAAAAGTTCCAGCCGGACAAAGTGTTAGCTACGGACGCACCTACACAACAACAAAGGATTCCATTATTGCAACTATTCCTGTAGGCTATGCAGATGGTTTTTCAAGGGCTTTATCCAACAATGGGAATGTAATGCTAGATGGGCATAAAGCGCCTATTGTCGGACGAGTATGTATGGATCAAACAATGGTAGACCTTACTGACATTGATCCAGTTCATTTTGATAAAGAAATCATTCTTTTTGGAGATCCTAAGGATAACTGTATTTCCATTAGCGAAGTCGCTGCACAAATGAATACGATCCATTACGAAGTGGCTTGTTTGGTAGGAAAAAGAGTACCTAGAGTTTACCTCAGTCACAATAAGATAATAGTTGCTACTGGATTAGTAAAACCTTAACTAGATATAACTATAAAAATAAAACCTAGTGCATACTGTAAATTAACAGTATGCACTAGGTTTTATTTGGTGGTTTTATACCAGTGTAGGGCTAATTGTTCTATTTCTTTTAACACTGTCCTCTTAGCCTCTATATAAGCAGTAATATCATTTGGATACTGTAACGCACTTTCTTTTTTTAACTGTCCATACCTTTGAGCTTCTTTAGGGTGCGCTCTTAAATAATCACGAAAAGCTAAGTGACGTGTAATTTCTTGATTGTCTATTTGAAAAAGATGCACATGATGGGTGCGATGGTCTCCGCCTTTTTCAAAATAACGTCTACCCGTCAAACCATTCTCACCCTTTACCACATATCCCAACTGTTCCATTTCTTCATTCAATGTATCTACTTGATGCAAGTTATAAACTACAGGCATTAAATCAATAATCGGCTTTGCCGCTAATCCTGGAACAGCTGTACTGCCAATATGAAAAACCGTATGACTATTTTTTTGGAATAGTTGATGAAGAATTTTTTTCTCTTTTTCAAACAACAGTAGCCATTCTGTTTGATAATCCAATACTTCTACTTTTCTCATCTTCGCTCACCAGCCTGTACTTTAGTTCTCGAACATGTAGCTTAGTCTCTTCTTAGTGACTCTACTGGATCTAATTTGGCCGCTTTTGCTGCAGGCATTAACCCGGCTACCATACTGATGAAAATACTTAGCACAATACCAGACACAGCATACATTGGTGTTAAATTAACAATAGTAACATCGAAATAGTTTGTACTTACAGCATTAGCAGCTAGTGACAATCCCCAAGCAATACCAACTCCAAACAGTCCGCTAAATAAACCAATTAAGAAAGATTCAGATACAAAAATACGACGAATGTCTTTTTTACGCCCTCCAATTGCTTTGATGACCCCAATTTCTTTTGTACGTTCAACTACACTGATGTAGAGAACGGTTAAGATCATAATAGCTGATACAATTAACGAAATCCCTGCAACTCCTGCTAATACATACGTAAAAATATCTAGCATCTGACTAAACGTATCAGCTAAGGCTTCAGTTGTAGAGCCTTTGTAGTTTAAATCCTCAACTTCAGCTTTGATAGACTCTGTATTATCCGCATTATCTGAAACAAGGTAAACAATATTAGGATTTAGTTCGCCGCTAGCTTCTTCTACAAACGATTTTAAATCATCATAGGTCAAATATACCGTGTCCAATCCTCCTTCAGAACCATAAATACCGCTGACCGTCATTTTTAGATCCAGTGGCTCTTCATTAACAATTGTTTCAATCTGAATATCCTGTCCGACAAGATCTTCACCTAAAGTATCAGCCATATTTTGAGTGATCACAACTTCACCCTCTTTAGGCAATGATCCTTCTATAATGTCTGCACTAGTAATCATGGAAGAAACAGTTGTTACACTCATAAACTGAGCAACATTTCCATCAAAGGTTGCTTTGTTTGTTCCAATAGAAAAATTAGTAAAGCCTTCTTCGACAGCCTCTACATGATCAATTCCAGATAGTTCTTCAATATTTTCTGCTTCAAATGATACTGCGCTGGATAACCCTAACATAGGATTTTGATCTTGCATTTCATTTACATCTGTCTGATTTCCTGTTTCTTCATCTGGCATATGAACTTCACTAACCAACGGATTCACTTGACTATTCATAGTATCCGTTAAATAGGCGTTTACTCCGTTACCTAGAGAAAGCATCAAAATAACACTCATGATTCCGATGCTTCCACCTAGTGCTATCAAAATATTACGAGATAACTTTTCTTTCATGTTTAGCAATGCTAATTTCATTGCTCCAAACAAACTCAAATTTTTATTTCGGTTTGGTTTGCTTGTTTTGTATTTATTATCTGTAACCGTTAAGGTATCTTTTACTTGATCATTGATTACTCGTCCATCATCAATCGTCACAACTCGACTAGAATAAGCTGCTACTCTTTCAGAATGAGTTACCATAATGACAAGTTTCCCATTTTCGGCAATCTCTTTGATCATTTCTAAGACTTGCTCCGTTGTTTCTGAATCCAACGCTCCAGTTGGCTCATCTGCAATAATAATATCAGGATCATTCACTAACGCACGAGCAATGGCTACACGTTGTTTCTGTCCTCCAGATATTGCATCAGGCTTTTTGTGTAATTGATCTTGCAGACCTACCGCAGCTAATATTTCTTTAGCTCTTTTCTCACGTTCCGCCTTCGATACATTCGACAACGTCATAGCCAAGGTTACATTATCTAAAACGGATAAGTGCGAAATCAGATTGAAACTCTGAAATACAAACCCGACTTTTTCTTTATGGTACTGTACTAAATCTTTTTCAGAATAGTCGCGAATATTATCACCATCAACAACGATTTCACCTTGAAAATCAGAATCTAATCCACCAATTAAATTCATCAGTGTAGATTTCCCACTACCTGATTCTCCAATGATGGAAACCAATTCTCCTTTTTCAAAAGACAAATTAACATCTTTCAATGCTTGAAATGTTTCTCCACCACTAATTTTATATGACTTATACACGTGTTTTAATTCCATTACAGGCATCTTTATTCTCCTTTAATTCTTGTATGTCTTATTTTTTGTAGAATGTTCTAATATTACTACTTTTGTAACGATTAAACAAGCGTTATCTCTGTTCTTTACATCCTAAACGAAATGGATATTATGTACTACTCCAATAATCGTTACCTTTTATCTTTATTTTGGTTGACAATAGATTTTTGACCTCTTATACTAAAAATAGAGGTGAACTTATGTCTACAAAATTACGCATTCTTTCTTTATTAGAACAACAAAAAGGAAACAGCATTTCTGGACAATCCTTAGCAGATAGCTTGGGGCTTTCAAGAACATCTATTTGGAAAGCCATCAAATCTTTGCAAGAAGAAGGATACATCATTGAAGCAGTTACAAATAAAGGTTACCGACTTTCTTTAAGTTCAGATATTCTTTCTACTGATGGGATTAGATCCTATTTAAAACCTAAATTACAGAGTTTTCCTATTTATCCATTTAAAACAATTGATTCTACAAATAGTGAAGCTCGAAAACTTGCCATGCTAGATTCAACACACCAAGGACTTGTTGTATCTGAAGAACAAACTAATGGACGAGGAAGATTAGGCAAATCGTTTTATTCACCTAATCAAACTGGGGTGTACTTAAGTTTTTTTCTAAAACCTAATTTAAATATGGCGGATGCTGCTCTAGTTACTACGGCTGCGGCTGTAGCTGTTTGCTTAGCTATTGAAAAAATAACCACTAAACAACCCCAAATTAAATGGGTAAACGATATTTATCTTAACGAGACAAAAATATGTGGGATTTTAACAGAAGCTGTCTCCGATTTTGAAAGTGGAAAAGTAGAAACATTGATTGTTGGTATAGGGGTAAATGTTAAAGAACCTTCCACTGGTTTTCCAGATGAGTTGACTACTATTGCAGGATCCCTTCTTTCTTCTAAAGAAACAGAACATTTTGACCGCAATCTTTTAGTGGCCGAAATTACGAATCATTTCTATGACATCTACCAAACCATTGAAGATCGTTCTTTTCTGGATGAATATAAAAAACGTTGTTTTGTCATTGGTAAAAAGATTACCTTTAAAGAACGCAAGCAAGAATTTGAAGCTATTCCAATTGATATTGATTCTCAAGGAGGGCTAGTAATCCAAATGGCTGATGGTCATCAACGGACATTGTCTTACGGAGAGATTGTTATGAAAAAACTGTTCCAGTAATTTATTGGTGCATTTAAAAGGGAGACACTTATGTCAAAATTAACTATACGAGAAGTAACTTTTTGCAGTCTTATGGCGGCATTAACTTATATTAGCAGTTTTATCAGCTTACCTTTAGGGCCAGTCCCGTTTACATTGCAAACATTATTTGTCTTGTTAACGGGTCTGATTTTACCTAAAAGAGCAGCTTTTATAGCACAAGTATTGCATTTATTCTTAATCTTGCTCTTTAAAGGATTTCAATCCTTTTTTAGTCCTAGTTTTGGATTTGTATTTGGTTTTATTATTGGAGCTTACGTGATGGCTTGGTTTTTAGAAAGCAGAGGATTTACAACAAAGTCTGCCATATGGGCTCTCTTAATTGGTTCAAGTATTTTTTATTTGTTTGGCTTACCTTATATGACTATTATTGTAAGAGGCTATCTTCATTTGACAATGAGCACTAGCCTTATCTTAAAAACCGGATTTTTATTGTTTATTCCAGGCGATATCCTTAAAGCTATTTTTGCTTTTCTTATTGGTTCACGTTTGCAACCTTTAGTGCGTCGACTGCCCAACTAATGATGAACAATAAAACAGTTTAATTCATTATTACACCAACTAAAAAGGGTACCAAGAATGTGTTCACATTATCTTGGTACCCTTTTTTCATTCTCTTTAATTGCTTAATTATTTAGTATCATCTGTTAAGATTTTTTGCACGCGACCAACTTGGTCTCCTTCTTTTAACATTACTTTAATGCCATGTGGGTGCTGAGCACTATTTGTTAAAATGCGTTTCACATGGCCTCTAGTTAATTTATTCGTGCGTTGATCTTTTTTTAAAACAATATCGACTAATCCATCAATTTTAATATTCGCTCTTGATTTTCCATCCATTGCTATCCGCTCCTTTAACTAGTTGTAGTGTAGCACATTCTCTACATTTCATGCTACTTCTCCCCAAAATAAAGAATTGATTGTTTTTATATTTAAACAAACTGATTTTTCCATAAAATAACTTCATTTTGTTTCAATGATGCTTGGACATCAATAATGCGCTGATTTGAACTTCCTCTAAACTGTAAGGTCAAATCTTTTTTTGCCAATTCAAAACGTCCATCTACCAAAACATCTAGCAAGGAAAGCAGTTCTAACTTGTCGTCAGATTCTTGCATCAATTCTTGCCAGGTATATCCTGTCCACGACCAGATATCTTTTGTTTCGCCATATTCAGAACGAATTCTTTTGGCTAGTGGAATTGCTACTTGAGTATTTAAAAATGGCTCTCCACCTAAGAGCGTTAAACCTTGGACGTAAGGTTGCCGTAAATCTTCTATAATGGTATCTTCCAGTTCTGTTGTATATTCAAACCCGTATGCAAAATTTTGAGCAATTTTATTGTAACATCCTTTGCATGCAAACAAGCACCCACTCATATACAAACTGCATCTCACACCTTCTCCATCAACAAAATTAAACGGTTTATAATCTGCGATTCGGCTTTGGCTGTAATCCTTAGCCAGCCACTCTTTTGGTTTAGGATTTCTCATCTTGTTTCTCTTCCTCATTATTTGACATATGTTTGACTCGGGCTAAAATTTCTTTATGTCTTCCATGAACCATTGGTCTAGCTTGAGGATTACCCAGATAGCCACAGGTTCTTTTTACAACATCACAGGTTTCTGGATTCGTATTGCCGCATTCTGGGCATTTAAATCCTCGCTCAGTTGGATCAAAATCGCCATCAAATCCACAATCGTAACAATGATCGATCGGTGTGTTGGTTCCTAGGTATCCAATACGGTCATAGGCGTAATCCCACACTGCTTCCAATGCTTTTGGATTCTGTTGCATATTTGGGTACTCACAATAGTGAATGAATCCCCCAGAAGTGAATTCCGGGTAGTCTTTTTCAAATTCAATTTTTTCGAATGGCGTCGGCTTTTTGCGAACATCATAATGGAAACTATTCGTATAATATTCTTTATCTGTAATATCATCTATTACACCAAACTTTTTCGTATCTAAACGACAAAAGCGATCGGTTAAACTTTCACTTGGAGTTGAATACACACTAAAATGGTAGCCCTGTTCTTCGCCCCACGTATCTGCATCTTGTTTCATTTTTTTGAGAATCTCTAAAGTAAATGTTTTAGCTTCTCCATTCTTCTCCCAATCGGGTCCAAAAAATACCGTTGCTGTTTCATATAGCCCAATATACCCTAAAGATACCGTAGCACGTTTGTCTTTAAACAAGTCATCAACATGAGCTTCTTTTTTGAGTCGCTTCCCAAAAGCTCCATGCTGATATAGAATGGGCGCATTTTCAGGTGTGGCTTCTTTTGTCCGTTGAACACGATAAACGAGTGCATCACGACAAACTATTAGTCGTTCATTCAATATTTCCCAAAACAATTCCATATTTCCATTAGACTCCAAGGCTATACGCGGTAAATTCACGGTAACAACGCCTAAATTCATTCTCCCAGAGTTCACTTCATTTCCTTCTGTATCTGTCCACCCTTGTAAAAAAGAACGACAGCCCATTGGAGCTTTAAAACTACCTGTTAAAGCGACAATTTTATCGTACATCAAAACGTCCGGATACATTCTTTTCGTCGAACAAGTTAAAGCTAATTTTTTCAAATCGTAATTCTTATCTTCTGGATTTAAATTGATTCCGCTTTGAAGCGAAAATACAAGTTTTGGGAAAATAGCGGTTCTTTTTTCTTTACCCAAACCATTAATGCGCACAAGTAAGATGGATCGCTGAATTTCTCTTTCAAACCAATCTGTTCCTAGACCAAATCCTAATGTTGTAAAAGGTGTTTGTCCTTGAGATGAATAAAGCGTATTGATTTCATATTCTAAGCTTTGCATTGCATCATAAATATCTTTTTTTGTTTTGTCTTTTGCATACTGTTGCTGCTTTTCTTCACCTATAATCCATTCCTTAGCTGTTTCTAGATGTTTTTGATAATTTAAACGGCTGTATGGAGCCAGTACTTCATCGATTCGGTCTGCACTGCATCCGCCATATTGGCTAGAGGCTACATTGGCAATAATTTGAGCCATTTGAGCTGCAGCTGTTTGGATAGAACGTGGGCTTTCTACTTCTGCATTTCCGATTTTAAAACCTTCATTAAACATACTTTTAAAATCAATCAAACAACAATTTGTCATTGGAGAATAGGGTTGATAATCTAAGTCATGATAATGAATATCTCCTTTTTGATGAGCATTAGCTACATGTTTTGGCAAGAGTTTAAGGCCAATAGATTTAGCAACTACCCCCGCAGTAAGATCTCTTTGCGTATTAAAGATATTGCTATCTTTATTCGCATTTTCATTAACCAGAGTTTGTTCTTTACGCAATAGATGGTGAATACCATAATTGATATCCGTTGATTGACTTCTTTCCAAATCACGACGAGACCGATAAAGTAGATAGGCTTCTGCTAAATCAGGTTCGTGAGCATCTAATAAAGTATGTTCTACGATACTTTGAATTTCATAGATTTTGATATCTGCTGAAAATCGTTTTGCAATTTCCTCTTTTACTTTTGTGACAATTCCATTTAATTGTTTCACTGTTTCTTTATCGGTCTCTTTTTCTAATGACTGGTGTGCTTTCAACAAAGCAGAAAAGATTTTTTCTTCCTTAAATTCAACTTCACGACCATCTCTTTTCAATACTTTAAACCCTTTTTTGTTCACACTTTCACAAATATTTACACCTTTTTCATATGTCATACGCTTACACCCTCTTTTTCCCATTAAATACTATATGTAGTTTTTTAAAACAACATGATTCTATATCTAGTATATACGGAACTTTCAGTTTCGTCTACGATTTTCATGGATCATAAAAAAAGAATCACACATTGAAAATGCATGATTCCCATATTTTAGATTAGTTCATAGTGATCTTGCTTAAAGCAGTCTTTTCTAGCATCAATAATTTTGCTTTCATCTCTAATGTTCCTCGGTACCCAGATAATTTTCCGTTTTTATGAATCACTCGATGGCAAGGAACGACAATCAACAATGGATTTCTTCCTATTGCTGTTCCAACAGCTCGATAAGAACCCGGCTGTCCAATTTGGATAGCTATTTCTCCATATGATTTTGTTTCGCCATATGGGATTCCTTTTAAAGCTCCCCATACTCTCTGTTGAAAAAGAGTTCCATCGACATCTATCGGAAAAGTAAATATTGTTCTAGACCCCGCAAAATATTCTAAGAACTGATAATGATACATCTCTAGCCTTATCTCATCTTCAATTAAAGAGGCTTTTGGGAAAAGTCTTGCAATTTCTATTTTAAGTTCACTCAAGAGTCCATTTAAAGATCCTACAAAACAAAGCCCATTTTCAGTTGCTGCTAAAGATAGCGTTCCTAGTTCATAGTCAAAAAAATGATAAAAAATTTCCTTTTGGTCACTTGTCATTTTTCCATCCCTTTCGTTTAAGGTTCTACTATTTCTATACCCGCTAGTTTACTAAAATCTTGATATACCCTTTGACTTTTTTTATCTTTCAGTAAAATTTCAACTTCACCAGATAAGCCTTCTTTTATCATTTTAGTCATAATGCCATCTTTTGGAGCCATCAATTCACCCGCAGTTGTCATAATGCCTTTTATAGTTAGTTCAGCTTCTTTATTCTCCAGAAAAATAGTTACGGTATCTCTCTTTTGATTCTTTATTTTAATTTTACTGTTATTGTATGTTGCAAATCGGTACTCTTTATCCTCTACCACTAGAGCACAGATAAATCCTTTAAAGGTTGTCACATGAAATGGAATATGTGCTACTGAAAAAAAGATACTCGTACTTGGATTTTTAAAATGATTGGATTGTATCCAAGTGTATTCCTTAGGAAAAGAAGTACCCCAGTCTTTTTCAATGTAGCCTTTTCCCATTGTAAAATCAATTTTTTGATTATTTATATTCAAGAAACCTTTTATAGTATGATTCATACTGATTACACCATGGTAACACTCCATTTTTGGAATGTACGCAAACCCGCCCATAATGGAAGGGGAAAGCACAGTCTTTTTTATGACTTGAAAAGCATTTAATGTTAATTTCCCTTGAATAATTAGCTGTTCATCCCTGAGTTGAATCGAAATAAACGATTCTGTGAATATATTATCTCCAATTTGAACTAAAAATGGTTTATGTTGATAACTAAATTGATCTAACCTGTACCTAATATACCCTGTTTTTGTAACCTGCTCATTTTGTTCCGTTAACGCTACATAGATATATTGGATAAAACTATGCTCATCGCCTTTAACTAAACTCACTCCTGGAATAAAACTGATACTAGTTTTTTGGTCTATTGAAACTTGTTTATAATACCAGCCCTCAAAATAGTTCTTTTTATTTAACGTTCCTTGAAAAAGAATTGGATTCCGTATCTTGTCAAACATCAGCTAACCCCCTAATTCTGCTTCTATACCTGTATACTATCATATTACTAAATGTTTATATAATTCTACCTGACTATTGTAAGGGATAGATAAAACAATTTCTCTATCTATGGTAAAATAAACAAAGAAAATGAAAATGTAGGAGTGTTGACTATGAAAGTAGGGTTCATTGGTATTGGAAATATGGCTGGCGCTATTATTAAAGGAATGATACAAAATGGACATACATCGAATCAAGATATTTATGTACACAATACAACTCCAGAAAAACTAGCACAGTTTACTGGAGAAACCGGAACTCAAGCTTGTTCATCGAATAAAGAATTAGTAGCAAAAGTTGACGTGTTAGTGCTTGCAGCTAAACCAATTGTTTTCCCAACTATTTTAGCAGATATAAAAGAAGATATTGCTACTCATCAACCTGTAGTGGTTTCTATTGCTGCTGGAACCACACTTCAAAAGCTATCCGAACTTTTGAGTGAAGGCAATCAAACGCCTATTATACGAGCAATGCCAAACCTAAACTCACAAGTTGGAGAAGGGATGACCGCCCTTTGCGGAAATAATTACACTACTAAGGAACAGTTAGCATTCGTTTTAAATATGTTTCAAGCGATTGGTGAAACGATTGCATTACCTGAAAAAGACTTTAGTACCTTCACAGCGATTGCTGGGAGTTCACCGGCATTTGTCTTTTTATTTATTGATTCATTAGCACGAGCCGCCGTCAAAAACGGAATACCTAAAGATGTAGCAACCAAAATTGCTGCTCAAGCCGTTCTTGGAAGTGGAAAATTAGTACTAGCTAGCAAAGAAACACCTTGGAATTTGATTGACCAAGTTTCTTCTCCTGGTGGAACAACTGTTGAAGGGATTCTAACCTTAGAAGATACCGGTTTTATAACTTCTATCACTAAAGCGACTCAAGCTGTTATTAAAAAAGATCAAGATATGATGCAGCAATAATGCAACTAATTCAACAAAAAAGACGACAACCCTTTATTATACTTGGTTGTCGTCTTTTTTGAGCAGTTCAGCTTTTCTTTGTAACTTTTCTTCTTTTTTACGTTTTCTTAATTCTTGGAAAAAATTGCTTAATAATTCGCCACATTCTTGTTCTAAAAGACCTGATTCAATTTGAACTTGATGATTAAACCGTTCATCCGTCAGTAAATTCATCAATGTGCCCGCTGTACCACCTTTAGGATCACTAGCTCCATAATAAAGCTCTTTTACACGAGACAAAATCATTGCACCACTACACATAGGACAAGGTTCCAATGTCACAAATAACTGAGCTTCTTCCAATCGCCAATTCCCTATATTTCGATTAGCTTCTTGAATAGCTAACATTTCAGCATGTGTCGTTGCATCATTCGATTCTTCTCTTCTATT
This sequence comes from Carnobacterium sp., assembly GCF_045617425.1. Taxonomy (GTDB): domain Bacteria; phylum Bacillota; class Bacilli; order Lactobacillales; family Carnobacteriaceae; genus Carnobacterium_B. The sequence goes on from NZ_JAZLIO010000013.1 coordinate 84,425, forward strand.
GTGCCCGCGACCAATAATTTTTCCATTCAACACAACGATTGCACCAATAGGAACTTCTAATTTTTCTTTGGCTTTATAAGCTTCTTTAATCGCTTCTTGCATAAAATACGCTTTATCTTCTGTGGTTAACATCTTCCCATTCCTTCACCTGTTCTTTTCTTTATCATAGCATAATTTATCTACAAACTTATGAAAAAAATGATAGAATAGCATTATAGACTAAATGTAATGGTTTTCATTTAAAGGAGTGCTTTTATGAATTTTAATCAGTTTAAAACTATTTACCCGTCTGCCTTTTTAACCGATGAAACAAAAAATGATCAGAATTACTTAACGTTTCCTTACGACAATCAATGGATTCACTTTGATAAAAAACAATTGACCTCTTCAGAAATGAAATTACTTTATCTTATCTTTAACAAAACGATTTCTGCTCAAAATACAGGCAATACGCAATCCAAATGGTCAGACTTTTTATTAGATGATCAGTTGCACTTGCCTATCGAAACCGGAGTTTATCGAGTCATTCAATTTGATATTAATAAAAAAGATACACGATTTGATAAGAAACTATGGCTAAGTTCTTTTAAAAGCTTCTTTAAAGATGTACAAGAAGCATTCTTTATTAATGACCACTATGGACTATTGATCCACCGCTATTCAAATTACTCAATTGCTCAAGATGAAACGATTGGAATCTTACAAACCTTAGATGACGATTTTTCTACTAAAACTAGTGGTTATATTGGGCAACATTGGCCTATTTCTATAGACTTCAAACATTTTTTTAAAGAAGAACAAGCTATCTTTTTTCATCAACTGAAAAGGAACAAACAAGTCTTTTCGTTACCTGATGTTGCACTTAGCTATTATGCTTCAGATACTCTCTCAAAAAGTCCTATTATTCAACACTTAAAAAAAGATTTGGCTTCACATCCAGAAACCAAAGAATTGATTACAGCAATTTGGTTAAATCAAGGAAATATCAGCTTGGCAGCAAAATATCTTTTTATCCATCGAAACACTTTGCAATACCGGTTAGATCGTTTCTATGAAGAATCAGGTCTCTCATTAAAAAATAGAAATGATTTACTTCTTTGTTACTTATTAACAATCTAAAAAGAATACTCTTGCTTTAAGTCATAACTTAACACAAGAGTATTCTTTTTTATGAATGAAAACTACTTTATTTTTTTAATTTATGTTTTAAATCTTTTTTATGATGTTTAAGTTCATGTTTCCAATCATGTTTTTTTTCCATGAAAGCATCTCTAAAATCACTAGTCGTATCTTTGAAATGATCTCCATAAGAACTAACGCTACCTCTTAAATCTGAAACTTTGTCTACAACACTCAATAAGTTTGCAACTTCCATATCTGATAAATCATCTACAACAGTCATTGCTTTTTCGTTTCCTTTTAATTTTTCTTTTACAAAGTATCTTGCTCTTTTACGATTGATTTTAGACTCGATTTTTTCCATTGCCATATTTGATGAAGAAACAACAATTGCTCCCACTGCAACTACTGTTCCAACTCCTATTAATAAAGCTTTAGTTGAATTTTTCATGAACAGCCACTTTCCTTTCGACATTTCTTTATTTTTATCATAGCAGAAAGAAAATTAAAACACGAATAAAAACATCTACTATCTTTAAAAGATAGCAGATGTTTTACTTTTCCAATTAACAATCAGATTATACGTTCTCATTTGTAGCTAACGATTTTTCGTTTACTTTTTTAAAATCTTTTACTGTAATCCGAATAGTTCCTTTTGAAGCACCTATTGTGACCTGATCGCCGATTTTAACTCGGCCACTCAATAACTCTTCACTCAATCGATCTTCTACTTCTTTCTGAAGTGCACGACGGATTGGTCGTGCTCCATATTCAGGATCATAACCAGCTTTAGCAATCACATCAATAGCAGCTTGAGTGATTTTGACTTCAATATCCATATCTTTCAATCGTTTAATAATAGTATGTGCCATTAATTTAACAATTTGAGTTAACTCTTCTTTTTCTAGAGAATGGAAAACAATCGAATCATCAATCCGATTGATAAACTCAGGTTTGAACGTTTTTTTCAATTCTTCCATGATTCGTTTTTCCATAGCTGAATGATCTTTCTTATTGTTTGCTGTACCAAACCCAACTGCTTTTTCATCTCTTAATGCTGTTGCGCCTAAGTTAGATGTCATAATCATCACTGTGTTCTTGAAATCTACTTTTCGTCCTTTAGCATCCGTTAAATGACCATCATCTAAGACTTGTAATAAAATATTAAATACATCCGGGTGAGCTTTTTCGACTTCATCAAATAGAATAACTGAATACGGTTTTTGACGAATTTTCTCAGTTAATTGACCACCTTCATCATAACCAACATATCCGGGAGGTGAACCAATTAAACGACTCGTGCTATATTTTTCCATGAACTCAGACATATCTACGCGAACTAGAGCTTCTTCACTACCAAACATAGCTTCCGCAAGCGCCTTAGCTAATTCCGTTTTTCCGACACCTGTAGGTCCTAAGAACATGAATGACCCAATAGGACGGTTAGGATCTTTCAATCCACTTCTAGATCGTCTAATCGCTCTAGACACTGAACCCACAGCTTGCTCTTGTCCAATTACACGTTTATGCAACACTTTTTCTAAATTCATCAAACGGTCTGATTCTTTTTGTTCCATTTGTTGAATTGGAATACCTGTCCATAAAGCCACAACTTCTGCAATATCTCTTTCTGTTACTTGTAAGGAATTTGAAACAGCTTTTCCTTCTTGTTTTTGAATTAAATTTTCGATTTTTTTGCGTTGCTTCATTTCTTTTGAACGAATTTTTGCTGCTTTTTCAAAATCTTGCAACTGAATAGCTTCTTCTTTTTCTCGAATTAAAGCTTCTAAATCTGTAACCGCAGCTGCAACTGGCGAAGGTTTACTCGAAACGTCTAATCGTACTTTCGAAGCTGACTCATCTATCAAATCAATCGCTTTATCTGGTAGTTGTCTTGACGTAATATAACGTGATGAATACTTAACAGCAGCATGTACTGCCTCATCTGTAATTTCAACGCCATGATGTTCTTCATAGCGAGAACGTAATCCTAACAATATTTCTTCAGCTTCTTCTTCTGAAGGAGCATCCACATGAATGGGTGCAAAACGTCTTTCTAAAGCTGCATCTTTTTCAATATACTTTTGATATTCATCTAAAGTCGTTGCTCCAATTGTTTGCAACTCGCCACGAGCTAATGCCGGTTTCAAAATATTAGAGGCATCGATTGCACCTTCTGCTCCACCAGCACCAATTAAAGTATGCAACTCATCTATAAATAAGACAACTTCGCCATCTTGATAAATCTCATCAATCACTTTTTTCATTCGTTCTTCAAACTCACCACGATATTTTGTGCCTGCTACCAATGAACCCATATCTAGCATCATTAATCGCTTATTGGCTAATGCAGCTGGAACTTCTCCATCAATAATTTTTTGTGCTAATCCTTCTGCAATAGCTGTTTTACCAACACCAGGTTCTCCAACTAAAACAGGATTATTTTTTGTTCGACGACTTAAAACTTGAATGATACGTTGGATTTCTTTATGACGTCCAACAACTGGATCCAATTTACCTTCTCTTGCAACAGCTGTTAAATCGCGAGCTAGTGAGTCCAAAGTAGGTGTACCGGCGACTTGTTTAGCAGCTGGCTTGGCTTTTCTGGCTTTACCATTTGTTACATCACTCAAACCAATTTTTTTCAATACGATTTGACGAGCTTTATTTAAATTAATGTCTAAGTTGCTTAAAATTTTAGAAGATAAAATATCTTCTTCACGCAATAATCCTAACAATAAATGTTCTGTACCAACTAGTGCTGATCCCATACGCCTTGCTTCATCCGTCGCAAATGTAATAGCTTGTTTGGCTCTTGGGGAATAAGGAAGAATCGCATTTTTAGAAAGGTACTTCATAGTTCCATAACCTGTAAAGTGTTCAATTTCTTCACGAATATCCATTTCAGTAACAGAAAATTGTCTTAATGTTTTTCCTGCAATACCATCTTGTTCCATAATTAATCCTAAAAGAATGTGCTCGGTTCCTACAGAATGGTGACGAAATCCTTTTGCTTCTTCTTGCGCCATGATCAAAACCATTCTTGCTTTTTCAGAAAATAATTCATCCATTCATTTCGCCTCCGTTTTTATACTTTACTCATATTTTAAATTGTTTAAAAAAGCTATTAGTAATCTAGCTCTTAATTCATTTTCATCTGATCCGCTAAAATTTAGGAGTGACTTTTCCATTACCGCTAACATGATGTTTGCCTCTCGTTTAGTCAACATTTCAGATTCAAATAATCTCTCTATAATAGAATAAGCATTCTTTTGAGAAATCTTTTTCCCAATAATATCGATCATCATATCCAGCATTTCAGCTTCATCTAACAATTTCACTTTAATGATTCGTATATACCCGCCACCACCACGTTTACTTTCAACCAAATAGCCTTGTTGTACAGTAAAGCGAGTATTTATCACATAATTTATTTGAGAAGGAACACAATTAAATCGATTTGCCATTTCACTACGCCTAATTTCGACTTGTTCATCTTGACCTAAAACCTTTTTTAAATAAGCTTCAATGATATCCGACATGTTTTGATTGTGCATAGGGTATCTGTTACTAAAACATTTTAATGTATGATAAAGATCTTATCTTTAATTGCTCTACATTGCAATGGTGTTTTTTTAGTAACACTCCTTTTCTTTTAGTCCTAACACTAGACGTATTATTTAGCCTACTTTTAAAATTGATAAAAGCAAATTAAATTAATAGTGGAGGATGCTTCCAGTTAGCCTCTGGAGCATTCTTGACTAATACTGACTTTCATTATACGAGAAATAAGAAGATTTGAAAAGCATCTCTACTCACTTTCTTCTAAAACAACTTGTAAATCCCCTATGTGTGCAATTATACTCACCAAGAAAATAAACAAAAAAAAGATAATTCCTCTAAAATAAGAGAAATTATCTTTTTAAATTATTTATCGGGAAGACAGGATTCGAACCTGCGACCCCTTGGTCCCAAACCAAGTGCTCTACCAAGCTGAGCTACTTCCCGTTACTGAGTTATTCTTTTTTTTCAAAAGAAAATGCACCCAAGAGGACTTGAACCTCTAACCCCTTGATTCGTAGTCAAGTACTCTATCCAATTGAGCTATGGGTGCAAATGGTGCCGAGGGCCGGAATCGAACCGGCACGGTGATCACTCACCGCAGGATTTTAAGTCCT
>NZ_JAZLIO010000014.1:0-47167 GCF_045617425.1 Carnobacterium sp.
GAACTCCCGACCGTCCGCTTAGAAGGCGGATGCTCTATCCAACTGAGCTACTGAGACATGTACTAGCAACAAAATTAATTATAGGTAATAATGAATAAAAAGTCAACACTTTTTACGAATTAATTTAATTTTTAAAAAAGAACGTTATTTTAATCCGTTGTATTTTAAAAAAACTCAGTTTACAATGAGTCCATAGAAAAGACAAGGAGGGTTTTTCATGGGATTAATTGGTGGCCTTTTAGGAAATGCCGGAAATATCAGTGAGAACGAAGCTAGAAAAAAATTAGTTGGTGTTATTTTAGAGTCTGAAGAAATTGATTTAGCTTTTAAGTTAGTTCGTGATTTGATTATATTTACAAATAAACGACTAATCATTATCAATAAACAAGGTGTTACAGGTAAAAAAATAACTTATCAATCTTTACCTTATAAATCGATCAGTCGATTTTCAGTCGAAACAACCGGACATTTTGATTTAGATGCTGAATTAAAAATTTTTATTTCTAGCGCCAATGAACCAGCTATCACACTAAAATTTACAAATGATAAACACATTACCGCTATTCAACAAGCATTGGCTGTCGCTGTCCTCTAAAGCGTGGTTATGAAGCGTTTAAATTTAAATCCTAAACAGACAAGAAGAGCTAGGAATCCCCCCCTAGCTCTTCTTGTCTGTTTTATTTTAATACATTTTTAAGTACTGATCTCTTTCCCATTCTGTGACTTGCTCACGGAATGCAGACCACTCTATTTTTTTCGCATTCATGAAGTTTTCATAGATGTGCCCACCTAGTCCGTCTTTTATAATGCTGTCATTTGCTAAATAGCCTAATGCGTCTTGCAATGTTCCTGGTAGATCATGGATGCCATTTTCATGACGATCTTTTTCACTCATTGCATAAATATTACGGTTGACAGGTTCTGGTGCTTTCATTTCCTTTTTAATGCCATCTAATCCTGCTTTTAATAGAACAGCCATAGCTAAGTATGGGTTTGCACTAGGATCGACACTGCGCAATTCCACACGTGTAGACATCCCTCTTGATTGCGGCACACGAATCAGCGGTGAACGATTGCGACCGCTCCAAGCGATATAAACTGGCGCTTCATAGCCTGGCACAAGACGTTTGTATGAATTCACTGTAGGATTCACAATTGCTGTAAAAGCTCGAGCATGGTCTAAAATTCCAGCTAAGAATTGACGTGCTGTGTCGCTTAGTTCCATATCCCCATCTTTATCATAAAACGCATTTCCCTCTTCAGTAAATAGTGACAGATTAAAGTGCATTCCTGATCCATTAACACCATATAGTGGCTTAGGCATAAAAGTAGCATGTAATCCATGTTTGCGAGCGACTGTTTTGACAATCAATTTAAAGGTTTGAATATTGTCGCATGCCTCTACTGCACTAGCATATTTCCAATCGATTTCATGTTGTCCTGGTGCAACTTCGTGGTGACTTGCTTCAATCTCAAAACCTAAATCTTCTAATTGCAATACGATATCGCGACGGCAATTTTCACCTAAGTCTGTTGGAGCTAAATCAAAATAACCACCAGCATCATTCAACTCTAAAGTTGGTTCATCTTTTTCATCTAATTTAAAAAGGAAAAATTCAGGTTCAGGTCCTAAGTTAAAATCTGTAAATCCTAATTCCTTCATTTCTTTTAGTGTACGCTTTAAGTTAGAGCGAGGGTCTCCAGCAAAAGGAGTACCATCCGGATTATAGACATCACAGATTAATCGAGCGATTTTACCAGCCCCTTCAGTCGTTTCCCATGGAAAAATCAACCAAGTATCTAAATCAGGTCTTAAGTACATATCGCTCTCTTCGATTCGTACAAATCCTTCAATTGAAGAGCCATCAAACATCAATTCATTATCCAATACTTTTTTTAATTGACTAATAGGTACCTCGACATTTTTAATAACTCCTAAAATATCAGTAAACATTAGTCTCAAGAAACGGACATTTTCTTTCTTTGATGTTTCTTCTACTTCTTTTCTCGTGAACTTAGCCATACACTTTTTCTCTCCTTTTGATTAGCGTTTCCACTATCTTATTTTATCCTATTCGATTTTGATCTAGAAATGAATGTGCTGTCTTAACACCCAAACCACTTACAGCTAAAAACTCATCGTGCAATATTTTACGAACGTCATCATCTGTCATCACTTTAGTTATTTCTTGCTCTCTAGCTTTTTCTTTGTTTTCTTGCAATTCATATATTCGTTTAATGCCTGCCATATTGATTCCATCAGATAAATAATCTTTAATTTCAAGAAGTACATCAATATCATTCAAAGAATACATTCGACGGTTTCCTTCATTGCGTAATGGATGAATCAAATCTTGCTCTTCGTAATAACGTATCTGTCGGGCAGATAAATCAGTCAGTTTCATAACTGTACCAATCGGAAATACCGATCGTGAACGCCGTAGTTCTTTCTCACTCATCCTAGACCTCCTTTCGATTACTTTTATAGAATATCAGTCTTTTTTTTCAATGTCAACAAAAAAATGCATCAAATGTCAGAAAACCTAACACGGTATACCGAACATTTTATTTGAATAAAATTAGTTCGTTCCGATTAAAAATAAAAAATCGAACTATACCAATTATAAAAATATAAAAAAAGAACCTGTGAATAGCTTATCCACAGGTTCTTTTTGAATTTTTATTAAATAGGTTAATATAGCGTTAGGTACTTATCTTTTTCCCATTCAGAAACTTGCTCACGATATGCAGCCCATTCTATCTGTTTGGCACTGACAAAACTTTTATAAATGTGATTTCCTAATGCATTTTGCACAACTTTATCTTCTTGCAAGTATTTTACAGCATTGTGTAATGTAGAAGGAAGATCTTTTATGCCTTTTTTATATCTTTCTTCTGAAGACATACGGTAAATATTACGGTCGATTGGGTGCGGGACGCTACTTTCTTTCTTCACGCCATCTAATCCTGATTCCAATAATACTGCTACGGCTAAATAAGGATTTGCACTAGGATCTACACTTCGCAACTCTATTCTTGTAGACACCCCTCTCGAACTCGGAATACGCACTAGAGGTGAACGATTGCGAGCACTCCATGCAATGTATACGGGCGCTTCGTACCCAGGAATCAACCGTTTATAAGAATTGACAGTTGGGTTACAAATTGCTGTATAGCCTAAAGCATGATCCAATATACCTGCTAAGAAGTGATAAGCTGTTTTACTTAAACCAAGTTCATCCGATTCATCACAAAATACATTTCCTTGACTGTTAAACAAAGACATATTAAAGTGCATTCCAGATCCACCTACTCCTAATAAAGGTTTAGGCATAAAAGTAGCATGTAGCCCATGTTTACGCGCGACAGTTTTAACAATCAACTTAAAGGTTTGGATATTGTCACAAGCTTCTACTGCATTCGCGTATTTCCAATCAATTTCATGTTGACCTGGAGCTGTTTCATGATGGCTGGCTTCAATTTCAAAACCTAAGTCTTCAAGTTGCAAAACAATATCACGACGACAATTTTCACCTAGATCCGTTGGTGCAAAATCAAAATAGCCGCCATTATCATTTAATTCAGTTGTTGGTTTTCCATTCTCATCTAATTTAAATAAGAAAAATTCTGGTTCAGGTCCTAAATTAAAATCTGTATAGCCTTGTTCTTCCATTTCTTTCAGAACACGTTTCAAATTATTTCTAGGATCTCCTGAAAAAGGAGTACCATCCGGGTTATAGATATCACAAATCAAGCGAGCAACTTTTCCATTTACTTCTTCCCAAGGGAAAATCAACCAAGTAGACAGATCAGGGCGTAAAATCATATCACTCTCTTCAATTCTTACGAACCCATCAATGGACGAACCATCAAACATCATTTTGTTTTCCATAACTTTTTCCAATTGACTAATTGGAACCTCAACATTTTTGATGGTTCCGTCAATATCTGTAAACATCAATCTTAAATATCGAACATTTTGTTCCTTAGCACTAGTTTCTATTTCTTTGCGTGTAAAATTCTTCATTTTGGTTATCTTTACTCCCTTTTATAATAATTTTTTTCTATATGTTCCCTACGAAAAATTAAAAGAAGCGCGAAGGACCTTTTGGATTCATTCCTCGTAGAGCTAAAAACTCATCTTGTAAAATTCGACGAACATCTTCATCCGTTAACACAGACTGCTCTTCGTTTTCAACTTCTTTTTCTTTTAATTCATAGATACGCTTTATTCCTGCCATATTGATGCCATCTGCTAAATAGTCTTTGATTTCCAAAAGAATATCTATATCATTTAAAGAATACATTCTTCTATTCCCCTCATTACGTTCAGGAGAAATCAATTCTTGTTCTTCGTAATACCGAATTTGACGTGCAGATAAGTCCGTCAATGTCATGACTGTTCCAATTGGAAACACAGACATGGAACGCCTTAGCTCTTTCTCGTTCATGAGGATCCTCCCATCTAGCCTATTACTACAGTAACAATCTCTTTTTAAAATGTCAAAAATCTTACATCACCGAACTCTATTTCAATAACACTCAACGCTTAGAGCATTCTAAGCTTGGAAAAATAATTCTTCCACAGCAGAACTAACCGCTAACTTGACATGCTCATATGTCAAACCACCTTGGACATATAAGGTATATGGAGCACGAATAGGGCCATCAGCTGTTAATTCCATACTTGATCCCTGGATAAAGGTTCCCGCCGCCATAATAACATCATCTTCATAACCAGGCATGTAAGCTCCAATAGGAGAAACATGAGCATTGATGGGAGAATATTTTTGAATCGTCTGTGCAAATTTAACCATTTTTTCTTTGTCATTCAACGAAATCATTTGAATTAAATCTGTCCGTTTATCATTCCATTTTGGCGTACTTTCAATTCCACAAGCATCTAAAAGAGCAGCTGTATAAACAGCTCCTTTTATAGCTTCACCCACTGTATGAGGAGCCATAAAAAAGCCTTGATACATTTCTTGCAAGCTATATAAAGAGGCCCCAGCTTCTCTACCAATACCAGGAGTAGTCAAGCGATACCCGCAAGCTTCAATCAATTCTTTTTTTCCGACAATGTACCCACCCGTTTTAGCTAAACCTCCGCCTGGATTCTTGATCAATGATCCAGCCATCAAATCTGCTCCAACTTCGATGGGTTCTAGCTCTTCTACGAACTCCCCATAACAATTATCAACAAAGACAATGATTTCTGGATTGATTCCTTTAACATATTGAATCATTTCTTCAATCTGGCTTATTGTAAACGACGGTCTGCTTGCATAACCCCTAGAACGTTGGATAGCGACCATTTTTGTTTTCGCAGTTATTTTTTCTTTTATTGTTTCGAAATCCACTGCTCCATCTGACAATAAGTCTGCCTGATCAAAACCCATTTGGTATTCTTTAAATGATCCAATGCCATTTCCAGTAACACCTACGATTTCAAGTAATGTATCATAAGGAGTCCCGGTGATATACAACAAATCATCTCCCGGGCGCATTACACCAAATAAAGCCGTAGAGATAGCGTGTGTACCAGAAATGATCTGTGGTCGAACTAAACCTGCTTCAGCTCCAAAGACTTCAGCGTATACTCCCTCTAAAGCATCTCTTCCGAAATCATCGTATCCATATCCTGTGGAGGGTGTAAAATGTTGTTCCGTAATTTTTTTATTTCTAAAACTTTGCAAAACTTTATTTTGATTGAATAATGCTATTTCATGAATCTGATCATGGATAGGCTTGATTTTTTCCTCTACGGATTTAATTTTTTTTATTAATTCGGGTGCATAGTGCTTGTTCCAACTCATGACGTTTGATTCTCTCCATTCCATTTCGACTCTGCTTTCGCATAGCCTTTTACTACATAAACATTTTTTTCTTCATCGTATTCTTCGGAATCAACAAGTGTTTCTCTTTTTAATCGAACTAACTGCTCTCCATGACTAACTTCAACTTCAATCCGGTATGGGACCATCAATTCTTTCATTTTATTCATGATCTCAGACAGCAATTGATCAATATCTTCAGGAACATTCGCTGAGATAAAAACATTAGGGAAAAGCGAAGGATAGAATGCACCCTCAACGAGATCTTTTTTATTATATACAGTGATCATTGGAATAGATTCCATCCCTAATTCTTTCAACAATTGAACTACCGTCTGTTCATGTCCCGCCATATTCTCAGCAGAAGCATCTACTACATGCAGCAATAGATCGACACCCTTCGTTTCTTCTAACGTTGATTTAAAGGATTCAATTAATTGGGTTGGCAAATCTTGAATAAAACCAACGGTATCCGTTAATGTAACCGTCATTCCACTTGGCAACAATAATTGACGAGTTAACGGATCTAAGGTGGCAAACAATTGATTTTCTTCGTACGTATCTGCTTGAGTTAACTTGTTTAATAACGTTGATTTCCCAGCATTTGTATAACCCATTAAACCAATTTGAAAGGTTCCACTCTCCTTACGTTGTTCACGCGTGCGGCTACGATGCTTCTCGGTTTCAGCAAGATCTCTTTTGATATCAGTAATTTGATCACGAATATGACGACGATCCGTTTCTAATTTTGTTTCCCCCGGACCACGTGTTCCAATTCCTCCACCTAACCGTGACAAATTGATTCCTTGGCCAGCTAATCGCGGCAACAAATATTGCAGTTGAGCTAACTCAACTTGTAATTTACCTTCTTTACTTTTAGCCCGCATTGCAAAAATATCTAAGATCAGTTGAATACGGTCAATCACTTTCACATCATCCAAAAGAAGTTTTTGAATGTTTCTTGTTTGTCCAGGTGTTAGACCTTGATTAAAGATAACAGTATCTGCTTCTAATTCATCCACTAAAGAAATCAACTCTTCCATTTTTCCTTTGCCTAAAAAGGTACGTGAATCGACTCGATCTCTTTTTTGGGTAAGTTCCCCTACTACTTCTCCAAGTGCTGTTTCTGTTAGTTGTGCTAATTCTGTCAACGAATAACGAAAATCTTGATCGTTTTCTCTTGTTTGCACCCCAACGAGTATGACACGCTCTACCGTTTCAGCAGTTTCTTTTGTTTCCATTCCATTCACCTTCTATTCTAGTATTTTAACAATAAAATTATACTTATTCTTTTAAAAATCTTTTCACTTCGTTTTTTATTTGCTCCTCTTCTTCGGGAGAAGCCAATAAATCAAACCATTCTACGTTGTCTAATCGATTTTTAAACCATGTAAGTTGACGTTTAGCGTATCTTCTTGAGTTCTGTTGGATTGCTTCTTTCGCTTCTTGCAAACTAGCTTTTTTTTCAAAATAAGGAACCAATTCTTTGTACCCGATTCCCCTTGAAGCTTGGGCGTCTGGCAACTGTTGTTGATACAGCCACTCAGCTTCTTGAATCAATCCTTTTTCAAGCATATGATCTACACGGAGATTGATTCTCTTATACAATTCTTCTCGGTTAGTCGTTAACCCAATAATTTTAGCATCATAGAGCAGTTCTTTCTCTTTGCGTTCACTTTGGTAACTAGAAAAGGGTTGACCAGTTACATGATACACTTCAAGAGCACGAATGACACGTCGCCGATTATTAAAATGGATATTTGCAGCAGAAATAGGGTCCACATTAATTAACTGTTCCCATAAATAGCGATTGCCTTTTTCTATAGCTAATGCTTCCTGTGCTTCACGAAAAGCTGGATCATTATCACCACTGCCGCCAAAGGTTACATCATATAACAAAGATTCAATGTACAACCCCGTACCACCCACAATAATCGGCACTTTTCCTCTAGCAGAAATTTTCTCAATCAAAAACCGCGCTCGTTTTTGAAAATCAGATACTGAATAACTCGTTGTAACATCTACTTCATCAATTAAGTAATGCGGGATTTCTTGCTGTTCTTCTTTGGAAACTTTAGCTGTTCCAATGGTTAAGTTGCGGTAAATCTGCATAGAATCACCGCTGATGATCTCACCGTTGACAACTTTAGCTAACGAGAGGCTTAGGCTTGTTTTCCCAACAGCCGTGGGTCCTACAATAATAATGATTTTTTTCTTATTCACGCTATTCTCCTTCATACTACCATTTATTTCTAATTTCAAGAGCCTTTTGAGGGTAATCAGTAATGATACCTGCTACTTGTTTATTTAAACAAAATTGAATATCTTTGCTTTTATTGACCGTCCAGACACGTACCGGAATCTCTGGCGCTCCAAAAAGACTCTTATTTCTGAACCAACTTAACTTAGGATGCCACATCCGGACTGGGATATCTGAACCTAAAAAAGCGACATTTTCGCCATTATTCTTAAATAATAGAGCGATTTCACAAGAAGAATCCACTTCTTTTAATCGAATCAATGTTCGATAATTAAAACTAGAATATTCTATAGCAAAGGGCCAATTATTTCCAGCTGCAAAAGCTAGTACTTTCCTCTCAATACCCGGGTAAGCATAATAATCTGTTTTTAGCTCGATATTGATCAATCCTTTGTACCCAATTTCTTCAAGGAAACAAAAAACTTCCTTCAAGGTCGGGATACGACAATTAGTATATTCAGGAGAAAACCAACTACCTGCATCTATTTTTTTCAATTCCGTTAACGTTAGATCTTGAACTCTGCCTTTACCATCTGTTGTACGATCAACCGTTTCATCATGAATAACAATTATTTCTTTATCTAAACTTAAATGCACATCAATTTCAATGCCGTCGCTTCCCACTCGAACAGCTTCTTCGATTGCTTCTAATGTATTCTCTGGATGTGTTCCTTTGCTTCCACGATGAGCGATAATTTTCGTTTGGTTCATGACGTATAGTCCCTCCATTGCTTACATTCTTAATAATTATAGCATATTTCTATTCTATCCCCTATAGATAGCTCTATTTCATCTTATGAAACAGTCGTCTTTTTCTCTAAAGTAACGTACAATAGAGTCTGTTAGAAGGAGGAATCGAGATGTATTTAACGATTGAAGAAACCGCAGAATATTTAGACCTGTCCATCACTGATATTACACGTCTTATTCGGGAGAAACAGATTCGCACCTTGTCAGATGGCGAAACCCTTTTAATCTATAAAGAACAATTCAATTTATATTTACAGGAAATTGAAAAATATAAAAAAGACTTACAAGATTATTTGAACGAACCTATTCCTGAAGACATTGATATAAAAGACGAAGATTAAGCAAAAAACTTCCGCTAATAACTTATTAGCGGAAGTTTTTTTGACTATTAAATTCAATCGTTTATTTTATATATTATTGTGTTGCTTTCGTTTTTCCAGTCCAATCACGGTAACCGCCTTTAAGATGGTGAATATCCGTGTGGCCTTCCTTACGCAAACGAACAGCTGCTCGTAAACTAACTGCTTTATTGTGATCATAAAGATAAACAGGTTGGTCTTTTCTAATTTCAACGATACGTGTTTTTAAAGTCGAATAAGGAATATTTCTAGCTCCTAAAATGTGCCCTGCATCATAATCTTTTTTCTCACGGACATCAATTAATTGAACTTTTCGCATGTCTTTTTTAAAATCTTCCTCTGTTAATTCAATTGAAGCATTTTTACGTCTGAAATAACTATAAATTTCGTAACCTGCCCATACAATAATGATGATCCATAAAACTATATTAATCAATTGACCTATATCCAATTCTTACTTACCCCTTTCAACTCTTTCTACAGGGATAATTGTACACAAGAACGGCGTCTTTTACTAGCTTTTTTTATTGCCATTGTTTTTTACAGAATTTATGATGTACTTAATTAGGCATACTGATCAACGAATAGATTTTTTGCGCTTCTAAATCTAAAATACTTTCAAAACGCCAACCATATAAGCTATACTTGCCATTTTCTGACACGGAAATCGGAGCATTATCTGGCAGATCCAAAATAGACTTAATCGTCTTTCCATCAAAATCCAATTGCCCAAATTCAAAATCCCCTGTTCCAAGTTCTAATTTCACCGATTCTTTTGCAAAAACTCCATAAACGGGTGTATCTCTTGCAGCCTGACTTAAATAAGGAAAAACAAGACGATCGTTCATGGTTACTTTAGGGATTGTCATAAATGACTGATCCACCATAAAAGGATATTGGTAGTTCAAGAGTAATTCATCATCTGAAAAATCTGAAGGTGTGTAGGTAATAAACGTATCTTCATGAACAAAAAAACCAGAAACCTGATTCTTTAATCGTAAAGATTCATTCGTTCGAGTATCCCCCATATAAAGATCACCTGTTTCAAGAGAAAAATCATCTTTATTATCTACATATAGATACAAATTAGAAGAATACCAAGAAGGTGTCAGCGAAGCAGAAGGAACGGGTACAACTTCATTAGTTTCAACATTCCAATTGCCAACAGCTATTTTTTCTTCTGACTGATAATAAGAAATGAATATCTGATTTTGATTTGCCGGGTTCCAATTTACGTTAACAAATCCTTTGGTTACTAAGGGTAATTTTTGTACAACTGTTCCATTTAGGTCAACTATTCTTAATTCTCCACCATCTTCACCAACAACTTGAATCAACACTTGTTGCTGATCTTCTGAAATAACAGCGGTTAAAATAATGCCATCTGCTTCATAGACAGGATTGTTCTCACCTGTAAAAATATTAAAAATAGATAAACTGTCATTATTAATTTCACCAGTGTGCAGCAAAACCTCTTCATCTGACATCCATCCGATTACTTTTCTAAAACTTTCATACTCTATTGGGATTTCCTTATATGACAAAGGATTTTTTTCTGGGTCAGGAGCTTCAGTTGATTGTTTTTTAGTGCAACTTATTAAAAATAAGGTCGCGGAAAAAAGTAAAATAACTAAGCTAAAAATGATATACTTTTTCTTTTTTCTTTTCATTCTAATCACCTTATTTTTGACTTATTTAGGATTCTCCCTCTCGAAAGCATTCTCATCATCTCGTTAGATTATAACATACGCTATACGTTTAAACACTCATTAACCTTTATATAACAACATCAACGAATGTATCCCCATACAAAATCCCACTTTTAAATGAATAAAAAGACGACTTCTTTAAATTACCGAAGTCGTCTTTTTATTCAGTATAACTTTACTTTTCAATAGCTAAAAAGAATGATTAAATCAAAGAGTTCCATTCAAATGTTCTTTGATTAATGAACTGGCTCCAACTACTCCTGCATTGTTTCCTAATTCAGCTAATCTAATTTTTGTCGTTTCACGAATAGTTGGATAAGTAAATTGATCAAAATAAGTTTTGATTTGATCAATTAAAAATACTCCAGCATTAGAAACGCCTCCGCCAATTACAATTGTAGATGGATTTAATGTATTTGCAACACTTGCACAAGCCAAACCTAAAAAGTAAGCTACTTTTTCGACAACTCGAACAGCTAATTTGTCATTTTCTTTTGCAAAATCAAAAACATCTTTGGCTGTTATTAATTGACCATCGTCAATATTGTATTTCAACTGTGATTCTCCAGCGTAGTCTTCCGAAAAATCTCTAGCTAAACGTACAACTCCTGTAGCACTTGCTACAGTTTCCAGACAACCTTTCTTTCCACATGTACAGTCATACCCCTCTGGATTAACTGTAATGTGTCCAATTTCTCCTGCTGCACCAGCAACACCATGAATCAAACGGCCGCCAGCAATAATTCCTCCACCAACACCGGTTCCTAAAGTGATAAAGACAACATCTTCTTCATTTGCTCCAGCACCCTTCCAGCGTTCTCCAAGAGCCGCTACATTTGCATCATTATCAATAGCAAAAGAAATTCCAGTGCCCTCTTCGATTAATTTTTTAACTGGCTGGCTTGTTTTCCAATTCAAGTTGTACGCACCAATAACGGTTCCGGCTTTACGATCGACTGTTCCTGGGGATCCCATTCCAATGCCAATGAAATCACTTGGAGTTAATTGATATTTTTCAAGCTGCTCATTGATTGATTCAACAATTGCCGGAACAATTCGTGATCCATTTTCCGTTGAATCGGTTACAAGGCTCCATTTCTGTTGAATATCCCCTTCACTTGTTAAAATTGCAAATTTTACAGTTGTTCCACCTAAATCGATTCCAATGATTTTTTTTGTCATAATACTTCTTCCTCCGCATTCAACTTATTATTCTTTTGATTGTTCTTCTTTACGATGCTCTTGTTTTAAAATCAGTAAAGCGGGCAAATATTCATCATTTTCTATCAGCCCATTTTCGTGTAATTTTTTTAATTCAACCATCATTAATTCAATATCCCAAATTCGTTTTCCAATATATACATAAATACCAAAGCGTTTCAATAATTGCTGCACATCATATAAAGTTCTCACTGCTCCACTCCCTACAGTCCAAATAGAGGGACAGCGGTATTGAGGTAACCTATATAAGCTAGAACAATAACCATTAATAGAAACAGTCCGCCATATATCAAGCGCTTATTCCGCCATATTTTAAGTGGGTTAGGCACACTGATGGCTGTGGCAAGCAAAAAGCCCCCTAACAAACCTCCTAAATGTCCAGCCATATCAATAGAGGAACTAAATATTCCGAATACAATATTAATAATAATCAACATACCAAAACTTTTTGCCATTTGCTGGATTGCTGGATTGGATTTAAACGTCTGCCCAAGCATAATAGTCGATCCAAACAGACCAAATAAAGCTGTACTTGCACCAGCAGATAAAGCATCACTAAACGCAAAACTCGCAAGATTTCCTGCTATGCCACTAAGCAAGTAAATTCCGGCAAATCGCAAATGTCCAAACATACCTTCTAATTGTTCCCCTAAGTAGTATAGAATCACTGAATTCATTAATAAATGAATAAATCCAATATGCAAGAACATAGGTGTAATTAATCTCCACCATTCTCCTAAAACAATATATGGATTAAACTTTGCTCCATATTTTACTAATGTAGCAACGTTAGTACTTCCACCATCTAAAGTCATTAAAACAAATGCTAAAATTTGAATTATCAAAAGAGCATAGGTTACGACTGGTTTTCTAAAAAAACGTTTTAATTTCATTTGAGTACTGTATTCCAAACTATCAACTCCATTCTATAACTAAATGAACCAGTTAAAAATCAGACTGATCAAATAACCTCTACTATTTATTATAGCATAAAGCTGCTTATTCTTAACAACAATACTCAAGTTCATATTATAAAAATAGGCATATAAAAATACTGTTAAGATTTAGGTGGTCAACTAAATCTTAACAGTATTTTTCTTCAACAAACACATCAGCAAATACGTTTATTCCATATTTCCGATATCTTTACTTAAGTTATTGATAGCGTCTAAATTTTCTTTTGTATGTTTGTCTTCAGAATCTGAATTTTCTTCTTTCGTATCAGATTCAAGAATTGAAATAGTAACGATTTGACCTGGATTCAAATAATAAGATATTCCTTTTTCGTCTTCTAATAAGACAAAACTTTCTAACAATTCTCCATCTTCATCTGTTACTTTGTTTAGCAGTTGTTCAGCAGAACTATTGAAAGTAACAGTTGTTCCATTACTGAAATGTACTTCACTTTTATCCATCCTCAAAACCACCTTTTCATTTATTGGTTTTAGTATATCAAATACACATCATTGAACCTAATGCTATGCTCTTCAGATTAGTTTTCTCCATATAAAAAAGCTGAAAGAATTCCTTTCAGCTTTATCTATATAGATCTCATTTTTTGCGAATTGAAATAACAAAGATGTTATTTTGTTTCACGATGTAAAGTTACAACACGTTCGCGCGGGCAGTATTTTTTGAATTCAACACGGTCCGGACTGTTACGTTTGTTTTTCTTTGAGATGTAATTACGTTCTTTACATTCTGTACATTCCAATGTGATGTTTACACGCATGATTTTCCCTCCAAGCATTAAACAGTATTTGAAGACATAGTTGTTGTCTTCTGACTTAAATATCATATCACTTTTTGTATAAACATGCTAGCATTTTTTTAGAGGTTGTAAAGTTTTTTTACTTTACGCCCTTTATTTCCACTTAATTATTATCCATCAATACACTAGCTAATTCATTATAATCCATCTCACTTGATACTTCATAAGAACCAGGACGAATAAGCGCAGCGTAACTATTATCTTCTAAGAACCCATCAAAATCAAAAGCATCATCTATCAATCCCTGTTCTTCTAGTTGTTGACTGGCAACACTACTTGGATCGCCATCATTGATAATAACCGTAATTTTTTTCTCACTAGGTTCAGAGGATTCTGATTCGGCATTCTCCGCTGATTCACTTGTTGCTTCTTCAACGTCAGCAGTTTCACTTGTTTCCGTTTCTTTTTCTAAATCAGCAACTTCCTTATCAGCTAATAAAGCTTCATACTTTTCTTTATAGGAAATTTCTTCTTTAGTTGGGACAGTTTCTTCCGTCTTCTCATTTTCAGAGGCGATTGGTTGAACATCATAAAGGAAAAGTCTATATCCTGCAAGAACAATAGCAGAAACTAAAAATCCTATTGCTAAGTAACGTAATGCCGGTTTACTCATGTTATTATTCTCCTTTATTAGGGATTAATTATTTTTAACATACTCATCGATAACAACTTTTACAGTTGCTTCAGATAAACGTGTTTGCATAACAATGTCTTCAATTGCTACACCTTGCGTATATAAACTGACTACATGCTTCTTCAAAACATCATGAATCTTAGCTGATGTTGGTGTTTCTGTTACTTGAATATTTAACTCTTCTTCTAATACTGAAACCCGTTTTTTCAAACTATAAATGTCTTGTAGCAATTGCAGAGACAATTCTTCAAATTCTTCTTTAATTTTCTCGCCATTATCTTTTTTATAAAATGACCAGCCAATTAACGCAACCGCAATGACTAATAAGATAATCACAATTATCCATAAGTCCATCAAATTCACCTCTTCTTTTTAATCTCAAATTCAAGTTTAACATACCTTAGTTAAAAAAAATACTTTGTAAAATAAACTTAATAATTTAATGATTTAGCAATGTATTTTGCTGAATTGGGAAAACAAGGATTTAAATTCAAGAATTACTAGATACACTTCTGATTGCTGTAAAAAAAAGACTTTACCAAAAAATCTGGTAAAATCTTTTTTAAATTTCTCATTCTTCCGTTTCTTCATCTTGATTTTCAGCAATTTCACCCGAAAGGTCTTTATAGTCGCCAACTTGGAAGTAAGCATCCAAAACTTTACGAGCAACAATTGTATTTTCGTGATTGGTATTCGTATTTGGTAAGAAGGGAACAATAACAAATACCGCTATTTCAGGATTATCATAAGGTGCATATCCGACAAAAGTACGGTTGGTTGTCATTTCTCCTATTCTGTCTGTTTGATTGCCATAGTAAGGCGCTTCAGCAGTTCCTGTTTTACCAGCTACTGTATATTCAGTTCCTGTAAAGTAACTTGTAGCTGAACCGTTCGCCCCATTCGTTACTTGGTACATTCCTTGTTGGACACGAGACAATTCTTCTTTTCCAACATCAACAATGTTCAAAACTTCTGTTTCTAGTTGTGTTTGAATAGCACCCATATTTCCATTTGCATCTGTTGATCTGATTTCATCTACTAAACGAGGCGCAATACGTTTTCCACCATTTGCAATTGTTGAGACATATTGCAACATTTGAATTGGGGTATACGTGTCATATTGACCAAATGTAAATTGCAAAGCCAATCCGGGATTATCAGCTGTTCCTGTAAAACCAGAACCTTCTCCAGGTAAATCAATTCCCGTTTTCACACCTAATCCAAACTGAGCATAGTAATTTCTTAATTTTTTTATAACTGCCTGATAATCGATGTCCAAAGCCATATTTCTATAGTAATCGTACTCTCCACCCATTCGCAAAGCAATTTTTGACATATAAACATTAGAAGAACGTTCCAATGCCGTAATATCGTTTACTGCGACACTACCAGAGCGGTTAAATACTGAACTAATAGTAGGAGAACTTTTAATATATAATGGTTCATCAACTAACGTATTATCTGCTAGCGTGATTGCTCCATCCATATATCCAGCTAGTACAGTTGCCGGTTTGACTACAGAACCCATTTGGAAACTTGAATTAATGATATCCAAAGTATAATCTTCAATTTCGCCGGTTTCTGCATTCCGTTTTTGACCGGTCATCGCTAATATTTCACCATTGTTTGGATCAGCTGCCACAACATATATACTGTCATTCAGCCCTTCACTTTCAGTAGCTAAAGATTCCTTAGCAATCTCTTGAACAATTTTTTGAAAGTCCATGTCAGTTGTTAAAACAAGGTTATCCCCTTTTTCACCAACATAACTTTGAATTGTATTGACGATATCTCCGTTTTGATTTGTTTCCGTTTCTGATTTTGATTTCGAACCACTTAATACTTCTTCATATTGCAGTTCCAAATCGCTTTTTCCGACTCGGTCATTGCGTGCGTATCCTTGTGCTAAATAAGTCGCTGCTTTATTCTCAGGAAGACCTTCAGCTTCACTTGTAACATTTCCTAAAATACTTTTAAGCATATCTTTTTCCGGATAAGTTCTGACCCAATCCGTACCGGTATCGATTCCTGGTAATGCCAAAAGATTTTCACTTACTTTTGCGATTTCGTCATTCGTTACATTTTCGCTTTTAACGTTGATTGTTGATAAAGCGTAACCGCCATTCATTCGTTTAAAAATAGCTGCCGCTTCTTGTTCTTCCTCTGTAAATTGAATATCTTCATCTGTTACACTATCGACTTGAAGTTGATAAAGTTCTGCCCCGCTTAAAGATTCCTTTTGCTCATCGCTGATGCGTTTATTCACTTTGTCTTCATCTAGAGCAATCCAAAAATCTTTTAAATCTCGTTTTGACAAATCAAAATCACTATCTTGTTCAAATTCCGTAACATTCGGCATTTCGATGTACTTCGCTAAATTCACAGCAATTTTTGCCATATCTTCACTAGAAACACCACGGCCTCTTGTATAAGTAATCGCTTGAAGAGCTTCATTTCCGACTAATTTACGGTGCTGGCTGTCGTAAATTTCACCTCTAGGGACGGTTCCAGTTGCCAAAGTAGTCTCCGTTCGCTGAACTTCTGTTTCAAATTCTTCACCTTTAACAATTTGCAAGTAACCCAATCTAAGAATCAACATAGCAAATAGTAGGAAGACCGTGAAAAATAAAAAATTCAACCGAAAAGGAATATGCGATTTTTTCTTCTTATTATTATTTTTAATTGTTTTCAAAAAAGACACCTTCCTGTTCAAATTACTTGTCTCATTGTATCAAATTTGTTTTGAATTAACTACTGATTAAAGAAAACTTTAATTATTTCATCTCATTCTATGCTATTCTAGTACTTGAAAGAATTACTAGATCGTAAATGGAGTTGAAACTGATGCAAAAAACAATGCAGACCTTTATTCAAAAACAATGGCCCTTGTTGTTAGCTTTTTTTGTTCCTTTCTTTACGATGGCGCTCATTTATATTTTTCAAGGCGTCTACCCTTTTGGAAATGATTCTCTACTAACAGTCGACTTAGGACAACAATACATTGATTTTTATTCGTATTATCGACAAACTTTTTTTGATGATCCAACGACATTCTTTTATTCTTTTTCTAAAGCTATCGGCGGAGATATGGTAGGGTTATGGGCCTATTACCTGACTAGTCCTTTTAATTTATTATTTTTACTCTTTCCGCATACTCAGGTCACGTTAGCAGTGACTTGCTTGACTCTTTTAAAGATTAGTTTAGCAGGGTTAAGTTTTGGCTATTTATTAAAAAAATCGTTCAGTGGAACAGGTTTTATCTTAGCCGCCTTTTCAATTAGTTACGCTTTAATGGGGTACACGATTGTTAATCAATTAAATATCATGTGGCTAGACGGCCTCATTTTTCTACCGCTTATTGTGATAGGGCTTGAACACTTGATTGCTGAAAAAAAAGGGTTGCTTTACTCTCTTTTTCTTGGACTGATGTTATTCGCAAATTATTACATTGCTTATATGATTTGTCTCTTTCTAATTTGTTATTTCATTTTTCGTTTGACCGGTGTTTCTTATCCAAATAGTACTCGATGGAAAACCAAGTTTATAGACATGCTCACTTCAATTGGATTATTCATTTGGCATTCTCTATTAGGAGCAGGATTAGCAGGTATTTTATTGCTGCCAACTTTCCATTCTCTTATGGAAAGCAAAGCCAGCTACACGAAATTCGAATTTGATTGGGAATTAGCCTATCCGTTTCCAGAAATGTTATCCAAATTATTTATTGGCGCATTTAATTTTGATCAAATGCCTTCTGGTTATCCTAATTTATTTATTGGCAGCTTAGCGCTTGTCTCATTCTTATGTTACTTCTTTAACCAATACTTTTCAAAAAAAGAACGATTGACAGCCTTAGTGATGATGATTCTATTTGTTGTTTCTATGAATTTAGAAGCTTTCAATAAAATCTGGCATGCTATGCAATACCCTATCTGGTACCCTTATCGATTTTCATTTGTGGTTTGCTTCTTTATGTTAATTAATGGATTTAGAAGTTTTATGCATTACGAAGGCATGCGACCTATTAGTACACTTGTCAGCATGCTGTTAACTGCATTAGCAAGCTTTTACGTTTATACTAGAGAATTTGATTTTATTTATACAGAACAAATTGTTTTAACGATTCTTTTTACCTGTATGGTGATTTTTTTCTTTATCATCAAACCCCAACATTACGTTTGGCTACCTGCTGCGCTGTTTCTTCTCACCGTAGTAGAAATGGGTGTCAATGCTCAAATTGATTTATCGCGTTTGAGTTATGTCGATCAAGACAGCTTTACGGTTTATCAAACCGGACTTGATGATAGTATTGATGCCATTCAAGATATGGACGATAATTTTTATCGAGTAGAAAAAACATTTTTACGAACAAAAAATGATAGTTTTCAAGCTGACTATCCGAGTGTAACTCATTTCAGTTCAACTTTCGAACGAACGATACCTGCATTATTTGGTAGTCTTGGTTTTCCTGTAGGAGATGGTTTTCTTGCCTACTCTAACGGAACGCTGGTAACTGATGCTTTATTTAATATTCAATATTATATGAGCGAAAAAAATGATCTTTATCTTGTGGAAACCAATCAACCTTTAGGCGTCAAAAGTACCCGATTGAAAGAGTCTTTTAATCGGACGCAACAAGTACCATCATTAATAGATTCTTTACTGATTCCTTCTGTTTCAGAAGCTAAAAAAGAAGAATTTGAACTAAATGCTATGCAGACAAAACCTGATTTACGCTCTTATACACAAATTGGTGAAACAGATAAGACATTTATTTACGAAAACCCCAATGCATTACCAATTGCTTTTGGAAGTTCTGGCTCTATCTTAGACGTTTCTTTAAAAGAGGATCAGCCGATTCAGTTACAAGAAGCGATTTTACAAGCTTTGATCGATGATCGAGTTACAGAGCAGTTCTTTGTGCCTAGCGATTTTGATAGTACCGTATACCAAAATGTGACCCTATCTGATGCTCTTAACGAGAAGATTTACCGGAAACAAGTTCTGAATAACGATGCATCTGTGAGTTTTCAATTTACACCTGAAACGAATGATTCCTTCTATTTAACGCTTAGCCCCAATATTAAGGAAGAAGATGTTAATTTATTTTTAAATGGAGAACCGTTCACTCAGTATGAAACGTATAGAGATCAGTTAGTTTTAAATATAGCCAGTCAAAATAAAGGAGATACGCTTACATTTAAAATTGAATTAGAAGAATCTACGATACGTTTAAAAGACTTTCAACTGTATCGTTTAAATTCAACTGCATTTGAGTCAGCTATCCAATCTTTAAAAGCTGGTGGTATAACTATTGAGGAATATAACAACACGTCTTTTAAAGGTTCTGTAGCTATTCAACAAGACCAAGAAGTCTTAATGACTACTATTCCGTATAGTGCAGGTTGGTCTGTCAAAGTTGATGGTATTCCTATTCAAACGAAAAAAGCTTTAGACAGTTTGTTAGTTATTCCTATCTCTGAAGGTAAACACGATGTTGAATTTAATTATACGACACCTTTATTTTTTGAAGGAACCATTTTAACACTCCTTTCGGCAATGCTAATTTTCGTTACAAGTCTTTTCTTTAAAAAAACTTAAAGGTGGAAACTAATGAATACATCAATAAAAATAGCTCAACCTAGAATACCTAGCAATCTAACAACTACGTATTTTTCTGAAATCGATGATGAAGCTTACTACACAAATTGTCAATTTAGAGACTGTACCCTGTCCAATAAACACTTAGAAAATATCTGCTTCCAACATGTTTCTTTTGTTAATGTGACATTTGAACATTGCCAATTTACTCGTTTTGAATGTTTAGATGTTACGTTTGAAGGATGCAACATTAGTAACAATGAATGGATTGGTGCTATCTTCCATCGGACAACTTTCAAAGATACCAAATTTCTGGGCACCAACTTTGCTGAATCATCTATCGTTGACACTCAATTTGACCATTGCATCGGGAATTACAGTTCTTTCAATTATGCTTCAATGAAGCAAGTTCGTTTCCAAGACTGTTCACTGGTCGAAAGTGAATTTTTTGAAGTGACTTGGAAAAAACTAGATTTTGTAAGGTGTCAATTAAATCAACTGTCTATTATGCAAACCAACCTCAATGGATTAAATTTTAGCGATTCTGAATTTGAAAACTTATCTTTGTCCATTAATTTAGTAAAAGGATGCAAACTAAATGCTGGTCAAGCTCTGATCATCGCCAATATGTTAGGCGTTTTAATTGTCTAATTTTAAACTTGCTTCAATCTTTTAAGCCTCAATCAAAGCGGAATCACTGAAGCAATAATGGTTTGTCATTCGCATTGAGTCCTTTACACGGCTGCAATCATCCTCTATCTCTCCATAAATTAAAGAGACCCAGTTCCGTTTTTGGAACTGGGTTTCTTTAATTTAACCTAAGATTACTTTTTTGAAAGTTTTAAATTTTTTCATCGTCTGGTGGTATCATTATCTGAATTCGGTGCAAACCATGGTTGATTATTATACGTACCATTATATCGCGGACTGGTAATATCGCTATTCGCTGAACCTGAATTGATAAAATCAGATTGATGATTAAACTCTTTATTTCCTTCAATATTTGTGATGGGTTGGCCTAAGCGTTTTTTTGGGTACCAATAATCCTTGTCTGAATTCTCACCTAACAACAAAACATACTCTAATTTAGACATTGCTTTGTTATATTGTTCTTGTTCTTCTTTTACTGATAATCCATATTTTTCTAAAGAGAAAATATCATCAGTTTCTGTGTGGTGAACCAACCAAGTTGCTTTTTCTAACAGAATTGGACGATTTTCATAAGGCGGAACAGCCATTTGGAATTCATGTAAAATGGCTTCTTTTTCTTTGTTTGTAACAAGTGTCATTTGGTTAATCGCTTGCCCCTCACCCAAAAGTTTGTTTATTTTTTCTATCAATGATTCTATAGACGGGTAGACACCAATGAACCGTTTATTCATTTCACCACTCCTCACTGATTAAGGCGTTCCTATTTTTACATCTAAATTCTACCACAAAAGATAGCGGTTACAAAATTTCGTAACGTAATACTCTATAGAAAAAAAGACAAACACATGAGTGCTTGTCTTTTTAAATCAAAAATTTATTTAGCTGCTTCGTAACGTTTTGCTACTTCATTCCAATTAACAACATTCCATACTGCTTTTAAATAAGCAGGACGTTTGTTTTGGTAGTTTAAGTAGTATGCGTGTTCCCAAACATCTACTCCGAAAAGTGGTGTTTTTCCATCTGTTAATGGTGAATCTTGATTAGCTGTTGAAGTTACTTCTAATTTACCATTATTAAGAACTAACCATGCCCAACCTGAACCAAATTGGCCAGCTCCAGCAGTTTCAATTGCTTCTTTGAATTTGTCAAAACTTCCAAAAGTTGCTTCAATATCTTCTTTTAACGCTCCAGTTGGTTCTCCGCCACCATTTGGTGAAAGAATTTCCCAGAAGAAGCTGTGGTTAGCATGTCCGCCACCATTGTTACGGATAGCTGTACGAATTTCTTCAGGAACCGAATTTAAGTCTGCTACTAATTCTTCAATTGTTTTTTCAGCTAACTCTGGGTATTTTTCAAGAGCAGCATTTGTTTTTTCAACATATGTTGCATGATGTTTATCATGATGAAACTCCATAGTTGCTTGATCGATATGTGGTTCTAATGCATCATATGCATAAGGTAAGTTTGGTAATTCGTATGTCATAATCAATTCCTCCAATTATCTTTTTTTAGGCTTTCCCTAATAAATGTAACACCTTTCAATAAAAAACACAAAGTATTCAGGTAGTTATTTTTAGAAAAAAATAACACAATTACTTTTTAGTACCTGTAGCCTATTGAGTTTATTAAATTTAACCGCTACAATAAAATTAAGCATTATTTAGTACGTAATAGAAAAATCATTCGTTTTATCAAGTCAGGAGAGATTATTATTCAATTCATAACTTTGGTTAAAGATTCATTGCTTCATCCAGAAAATTTAGCGCAAGCAATCACGTTAAAAAAGAGAAAAGTAGTTCTTTATTTTTTATTTATCGCTTTTATCGCAACTATTCCAATTTGGATACAAAGCAATCAAATAATCAATAATTTTAGTCGAGATGGCCAAATTATTGCAGAAAGCATTCCATCATTTACTATAGAAAATAATCAACTTGTTACATCTGAACCTGTAAAAAGTTATATTTATCAAACGAATTCGATTATTTTCACCTTTGACCCAAACGGAGAAAGAACCATTGAAGATGTAGAACAAGATTTAGTTGCAAACTTATTAGGCATTGCTTTTTTAGAAGACAGTCTTTATTTTGTTCTTCCAGATTACCCTATTCAATTGCCATATGCTCAGTTAAATGGCTTAACGAGCGAAACATTTATTGACCTTATTTTAAATGTTCAGGCATTTGGTATTAATTTGCCATTTATTACATTTGTTCTGGTATGGTTATCCACTCTTTTTATTACATTTTTGTATACTTTACTCTACACGTTATTTGCAAATATACTCTCTATCCTTACTGGAAGAAAGTTGAAATTTGGCGACAATTGGAAAATCGTACTAGTTGCTTCTACGTTGCCAACATTATTCATGGCACTATTAAATAGTATTAATTTAATGCCTGCTTTTCAACTGGAAATCAAGACAGTTGTAACTTTATTCATCTATTATTTAGCTATTCGAGTACTGCCTAAAACGAAACGTATACCTTAAAAACGGATATTAAAAAGGAGTTGAGAATCATTCTCAACTCCTTTTTTGCAATTATTTTTTCTTATTCGCTTTTTTGATTGCGTTAGCTTGGCTACGACGTTCAACACGACGTTTCTTGTCGCTGCTTTCTTTGATAGCACGTGACATTTTTTTCTTGTAGCCTGGTTTTACTTTTTTCTTTGTTTGACTGATCATGCTTTTCAGTCTAGGATCAACGGTATCAGTAGAGGTATTTTCACGAGTCGTACGACGTTTACGGTCATACGTATCTACTATTTCCCCTTTTTGAATCATTTTTGGTTCAAAAGGAATCCCTAATTTTTCAATATCTACAATTAAGTTTTCATCGCTTGGAGCATACAAAGTGATGGCTGTTCCTTTAAGATTGTTTCTTCCAGTTCTACCAACACGGTGAATAAAGAAGCTAAGGTCTCTTGGAATCTCAGCATTGATTACATGTGAAACACCTTCAATATCAATACCACGTGCAGCTAAATCAGTTGCAACAACAAATTGATATTCAAGATTTTGTACTTGTTTCATTACACGTTTTCTTTCACGTGGAGGAATATCTCCATGAATCTTAGCTACTTTGATCCCTCTGGATTTAAGACCATCCGCTAATTCATCAACTTTAGTTTTCGTATTTGCAAAGATCATGACCAAATACGGTTGTCCTATTGTCAATAATTCATAAATAACATCAATTCTGTTTTTCCCTTTTGTAGAAATAAGCCAATTTTCAATCGTTGGCGAAATAATTTCTTTAGGCTGAATTTGTTCAAATAATGGATTAGACATATACTTTTTCAAAAACGGTTGCAATTTAATTGGGATAGTCGCTGAGAAGACAAGCATTTGCAACTTTTCTGGTAACTTACTTGCGATTTGGTCAACATCTGTTAAAAATCCCATATCTAACGTCATATCTGCTTCGTCAATAACCAAAACTGGAGATGTATAAATCAATAAAGCTTTTTCAGATACTAAATCTAGAATTCTTCCAGGTGTTCCAATTACAACATGTGGTTGAACTCCAGCTAATTTAGTCATTTGTCGTTTTTTATCTGTTCCACCTACAAAATTTTGTACAATGATTTTAGTAGGAGCTTTTTCAACTAATTGAAGTGCTGCTTGATAAATTTGTTCTGCTAATTCTCTACTAGGAGAAGTGATCACCACTTGCACTTCTTTGCGTGATGGATCAATTTTGTTTAGTAATGGAAGTAAAAATGTATGAGTTTTTCCTGAACCCGTTTGTGATTGACCAATAACACTTTTCCCACTTTTAATAGCTGGTATAAGCTTTTCTTGTACTTCAGTTGGTTTTGTAAAACCAATTTCATTTATTGCGTCAATTAAAAAGGGTTGTAACCCAAACTTTTCAAAGGTATGTTCCATTTTATCGCCTCATTTCTCTTGATACTCTTTTGCATCTTTTGTATTATACCATAAAATTGAAGCATTCGTTACTTAAATATATATGCTTTCAAAATTCTCTTTCAATGCAAACAAGAAGCCTTCGTAGAATGTTACTTTCTTCCGTAGGCTTCTTTGCTTGAAGGCTTCTTTATTTTTTTGTGGTAACTCGTTCCAATTTGGTTTTTTTACGGTTTCCAAGCAATAATGGAACGTGTTCAATTTTTACGTCTGTGTATTCAAGTCCAAACCATTTTATTGGAGAAACAGAAACTTTTTTTATTGCTAATTTGACTGACATAATAAAATGACCCCTACGAGATAGTTCAGAATCTACAGAAAGTTCTTCACGAACCAATACAAAACAAAAATCGCCAATATCTTGATTAAAATTATTCGTAGCCCAATGTTGGGGTTGTTTCTCAATTGTCCCATCTGCCATAAGATCTATGATGATTTGTCTCAAATAGGTACTCACTTGTTGAGGAACTCTAAAACCAAGACGCAATTGAACTTTAATAATAAAATCTGTCTCAAAGGTTTCTACAGTATACTCCATTGTTCTGGGTTCATCTGTTACAAGAACGTTTACAAACCAGTAAATAGCTGCACGTTTTGGTTGCTTATCAAATATTGAATAAATAATCTCATTATCAATCATACCCGCAGTTTCTTTGCTCGTAAGGTACACGAGATTAGTGGCATAATAAGGAATTGACTCTTCAACTCGAAGTTTGCTTAGTTGATCTTTGTAATCTAAAAGACTCACTTCTCTTACAATGTTTTGCTCAATTTGATTTGCTTTGTGCCATATAACCATGACCATTAAAATAGTCGCTGCGATAATGATGGTTACAAATCCGCCGTGGAAAAATTTTGAAATACTTGAAATGAAAAATATGACTTCAAGTACACCGAAGAAAATAATCATCATGCCTGCCAGTACTTTAGGGACTTTTTTAACAATTAAGTAATTAAACAACAGTATAGTCGTCATTAACATTGTAATGGTAATGGCTAGTCCATAAGCTGCTTCCATGTGCTCTGAATTTCTGAAATATAAAACGACTCCTAAACAAGATAACCATAAAATCGTATTGACAACTGGAATATACAATTGACCTTTAGAACTTGATGGATAAATGGTTTTCAAACGGGGCAATAACTTTAGCTTTATGGCTTCAGAAACCAACGTATATGACCCTGATATTAACGCTTGTGAAGCAATAATTGCTGCTAATGTTGCCGCAGTTACCCCTACCATTCTAAACCAATCGGGCATTATTTCAAAAAAAGGATTAAACCCTTTTATCGCTTGCAGCTGTTCATTATCTTTAACATCTAAAAGCCAAGCCCCTTGTCCTAAATAGCTTAATAACAAACAAATTTTAACGTATGGCCAAGTTAAATAGATATTTTTACGACCTACATGTCCTAAATCAGAATACAAGGCTTCCGCTCCGGTCGTTGCTAGGAAAACACTGCCCAATATCAAGAACCCAGCCTTGTTGTTTTCACTAAATAAAAATTTAATTCCATACACAGGTGAAAGTGAACGAAAAATATCAAAGTTTCCCACGACGTTTACTAACCCGATTGTGCCAATCATAAAAAACCAAAGAAACATTAAGGGTCCAAAAAATTTACCAATCAATTCAGTTCCAAAACGTTGAATTAAAAATAAAAAAGTGATAACAACTAGCGTAATCATAATTACCGTTTCTTGACCTGTTCCAAAAAATGCAACATAAGCAGGAATCGTTCTTAGACCTTCAATTGCTGTCGTAACGGTAACTGCAGGCGTTAATATCCCATCGGCTAAGAGAGCTGCCCCTCCTATGATGGCCGGTATAATTAACCAAACCGCCTTTTTTCTAATCAAAGCATAAAGCGAAAAAATACCGCCTTCTCCATGGTTGTCGGCTCTTAGAGCAATCATGACATATTTAATTGTTGTCAATAACGTAAGTGTCCAAAATACTAAAGATAACGCTCCATAAACAAATTCATCTGTAACGGAAACTAGTCCCCCATTGCCTTCTATTAAAGCTTTCATAACGTATAACGGAGAGGTACCGATATCCCCGTAGACAACTCCTAGTGTTACTAACAATCCTGAAATAGATAGGCTCTTTTTTTGTTTAGTGGTTAATTTATTTTCCATTTTTCTGTTCCGTTCCTTCCATATCCAGATGTCTGTTTTAAAACCATACAAAAAAGCAAGACCTATACGTAATCTTGTGAGATTACGCATAGGTCTTGCTTTTTAAGTTTAAACCAGTGTTTTACTAACACAGACTAGTTGATTTAAACACATAATATATGTTAGCTACTCCCCTATTTGATAGGCTTATTTAATTGTATGATTTGATTAACAGTCTTTATTATAGTAATTTTGAAGCCATTGTCAACAATTTAATGTAATGGAATAACGTGCATCATCGTTGCACTATTTGAGAAGAAAAATTCTCACCTTTTTAAACCAGTAAGTCGTCATTCTTTGTGTACTATTGTATACTATTAATTGAACAAACTAAAAATGTGTAATAAGAGCTCTTACTTTTTAAAAGAAAGAATCAACGAATGATTGATTCTAAAAGCAGAAACCAGTACAATAGTTTTAGAAAAGATGAACGTCTTTGTTCTAGAAGAGGGGTATAAAGATAGATGACAACTGAACAGAATGTTTTATTTACAATCTTTGGAGGAACCGGAGATTTAGCAAAGAGAAAATTGTATCCGTCTCTTTATCGCTTATATAAAAAAGGATTCTTGAACGAACATTTTGCTGTAATCGGAACTGCTAGAAGAGAATGGACGAATGACTATTATAGAGAAATTATTAAGGAAACGATAAGTGACCTAGTTATTTCAGAAGAAGCTGCAACTGAGTTTGCCAGCCACTTCTACTATCAATCACATAATGTTAATGATGCAGAACATTACGTCAACTTAAAAAAATTAGCCGAAGAATTAGATAACCGCTACCAAATCAATGGCAATCGTTTATTTTATTTAGCTATGTCTCCTAATTTTTTTGGAACGATCACTCAACAATTAAACCAACAAGGATTGGTATCAACTAATGGATTCAATCGTTTGATTATTGAAAAACCGTTTGGTCATGACTATGAGAGTGCTGCTATTTTAAACGAACAACTCCGAGAAGTATTTGATGAAGATCAAATTTTCCGTATAGATCATTATCTAGGCAAAGAAATGGTACAAAATATTTCTACTGTTCGCTTTGCAAATAACATGATTGAATCTATGTGGAATAATCGCTACATCGATAATATTCAAATCACGTTAAGCGAATCTTTAGGCGTTGAAGAACGTGGCGGTTATTATGATAAAAGCGGTGCTTTAAGAGATATGGTACAAAATCATATTTTGCAAATTGTCTCTCTCCTGGCAATGGAGCCCCCTGCAAAACTTACAGACATAGATATTCGTAATGAAAAAATTAAAGCTTTACGAGCTGTTCGCCTTTTCAGCTCTGAAGAAGTGAAAGAAAATTTTGTTCGTGCTCAATATAATGTTGGCACTACCGACGATAGTTTATTGAATAAGTACCAAAACGAACTAAACGTTGCAGAAGATTCTCAAACAGAAACGTTCGTTGCAGGTAAAGTCCTGATCGATACATTCCGTTGGAAAGGTGTTCCCTTCTATATTCGAACGGGTAAAAGAATGGCGGAAAAAGGCACACAAATCAATGTTGTCTTTAAAAATGTTCCTTTAAATTTATTTAGTGCAGATATTGAAGAAGATTTGCCACCAAATGTATTGACCATTTTCATTCAACCAACTGAAGGATTCTCACTTCAATTAAATACAAAAAAAGTTGGGATTGGCTTAGAAACAGAAACGTTTAATCTTAAGCACAAGCATTCAGCCGAAACAGTTGCAAATAGTCCTGAAGCTTATGAAAAATTGATTTTTGACTGTTTAAATGGTGACGCAACAAACTTTACGCATTGGGATGAAGTAGCTTCTTCTTGGAAATTCGTTGATGCTATTCGTAAAGAATGGGATCAAGATAAAACGGATCTTCCAAGTTACCCAAGTGGTTCCATGGGTCCAAAAGAAAGTGATGCCTTGTTAGAAAAAGACGGTTTTAGCTGGCATTGGAATCCTATTACATCTGAATAAACAAAAAAATAGACGTAAGCAGATTCTGCTTACGTCTATTTTTTTGTTTTTATACTGGTCTGATGGACGTTTCTAATAATCTTTCTTGATCATCAGGGTCACTGCCATATCTTATCCCAGTTTCTAATGAATTAATTTGTTCCATCTCTTCTGCTGTTAAAGAAAAGTTAAATACATCGCTATTTTCTAAAATACGATTTTCATGAACTGATTTTGGAATAACAACTTCTCCTCGTTCTAAATGCCAACGGATAATCACTTGTGCAGGAGTCTTGAAATATTTTTGACCGATTTCTAATAGGATCGGATGATTTAGTAGGTCAGATTTCCCCTGGCCTAAAGGACCCCATGCTTCATGAATGATACCATTTGCCTTCATGTATTCATGTAATTCATTTTGTGGGAATTCAGGATGTGTTTCTATTTGGTTGATCATTGGTTGCATCAATCCCTGATTTTTAAGTTCTTCAAGATGGTGAATTTGGAAGTTAGATACTCCAATCGCTTTGATTTTTCCTTCTTCATACAATTCAACAATGGCTTTCCATGTTTCAACATATTTTGGAGCAGCCCAGTGAATTAAATATAAATCTAAATAATCTGTGCTTAAGCGATCTAAACTTTCTTGAAAAGCTACTTTTGTTTGTTCATAACCTTGATCATAATTCCATACTTTAGAAGTAATAAAGACCTCTTCTCTGTTGATCCCAGCTTCTTTTAATCCACGAGCTAAATATTCTTCGTTGCCGTAAATTTTAGCTGTATCAAAATGACGATAGCCTACTTCAACTGCATATTTAACAGCATCCACTAATTCAGCTTCATTTTTCATTAAAAATAATCCTAAACCTAATTTAGGTATCTTGACTCCATTGTATAATTCAATACTTTCTACTAACGGTTCACCCATTTACTACACTTCCTTCGCCATCATTTTTACATTATTAAGTTTAAACCATTTTGACTGACATTTACAAGCGAGACGAATCTAAGTCAACTTGTTCATAAAAAAAGTCTTTAACTGTTTCTCTTAATTTTTTAATGGATCCGGCTTGATCGCTCTCGAAATTTAAAACTAGTAAAGGTTCATGCAAGCTCATACGCAACAACATCCAGCCAGCACCATACTGTCCGGAGGTGTTTACTCGTACACCTTCTAAATTGGTAAGCTCAACTGTCAAATCGGTTTCATTTTCAATAAAGTTACTGAAATCTTCCATAACCTTCTTACCTATCACCTGGATATCTTCTGGTAAAATTTTAAACCTAACTTCATCCGTTTCAACAGGTTGTTTTAAAGAAGTAATCAAATCTGAGAAGTCTTTTCCTTCTTTTTTCAAATTCGCATCGGCCATTAATATTTTTGCCACTAAGTATGCACCATCATCTAGAAAATAGTTTTCTTGAAGTGCTGCGTGTCCGCTTGTCTCAATAGCTAAACTGGTTTGTATGCCTTCTTTATTTAACTGAATCGCACGATTGATTACATTCCGATATCCTGTAATGTAACGGTCTTGCTTGCCCCCTAGAGACGTGATAAACGTTTTTAGATGTTCTGATGTAGCTGAACTTGTCACAATTGTCGTATTTGGGTTTTCTTTTATTAGAATAGCTGAAATAACAGCTATTAAATTGTTTCGGTTCAACGTGTCACCTTTACGATCAACTAAGGCTGAACGATCTACATCTGTATCAAAAATAACACCCATATCTGCTTTATATTGCAAAACAGCTTCTTGGATACTTTTCATGGCTTCTTTATTATCAGGATTTGGAATATGATTAGGAAAATGTCCATCCGGATTTAAATATTGACTGCCACTAATATCAGCACCTAATGGAGCTAGTACTTTTTCAGCAAAAAAACCTCCAGCACCATTTCCTGCATCCACAACAATATGGCGACCACTTAGTGGTTTTTCATAATGGTCTTTATCATTGATTCCAATGCGAATTTTAGTAACCAAATCTTTCGCATAATCATTCAACAATGGAGCTTCTGAAACTTTTCCTTGATTGTTTTCCCAAGTAACATTTTCCCAGTCTGATTTTTGCAGAATAAAGTCGATATCTTCGTGTTCCGCACCACCGTCTTTTGTGAAAAATTTTAATCCATTGTATTCAAACGGTAAATGACTAGCCGTTATCATAACGGCACCGTCACATTTGTATGAGTCATATTGTGTAGACATAAACATTGCAGGCGTAGTAGAAAGTCCTACATCTACAACATCTATTCCTGCGTTATTTAATCCTTCTATGAAGATTGTTTTGATTCGATCAGCAGACAATCGGCTGTCATGACCTACAGAAACGATTACTGGCTTTTTTTCATCTTCTATAGCTAATTGCTTTACTTCTTTTAGCCACACCGCATAACCATAAGCAATTTTTTCAATTCTTTCATCTGTTAAGGTTATATCATGGTCTGACGTTTTTATGGCTATCCCACGAATGTCAGATCCATTTTGTAATGAGGCTAAATTAAATTTAGACTCCATGATTGATCCACTCCCTATGAAATTTTAAAAATTACGCTTCGATCCATCTTTTTAAATACTCATGCATTTTTTTAGCATCTTCTTCATCTTTTGAAATAATTAAACAAGTGTCATTACCGCCTACAGTACCAACCATTTCTGGAAAATCAATGGCATCTAACAATGCAGCCACCACATGCGCATTACCCGGTATAGTCATCAATACATTGGTAAACTGTACTTGGGTCAATCGAATCACAACATCTCCTAATGTAGATTGGAGTTTTTCTTCATTAGACATTCGATTATTTTGGAATATCGTATACTTAACGTTACCATTGGATGATGTCGTTTTAACTAAATGCATTTCTTTGATATCTCTTGAGATGGTTGCTTGTGTAGCCTCAACACCTTCTTGTTTGAGATAATGCAACAACTCCTCTTGTGTAGCAATGTCGTGATTTGTGATAATTTGTTTGATAGCTAATTGTCGATTTGATTTTTTCATACTGCAAGGCCTCCTTCTAATTTAACAATTCTTCTTTTGTAGTATACCAAACAATTGTTGTATACGCTTATATTTTACGATATTTTTACAAAAAGGTGAATAAAAATTCTATTATTCAAAAAGAATGGTATTCTCCTAGACAATTTGCTATAATAAATAAAGTTCAACTATATCTGCTCTATGATGAAGAGAGTACTGTTAAGAAACATTTCAAGCGAGTTGGGACGGTGTAAGCCAACAATGAAAACTTTCAGGAACCGCACTTCGGAGAGAATACAGCTGGTTTAAAATACAGTCCGCCTGTATCCATCAGCTCATTCGGTTTTGTTTGCCGTTATCTAAAAACAAGTGGTTTCGTCATTGGACGAAGCAACAAGAGTGGTACCGCGGGGAAACCTCGTCTCTTTTTTGATTAGCATAGAATCAAAATTGGGCGTTTTTTTTATGTCTAAAATACTAAATTCTGATCGTCAAAAGGCGTTCATCTAGGAGGAAAAACTATGGATTATAAATTAAGTGTTGCACAAGCTTTAAAAGAGCAAATTGGTGATGCATTACCAATTGAAAAAATTGTCAGTTTATTAGAAAATCCGAAATCTGCAGAACATGGTGATATTGCGTTCCCTGCTTTTGCTTTAGCAAAAGCTTTTCGTAAGGCGCCTCAACAAATTGCAACTGAATTGGGAGAAACGGTTCGTTCCCCTATCGTTGAAAAAATTGAGGTTGTTGGACCTTACCTAAATTTCTTTTTAAATAAAAAAGAAGTTAGTGCTGCCGTATTAAAAGAAATTCTTGAAAAAGGTCCTCACTATGGAGATGCTGATATCGGTGGAAACAGAAATGTTCCTATTGATATGTCGTCACCAAATATTGCCAAACCCATTTCAATGGGCCACTTACGCTCAACAGTTATCGGAAATTCTTTAGCAAATATTTTAACAAAAGTAGGTTTTAATCCCATTAAAATCAATCACCTTGGTGACTGGGGAACTCAATTTGGGAAATTGATCGTTGGTTATAAACTTTGGGGCAGCGAAGAAGCTGTAAAAAAAGATCCGATTGTCGAACTTTTACGCTTATATGTAAAATTCCATGAAGAAGCAGAGGAAAAACCTGAATTAGATGACGAAGCTCGCGAGTGGTTCAAAAAATTAGAAGATGGCGATCAAGAAGCTCAACAATTATGGAAATGGTTCCGTGAAGAGTCTCTTAAAGAATTTAACCATGTCTACGAACGCCTAGATATTACTTTTGATTCTTTTGATGGTGAGGCTTTCTATAACGACAAAATGCAAGAAGTTATGGAATTACTAGAAGAAAAAAACGTATTAACCATAAATGATGGTGCCACTATCGTTGATTTAGAAAAATACAACTTGAATCCAGCATTGATCAAAAAATCTGATGGCGCAACATTGTATATTACGCGTGATTTAGCTGCAGCCCTTTATCGTAAACGTACTTATGATTTTGCAATGTCTTTATATGTTGTTGGTAATGAACAAAGCAACCATTTCAAACAATTAAAAGCTGTATTAAAAGAAATGGGTTATGACTGGGCAGATGATATGCACCATATTCCATTCGGTTTGATCACACAAGGTGGTAAAAAATTATCTACTCGTAAAGGAAAAATCGTTTTACTTGAAGAAGTTTTAGATGACGCTGTTGCTTCTGCACTTGAACAAATTGAAGAAAAAAATACAGATTTGCCAAATAAAGAAATCATTGCTGACCAAGTTGGTATTGGTGCTGTTGTCTTCCATGATCTAAAAAATGATCGTTTAAATAATTTTGACTTTACTATCGAAGAAGTTGTTCGTTTTGAAGGAGAAACAGGTCCTTACGTTCAATACACAAGAGCTCGTGCAATGAGCATCTTAAGAAAGTCAGGGATTGCTGGAATCGATACAACCGTTGACTATCCTTTAGATGATGCTTATAGCTGGGAAATTATCAAATTGCTAGAAAGTTACCCAGATGATGTTCAACGTGCCTATGAAAAATTTGAACCTTCTGTTATTGCTAAGCACGCTATACATTTAGCTCAAGCGTTCAATAAATACTATGCAAACAGTAAAGTGCTTGCTGACGATGCTCAAA
Source organism: Carnobacterium sp. (assembly GCF_045617425.1). Lineage (GTDB taxonomy): Bacteria > Bacillota > Bacilli > Lactobacillales > Carnobacteriaceae > Carnobacterium_B. Next base: position 33,947 of record NZ_JAZLIO010000014.1, read on the forward strand.
AGCCTGCTCGTTTAGCGCTCGTTCAATCTGTTGCAACTATCTTAAAAGAAGATTTAAGATTATTAGGTGTTCAAGCACCCGATCAAATGTAATAAACAATAAAAAGGGATCAAGACATTTTATTTTTGTCTTGATCCCTTTTTATCGTCTATTTTTAATCTTCATCCATCCAAGCATTCGTTAATGTAATCTTTTGAGCAAATTGTTTGTTGAATTCTCTTTTAATAAAACGGTTTTTATTCCGCTCTTCATATCCATTGCAGATAAATGATTCCTCTTCCGTTTCAGGTTCAATCAAAGGTACGATTGCTTTACTTTTATCGGTTTTAAAGGCTACAAATGTTAAAAAAGCTGTGACCGCTAAATATTGTTCTCCAGTAAGTAAATTCTCTCCGATAACTTTACAAAAAACTTCTACAGATGATTTTCCAACACCTGAAACATAAGCTTCGATAGTAATAGCATCATTTCGTTGAATAGGATGCAAAAAATCTACTGAATCCGTTGAAGCTGTTACAGATTGCGAGCGAGCGTGTCTGGTCACGGCTATCGAAGCTGCAATATCCAGCATGCTCATAAGTTCTCCTCCAAATAATGTTCCATGATTGTTCAATTGATTTGGGAAGATCCTATGTGTTTGAACAACTAATGATTCGCGACATCTTTTTACAGGTCTTTTTTTATTCATTTTTAAACAGATCCATTCTCTAATAATAAAGCGATTCCTTGACCGCCACCAATGCACGCTGATGCAATGGCATATTTTTTTTCAGGGTGATTTTTAAATTCATAACAAAGCGAAGTAATGATACGAGCTCCTGACATTCCTAAAGGATGACCTAATGCTACAGCTCCACCATTTGGATTCAAGCGATTGTACATTTTCGAACCAGGTTCAATGCCTAATTCTTTCATACAACCTAGTATTTGAGCGGAAAAAGCTTCATTGATTTCTAAAATATCAATATCTTCAAGTGTTAAATTTGACTGTGCCAAAACTTTATTGATAGCATAAACGGGGCCCAATCCCATTACATTTGGGTCGCACCCAGCTATTGCAAAATCAACAATTTTAGCCATTACATCTAGTCCACGCTCTTTTGCAATAGAAGCTTTAGTAAAAATCTCAAAAGCTGCCCCATCATTCAACCCAGAAGCATTCCCAGCAGTGATTGTACCTTTACCATCTTTACGAAAAGCTGGTTTTAATCTAGCTAAACTCTCCATATTTGTTTCTGGTCTAGGGTGTTCATCAGCATCAATGACAGTCATGCTGCCTTTGCGCCCTTTTACTTCAATTGGAATGATCTCTTGAGCAAGTCGTCCACTATCAACAGCTTGAGCAGCTTTTCTTTGGCTGTCCATTGCATAGATATCTTGTTCTTCTCTAGTGATTGTATACTTTTCAGCAATTTTTTCTGCAGTATCTCCCATATGATGAACTTCAGGGTATTGTGCATTGGGTTGAGCATGCAGATGAAGTGCTAAGTTTGCATCAATAACATTAAAGTTTCCAACTTTAAAGCCTTCCCATCTCGATTCGAGCGGTAAATAATACTCTGAGCGAGACAGACTTTCCACTCCACCAGCAGCAATAAAATTAATATCCATTGTCATCAATTCTTGCACCGCTGAAATAGCGGATTGAATACCTGAGCCACAAATACGATTTACCGTCATTCCTGTTGACTGTTGTCTCAATCCTGCTTTCAATCCTATGACACGTCCAATATTGCTTTCCTCTTGCGTTCCCATCGCTTGACCAGCTATGACTTCATCTATCTCTTCACTCGTCAGTCCTGCTCGTTTAATTGCCTCTTTGAGCGCAATTGCTCCTAGCTCTCCTGTAGGAACAGATTTCAACCCACCTAAATAAGAACCTATTGGTGTACGTGCTGCTCCAACAATAACAATGGGATCCTCAGTTTTTAATCTTGGCATAAATTAAACCTCTCCTTAACTTATAGGGATGCATTCTTATTCATTATAATTCGTGCAAAAAAGATTATCAAATCACATTGACCTATTTAAGCAATATTAAGAAAAGCTTTACCTTTAAGATAACAGTTGTCATCATTCATCAAATAAGAATCAAATAAATTTGATTCTTAAGATTAGTTTTAATCTAGTTTGTCGTTATCGTAATGATGAGCTAATTCCATACCTTTAAAACCTTGTTGACGAAGAGCCTCATAAATTAAAATAGCCGCTGTATTGGATAAATTTAATGAACGCACATGCTCGTCGTTCATTGGAATACGCAAACAGTCCTCTTCGTGTTCGCGCATAAATTCTTCTGGTAAACCAGTTGTTTCTTTGCCGAATAGAAAATAATGATCGCCCTCAGTAGCTTCATAATCAACATCACTATAGACTCGATTACCAAATTTAGTGATTAAATGCAACTGTCCATTTTGTGCAACTTCCATAAATGCTTCTAAATTTTTATGATACGTAATATGGACTTCATTCCAATAATCCAATCCAGCTCTTTTTAAATGTTTATCATCCGTTTGAAATCCTAAAGGTTCAATCAAATGCAAATGTGTATTTGTTGCTGCACATGTTCGAGCTATATTTCCTGTATTTGCAGGTATTTGTGGTTCAAATAAAGCAATATGGTTTGTCATGTTAATCAAGTTCCTCCTAAAATAACCCTAAACGAATTATTTTTTTTTCTCTCTTTTACTTTTAATCGTCTCAATAGCCTGTTGTATTTCATAATAGGCTTCTTTGTCTTCTTCTTTGGTTAATGCCTCTTCTAGAAATTCAATAACCATTTCATCTCTAGCAGAAACAATTTTTGCTATTGACCAAGCCGCTGTTCCTCGAATCACAGGCCGAATATCTTCTTCAATGCAGCGCAATAAATCTGGTAAAGCCGATTTGTCTCGGTAGTTGCCTAATGCAATAATAGCATTACGTTGAAGTGGTTTTTTTCCACGCCAAGAACCGGACATATGGCCAAACTGTTCTTTAAAATCCCGATTACTAATCGTCAGCAATGGTTTGAGCTTTGGCATAACACTCTCAGGATCTGGTTCCATTTCAGGATGAAAATGAGCATTTTTTCCTTTATTGTATGGACAAACAATTTGACAAATGTCACATCCGTAAATAACATGTCCCATTTTCCGCCTGAATTGTTCTTCCATCATCCCTTTTGTCTGGGTTTGATATGAGAGACATTGTTTAGCATTAATCCGTCCATCCCCCAGTAACGCTCCAGTAGGGCAAGCATCCACACAACGCGTACAATCTCCGCATCCAAACGGGACAGGAGTATCAGCTGAAAAATCAAGATTCGTAATAATTTCTGCTAAGTAAACATAGGAACCAAATTCTTCGGTGATCAGTAAGCCATTTCTTCCGATAAAACCTAACCCTGCACGCTGTGCAACAGCTACATCTACTAGTTCTCCGGTGTCTACCATGGGTTTATACGTAGCTACTTCTCCCGCTTCAAGACGAATATATGCAATCAATTGATCCATTTTATCCCGTAAGACGTTATGATAGTCGGTTCCCCAAGAAGCTCGTGCAAATTCTCCACGACGTTCTCCCTTCACCAGAGGCGGTGGAGCATCCAATTTTGTAGGATAAGCTAAAGCAATTGAAATAATCGAACGCGGATTTTCAAATATCAATTCGGGGTATATCCGTTCTTTGATCACTTTATGTTCAAAACCAGAATGATGTCCAAGTTCTTGCTGCTTCTCTAATTTTGCTTCTAGTTCATCAAATGGATTGGCGGTTGTAAATCCAATTTTATCTATTCCAATTCGTTTACTTTCTTCAATAATTTTATCTTTTAATGAAGTTGTTGCTTCTCCAACCATAAGCTTCACTCCCATAAACTCAATCTTCTCGTCTATTTTAGCGTATTTTCACTTTAAAGACAAAAAATCTTTTGTAAAAATTCAATTACACTAAAAGATAGACCATCAAGCTAAAAAAAAGCACAAAAAAACGCATCGCTTCGGTGTCCAGCACTGCGAAACGATACGTTAGTTAAGCCTATTACAATTCATTAACTTTTATCAAAATCTGATGGATTCCTGATAAAAACGAATGACGTTTAAGAACTTATAGGTAATATAACATCGCTGTGGTATTGTTGCAAGTGTCTGTGGCTGAGATTGTTTATGAAAACGGTATATATTAACACAAAGTTCACAATTCGTTCACAATGCACCTTGTTTTTGTCCTATTAAGACACAAACATCAATGGTGATTTTTTTTAATGGATGATCTATGGCATATTTTTTAGCTTTTGGACTTGCACCCCAACTTAATGGAGTCATCTTCATTAAGTCTGCAAATAATAATGGAGTTAAATCAAATGAATACTTGATCGTTTTTATTTCCATCAACGGAAAATGCTCTTTAAACTTCGCGATTACGACCTCATTTGAATAAGTTTGCTTTTCTTCTTGATCACGGTAAAGCAGTCGTCTTAATTCAATCAGATACTCTTTTTCTGGAACCACTTTAATGACTTGACCACCTTTTTTTAAAAGTCGATCAAATTCTTTGTAATTTGAAGGTGAAAAAATATTTAATATTGTATCGTACTGCTGCGTAGCAAAAGGTGATTGTGCTAAATCCGCAACACACCAAAAGGCACTAGAAAAATGAGTTGCTGCTAATTGAATGGCGTCTTTAGAGATATCAAACCCAATTTTTTGACCCTTTAACCCTAACTCTGTTAAATAATCTAGTTGAGAACCTTCTCCGCAACCAACATCTAATGTATGCCCATTTTCTTTTTCAGCAATACTTGGATATAGTTCATCTAATAAGGGGTGAAATAATCCTGCAGTTGCAATATTAAATCGTGAAGACAACATTTCTTTGTCATACTCGTTTTTTGTTCCTTTTAATAAGAAATAAAGTGTCCCTTTTTTTGAAATATCAAAAAGATGTCCATTTAGACAACTTAAACTATTTCCGTCTATCTTGTTAAATGCTTCTTCACAAATTGGACACTGGAACAACTCACTATTTTCTTTCATAAATAATGCAGCTGCTTCTATTTTTTTCATATATAGCCTTCTTCCACACAAGTTAGGATTTATTCTTTCTTATCCAGTAAACTTTTTAAATACCCATCTAATAATATACCATTTTTAATTGATTATTTCATAGTTACTATAAAAATAATCAGTCAATCATTTTATTTGTTCGATTACATGAAGAATGGTATAACAGACTCATACAAACATTTAAAAGGAGGCTAATTGTTATGCCATGGGATATGAACGACTACCCTGTTTCACTAAAGAACTTTGACCCACTGTTACGAAAAAAAACGATTGAAATTGCTAATGCTCTTTTAGCTAATGGATACGAAGATGATCGTGCTATTCCAATTGCGATTTCACAAGCTAAATCTTGGATAAAGGATGCTTCTAAAGATGAAAAAGAATCTTTTGATAAAGAAAACAATCCTAAAAAAAATGATCATCACGATACTTCAAGTGCTAATCCCAAGTTACTAAATAATCCTGTTGAAGTTTTTTTTGAAGACGATCATTGGTTGGTCAAAACAAAAGAAGCCAAACGAGCTAGCGAGACATTTGATAAAAAAACCGATGCCGTAAATCGAGCTAACGAAATTGCTGGAAATAAGGACACTGAAGTCATTATCTATAAAAAAGATGGTACACGACAACATTAAAATAAGACACATGCGATGAGGTACCTCATCGCATGTGTCTTATTTTTTAATCAATCATTTAAAAAGTATCTACTGGATTATTTTCAACTTTAGCTTCATCAATTTCCATTTTAGCTTCATCCACAACCGCTTTTGAAATATCTTTTGCTTCTGAAGTTGTTTGGCTGACTTGATCTTTCAAATTTACAGCAGTATATTTCGCTTCATTTACAGCTTCACTTAAATTAGCTTTTAAAGTTTCTTTGCTCCCGGGTACACCATCCTTAACGTCTTTTAAATCTGCTTTTAGAATTTGAGAGTCCATTTTAAGTTGTTCTGCTAATTGTTTTGAGACCAATTGCACATCAGTTTTCAAACCAACTGCTGCATCAGTTGCAATAGCTTTAAAGTCTCCACCACGTTCTTTAGCAATCGACATATAATCACTAGAAGATTCTTTAAGCATTTCTGCTTTATCTCTCAGCTCTAATTGATACTCTTCTCCAGATTTAGGTGCAAATAAGTAAGCTGCTACATATGCCGCCGCTCCTCCTATTGCTGCTCCAAATAAAAATGTTCCTTTTGACATTTGTCATCTTCCTTTCTGTGATAATACTAAAATTGAAGTTTCTCATAACAAACTTTGGACTTCAATTACTTCTACTATCATTCTACATTTTTAGATTCAATATAACAAAAGTTACCCTTTACTATTTTATAAAGATAATTCTTTTTTCAAACTAATAGATTCAATACATAAACAAATGGCATCCATTGCTGCATCTAAATCCTCTAATGATACTGGTGTTGGTGCTAATCGAATACTGTTATCTTTAGGATTATCACCATAAGGATAGGTTGCACCTGCCTCTGTTATAGCTACCCCAATTTCAGCTAATGCATGAACAATTTCAGTTGCACATCCATTTTTGGTAGTCAAATGAACAAAATAACCACCTTTTGGTTCTGTCCACTCCACATAATCTTTATCTACAAAATAATCGGTTAGTTTTTGATTGATCAAATCAAATTTTGGTTTTAAAATTTGTGCATGGTCAGCCATATGTTGAGAGATATGGTCTTTATTTTTCAAAAACTTCACATGACGCATTTGATTGATCTTATCAAATCCAATCGTTTGAAAAGAAAGTTCTTTTGCTACTATATCAATATTACGTTTACTTGCTCCTAAAGCTGATACACCGGCACCTGGAAAAGTGATTTTTGATGTTGAACAAAACATCCATGCACGATCTGGATTTCCAGCAGCTTTACAAGCAGTTAATAAATTTTTAGCCGAATGTTTATCTTCCGTCAAATGATGCACAAGGTAGGCATTGTCCCAAATAACCATGAAATCCTCTGATCCTGTCTTCATATTGGCTAAGCGGTCAACCACTTCATCTGAGTAGGTTATACCTGTTGGATTACTATATGTAGGAACACACCATATTCCTTTTATAGCAGCATCATTCTTTACAAGTCTTTCTACTTCATCCATATCAGGACCATTTTCTTTTAATTCAATTGAGATCATCTCAATGCCTAAGTTTTCTGTCATTGAAAAATGACGATCATATCCTGGGCTAGGACATAAAAACTTAATTGTTTCGTTATGAATAGGACCCCTCTTTCTTGAAAATAGATTAGATACGATTGCTAAGTGCATTAAACTTAAACTAGAGTTTCCTCCAATCAAAATCTCATCCAAGTTGGTTTCTAAAAGTTCAGAGAATAACTTTTTAGCTTCATAAATACCAGTTAATTCTCCATAATTGCGAATATCTACATTACCTTGACTCATAAAATCTGATGAGGAAGAAAATACATCCAACATTGGTTGTGATAATTGTAATTGTTCTTTACTCGGTATGCCTCTTTTTATATTTAAATTCAAAGGTTGATCTACATATTTATCATAACTTATTTTTAAGTGAGCGTAATACTTTGTTAACTCTTCTGCTGATTGTTTCATTTATTTGTCTCCTTTCCCTTTTACTCTTCTAAAAAAGTATAGCGAAGAACAATTAAGAAAGCAAAACAAAGTTCGAGGTGAACTCTGTTTTACTTTCCTTAATTTTTATTGGAAAACCATTTGACTAAACCCATACAAGCTAAGAAAAGAGTACCTAATACCATAAAAATACCAACCATTCCATACCCCATTAATTCCAAACCTTGTTGTAAGGCTGTATAATCAATATTAAACATCTTTTCACCACTTTCTTCTTAAAAAATTATGAAAAGTACCCTAATAATAAACCACCGGCGATTACTGAAGCAATCTGTCCTGAAACATTTGCTCCTGCCGCATGCATCAAGACAAAATTTTCTTTATCTTCTTCTTGAGCCATTTTTTGGATTACTCGAGCAGACATCGGAAATGCAGAAATGCCCGCCGCGCCAATCATAGGATTAATTTTTTCTTTACGAAATAGATTAATAAATTTGGCAAATAGTACCCCAGCGACAGTATCCATAATAAATGCAATCAAACCAAATCCAATAATTAATAACGAGTCTACAGTTAAAAATAATTCTGCCGTCATTTTAACTGAAATGGTTAACCCTAGTAAAATACTAACAATGTTTACTAACTCATTTTGAGCAGTATGACTTAATCGATCTAAGACTCCACATTCTCTTAATAAGTTACCAAACATTAAAAAACCAACTAATGGTAAAGAAACTGGCGCTATAAATCCAGATACGATGATAACAACGATAGGGAAAAGGATACGAACTGGTTTCGAGATAGATGTTGAAGTATAATGCATTCTTATTAGGCGTTCTTTCTTTGTTGTGACAGCTCTAATCGTTAATGGTTGGATTATGGGTACCAAAGCCATATAGGAATAAGCAGCTACCGTAATAGGACCTAATAAATGTGGGGCTAACTGCAATGCAACAAAAATAGAGGTAGGTCCATCTGCTGCACCGATAATGCCAATCGAAGCAGCTTCTAGAATGTCAAAACCAAAAATAACCGCAACTAAAATAGTAAAGAAAATTCCAAATTGAGCAGAAGCTCCAAATAGTAATAAAATTGGTTTTTGCAGCAATGGTCCAAAGTCAATCATCGCTCCGATTCCAATAAAAATCAACAGAGGGAACACTTCAGTCGCAATTCCAAAATCAAACAAAATATTGAGGATGCCTTCTTGTTCTTGATTATTTGCTAATTGAGTAATTAATCCAGATTGTGGAAAATTAACCAACAGTGTTCCAATTCCCATAGGTACTAGCAAAGTTGGTTCAAAATTTTTCTTAATACCTAGATACATTAAACATGCCCCAATGGCCATCATAATGATTTGTCCAATTGAAATGGACAATAAACCAGAAAAAAAAGTACTCAAACTATCTCCTCCCTCACTAGGAATTTGAAATAAAAATAATTTTTCTTAATTTGGAATAATTAGGAACAGAACTTCTCCAGCTTCTACCGATTGATTGGATTGAGCCTTTATTTGCGAGACGACACCATCAACTGGAGCAACAATTTCGTTCTCCATCTTCATTGCTTCTAATATACAGACTGTTTCTCCTGCTTTTACGGATTGTTTTTCTTGTACCTTAACAGACAAAACTCTTCCTGGCATAGGAGCTGTAATCGATATTCCATCCAACGGATTGCCATTGTTTTTGTTAGAACTTAAAGTTTCATTTTCTTTATTTTCATTCAATTCCCCATTAATTTCCTTTACTGAAACCTGATACACTTTACCATTTACTGTTATCTCATAATTTTTCATCAGCGCACTCCCTTTATCGAATTCGCTCAATCTTTGATACTTGGTAAGTCTTGTCTTGTCGGTCCTCATTAGCTAAAATCAATGCCATCAAAACAGCAATTATTTTGGTTTCTTCATCTTCATCCTGATCAAGTGCTGGAAAATCTTGGTTTGTTTGGACAGATGTCTCTGTTTGATGATTGACTTTATGTTGATTTGTTTTCAAGTGAATCAACTGACGAAACAATTGCCACACAATAAGCAGTACAAATAGTGCTAACAATCCAACAACGGCAATCACCACTATATCCAAATAAGAAAAACGTTCCATTTTCTCACCTCTTTTTATAAATAGGCAGATATTTTAATTGTTTGCTCCTCATCTATGGTCTCTTTTTTTTGTTCAACATTTTCCGTTGAGTATTTTTTGATTAGAAATTCTTTTCCAACTTGTGGGAATAAGGCATACGTTAATACATCTTCATCCGATTTTGCACTATTTCCTATCTCTTTTTTTAAACGTTCAAACTCTGGTTGAAGGTGATCAGCTGGTCGATTCGTAATAACTGGTTCATTATGGATAATCTGCTTTCTAAAATCGTCGCTAATCGGCATTGGCGAACGTCCATATGAACCCTGTAAATATTCTTTGATTTCATTTGGAACCATCTTGTAACGCTCTCCCGCTAGGACGTTAAAGACTGCTTGTGTACCCACCATTTGGCTCATAGGAGTTACCAATGGAGGGTATCCTAAATCTTTGCGAACTTGTGGGACTTCCTTTAAGACTGCTTCATATTTTTCAGTCGCATTTGCTTGTTTTAATTGTGAATACAAATTGGATAACATCCCTCCAGGAACTTGATACAACAGTGCTTTCGGGTCTACAGCCATCATTTTTGGGTTTAATTGCTGATTAGCTAGATACTTATCTCGAATAGGTTTAAAGTAATCAGCAATTTCTTCCAATAACTGGAGATTTAACTTTATTGTTGCAAACCCCTCATTTAATGCAATAGCCATTGATTCAGTGGGTGGTTGACTCGTTCCCTCTGAAAAAGGTGAAATAGCAGTGTCAATCATATCTACACCAGCTTTAACGGCCATTAAATACGTCATTTGTGAAACACCACTTGTAGCATGAGTGTGCAAACTAAGCGGTACAGTAATAACGTTTTTCAGCTCGCGCACAAGTTCTTTTGCCACAAATGGTGTTAGGATACCAGCCATGTCTTTTATACAAATTGAATCTGCACCCATTTTTTCTAGTTCTTTAGCTAGTTGAGTATAATATTCTATTGTGTGCACTTCGCTTATGGTATAGCAAATAGTCAATTGAGCATGTTTCCCATATTTTTTCACTGCTTTTAAGGAAGCTTCCAAATTTCTAGAATCATTTAAGGCATCAAAAATCCTGAAAATATCTATACCATTTACACTAGCTTTTTCAACAAACTTTTCTACAATATCATCTGCATAATGTCGATAGCCCAAAAGATTCTGGCCTCTTAATAGCATTTGTAACCTAGTGTGCGGTGCTTTTTCTTTGATGGCTCTTAACCTTTCCCAAGGATCTTCATTTAGAAAACGAATCGCAGCATCAAAAGTAGCTCCTCCCCAACATTCCAGGGAATAGTAACCGACCTGGTCCATTTTTTCAATAATAGGCAACATTTCTTGCGTCGACATTCTTGTAGCCATCAAGCTTTGGTGAGCATCTCTCAAAACGGTTTCCGTAATTTCAACCGTATGTTCTTTCATTTTTTCATACTCCTTTCTAGCAAATGAAAAGGATTAGGTAAACCAAATGAAACAACTAATTTTTAATGCATGTACTCTCATTTTATTCAATCAATGCCTGCATGGCTTTTAATGCTTCGTCTGGTAAAACGTTCATTTTATTTTTTTCCTTTTCTTCTTGAATATATGCTACTCGCATGTTTAGACGTTCTTGAACCAACTGACGATACTCTGAATCGTTAAATTTGGGCTCATAACCATTCACTACTAAATAACTCAAATTACCAAGTTTTCCAAACGGTTTAAATTCTGCTGTTTCTTCAACGATTGATTCAATACTGCTTAACGTAACAGCCGCAGTAACGTTTTTGTCTCCAAAATAGCCTGTATTTAAAATATAACAATCAATGTTTTGATCAGTAAATAATGCTTTAAAATGACGGTAGTCTTCTTCAAGCGGATAAATACGGAATGGATTTGCATACGGCTCAATCACAAGTTTATTGATATCGACCCCCTTTTTCAAACGTTCAGCTGTAGAACGTTTTGTAGCTAAGGTAGCTCCAAATGTTGCAGCAAGTATTGGATCATTTATTTTAATTACGGGTGGTAAACTTTCATCTTTCATGATCCAATAGATCGCATTTATTGATTCATCAAATTTATCTACACGATTTGACGTAGAGTAACGTGATTTTATAGTTCTACCATTACCATTACGTAGATCTTCTGTTAATAGAACTTTATCACCATTTTCATCTAACGTGACTGCTACATTTTGTACAGTCACAAAATAATCAACTTCAACATGGTCTGAAGGATAATCTTGTGTTTTATCAAAATAAGATGGTTCTAATGCAATAGATGAACCATTTTTTAGAGAAATAATAAATGCATCATCATGCAAAACTTCCACCTCATATTTATGTTCATGTTTAGCATGTGTTAATGTAGACTTTCCTGATCCGGATAGTCCAAAGAATGCTGAAACATAATTTTTTCCATTAGTTAAAGTGAATTTTTTTTGTCCACCATGGCATGCAACGTATCCTAATCGGTGAGCTATCCCCCAAGCAAGTGTTAATGTTGCTTTCTTTAACTCTCCAAAATAATTCATACCTAAAATAACTGCTGTGTTGTGCTCTGAATCAAAATAAGCCAGACCCATTGGATAATCCGGATGATGCCATTCTGGATCTTGATAAATAAAGATATCACCTTCATTTATTGGTCTGGATTCGAGGTACATTTCATTGTACAGTTCGTTACAAATTTGAAAATTTAATAACCAAGAGTATAAGTTATTTTCTTGGCCAACAGGCACACTCAAATGAGCTTTCACCATAAACTCAGGATCTAAACCAACATAAACGGTTCCTTTATATCGCATTTTATTTTCACCTTGATAAATAGCTTCTCGAATGATTGGAGCCAATTTAGCATCTTCTGCAGGATTTTCTCCTAAAATACGTTTTGCTGCTGCTGTACGGCCTACTACAGCTCCACCATTCTCAACTAGAACTTTTGCTCCATATGGTAAGCCTAATTTTTCTGGATACTTAACCAACAAGTCTGTTACAATGGTATGCATTGATTCTTTAGCTAGTAAGTATGCTTCTTCTATCGTTTCCACTTCATTAATATTGTTCCCATACATCGTTGTTTCTACTACCGCACGTAATGGCGAAAATAGAGGGTTGTTTTTTTTAATTTCGGATTTTGAAAAAGTAGATCTTGTTGACATATTATCCTCTCCTTTTTAGGTGATAAATTTGAACGGACTATGCATATAATCAATAGAATTTACTCGAACTTTCAAAAGCTTATATCAAAAGAAAACAGTCGATATTTACACCACCATCATAACAGATAGCATAAAAATAATGAATAAAGTATCCTTATATTACAAAAAAAGGTTAATTGGTAGTCGCTTACTTATTTTTCAAACAAAAAAAGAGTCCCAAGAACGAAATGTTCTTGGGACTCTTTAGTATACCGGCGGCCGGAATCGAACCGGCACGCCCTCGCGGGCACAGGATTTTGAGTCCAGCGCGTCTACCAGTTCCGCCACGCCGGCATATGGACTGC
>NZ_JAZLIO010000015.1:0-357608 GCF_045617425.1 Carnobacterium sp.
CGTTCCAAATCCAATAGCCGGCAAACTTGTTCCATCATTTAATTCGAATTTCTCAATTTTTGTCATTTTACTTTCATCCTTTCTATGAATTATTACACTATTTAGTATAAAGGAATAAGGAAAGAGTATCATGTAATACGCTTTACAGTATGTCGAAGCATATTATTAAAATAACATTTCGATCTCATTAGTATGCTACTTAAATACAACTTATTATCAGTATCTCTTCCTCTTTACGTATGATATGATTATCACAACTATATATTCTAGAATAGACAACAGGAGGAAATCATGACAAAATTTATTATCACTACTGAGAGCGGATCTGACTTATCTTCAGAACTTATCGAACGCTACAACATTCAAGTTATCCCCATGCATGTTACTATGGGTTCGGAGACCTTTGATGACGGCAGTTTTGACGTTGAAGATGTTTATCGGTTTTATGATCAAACCGGTACCTTGCCAAAAACTGCGGGAACGACTCCACAAGATAACAGTGTTGTTTTTGAACAAATCTTTGCAAATTTTCCAGAAGCTCACATTATTCATATTGCGTACTCAGCAGTCACAACAGTATCTTATACTTCTTGCACTATTGCAGCTGAAGATTTTAAAAATATTCATATCGTTGATAGTAAAAATGTTTCCGGCGGCTTAACTGCTGTGATTGTTGCAACTGCAAGATTCATTGAAAATAATCCAAATACCACGGCTGAAGAAATTGTTGCTTTTGTGGAAGATGTCCGTGAACGTACACGTTTTGTTTTCTTGCCTCAATCCTTACTTTATTTGAAAGCTGGAGGACGAGTTTCAAATGTAGCGTATCTTGGTGCATCCCTTTTGAACCTTCACCCTACTATTATTCTTAAGGACGGCTATTTAGTGGCTTCAAAAAAATATCGCGGATCGTTTGATCGTTGTCTAAAAAATACCGTTAAGGATTTCATTAAGAATTATGACATTGATCCAGAGACATTGATCATTGGTGGGACAAAAAGATTGAGTGAAGATCATAAACAATTCGCTAAATCTTTGTTGCAAGAAGCAGGTTACAATGACCCTTCTTGGTTCTCAGCTGGTTCTGTTATTTCAAGCCATGGCGGGCCTGGTGCTTTTGGTATTATTGGAATCGAAAAGAACTAGCTCATAAAAACTTTCTAATTAAATTATTCATTAAAAAGCTACTTTTAGGAACCTGTTTACCTACAGGTTCCTTAAAGTAGTTTTTTTAATTTTATTTATCTCTAAATGATTCCTTTCAAGTCCTATCAGTAATTATAAGTTCTAATCCTTCATTTTTTCTTAGACTAAAACAAAAAGTCATATAATTTTGTTGACAATATATATAGAAACATGTTAAGTTTTAAAACGTAATGATTACGTTTTAAAAACATTGGAGGACGAATAAATGAAAAAAAAGTTAAGTCAATACATAGGATTGGTTGCTGTTAGTATTCTATTAGTAGCATGTGGAGACAATGTTGCTTCAGACCAAGAATCACAAAGTAGTATGAGCGATCTAGCTGCTGAAAGTTATGAGAATCAAACTATTGAAATTAATGGTTTAGCAGATCACTACCATACAGGTGATTCTGTTGAACTAAGTGCTCTGCCAGAAAAAGAAACTGGAACAACTCAGTGGCAGTGGTATACAAGAGAAAACGAAGAAAGCGAATGGAAAGTTGTTGCTGGTCAAAGAACTAAAGACTTTATTGGAGAAGCTACTGCTGATGGGTTAGAAATCAAAGCTGCCTTAGTAGATGATAATGATGAACCTTATGCTGAATCGGAACCAGCTAAAATTGTTATTGATGACCACCATGGTCATGATGAAGCGAGCAAACAAATCTATGCAGGCTATTTTGAAGATAATCAAGTAGAAA
Organism: Carnobacterium sp.; assembly: GCF_045617425.1. Classification (GTDB taxonomy): domain Bacteria; phylum Bacillota; class Bacilli; order Lactobacillales; family Carnobacteriaceae; genus Carnobacterium_B. Next base: position 1,887 of record NZ_JAZLIO010000015.1, read on the forward strand.
ATCGTGAACTATCCGATTTTGAAGGAGAATGGCAATCTGTCTTTCCTTACCTTCAGTCTGGTGATTTAGATGAAGTCTTTGAACATAAAGCAGAAGAAAGTGACGCTATGACTGCTGAAGAATACAAAGACTATTACACTATTGGATATGAAACAACTGTTGATCAAGTGGTTATTGAGGGAAATCAAGTTACTTTTTATGATGATGAAAAAGACTATTCGGGAACTTACGAAAATGATGGCTATGAGATACTTAATTACGAAAAGGGAAATAGAGGCGTACGTTTTGTCTTTAAGTTAGTTAACGGTTCAGAAGAAATGCCTGAATACATTCAATTTAGTGACCACAATATTTTCCCGGAAGAATCTCACCATTATCATTTATTCTGGGGAGATGACAGAGACACCGTGTTAGAAGAAATGGATAACTGGCCAACTTATTATCCTGCTGACCTAGATGCAACTGGACTTGTTCAAGATATGTTAGCGCACTAAACTATTTTAAACTCATTTTTTTAAATGTACTATCCATAAACAAATTTCAAATTAATTGATAACGATCCATTTGTTGAATGCGTTTGGCAAATGGATTCAGGAGGAAAATATGAAAAAAAAATGGTTTGTTTCAAGTATGCTCAGTTTATTTGCAGGTATGACTCTTTTTGGATGTGGACTAGAGCAATCTGACAGCGAAACAAAGAATAGCTCAGAATTATCAGTTGTTACCACTTTTTACCCAGTTTATGAATTTACAAAAGAAGTAGCTGGTGATCGCGCTGATGTTTCTATGATCATAAAACCTGGAACAGATGCTCACGGTTTTGAACCAAGTGCTCGAGATGTTGCTACTATAAATGATGCAGATGTGTTTGTTTACAGTAGTGGTGAAATGGAACCTTGGGTTGGTAGCCTGATGAATTCACTTGATAGTGAAGACCTTATTGCTGTTCGTACAGCTGATGCTGATAATTTTATTAGTACTGAAACGCATGAACATGAGCATACAGATAGCAGTGATCACAGTGATGAGTCCCTTGAAGTGGATGTGGATGGAGATCTACCTACTACCGTTGAAGTTAATGGCCTAGCTGGTCACTACCATACTGGAGATATTGTTCAACTTGTTTCCGATTCAACTGAGATGAAAGATTCAACTAAACTGCAATGGTATATTCGTGAAGCTAACGCAGACTGGAAGGCAGTCTCAGATCAAACAAAGGAGACATTTGAATATGAAACAATTGGTGAAAGTTTTGATGTCAAAGTTGTCTTTTCTGACGAAGCTGGTATTCCATACGCTGAATCTGATACAGTTGAGATCGTTATCGATGATCATGAAGGTTCAGATCCTCATATCTGGTTAGATCCAGTATTAGCTCAAGACCAAGTGACCGTCATCAAAGATGCATTGATTCAGGCTGACCCTGAGGGAAAAGCCGTCTATGAAGAAAATGCTGAAAAATTTATTTTAGAACTTCAAAAATTAGATGAAGAGTATAAAACAGCTTTGTCTTCTGCAACTAATCGTGTGTTTGTCGTTCAACATCAAGCATTCGGGTATATTGCTCAGCGATACAACTTAGAACAAATTGCTGTTGGAGGCATTTCTACTGAAGTAGAACCTAGCCCCTCACGTATTGCGGAAATCAGTAAATTAGTTAAGGGATATGATGTTCCTGTTATTTATTATCAACAAGGTGCAGACTCTTCTATTGCACAAACAGTAGGAAAAGAAACAGATACTGATATAGAAGTTTTATATGATCTCGAAAGTGTTTCTCAAGAAATGCAAGATGAAGGCATGGACTATCTAAGTTTAATGCGTAAGAATTTGAAGGCTTTACAATTAAGTATTCGTTGATTGATGATTGGATAATTGTAATAGGTGATTATTTTAAGAGAGAGAACACCTTTTTCAAGGAGTTGGTGGCGGTTCTAGCCGGAAATTTTAAAATTACTCAAGTCTATTAGCACTATTGACAGGTCTCCTGAATTTTTGTTACTATAACTATTAAATTGATAACGTTTGGTTTGCTGCCGAGTAAACCTAGGATATACGTATTTTCTACTCCGATAGGCCCTGCAGGAGTAGAAGTTACGTGTATCCTTTTTTATGTTTAGGAGGAGATTATTATTTTTTCACTTATTAGTTTGACCGTTGTTACTAGTTTTATAGATTCTTTTAACCCCTTTGCTATCGCCCAACAATTTACTTTACAAGGTCTGTTAAAAAAGACACACCACATTTGGTATTACATTGTAACGTTGTTTTTAACAAACTATTTAGCTAGCTTTATTTTCTATACCAGTGTATCGATTTTAAATGAACAATTTTTGTCAACCTATTGGACAGTACTCGCATTTCCAACTGCGCTCTTAGCTTTTATTATTGGTAGTGTTCTTATTTGGTACAGTATTCGATCTTTTTTAATCAATTGGAAAACCAGACAGTTTCTTATGGATAAGAGTGATAATGAGTCAAAAGAACTAGAATTGAAGTTTTCTGACAAAAAAATCACTCCAGCTTCTTTGATAAGTATTGGCTTTACAACTACGGTCGTTGAATTTTCAACCGCTGCTCCTTTTATTGCCTATTTGACAGTTGTTCAGCAATTTCAACCAACATTTGGTCAATTGTTAGTGCTACTACTGATCTATAACCTTATTTTTTCTTGGCCTTTATTTGCCTTGTATTTCTTATTTGTAGGTTTTCAAACAACTTTTGAAAAGATATACACACACATGACCTTTGTGCTACAAATGGTTTCATCTTTTTTATTGCCTATATTATTTTTCATTATTGCGCTTTTATTACTCATTTTTGCAAAAAAAATCATTTTTTAATCTTAATTTTAGGGATTCAATATGTATCCCTATTTTTTATTTATTTTTACTAAATTTTACTTGTGTTTATTTACTAAATTATTTAAACTAAGGGTAACAAAAAAGTTATTAAGGAGGAAACACAAATGGATTTAACTGCTTTGAAAACAAAATTTACAGAACTTTTTAAACAAACAAATATGAAAGCGTTTTTCTCTCCAGGGAGAATCAACTTAATTGGAGAACACACTGATTACAATGGTGGAAATGTTTTCCCTTGCGCAATTACTTTAGGAACATATGGTTTAGCTGCAAAAAGAGAAGATCAGATCATTAACTTTTATTCTGAAAATTTTTCTGAATTAGGAGTTATATCGATTGATTTAGATAACTTAGAATACAATCCAGCCGATAAATGGACAAATTATCCTAAAGGAATGATTAAATTTTTAAAAGAATCGGATTATGCTATCAATCAAGGATTGGATATCCTTTATTATGGCAATATTCCAAACGGAGCAGGTCTTTCCTCTTCCGCTTCAATTGAGTTATTGACAGGATTTATAGTGCAAATATTATTTGATTTAGATATTGATCGATTAGAGTTGATTAAAACTGGGCAACGAGTGGAAAATGATTTTATCGGGGTCAATTCAGGTATTATGGATCAATTTGCAGTAGGTAAAGGCGAAAAAGATACAGCGATTTTATTAGACTGCAACACTTTAGACTATGAATTGATTCCAGTGGTGTTAGAAAATCAGTCAATTGTTATCATGAACACTAAAAAAAGACGTGAGTTAGCTGATTCTAAATACAATGAACGACGCAGTGAATGCGATCAGGCATTAGCGGAATTGCAAAACGTTCTTACTGTTTCTTCATTAGGAGAATTAGACGAACAAACTTTTGCTGACCATCAATCAGCCCTTTCAAATAAAACCATTCTAAAAAGAGCACGACATGCCGTAACTGAGAACCAAAGGACACTCAAGGCAGCCGTAGCTTTAAAGGCTGGAAATTTGGAAGAGTTTGGTCAATTAATGAATGAATCACATGTTTCCTTGAGAGATGATTATGAAGTAACTGGACCAGAATTGGACGCAATAGTTCAAGCTGCCTGGGATCAGCCAGGGATTTTAGGTGCACGAATGACGGGTGCAGGATTTGGCGGATGTGCCATCGCAATCGCTGAAAACGATAAAATAGATAATTTTATTGACCAAGTTGGAAAACAATACCTAGATCAAATCGGCTACCCTGGCGAGTTTTATATCGCTCAAATTAGTGATGGTCCTAAATTACTTGAGGAGGAATCAGCATGACAGTTTTAGTATTAGGAGGAGCCGGCTACATCGGTTCTCATGCCGTTGACCAATTAATTGAACAACAATATGATGTAGCAGTAATCGACAATTTACAAACTGGACACCGGGATGCGATTCATAAGGAAGTCCGATTTTACCAAGGAGATATTCGTGACAAAGCCTTTATGGAATCTATTTTTGAAAAAGAGTCGATTGAAGGAGTTATGCACTTTGCAGCGAATTCTTTAGTAGGAGAATCAATGCAGCAACCGCTACAATACTTTAATAATAACGTTTATGGTACTCAAGTAACTTTAGAAACTATGCAGAAATTCGCTGTTAAATCAATTGTATTCTCTTCTTCAGCTGCTACTTACGGTGAGCCTAAAGAAATCCCCATTAAGGAAACTGCAGACACCAATCCTGAAAGTCCATATGGAGAAACAAAATTGATGATGGAAAAGATACTGAAATGGTGTGACAAAGCTTATGATATGAAATTTGTAGCATTAAGGTATTTCAATGTAGCTGGAGCAAAACTAGATGGCAGTATTGGTGAAGATCATTCACCTGAGTCACATTTAGTTCCTCTTGTTTTACAAACGGCTTTAGGACAAAGAAATGAATTAACCATTTTCGGAGACGATTATGCTACTCCAGATGGTACGTGTATTCGTGATTATGTCCATGTCGTCGATTTAGTAGAAGCACATATTTTAGCGTTGAAATATTTAAAGTCAGAAAATAAAAGTACTATCTTTAATTTGGGCAGCAGTAACGGTTTTTCGGTAAAACAAATACTGAATACAGCACGTGAAGTTACTGGAAGAGAAATCCCTGCAACTGTAGCTGTACGTCGAGATGGAGACCCCAGCATATTAATTGCTTCAAGTGAGAAAGCAAAAACTATTCTAGGTTGGAAACCTCAATATACGCACATAAATGATATCATAGCATCAGCTTGGAATTGGCATAAAAACTCTCCTCATGGTTATGCAGATAAACAAAATTAGAAAGGATGAATGTATATGATCGATCAAGCAGTAACCGATTTCATTCAAATCGGTTATCAAAATCAAGAAATTCATCCGTTAGATGTTCTTCTTAAACAAAATCAATTGCTCGCTTTGATTGGAAAACAAACTTTAGCTTTAGGCATAAAAGCTTCTAATCCATTACCAAATCGCTTGGAAACAATGGACTCTTTAGTCGATTATGCTGTTCAGGAAAAAGTAATTGGAAATAATGAATCTGAAAGAGATATTCTATCCGCAAAGATAATGAACCTTATCACTCCCCTACCTTCTGAGATAAACCGAACATTTTGGGAGCTTTATCAAGAAAGTCCTATAGCTGCTACAACTTATTTTTATCATCTTAGTCGGGAAAATGATTACATTAAGACACGAGCAATTGAGAAGAATATCAAATTTATCAAATCTACACATTTTGGTAATTTGGAAATCACGATCAATTTATCAAAACCAGAAAAAGACCCTAAGCAGATTGCTTTAGCTAAAACAGCTCCTGCTTTTTTTGGATATCCTACTTGTCTATTATGTATGGAAAACGAAGGATACGAGGGACATCTGAACCATCCTGCCAGAAGTAACCATCGCATCATCCGTCTACCTTTAACTAATGAGAACTGGGGTCTGCAGTATTCTCCTTACGCTTATTATGAAGAACATTGTATTTTTTTATCTCAAGAGCATAAACCTATGAAGTTAGAAAAAGCTACTTTCACGAAACTGTTGAGTATAGTTGAACAGTTTCCGCATTACTTTGTTGGATCTAATGCTGATTTACCGATAGTAGGAGGTTCAATCCTGTCTCATGACCATTATCAAGGTGGCCGTCACACTTTTGCAATGGCCGAAGCACCGATAGACTTTCCCTTTACGTTAACAGGTTATCCTTCTATAGAAGCCGGTCTTGTCAAATGGCCAATGTCAGTCATCCGTCTAAGAAGTTCTGATCAAACTGAATTAGTTGAAGCAGCGACTCTTATTTTAGATCAATGGCGTTGCTATTCAGATGAATCAGCAGCTATTATTGCTGAAACAAATGGAGAACCTCACAACACGATTACACCTATTGCTAGGTATAAAAAGGATCACTATGAATTAGACCTAGTATTGCGCAATAATCGTACCACCCTACAGTATCCTGATGGAATTTTCCACCCTCATCAGGATGTTCAGCATATTAAAAAGGAAAATATCGGGCTAATCGAAGTAATGGGCTTAGCTATCTTACCACCAAGACTGAAAAAAGAACTGGCGGAAGTTGAACATTACTTATTAGATGAACCTCATCGACTAAATATTTCTCATCAAAAATGGGCGGATGAATTAAAAAGAACAAAAATAATCACAAAAGAAACGGTTGAAAAAACCATTGAAGATGCCGTTGGATCAGTTTTTTTGAAAGTACTAGAAGACGCTGGTGTGTATAAACAGACTGCTGAAGGAAAAGCTGCTTTCAAACGATTTATAAATAGTTTTGCTCATTCAAAAGGAGGAGAAAAGATTGAAAATTTCAATTAAAGATTTTGGAGAACTTTCAGGACAGCTTATTCAAGAATATACTTTGACGAATCATCAAGGTGTATCTTTATCCGCTATAACTTATGGCGCAGCTATCACTTCCATTCGAGTACCAGATAAGAATGGGTTGATTGAAAACATTGTACTAGGCTACGATACGTTAGATGAATATGTATTCTATCGCCCTTTCTACGGTGCAACAGTTGGAAGAGTTGCAGGAAGGATTGATAAAGGCAAGTTTTCATTGGAAGGAAAAAATTACCAACTCGAAACAAATGAAAAAGGCAATCATTTGCATGGTGGAAAAAATAGTTTGGACACCAAAATTTGGTCAGTAAAAACTAATTCTACTGAAAACGAAGCACAATTGATTTTCTCATACAAGAGTCTCAACAATGAAAATGGTTATCCTGGCAATTTAGCAATACAAGTGACGTATACATTGACGGAATCAAACGATTGGAAAGTCAATTATCATGCCACAACTGATGAAACAACCTTGTTTAATCCGACCAATCACGTTTACTTTAATTTGACTGGCGACCCAACACACACAATCAAACAGCATCAATTAACCTTGACGAGTAATTTGTTCGCTGAACTTAGAGAAGACTCTATTCCGACCGGGAACCTGTTACCTGTAAATGAAACACCGTTCGACTTCACAATAGCAGATACAGTAAGCAAAGGGTTTGAGAGTTCACATCCCCAAAATAAATTAGTAGCTGGGTATGATCATCCATTTGTTCTTGAGCACCTGTCCCAAAAACCGGAAGCTGTTTTATACGACTCAATTAGTGGCAGACGGGTACAGATGTTTACGGATCAAGACGCTGTTGTTATTTATGCTACGGACTCATTAGATGGAAAACATACAAAAGAAGGAACATTACTTGAACACTATGCAGGGATTACTTTAGAAACTCAACAATTACCGGATGCAATCAATCAAAAAAAATTCGGAAATATCATTCTTAAACCAACTGATATTTTTCAAGCTGAAACAACTTACCGCTTTGATACAATGCTATAATGATTAAATAAATAGACTTGAAAAGAAAGTGGTGAGAACATGGCAACAATTAAAGACATTGCCGAACAAGCAGGTGTCTCAAGCGCAACCGTATCTCGAGTACTCAATTATGACGAGACATTATCAGTAGGTGATGAAACAAAAAAACGAGTGTTTGAAGTTGCTGAAGCTCTAGAATACACGAAATACCAAAAGAAAAAAGCAAGCAAACAAGGTAAATTAGCCATTGTTCAATGGTACACTGAAAAAGAAGAATTAGATGACCTCTATTACTTATCTATCCGCTTAGGTGTAGAAAAAAGAGCAGAAGAAATGAACTATGAAATCGTCCGTATTTTCCAAAATACAGATTTTGAAATGAATTCATCCATCGAAGGTATCATAGCGATTGGAAAATTTAGCGATTCTCAAGTAACTAAACTTACTTCATGGACAGAAAATATCTGTTTTGTTGATTTCGATCAACTTCATCGTAAACTAGACTCGGTTGTTATCGATTTTGAACAAGCAGTAAATTCTGTTTTGGATTACTTTTGTACAAACGGTTACCAAAATATTGGTTTGATTGCTGGACAAGAAAATTTTGGCGATAGATCTAAACCGATCATTGATAAACGAACGACGATTTTTGAGAATTACATGAACCAAGCTGGAATATACAATGAAAACCATGTTTTTACAGGTTCTTTTAATGTCGCATCCGGCCAAGAACTGATGAAAAAGGCTATCGAGACATTAAAAGACGACTTACCAGATGCCTTTTTTATTTCAAATGACTCCATGGCTATCGGCTGTTTAAGAGCCTTACAAGAAGCAGGGATATCCGTCCCAGACCGCGTCAGTCTCATCGGCTTTAATGATATCAGCGTAGCTAAGTATATCTATCCTACACTTAGCACAGTAAAAGTGTATACAGAATTAATGGGCGAAACCGGTTTTGACCTATGGCTAGACAAATTAAATACTGAAAGAACAGTTGCAAAAAAAGTTACCTTATCAACAGATCTAATTTTACGCGAAAGCACTAAATTAAATCTATAACTAAAAAAGGGCATTCTTAGCGTTCAAAATTGAACTTTAAGAATGTCCTTTCTCCGTTATCCTCTTAGCCTTCCATCATGACCATTGTTTCTTCTTTTTCAGCAACTGCTTCTTCCACAATAAAGTGTTTTCCAATGGCTTTTTGGCGCAATTCTTTTCGGAAATTAGGATGTGCTACTTCAATCAAGGCTTCTGCACGTTCTTGTACAGTTTTTCCAATCAATTCGGCTTTTCCATACTCCGTTACAATCGTATCAATATCATTTTTAGACGTTGATACAGCTGATCCTAAAGCTAGTTCAGGCACTATTGTCGAAATAGTATCGTTTTTAGCTGTTGAATACAAGCAGATAATCCCACAGCCATTTTTAGCTAATCTGACTCCTTTAGTAAAGTCAGCTTGTCCACCTGTAGATGAATAATAAGAACCTTTCACCGTTTCTGAATTGCATTGACCTAAAAAGTCCACTTCAACTGTCGAGTTGATGGCTTTTAAATTATCGATTTTAGCGATCTCGCGAATATCATTTGTCATATCACATGGCAACATCAATATATCTCTGTTGTTATCCATAAATTCGTATAATTGTTTTGACCCAATTGCGAAGGTAGAAACCGTTTTCGTTGGATAAGTCGTTTTATATTTATTGTTGACCACGCCTTTTGCATAGAGTTCCACAATTTTGTCTGGAAGCATCTCACTATGAACACCTAAATTGCGTTTATCCATCAAGTAATCCATTACAGCATTTGGCATTGAACCAAAACCAATTTGAACCGTATCTCCATCTTTCACCGTTTCAGCAATAATTTTACCGATCGCCAAATCTTTTTCACTTAATTTAGGGCTAGGTAAAGTTGGCAATTCAAAATCATGTTCAACTAACGCTGCAACTTCACTGATGTGAATGCTATTTTTGGCACCAAATGTACGTGGCATGTGCTTGTTGACTTCAAGAATAATGGTTTTTGCATCTTCGATCAATGAAGCAACATAAGAAGGACTTGTTCCTAAAGAGAAATTGCCGTCTTCGTCCATTGGCGATACTGTTGCCATAATCACTGGACGATCGGTACGTCTTTTTAGCAATGCTGGGATATCAGAAAAGTGATTTGGCAGTAAATCGATATTGCCTTGAGTAAACCCTTTTCTGTCCATTCCTGATAAAAATATGGAAACTTGTTTTAGTTTAGCTGACGAGATGTCTACTGTCGGAAAGCTTGGTAGCATCCGGTATAAGCTGTTTCCGTTTAATGATTCGTTACTAGGTAACGCTTCCAATAATGCTGGGGGTTCACCTGGCATGATGGGGAAAATGATCCCATCGCCTGGTTCGACCAATTGTACCGCTTCTTGTGCTGTTGTTTTTTTATTTTCATACATTTTCTTGTATAGTTCTAACATATCTAAAATCCCCCAATCAGATAATTGATTATTTTTTATTTGTTTTCAAACTGTGCTTTACGCTTTTCAACAAAAGCACTCATGCCTTCTTTTTGATCGTCAGTAGCAAATAAAGCTCCAAAAACTTCGGATTCTAATGCAAGCCCTTGCTGTATACTCATTTGCATGCCTTGATCGATTGCTTTTTTACTGCCCTCAACACCTAATGGCGAATTTTTGATTATTTTTTTAGCCATCTCTTTTGTTTCTTCTAGTAAGTCTTCAACAGCTACTACTTTATTCAATAAACCAATGCGATATGCTTCTTCAGCAACAACATTTGCCCCGGTATAAATCAATTCTTTTGCTTTACCTATTCCAACAAGACGTGGCAACCGTTGTGTTCCACCAAACCCTGGAATGATTCCCAATCCGACTTCAGGTTGCCCAAATTTTGCATTCTCAGCTCCGATACGAATATCACAAGCTAAAGCAAGCTCACAACCTCCACCTAACGCAAATCCATTAACAGCAGCGATAGTCGGCTGACGCAATTGTTCTAGTTTTGAAAAAACTGCATTTCCCAACGAAGAAAAAATTCTTCCTTCGACTGCATTTTTCATTTTCATTTCTTTGATATCAGCACCAGCTACAAAAGCTTTAATACCTGAACCCGTCACAATCAGTACACGAGTAACAACATCTTTTTCCACTTCATCTAGTGCAACTGACAATTCTTCTAAGACTTCTTGACTTAATGCATTCAACATCTTAGGTCGATTGATGGTTAAAATAGCGATGCCTTCTGTTTTTTCTAAAGTAAGTGTGTTGTATTCTGTCATTTCTCTATTCTCTCCTTATGAAGCGTAGTCATAGAACCCTTTACCCGTTTTTCTACCCAGCCAGCCAGCTTCTACGTATTTTTTCAATAATGGACAAGGACGGTATTTTGAATCATTAAATCCTGTATACAATACTTCCATAATGGCTAAACAAACGTCTAATCCAATATAATCTGCTAAAGCAATTGGACCCATTGGGTGATTTGCACCTAGTTTCATTGCTTCATCCACTTCTTCAAGTGTTGCTAAACCTTCATACACCGTGAAAATGGCTTCATTGATCATTGGAATCAAAATACGGTTAACGGCAAACCCTGGTGAATCTTTGATATCGATCGTAACTTTCTCTATTTTCTCGCTCAGTGCTTTAACTGTTGCTGTTGTTTCATCATTGGTTGCCAATCCTCGATTGATCTCTACTAATTTCATAACAGGAACCGGATTAAAGAAATGCAATCCGATAACTTTTTCTGGACGATTAGTCGCTGCAGCAATTTCTGTAATCGAAAGAGAAGACGTATTACTGGCTAAAATCGTTTCTTTATCTGTGATTTCATCAAGTTCTTTAAAAATAGCTAATTTGATTTTTTTGTTTTCTGTTGCGGCTTCGACGACTAGTTGTGCTTTTTTTGCATCTTGAATATCCGTTGAAAGCGTAAAGTGAGCTAAAATGCTTTCTTTTTCGTCTTCTGTTTTACGGCCTTTTTCAACTTCACGAGTTAGTCCTTTTTGGATCTTAGCGAATCCACGTTGCACTAATTCTTCTTTTATATCATTCAAGATAACATCATATCCAGCTTGTGCCATAACTTGCGCAATACCACTGCCCATTTGTCCTGATCCGATCACCATAATTTTTTTAATTTCCATTATTTCACTCCTCTAAATAAGTAACTCTTACTTTTCCTTACGATTAGTTGATCCAATTTTTTGCAATCGTGTCTTTTTGTGTTTCTAAAGTGCCACCATAAATGGCTGTTAACTTAGCATCTCTGACGTAACGTTCGATATCATTGTTCCTCATGTATCCGTAACCGCCAGTTACTTGAATGGCCATTTCAGTCATTTCGATAGCAGTATTTGCAGCTTTCAACTTAACCATAGCGACCATTCTTGAATCAAGTTGACCGTTTTTCGCTACTTGATCCAACAGTGCAGCCGCAGCTTGTAATTCTGTATACATTTCAGCAAGTTTAAATTGTGTATTGCGTAAATCGATCAGTCGTTGCCCAAATTTACGATCTTGACTAACATAGTTTAACGCTCGTTCAAAAGATCCTTCAGCGATTCCTATCGCTTGGGCAGCAATAGACAGTCGCATATGATCGCTAATAGATTGGCATTGTTCTTCTCCATTACAGCTGCCACCCAATAGATTTTCTTTTGAAACGCATATCTGATCAAACTTAAGTGAAGCCACCGGAAGAGCGCGTATACCCATTTTTTCTTCTCTATTTCCTATAGTAAGACCTCGCATTCCAGCTGTTACAATAAAGATACCGTATCCGCTTGTACCATCTTTAGTCAGGGTCTTACTTCCTATCAAATAAACGTTGGCTTTCCCAGCATTTGAAACTAATGCTTTAGCTCCACTCAATTCCCAATGATTTTCTTTTTCAACTGCAAGAGTTTCCATGTTTTCAAGATCATTGTCCATCCCTAACTCATTTAGTCCAAATGCACCAAAATTTTCTCCACTCAACATAGCCGGCAGATACATCTGTTTTTGTCGTTCCGTGCCATATTGATAGATTGGCCAAAGGCTCATAGATGTTTGGGTCAACAAGATACTCGCTGTTGATGCACAATCTCTTGATACGATCCGAATGACTTCCAATAAATCTTCAAATGATCCACCAAGTCCTCCATGCAACCGATCAAACGGCATCCGTAAAAAGCCCATATCACTTAGTTGATTTAGTTGTTCTTCAGGAAATGCTTCTGTTTTGTCGTAGTCAGAAGCGATTGGTCGGATGACAGTTTTGGAAAAAACGGCAACTTGACTGATCAAATGGTTCATTGTTTCATTCGTCATACTTGGATACTCCTTTCTTACATTTTCTACCAGCGTACATTTTTTTAGTTCTTAACGTTCAACAATCAGTGACATTCCTTGTCCTCCGCCAATACATAAGGTTGCTAATCCACATTTTGAATCGCGTTTTTCCATTTCGTGAAGTAAAGTGACCAAGATACGAGCACCACTAGCTCCAACTGGGTGTCCTAAAGCAATCGCACCACCATTGACGTTAACGATATCCGTGTTAAATTTTAAATCGGTAATGACGCTTAATGCTTGTGCCGAAAAAGCTTCATTTGCTTCGATCAAATCTAAATCTTCTACTGTTAAACCAGCTTTTTTCAAAGCTTTTTGAGTCGCTGGGATTGGACCACATCCCATAATATTTGGATCTACACCTGCACTTGCATATGACTTGATAGTAGCTAGAGGTTTCATTCCTAACTCATCTGCTTTTTCACGGCTCATAACGATCAAGACAGCTGCTCCATCGTTCAATCCTGAGGCATTTCCTGCTGTTACTGAACCATCTTTTTTGAAAGCGGGTTTTAATTTCGCCATTGATTCACTTGTTGTACCAAAACGTGGGTGTTCATCTGTATCGACTATTTTAGGTTCTCCTCTACGTTGAGGAACTTCAATTGGAACGATTTCCTCTTTGAATCGGCCAGACATTACAGCCTTCTCAGCATTATTTTGACTGCGAACCGCTAATTCATCTTGTTGTTCACGAGTAAATTGATATTTTTCAACAATATTTTCTGCTGTTACGCCCATATGAATATCGGTAAAGGCATCCGTTAAACCATCCTTCAACATTGTATCAATCATGTGACCATTACCCATTCGTTTACCCCAACGTGCATCAGACAATACATATGGTGCTTGACTCATACTTTCGGTTCCACCGGCAATAACAATTTCGTTGTCTCCTGAAAGAATCGATTGTGCTGCTAAAGCAACCGTTTTCAACCCTGATCCACATACTTTATTGATAGCAAAAGATGGAACATGTTTAGGAATCCCAGCTTTTATAGCTACTTGTCTAGCAACATTTTGCCCTAAACCTGCACTTAAAACGTTTCCAAATATCATCTCATCAATTGTTGCTGGATCTAAACCAATACTTTCAATGGCTCTTTTTACAACAGCTGCTCCTAAATCAACGGCTGATACATCTTTAAAAGCTCCTCCGAACGACCCAACTGGTGTTCTTAGCGCTGATACGATTACTGCTTCTGTCATGTAAATTCCCTCCAAATAATTTCCCTGTTTTTATCAAATTTTTAAATTCCTATGAAGCGTTTACATTGTTATCATAAATGGATTGAACCTAAACGTCTAACAAGTTTATATTACAGATTCAATAAGTTTTATTAATACCTTTGTGAAAGTGTGTTCATACAAAAACAAAAATACGAAAGAACCGGATAAAAACATCGGGTCTTTCGTATTTTTGTAAAGGAATTTTTTGCACAATTTTAAACCAATTTCCAGGATTGTTCCATTGCTTAATAAAAATAACTTAAAACAGATTCATGTAAATTTGTTTCGACAGCTGAATAATTTGTTTTTATAGGTCGACACAGTAGAACATTAAAAGGAATTGGGTTCTTAAATGATTTCTCTACATAATCCTCGCTATTTAAATAGCGGCCAATCGGTGAAGGTAAGATAGCAATTGTATCTGAGTAACGTGTGGTTTCAATTAGAAAATCCCACGAGGAAGACGTGAAAATAATCTCTGCCTTTGACTGTTGTTTTTTAAACGTTCGTTTAACTAAATCGTTGGTCACAAATGATTCATTAAATGTAGCGATTGGGTAATTATCAATTTCTGTCCAATTGATTTTATTCTTTTTACTTAAATCATGAGTCGATGACATAAAAGCTGTCAATTCGTCAATTTGAATTACATGCTCTTCATAGGCTTTCGGGTCAAGGTTCGTTGGTTCAATCAATACGACATAATCTAAATCTTTTTGCAAAAACATCCTTCTCAACTCATTACAGCCATCTTCTACAATCTCAATTTTAATTTCCGGGTTTTCTACGATGAATTTAGAGAAGAAGTTGGAAAAGAAAACACGTAGAATCAAAGAAGGCACACCAAGACGGATCGTCCCTTTTTGTTTGGATGATTCTTTGCGAATCATATTTTTCATTTCACCATGCATTTTTAAAATATCTAAAGCATACTTGTATAACTTAATGCCACTTGGCGTCATTTCTTCTAGTCTTCCATTTTTACGATAAAAGAGACTTAATTCTTCATCTTTTTCAAAGTTAGTGATCATTTGGCTTAAAGCTGATTGCGAGATATGAATTTTTTTGGCTGCTAACGATAAATTGCAACCGCATTCAACAATATTGATAAAATAATTCAATTGTGTAATATCCAATTCCTGCTATTCCCCTTTTTCTTTTGATTATTTCTTTTGGGACCAGTTTATATCATAATAACTATTTATATCTATGTATAGAATACCATGGTTAAGGATGTTTATGCAAAAGTAGACAAAAAAACTCAGAAAACAAGGATCAATGATCCCGTTTTCTGAGTTTTTAGTAGCACTTAAACAAATGCACCTACACCGGTCAAATATCTACCAACAATTAATGCGTTGATTTCATGTGTTCCTTCGTAAGAGTAAATAGCTTCTGCATCTGCAAAGAAACGTGCAACATCTGTTTCTAGCGTGATCCCATTTCCACCTACTACTTCACGAGCTAATGCGACAGTTTCACGCATGCGTAATGCATTGTGCATTTTAGCCATTGATGAATTAACTTCGCGATAATTGCCTTCTTCTTGCATTTGAGCTAAACGTACAGAGAAACTTAAATTAGCCGTTACGTTTGCTTGCATGATAGACAATTTTTCTTGAACCAATTGGAATGATCCTAAATTCTTGCCAAATTGTTCGCGTTGTTTGACGTAACGTAAAGCAGCTTCAAACGCACCTGCTGTTAATCCTGTCGCCAAATGCGAGATATCTGCACGCGTAATACGTAGAATACCTGCTACATCTTTAAATGAATTCACATTTTGTAATCTACGGTCTTCTCCAACTTTAACGTTTGTAAATGTAATATGCCCATTTTGTGTCATTCGAAGTGAAGTTTTCCCTTCGATTTTTTGAACATGTACCCCTTCAGCTTTACCAGGAATCATGAAGGCTTTAACTTTTCCATCCACTTCATCACGAGCAAACACAGCCATTTCGTCTGCTGATCCAGCTCCACCGATCCAACGTTTTTCTCCATTGATGATCCAAGTATCGCCTTCTTTACGTGCAGTAGTTGCTAATCCTCCAGCAATGTCTGAACCGTGTTCGGGTTCGGTTAAAGCAAAGCAACCTTGAATCTCATAAGAAGCTGTTTTTTCAGCCCAGCGTTCGATTTGTTCATCATTTCCGCCTTGTAACAAGGTTGCATAGAATAATCCACCATGAACTGTGTAAAATGTTGCGATAGAAGCATCTAGTTTAGCTAACTCAAAATATCTAAAAACATTGTATAATTCGCTTGGTTTACGTTTATCTTTACGACCTTCAAATAATAACGGATTGTCCATCATCCTTACTTTTTTGATTTTTTCAAAAGCTTCAAAAGGAAACTCTGCTTTTTCCCAATATTCACTTAATACTGGACGTAAATGGATTTCAAGTGCCTCACGTAATTCTTTTAAAACTGTTAATTCTCCATCTGTTAAAGCGCTTGAATACTCATATAGATCTGATGGGTAAAAAGTAGCTAAATCAACTGGTCTTTCTTTCGTCATGGTGTTCATCATTTTAACCGCCCCTTAATTCGTTAGTTTTTTAATTGGTTTTCTTTTTATTTAAACCGCTTACAAATTTAAATTTAAGCCATTTTAAATTTCCAGTCTACTTATCATAAATTATAGAAGGTATAAGAAGAACTTAACACTCCTCTCAAAACCTATATTTTAATGCTTTTCTTTAAAAATAATTTTAGTTTTTTTAATAAATGACAAAAATAAAAACACTATCCAAAAACTGATTCTTACAATCAGCTATTAAATAGTGTTGTTTGATTTAGGTAAATGTAATATATGCTGGTTTACTTCGTTTCAATGAATCCACTACATTTTTTCCGGTCTCGTCCCATTCAATCATGCGATAATACGCGTCATGATAAAAAATGAATTTATAATGATTTTCATACGCTTCTTTCATCCATTTTTCTTTACTGAATATAGATGTCATTGGATAGTCATCGTAAGCTAAGACCCATAAAGGATTTTGATGTGCATGTGTTGGCATAATATCTGCCATATGCAGCAATGTTTCATTTTCTTGAGTCAATTTGATCACAGCATGTCCGTCACTATGGCCTCCAGTGTGGATCATCTCAATTCCCGGTACGACTTCAAGCGATTCCTGATACGTAATAAATTGATTCTGAACAGGCTCCCAATTTTCTTTCCAATACGTGCTTTTGGAGCGAATATTTGGATTTCTCATCTCATCCCATTCAATTTCATTAACGTAAATGTCCGCATTTGGAAAAGTAGAAACAAGTTCCTCATTTTCCAAATGTGTTAGTCCGCCTGCATGATCAAAATGCAGATGGGTCATCAATACGACATGGATATCGGCCACTGTCATTCCCAATTCTGCCAAACTTTTTTCTATTTTGGTTTCTTCCACAACTCCATAATTGCGTCGTTGCTTATCGGATAATTTCCCTTGTCCTACTCCAGCATCAATCAAATAATTCTTATTTTGATATTGAATCAGAATCGAATCGGTTGGTAACTCAATTTGATTTTTTTCATTGACTGGATATTTGCGTGACCATAACGGCTTAGGAACGACACCAAACATTGCTCCTCCGTCCATAGATGTTATTCCACCATCCATCCACGTTAACCTCATATCATGAAATACTAAACTATCCATTTTTGCCCTCCTTTTATAAAAAAGCGTTCCCACTTATTCCCAGTAGATTATACGCATCCTTTTTTATTTATTCAAAGAAAAAAAATATTTAGCAAAAAAAACAGTTTCAAAGTTTTTACTTCGAAACTGTTTCAAGAGATATTTTTAACGTTTGATTCCTAATATATCTTCCTTTGCATGAATCAATTGAGTAATCAATTGACTATATGGTGCTTCAAATCCTTTAACTTCAGCTTGTTTTGCGACTTCACCATTCAAAAAATCGATTTCAGTTAGACGTTTATTTTTTAAATCTTGGTGCATAGAAGGGTAATGTTCGCCAACTTTTTCAGCTGTTCCTTTTAAATAATTTACAGTTTCTTCAACGTCTATATGTACGCCTTCAGTTTCTGCAACTCGAGAAAATTCGCTGACAATTTCTTTATTTAATTGTTCAATTTGAGAAGTTTCAAATAATTCTTTGATATTGCAGTCTAACAATGAGCAAAGAGCATTCATTGTCCCATTCACACAAGCTTTTCTCCAAGTTGTAAAGTTAACGTTTTGACTGTAGACACCATTTAACCCACAATCTGCCATCATTTTTACAACTTCACGAGTACCTTCTGCTTCATTTGCATCACTATTTTGAACTTCAACTGGACCTTCTCCCATAAAATGTGTTTTACCTGGAGCGTCTATTCCTCCAGTCCATAAGGTTGTTCCCATAATAATATTTTTTTGAGGAATGTATTCTGAAATGGTTTTCGCATGACCTAGCCCATTTAGCAAGCACACCACTTTTGTATCTTCAGTTAACATATGCTTAATTTTTTCTAACATTTCTCTTAATCCCATTGATTTAGTAAAAATAAAGACAGTATCAAATGTATCTTTAATTTCTTCTGGCTTACCTATCGGGATGATTACATTATCTTCTTTCCCATTCACTGTAACGGATAACCCTTTTTCCTTAATAGCCTTGATATGATCTTCCCAGAAATCGATTAATGCAACATCATTTCCATTTTTTTGCATCATATAACCAAATCCGCATCCTAAAGCTCCAGAACCTGCAATTGCTATTTTCATTCTAAAATTCCTCCGTTTTTATCATTGTCTATTAATTAATTTGAAGCTGGGATAAATTTAAAGATTTCATCTTCATAAATGTGTAAGAATTTGTTACATATCCTATCAATAATGAATCCACCAACGAAAGGTATTATAAAGTAAGCTAATATTACATTAAGCAAACCAGTTCCCATATTAAAGGCTTGAATAGGTCCAACTAATCCTACAATTCCAAATCCAGCTGTTTGTGGAGTACCATGAATCGTTAGGATATACACACCTATACCTGAGACAACAGCATTCATAACTACTGGAATCATTATTTTTGGATGTTTGATTAAATTAGGAATCATCATTTTCATAGCTCCGAGTAAAATAGCCAATGTTGTTCCGGATTGATTGATTCTCAAAGACCCGATTACCAAAATCGCTGTACAAGCCGTAACGCCCACTGCAGCAGCCCCTGCTCCTAATCCAGCAACACCAATTGCAATTCCGATTGCTACTGTTGAAATTGGTGAAATAATTAAAATTGAGAATGCTACAGAAATCAAAATAACCATCAATAACGGTTGTAGAGTTGTAAAGCTATTGATTACTTCTCCAATTGAAGAAGTAATCATACCAACATATGGCAACATGATTAGTCCAATCGTCCCCACACCAGCACCAACGATAATTGGCATAAGAATCAACGTCAACGAACCCAGTCGACTTTGCAACAAACGTGTAACAAAAACTGCTATAGCGGAAACCAGCATTACATTAATCAAATCTCCAATACCAACTAGTTGAACACCCGCTTCGGTAACTTTATAAGCACCAGATCCTAAGAAAGCTGCTGCACCAACAATGACACTTTCCATTCCATTCATTTTAAATTGTGTTGCTACAAGAACTCCAATAATAGCTGGTGTGATGAATTGCATAATTGTTACTACACTTGACAATAGTACAAATATAGAACCATAAGGAATAAGTGCTTTAAAGACTGATCCCAATATTGCATTGGCAATTAGCCCAATAACGATTCCCGATGCTGTTCCTCCTAAAACTTTGTTCAAATAATCTTTACCAGTATATTTTACTCTTTCTTCCATCAAACTCAACCTTTCTTCTTTCATTAAATGAATAGATAATGAAATTTTATTTGTTTGTTCAAAAATTCACTAATTTTTTTACTAGTTAAATTTATCACAAATTAAATATTGTTTCAAGTTTATTTCCATTGTATTTAATGATAACTTTTTATATTAACTAGTACTCATTTCTTCTATCCCTATGCTTGTCTGTTTTAAAAAATTTTTAAATTCAGGTTTTAAAAACGTTTAGAAATAACTACTCTACCTTTTCATACATTTTAACCTAACATATTTTCCTGATTAGTTATACTATTACATTTCCATTTTTATTTGTTAATTAATTATCAAACTATGTATAATTCAGTATAAGAAAAATATAAAATTCCTTATATCTCCTCTTGATAGTGTATAGTTAAATATTTACATTTTCATTATTTTTCTATGTTGATTAAAGTTAAAAAGTAATAATAGAAAGAAATTGAATCAGAATACAAAATCAGAGACTGGAACTATTGTCCCAGCCTCTACAAACTAAAAGAATTAGTATATATTCAAATGAGTATCCATTGTTTATTATTCTGTTAGCTTCTTTTGTTTTACAAAAATTCTCATTAACCTTATTTGGTTAAATAATCTTCTAATTCTTCTGAAACTCCATACTGGTTTTGTAAATCTTGAAAAGTTTCAGGTGGAAAACCATAAATTTCTTCATACATTTTAATCATTAATTGACCAGAAAAGATATTTGCTTCTCTTTCAAGTGTTCCTTTTCCATTTCTTTGAGTTGTATAGTAGGCACTTAGCTGTTCATGCTCAATTGCATGATACAACTCATGAGCCAATACAAAAAATCGTTCGTTTTCTTCCATTAATTGCTCATTCAATAAAATAATTGTCTCATCTTTGAATCTTACCGTTTCTCCTTTTGGTGTTTCCCCAAAAGGAACAAAAAGAACATCAATCCCTTTA
Organism: Carnobacterium sp.; assembly: GCF_045617425.1. Lineage (GTDB taxonomy): Bacteria > Bacillota > Bacilli > Lactobacillales > Carnobacteriaceae > Carnobacterium_B. The sequence continues at coordinate 22,917 of NZ_JAZLIO010000015.1, forward strand.
CTTTCTGCTAAAACAAACGGATCATAGGTTTTAAACTCTTTATATAACTGTTGAATTAAGTCATACCACTTTTCAAACATTTAATCCCTTCTTTTTTTCATTCTATCCCAAAAAACAGCGGCCAAAACATCCTGTACGCGTTGTTTGTCTTCTTCCGTCAAATCTTCTCCACCATAAGCCATATGAACATTATCATTTAACATCTCTTCTAAATCAATTAAATCTTCTGGAGTTGCCCATTTTGGGACATCACGACCTAAAAGATAATCTGTCGAAACTTGAAAATAATCAGCTAATTTATTAAGTGTTTTATTATCCGGTTCTCTCGTACCTTGTTCATAGTTGGCATAGGTTGTTCGGGCCACTTCTAGAATACGAGCCATATCTTCTTGGGTTAAGCGTCTTTCTTTTCTTAATCCCCTTAATTTGTAAATATCCATAGTACACCTCTATTACTATTTTATATCTCTATATTACACGAAACGAAACTAAATTAAAATATTTTTACATTTAACGAGTATAGTTTATTGACTAATAACAGCGTGAGTAGTACTATCTAATTACACAATACGAGTATAAAAATAAAAAAAACTGGAATTAAAGATATCTAATATTAATTACGCGAAAAAAGTACTCGTTAAGTGTAATTAAAAAAAGGAGCGATATTATGAATTCTACTATTTTAAGTATTTTTTACGAAGCCATCATACCCTATGCAGATGCCTACGTATACCTTCTGATTATTACTATCTTTGTCGATTTTTTTACGGATATCATCAGTTCATATTTATCAAATAGAACCGCAAAATTAACTCATGTCATTAATAGAAAAAGAGTAATAAAAGACGGACTAGTTATTGTACTTGTTTTAACATTTTACATTTATTGTTCTATATTTGAATTCCATTCATATTCTCGACTTATCATCTCTTTTTATATTGCTCATTATGGAATATCCGTCCTTGAAAATTTAACTGCAATGGGTATTCCCGTACCTGAATTTATAAAAAAGAATATAGATAAATTTAAATAGCCTTTTTTTAATACTTGATCTTTACGTTGCTTCAAGGTTTACACTCAATCTAGGTTAAGCTGATTAGAAAGGAGGATAATTAGTGGAATATACTATAAATGATTTAATTCGCATAGTTGGTGGGAACAAACGGACTCTTCTGCTTATAAGGTTTCGCTTTTTATTTCAAATTATTTGTTCATATTTCCGAAAAATAAAAGATGTTCTTTTAACTTTTATAGTATTTTGGTAAACTAACGGAAAAGATAAATAGATTTAAAAAATAAAAAAAGGAGAGAATTATTTGGACAGAAAATACATAAAAGGGCTTGCAAGAGATACCTTAAAACAGCACTTTTTCATTATAGTATTAGTCACTATTGTTCCCAATATACTTGATATTTATGGCGTATTATCAGAAGACGATTCATCTATTTTTACTAGTTTTATTGTTTCACTGATTGTCAGTATTCTTGTTTCTTCCCTTTCACCTTTTATTGACACAATCATCTTGAAACTTAATCGACATGAAGCTGTTTCTTTTCAAAAAGATATAGCAGAAGCAGTAAAAAATCATAGTACCCGTTATATCTTAACTATGTGGCTAAGAGAAATCTCTATCTTATTTTGGTCTCTATTCTTAATTATACCTGGTATATATAAGTCCTACTCTTATTCTCTTGTTTCTTATCTATTGGTAGACAATGAAGATATAAGTTATAAAGAGGCACTTTCTAAAAGTGAAGAGTTAATGGAAGGTTTCAAGATGGATTGGTTTATAATGGATTTATCCTTTCTTCTTTGGGATATTTTAGCATTATTCACATTTGGCATACCTTATATCTGGTTAACACCCTACAAATGGACAGTTTATGCTAAGTTTTATGATGAACGTATGAAATTATTAGCAAATGTTAACGTTTCTATCGCATAGAAGTTATTTAAACCCATTAACTAATCTATGGATAAAGTTACTAAAACAAAAAGAGCTAAACTTCCTTAAAACGGAAGTTAGCTCTTTTTGTTTACTAATCCTTTAACTTTATTTATTAGTTATGTGACGAAAATGTACCTATTGGCAATTGATCGTTCAATAATTCATCTGATGGATCCAAATCTCTTTTTTGCTTTTTACCAGTTTCCCAATAAAGTACTATTATACCTAGTGTTAAAATTGTACTTAAGATATACGTTAATGTGCTCAATCCCATGCCGAAGCCAATTGGTTCACTAAATATATAAACGACACAAGCATAAAGCATGAATATTCCTGGAAGAAGCGTCACAAAGTAATTTTTATTTTTCAAATACAGGTAACGTGTTGAGACTAATAAAGAAATTACTGCCGTAACTTGATTTGCCCAATTGAAATATCTCCATAAGCTATTAAAATCAACTTGCGTTAGAATTAAAGAAATAATGTATAAAGGAATGGTCACCATTAATACCTTCTTCAGTGTATCTTGTTTAATATGCAAGTAATCTGCAGTTATTGTTCGTAAACTTCTAAACGCAGAAAGCCCTGAAGAAATTGGCAACACAATTACCCCAATAATTGCAACTGTCCCAAATACACTGCCAAGCAACATATAAGATACTTGGTTGACTACAAGAGAAGGAGTCCCATTATTAATCATTTGGCTAAGGGTCTGTCCATCAAATAAAGACATAGAAGCTGCTGCCCAGATCATTGCAATTACACCTTCAGCAATCATCATGCCATAAAAAGTAAAGCGTCCTTCTTTTTCATTTTTAGATGTTCTTGAAACCATTGGCGCTTGTGTAGCATGGAAACCAGATAAAGCTCCACAAGAAATGGTGAAGAATAGCGCAGGAAAAATTGGTGTACCTTCTGGATTGAAATTTTGCATCGTACTTGGTGTTAAGTTTGGAATAGTGTGACCACCAAAAATTAAACTTAATCCAATAGCTAATGTACTAATAATCAAAATAGCACCAAAATAAGGATAAACAACTCCCATTGCTTTATCGATTGGCAAAATAGTTGAAATTAGATAATAAAGAAAAATCAATCCAATAATTACCCCTAAAGTTAACCAATTGGGGGTAATACTTTCAATCAAGTTAGCTGGTGAAGTAACAAAAACAGTACCGACTAACATCAAAAGAAGCATAGAAAAAATATTCACGACATGTTTTACTGGTTTTCCTAAGTATTTGCTGGCTAATTCCGGTAAATGGGCGCCATCATTCCGTAAAGAAATCATGCCTAACATATAATCATGGACTGCCCCTCCTAGAATACAACCTACAATAATCCAAATATAAGCAACCGGTCCATAAAGCGCTCCCATTATTGGTCCGAATATAGGTCCCGTTCCTGCAATATTTAATAACTGAATAATAGCATTTTTCGATTTAGACATAGGTACAAAATCATAGCCGTCTTTTAATGCTTCTGCAGGGGTTGTACGATCCGGATCGATCCCAAAATTCTTTTCAATATACTTTCCATAACTAAAATACCCTAAAATTAATAACGCAATACCACCCAACAATGTACTCATATTACTTTACCTCCTTATAGTATTAAATAAAAAATCCATTTTATAATAGCCCTACTGTACTATAAAAAATGAGGTTTAAGATTCATTTTAAGCCGACATAGCAAAACTGCAGGCTAAAATGCTCGCCTGCAGTTCTCAAATTCATCAATTAATAAGCCATTACAACCCTACTTCTTCTTTAAATTGCTTCATATAGTGTCTGCTCACAGGAATTTTAGCTTGATTACTCATCGTAACAAGAAATGTGTGGTTAAACCACGGTTGTATTTCTAGGATTTCTTTCACGTTAAGTAAGTAGGAACGATGCACACGTAAAAAGGCATGTCCGTTTACTTTTTCTTCATAAGCATTTAACGGTTCATTTGTAATGTAGTCTTTTTCAATTGTGTAAATAGTTGTGATGCCATTATCCACAGCAACTGCAATAATGTCGTCGATTTTAACAATATAAATGCGTTCATCCATTTGAATGGGAATCGTCTTCAAGCATTCTGGATTATTCTCTTGCAAATGAATCTGTTCTTTTTGATAACTAACCCACGCCTTTTGCACAGCGTGCTGAATTCGAGACAACTCAAATGGTTTTAAAACATAGTCCGTTGCATTTAACTCAAATGCTTTGATTGCATATTCATCATAAGCTGTCGCAAAAATAATCATAGGAGGCCTTTTTAACTGATTGATTTTATTTGCTAACGTCAGACCACTTTCACTGGTCAAATGAATATCTAAAAAAATTAAATCAATTTCATGTAGCAGCATTTTTTCTAAAGCTTCCTCAATAGATTCAGCTTCAATGATTGTTGTAATTCCTGCACAGCGTTCCAATAAATAGGCCAATTCATCTCTAGCTAAAGGTTCATCATCCACTATTAAAGTATGCATGATTATCCCTCCTTTCCTTGATAAGGTATTTTACAAGAAACAGTGGTTCCTTGCTTTGAAGACTCGAAGTTCAATTGAGCTCTTTCTCCGAATAAACTGATAAGCCGCTTATTTAAATTTTCTAAAGCTGAACCGGTCCCCTTTTCAGACGGAACACTTTCTTTGCCTAATTGTCCAATCCTATCCTCTTCTATTCCATATCCATTATCTTGTACACTAACAAAAATTTCATGGCCTATCTTATTGACTGTTACTTGAACACGATTATCCACTTTACGACTTTTAAATGCATGTTTGAATGCATTTTCTACCAATATTTGAATAACAAACGGAGGCAATAGTATATTTTTTAATCCATTTTCTATGTTCCAGTCGACTTGATAACGATCTGGAAAACGTGCTTGTTCCAAGTTCATATAAGCTTCTACTTGAAGGAGTTCTTTTTCTAAAGGAATCACATTCGTTCTGGCTCCTTGCAAATTTGACCGAAAAAAGGTACTCAGTTGCAGTAGCATGTCACGCGCTTTTTCACTATCTACACGAATCAGTGCCGAAATGGTATTAATCGTATTAAAGAAAAAGTGCGGATTTACTTGAGCTTGTAACGATTTAATCTCTGCATCTTGTAAGAGCTGGCTTTGCAATTCCATTTCTCCAAGCTCAATTTGACTGGAAAATATAGTTGCTAGACCTTCTGCTAATTGCCTTTCGACAAAGGTCAACTTTGAAGCATCAGTGAAATATAATTTTAGCGTTCCAATCGTTTCCTCCTTGATTTTTAACGGAATAACGATGGCTGCTTCTAGTGGACAGCCTGGATAATCACACCCAATTTCTTCATGAGAATGTGCTTCTTTAATTTCTCCAGTTCGTAAAACTTCTTTAGATAAGCTAGTTACTATTTTTTTAGAAGGAAAATGATGATTACTGGCTGCACCAACATGTGCCAAAATACTATCTTTGTTGGTAATGCTAACGGCTGAAACTTTGATTAACCTTTGAATGATTTTTGCTGCTTGTGTGCAAGACTCTTCATTCATGCCTGAACGAAAGTAAGGCATCGTTTCATTAGCTAATTGGAAAACGTCATGCGTTTGGACAGCTCTTGTTTGTTCTTCTTGCCGCAATGTTGAATCCATAATCGATAAGAAAATTCCAGTACCCATACTATTCGTCAATATCATTGGCAACATAATAAATTGCACTAGGTCTATTGACTCTTGAAATCGTGTACTGAGAAAAATGATACTGATCATTTGAATGCCTTCCATTGCTGCACCAATGGCAAGACCCTCTCCAACTTTTGGATATGTATTTTTCCGGATAGATTTTAACCCATATAACCCGGAAAATAAGCCAACTAAAATTGAAGACATCACATAGATATACGCATCCATTCCGCCTTGGAGATAGCGTACAGTACCTGAAATAATACCCACACTCATACCTATAATCGGCCCTCCTATCAAACCTGCTACGCCAATCGTTAACACACGGGTATTCGCCAAAGAAGAATGAGGTGATAAATCAGAAAACGGTTCATCAATCATAATCTGATTGCCATGAATTTCTATCCCAGTAAAGTTAGAAATGATAGCAAATATTCCAAACACTATAATCAGCTGAACCATCGTACTTACTTTTCTTCGATTTCCTAAAAGGTTTTTAAAATAAGGGATATTCATTAATATATAGGCCAAAATAATAATTAATCCGCCACGTTCAAGCATTAAAATAAATAAGTTGAACATCTTTTCACTTCCTATAGTTTGATGCCTTTAGTTTACCTTACAAAAACTAGTTATGCACACAAATAAATAGAGCTCTACATCATTTGATGCAAAGCTCTGGTATCTTATTTATTTTATTGCTCATCTTTTTTATATTCTAAAATATCTCCTGGATGACAATCTAATGCTTTGCAGATCGCCTCTAAAGTTGAAAATCGAATAGCTTTTGCTTTCCCATTTTTCAATATAGAAAGGTTCGCCATCGTAATACCTACTTTATTTGAAAGTTCTGTTACGCTCATTTTGCGTTTGGCCAACATCACATCAACATTAATTATAATTGCCATATTACTCACCTCAGATCAGACTATTAAATCATTTTCTTTTTTTATATCAATGGCTTCTTGTAACAGTCTTTGAAGAACTGCTGCAAAGACTGTGATAATAAACGATGCAAAGACTGGAACCATTCCGATTAAAACAAGCCCAGGTGCATCATCCATTTGAGCTACACCAAAAACAAATGGCATCATTCCCACATATAAACCACAGATTATTAAAGCACAAAACTTGATATTTTTAAGCGCTTTAACACATAGATCAGAAAACGCTTGGTTCCTATCAATATGAGTTAACAGTTTAAAAGCTTGATATAAAGCAATAAAAAACGGTATGGCAGATACATAGATACCAATTACAATAGGGTAGAGTAATTGATCATAATTTGGATTTGCCGGATTTCTCATTAACCAAATAAATCCAACTATACTCAAAAAAAGAACAGGAAGACCGATTAAAATTAACGCTGCTTTTAAAAAAATTGTTGTACCTCGTTTCATAAATAAAGCCTCCCTTACTTAATATAACAATTATCTTAGCACCTTATTTATTGATTATCAATAAATAAATATTATTTTAAGATATATTTAAATTGTTAGACACTTTTTAACATATTAAAATTAGTAGACTCTTATATAACGACTACTAGTTTCAAGTAATCAGCAGTTTATAATAGAAATTTGACTCTTCCAATTGTAAAATATATAGTTAAATAAGGATTAGGTAAGCGGTATTCCTTTTAACTTATTTTACATAATAATTACTCATAACTATAATGAGATACCAATTCTAAAATATAATTATTTTAGGGGGATAAAATAGAAACTTTTCGGATTATTTGTCAAAAATTGATAATATTGAAAATCGAAAACGAATAGAAGAAGTACTGAATTGGGTATTAAAGACTTTCCCTAGCTTGAAACCAAGAGTTGCATGGAATCAGCCTATTTTTACCGATCCAGTGGAACAGTCCGCTTGATTTCGCATTACTTGAAAAAATAATCGAATTCAATATTTCAGATAAAGCAAATTGCGCAAATTTTTGACGTAAATAAATTCAAGAGTTTCCTCAGACTCAACTTCTGATACCTTATTGACTAATATAGATGGCTATATTTACTATCCTTAGCTTTTTTTTTTAAGTTACTAATAAAATAAATACTGTTTATCATTATACTATTCTGGAAATGGCTACTGATTCAACTATTTACCTAAATAACATGTAGCTGGAAATAGAAAATTACATCTTAACCACTCTATTATTCTGATTTACCCTCTATGTAAACCAATAGGTGCTAAAAGCAACCAATAGTTGATAGTCAACAACCGTTATTTTCGGTATGATAGAAAAAAATCATCAAAAAGGAGAACACATATGGCCCTAGGTGAACGCTTGAAAGAAAGTAGAGTGAACAAAGGATTTTCGCAAGGAGATGTTGCTGAACATTTACAAATTTCAAGACAATCTATTTCAAAATGGGAAACCGGCAATGGTTATCCAGATTTAGATAATTTAGTTAAATTAAGTGTGTATTATGAAGTTTCAATTGATGATTTGCTTAAAGAAAATCAAAAACTTAAAAATAAAATACATGAAAATGAAGTTAAGATTGAAGAAAATCATCAAAAATTAGATTTTATTCGTGGATTTATTGAAAAAGATGAGGGCCTGTTATTATTAACCATTGCTTTTATTGGATGTTTGATTCCTCCATTAGGTTTTCTTGTGGCTCCAGTTGTAATCAAACGAAATAAACAAACAAACACACTGTATAAGTTTGTTTACTTAGCGTGTGCTTGTTGTCTATTTGTTAATCTGTTTGCTATTTACAGTGTTGTTGGAGACTACCTAGGATGGGGAACAACCACAGTTGAATACCTTGGCGAATAAACAAAATCTGACTTAATTAATATGTAATAGCAATGCTGCTTCCGGATAGTTTAGCTCTTAAATTTATATAAGATTCTAGACCCAATACTGTTCGTTTTAAATAATAAGTAGCTTGCGTAGAACTATCAACTTTTAAAAGCAAACTTTTAAAGCTTCCAATATAAGCAGTCGCTGAACCAGAGTGAGCTCGAGTAATTTTATTATTGCTTACATCAACTTTATAACTTGCTTTCCATTGTAACGCTCGCTCTTTTGTAATTTTGTATGTACCATTACTAACACTACTTGCTGCTAATAAAAATTGTGGTTCTTTTTCAACTGTAATAGTGTAGATTTCACCTAAATCATTTTCAACTTCAAACTGTTGTAAGCCACCCTTTTCCAAATCATAGCTGACAGTGTTCTCAGTTAAAGCAGTTGTATCTGCAGCTTGTACATCTTTAGCACCAAAACAAAAAATAGTAAAACAACCTAAAATAAAGACTAATTTCTTCAAATAAATCCCTCCAGATAGTTTTTTAATAACAACTATAATATAACAGAAATAATTGTATTGATTAAACTTTTTTTCAAGTGATTATTCTTATACCATTTATGCTGAATTCGGTTAAAATTCATTCTAGATAGGAGGTATTAGTTTGAGCATTTATAGACTACAAGTAGCGAGCATCATTCTTTTAGATATTGGGTGTTTACTCTACTTATTACTATTTTTACATGATTCAACTCTATCTGTATTAGGTATTAAAGAATGGATTAGTTTATTGTTTGTACTAGTTTTTTCAATCTATGCAAAGATTAGTACATTTAAAGAAATAACTGAAAAATAGTTGTTTTAAAGATGAGCAACTCGATAAAAATAATGGAAAGTTTGAGGGAATGAAGTGATCAAATGGAAATACTCTTATATATACTGTTAATTCTTATTAGTTACTCCTTAATATGTACGTTAATAATTTTACTAGTTGTATTATATAAGTTCCTTAAAATAAAGTATCTTTTAAAAAATCTTATAAAGAAACATTTTTGTTCTTTTATTCGAATTATTTAATCCATTTAATTATTTTTAAATAAATCATTAAACGTAACAAACAACCCATGATTACTTTGCATTTTTCGTTTAGGTACAAGTCTACTGTTACTGATAATATCGATTAAAAACCAGATGAAATAAATCCATCTGGTTATCTGCTATTAATTCTTTTTTATATATGGAAAAGTTTTCTGGTCGTCCTCCTATGTTATAAGTGTCAAAGGTAACCATCAATCTGCTATTAATAATTTTGTTACTTTTGCAATGAGCTCTAACAAATCCTTTCATTCGATCTTTCCCTTGTAAGTCATCTGTTTTTGTTATCATTCAAATACGCGTATAACCAAATTACAACAAATGAGCAGTCAGCTTTTCACTTGCTAACGTGTCATCTATCCTTGTCATTGGCGCTTTCAGTTCTTCATATGAAGCATTGATAGACACATATGGTATAACTCTTTATTGCATACGAAACTAGTAGTTTAGATTAGGATTTAATTCCGGCTTTTTGTAGGTTCAACGATTAAACCATCAATATTTTTTTCAATCATCATTTCCAAACTCTTTTTTCATTTTCACTATTATTTTTCGTGCTAGAGAGTAGTAAAGCATAGCTTTTTTACTTAGTTCATCCTCTATCTCTCTGATAATCGAAGGGAATATATAATCAAATAAGTACGTGACAACAACACCTATTAGTTTTTGTGATGTATTTTTTGTTCACCATTTGTGGTAATCGCTTATATTTTTTTATTACTTAGTCATTTATAAAATAGAACTTCATTTAAGCGACCAAAATCTATTTAAGATTAACAAATTACACGTAAAAAATAGGCAGTCAACATTTTTTTGTTGACTTACCTATTCTAGTTATGAAATCTTTGAAAAATGCTTTAGTTCTGCCTATCTTTATTGGATCATCGTCTTCAACTTAGTATAAATGGCTTGCGCATTCAATATTTCATAATCTTCATTATCAATTAGTCTATACGGCACCTTTTTATAATTGAGTAATTCTTCTAACCTTGATATTTCATATCGGGATTGGGGACCCATTAATAAAGCATCAATTTTTTGTTCTTTTAAAATGCTCTCTACAACAATCGCAGGTGCTGAATAAATATGATAATCTTTACCCTCATCTTCTATCAGTTTTTGAATCTTTTTTACAAGTAATCCTGTAGTTATACCTGCTGTACAGATAAGAAGTATTGTTTTATTTTCCAAAAGTCATCCACTCCTAATCCTTATTTGTTAAGTTGCTTTTCTTTTTCTACTGTAAACATCAAACGCAACTGCTAGTAATAATATTAAACCTTTAATAGCTTGTTGCCAGTCGATTCCAATTCCCATAATAGACATTCCGTTATTCAAAATCCCCATTATTAATCCACCTATAACTGCACCAAGTATTGTTCCAATACCGCCGGATGCAGATGCTCCTCCTATATATACCGCTGCAATAGCATCTAATTCAAAACCATTACCAGCATTTGGAGTAGCTGCATTTAAACGAGAAGCTACTAATAAACCAGCTAGTGCAGAGAGAACTCCCATATTAACAAAGATCCAAAAAGTTAGTTTCTTTGTCTTAACACCTGATAATTCAGCAGCTTTCCGATTTCCTCCTATAGCGTATATCTGTCTTCCAAGAGTTGTTTTGGTTGTTAAAAAACCATAAATCATAATTAGAACTGCTAAAAGGACTAGTATAACTGGGTATCCTTTGTATGAAGATAGAACCGCAGTTAATCCCATAATCGAAACAAACATAATGATTACTTTAGTAATAAACCAGATTGTGGATTCTACTTCAAATAAGTTATCTTTTTTTCTTTTACGTGCTTTCCACATATTCCAAACTGCAAGTAATGATAACACCAATCCTATCAAGATAGAGGTTAGATGCAGTTCTCCCCCACCAAGAAAATCGGGAATATAGCCCGAGCTCAATTTAGTGAAAAAAGTTGGAAAAGGTGCAAGAGTTGTACCGCCAAGAATAACTTGCGTTAATCCTCTAAAAGAAAGCAATCCTGCGAGTGTAACAATAAATGCAGGAATACCGATATAGGAGACCCAAAAACCATTCCACGCTCCTATTACTCCACCAAGTAACAAAGAAGCTCCAATAGCTACCATCGGATGCCATTGCCATTGAACCATCATGACAGCAGAGGCAGCTCCAACAAAAGCGACTACCGATCCGACTGATAGGTCTACATCTCCTAATAAAATAACTAGTAACATTCCTATAGCTAACACTAATACATGGCTATTTTGCAGTATCAAGTTGGTGATATTTAATGGCTTCCAAAGGATACCATCTGTTAAAATTTGAAATGCAATTAAGATAGCAATTAAAATAAAAATCATACTGTATTTACTAAGAATATCCAATGCAATGTCTTTAGCTGTTTTTTTCTCTTTATTACTTTCTGGTAATAGTACTTTTTTTCCACTTGTCTCTTCCATTTAAATCATTGCCTCCTCAGCAGTCATCAGTTTCATTAAATCTTCTTGTGTAGCTCCTTCTTTAGGGATGTCACCTGTAAAGCGGCCTTCATTCATTGTATAAATGCGGTCGCACATTCCTAATATCTCAGGTAATTCTGATGAAATAATACAAATCGCTTTTCCAGCTCTGGCCATCTGTTCAATAATAGAATAGATTTCAAATTTTGCTCCTACGTCAATTCCACGAGTAGGTTCATCAAGAAAAAGAATATCCGGCTCAGACATCAACCACTTACCTAGGACAACTTTTTGCTGATTTCCTCCACTTAAACTTCCTACATTTTGATAAATATCTTTCGTTTTTATTCTCATATTATCTCTGTATTTCTCTGCTTCAATAATTTCTTTTTCTTTATCAATAACGCCTTTATTCGAAATTTTAGACAAACTTGCCAATGTAACATTTTCTTTAATATCTTGTAATAAGTTCAACCCATAGTTTTTTCTATCTTCCGAAAGATAAGCAATACGATTTCTAATGGCATCGGATACATTATTGATTTTAATTTCCTTATCATCTTTAATAATTTGTCCACTAATATTAGAACCATAAGATTTACCGAAAACACTCATAGCAAATTCTGTTCTTCCTGCCCCCATCAATCCAGCAATACCGACAATTTCTCCAGATTTAATGTGGAAATCAAGATTATTATTCACTTTTCTGGTTCTATCAAGTGGATGATAGACATTCCAATTTTTCACTTCAAATATTTTATTTCCTATTTTAGGCTCTCTATCAGGATATCTATTCGTAAGATCTCTACCAACCATACCTTTAATAATTCGATTTTCATCAATTTGTTCATTTGATAACGTTTCAATAGATTTTCCATCCCGGATAATAGTTACATTATCTGCAATAGCTGTTATTTCATTTAATTTATGAGAAATTATAATTGATGTTATCCCTTGCTTCTTAAATTCCTTAATAAGTTCTAAAAGATTTGCACTATCATCTTCGTTTAAAGCTGCAGTCGGCTCATCTAGTATTAATAACTGAACATTCTTAGAAAAGGCCTTAGCGATTTCAACTAACTGCTGTTGCCCAACTCCCAATTGCGTAACTAAAGCATTAGGTGAAATGGTTAACCCAACTATATTTAATAAATTAGATGCTTTCTTTTCTGTTATATTCCAATCAATAATTCCCTTTTTTGACTGTTCGTTTCCCAGAAAAATATTTTCTTTCACTGATAAGAATGGAATAAGTGCCAATTCTTGATGAATGATCACAATCCCTTTTTCTTCACTATCGGAAATTGATTTAAATTGGCAAATCTCACCTTTATAAACAATATCTCCAGAGTAATCTCCAAAAGGATAAACACCGCTAAGAATTTTCATAAGAGTAGATTTTCCTGCTCCATTTTCTCCACATAAAGCATGAACTTCCCCTTTTTTTATTTTAAGACTAACGTTGTCTAGGGCTTTAACTCCCGAAAAGTTTTTAGTGATATTTTTCATTTCCAATATAATATCTGACATATAATCCCTCCTAAACTTACATAGAGTTTCTCAAATATGAATAACTTAGAGTTTAAATAATCTGTTATTCATTAATTTCTGCTTCTGTATAGTAATCACTATCAATTAAAGCCTCTTTATAGTTTTTAATATCGACTGAAACCGGTTCTACCGTAAAAGTTGGAACAACTTTTGTCCCATTATCATATGTTTCTGTGTCATTAACTTCTACTTCTTCATCATTTACAATAGCTTCAATCATTTCAATCGTTACAGATGCTAATTCTCTAGTATCTTTAAAAATTGTTTGACTTTGTTCACCTGCTACCATAGATTTGATTGCTGGTAAATTAGCGTCTTGCCCTGTGATAACAGGTAAAGATAAGTCATCAGAACCATAACCCACACCTTTTAATGATGAGATGATTCCTAAACTAATAGGATCGTATGGAGATAAAACAGCATCTAAAGTTTTGTCAGTATAGTTTGCACTCAAAAGGTTATCCATGCGAGACTGTGCAGTTGAACCGTCCCAACGCAACGTTGCAATTTGATTAAACTTAGTTTGTCCACTTGGTACAACTAATTGACCATTATCAAGATAAGGTTTAAACACAGACATTACACCATCAAAGTTAATAACAGCATTATTATCATCAGGAGATCCGCCAAATAATTCTACATTAAAGGGTCCTTCACCATCTTTTAACCCTAGTGCCTCTTCAATATATGATGCACCTAAAACTCCAACTCCAAAGTTATCAAAAGTTGCATAGTAATCTACATTTTCACTATTCATCAGTAATCTATCGTACGCAATAACTTCAATTCCTTCATCTTTTGCTTTTTGTAATACGTCTGTTAGTGCTGAACCATCTACGGAAGCGATTACAAGAACATCCACGCCTTTTGTAATCATATTCTCAATTTGGGAAACTTGATTACCTACAACATCTTCAGCATATTGCAAATCCGTTTTGTATCCTAATTCTTCTAAATTTGTAACCATATTATTCCCGTCATCGATCCAACGTTCCGCTGATTGTGTCGGCATAGAAATACCGATATACGCTTTTGATTCATCCGCTTCAGAACTGCCACATGCTGCTAATAGAAAAACTGATAGAAGCCCTACTAAAGTTAAAACCATTTTTTTCATATTCTTTATAGTCATTATTATTTCTCCTCACTATTTTTTATTTTATATTCTATTATTAAAAATTATCACATTATTAAAAATAATACCTTTATAACTGTACTTAATTACTCCACCACCTTTTAAAATGTAACTATGGATTTTAAAACATAATGATTAAACAGTATATTAATTTAACAATTGCATCTTATTATGTCATTCTAATTTCTCCTACTTTTTATTTTAATAGCGCTTTCATAAAAATATTATAACTTACTTATACGTACATGTAAACATTTTTAATGATATTGTACGTATAAATATTTTCGAAACTTCTATGCTCGCTTGTTAATACATTAAACAGACATTTGCTTAAACTGAAACTATTCACACGAACTATATCCATTAGTCTTTATCTTCTTTTTTCGCACAAATTTCAGCGAATAGATCTTTTTAGAAAATGCGATTTTAAAATCTTATGGAAAAGTTTAAATATTCAACCATTGATAAAGGAATTTTTTATTCTGTCCCCTGTGTGGCAGAAATACTAGAAAATCTGTTTCTTTTAAAACCTTAAATTTAAAATTGGTTTTTATCTATTGAGATTCTTATCCTCTTAATTCATAATAGACTCAAAAGATGCTTTTATCGTTTAAAAAAAACCGTACATAGGAGTGTGTTTAATGATAGAAAAATATGAAGCCTTACAAGCAAAATTAAAATCGTTATTAAAAAAAGAGGAAAGTTCAAAAATAAGATTTGAAGAAAACACTATACGATATGAATCTGCAAAAGCAAACTTTGATAAAGAAAGCGAAGATATCGAAAAATTACAAACTGAATCGTTGTCTACTTTCTTGAAACGGTTAATTGGAAATTACGAAAAAAGATTAGATAAAGAAATGCAAGAACAAATGACTGCCAAAATGGAATTAGATTTGTCTTTAGCTTTAATGTTAGAATCTAGAGAAGATTTAGCTAATGTTCAATCAACTATTAACCAGACCACTGCTGAACTCAATCAGTTAAAAGAACTTTTGTACCGACAAGATAGTGATTTCCGTGAAAAAATTAGTACTGAAGAACTTAATCGTGCTCAACTTAAACAAGAATTGATTGAACTTGAAGAAGCCTCTGCAGCCGGAGAAAGAGTCTTGAATGGAATAGATTTTGCCTTAGAAGACTTAGATTCAGCTGATTCTTTTTCAACATGGGATATGTTTACAGACAGTAGTTTTATCGTCGATATGATGAAATACAATAAAATTGATAAAGCTGAAGCCAAAATGAATCAACTAGAACAGCTCTTAGGACATTATGCTAAGGAATTAAAAGATGTTTCTTTAGATACTTATCTTAGCTATGAAAAATTTAGCGGTATGGGCAAAACGTTCGATATTTTCTTTGATAATATTTTTTCTGATTGGGATACCAAAGATAAAATTGGAAGAAATATTGAAATGCTTGAAAACCTTGGAACAACTATTAAAGAACTGCAAAATAAACTTGAAGCTAACAAAGAAGAGATTCAAAAAAAAATCGAAGAGTCCGAAATTTTATATTAAAAAATTGACAACAACCCAATAAGATTAAAAAAAACACGCCATTTATTTTTAATGTCGTGTTTTTAGTATGTATATTTTTTGTTTGATTAGGATTTATTTTTCCATCTTTGCAACTTTAAATACAATATATATGCCCAAATAAGCAGCTATAAGCTCGCCTAGGAATATAAAAAAGTAAATAAATATTGCTCCTCTCATTTCATCAGGATTAGGTATTAAATTTCCAAACAAAAAACTAACAATAGTATTAATAACGTACAAAAATACAATCATCAAACTACATTTAGTAACTGAAATAACTACTGATTTCATAAAAACTGTCTCCTTAATTTATGTTTTCGATAGATATAGCATCACATTACATAACTCCATATTTAGGATTTTTAATACTTATTTATAACATATGATGTATCTATAAGTAAACAATGACTTACACTTAGTTGCTCTGCCTTCAGTATTCATAAAGC
Source organism: Carnobacterium sp. (assembly GCF_045617425.1). Lineage (GTDB taxonomy): Bacteria > Bacillota > Bacilli > Lactobacillales > Carnobacteriaceae > Carnobacterium_B. The sequence continues at coordinate 39,483 of NZ_JAZLIO010000015.1, forward strand.
GAGTTAGTTTACCTTAAATATAGAAAGCGTTATCCTTAAACCAACTAAAGGAGGACTTTATATGAAAAAAAAGATGATTCCCAAATTTTTAATAATGGGATTATGTGGAATAGTATTGATAGGATGTTCCAACAATAGTGATCCAACTGAAACGTCATCATCTACTATGGAATCAGAAGATGTAGAAAGTACGGACACTACTAGCAGCGAAGGCAGTTCAGCCATTTCCGAAACAAGTAGTGAAGAAACAGCTAGCTCTTCTACTAATCAAGAAAGTCAAGAAACGCCTTCAAACGAACCTATAGATGTATCTTCTGAACTTGAAATGATTCCAGAGCTTGTCTTATTACCAACAACTTTTCCAACCACTGAACCCTCTTCGGTTACAGCCGATATAATAACAAATGAAGGGGATAACTATACCGTTAGTTATATAGATGTCCAAGGAGAATTAGCTGAGGTAACCGGAACGATTTATGAAAATCCGGCTTCAGCAAGTGAAGAGTTGGGTACTTTCTTAAATGGAAAATCAGTAGAACCCCGCGAGGAAGGCAGCTCCAATTTAGGCTATGGGATTACCGGGTATGGAGAAGGCGCTGCCGGGACTCAGCAATTTAGTTGGCACGAAGGAAACTGGTTGTTTTCTATCCGTTCTGTCAGCGAAGATCAAATGGAGAATTCTGGAATAGCAACAAAAATAGTAGCTTATTTAGAAGACCATTATCTTCCAGCTCCTAAGGATCAAGGTATCGTTTACATACAATACCCGCAAGGTGGAGAAGAAGTTAACGTAGATATTCGTTGGCAAAAGAATAACATCATCTACCAACTGAAAACTACTAGAGTCCCATTAGATGCTTTAGAAATGGTGGTTTCGATGAATCAATCATAAGTTCAAACCATTATTTTTACCAAACAAAGAATCATTCACAGTAGGATAATAAACAAAAAAAGAATTGCCACCAAGAGGCAATTCTTTTTTCAATCTTAAAGTTTATCTTTTATCTTATTTACAATCCCTTTTGTTGGTGTTGTAGCCGGTTCAATATCTATTGATTTTTGGACCATTTCATGTCTTTCTCCTAGATTTTCATCGGTCTTTTTATCCCATAGTTCTTTTTGTCTCTTTTGAACCATAGATCCCATTGCTTTAGGAATAACATTTCGATAGTCATTTGTTTCTCCAGTTAGTACTTTAATGGATTCTTTGATAACTTCTTCGGGATCAAATTGTTCATAAGGAAATGCTAATTGCTCATAATCAAATAGACGCTCTTCTGGATCATCTCTCCAAGTTCTCCATGCTTCGAATTCTCGATCATTGAATCCCGTCAAGAATGGTCCCGGATTGATAGTTGCCACTTGCACATTAAATTCTTGAAGTTCTTTACTTAATGATTCCGCAAAGGCTTCTAATGTGAATTTTGATCCGCCATAAGGGCCTGATATTGGGTCTGCCATTAATCCTGAAACAGAAGACATAAAAACAATTTTTCCTCGTTGTTTCTTTGCCATTGTCTTAGCTATTTTTTGAGTCAATAACATTGGTCCAAATACATTTACTTCAAATTGACGGCGCAATTGTTCTTCTGGTATATCTACCAGTGATCCACCTTCTGAAATTCCAGCGTTATTTAAAAGGACATCAACATCCCAAGTCCACGCTCTTTCTCTATCTGCTGGATTGGTTACATCCAATTTCTCAACTTGTATCTCAACTTTCTTTTCTTCTGCTTCATTTAACAATGCGGATACTTCAGACATTGTTTCGACTCCGGCAATAACTTTTTTTCCTTGTTCCGCCAAACCCAAAGCAATACCTTTTCCAAATCCTGTTCCTGCACCTGTAATCAAATACGTTTCTTGGACCATATACTATTCCTCCTAAAAGTTTAATAGATTGGTTAACTTATTAAGAAGTATAACGGTATAGGGAAACCGTTTTCCAGTAATACGCATTCTTCCTTAAAACTTATATTAAAAAACTAAAGAACAGAATACAATTGCTGAAAGTGATTAATTGTGTAATCAGCATATTCATTTTTTCTTTTTTTCTCGTTAAAATAACAAGCACTGATTCCAGCATTTTTTGCAGCTAACAAATCTATTTCTCGATCTCCAATCATTAATGCCTCGTCAAGATGAATAGCGTGTTCCTTTATCAGAAAGTTTAATGCGTTAGGGTTTGGTTTTCTTTCAAATCCTTGATCAAACGTAATAAAATCAGAAAAATAATCATATAATCCATATTTTTTTAACAATACTAATGCAGATTTTCCTCTATGAGTGTACAAATAATTTTTCCTATTCGTTGAATAGATATATTTACAGATATCTTCAATATCCTCAAACGGTTTAGCTAATTCAATTCCTTTAGTTTTCCGTAGCATTTTAAATCTCTCAATAATATCCCTGCTTATTGCATACTTTTTCTCATAATATACTAAAGCAAATGACATAGATACTTGCATGTGTTGTATGATTTCATCTAATGGCTCTTCTATTCCCTCTTTTTCCAGTAAATCTTTAAAAATTTTTGCCATCACTGGATACGTATCAAAAAGAGTTCCGTCAAAATCCCAAATTATGTGTTTAAACATCTTTAATTTTCCTCCAATAAATAATTTTTCTTAAAAATATTAATAAGAATATTTATAATTATAATCGTTATGATAAAATAATATTATTATTCTTTATGAAAAGAGGACAATTATGATTCGAGTTCGAGATATGCAACTAACTGATACTGAAGCAATCAACTTAATGAATGCGGAGTCTCTAGGGTATGACATTTCCATAGAAATGACTAAAAAGCAGATGAAAAATTTACTCCTTAACCCTAACCATCATATTTTTTACATTGCTGAAGAGGAAGAATTAGTTGTGGGATATGTGCATGCAGAATTGTATGAAACGCTCTATTCAGAACCTATGCTAAACGTATTGGCTTTGGCAGTTAATCAAACTTATCAGAAAAAAGGTATTGGAAAACAATTAATGCAAAAAATCGAACAAGCAGCTAGTGAACGTGATTTAGTTGGTGTACGCTTAAATTCTGGAGAAACTAGAACCGGAGCTCATAAGTTTTACGAGTCTATTGGCTATATTAGTGATAAAAATCAAAAAAGATTCCTGAAGATTATCTAGCAGCGTCTATTTGAACTAACGATAAAAACCCAATTCTCCAGAAAAATAGTCTTTTATGGCGTCTTTGTGCTGTTGGTTGGCTATTTCTGGTAGATTAGTTTTAGAAAAAAATTCTAAATCTAACGTTTCACTATTCTCAATAGAAAGATTGCCTTCAACTAGTTTAAAAATAAACATTGTTGTAATGGTTTGAGCTTTATCTCCGTTAGGATATGAATCAAAGTAATTGGAATAAATACCTAGCAACGATACAACTTTTACATGCAAACCTGTTTCTTCTAGCACTTCTCTGACTGCAGCCTGTTCAACTGTCTCGCCCTTTTCAACAGCACCACCAGGTAAGCTCCACAATTTTTTATCGCTTCTTAATTGTAGCAAAATTTCTTTTTTTTGATTTGTTATGATTCCACCTGAAAAATTTAAGATAATCTCTTGATTGCCAGTATAACTTCTAATCCAAGATATATAATCCACTCAGCACCTCCTCAATACTACTTTTTATGAGTACAAATTCATTTAACATGGTTCATCAACATAGGTTCGCTCAAACTGATAGTTGTGATTTCATTATTCTTAAACACATCAATGGACTCTATTTTTATAGAAATCTTATTTTTGAAAGACATTTTTACGATCCAAGGCATTAACTTTTTTATTTTTGAAAAGTCTTCGAATCTAAAACGAGGATTAAAATGATTGATAATTGTACTTAGAGCAGTTCCATGACTCCCAATAACATAATTTGCTTCCGGATGTAACTGTACAAGTTCCATTAATGCCTTCACATTTCTTAATTGAACTTCTCTTAGACATTCTCCGTCAGATAATCTATAGTCAAAATCATTCCATTGTCGTTGACTAAAAGTAGTAAAGTCCTCAACCCAACTAGAAATACCACGTTCTCTAAAGCCATCAATACACGTCACATCAATAGCAAGCCTTTCGGATAAGTCTTTAACTGTATCAACTGCTCTAGCATAGGGACTAGAGTAGATGTATTGAATATTTTTATCTTCTAAGTAGTTGGAAACTAACGCGCTATCTTGTATGCCTTTTTCCGTTAATGGTCTTGAAACCTCATCATGAACTCTAGTATCTGACTCAGCGTGCCGAACAAAATAAATATTTCCCATTTCTATTCCTCCTATACACTAAATAGATGAACACCTTTTTTCTTTCGAATTTTCTTCTTCCATATTTTTCAGAAGATAGTTTAAGAAGAAAAATGAATACCAAATTACCTAATATGTAAAATAGATAAAAATTGCAACTCTATTCTATTATGTACTTATTTGCTTTAAACAGCCTACCAATAGTTGTTTATGTTCTTCTAAATCAACTTTAAAATACATAGCCCTTAAGTAATTACGAACGTTACTAACCACTCGAGTATCTAAATGACTATAGGTTTTCTTTGATAAAAAATGATTAATTAAACTCTCTATTCTGTCGATAAATTCCTGAGAGTTTCCATAACGATTAATCAAAGCAGCAGAAGGAGTTGAAAGTCTTTCTATTTCATCATCTTCATAAACAAAAGGACTATTTACACAGAAAACTAGTGCTTCTACCACTTTTTCATACATGCTTTGTTCAAATAATGGGTGAGTAATGATCTCGTCTAATAAATCAGCGCAATGTGCAATCGAGTGTGCCCAGCCTTTCTCTTCAGTAAAACCACGCTTATCCTGTTCACTAATAAGATAAAAACAAGTCTTATTTATTAAAAAAGAAATCTGATTCTTTTCAAGGAACTGCTGTTCTTTGTCTTTATTTACTAAAATACTTAGAGCAAGTGCCGAAAATGAACGTTTATAAACCGAATCACTATTCTTAGATCCGATTCCATACAATAAATACTGATTAGATAGTAATTGATTAAATAAATTTTTTAATTGATCATTGGTTAAATAATCTTTAGTAATCATTTCTATAAAAGCATTATAGATCAATTTATCTCTAATATAAGAGTCAGTATTGCCTATATTTAGAAGCATTTCTTTTAAAAGCCATTCGCTATCGCTATAATTTTTTTCTTCTAGTTTTTTAATTAGCATTTTTTTACTCCTTAAACTATTCCTTGACTTTTTATATCTAATAGAAATAAAATAAGTTAAAATTAAAGAATGATTAAATTAAAAACATAACATTCTAATGACTTTAGTATATTAATCTTATCTTAAAAGAACAATGTTTTTCTAATTTTTAACAGAATTAGTTTCTCCATTATTTTTAATGGGTTATTAATGGTATGATTATTTAGCTTTGACCAGTTTAACTGGATTTTTTATTTTTTTTAGTAGAACTAAAGCTTGTTGCATCAACTCAAACGAAAAAACTGATCTGAGTTAATCGAATTAAGTCTTGTTGCATCAACTCAAACGAAAAACTGTTCTGAGTTAACTGAATTAAGTCTTGTTGCATCAACTCAAATGAAAAACTGTTCTGAGTTAATCGAACGAAGACTTATTGTGTTTATTTATATGGAGGTATTATATTGAAAAAGAAGCTAATGAATTTAGTTTTACTAAGTATTATTCCAATTTTTATAGCCTTTCTAATAAACCTTATTTGGGATGTTCCTATAAGTTTACTGTCGGGCATTTTTTATATTATTTTATTCTTGTTTAATCTCCCCAGTGGAAGTTTTATGAGCACAAATACTGACTACAATATTAAAAGAGTTAATCCTCATTATAAAGCAGAAAAACAAGCTATTGGTTCTTTAAGTAGTCACTCTATAATTACGTTAGCTATTTTAACTCTATTAATTATTGTGAGCTTTCTTATCTACTTTCAATAAATACCACAATAACATATATCGTTAAAGCCTTTAACATCATTGATATTTATTGAGGATGAAGTTTTAGGTGTTACCTCAATAAAAAATAATGGTCATTCTATGATGGAAGGAACTCAATTTCATACACATATCATTCCTCGATACATAAAAGACGATTTTTGGACTAATCAAAAAGTAACACAACACTCTCTTGATAGCCATTCTTTAGGTTCTTTACTGAATAACGTATAAAGTGACATTTTTAATTTTTAATAGAAAAGAACAAAAAAACTATCAACCACCAAATTTCTTCTGGTGGTTGATAGTTTTTTGTTTTTATTCTTATCTAATTGTGTTAAGAGCTTTAGTCCATAACAATAAGTCATCAAACATGCCTTGTGCATTCACTTTATTATAGTCATTTGGTTTGAAAATACTCATGTTTTCAAAATCAGTCATTAGAGAGAAGTTTGTTGTTGTGTGTACAGAAGCTACACTTAGTTCCCCTAAAATCACACGCATGTTTTCGTGAGCACGTGCTCCACCTAAACTACCATATCCAACTAGTGCTGCTGTTTTATTCGCAACTTCTACTTTTAAGAAATCTAAAGCATTTTTCAATGCTCCACCAACTGCATGATTGTATTCTGGAGTGATAAAGACATATCCATCAAATGAAGCCATTTTTTCTGACCATGCTTGAATCGCTGCGCCTGCTGATGCTTGGCGGGCTTCAGATAGTTCAGCTCCCAATAATGGCAGATCGTAATCTGCTAAAGCAACCATTTCATATTCGACACCCTCATCATTTCTGTTTACTGCAAATTCGTGGATCCATTCTGTTACTGCTGCTGAGTTTCTTCCTACACGTACGCTTCCTGAGATAATACCGATTTTCATAATTTTATTCCTCTTTTCTTCTATTTTTGTTGTTTGTTCATTCTTCCCGAATAAAGCTTCGCTCATTCGACTAAATACCGATTTGTTAGTCAATGTGTTTCCTCCATTACAGATCATTTAATTGAAGGTCACCCATCAATTAACACTTACATTTCGTAAGTACATTTACTAGTATGCCATAGACAAAAAAATATTACAAGTCTATTTATTATTAATTAGAGGTTTTTACTAAAAATAAGTGAATTTATTTTTATTTGCCTCTAAATTAAGGTTTCTCTTACAATAGACAGTTAAAAAATTTTAGTTTACTCTATTTGACAAAATAAAATAAACGTATTACAATTACCTCGAATTAGTAATATATTAATTCGTGATTAAATTAAACCAAATTTATTTGAATTTTTTAATTACAGGTAACATTTAAAATCTTTAGTTTAACTATTAAACCTATAAGGAGCGATTGATATGAAAAAAACAGCAGGTATTCACCACATTACAGCTATCGTTGGGCATCCTCAAGAAAATATTGATTTTTATGCTGGTATTTTAGGTTTGCGACTTATTAAAAAAACGGTCAATTTTGATGATCCAGGTACATATCATCTCTATTTTGGAGATGATGGAGGAAAACCTGGTACTATTATTACTTTCTTCCCTTGGTCTGGAGCTGCACAGGGAAAAATCGGCGCAGGTCAAGTTGGTGTGACCACTTATGCTATTCCAGTTGGTTCCTTATCTTATTGGGAAAATAGATTAAATAAATTTACAATCCATTACAAAAAAGCAAGTCGTTTTGGTGAAACCTATTTACAATTTGAAGACTACCATGGTTTACAACTGGAATTAGTTGAACGTGAAAATGGTCAACTAAACAATTGGACTTTTGGAGAAGTAACCCCTGATGTAGCAATAAAAGGGTTTGGCGGAGCAATATTGTACTCAACTGATCCAAGTTCAACAATTGAAACACTTCAAGAAACGATGGGTTTGGAAAAAATAGCTGAAGAAGACGATCTTATTCGGTTGAAAGCTTATGGAGAAATTGGAAATATTATCGATGTTAAACAAAGTGAACTTGCTCAAGGGATAATGGGCGTTGGAACTGTCCACCATATTGCGTGGCGCGCAAAAGATGAAGCCGATCACGTTGATTGGCAAGACTATGTTTATAACAAAGGGTACGGTGTAACAGAAATAAAAGACCGCAACTATTTTAACGCTATTTATTTTAGAGAACATGGCGATATTTTATTTGAAATAGCGACCGATACTCCTGGTTTTGCACATGATGAATCTTATGAGACAATGGGACAAAGCTTAAAACTACCAACTCAATATGAAAGTGCACGAGAAAAATTAACAACTAACCTGATTCCAATTGAAGTCAGAGAATTGGATTAAACGATATTTTAAAATTAAATCAACTAATTGGAGGAATAATGTATGAACGAATTTGCAGGAATTCACCACGTAACCGCAATAACAAGTAGCGCTGAAAAAATCTATACCTTTTATACAAATGTCTTAGGTCTTCGCTTGGTTAAAAAAACCATTAATCAAGATGATATTCACACTTATCACCTATTCTTTGCTGATGAAAGTGGTAGTCCAGGAACAGATATGACCTTCTTTGATTTTCCAAATGTTTCAAAAGGATTAAAAGGAACGGATGACATTTCAAGAACTTCTTTTCGTGTACCAAGTGATGCGACGTTAGATTATTGGGTTAAACGATTTAACAAATATGCTGTTAAACATGGAGAAATCAAAGAAATGTTTGGGGTCAAGACTTTACAATTTGAAGATTTTGATGAACAACAATACCAATTGATTTCAGATGAAAAAGATACTGGAGTGGTTTCTGGAAAACCTTGGCATAAAGGTCCTGTACCTGACGAATTTGCCATTACTGGTTTAGGTCCTATTTTCTTTAGAGTTTCAAATTTTGATTACATGAAGCAAGTTCTTGAAAAAGTTCTTTTATTCAAAGAAATTGCAGTTGAGGGGGACTACCACCAATTTGAAGTTGGAGAATTTGGAGGTAACGGCGCCCAAATCATTGTTGAAGTAAATACGATTTTGCCACGTGGAAGACAGGGATACGGCAGCGTACATCATGTTGCTTTCCGTGCAAAAAACCGTGAGAATCTTGACTATTGGACGGAACGGATGCAGAGTTTTGGGTTGCCAAATTCAGGATATGTCGATCGTTTCTATTTTGAATCTACGTATACAAATATCTATCCTGGTATTTTATTTGAACTAGCTACAGATGAACCAGGTTTCATTGATGATGAAGAATCCATTGAGACTTTAGGTGAAACACTTGCTTTACCACCAGCTTTTAGAAATGACCGTAGTCGTATTGAATCATTGGTACGTCCTATTGATACTGTACGCAGCACAAAAGTATTTGAAAAAGAGTATTTAGATTAAGTGACCTATTAGAGAATAGAATAATAAAGGAGAAATAGTATGAAACATTTATTTATTAAAGGGAAAGACCAAACGAAACCGACTTTACTTCTACTACATGGAACTGGAGGCACTGAGCGTGACCTGCTTCCTCTTGCAGCAGAAATCGATTCAGATGCAAATGTTTTAAGTGTACGAGGAAATGTTTCAGAAAATGGTATGCCGCGCTTTTTCCGCCGACTTGCTGAAGGGATCTTTGATGAAGAAGATTTGATTTTCCGTACAAAAGAATTAAATGCATTTCTTGATGAAGCTGCTAGTCAATATGAATTTGACCGCACAAATATTTTAGCTATAGGGTATTCCAATGGAGCAAACATTGCTGCTAGTCTTCTCTTTCATTATGCTGATGCATTGTCTGGAGCTATCTTGCACCACCCGATGGTTCCTAGAAGAGGCATATCTTTACCAGATTTATCAAGCAAGTCTGTCTTTATCAGTGCTGGAACAAACGATCCGATTTGTCCTTCAAAAGAATCAGAAGAATTGTATGCTACACTGGAAAAAGCACATGCTAAAGTTGAAATTCACTGGGAAAGCAATCAACATCAATTAACGTATAGTGAAGTTGCTGCTGCAGCTAAATGGTACCAACTAACGTACGCTTAAAAAATACTGACTAAAGTAAATTTAACCTGAATAAAATAAGCTTTAAACGAATGATTTACTTCGTTTAAGGCTTATTATTTTTATAATTATTATTACCTTTGTTTAACGAGGCTACAAATTAACCTTAAGACGCTTAAAAAAATTAGTTACCTCAAGCCGAGGAATGGTTTGAAAAATTAAGCGAACAAGACAAATTTGGAGATAGTATTCTTTTTTTGAACAATTCAAAAAGTTACTCTAAGTTCTGTTTAGCCATGTTCCTTTTAGACATATGTTATACTTTATAATAAATGAAAGGAACGTGATTAATGATGAAAATATCTTTAACTCATCCGCATACTCATCAAATTAAGCACATAAAAATTGGTTTTTCATGGACTACCTTATTTTTTGCATTTATGCCTGCTCTCTTTCGTGGAGATTTTAAATGGTTCTCTATTCAACTCGTTTGCGCTGCCTTTTCATTGGACTTTTCCAGCCTAATTTTTGCTTTTATCTACAACAGATTGTACATCAACGACTTAATTGAAAAAGGTTATGTACCGGCAGATAAACATGCTGCTAACGTATTAGCCAATAAAGGGTTTATTGGGCGAAATTAATTTTGTTGTCTTAACTTAATCCGCACTTCTTTTAACATAGTTATAAAAAAATAGATTAGGTGCGCAGTTGATTGCAGCATCTAATCTATTTTTTCACTATATTTTTATCGAAATTATCTACTCTTACTCAATATGTGGCGGTGCATCTTCGCGCGAAATATGAATTGTTCCTTCTTTGTGCTCTGGTGTAGAGTATAATGTATAAAGTTTTAAAGGTTTGCCGCCTGTGTTGATGATGTTGTGCCACATATTTTCAGGTACTATTACAGCATCATTCTTGGTAATAGCTCTTTCAAAGTTTAAATTGTCTTTGGTTTCACCTATTTTACATACACCCTGTCCTTCTACAATACGTATGAACTGATCAATGCCTTCATGAACTTCTAATCCAGCTTCCTCATTTTCCTTAATGGACATCACCGTAAGTTGTAGTTTTTCACCTGTCCAAATCGTGGTACGAAAATTATTATTTTGGAGAGTTGCCTCTTCAATGTCAAACATATAAGGCTTTTTGCCATGATCTCTAAACTCCATTACTATTTCCCTCCTTTTGATTTAGTTACTAGTAATTATCTACTTCTATACACAGTATTCCACGTTTATTGTAGCGCTTTCAAATTAAAAAGTCATCTTTAAACTCTTTAAACTAAACTATAAATCCATCTTTCATGTTATTAATTAACACGCTAGCACTAAGAATCTAGCTACCGCTATCCAATTTCCGCTTCTATTATTATTATTTCTCTATCTGCTGAAACCATACTTGTAGCTCTATATTTATCGTTCTTATTTTCCCATTCAATTAAGTACTCGTTATCTATTTCTTTTGCAGAAATAATCGTAGCTTCACCTAAATGATTGCTGTACTCTCTTATAATAAACTGTTCAGCCTTATCTTGGGATATCACTGAACAACCAGTTAACACAAAAATTAAGTGAGACATAAATGAGCAATGGTATTTTCCTCATAAAATAATCTCCTCTTCAGTTTATTGTCTTGTCAAAAACATGTCCGATTATTAACTAAACTTTTATTCTTTTGAGAATAGCTGATGAGATAATAAAACCAATTAAAAGAGAGCCAGCAATCAGAAAAAATGATGGTAACGCTTGGTTTAATCCTTCACCATAAAAATAATCTTGAAATAACTTAAACATACCAAATCCTATGATAACAGACGTTACTAACCCAATAATGTAAAATAATAAAGTATGAGTAAATGTACTATTATCGCTCACTCTTTCATCATCGTTGTTCATACTCCCACCTGTGTGTACAGGCTCAGCACTATCTAGCGAATTTTTATCGGCATCTTGCCCAACATTTACTCTAGCATATAAAGAACTTGAAATATTACTGTGTTGATTATACTTATTTTGCTTATCGCGATCACTCATATTAAACGCTCCTTTTATTCTAGTTAGTTGTTAAAGGACTAAACCAATACGAAATTATATTTTATTTTATTATACCACAGTGGGAAGCGCATTCTTATCTTTGCTTTAATAAATTAAGGTGTTGATTTGCTGTATCTTAGAAGTTAAAAAAATCCCGATTTTTGATATAAATCTAGGGCTTTTAGTTAATTACACTTAAATGTAAGCTTTTTATAGACAAAATGAGAGTAAATATCTGCTTTAATCAGCTTCTTTCTCCCTCATTCTTTGAATAGCTTCTGATTACTCGGCTATTATTTCTTCTTTTGAAGAAATATGCCATTTATTTGCTACAAGTTTTTTTAGATAGTCATCAATACTAATTTCCTCTATTTCCAACGCAAGTGGATGCAAAGATACATAACATTCATTGGTAACATAATTTACAGTAACTTTTACAACTTCATAGCCATTATGAAATCTTGGATCAAATCCAGGGTCATCAATTATATCTCCTTTAACTGGACGAAAAGTTGATTCAACTGGTTTCGTTACTATTTCAATACGATTGCTTTCTTTTTGTCCTTTTGTAGCTGTTAGAAAAATGACCAGATTAATTTTCAATTGCACACTCTCCCTTACTCACGTTTTTTCAATTATACTCTATCATTAAATTACCAATCTTTATATTAGAAGCTCAATCACTCCTAGCGTCTTTAAAAATATAAGCAAAGATACTATTGATGGAAGATGGAATCGTACATAGAGAAGTTTATTGAGAAGTTCCCCCCCAGTTAGAAGACTCATTAACGGATTCGGGAAACACTTTAAACTTGTATTAACAGCTATGCGTGAATAGATCACAAATTTTATACAAAAAGAATAGAAATAAAAAAGGGATCCACTGTCTTTTTGAACAAGTGATCCCTTTTTTAGTAAGAAACATGATTTCTTGTAACTCCGTACGTATAATACACAATAATTCATGTGTTTTTTTCAGTAGAGTGAGTGTGGGACGTAAAGCGTTTAGTCCCGAATCTTCTAAAGCATACCTTACTATTGCTTATCTGGTTGTTAGTAAAACTTATTTTATTTTCAGCATAGCTTCAATCAGAGAACAATCTTTTTTTTACAGCTGAACAATTTCAGCCCTCTATCTTGCTTTGTCGTCTTCAGGTTTACTGAAGTGTTCAAATGAAAGGCTGTCTAAATAGGACATATCTTCTGCAGAAATTTCAAAGTCGAAGATATCGGCATTTTCTTTGATTCGGTCTTCATGTACCGATTTTGTCAATGGCAGAAATTCATGCTGCAGGCTGAATCTCAGTAACAGTTGCGCAACACTTTTACCGTATTTCTCACACATAGCTTGAACTTTCTCATCTTCTGACAATTCTTTAATAGGCGCAAGCGGAGAATAAGCTTCAATTACCATATTGTGTTTACGGCTCAACGCAACGGTATCTTCTTGTAAAACACCAGGGAACAGCTTAATTTGATTGACCATTGGTACAATCCGGCAATTATCAACAATATTTTCTAGATGTTTCACTGCAAAATTGCTGATTCCGATTGCTTTTAATTTGCCTTCTTCATACAAATCTTCAAGAGCTCGCCAAGTATCGATATCGTCTTGTTGCCAGTCTCCGTTAGCACTTTTAACTACCGGCCAATGAATAAGGACCAAATCAAGATATTCCAACCCTAACTTTTCCAAGGATTCATCAGTTGACTTGCGGACAGCATCGTAACCATGATTGATATTATTGATTTTGGTAGTGATAAAAAGTTCTTCACGCGGAATACCGCTTTGACGGATACCTTCTCCAACGTATTCTTCATTTCCATACATTTGAGCTGTATCAATGTGCCGGTATCCTGATTTAACAGCATTTATTACACCCTCGACACACTCTTCAGGATTCGTTACTTGCCATGTTCCATAACCTAAAACGGGAATTTCATAACCGTTTGTTAACGTAAATGTATCTGACAGCTTTTTCACTTTAATCATCCTTTGCTTGTTTTATTGTTATCACGGGCTGGTTATTCCATTCATTTTTCTTTTGATAGATAGAATTTCCTTACCTATTATTTATAATAGACCTTAGACTATACTCTAAGTCAAATGAAAGCTATAATAAGTTATCGATTCAACAAATTTGGTGAATCTTTTATTTTATTTCTATTATTATTTTTTAATATAGACTAGGAGGACTTGCAGTGCATTATACTATTGGCCAAGTTTCTGAAATAACCGGATTTTCAAAATATACTTTACGGTATTATGATAAACAGGGTTTACTGCCTTTTGTCGAAAGGACCGCTGCCGGTGTTAGAAGCTTTAGTGACAGTGACCTGTCCTTTTTGGACCTGATCAGCTGCTTAAAAGGTACCGGTATGTCTGTCAAAGAAATCCGAAACTTTATTGAGTGGTCCATGGAAGGCGACTCCACACTGGAAATTCGTCTCCATATGTTCGAAGAACACAAAAAAACAGTGGAAGACAAGCTGGTTTCATTTCAAAAAAATTTAGATAAAATCAACCATAAGATCTCCTATTATCAAAAGGCGGTTGAAACTGTTGATGCTAACAAATCGGTTTAGATAGTAAACTCAGTCTATTGGTTAGTAAAATATGCTTTAACCTTAATAAAAGAGAGATGGTCATTACTATTAAACCTATGGTGAATACAGGAACAAGGAAATCAAAAATAGATGACAACAACTGGACTACCAAAACAAAAGCTAGGGACTTAAGCTGCCAATTTGAATATATACTAGCGATTACGAAAGATGGTCCATGTATTTTAACTTCTCAAAATGATTAATAAAATAAAATGACCCCCAAAAGTTCAACCAACTTTTAGGAGTCATTTTATTTTTTTTATAGAAACAGTCCAACAAACATAGCAGATAAGATAGGTACAATAAATCCGCCTAACATTCCTCTAAGTGCAAGTTTAGATAAATCATTTTTTCTAGTTGGTGCAAATACTGATAATCCTGTTACACAAATCGCAATACTAGCAAATGCTCCAAAACTACCTACAGCAATGGATAACATAGCTACTGCTCTATCCGATAGCTCAGCCATCATAGGCGCTAAATCAGCATAAGCGACAAATTCATTAATAGACATTTTTGTACCTAAAATTTGCCCAGCTATCATTGCTTCAGAACCATTTAACCCCATCAACCAACCAATTGGCAGAAAAACATAGCCTAAAGCCTCTGTAAAGCTCGTTCCTATTAAACCTAAAATACTGTTTAATAATGCCACAATTGAGATTACAGCAATCAAACTAGCACCGATACCTAGAACCATTTGTAAACCATTATTGATTCCTTCAGACATTGCAGAAAAAATTGACGTATTAGATCCTTTACGGTCTAATGTTACGTCTGACACTTGGCTGACTTCTGTTTCGGGTGTCAAAATTTTAGCCACTAGCATTGACCCAAATGGCACCAAAGCAGTTGTGATCAGCAACCATTTCATAGGAATTCCTAGCAAATTATACCCTACTAAAATAGAAGCTGACATTGAGCCCATTCCTGAAACCAAAACCGTCATCAACTCTGATTTCGTCATATTTGGCAGGTATTTGGCTACTAAGAAAGGAGATTCTGTTTGACCTAAGAACATATTTGCCACCGCTACAAACGACTCTGCTTTCTCTGTACCTAGTAGTTTACCTACAGCTCCTCCTATAATTTTCACTACCCAACCAACTACACCTAAATAACCTAGGATACCTGTTAAGCCCGATAAGAAAATAATGACTCCCAGTACATCAATAAAGAAATACCCTTGTCCAAATAGATCTCCAAACACAAAAGTTAGCCCTTCATTAGCAAAACTAAACAGCTTTGTTACACCGCTTGCTAATTGTTCAATGATCCAACTACCAATAGGAACTTTAATTAAGAATAATGACAAAACAATTTGTGCTCCTAAAGCAGTAAAGACTGTTCTTTTATTAATAGCTTTTTTATTATCTGATAAGAGAAAAACAATCCCCAACATAACAATAATTCCTAAAATCGTAATCAATTTATTCATTTATTTCCTATCTCCATCTCTGCTAATTTATCTTTAACCATTGTTACGACCGTATAGGCATCTGCTGGGTTATTGACTACATCAATTTTGTCTATGTTGATAATCAATACCTCAGAGGCGTCATAATATTTGGCAACCCAATTGTCATAGCCTTCCCAAAGGGCTCTATAATAGTCCAGCAACCCTTGATCCTGCTCAAAGTCTCTGCCACGCAAACCGATTCGGTAAAGTATAGTTTCAAAAGACCCTTGCAAATAAATCATTAAATCAGGCGATTTTTTTGGCAATTCTTGTAATTCTTCCATCATATTATTAAGCAATTTTTCATATATACTGAATTCCGTTTCTGAAATACGCCCTAGTTTAGTGTTTACTTTCGCAAAATACCAGTCCTCATAAATTGATCGATCTAAAACATTGTTTTGGTTATGTAGCGCTTCTTTAATGCTTTTAAACCGACTATTCAAAAACTCCAATTGCAATAAGAACGGGTAACGTTTTACTCTTTGCTCCTCTTCGCTTGCTGTATAAAATAAAGGCAAGATTTCGTTGTCCTCTATATTTTCATAAAAGACCTCAGTACCCAAAGACCCTCCCAAAAGTTCAGCCACACTTGTTTTTCCTGCTCCAATCATTCCACCAATTACTAAAATCGCCATCTACCCCTCTCCTTATTTCAAGGAAAAAGAGTAGCCCATTGAGCTACCCTTTTTCTATTTAGTTAAACATTGTTATCTTGATTTTCTTTGTTGCTTTATCTGAAATTGATTTGCTAAATAAATTCAGAATAATCTTCTATTCATTTAAAGCTACTTATTTTATAAATAGCCATAACCTCATCAAGCAGCACCTTAGTTATAATACTACTATTTTCCAATTTTTTCAACAGAAAAACACAACATATGCTATTTTAAATAAAAAAAACACAGCATGTTGTGTTATTGCTAAATTTATGTTTTTTATTTAACTGCTATTCTTTAAGACTAGAAAGACAACCTATTGTATCATATTTAGCTATGAATATTAGGAAGTCTAATTGATTTTTAACTTAGTTTTTCAAAAAAAGAAAAATAGACAAATCACTGGATTATCCCACATGATTTGTCTATTTTTCCACCTACTTCTATTATTTAATTGAACTCTGGCATACTACCCGGTTCTCCTTCACTTGGTTTTTGTATATCGCCATTACCAGGCTGTTGCATGCCGCCTTCCATTTGCCCAGTTGTAGTTCCCACTGTGGTTGCAACTGATTCAATTGGGACCTCAAACGTTTCATCATTAACGGATAAGGTATAGGTTTCATCTACTGCTAAATCAGCTGAACTAAACTGCACAGAAGTGAAACTTTTGTCTGCTGTCCATGACAAAAGAACAGTACCATCTGCATCTCTTAATTCAATTTCACTCTCTGCTTCATAAGTGTTTTCGAATCCGTACAATACACTTGCTTGACTAGAACTTCCTGAAAAAGTTACAGCCATACCTGAACTACCAGCAGCCATTAATGTTCCTCCAGTAATAATAGTATCCCCATTTGAATCAATTGTTCCGTTTCCGTCATTTTCTGGTCCACTAACTGTCGTTAATCCTCCAGAAATTTCAATTGTTCCATTTGAATCTAATCCATCACCGCTGCTATTCACTGTCAATGTACCACCAGAAATAATTAATGCATTTTCACTACTACCAGCTGTTTCACCGGGACCAGCTTGTTCGCTAGTTGTGGAAGTACCGCTAGATGCATTTACCCCATCATCACTAGCTAAAACCGTTATCTCCCCGTCATTGATTGTGATCGTCTTGCCTTCAATACCTTCATAACTTTCTGTAATCGCAACAGTTGAACCGTTTAATTGCAAATCATTGTTCGCATGTAAGCCATCATCGCCAGAAGCTAATGTTAATGTCCCACCTGAGAGTGTCAAGTTGCCATCAGTATGAACTGTATCATCAGCCGCATTAATAGTGATCGTTCCATCATTGATTATCAACTCGCCAGTTGCTTTTAACCCTTTTGTACTTGTCGAACTAGTATCGTCCGTATCCAAATTTTCCTCTGTTTCTGTTTCTGTTTCTGCAGTTTGATTAAAGAAGTCCATTCCCATACCTTCCGATGTTTTCGCTACTGCATTGGCACTTCCTCCGCCTGCTGTAATGTCAAAAGTCCCGCCATCAATTTGAAGCAGTGTTTCAGCTTGAATACCGTCTTGATCTGCATCCATCACGAAATCTCCACCTGCAATATAAACAAATCCTCTGCCTTCTTCTTGATCGTTGTCAGATTGGATACCATCAGCACCTGTATTCAACGTGAATGTTCCGTCTTTAATTTTGACTGCATCTTTTCCTGACAGACCTTGTCCAGCTGCAGTAATTTGATACGTTCCGCTTACGATAACCAAATCATCTTTTGATACAATACCATGATTTGTATTTCCATTTACTGTTAAGTTTCCAGATCCGTTCACTGTCAAATCAGCCTTACTAAAGATTGTTCCATCAATAGTTGTTGCATCATCACCTGTTCCGATAGATGCTGTACTTCCAGCTTTATCCGTCAGTGTATTTTCTGAACCTTCTGCTAAAGTCACAAAAACTTTCTCTGCTTCTTCAATAAGCAGCGGCGCACTGCTTGAAGAGGTAATCTCTACTCCATTCAAAATTAAATGAACTTCTTCAGTATCAGGAGCCGTCACTTTGATCTGACCATCTGAGAGAGTCCCACTGATTAAATAGGTTCCTCCTGCTGTAATAGTAACGACATTACCATCAACCGTTGCTCCATCTCCGCTGCTCGTGCTTTGGGCATCAGCTAATTGAATAGTAGTTGAATCAGACTCGTCATACCCGACTTCAAGATCATCTGAGCTGAATTCTAAGTCATAGTCCACTGTACTTTCCGAAGTGCCAGAATCAGCAATTACAGTGGATTCTGCGCTTTGGGCAGTATCAGAAGAAGTCGCTTGGCATCCCGCCAGCATTACTAAAACAGCTAGAGTTAGAAATGGGGTAATTTTCGTATGTTTCATCTTTTTTTTCATTATAATTCTTCCTTTCCAGATAACGAGCGGCCACAAATAATTTCTAAGTTTCCATTCCTACAACGCAAGGCATCAATCAGTTGTTTTTCTTGCATTGGATCTTTCAACTCAATGGTGTATTCAAGACGAAACAGACTACCCATGTTGGTCGTTTTCACTCTCAGCATTTGATAACTAGATAGGTATTGTTCGAAAACATCATCAAAGATCGTACTATAATCTAGGTTTTCGGGAATAGTGATTTTTAACATACGGACCTGTTCACCCATTTCGCCGAAGTTGGAAAGATTCAATATGACCATCACACCACAAATAACCAAAGCAAATACTACGGCAACTCCTATATAGCCCATACCAGTTGCTAAACCGATAGCCATGGCTAGAAAAATACTGCTGATTTCCTTAGCCGATCCCGGAACTGAGCGGAATCGCACTAGACTGAATGCTCCCATCACAGCAACTCCGGCTCCAACGTTCCCATTAACCAACATAATGACCATTTGCACCATGGCCGGCAATAAAAATAACGTGCCTACAAATCCTTTAGAATATTGATTTTGGTGCATATAGGTCCATGAAATAAACCCACCTAAAATCAAACTTGCTAGTGTACAAAAAATAAAACTTGAAATTGAAAACGCAGACGTACTTTCCATATATAAACTATTAAACAATTCACTCATGCACTAAAAACCTCTCTTTCGTTTACTTCTATTGTTGGTTCTTTTTGTTTCTTTAAATAATTTTGATACCCATTAGCATATTTTGAAAATTTGGTTGGATAAACTTGTTGGTTAGATAAAATACGGGCGAGCCATACAGGCATTGCTTCACAAATTTTTATTTCCATCAACAAGTGATTTTTCGGTAAAATTGCTTCGCCATACGATCCAGATGATAATGAAAGATCCTCTGTTCGGTATAAAATTTCTTGATCAAAAGTGATTCGGATATCGTTATCCGACTTTCCACAGTAAGCTAGTCTTTTATAAGACAAATACATAGCTGGCTCTAAGTCGGGATAAAAAGAAAGGACAGACTCAAATTCACGTACTTTTTGATTATCGCTGACAAATTCAAGCTCATTTTGATGTGTTAGAAATCTTTCCGCATGTTTCAATTGCATCTTTGTTCTTCTTTTGTAGACAATCCCATCAAATTTTTTCTTAATCTCCACATAGACTGAATCTTTTTTTGTTGGAACACCATAACTGCGCAATCGAACTTTTTCTTTGTAGAGCGGTTTACTCATTGAGTGACGTATCAAATACCAACTCGGAGTATCATAGTAAATATTTGTGATCAAATGTTTGCCGTATTGGTCCAGTTCCATATACGGTCTAAGTTCTATGAGTAATTTGTTCCATTGCTCATAAGTAATTAAGTACTTTGTTTCCTTTCGTTCAAAAACACTTTGATAATTAGCCATATTCCTTACCTCCTTGCTCGATGGATACAATATAAAACTTGAACCTTAATTGAACCTTAAGTTTAAAATTTAGAAGCAACTCTTTATGTCAGAGGAAACGCTAAGGCAACTAAAGAAGTTCGTCTGCTCTTCATGGCAACTATCTAAAAAAACACTGAATCGATGACATAAAAAAAAGAATGGCCCAATTTTTTTAAAGAAAATTGGGCCATTCTTTATTAAATTTAGGGCTGATACTTTTTATTGTTTCAAACCCGTTTTCAACATGTTTTCCTAACTCTGATGCTTCTTCTATCAGGTTCTGTCAAGGCCTTCAGTCAGACACTTTCCATCTGTTTTAATGACTTCTTTGAACCATTCGTAACTTTTCTTCGGAACTCTCTTCATGTCTTTCAAATTATGGTTATCGCGGTTCACATAAACTAATCCATAACGTTTACGCATATCTCCTTGTGAACTCAAAATATCAATCAAGCCCCATCCAAGATAGCCCATTACTTCTACTCCATCGATGTACATAGCGTCATACATGGCTAATAAATGTTTCTTATGATAGTCGATGCGATAGTCATCTTCTATTAGATTCGATCCATCCCACTCTTCTTTCACTCCAATACCATTTTCAATTGGAAAGACAGGTACCTGATAGCGTTGATATAATTTGTTTAACACATCTCGGAATCCAAGTGGATCAATCTGCCAGTTCCATTCTGTAGTATCTAAATGTGGATTGTCTAATCTCCCGTAATGCATATACTCATTTGGAACTGTTCCCGCTGGAATCTTTTCAGCGCTGATGGTTGACGAAGCATAATAACTAAAACTGATAAAATCATTCTTCTGATTTTGAATTGTTTCTAATTCTCCAGATAATATGTTCATATCAATTTCGTTGTTCTTCACAAACTGCATCATTTCTTTTGAATACGTTCCTTTTGTATAAGCGTCAAGTAACGTATAGTTTACAAATTCATCCCATTTTCTAGCTGCTAGAATATCTCCAGGCTTGCAAGTTGCTGGATAAACTTCACTATAAGCTAGCATTCCACCAATCTGAGCATCTGTTGTTTCGTGAAGATAATTGGCAATTTCAGCATGTGCCACCATGACATTGTGTAAAATTTGATATAACTCATTTGTCGTCTTTTCTCCCTGTAAATATCCACTGATTCTAAATGCTTCTGGGACATGGTAGAGATTCTGCTCATTAAATACAATCCAGTACTTCACTTTATCCGCATAACGATCGACCATTTCTTTTCCATATCTGACGAAGGCATTCAGTACTTCTTTTGAAACTAGCCCATTATATTCTTCTGCTAAATGCAAGGGCATGTCAAAATGATATAGACAGATCATCGGCTCGATACCTCTTTCAAGCAATCCCTCAATGAATCGATCATAATAAGCAATGCCTTCTTCATTCAATTCACCGTTACCGTTTTTAATCACTCGTGACCAAGAAATCTGGAACCGATACATATTCATGCCTAAGTCTTTGATGTAATCTAGATCTTGTTCAAAATGATGATAATTATCATTCGCAAATTTCCAATCACTTGTATCTTCCGTCGCTTCTCTTACATCGTAAACAGACGGGCTCTTTCCACCCTCATCCCATCCTCCTTCAGTTTGCATGCTTGATACTGAATTACCCCAAAAAAATTTAGTCATCGTCTAGTCTCCTCGTCTTTGAATTAAAATGTAATCGGTTTATATTCATACTCTAGCAAAGTTTTATTTTTATGTAAAGACCGGAATATATTATACTACGAATCATGTGAATTTTTTCTTTTTGACAAAAATGATGAAATAAAGATACCTAAACTGGACAAAGAAAAGACAAGTTTTCTGATTTATATCAGTGACTTGTCCAGCTATTTTTATTTTATTGGCAATACAACTTCAAAAGCAATGGTTTCATCATCTATTGAGATGGCTCTAATTTGTCCGTGGTAATTTTCTACTATGGCAGCTGCCAAAGACAACCCGATGCCATAACCTCCAGCCGTGTGTTTTCTTGCTTGATCTTCTCTGTAAAAACGGTCAAATAATCGATCAAATTTTTGGGGCATTTCGTTAACCGTATTAGAAATGAGCAATTTGATTTTATTGCTTTGTTGGCTACTTAAATGTACTTGAATGGTTCCCGGTTCTCGGACATATTTATTTGCATTATCCATTAATAGCGAACACAACTTATGAATCGACTCCACTTCTGCTTGAATAAATAAATCTGGTTGAATATCTAGAGCAATAGCAACCTTTTTTTGCTCACCAATAAGAACATAAGGTTCACATGTTTCGCGCAAGATTTTCGAAAAATTAACCGGTTCAATCTTAGGTTTATAGGACTCCTCTTCCATTTGTGTGAGTTGAATCATACTTTCCATCAAACCATTTAAACGACGAATCTGTTTTCCAGTACTTTCTGTCCATTCATTCTCTCCGTTAAGCATTTGCTGCACATCATTATTAGCTGAAATAATAGCCAATGGCGTTTTTATCTCATGACCCATATCGGTAATAAATTGCTTTTGGCGATCAATACTTTCTTGAACAGGTTTCACAATTTTTTTTGAAAAATAAACTACCAACAAAAAAATGAGTGCTAAACTGATGAACCCAATGGATAATGAATTTTGAAAGAAGGTTCTCACCGTCTGCAGCTCCCGTTGGCTGTCAACAAACAGCAGCAAAAAAGTTCCATCCTCTTGCTCTACAACTCTATACCGAAAAACATCCACGTATCCTTTTGTATCATCTGAAGATAAGATATCCTCTGAATAAATCCTTCCTGTTTCAGAATTGACCGACCGTATTCGTGTTGTATCGATTTGAATGACTTGTCGATTGGAATTGGCAACAGCAGTAAAATAACGAGTTTCAAAAGGGGTCTCTGCCGACACCGCTTGATTTGGCGGTAAGATTCTTGGTTCAATTCCCGGTTCTTGTTCTGTGAATTCCTCATCTGGAAATTCTCCGCCATTTTCAGTTAAAATACTCAAAATTTCATCTGCTCTTTCTGCTGCGTGGAAGTAATTTGTGGCGTTCAATGAAATTAATACGACAGACATTACCACAAAAACAGTGCTCATAGTAACCAGTATAAATTTCTTTCTTAGCTTCTCAATCATTTAATAACCTCCAGCGAATACCCCACACCACGAGTAGCAACTATTTTGACATGAACTTCTAGTTCCGCTAATTTTTTTCGCAAATTACTTAAATGTACCCAGATACTGTTCATTTCGATATCCGCATCCCAACCCCAGATACGTTCGATCATTTGGTCGGCTGAAAAAATTTGTTTCGGATTTTCCATTAGTAATTGCAAAATTTGACATTCTTTGTTTGATAATTTTATTTCGTTTTGACCATTACTGATACGCATACTATCTTTGTTCAATACTAAATCTTCAAATGATAAATTATTCGCTTGTAAAACTGTTTTTCGGCGTGTCATAGCACGTACACGTGCTAATAACTCTCCCATTGCAAATGGTTTCGTCAAATAATCATCTGCTCCAAGATCCAGTCCGTTGATACGATCCTCGATAGCTGATTTTGCTGTCAAAAGCAAAATAGGCGTTTCTTTGCCTTCTTTTCGCAACTTTTCTAGAACTTCTAGCCCAGAGCGTTTAGGCATCATAATATCAAGAATAAGCCCATCGTATTCAGCTAAGGAAGCATATTCATAAGCGTCTTCTCCATCATGAACACTATCCACAGTATATCCTTGGTTTTCTAAAATCACTTGAATGGCACGAGCCAAATCCTGTTCATCTTCTGCCAACAAAAGGCGCATGTCACAAAACCTCCTCAAAAACTTCTTTTGATTAGCATAGGCCACTCGATTAAGATGTGCAAGATAATTTGTATCGATAACAACTGCTGCAAGGGCTCACTGAACACGCTAAGTCACTTATATACTTAGTTTTTTTTACTCTTCTTGTGAAAAATCAAAAGATACTATACTATTAATGTATACAATTTGCTCTGTTTTTTGGAAAGAAAATAGACTAATGAAAAGGAGGTTTTTTTGTGAATACTACTAATGTCGACAAACAAAACAGCCATCTGGATTTGAGTGATCCAAAAGTTAAAGCTGCTTTTGAACTTTATCAAGATTATGCTGAAGTTCCTTATATTTCACCTGAACGTGATTTAGAGAAATGGTTAGCTGCAGTGTCTATTGGCTCTGAAAAGCTAGTACCAAAAAGAAATACGATTCGTTATGAAGAAGACATATTGCCTGGTCATTTAATTTTACTGTGGCGTATAAATTTTGGAACATTTACAAATATGAGCGGATATCCAAAATACTTTGAGTACGATTATGGTATCAATGGTGCTCAAGCCTTAGATGAACTTCAAAAAAAAGGATATGCATACGAACTTTCTCCATCTGATTCGTTACCGTATCTGAATGCTGCACAACTAAAAGCTATTTTAAAACAATTTGACCTTACCGGCTATTCTAAACTAAAAAAACCAGAATTAATGAAACTTGCTACAGAACACTTAACGGATGAGCAACTTGGTCCTCATTTTAACATTAGAGGATATAAAATCACTCCAGTGGGAGAAGAACTTATACTGAAATATCCTGAACCTGTAGACCGCCATCCTAAAAAGAAATACTGATTTAGCTAAGCAAAAAAACGGAGTAGAATGAACTACTCCGTTTTTTGCGTTCTACTCACTTTCCAATGTTGCTCCAATTACTCTGTTTCTCCCTTGATTTTTGGCCTTGTATAAACAACGATCGGCTAACCGGAACAGATTTTTCATATCTTTTTTTTGAGTAGAGGCAGCTAACCCAATCGATATAGTCATATTGATGCCAGCTCCATTTTCCAATAAAAATTCTTTACTTGCTACATTAGCTCTAACTTTTTCGGCAATTTTTTTTTGTTCAGTATACGGTAAGTTGTTTAAGATTAAACAGAATTCTTCCCCTCCAACACGGTAAACAAGTTCACTATCTGGAGCTCCAACTTTTAAAATTGTAGCTAGCTGTCGTAAGATAAAATTACCATTTGCATGTCCATACTTATCATTTATGCATTTAAAATGATCAATATCCAGCATCATGAAAGCTGTTGTTCGAACTGAATCATTTGCGGCAATCGATTGCCATTTTTTATTGAATTCCCTCATATTGTATAAACCAGTTAAGTAATCCATTTTTGCACGTTCTTGCTCTTTTAAAAATAAAGACCGCATTCTTATCAAATCTTCAATAAATAATGTAACAGCAATAACTACACTACTTGAAAGAAGCAATACGCTTAAGCAAATAAAAGTACTCAATAAAAGATTATCATATAAAAGAAATAAGTTCAGAGCAATAGTTGACACACAAATCGCATTAAGCATCAGTAAAATAGCATATCGGTTAAACCATTTCATTAGTTTTTTACACACATAAGGCAATACCAGACCAAGTACAATATATATTGACGCTGTTCGAATTGAACTAGGATTGATTCCCCATAGTAAACGCAACACTGCCATCAATACAGCTATTGGAAAAGAAACTGAGCTGCCAAAATAATAAACCAGCAAAATTAAAATAACATGCCTGAAGTCTAAAATGACATTTTCAGGTAATTTTACTGAAAATAGCATTAAAAGAGAACTTGTCACCCCAGATAAACCAATCATCCAGAGCCTTTGACTTAAGCTAATCGTATATATTTTCTTTTTGGGAATCAGTTTAACCAATATATAGGATGCTGTAGTGAGAATCGAGATATTAGCAATAACATTTAAGAAAATAGATGTCAGCATGCAAACCTCCTTCCATCAGCCAGACACAGGAAATAATAACTACATAAATCAGTACTTTCTTAACAACACTTCTTTATCTTTTTTGAAGGTTTTCCAAAATAGTAGCCTTGTTGGATGAATATCCCTTGTTTTTTTAATCTGTCACTTGTCTCTTGATCTTCAATTCCTTCCACAATGAAATCAAGATGATAATCTTCAGAAAAATGTTTCCAAGCAGTTAGGAACAGATTTAACGTCTCTTCATTTAAATCTTTTTTATCGCATTTTACAATCGAAAATTTAATTTGGTCTAGATAAGAAGTATATTTCAAAACCTCATCTAACGAATTTTTTCCCGAATCTACATCATCTAATGCGATGTAATATCCTTTTTCTTTGATTGATAAAAAAGCAGAATGAAGTTGCTGATCAACTGTTAAAGCACCCAAATTATTTATTGTATCAACAAACAATGGTGGTTCTTCTGTTACTTCGATTATCAATTGTTCAACAAATTGTTGCATGTTTGTAAAAAAAATATGCGTTTCCGGGTAAAGTAATTGATTTGGTGCAAAATTAATAGCAAATTTTTCTGTGGGTGCTGAATGCAATACCTGCGTCATTTCATCTTGAAACCATTTCAAAAAATAGTAATGCTCTTCTTGATTTTTTAAAATATTAGCCATTTTCCCTACTGGATAATACGGATTTTGTTCTTTATTTCTTAACAATACCTCATATCCAACTACTCGATCGTGTCGTACATCGACTTTAGGTTGAAAGTACAATTGAAATTCATCCATTTAAAGGCCTCCCTTACTACTATATTAAATCGGTCACTTCCATTAAAAGATAAGTCATACATCTATTTCTCATTTTACCATTTAACTAGAGAACGGCTTAGGTTTAAATCATGGTTCATTCAATAATGACTACTTGGAAGTTAATTAATTAGTGTAGTGAGTGAGCAATTCCTCAGAACTATATATCTTTTGCTCTATATTAATATTTAGTAATTTTTTAGTTAGTGCATTAAACGTATAGTGTTCATCAATTACTACTATATAATCATAATTAGACAACGTCGTTATAAACTCTTCATCCGAAATAATAAAATTTTCAATCGCATCCACCTGGTTTGAGTATAAATAATATTTCCCTACATACTGCGTATAATAGTTGTCTATATTTTCTTTATCTGCACTTACTATCAGATAACTTGCATTGTTCAAATTTTGATTGTCCTTCGTAACACTTTTTACTAAATAAGGTATTTCATTTTCATAACTCTTATTCATAAACATCATACCATTACTTTCAGATAAAACTAAACCTGTAGAAAAAAATAACAATAATATGGAACCGTATTGATAATATTTTTTTGTTTTGATAGTTTTATAAGATTTATGGTTTCGCATCGCTATATTTTGTTCATAGAGAAGCGAGTCCATTTCTTGTACAATCGTTATCGAGAAAATGCCTAAAGAAAAAATAACCATACTTGAAGCATATCTTTCAAACCCGGCTAATACTAATGCTTCATCTATAGGCATAGAAAATAAAAACATTCCTAATATCCCTACATAATACAGAAGAATGATAGTATCCGTCAAAAGCAACATCTTGATCAGACTAGACTTTCTTTTAAAGATTACCCGAATGATGAGAAAAGATCCAATAAAAAGAATATTTATAAGTATGATTCCTTGAGTAGATAAACTATGCCAATCTGTAATAGTTGAACTAAACGATTGGACAATTTGACTGGTTATTTCGTTTGTCTTTTCCGCAAATATATCTTGATAAGACCCTATGTTCACACTATGTTTAGACACTTCTTCTGTAAAGGTATTTTCCACATGTATATCCCAAAGTATAAAAGTAACCATAGAAAAAAGGATTGTTGAGCCAATTCCTAATACATACATTAGTTTAGAATACTCTTTATTGAAGTGCTTTATACTTATATATATATAATAAATCAGTACAATCAGCACAAAAAACAATCCACTATTTTTAACAACAGCTAATGTAGATAATAGTATAACCGTATGAATGGATGAAAGAAGAAAGTTTTTTCTCAACACATAAATACCTGAAATTGCAGCTAATGCTAACAATGGCAACATAAAATCGACCAATAAGTTATTCATTCGAATGGCTATATTGAAATAATTAAATAGAGCTATAGTAAAAAATAAACTACTAGTCATAAGAGACTTAGAAGAATCTCGTATAACAGCAAATAGAGAATACAGTGCGGCAACAATGAGGATAAATTGACCTAACAACATAACACCTTCATGATATCCTACAATTAGGGTGACATAATAAACGAACAGAGAAGATCCGATGGGATAAGATGTAAAACTTATAATCCCAGTTGCAGCAGTAGGTAGTGAAGCTTCTGTAATAAGATATTTGACAATTAAGCCCCAGTGAGAAAAATTATCATAGTGAACCAAGTTTGATTGCACTAAAACAACAGAAATAATCAAAAAATAACCGAGCATCCATATTCTAATCAGATCTAACGAAAAAAGCCTATTGATAACATAATCTTTATATTTAAAAAAATTATATCCAAAAAGAATCATTCCAATAAAGAACATCACGAGTGCAGTGCTATATAAAAATCCTGTTAAAGAAGCAAAATACAAAACAAGTATATTCACACAAAAAACAACTACTAAGGACAACTTTGGTGGATAATCAAACTTCCTTTCAATAGATAATCGATACCCATATGTTGACAAGCCAAAAAGAAACAAGCGTAATCCTATATTTATCATCCTTTGTTGCTCCAATCCTTCACTAAATCATGAAAAGAATTTTCCTCAATTAAGTCGTTTAGATTATCTACTAGATAAACATATTCACCAGTCGTCACATTAAATTCAGATAACGTAAGTTTAAATACTACCTTTTTGTATAGGAAATCTATTTTCTTTTGCATGATACCTACAACATTACTTTCTATCACCATTGTTTGAAAATCAAATTGTTTTACCTTTACAGGAGTATCCTGAATCTCTATACTTTCATTCATTGTAATAATTGGGAATTTAGCTATTTTTTGAGAAGTAACTGGTTTTTTTATTGAGAAATGTTGGATAAGATTATCTATTAAACCATCCAATGGCGATAGCCACACATCATGTTTCTTTGGCAAATATTGATTACTTCGATCATAGACTAACTGAAAATAGGCTTGTTTGTCATCTAGTGTTGGTTTTTCAATCCAAACTCCATATAACCAACCATCAGATTGTTCCATTACTCTAGCAATTTTCCCTCTCACCTCTACACTATGCTGATCCGTTTGTATAGCAAAATTGAGCCAAACATCTGGTGGAAAATAAATAGGTTCTTCAGAAAAGAAGGAAAGTCCTTCTTCTGATATATTAGTTGTATACAGAGAATACTCATGATTTAAATACGTTACTGTTAGAGCTTCTTTTGCATAAAATCTTTCAAATTTGCGATAAATTGGGCGACCTAAAGAAAATAAAACAGCATACGAAAGATTAACAGTATGGTGTAGTAACCAAAATGTAATAACACTACCATACAATAATTCCGACCCGAACTTTCCATAGTTGAATTTGATTAAACCATAAAGAGAAAGAAGAAGCATAATAAGATGAGGCACGACATACAACAATTCATAACGTGACCTATTCACCGTTTTTTTAGTAACTTTGAATTTTTTTTCTGTAATCCCAATAGATTCTAAGAATACAGGTACCACTAAATAAGGAGCAAAGATAGTTTCTTGTATTTCTCCCCAACGCTGCGATCTGATTTCGCCCGAAACACTAGTCATAGCTCGTTGCAATAAAAAATAACCAGGCAACCAAAAACACATTAACACCCAAAAGTCAGTATCCACTACCCGAATATCGAACACTGTAAATAATATTGGAGCAAACACATAAAGAAGCCGCCTGAAAAATGACCACCAATACAAATAGCTATTCAAAAAAACCATTTTCTGATTCCAATTAAAATCCGGATTAGTTAATATACGCAAATTATATATACTACGAATGACCCCCCGTGCCCATCTTATACGTTGTTTTAAGACACTTTGAAAATCAGATG
This sequence comes from Carnobacterium sp., assembly GCF_045617425.1. Taxonomy (GTDB): domain Bacteria; phylum Bacillota; class Bacilli; order Lactobacillales; family Carnobacteriaceae; genus Carnobacterium_B. The sequence continues at coordinate 69,793 of NZ_JAZLIO010000015.1, forward strand.
GGGTCAAACCACTGGCCATAGGTTCAAGCGTTGAAATACTTCTATAGCCACAACTGTTTATCTTGGCACCCAATTGAAAATCTTCTGTAATCGTATTAGTAGGAAAGCCGCCAGCCACCTCAATCGCTTTCCTTAAAATCAATGTATTCGATCCTGTATATATAGCAGTATCATGTGCATTATTTAATACATTTACCTCTTTAGAAAAAAAATCTTGTTCATTAGCTATGGAGTTTTCTGAGAATAAATTATATTGAAAAATATCGGCATTATAAAAACTTTGTGGTGTTTGAATAAAGCCAATATGTTTACGATCTGGATCGTCTTTAGCTCTGAAATCTTCCATAAAGTAAGGAACAGTTTCCATTAAAAATTTCGAATAAGGAATCATGTCTGCATCGAACGTTGCTACTAAAGGAGAATTTGTTAACCTTAATGCATTATTCAAATTTCCCGACTTTGCATGTTTATTATTTTCAAAACCTGCGTATCCTACATTAAACTGTTTTGCTAATTCTTTTACTTCTTTTCTATTAGTATCATCAGACAAGTAAATATGAACTTTCGAAGGATCCGGGTATTCCATATGAACACAACCATTGACCGTTTTATATAATAATTCTACATCTTCATTGTGTGTGGCTATGATGACATCTACATGTGGATATTCTTCATTTTCTACTATCGGTTTTTCCAACATTTTTTCTTTACTCTTGCTCCAAATTAAAATAAATGCTGTGAAATTTGAAACAACTTCACTTATCCAAAGCGCTATACCAAAAATAAGTGCAAATAATGATCCCGATAAAGGCAAAGTAAAGAACAGTCTCCACACTAAGTAAATGACTGAAAATAAAACTGCTGCCAGATAAAGTATTTTTTTATTATCTTTCATTTGACCACCTTATGAAAAACCCATTTTTTTTGAACATAAAAACTAATTAAGAACAATAATAAATCTATTACTACTTTTAAGATTGTAGGACTAAAATCCATTAGCCTATTATGCACCATTGACACGAAGAAACTTGAGACAAACGTTTGTACAATAACTAACCCATAGTATTTAATAAGACTATTAGAACTGCTATTTTTAAACACAATGTAATTATTCACAACATAATTAAATAATGAAGACACACTGCGAGCAACGTATGAAGCTACAGTAATCGTTTGAAAATTACTTTCTCCTATAAAATAAATGATAAGAGAAAAAAGACTGATATCAATTAAAAAAGAAAAAACAGATGAAAAAAGATACCTCATAAAAACAGCATAAATAGCTATAGAATCAAATAAAGCATGAAAATGAGAAGATTGATTTTCTTCGATATAAATTGTTTTAATTGGTACTTCTATAATAGCTATATTTTGATTTTTCGCTTCTAATAACATAGTCATTTCATATTCGAAACGTTCTCCTGAGGTATTGATTAATTGTTCCATAAAAACCCGCGGGATAACCCTTAATCCTGTTTGAGTATCTGTTAATTTAATTCCTGTTGTGGCTTTCATTATTTTTCTTGTCAGTAAATTTCCAAATTTACTTCTAAGAGGTACTTTTCCATCGAAACTTCTTACTCCCATAATTAAAGCATCATCATGCACATTAAATGCATCCACACAAATCGCCATATCCTTATATTGGTGTTGTCCATCTGAGTCAATCGTAACAACTCCTTTAGCATTTCCAAAGTGCTCCAACACATAATTCATGGCAGTCTTCAATGCTCTTCCTTTGCCAAAGTTCTGTTCATGCTTTATAACCACACAATCAAATTCATCTTTTGCACTTTGAAAAACATTTTCAAATGAGCTCCCGCTACCATCATCTACAATCACAATAGGAATTGTAGTGGGTTGCATTTTTCTAATTGTTGCTAACAACGTAAGTAATTTTTCGTCTGGTTCCAAAGATGGTATGACAATTACTATATTTTCCATATCATCCTCCTTCAAATCTCTATATAGATAAAGTTCCAATTTTAACTTTCATAATCTAGCTTATTATTTAACTTTAATCACTGTAAAAAAATTGAAGAGAGATAGAGTACATCCCACTTCAATTTTTACAGAACTCCCAAAAGCTAACTGCAAAAGAAACTAATTATATATATATTTCTTATTCATAATAAAGTAAAATTTATTTTCATTAGATTCTTAAACAGTTCATTCTGTTATTTATATCACATACAATTTTTTTTATCCATTACTTTTATATCCAATAGTCCTTTTTATTCCACAGTTATGTTACTCTTGTTCACAATTGATTAGAATTATATAAGACATTACCATAGTTTAAAAAACTAATAAAAGTAACGATTGTTACAAAAAAACTGACTTGCTTAATTAAAAGCAAGTCAGTTTTTTTAGCTGTATCATCTCAAATGACAGATGTTATTTCTACCCTAGCTTAATTGAAAATTCAAAACCAGTTGGATTTTCTGTAAAAGGTCTGCCAAGTTCTTTAAAGACTAGTTCAATTCCATTAAGATCATCTGGCAAAGAAGGTGAAATAATGTAACTAGAACTCATATGTCCGGTTGTTCCTCCTCCTTCTGATCGACAAATATACGTATCATCAATGAACAAGTCAAAAAGATTTGGATCATAGCTAAATTCAATAGACTCATCCCTCTCCTCCCAATCAATGTGTAAATATAGTACACTCGCGTTAATATACTGCCGAATATAGGTCACAGTGTATAACACTCCTTGATTTTCATATGTTTTAAGCACAGGCAAATATTTCCTAAATTGAACTGGTTCAACAATCGGTTGAAAGATGTCTTCCATACCTATTGTTGTAAAGAACGATTGTAAATACTCTTTTTGAAAACCGTACTCATCAGCCAAATTAGAAACGACCTTGTCAGGAGGAATCAGTTCTCTATTTACAATTTTTTTACGGTCATTTAATAACTCACAAAGTCTTTTATCAATTGATAAAATATTTTCGTTATAATAAGTGTCTAAACTCTCAGTTGGTTCAAATGTCATACCTAGTTCCTCCATGTTTTCTATATAAAATAATAGTTCTACTTTTAATATCCGGAATTGCATATTGAAGTTTTATTTTAACAAAGGAAGTTCTAAGTCGCTATATTATTTTTATCATACCCCGTTTGTTCAAAATGAGCCACAGCGCCAATCAAGTTAGCATCATTGTGAAATTCACAAACTTGAATGTTTAATTTAACATCTTGTGCTCTTTGACGTTCTAAATAAAAGGAAGTCCGTTCATGCAAACGTTGAATAAGGTCTTCTCTGACAGATATCCCACCACCAATAACAACCATATCAGGATTAAAACTAATAGAAAGATTATAAATCCCTCGTGCTAGGCCATCAATAAGACCGTCCACATATTTAACTGCCAGTGGTTCTCCTCTATCCGCTTCTTTAAAAAGATGCTTTCCATCCACAACTGTATTTAATCCCATTTCTTTTCCATAACGTTCTGCAGTTTGAACTGGACTTCCCATTTCGCTTAACGTATGTTCACCATCTAACAACATGTAGCCAAATTCTCCCCCGAAAAGATCTTTCCCTTTAAATAACTTACGATCAATAACAACGGACCCGCCAATACCAGAACCAATGATTAAGAACAAAGCGTGTTGGATATTTTTAGCAGCTCCATACCATACTTCTGCTAATGCAGCACAATTGGCATCATTCTCCATTGAAACTGGTACTCCAAATAGATTTTCCCATTCTTTCTTGATTGGGAAAAAATGAAGATAAGGAACCGCACTTATTCCACTGATAGTCCCTTCTTGTGCATCAACAGCACCCGGGGCACTGATTGCTACACCCTTGACTGAATGATCTTTAGTAAAGCTAGCATAAACCTTCATCATTTCTTCTTTCATATCATCCCAATTTTTTGGTGTATAAAATGAACCTTTATTACTTAATTCTTCATTTTCAAACAATCCAAATTTAACTGCTGATCCGCCAATATCAAATACAACAATACTCATCTAGTCACTTCCCATCAATTTAGTTAATAGTTTTCTCATTTCATTATTCATATTAGTAACTTATTTACCCAATAATTCACTTTTTCTTTCAAATTAAACTATTAAAAAGGAAAAAGCCAACGACAGAGAATATCCCTATATTGGCTTTTTCTGTAAAAATTTTTATTTTTTATTTAGTCAGATGATCATTTTTCCCACTTCATTTAATCACGTGTTAAGACAATTTCTACTGAGAATTCGTCATAACGATGGATAGATATAGAAAACTCAAAGGTATTTCCAGTATCTAAATAACCTACTTGCTCAGCTACAGCAACAGGGTCTCCACTTTCAAGTCCGAGTTTTTCTGCTTCAAACTCCGTTGCTTTACGAACAGAGACAGTTCTATGTGCGCTTTGAATCTTCAGATGTAATTCATTTTCAAGATACTCATAAATGGATTCTTTAATATTCTTTTCTTTGATTCCAGGAATGAGATCAATGGGCATATACATTTCTTCTATTACGACGGGCTTATCATTAACGTAACGAACCCGACGAATATCATAAACAAAATTATCCGATGTTATGTTTAATTTTTTAGCCGCATGTTCGGGTACTTGTACAATAGAAAAATTTAAAATTTTACTAGAAACTTTTTTATCTGGATAAAGTGCTGTTGTACCACGGAATTGATTTGCCATGATGACACGTTCGATTTCTTCTGGATTGAGATCTTTCACAAACGTTCCAGATCCTCTTCTCTTGATAATCAAGCCTTCAGTTACTAAGATATCTACGGCTTTTTTAATTGTCATCTTGCTAGAATCGTATTGGATACACAAATCTTTTTCAAAAGGCAATCGTTGATTAGCAACGTACTCTCCTTTTAAAATTTTATTGCGTATATCGTTAGAAATCATGATGTACTTTTTCATTTTTATTGTCCCTTTCGCTACCTCAGTTTATTTCTGAAAACAGCACTATGTTTATAGGGCAGTACAGAAAAAGTCTATATCTTTAGTATAGCGAAATTCCTATTTCTTGACAAATTTTCTTCAACATCTGCATTTCCAAAAGATTTTCTTATAAGATTAGTAACAATTACATTAAACTCTCCGGTAAATTAAAGTGGTTTTCTTCAGCAACTTTTTTGAACCAGTGACCAGATTTTTTAATTGTTTTTACCTGAGTATGGATATTATTGGATATTAAACCATAACGATTACGATAAGCATTTTTCCATGACCAGCAATCAATGGGCGTCCATAAGTGGTAGCCAAAACAATTAGAGCCTTCATCTATTCCCTTAGCCAGCCAATAAAGATGTTCTTGAATGAATTGGATTCGGTAATCGTCTTCGATTATTCCTTCTTCGCTTAAATAACGCTCTTCTCTAGAAACCCCCATACCATTCTCCGATACGAACCATGGAATATTGTCATAGTTATCACGAATGTTCAATGCAATGTCATGGAGTGCTTGAGGATAAATTTCCCACCCCTTATCTACATTCATGCGTCGTCCTGGCATCTCATAGTCATCAAAATATTTCGTTGGCATCCAATCAACTGCTAAACTGTCAGCCGAGACATTTGGTTGTTTAACTCTATGAGGATGGTAAAAGTTGACTCCAAGAACATCTATCGTATTTGCTTTGATAATTGCCATTTCCTCATCCGTTGATTTCCATAGTACTCCATCTTTTTTCAAAATATCTATTAATTCTTGAGGAAACTGGCCTTTTGTAGAAGCACCTAAAAACATATCATTCATCCATAAATTTGCAAAATGAGCTGCCGCTATATCTGCTGGCGAATCTGTTGCTGGGTAAGAAGGTGTTAAATTCAAGATAATACCGATTCTGCCATCTGGATTCGTATTGATTTCACGATAGGCTGCGATAGCTTTTGCTGAAGCTAGAGAGATGTTATAAGCAACTTGAATCGCTTTTTTTCCATCAACGATATTTGGGTAGTGGAATTGATATAAATATGCACCATCAACGATGACTAATGGTTCATTGAACGTAAACCAATCCTCAACACGATCGCCAAACAAACGGAAACATTGTGAAGCAAACTTCGCAAATAAATCCACTACATATTTTGATTCCCAACCGCCATATTTCTTTTGTAATTCTACGGGTAAATCAAAATGCAGCAAATTGATAACTGGACGAATACCTTGTGCAAGACATTCATCAATGACTGCATTGTAGAATCGAACCGCATCTTCGTTAACAGTCCCTTCTTCTAAGTCATCAATCAATCGTGACCACTGAATAGATGTACGAAAAGAGTTGAACCCAATCTCTTTCATCATTGTAATATCTTGTTTGTAACTATTATAAAAGTTGGAAGCTGTATCTGGTCCTACTTGATCGTAGAATGCTTCTGGCTCAATTTCGTACCAATGATCAAATACATTTGCATGTTGTTTGTTGAAACGTCCTTCGCTTTGGGGTCCAGATGTCGCGGCTCCCCACCAAAAATCTTTTGGAAATTCTACTTTCATTTCTACTCATCCTAACTACTGATTATTTTTCTTTCAAATAATAGATACGACTTGCGTAATCTCCTGGCATGTCGCGACTCCAATATTCATGAGCGCGTCCAATATAGTTTTCTCCTAGTAATAGTCCAACCTGCATTAAATCATCACCATAACGTAAAGTTTCGTCTTCATTGATTTGATACAACTGATTTTCTTTCAATCCTGTCAATTGGATCCGTTCATAAACAGGATTCGGTTTTGCCAATACTTGGTAGACACCAACTAATGCCTCTTTTTGATCAAGTGATACAACCATCCATGCTGTTACATTTTCTTCAAATGGACTTTTCAAACGGTAAAACGTCCCTTGATGGATCAAGGGTTGCCATTCTTTTACTTGCTTGATTTGTTCTTTGATGATCTTTTTATCCGGTTCATTTAACTTTGTGCTATCTAATTCATATCCAAAAGTTCCAAATGCTGCAACATCTCCACGCATTTTCAATGACGTTTTACGAGCAACTTGATGATTGGGCACTTCTGAAACATGGCTTCCAATTGCTGACAATGGATAAATAAAAGATGTTCCATATTGGATCTTCAATCGCTCAACGGCATCTGTGTCGTCACTTGTCCAGGTTTGAGGCGCATAATATAACAATCCTGGGTCAAAACGTCCACCGCCTCCTGCACAGGATTCAATCAATAAATCTGGATATTTCGCTAGAATTTTTTCATATAACGCATAGACACCTAAAATATAACGATGCATCACTTCTCTTTGCTGTGTTGCAGGTAAATGTTGTGAGTAGGCTTCAGAAATGTAACGGTTCATATCCCATTTGATGTAATCGATCTCATTACTACTGAGAATCGCATCCATCTGCTCAAAGATATCCTCCACAACTTCTGGACGGGAAAAGTCTAGGACATATTGGTTTCGTCCATGAGAAATATTTTTTTGTGGATGACCAATAACCCATTCTGGATGAGCATCATGAATAGGTGTACCTACAGATACCATTTCAGGTTCGAACCATAGACCAAATTTCAAATCCATAGCATGTATTTTTTTAGCTAGTCCTACAATTCCGTTTGGCAATTTTGATTTATCCACTTCCCAATTTCCTAGTGAGCTAGAATCATTGTCACGTTTCCCGAACCACCCATCATCTAATACAAATAACTCAATCCCTAGAGACTTCGCATCTGTAGCAATTTCCAAGATTTTTGTTTCATTAAAATTAAAGTAAGTTGCTTCCCAGTTATTAATCAGAATGGGTCTTTCTCGTTTTGCCCACTTTGGATTGATCAATTGTTCCAGATACAACGTATGGAACATTTGGCTCATTCCATTTAACCCATTTTCACTGTAAACCATTACGGCTTCAGGTGTAGTAAACATTTTCCCAGCGTCTAGTTTCCATTCAAACTGGTGTGGATTTATTCCCAACATTGCTCGGGTCACATCATATGTATCTACTTCAACTTGAGCTAAAAAATTACCACTGTAAACAAAACTAAATCCAAATACTTCTCCTTTATGTTCCGTTGCATCTTTTTTTGCAAGTGCAAAAAAAGGATTATGAGCATGACTGCTAGCTCCCCGCGTACTAGAGATATGTTGTACTCCTGTAATTAGTTCTTTTCTTTCTACTTGTGCTTCTCGTGCCCAAGCGCCATGTAAATGAATAAAATCATAATCAGCAGTCGGGAAATCAATATTCATACTCATCAAGCGTTCAATAGTAATGGATTGAGTTCCTTGGTTTTCTATTTTTGCATATCTGGTAATGACACTCAAATCGTGAAACAGTGTGTACGAAAGAGTCAAAACTACTTCTGAATAGCGATCCTTCAATCCAATCTCTAAGGTAGTTGCTTCCTTTGATGTAGCAAAAGTAGCAGGCATCCCTTCTAGTTTTTTCTTTCCTTCTATAATAGCAAAGCTTTGATACTCAAAGTGGCTGATATGATCACCATCTGCGTATCGCAGTTCAATAGCTGGGTATCTAAAGTCTGTTGTCCCATAAGCCGGCATCTCTTGCTTTACGTGCTCCAAAGATGTCGTGTAATCATTCACCATTTGATTATTTGATGGTCTCACTTCACGCTCAATGAGATGTGCAAATGAATCACGATGCCGAATGGCTTTTCCTACATATAATTGTTCTAATACATTTGTTTGTTCCATTACTCGGAATATATAGCTTATTTTACCATTTGTAAGATGAAATTCTTTTTTACCTTCATTTAGATAAACATATTTATTCATGGTTTACTCCTTTGCAAATTGATGTAAAGAAAACTGATTATAATTTTACTTTCAAACCTTTTTGAATTAGTAACCAATAGATACTAGGAACAAGAAAAATAAACAGTATCAAATTAAAATAGGCTATCCCCATCGCGCTCCATGTCAGCATCAGAATAAATAAACTTTTAAATGGATTACGAATCAGGTAGTCCAAAGTATAGGCATAAAACCACTTCCCTTTATATGTCTCATTTCTATCACTAGACAAACAAATGGCTAGCACTAAAAAAACATGATAAAAGGAAAATAGCGTTAAACTAGTTACTAATAGGAGACTACTTATGGAATACACAACTCCCATTTTAATAGAAAGAAAACTGGCTACGCATAGACTTAGCAATCCCGTCCATATAAATGAAAGTCCTTTTCCATAAGGCACGTTCCCTCTATTTTTTTCTATTTTAACTTGTTCAATATTTGACCCGTTCTTGGAAAGTCCTTTCGCTTCTTGTAGAAAAAACACCATACCTAGTGCAGCATCTGAAAAACCATAGATGAGACCAGAACGGATGAGTGTACCCCAATAATGTAATGATCCAACAACAAACGCATAAATTATTTCTATAGATTGTGTCAATCTTGGGGCTTTTCTCATTTTTGTTCTTCCTTTCTCAAGTCAATTATTTTACTGAACCTGCGATACCGTTATAGATGTATTTTTGTAATGAGAGGAACACAATTAGAATAGGTATAATTACAATCATGACACCTGCTAAAATAACTGGCCAGTTGGTTCCGTAAGGGCCTTTAAATGCAAAAAGTGCAGTTGAGATAACTTTTAGCTCTCTTCCTGGCATGTAAAGGAAAGGATTATAAAAGTCATTGTAGACACCTACTCCACTAATAATCAACATGGTCACAATTGGAGCCTTTAAGTTAGGCAAAATGATTTTCCAAAAAATTTGGAAATATGATGCTCCATCTAAAATAGCCGATTCGTCTAATGAAATAGGAATCTCATCCAAGTACTGCATAAAAATATAGAGTGCTATAACATCCGTACCAAGATTTAAGACAATTACTGACCAAATCGTATTAAATAAACCTAACCCTTCAATGATTTGAAATGTTGCTACTTGACTTGTTATTCCCGGAATCAGCATTGCTGTCATAAACAATGTCAAAATAATTTTCTTAAAGCGAAAATCGAAACGATTCATTGCATAAGCAAACATTGATCCTAATGTTAATTTCCCTACCATACTGACAACAAAAATAATCAGCGTGTTTTTGAAACCAGTCAACATTTCTCCATCGACAAATGCCGTTACATAGTTGGTAAAGTCTATCGTTTTTGGCAGTGCCAATACGCCTGTTGATAAAAATTCTTCATTTGACTTAAATGAACCAATCAAAACAACTAGTATGGGCAACATTGCTATAATGACCCCTAAAGTGAGGACTGCATACTTGAATACACTTCCAACCGATAGTTTCATTTTATTTTTCTTTTTATACGTTGTCTGCGTCAATTCCATATTCTACCTCTTTTCTCGTATGGCTAAACGTTGGATTACAGTAACCACAATCACAATCATTAACAGAATGATTCCCATTGCAGAAGCCAAACCAGTTTTATTGTATTTAAAGGCTGTTGAGATTGTTTGTATGACAAATGTTGTTGTTCCGTTTGAACCACCCGTCATGATATAAGGAATATCGAATACACTCAGTGAACCACTGATACCTAAAATAATATTTAAAAAGATAATATTTTTTATACTTGGAACAATAATGTATAGAAACTTATCCCATTGGCTAGCGCCATCAATATCAGCTGCTTCATATATTTCAGGATTGACCGATTGGATAGCCCCTAAAAAAATCAAGAAATTAAAACCGGTATAGCGCCATACTGAAGTAAAGGCTAAAGAAATATTATTGATTGAACGATCCCCTAACCAGAGACGAATTTGACCGTCTAATCCTAGGAATGATAAGACCGTATCTAATGTACCGCCACCTTTATAGAAATACAAAAAGATGAAACCAATTGCCACACCATTCAACAAATATGGGAAGAATAAAACACCTTTCCAAAAATTAGCGAATTTGACTTTAAATGATAGCAACGTTGCGAATAATAGCGCGATACCTAGTTGAAAAAATGTAGCGATGAAGTAGTATAAACTTGTTTTGAAAACTGCAAAGTAGTTTGGATTTGTTAGAACCGTCCGATAGTTATCTACACCGACAAAATTAGGTTCAGGGGTTATCCCGTTCCAGTCAGTTAAACTATATTGGAACATCTTAACTAATGGATAATAAGAAAACAGCAACAATAAAGCTATTGGAATAATTGTAAATAAGAAGATGAGCAACCTTTTTTCTGAATTTTGATTTAATTTTATTTTATGCACACTTTATCCCTCCATTAAAAAATCGAGCGTCCCCACTAAATAAGGACGCTCCTTTAAATCAATTAGTTATTGCCAACTGTTTCGATCGCATCAGCCCATCGTGTATTAAATTCTTTCATAATGTCTTCAAGTTTTTCATCTGTGTTTCCTACACCTGCGTCAATGATGCGTTGTTTTTCTAAGTCAGTAGAACCAACACCTAGTTCAGACATGTTGTTCACATCAGGGAATAAAGATTCTTTACCTTCAGGAGCTGGATTTTCTTCCAGTAAGATAACACCAGCTTCTTGGCTAGCTTGCAATGCTGCTGGATAATCTCCACCTATTACAGCTGATAAACCACCATTTTCTACTGCGTAATCTGATTCATTCACTAACCAATCTAATAAAGTACGAGCTGCTTCTTTATGTTCGCTATTCACATTAACGGCATAGTTGTAATCTCCACCAATGCCCATATATTGTTCGCCGTCTTCTGCTGTTACTGGGAAGGTTTGGAATGTGATATCTTCTGCATTCTCAGGAACGATTTCTTGGATTTGTGGTACCGCCCAGCTTCCCAAAACCATAACCCCAACTTTTCCATTTGCTAAGTCTACTTTTGATTGTTCCCAGTCAGATGTTGTTGGATCAGCTTCAATCAACCCTTTATTAGCGACTTGATATAACGTGTCATAGATTGTGTACATTGTGTCACCTTTGTCAAATGGAGCAGTATCTTGTGCTAATTTTGTTGTTACGTCTGGATCACCAGAAACTCCTGTACGTGTGAAGTCCCAGTTAGATAATGTCCACCCTGCAGCATAGTTTGTGTATAATGGTGTAACTTCAGGATCATTTTCTTTGATTGTTTCTAAGGCAGCAATAAAATCTTCTTGAGTCTTTGGAAATTCAGTGATGCCAGCGTCTTCAAATACTTGCATGTTTACAACCATTCCTGTGGCATTCATTTGTGATGGAATACCATATTGAACACCTTCAAATGAACGGTCATTCAGTCCCATATATACTTCGCCTAATTCTTCTTTGTCTCCTAAAGGTTCGAAGAACAATTCAAAATCTTGCGGCGAAATATCAGCAGGCAACATTACTAAATCTCCATATTCTTTTGTATTCATACGTGTCTTCATTTGTCCTACATAATCGGTAATGGTTTCAATTTCCACTTTAATATCAGGATGTTCTTCATTAAACTCTGCTATGTACTCATCCCATTTGCCGTTCGTTTCCCAGTCTGTCTTGTGATTAATGAATGTGATTGTTTCTACATCATTTGCTGCGTCCGTTTCTTTTGTACTTTCTCCACCACATGCCGTTAGTGTCAAGATAGATGCAATTGCTAAACCTGTTAAACTAGCTTTACCCAAAATAGACTTTCTTTTCATCTCTATATCCTCCTAAATAGTAGTAGTAAACGCTTACAGAAATAGAATAGCATGTTTAATTTTAAATGTATATACTTTTAAAGAATTTTTTTATTTATTTTTGAAATAACATCTAACAACTGCTTCTGCAGGTTTTCCATATAATGCATAATCTTGATTTGTAGTTGCTTTTTGAATAGGATACAAGTTAGACTTCCAATCCCAAAGCCCAAAACCTCCTACCCATTCATATACGTCTGTTTGACGAAACATCTCTTCGTACCATTCTTTTTGTCCTAAGTTATCGACAGATCCTTCTAACTCCCAGTTATTTGGCAACCACTTTGAACCTGATCGACTGGCACATCCTGCTTCACAGAAAAAAAATGGTTTTTGTTCTCTTTCTACTACTTTTTCAATTCGTTTTAATTCCTGTTTCCATTTATCAACTGGATAATAACCGGATGATGATATCACATCGACTGCATCCCACCAAGTCAGATGATTTTCTTGATATTTATCGCAATTGTAGGTGATCAGTCCTGTGTATTCTTTTCGCACAGAATATACAACCTTACGCCATTCTTTTTCTCGACGGTCACTATTTACTAATTCACAACCTACAACAAACATATCACATGTTGTTTCTTCAGAAATTTGTGCGTAATGAGTAATAAATTCGGTATATGAAGTGAACCAATCTGACCACTTCGGTTCACAAGGTACATCGTACTCAAAAAAGTTGATATGGGCACGCCACGTGCCATCTGCTATATTTACCATTGGTTTCAAAATTACTTTTAAGCCTACTTCCTGTGCAAATGCAATCATTTTCCTTACCTCTGAATCACTTAAAACAGTATCAGCTTGCCAATTAATTTTAGTCGTATGTACCGTTTCTTGCTCAACTACAACTGCTAATATGACATGTGTAATAGCACAGCGTTCTTTTAACAAGCGTAGTGATTCAAATGCTTCTTCCTTCTCCCATTCGCCACGTTGACTCATATAACCAAATGTTACTCCTTTAATATATTCCATAATAACCTCCTTTTACGTATTGACTTTTTAAAACTAAAGTATATATTTATTATTGTATGCGGTACCAATATTATTCATCAATTTTATTTGTTTGTAAAGAATAAAGTTGAATATCTTATATTTCACTACTCGTTCGATACCACAAAGGAGGATATATGAAAGAAGAAAAACGTCTCTTTTACAAAACAATGTGGTCCTTTGCATTACCTATCACCATCCAATTGATGATTACATCTGGGTTAAATATAGTAGATTCAGTTATGGTAGGAAGCTTAGGCGTAGAATCCATTGCGGCGGTAGGCATATCTAATAAGTTCACTCAGTTTATGGTTGTTATTTTGCAAGGTTTTGCCAGCGGTGCAACTATCTTTTCAGCACAGTACTGGGGTAAAAACGATAGTGTCGGTGTTAAACAGACACTTATTTTAGTAACAAAAATCGCTTCTCTTTTTTCGATGTTCTTTGCTTTGCTAACTTTATTTTTCACTCCTGCCATAATTGGAATTTTCTCTAAAGATGCTTTAGTGATTTCTGAAGCTATATCTTTCTTGCGCATCATAAGTGCTAGTTATCTCTTTACTGCATTATCTATGATATTTAGTGTAACTTTAAAGACTATTGGAGAAGTCAAAAGACCTACTTTTTACAGCGTCCTTACGCTCTTGACCAATACCTTCTTCAATTGGATTCTAATCTTTGGTCCTTTCGGTCTTCCAGCATATGGTATTCAGGGAGCAGCAATAGCAACTTTATTGGCCAGAATTATCCAAACAGCTTTGCTTTTTTCAATATTCATCAACAAAGGGATTTTAAAGACCAATCCAAACAACAATCAACCTATACCAAAAATAAGCCGTCAATACTGGAAAATAACGATCCCTTCCATCATCAATCATCTGACTTGGACAATAGGTGAACTGGTTTTCTTTTGGCTTTATACCCGAACAGGAACCAATCAAACTGCTGCTATTTCACTAATCGACCCACTCGTTTTTCTTTTTGTTTGTATATTTACTGGACTAAGCGATGCTTCAAGTGTAATGATTGGAAATCAATTAGGCGGAGAAAAGTATGATAAAGCTTTATTTTATGCCAAGCAATTCATTCGATTGACCACTATTCTTTCCATTATCATCAGTGGAGTTATTCTTTTATTTTCACCAATGATCCTACAATTTTACAATATAACAAATAATGTGGAAGAACTCGTAAAACAGGTGTTATTAGCTTATGTCATTCTTTTGCCATTTAAACATTTAAACTATGTAAATAATGTTGGAATTTTGCGTGTTGGTGGAGATACAATATTCGTGATGTGGCTAGATACCTTATCCGTTTGGTTATGGGGGATCCCCATGGCTTTTCTTTCGGTATATTTTGGCTGGCCACTTTGGAGTATTTTTTTCATCGCTAATTCGCATGAAATTATTCGGGCTATTATAGGTGTAAGGCGTACCTTACGTAAAGGATGGTTAAAAACACTTATTGCTTGATAAAAAAATTGATACTTATAAGGGGGGAGAAAAGTGCAAATAAAATTAGTTTTAGAAAATCAGCTTATGAGTAAAGTGTTGCCTTTTTGGCTTTCTCAGCAAGATAATGTAAATGGTGGTTTTTACGGTAAACTATCGATTGATTTGAAATCCTACCCGCTAGCTCCTAAAGGTGGTGTCATGATGTCTCGATTCTTATGGACTTTTTCCCATTCCTACGAAACTATGAAAAAGGATGAGTACAAACTCGCTGCAGATCATGCTTACCGTTTTATGCTAGATACTTTATGGGATATGAAATATGGTGGCATTTTTTGGCTTGTCGATGCTGAAGGTAAACCAGTTAATTTAATTAAACATGTTTATGCACAATCCTTTGCTATTTATGGTCTAAGTGAATACGCTAAAATTAATCCAGATTCTGATGCACTTGAATACGCGAAGAAACTTTATCTACTTATTGAAGAACATGCGTATAATCCAACTACTCTTGGCTATGAAGAAGAGTTTGATCAGGTATGGAAGAAAAAGCCACTTTCACAAGTTGCTTCTCAAAATTCTAAAGTAAGGTATACAACAAATACACATTTACATTTACTAGAAGCATATACAAACCTCTACACAGTATGGCCAAATGAAGCGTTATTAGAAAAAATTCAGCATTTATTAAAGTTATTCACTACTCGTATCTTTCATCCTGCTGGTTACTGCCAACAAGAGTTCGACCAAAACTGGAATTCGGTCATTCCTGAAGTTTCTTACGGTCATGATATCGAAACTTCGTGGTTACTTGATGAAACTTTAGAACATTGCAAGATTAACGATGAATTAGATAAAGAAGTACGTGACATGACGGCTTCACTCGCTGCTTATTGCTACGAAAATGGTCTAGATGAAACCGGTTGGATGATTAATCATGCTGATGGTTCTCATCTTGATCAAACAAAAGTCTGGTGGGTAGAAGCAGAAGCTATTATTGGTTTATATCATGCATTTCAACAATCTGGAAACCTCGAATATCGGAAAGCAGCTCTAAAATTAATTCAGTTAGTTCAACAAAATTTTGTGGATGACCGTCCCGGAAGCGAATGGTATTCTCGTTTGGACAAAAATAATCAATTGTTATCTGTATTTCTCAAAAATGGGAACTCAGAAGAAAACATATCCGATATATGGAAAGGACCTTATCATACAGTTCGCTTTTATTTAGAAATGATCAAACGTCTGGAGGAAAACTAGCATGGAAATGAAAGATTTGGAAAATTATACTGGCAGCGGCATCAGACCATCTGATTTTGATGCTTTTTGGGAAAAAGGATTACGTGAAATGGAGTCTCTTTCACTTGATTACATACTAGATCCGGTAGATATACCTTCGCAAGTAGCCAACTTTTACCATTTAACATTCAAAGGCGTTGATGGTGCGATTATCCACTGTCAGCTTATTACACCAAAAGAAACCACTGGTAAAAAATTGAAGGGCATGCTGCAGTTCCATGGATACCATACTGATTCAGGTGATTTCCAAGACAAAATTGGTTGGGCAGCTGAGGGCTTTGTCGTTTTAGCTTTAGATGCTCGCGGACAAGGTGGTCTTTCTCAAGATTGTACTCAAACAAACGGAGGTGTTATGAAAGGTCTTATTATTCGAGGTATGGAAGAAGGTAAAGGTAATCTTTATTTCAGACAAGTCTTCCTTGATACTGCTCATGCCGCTCGCATCCTAAAAGAAATGGCATTTGTAGATGAAACTCGCATTTACGCTCAAGGTGCTTCTCAAGGTGGCGGTCTAACCATTGCATGTGCTGGACTCGTTCCGGACTTATATCGAATTTATGTTTCTTATCCGTTCCTTTCTGATTATAGAAAAGCTTATGCTTTAGGTGCTCAGACCTCTGCTTTTGAAGAGATTCCGTATTGGTTTCAGTTCCGTGATCCTCTGCATAAACGGGAAACCGAAGTGTTTGACACATTGGAATATATTGATATTCAACACTTCGCTCCTCGTATAAAAGCAGAGGTTTGTTGGGTTATTGGAATGCAAGATGCTGTTGTTCCGCCAATTACGCAAATGGCAACTTACAATAAACTCACTTCAAAAAAACAGCTTGTCGTTTTACCAGAATACGGTCATGAATACCTGCCTAAAGTCAGCGATGAAATGCGTAGTTACTTTTTAAATTAAATTACCTGTCCATAATATGAACCTAGATTCTCTATCAATAGGTGTTGGTGAGTAAAATCATCAACACCTATTTTCTTGCTTTTTTCTTATGCTGATTTTTAGAGCAGTCCATGTTCTCATCAAGTATATGGATTTCTAATCCCTCTTAATAAAATCACTTATTTTTTCTATAACCTTTTATTTATGTATGCTCGTATAGAAAAATAGATAGAATAGAGGTAGTTGAAATGACAGGAATGGCTTGGGAAATTATAAATATTATCGGTACAATTGCCTTTGCAATGAGTGGTGCATTTATCGCAATAAAAGTAAACTATGATATCCTTGGAATTTATAGTTTAGGCTTTACACAGCATTTGGAATATCCTTTGGAAAGTGAATAGCATCGAGTTTTTTGATGCTATTGGTTTAGCAGCGTTTGCTATACAATGTGCAATTTATGCTGTTTCCACTGAAGTACCAGCAGTCGCAGTTGTTCTTGCTGCTGTTATCACTGGTGCAGGTGGAGGATTACTAAGAGATATATTTGCCGGGCGTAAACCTATGATTTTCCATTCAGACGTTTATGCTTTGTGGGCTGCAATCGCTGGTTGATTATTGGATTAAATTGGGTTAATGGTCCATATGTAACGATTATACTCTTCATTTCGATTGTTGTTTTAAGAGTGATATCCCTTTACTTCAATTGGAGTCTACCCCACTCTTTCTATCCAAAAAAAGAAAAAGACTAAATATGATTGATCAACATCGTTAATACTAAATTTGTCATTAAAATAGCTAGTAAATAAAGAACTCTCTTTATTTTAGAGAATTCTTTTACTTACTAGCCTTTATTTTATTGAATAATCTGATTTCCACCATTTTTTTTTGCCACTTCTAATTTCGCAGATACCTTTTGAATCATTTCACTAATTGTTTCACTCGGGTCATATATGGTAATTCCTCCGCTGACACTTACCTGATTAGGTATTACAAAGAATGTTTCCAAAACGGTTTGTCTGACTGTCTCTGCAATTTTATAGGCTTCATCTTTAAGAGCATTCTCCAATAGGATTAAAAAGACAGACTCTCTATATCTGCCGGCAACATATTTCTCTTGAATCACAGATTTAATCAACTGACCTGTTGTTTTTAATATTTCCTCGCTCAACAATAGACCAAATTCTTCTTCGTATTTAGAATATTTGTCAATTTTTATGAAAATAACAGATAACGGATATTTTTTTTCTTTGGCTTTATTTGCACACTTAGCTAATTCTACTATAATAGATGATCTTGTATGTAGATTTGTAAGTGTATCTACCTTTATTTGAGTTGTTAAATTTTTATTTTTAACTGCTAATTGTTCACGTTCTTGTTCTTCCTTGGTAACATCAAATACAATTCCTTTAAGAAAAAGTGGCGCTCCGTTTTCATCTCGCTCCGTTACCCTTCCTCTGTCTTGATAAACCCTCCAAGAACCATCTTTGGCTTGGATACGATATTTAACTTCCCACATAGGTATATTATTTAGCATGTGTTCTTTCATCGCTCTAATGACTTCTTCTTTATCTTCAGGATGAATTTTATCTGTAAAAAATTGATAAGGAACTTTTTCAGGCAAATCCTCTTTTCGATACCCAATAGATTCTGTTTTTAAAGAATTAAATTCAACTTCGTTCGTAGTGCAATCCCAAAACCATTGTCCTAGGTTGCCAGTCCATCCATATTCTAGATGTTCTGATTCTTGGATTGTATGCAATAATTCTTTATTTAATCTGTTTAAAGAGTCCACTTGCATAAGCAGCTCTTCCCTACTTAATTCTTTCATGGTATCTCCTCCATTTCAGAAAATCCTTACACCTACCTAGTCATCAATTAATAACATCGATTTATTTTATTGCTATTCATCGTAACAATTTGATTAGAAGTCTAGAAAAATGGAATCATTTATTTGACCTAAATAACCGAAGAAAAGTAGATTGTAGAATATATATGTATGGTAAGAAAAGACAATAGAAAGGTAATGGGATTAGCAGCAAGGGTTTTCCACTTTAGATTAGTGTTTTGAGTAATGACTAAGTAATAAATTTATTCTATAATATTACATTCATTATGTTTCTTAGTTTAATCCATTAGTATGTCAATTACAACAGTTAAGGCACGGCACTATTACTATATGTAATCAAAACTTTACAGTTTAAAGTCAATTAGAAATATTATTTCGCGAAAAATTTCTTAGAGCGTCTTTTAAGCGGTTCACAATTTTTACAGTGTATATTATCCTGTTACCGCTCTTTTCCAAGCAGAAATGCCCCCCATAACATTTTTAACTTTGCACCCTTCTGATGCTAACAATTGACAAACTTTTGCAGAACGTGCTCCCGAATGACATATGACGTAGTATTCTTGTTCTTTATCCAAATTTTCTTTAGCTTTCGTAAGATTACTTAAAGTTAAATGAATAGACTCTTCTATATCTTATTTTGCCATTCATCGAGTTCTCGAACATCTAGTAATACTATTTTTTCTCTTTTCCATTTCTGTTCAAATTCTGGCATAGTTATTGATTGGTACATTAATATTCCACCTTCTCTAGCTAAAATTTACATAAAAAAAATCTCAGCACTTAATATACCTCCAGCGGTATAATTTGTAAAGAAGGGTATTATATTTCACAAAAAAACAACTGAATATAACAAAAATACTATATTTAGTTGTTTTGTGTTGTTTTAACTACATAAAATGTTAAGATAGACATGAGAAAAGTAGCAGGAGGTGTTTTATTGAACCAATTTAAAAGACAAGAAATGATTTTTGATTTGTTGAAAGTTAACGGAGAGGTATCGTCAAATGAACTCGCTGCTGAGTTAAGTGTCTCCATGATGACCATTAACCGCGATCTTAAAGAGATTTCCACATGGGGTGAGATCCAACTTGTTCATGGCGGGGCTGTTTACCGAGGAGAAAATGCTTTAGAAAATCCCATCTCTATTAAAGAAGAAGTTAGTGTTCAAGAAAAAAAACAAATCGGTAAGTTTTGTAGAGGATTAGTCAAACCTGGTAGTGCTGTTTTTATTGAGACAGGAACTACTGCTTTGGCTGTGGCAAGAGAAATTTTTACTATTGAAGGATGCCATTTTTATACCAACTCCTTATTAGTTCTTAATTCTTTATCCAAATATGAAGGAATTCAGTTGCACAGTGTTCCTGGAAAGTACCGTGAATTATCTAAAGGTTTTTTAGGATTAGAAACGGCTGATTTTGTTAGAAATTTCAACTTTGATGTAGCTTTTATAGGTGCTGAAGGAATTAGTGCTGACTTTGGAATCACCCTACCGAACGAGGAAGATGCGTTTACAAAAAGAGCCATTATGAACCAGTCGAAGAAAACTATTTTGGTGGCAGATCATAAAAAATTTGGTCGCTCTTACCTTTATAAAATCGGTGATGTTGAAGAGGTTAATCTGATTGTTACTGATTTAGATAGCCAACAAAAAAACTTTAAAGAATTAAAACCGTTGACGACTATTGTATCTATTAATGAGGAGGAAAATAAATATGACTATTAATTTAAATGAAGTAGCCCTACCAACTATCCATACAAAGCTTAAATCAGTTTATTTAACAGATGAAACAATGATTGCTCGAAAGGAAAATTTTTTAGCAAAAATGAAACAACAGGCGATCGATACCGCAATCATTTACGCAGACCGTGAACATGGTGCGAATTTCGAATATTTCACAGGATTTATTCCACGTTTTGAAGAAGCTTGTTTAGTTATCCACGCAAACGGAGAATGCTACTTATTATTAGGAAATGAAAACCTAAAACTAGCGGCTCACTCTCGCATCCCTGCTTATGCGGTTCACGTGCCTTACTTCTCTTTACCCAATCAACCAATGAATGGAGAAAAAACATTATCAGATCATTTTAAAGAAAGTCAAATTCTTCCCGATGCTACAATTGGTATTATTGGATGGAAATTATTTACATCTAGCCAATACGACAATAGTGGATTATTCGACTTACCTTTTTATATCTTAGACAGTTTAATCAATTATGTTGCAGACCGTAAGCAATTAAAAAACTTTGCTTCAGCCCTTATCTCTCCAGAAGACGGATTACGTACGACTCATAATGCCAACGAGATCGCTCATTTTGAATATGGAGCAACCCTAGCTGGAAAAGGTATGTTCGCAGCAATCCAAGCTGTGGACGTAGGTAAAACAGAAAAAGAAATTGGCGCTTTACTCGCTCTAGATGGTCAACCGAATACTGTGACGACGATTAGTGCTGCTGGCAAACGGTTTACTAATGCTACTCTTTATCCAAGAGACAACGAAGCCTTGTTAGGCGATAACTATTCTATGACAGTAGGATATAAAGGTGGGCTAAGTAGTCGTGCTGGCTTTGTAGCAGCTTCGAAAGAAGATCTGCCAGAAAATCAAAGCGACTATTTAGAAAAAGTGGGCATCCCGTACTTTACTGCATACGCTACTTGGTTGGAAACTATTCGTGTAGGAACGGTTGGAGATGACTTTTATGACAAGATAGAGGAAGTCTTCCCTGCTGATGTTTATGGTTGGACCTTGAATCCAGGACATTACACAGGAGATGATGAATGGATGTCATCACCATTTTTTAAAGGTTCTAACGTTGTTGTGAAGAGCGGTCAATTGTTCCAAGTAGATATCATTCCGAGTGTTCCTGGCTACTCAGGAGCAAGTTGTGAAGAACCAGTCGCTATCGCGGATAAAGCACTACAAGAAGAATTAAAAGAACAGTATCCTGATGTGTGGAATCGAATCGCAGAAAGAAGAAATTACATCAAAAATGTAATCCAAATAGACATAACAGATGATGTGTTGCCTTTAAGTGATACCGTTGCATTTTATACGCCATTCTTATTAAACAAAACGTTAGCTTATACGAAAAAAGTTTAAACATAAGACCTCCCATTATTTTTGTTGGGAGGTTTACTTTTCCTTTCGGTGTTCTGTCTTTCTATGCCTCATTGATAAATAAGATACTGTTCAATAGAAGTTGAAAAGCTTACGGACCAATAGGGTTGCAATTAAACGTACAATAATGGTTAATGGCATAATTTGTAAGGTTGCGCTGGTCTTCTAAAATTCAGTCCAGGAATGGATTTCGACAAAGTGTTACCTACTAAAAGAATAATTATCTGTTTATCAAGAAGAATTCAATAAATTTCTCGAAATAACCTTGTAAAAGCCTATCAAACGCTATAATATGGACTTTAAGACACGAAATAGAAAGAGGCAACAAAACGATGACTATTATTCAAGCAGAACCAGCTAATATTGAAGAATTAAAAACTAAAGCAAATACAAAAGACAATTGGAAAATCAGACTCGAAGCCGTTACTGAATTAGCAAACTATGACTGTCAAAAATCAAGATATATCTTAACAAAACTTGCTTCAAATGACCGTGTTTTTGCAGTAAAAGAAGCTGCTTTTAACGCTGCACAAGCGATGGGCGTCACAAAAAAAGGCTTGCCTTTAGAACTAAAACGCAAAGATATTAGATACAGCAGCAAAGACTTTGCAAAAGTTTTTAGTCGTGTTAAACGTGATACACAAATGGAAGAATTTGATTTAGATGTCTTCAAAAAACAATTTCAAATCGTCAGTCCTGAAATGCATGATGTTATGCAATACGAAGAACAGGAAAACTTTGATTTGTGGATTGCAGCTTCATATGCAAATTTACGATAGACCTTGAAGCAAAAAAGGAACCCCTTATAGGGGTTCCTTTTTTTATGCTTCTAATCGTGATACTTTTTTTGTAATGAGTAGAACTACTAGCATACTTGCTACTAACAAAATTACTGTAATAGCTAAAACTACTTGAACCCCGCCAACTGTCACTAAATTACTCGGTATGCTACAAAAGACTACAGATGAAACGATGGCTAAAGCTAACGAATTTCTCCACCATCCGATAGCTAAAGAAATTAAACTAATACTCGTAACTAAAATAACAGCAACGATCATAAGAGATAGCTGGCTCACAATTGTAGCGAAAGAGAGAGAATCATTAACTACAGAAAAAATAGACTCTGATACAAAAAACAAACTGTTGGTTAATAAAATGCCGATAAAAACGCCAAACCCACAAAACAGTTCACAGAAAATAATTTTTGCCCGTAAGATTTTCTTTCTAGCTACAGGGTAACTTAACGTCAAGTAAAGGTAATTGTCATTATAAGATTCCATTACCACTTTTCCTAGCATTGCCGTACCTAAACATGAAAAACCCGCTACGTTAATAATAAATGATAGGATATACAAAAATTTATAGGTCCCCATTTCCGGATCTGTTACCAAAATACTTGGATCAATCTGCGGAGCATAAGCTAATAAGTTTACCATTGCTAACGTAACTAATGGTATCAAAACGCTAGCAAGCAGATAAGGGGTTAGTGCGATTTTTTTTATTTCTAATTGAATAAGTTTCATTTCACACTACTCCTTCCATTTTGTTGATTAAGAAATTTTCTAAGCTATCATGATATTTAGCTACTAAATCTTGCTTTCTTTCATCTAAAACAAGTTGACCATCATAGATTACACCGATTCGTGTAGCAACAGATTCTACTTCAGTTAAAATATGACTCGACATGATAATCGTTTTTCCTAACAATGAAATCTCTTCAATCAATTCACGGAATTGTTTTATCCCTCTAGGATCAAGACCATTTAATGGTTCATCAATAATCAGCAAATCAGGATTATGAATTAAGCATCTTGCTAATACTAGCCTTTGGCGCATTCCTAACGAATATTCTTTAACAGGACGATCATTGTCAATAGTCAAACCTACAGTTTTAAGCCAATCGCTAATCCGGTTATTAGAGACTCCCATATATTTACAGTGGATGTTTAAATTTTCATCTGCAGATAAATGTTCGTAAAAAACGGGTTCATTGATATTTGAACCAATTTTTGTTTTTATTTTTTCCAAATCTTTGCTCTCATTTAAAATAGCAATTTCTCCATTGGTTGCTTTAGATAAGCCTGTCAAAATCTTAAATAAGGTCGATTTTCCTGCGCCATTTTTTCCAAGTAAAACATAGACTTCTCCTTTTTCAACACTTAAACTGAAATTTTTCAACACTTCTTTTCTACCATAGTTCTTCTCTATACTTATGACTTCAACACTTCTTGTCATTTTTTAATCTTCCTTTCTTATTTGTTTTTGTATTTTATAGCAAATGATAGATACCATTGGTATGTATCTCTATAAAAAAAATAGCTTTTTATCAGCTATTCTTTTTTAAAATAGAAAATAGTTTGAAACTTTCTTGAACGATTTCATCTGTTAATAAAGGAACACCTACTCCATTAAACATCTTTTGGATGAATAAAATTTTACGGCGTAGTTCTTCTTCTGATAAAACACTAAGTTGAAATCCTATCCATAAATTAAACGTTAGCATCAGCAATTCTGAAATCTCTTCTGGATAATCAGTTTGAATGGATCCATCAGCGACTCCTTCATCAACTATTCTTTTCATTTCTGGGACAAGATCATTGAAGACTTGCAAGTATTGTTCGCCCAATATTCTTGGACTTCTCAACGCAACTGCAGCAGAATAACCGATTGATTGTCTTTTATAAGCATTGAACGTATCTTTTAAGACATTTTGCAATTTTTCTAATCCAGTGTCTCCATGCAAATTATTAGGGACAGCTTCTTCATCTGCTTCATCCATTAGTGCTTCTAGAATAGCGAATTTTGATTTAAAGTGGTGGTAAATAACACCTTTGGTCATGTTCCCTAGACCATCAACAATGTCTTGAATAGAAGTGCCATCATAGCCTTTTTCTAGAAATAATTTTTCTGCTACATCCAGTATTTTCTTCTTCGTTTCTTCAGGGTACTTGTTTCTTGCCAACTATCTCACCTCACATAAATACCAGTGGTATGTATCTACATAATACATACCACTGGTATTTATGTCAACAATAATTAATTACTACATGACCTATTTTAAAAAGTAATGAGTATCGTTTTTTTTAATACTATTCAGCCTAGTCATTTATACTTTAGTTATACGTCTTACTTAAGCTATTTAAGTGCAACGATATCTAAACTACAATCAAACGAATTGACTTTTTTTTGTTACAATTATAAACTCTCCATATCAGAGTAAGGAGGTTTTGCCAATAAAAAACGACTACTTTTAGTTTGAGAAATTCTTTTGTTGATTTTAGAAATGCTGTCTAGATTAAACTACGTTACTCTAGGTATACTATACTATTTTTAATGATTATTGACATTGTACTTCCAATTATTAGTCGCTTGGCACCTTCTCTTTTATCCCCCACTAATAACTTTAGTCATTTTCCAATGAACAGTTTTTTTTCCAATTCATATCCCTTGCTCTCAACCATATCATGTTGCACTTTCTCATACCCGAATTTTCGATGTTTCATTGGTAAAAACTCATTTTTTTAATAAACTCAAAGGCTTAAATTTCATTTAAATAACAGTAATTTTTTAAGAAGAATATCCTTTCTATTTGAACTGTTGAATCTTTGTAGTAAAAATAAGTAGTTAGACTATAACCATGTATAAAAAATTCAGGAGGAATATTTCATGTGCACAGGTTTAGCTTATACGAATGATACATTTTATTTTGGAAGAAATCTTGATTTGGAGTATTCTTTAAATAATAAAGTTGTTGTTACACCAAGGAATTACAATTTTAAATTACGTAAAGAAGAAGAACTTACTTCACATTATTCGATCATTGGCATGGCTATGGTAGTAGATGATTACCCGTTATATTTTGATGCTGTTAATGAAAAAGGGCTTGGAATGAGTGGATTAAACTTTGACGGTTTTGCAGTATATCATGACGAGAAAAAAGACAAAAAAAATGTTACCCCTTTTGAATTTATCCCTTATTTATTAGGCAAATGTGCTACTGTCGAAGAAGCTAAAGATTTATTAAAAGAGATCAATCTGATTAATATTTCTTTTAGCGAAAAACTACAATTATCGCCATTGCATTGGTTGATATCAGATAAAGACAGTTCAATTGTCGTTGAATCAACAGCTGAAGGATTACAAGTATACGACAATCAATTTGGTGTACTAGCTAACAATCCTTCTTTCCCCTATCATAAATACAATATGAGCAATTACTTAAACCTTACGTCAAATATTCCTGAAAATCGCTTAAGTTCTAAGGTTGATTTAGATGTCTACAGTCGAGGAATGGGAGCTATTGGTCTTCCTGGCGATCTTTCTTCTCAATCAAGATTTGTTCGTGCAGCATATGCTCGTTTAAATTCTGTTGCAGATAAAACAGAAAATGCAAATGTTTCTCAATTTTTCCATATTTTAGATTTTGTAGCGCAACCAAGAGGTGGTGCTATGGCACCAGAAGGAATTTATGAAATCACTCAATATTCTTCTTGTGTAAGCACTGAAACGCAAACTTATTACTATAAAACGTATGAGAATAGCCAAATATGTGCTGTGTCTATGAAAGATTTACCTTTAGACAGCTCCAATCTATTTGTTTACGAGTTAGAAAAAGATCAAGCTATTAACTACACTAACTAGTCAATTAAAAAGTGAGCCTTGAAGGAACTAGGATAATTCTTAGTTTTTTCAAGGTTTTTTTCGGATTTTTTTCAATAACAAAACAGAATGATTACGGGACGATAAAACGAATCATAGCCTGTTAAATTATTCAATATTCTCATCCTTCTTCAATTCCTTATATCAACAACATTTGTAACCGATTGCATTTAATGCGATAATAAGGTGATATGTCCAGTCATTCTGTACATAATCAATTAGGAGGTTACGAACATGCACCACAAAAAATTAAAAACGATTGGTTTTGTCAACAGTCACAAACCTGGTGAGAAACGAATTGCCTTATTGCCTAAAGACATTACACGGATAAATCACAGAGAAGCTTTATTTTTTGAGGAAGGCTATGGAAGTGATTTAAATATTTCTGATACTGAATATGCTGCATTAGGTTGTCAAGTTGTTCCAAGAACTATCGTTTTAGAACAAGATATTATCTGTGATCCTAAAATTGGTGACGCTACTTTTATAAAAAATCTACGTCCAGGACAAACGATATTCGGATGGGTTCATGCTGTACAGAGTAAAGAAGTGACTGATATATTAGTAGAGAATAAACTTTCTGCTTACGCTTGGGAAGATATGTATGAAGATAATCGCCATTCTTACTGGCGCAATAATGAATTAGCTGGAGAAGCTGCTGTTATGCATGCTTACCAATTAAACGGAATTATGCCATACGATACAAAAGTTGCTATTTTAGGACGCGGAAATACAGCACGAGGCGCACAACGGACGTTAATCGGATTGGGTGCAGATGTTAGAGTTTATAATCGCAACCAAGAAAAGTTATTCCAAAAAGAAATGAACGAGTTTGATGTGATTGTCAATGCAATCTTATGGGATACTTCACGTAAAGATCATTTGATTTATCAAACAGATTTAAAAAAATTCAAACCTGGAACATTAATCATTGATGTCAGCTGTGACGAAAATGGTGCTGTAGAAACGTCTGTACCGACTACTTTGGAAAACCCAATTTACGAAATCAATGATGTTATACATTACGCAGTAGATCATACACCAACCATTTTTTATCGTTCTACTTCACGTGCGATTTCAAAGGAAACCTATAAGTATATAGACGACTTAGTTGAAGGTTGTCCTAACGCAATCTTAGAAGATGCTCTGATTATTGAACGAGGTCATATTATTGATGAACGCATCAATCAATTTCAAAATAGAACAATACCTCTTCAATTTATCAATTCTGATGAAAGAAATTCTGTATAACAAATTTATTTGGACTATCCTTCAAGAACTCCCCACTTCTTAAAACTAACCAATTAAAATAAGTGATTAATAAACTGATATAAATTCAAGCTACTTTTGAATTTATATCAGTTTATTTTTCACTTCATTGTTTATTTAAATAATGAAAGTAATAACATACATAATACATAAAGCAAAAAATCAGCAAGTATGAATTAGGTTCAATACCATATACATACCTGCTAATTAGATGTTTAATATAAATCAAAAATTTAAAAAGGTGATTGGTACAAAAAAGTCGACAGTCTAACGTTTCAAAATCTTTTCAATTTCGTCTAATTCTGAAGGCGAAAAATCAAGATTATCTAATGCTTTGACATTATCCTCAATTTGGCTTACCTTGCTGGCTCCAATCAGTACACTTGTGACTTTTCCATTTCTTAAAATCCACGAAACAGCCATTTCAGCTAACGTTTGACCTCGGCGTTTCGCGATTTCGTTTAGTGCTCTTGATTTTTCTAAGGTAGCTTTTACCTTTACTTCATCTAAGAACTGACTTGTTGTCCGACCCGCTCTTGAATCTTTTGGAATGCCATCCAGGTAACGGTCTGTCAACATACCTTGCGCTAAGGGACTAAACGCAATCGTTCCTAATTGGTTTTCTTGTAAAACATCTTGTAGACCATCTTCTATCCAACGGTTATACATACTGTAAGAAGGTTGATGAATAATGAAAGGCGTTTTTAATTCTTTAAATATTTTTGAAATTTCAGTTGTTTGTTCTGCAGAGTAATTAGAAATTCCAATATACAAAGCTTTACCTTGGCGAACCATTAAGTCCAATGCATGTGCTGTTTCTTCAAAAGGTGTATCCGGATCTGGACGATGAGAATAAAAGATATCAACATAATCTAATCCAAGGCGCTTCAAACTTTGGTCAATACTAGCAGTCAAATACTTTTTAGAACCAAATTCACCGTACGGGCCTGGCCACATATCATATCCGGCCTTGCTTGAAATAATCAACTCATCACGGTAAGGAAGCAAATCTTTCTTTAAAATGCGTCCAAAATTTTCTTCAGCACTACCCGCTGGAGGTCCGTAGTTATTAGCTAAGTCAAAATGTGTAATTCCCAAGTCAAATGCACGATGAACCATTTTACGGCTATTTTCAAATAAATCTACATCACCGAAATTATGCCACATCCCTAAAGATAATGCTGGCAATTTTAATCCACTGTTTCCCACACGATTGTAAATCATATTATCATAACGATTTTCTGCTGCTTGATACATTCAACCACTCCTGTTTTTTAATTTCTTTCTTTTTCAATTATAACGCTTTCACAGATGAGAAACAATCGATTGTAAAAGTTCACAGCATAATTCCATTAAGAATTTATATATTTTTTAATACAAAAAGAAGAACCGTGCTTGTAGAAGACGGTTCATCTTTTTTTTGCTCTGATTAGCTGTATACCTATTAGATTGTCTTAGTCATGATCAAATCGGTTTGCTCGTCCTCTCCCATAAAGAACGAATGCGAGCTGACTTGAATAAACCCATTCTTTTTATAAAAGGATAGAGCACTTAAATTTTCTTCCCAAACACCTAACCAAATTACTTTTTTATTCCTTTCTTTTGCAAATTGTTTAGCTTTCTCGATCAAAAATGTGCCATATCCTTTTCTTTTACGGTCACTTTTAATATAGATTCTTTCAATTTCTACAGCATTTTCATCAATTTTTTCCGTTTGGGCATCACCTATGTTCAATTTTAAGTAACCGACTATTTCTTCATTATCTAATAGAAAGAAAAAAGTAGAATTTTCATTTGTAAGTTCTTGTTTGAGTTGTGCATTATTGTAGGCTTTTTCCAAATAGTTTTTTAGGTCTTCCTCAGTGTTTTGATCCTTAAAGGTATCTGTAAACAGTTCTATACTGATTTTTTGAAGTGATTTTAAATCTTCTAAGGTACATTTTTTCAATTCCATAATACTAGTCTCCTTTAGTAATTTCGTTTAATCCCTTTTTTAACCAGATCCCAGTCAGATTCTGTATTCTGTTTTATTTTGGTTAAAATTTGAGAAAAAATTTTGATTTCTTCGTCCGACAAGCCTTTTAGTGCAACCTCATTAGAATAAAGATTTTCTTTCACAATACACTCCGCTAATTCATCACCTTTAGGTGTAGTAAATAACCTTTTGATTTTTTTATTCACTGAATCAGCTCTCTTTTCAATTAGTCCATTCTGTTCAAGTTTTTGAATAGCTCTTGATGCAGTAGTACGATCTACTTTTATCATTTCACTTAAATTATCTGGTATAATTCCTGGATTTTCTTTAATCCTTACTAAGTAGAGGTATTGTCCTCTTGTAAGATTAAGCTCTTTAAATTCTATATTAGCGATAGAGTCTAAGGCTCTTGCAATTACTCCAATGTCACGAAGAATGTCTATCATTTCGTTCCCCCTTTTTGTTCTTAACAATTCCTATTATAACGATTTTTGTTGTAATTGCAACAAAAAAGAAGAACGACACTTTTTAAGTGTTGTTCTTCTTTTTTATATACAAGCTTAAGTGAGTAGCATTACTACCATTAGCTCATTTTTTAGCCATCTAATTCATTGTAATTCAATAAGCGATTGATATGAACTGCTAAATATGTTAATTCATCATTCGGTACCTCTTTATCGTATATTTTTCCCACGTACTCTTTAACTTTAAAAGCACTATTCATGGCTTGAGGATAAAGAATTGCAATTTGTTCAAACAATTCTTTATCGCCTTTTTCCATCAATTCATCTGCAAAAAACCGCTCTACAAAAAATTTAACATGTGTAATAAAACGTACATAATGAATGGATTCAGTATTGACCGTTGTATTTAAGCTATACCGAATTAAATTAACGATGCTCCCGACCATTTTAGCGTATTTCATACCATCAGCATTTTGATTATCTGAATTTTGTGCATTGATCAAATGAAACGCAATATTCGCAGCTTCCTCTTCCGGTAAATTAGTTTCTAAAGCCTTGTTTACCAAGGTACGGGCATACTCACCAATATGGAATTCTTTTGGGTAATAGCTCTTTATTTCCCAATATACTCGATTGATAATGTTAATTCCTTTTTCTGCTCTCTCTACTGCAAAATTTAAATGATCCATTAGTGTGAAGTAGATACTAAGATTTAACGGAGAACCTAAATACTGTTCTGCGTACTGAACAATCTCCTGAGTTATATCAAAATAAACGGGAGAGATTGCATCAACCAAGTCTAAAAGCTGTTGAGTCTGTATGTTTTCTACAGGAAGAAAAGATTGATCTACTTGGTTATCTTCAATAGACATTCCGGTTTTCTTCCCATATCCAATCCCTTTTCCAAACACAACCATTTCTTTACCATCTTTTTCTACTAAGACGACACTTGAATTGAGTACTTTTTTAATATGTGACAAAGAAAATCACTCCCGTTTATTTTTTTAGTCTATACTTGCTCCATTTGTTTCAATAACTTCTTTATACCAATAAAAGGAGTCTTTTTTCAATCGATCAAGCGTCCCATTACCTTCATCGTCTTGATCAACATAAATAAATCCATAACGTTTTGACATTTGAGAGGTCCCTGCGCTAATGATATCAATTGCACCCCAGCTGGTGTACCCAATTAGGTCTACACCTTCATCAATGGCTTCACCCATTTGTTTAAAGTGTTCTTTAAAATAATCGATTCGATAAGGGTCATGAATTTTTCCTTCAACAACTTCGTCTTTTGCGCCCATACCATTTTCTACTATCATCAATGGTACTTGATAACGATCATATAATTCAAGTAAAGAAATTTTCAATCCTTTAGGATCAATTTGCCATCCCCAATCAGTAGATGGAAGATAAGGATTTTTCACTCCTAAAACAGTGTTTCCTGCTGTACGCTCGGCATTTTCATCGCCTGATTCAGTCATAGACATATAGTAACTAAACGATACAAAGTCTACCGTATGTTCTTTTAAAATAGTTCGATCATTTTCTTCCATTTTAATATGGATGCCTTTATTTTCTAATTGACGTTCAATTAATTTAGGGTATTCTCCAAAAACTTGAACATCTGCATAAAAAAGATTTTCTAAATTCTTTTTCAAAGTAAGCTCTACGTCAATTGGTGTACAAGTCCTTGGGTACGTTGTTAACTTCGTAATCATGCAACCAACTTCACTGCCTTTTATTTTTTCATGGCAATCTTTCGTTACTAAAGCAGATGCAACAAATTGATGGTGCAGTGCTTGATAAATAATTTCCTCTTCTTTACCTTCTGGACATTTGTCTGGAATGATTCCTGCTGTCGTAAATGGATGACGGTGAATGCTGTCAATTTCATTAAATGTCAGCCAGTATTTAACTAAATCTTTATAGCGATCAAAACACACATTTGAAAAACGAACAAAATCATCGATTACTCGGCGATCAGCCCAACCATTGTATTCCAAACTTAACGCTAGGGGCATTTCATAATGAGACAATGTTACTATTGGTTCAATATTCAACCGCTTCATTTCTTGAAATAAATTATCATAAAAAATTAGCCCTTTTTCATTAGGTTCAGCTTCTTCTCCTGTAGGAAAGATTCTAGACCAAGCAATAGATACACGTAGAGCCTTCGTACCCATCTCAGCGAATAAAGCTAGATCCTCTTTGTATCTATGGTAGAAATCAATCCCACGACGCTTAGGATAGATTTTATCAGATGGATCTTCCATTGCTTCTGTAACGCTTTCTGTTGTTATTTTCATATGTCCTGCAAAATTTTTCACATCTAAATCAGGTTTATAGGTTGCTACATCTGCGACAGATAGCCCTTTACCATCTTTATTCCATGCTCCTTCTGCTTGGTTCGCTGCAATTGCACCGCCCCATAGAAATCCTTTTGGAAAGTGTGTTGTTTTAGTCATATTTATTCTCCTATCTGTGCTACCGTCATAACGGTTTGATTTTGGTTTGCTTTTTCATGTGTAATGGTTTGATTGATCTTAAACAATTCTTTATTGGTTACCACTGCTATAACCGTTGGATCATATCCAGCATTTGCGATAGCTTTTATATCAAATGATACCAAACGATCACCTGCTTTAACGATATCACCCTCTTTAACATGTGGTGTGAAGTATTTCCCTTCTAATTGCACGGTTTCTAATCCAATATGAAAAAGAACTTCAGCCCCATTCCTCATTTTCATTCCTATTGCATGATGCGTTTCAAATAACATAGTAATCGTGCCATCAGCCGGAGCATGCAGTTCTCCTATTTCAGGAATAATAGCAATACCCTCACCTACTAGCTTAGTTGAAAATACTTCATCATTTACTTCAGCTAAAGGAATGACTTCTCCTTCAATTGGGCTATAAAAATTGGTACTTCCTGATATGTTCTCCGCAAAAGCTTGTTTTTCTGATTCAACTGCTTCTTCTTTCCATATAAATAGTACAGCAACAAATGAGACTACAAATGAGATACCCAATGTCACAAAAGCATACACTAAATTTAAGGTGTTTTCGGGAGAAGCAAACATAGTAATACTAGCCAAACCTGGTCCAACTAGTGCAAAAGCTTCAACCGCCATAATGCCTATAAATGCTCCGCCTATCAAACTTCCGAGCATGACACTATATAAGACTTTTTTATGCAAAATTGTGACTCCATAAAGTGCTGGTTCTGTAATTCCAAACAACGCTGAGATTCCTGCTGATAATGCAGTAGATTTCAACCTTTTATCTTTGCTTTTTACAGCAACTGCAAAACAGGCGCCAGACTCAGCAAGGTTATGAGCTAAAGAAGCCGGCAAATAAAGCAATTCACGACCCATTTCACTTATAGAAGTGACTGCATATGGAATCATCGCTTTGTGCATCCCTGTTACTACCATAAACGGTAAGAAAGCAGCAAGAGCAGCAGTTGCAACCCATCCAAATTGGTTAAATAGGAATAAGATAACGTTTGCAAATCCTTGTCCAACAGTAATGCCGATTGGACCTAATACTAATAGCGTTATTGGTACAGTAATTAACAATGACATCATAGGAACAAAGAAAATTCTAATAGCTTTAGGAGAGTACTTTGTAAATAGTTTCTCCATTTGAGCATACAGTAAAATACACAAGATTGCTGGAAAAACTTGTGAAGCATAAGCTACATTTGGAACACCAATGGAGAATAACGAAGTTCCTTCTGAAATCAATGTGGTCATACTTGGAAGAATCAACGCTCCAACTGCAGATACTGCAACAAGTGAATTGACTTTTAGTTTATTAGCTGTTGTCATAGCTACCAGTATTGGTAAGAAATAAAGAGGTGCTCCTCCAATAAGATCTAATATTTGATAGGTCTGAGAAGCTGGGTCTATCCAACCAAACATTGAAATGAGTAATAACATAGATTTCAATATTCCACCACCTGCAATTGCAGGAATTAACGGTTGAAAAATACTAATGATAAAATCCATTACTAAACTACTTAGTTTTTGTTTAGGTTTATTTCCAGGTCCGTTCGATGCTGGAATATCTCCTATTACTTTTAACACTTCGTCGTAAACTTCTACAACTTCATTACCAATAATTACTTGGCATTGAACATTTTGTCGAACGCCCATAACACCATCAATTTGTTCCAACTCTTTAATGTCTACTTTAGAATCATCATTTAATGTGAATCTAAGTCTAGTAGAACAATGTTCTAAATGCGAAATGTTTTGTTTTCCACCAACTTTCTTAACAATTTCTGCAGCCGTTTGTTGATAATTCATTTATGAATTCCTCCTTTTATTATGGCAGATGAGATTTTAGTATACAAAAAAGGACCTAAAAAACGGCTCATAGGATTTTACTCCTAGTAATTCGTTGTTTTAGGTCCTGCCTGCATTACCAGTCACATGCCTGATTAAGTTACCATTACTATACTACAGGATTTTGAAAACGTCAACATAAAATAAAAAAGCAATAATTTTAGTACTCTTATAGCATTCGTTACTTTATTTCATTTTACTTGAATATAAATCTGTAAAATAATTTTACAAGATTCATTTGCAAACACTCTTCTATGTCTTGCATTGCACGTGAACTATCTGTTCAATTAATTCTCTTTTTTCCTTATTTATGTTTCCCCATCTTTGAGATAACAGTTATTAGTTGCTGTTAATCAACTATTGTTTTAGCTATCCTAACACTAGTTACTTTCTTTTTATAAAAAACGTTTAACACTAACCCAGTTATGACAACTGCAATTGCTAAATAAAATGCTTTAGTATAGTCACCATTATTATTGATAGAAATTGCTGCTGACACTTTTGGAGCAATAAAAGCAGCTGTTGAATATCCGATAAATACGATACCATAGTTGACTCCTTGGAATTTTGGCCCAAAGTTATCCATAACAAGTGATGGAAATACCCCCATAACGCCACCGAAACATAATCCCAGTCCGATGATCCCAATAGCAAATCCAAGTGTCGTTTGAATCAGAATCAAAATAACAAACATTAGTGCAATGATACTATATATAATCGTAATGGTAGTAGATTGCCCTAGTTTATCAGAAATAGTTCCCCAGACTACCCTTCCTAATGTATTGCTTAATGAATAAAGACTGACATAAAATGCTGCTGTAGCCGCTGTTAAACCAAAGGTGGATTGGCCGATAGCCGCTGCATTAGAGGCAATCATCAAACCAGAAAATGAACCTGTTGCAAACATCAATAGAATAAGATAAAAATTGATGGATTGAAGCATTTCTTTCCAATTTTTGCTGACAACTTTAACTTGCAAAGCTTGATTTTGTTTTACATTTGTTTTACTTGATGTAATTTGTTTAGGTGCAACTTTAATAAATAAACTACATGTAAAACCAATTAGAATATACGTTATTCCCATCCAAACAAATGCTGTACCTACACCTTTACTTTGAATCAATTGATTAGCAATTGGAGCTGCTATTATAGCTGCTCCTCCCATTCCTGCAGTAATCAATCCAGAAGCCAATCCTTTTTTGTCAGGGAAAAAACGGATTGTATTGCTTAAACAACCAGAATAAGCAAAACCTTGCCCAAACCCAGCTAAAACACCATAGTAAAGATACAATTGGAATAAACTAGTTGCTGTACCAGTCAAAGCAAACCCAGCTCCGAACAATACTGCTCCTGCCATAATGCTCCATTTAGACCAACCTTTATCGGTCAAAAATCCTCCTAAAACCATGGGAATAGGTCCTAAAGCTGCATTAATAGCAAAGGCTGTCATTACTTCTCCCATTGTCCAACTATTTGCTTCAGACAAAGGCCCTGCTAAAACACTAAAAGCATAAATTGCTCCTGTACACATTAAGATTCCCATAGAACTAACTAAAACTATCCACCGATTCGGTTTTTTAGACATAAAGTAAACGCTCCTTTTCTGTATTAGCTAAGATGATTTCTTTTAATCCACCCCAATTTTCTTCAAACATTCCTTTGTCCATTTCTTTTAAGTTTTCTGCTATCAAAGGTGTAAAATCCATTTGATTTAAAATATCTTGCTCTAACTCAATTCCAGGTGCTATTTCAATTAATCGTAGCATTCCTTCTTGTAAATCAAATACTGCACGTTCTGTTACATATAAGACTTCTTGATTAATGCTTGATGCGTATTGTCCACTAAATGTAATTTGTTCGACATTTTTCAAGAATTTTTTAACTCGGCCTTCCTGAATTATCGTTAATTTGCCATCTTTCACTTCTTCTTTTAACCCTCCAGCTGTGAATGTACCCGCAAAAACTAATTTTTTAGCTGCTTGAGAAATATTGATAAATCCACCACAACCTGCTACACGACCACTAAATTTAGAAACATTTACATTTCCAAATTGATCACTTTGAGCTAACCCTAAAACTGATAAATCTAATCCACCACCATCATAAAAGTCAAATTGTGAATGATGATCAACGATTGCTTCACTGTTATAAGCATGACCGAAGTCTTTCAATCCAGCTGGAACGCCCCCAACTGATCCGGCTTCTGTGGTTAAATTCAATTGATCGTTGACTCCTTCTTCTGCCGCTACGGTAGCTACATTCACTGGAATACCTACACCTAAATTCAAAATAGTTTCTGGAACCAGTTCAGCAGCTGCTCGGCGAGCAATTACTTTTCGAGCATCTAGCTCTAGAGGTACAACTGTATCTAAAGGTACTTTTACTTGACCAGAAAAAGCTGGATTGTATTGTGTATTCTCTGTTTGAAAATGGTTTTCAGGTTCGGAAACAACAATATAGTCGACTAAAATTCCAGGAACTCTTACATCTTTGGGATTCAACGATCCAGCTACTGCTAACGATTCTACTTGAGCAATCACGATTCCTCCTGAATTTTTAGCTGCTTGAGCGACAGGTAACACTTCCATATGCAGTCCTTCTTTTTCTAATGTTAAATTGCCTTTTTCATCTGCAACAGTCCCTCTAATTAAACCAACATCAACCGGAAAACTCTTATAAAATAACCATTCATCTCCCGCAATCTCAACTAGTTCTACTAAATCTTCAGTTGTACAGTCTGATATTTTCCCTCCCTCTAAGCGAGGATCCACAAACGTACGCATACCTACTTTCGTAAACAATCCAGGCCGTTTAGCAGCTATTTCGCGATATAGTTGAGCAATAACTCCTTGAGGTAAGTTATATGCTTCACACTTATTTTCCATGATCAAATCACTGATTTGTGGAGAAGCATTTACAATCCCGCCAATCCAACGTTTGATCAGCCCTTCATGTGCCAAGTGACTCATCCCTTTTGTTCTACGGTCTCCTACAGCACTTGCATGCATAACAGTTAAATTTTTAGGTTCTGCTTCTTCTTTGAACCGATTTTCAATGGCTATTAACATCTCTTCATTTACACACGACATTCCAAAACCTGTTACTGCTATCGTACTATTATCGTTAATTAGTTGTGCAGCTTCTGCTGCTGTAATTACTTTTGTCATTCTGACCAGCTCCTATTTGTGATTTATTTAACATGAACTTTTAAAAAAATTTTATGCTTTTTTATTTAAATAAGTTATTAAAATAGTGCTCTGTGAGTGTTTGTTTCATAGAGCACTTTTAACCAACCTGTCATCTTACTTTCTTAATATGAAATTTTTAATGAAGTAGCTTTTTTTTCTGCTTCATTAAATAGTTCTTCAATGATTTGTTTAGCAGGACGAATATTTTTGATCATACCAGCAATTTCACCTGCCATTGCAGAACCTGTTTCCATATCGCCGTCGTAAACAGCTCTAGATAATGAACCAAGAGTTAATTTTTCCAACTCTTCGTGGGGAGCATTTGCTTCTTCCAGTTTTGCAAATTTAACTAACATTGGATTTTTTAATGATCGAACTGGATCTTTTGCTTTACGACCCGTTACAATTGTATCCGTATCAATAGCGTTAATCAGACGTTCTTTATAACTATCTGGAATCGGACATTCTTCAGCTGATAAAAATAATGTCCCTACTTGTACACCTTGTGCTCCCAATGCATACACAGCAGCAAGCGAACGTCCATCACCCACACCACCAGCACCTAATACAGGTATATCTACTGCATCAACAATTTGTGGCAATAAAGACATTGTAGAAGTTTGACCAATGTGCCCTCCTGCTTCTTGACCTTCCGCAACAACTGCATCTACTCCAGCTGCTTGCATTTTAATGGCATGTCTCACAGAAGCGATAACTGGGATGACTTTTACACCTGCTTCTTTAAATGCTGGGATATATTTTTTAGGAGATCCAGCACCTGTTGTAACAATTTTTACTTTTTCATCAAGAATAACTTGAGCTAATTCATCACAATTGGGCATTTGTAACATTAAATTAACAGCAAACGGTTTTTTAGTGACCTCTCTTGTTAATCTAATTTCTTCGCGTAATTGATCTGCTGACCAGCCGCCTGATCCCAAAATACCTAATCCGCCTGCTTCTGAAACAGCTCCGGCTATTTCATGTGTTGCAATTCTTGCCATAGCCCCTTGAAAAATTGGGTATTCGATTCCTAACATTTCGCATATTGTTGCCATTATTTTTTCCTTCTCTCTTGTTAATCTATTAACTTTATAGATTTATTATAAATCAAAATTTCAACATTGTGAAATTACTCTTTTATTAATAATGCTATGCCCTATTAATTATCTATTTCGTATAACTTGACTTAAAAACCTTAAAAACCTTTTAAAATTAACGTTTAAAAAACAAAATTTAACTGCTATACTGTTAAATATAAGTATAAATCTTTCTAATCAAGTTATAATTTGTTATAGTTTCGATAACTTTTTTATTATACATTGTGAAATTTTTAATTTTTATTATGATCGAAATAAATAGATTACCATTATAATAAACTCGATTTTATATTTGGCAATCACTCATAGAAAGGAAACCAACTAAATGTATAACAATATGATCATTCGCTATTTAGAAGCTCTTGTAACTGAGGGTACTTTTACTCAAGCAGCAAAATCTCTCTACATTTCTCAACCCTATCTCAGCAAATACATTACTAAACTTGAAGAGGAACTAAAAACGTCACTAATAGACAGAACACATAACCCAATCGAATTATCTTATTCAGGTGAGCGTTACCTTTTGTACATGAAATCTATTCAAGAACAATATGATGACATGTTAAACGAATTATCTTTAATAACTAATTTAAAAAAAGGTCGCCTACGAATAGGAGTCCAGTCACTTATGGGTACCTTCTTACTCCCTATGATCCTACCTTCATTTCACGAACAATACTCAGAAATTGAATTTAAAATTTTAGAACAAAGTCCAAAATTAACTGAACAAGATATTCAAGAAAGCAAATTAGATTTTTATTTAGGTTTGATGCCTACTAACAATGAAAACCTTTCTTCTATTGTCTTATCCCAAGATCGATGGTGTGTGATCGTACCAAAGACAAGTGCTCTTTATCAACCAGGTCTAAAAACGATAGAGAACTTCCCATATCCTTTAAGCATTTTAAAAAACGAAAAGTACGTTCTGACAAATCACGAATCAGGTATTCGTAGACAAACTAATGATTTTTTTAAGAAGCTCAGCATTAAAGCAGATATTGTATTAGAGAGTAGAAATATCTATACCGTTTCTGCTCTTGCCAGAAAAGGCATAGGTTTAACTTTTTTACCAGAAAGTGCCCTGTCTGAAATCGAGTCCTTTGATCAGTATAATATCTTCTACATCGATCCTAAGTTTATACGTGTACAATATTTTATTGCTTATAAAAAAAATAAAGCTTTATCTGCTTTAGAATTGGCCTTTATTGAAAACGCAAAAAAGCAATTACTAATTTACTCGCAAATAGGGTGATGCTCTCTCTACAAAGTAGAAGCTAAAAGTAATACTACTTTTCAATTTGCTCTATAGGCAAATTATTTCATAAAAATCCAAATAAGTGGTAAAGTTCATTTTGTAGCAAATACTTATTATTGGGGGCCATTTTTTTGAAAATTATTGTCGTAGGAACATCACATGCTGGCTATGAAGCCATTCAAACATTATTGAAAGAGCAGCCAGATGCTGAATTGCATTTGTATGAACGT
This sequence comes from Carnobacterium sp., assembly GCF_045617425.1. Taxonomy (GTDB): domain Bacteria; phylum Bacillota; class Bacilli; order Lactobacillales; family Carnobacteriaceae; genus Carnobacterium_B. The sequence continues at coordinate 110,452 of NZ_JAZLIO010000015.1, forward strand.
GGAGATACCGCATCATTCTTGTCTTGTGGAATTCAAAGTTACTTAGAAGGCATTGCCGAATCTTTAGATAGTTTACATTATGCAACAGAGGGTTCGTATATCGAACAAAATGTAAACGTCCATATGAATAGTGACGTTACTGGAATTAATCCAAAAGCTAAAACCATTACTGTTAAAACAACTGACGGAGAAACGGAAGAAAGTTATGACAAATTGATTCTTTCTCCTGGTGCAGCGCCTGTTAGAATTCCAATTCCTGGTGCTGACTTAGATAATATCTTCTATGTACGTGGCCGTAATTGGGCTGAAAAAGTTAAAACACGTATGGGTCAATCGAAAAAAGCGGTTGTTGTCGGTGGAGGTTACATCGGTATTGAAGTTGCTGAAGCATTTGCTAAAGTAGGTATTGAAACAACTGTTATTGATTCTTTAGACCGCGTATTGAATACGTACCTAGATAAAGAATTTGTTGATGTATTAAATGAAAATATGAATCATAATGGATTGACTGTTCGCACAAGCGAAATGGTAAAAGAAGTTGTTGGCGAAAACGGAACGGTTAAAAAAGTTGTTACGGATAAAGGGGAATACGAAGCAGACACTGTGATTATGGCTGTAGGTGTTCGTCCAAATACGAAATGGCTTCAAGGAATCGTTGAATTGAACCCAGACGGAACAGTTGTTATTGACGATTACCTAGAAACGTCTGAAAAAGATATTTTTGCAATGGGCGATGCTACAAAAATTCCTTTTGCACCAAACCATGGTTCAAAACTGATTGCTTTAGCCTCTAATGCTCGCCGTCAAGGAGTCATTGCGGCTAAAAATATTTTAGAGAAAAAAGTAAAAATGCCTGAAGTATCTGGGACATCTGGTTTAACATTATTCGACTACAAGTTAGCTTCTACAGGGGTTAAAGACATCGATCAAGATTCCATTGATGCTGAAGTTGCCAGCACATTCGTAGTAGAAAATATCCGCCCTACTTTTATTGATGACGAAAAAGTTATGATGAAAATTCATTTTGAAAAAGACAGTCACCGTATTGTTGGTGCTCAGTTGATGTCAACTTATGACGTTACCGCCTCTATCAATGTGCTATCGGTAGCTATCTCTTCAGGTTGGACGTTAGAAAAATTAGCCTTTGCTGATTTCTTCTTCCAACCAGGATTCAACCGTCCTTGGAACTACCTAAATGTCCTTGCTCAAAAAGCTTTAGACGGAAATTTTGATAGTGAAAAGTTATAAATTTATTTGTGAAAACAAATAAATTCAACTGACTAGTATAGAATAGAAAAGAATAGCATCAAAGTAGGTATTTTCCTACTTTGATGCTATTTTTTATACTACTAAAACGGAATCTTTGTATATACTTTTTGATTTCAGAAAATAAGCTATCACTAGCGCAATAATTGCTATTCTCACAAAAATATATTGACTGTATTTAATAACTATTAACAATGTATTGTCTAAAGTCGAAATGAATGCAACAACCATCATCACAACTACTGTAATTACCTCGTTTAGAAAGAGGTTAGTATTATGAATTTGCTTTAATAGCGATGTAAACATCTTTTTAATTTTTATGGAATTTTTCGTGAAACAAAAAAAATGAAGACCCTCTCTAAAATTAGAAAACCTCTTCCATGATACAAACCTGTGCTTCTCAGTTTCATTTTATTATTCTCTGTAATCTTTCATTCTATACCCTACCCCAATTTCAGTAGTCAGGTATTCTGGTTCTAGTGTATTGTATTCCATTTTTTTCCGAATATTAGACATGTTGACACGCAATATTTGAGAATCTCCTGAATAAGGACCCCATACTGCTGTCATCAAAGTACTATACGTGACAACTTTTCCTAAATTTTCGAATAGTACTTTTAAAATACGGTATTCATTTTTGGTTAAATGAACTTCTTTTCCTAGTTTATATAAGAGTTGCTTTTCAAAATCAATTTTCAGATCTTTATTTTCAATAGTAGGAGACTCAATGACTTGGTTAGTTGAATGTCTTAAAGATGTACGTATCCTAGCTAACAATTCATGTGTTCCAAACGGTTTTGTCACATAATCATCTGCACCATGGTCTAAAGCTTTAACTTTTTCCAATTCATTGGTCCTAGCAGATAAGATAATAATTGGAATAGTCATTCTCTTACGCACTATTTTTAGTAAATCAATTCCGTCGATATCAGGTAGACCTAGATCCAGCAATAACAAATCTAAACTTTCTGTTTGTAGAAAAGTTAAAGCTTCCATTCCGGTCTTAGCAACTTTTAATTGATAATTTTCTTTGCTTAATACGACTTCCATAAAATCAATAATGGTAGGATCATCTTCAATCAATAACAACTGCTTAACCATAATCGTCATCTCCAATTAACTGATATAAACTCTAAAAATCGTTTTTCCTTGCTCTTTCTCTATTTCAAGTTTTCCGTTATGCGCATGGATGATTGTTTTGACGATACTTAGACCTATTCCCAATCCATTTTTTGAATCAACTGGAACTTCTTCATTCATCACTAAGTTATTTTGCAGTTTTTGAAATTGACTCGACGGAATTTCACCATAATTCACAATTTCAAATTGCACAAATTCTCCACTTTCCTTTATGATCAAAGAGACCTCTTTCGTTTTATCTCCATGCCTAAATGCATTTTCAACTAAATTAAACAGTGCCTGCTCAATTAAAATCGGGTCTACATTAACAAATATTAATTCTTCTGGCAATGAAACAGTTAATTTTTGAACTGGGTACACTTTTTTTAATCGATTTAAAACAGCTTCGATGATTTCTTCTAATGATTCATTTGTTTTCTTTACTTTCATCGTATCCATGTTAATACGCGTTATCGATAATAAATTTTCCACCATACGTATCAGCCATTGAGATTCTTCTTGGATATCCATTAACAATTTTTTTTTCGTTTCTTTTTTTATTTCTAGATTTTCATCTCCAAGAGTCTCTGCTATTCCTGAAATAGCTGTCAAAGGAGTCCGTAAATCATGAGAAATCGCTCGTAATAAATTGCTTCTAACTTTTTCGCGCTCATTTTCAATTTGTATTCTTTTTGTTTCTTCTTTCAAATAGAATTGTTCAAGGACAATAGCCAATTGAGTAACTACCAGCTTTAAGTAGTTCAAATGACTGTTTTTTATTTCTTTATCTTCATTTTTTTCAATTCCTAAAACACCTAAACTTTTTCCATTCAACACAATGGGCAAATAAAACCCTTTAGCACCTGTTAACGTGTCCGTACCATGTCCAGCTTCTTTTTGATTTTTCACTGACCAAAAAGCGACAGCTGCTTCATCTTTAGAATCCAATACCGACGAGGTGTCCTCAACTGTTTTCAAACTTTTTTTATGACCATTTTTATCATAGACAATGACTTCGTGATTTAATAAGCGTGATAGAAAAATAGTGGTACTATCAAAGATCTGCTGATTGGTTGTTGCTACGATATAACGTTTATTCAACTCATAAAGTATTTCCATCTGTTGCTCTTTTTCTTTCGAGGTTAGGGCTCTTTTTTTTAATCGTACCATTAAGTTACTGACCATCAAGGCTACCACCAGCATGATAAAAAGCGTTATAGGGTATCCCTCTTTATAAACGGTCAACGAATACAGGGGTTCAACAAAGAACCAGTTAAAAGATAATACGCTCACAATAGAAGACAATGCACTCCAGAAATAACCAGACGTTAAACGAGCTGTCAATAAAACACATAAAATAAAAACCAGCATCAGGTTTTGTTCACCAAAGTGCAAATAGTGTAAAATTTCTGTGATCAAGGTCGCAGCAATGACTCCACCCATCGCAATAGCAAAGCCCCTTCCTCCCCCTTCAATCACATCATCAAAAGAGAAGATAGGGTGATCTTTTTTTTCTTTGTAAGGAATAAGATGAATCTCAGTTTCAACCAGTCGTTTAATAAGTCGATCTTCAAAGGATTCAAAAAAGACCCTTTGATACCATTTTTTCATGAGATTTTTCCCTATTATGATATCTGTAGCACCAATCATTTTAGCATATTCCACGATGGTCTCAAAACTATCTTCTGTTTCAATACTAATGACTTCTGCACCCAGTTTTTCGGCAAGGGGAACCGTATCAGAAGTTTCATCTAAGGATCGAATTTGGATAACTACCCACTCAGCACCCAACCCTTGAGCCAGCCTGGAACTCCATCGGATACACTTCTCTGCCATCTTAGGATAGGTATCTTCAATAATCGTCAATAGTTTACTTTGGATTCCGCTAGTTTTTGAACTAACACGATTAATATGATCAGCTGCTCGTTGAATCGCTAAACCTCTAAGCTGATCGAGTTTTTCAATGATAAAAAAATTTCTCAATGCTTGTATTGCGCTTTCATTGGAATAGATTTTCCCTTGTTCCAGACGCTCAATCAATTCATTTGGTTCAACATCGATCACTTTTAAAACAGCATGCTTGAAAAATGTATCAGGGACCGTTTCTTTCATTTCAATACCTGTTACTTCTTCAACAATATCATTTAGGCTTTCTACATGTTGAACATTAATAGTTGTGAACACGTTGATTCCAGCATTCAACAACTCATCTACATCTTGATAACGCTTCTTATTTCTAGAACCTTCTGCATTCGTATGCGCTAGTTCATCAATCAAGACAATGTCCGGAGACAACTCAATTAATTTATCAATATCTGGTTCGTAAAGTGTTAACTGTTTATAGGACAATTTTTTCACTGGAACTGTAGGAATACCTTCAATCAATCGATTCGTATCTGGTCGGTTATGAGGTTCAATATATCCTATAACAACAGTTTTATCCATGAGTAATAACTCATGGGCTTCCGATAGCATTCTATAGGTTTTGCCTACTCCAGCCGCAAAACCAAAGAACACTCTCAATTTGCCACGCCTTGTATCTTCAAATTGAATTTTTCTTAATATTTTTTCAGATTTCTGGTTCATTCCATCCATAGTGACATCCTTCCCACTATTGAAGTTCGTCTAAAGCTCGATTCAAATCCATAATATTCACGTATTGGCGATTTGAAAATAAGTCTGATTCGCTATTTCCAACTATTATATCACTTATTGCCTTACTGTTGATATTTCTATTTTCAGCGATTCGTTCAATTTGGAATTTCGCCGCTGAGATGCTGATATGTGGATCAACTCCACTGGCTGAAGCCGTTACTAGATCGATTGGTACTTCTGATTTAGTTGGATTTTTTATTAATTGTTCACTTATTCTTGCCTCTACAATTGTTCCTTGTTCTTCAGAAAATGGAGACAACTGACTAACTTCTGAACTTCTACCAGAAAAGTACTTGTTATCTTCAAACTGTTGGCCAATCAACGATGAACCCATCAGTTGTTCATTCACGGTGATCTGACTGCCATTTGCTTGGTATGAGAAAAATAATTGTCCGATTCCTGTCATAAGCAAGGTATATACCCCGCCGAAAAAGAGGATGCTTATCCCTAAAAATCGCAAACTTGCCCAAAATGTTTTTTTCATTGTTCTCCTCCTATAATATTATCCAAGACAACACCATATCAATTAATTTTATTGAGATAAATGGCGCAATGATTCCGCCTAATCCATAAACTAAAAGATTGTATCGTAAAATTTGACTAGCTGATTTTTCTTGATAGCGTATACCTTTTAAAGCTAATGGTATTAATGCAACGATAATGACCGCATTGTAGATAACAGCTGATAAGATTGCGGTTAAAGGACTTCCTAGACCCATTACATTTAGCACACTTAATTCTGGGTAAATACTATAAAATAGTACAGGTATCACTGCAAAATATTTAGCTATATCATTAGCAATACTAAAAGTCGTTAACGCTCCTCGAGTCATTAAAAGCTGTTTTCCAATTCTTACAACTTGAAGGAGTTTAGTTGGACTTGAATCTAAATCAATAAGGTTTCCAGCTTCTTTAGCCGCTTGAGTTCCTGTATTCATGGCCATTGCTACATCCGCTTGGGCTAGGGCGGGTGCATCATTTGTACCATCTCCCGTCATGGCAACCAAATGACCTTTTTCTTGGTACTCCCGAATCAGATTCATTTTATTCTCAGGAGTTGCTTCGGCCAAGAAATCATCTACTCCCGATTCTGCGGCGATTGCTGCGGCTGTTAGAGGGTTATCTCCGGTGATCATAATCGTTTTAATCCCCATTTTTCTCATATCTGAGAATCGCTCTTTGACACCGTTTTTAACGATATCTTTTAAATAAACCACTCCAAGTACTTGTCCGTTTTTCACGACCACTAAGGGAGTTCCTCCAGCACGTGCGATTTTTTCAACTATTTCGTCACAGCTGGGAGGGTAACTATTTCCTTTGGACTCAACATATTTTTTTATTGTATCGGCGGCTCCTTTACGAATTTCATCGCCACCGTAGTCGATACCGCTCATCCGAGTTTTTGCACTGAAGTTAATAAATTTCACTTCTGTTTTTTGCAATTCTCTTTCTCGAATGTTGAATCGTTCTTTTGCCAGAATCACGATGCTACGTCCCTCTGCTGTCTCATCGGCTAATGAAGACAGCTGAGCTGCATCTGCAAGTTGTTTTTCACTGACACCGCTAACCGGAAGAAACTCACTGGCACGTCTATTTCCTAAGGTAATGGTCCCTGTTTTATCTAAAAGTAAGATATCCACGTCTCCCGCAGCTTCAATTGCTCTACCGCTCATAGCAATAACATTTTCCTTGGTCAATCGACTCATCCCTGCAATCCCAATAGAAGAAATCAATGCACCAATCGTTGTTGGAGCTAAGCAAATCAGTAAGGCGATGACAATCACACTTGATAGCGATTCCCCTCTCCCTGACACTTGGCTACTAAAATCAGTAAAAGGTACTAACGTAATAGAAACCGTTAGAAAAATAATGGTTAGTGTGATTAAAAAAATCTGTAAGCCTACTTCATTAGGTGTCTTCTTTCGATGTGTCCCTTCAACCATTGAGATCATTTTATCCAAAAAAGATTGTCCAATTTCAGATGTGACCCGAATCACTAAGTAATCTGAAACGACTGTTGTTCCTCCAGTCACTGCACTTCTGTCTCCACCCGATTCTCGAATAACAGGAGCTGACTCTCCGGTAATGGCACTTTCATCAACCGAAGCTGCGCCTTCAACGACGTCACCATCTGCCGGTATTTGTTCCCCAATCTTTACATAAACTAAATCACCCTTTTTTAAATCTGAAGAATTCGTTTCAATCAATTGATCATTTTTTATATCTTCTAATTTTTGTATTTTATGAGTGATTACATCTTTTTTTGCTTTTTTTAGACTATCTGCTTGAGCTTTCCCTCGCCCTTCTGCAATAGCTTCTGCAAAATTTGCAAATAATAATGTTAACCATAAGAAGAACGTTATCACTAAACTAAACCACATTGGAACAGAATGATCTGTAAAGCTTAAGATGGTTGTCAAAATAGCACCGACATATACAACGAACATGACCGGATTCTTAAGTTGTTCTCTTGGATCTAATTTTTTAAATGACTCTCTAATAGCCCATTTGTATACTTTTTTCATTTTGGTTCCTCCTATTTAATAGAGAAAAAATCTGCGATTGGCCCTAACGCCAATGCTGGTAAAAAGCTAAGTGCTCCAATAACGACGATAACAATAATCAACATAGTGACAAAAGTTGCATTAGTAGTGGACAGCGTTCCTTCGCTCAATGCTGCTTTTTTCTTACTACCCATATTTTCTGCTAAGAATAAAATTGCTACGATTGGAAGGAATCTGGATAACATCATCAGAACGCTTCCTAGTAAATTCAAGAATGGCGTATCTGCTAGTAAGCCGCCAAACGCGCTCCCGTTGTTATTTGCAAGAGAAGTAGCTCCATATAAAATTTCACTAAAACCGTGAGCTCCAGAATTGGTCAACCAAGACAGTACATCTGGGTGCATTGTCATAGCCATGGCTCCAAAGAGTGTTAGCATTAATGGCGTTAATACTACTATACCGGCCATTTTGATATCAAATGCATCAATTTTTTTTCCTAAATATTCTGGTGTTCTTCCTACTAGTAACCCTGCAATAAATACTGTTAGTAACAAGAATGAAAGCATTCCATATAATCCACTACCGACACCACCAAATATGATTTCGCCAAGTTGCATCAAGAACATAGGAATAGCTCCGCCTAATGGAGTAAAGCTGTCTACCATCGCGTTGATCGATCCATTTGAAGCAGCCGTTGTACTAATGGCCCATAAGCTAGACCATCCTATCCCAAAACGCATCTCTTTTCCTTCTAAGTTCATCGACTCCGCAACATTCGCAAATACTGGTCCAAAACTTTCACTAACTACAACACCCACAAAAGCCAGCACTGCAAAGAATAATGAAGCAATCATAATCGTTCTACCTTGTTTCCAGTCTTTGACCCAAAATCCAAAAGTAATGATTAATGCTGCTGGGATCAGTAATATACTCATATTTTCTACAAAATTTGTTAGTAACGTTGGATTTTCAAATGGAAAAGCCGAGTTACTTCCAAAAAATCCTCCTCCATTTGTTCCAAGTTGTTTGATAGCTACTTGACTAGCCACAGGTCCTAAATATAGCCATAATTCTTGTCCTTCAAATCCTTGATACGCTACTCCTTGACTCAAGGTTTGAACCGTTCCTTGTGAAATTAAGATAATCGCTGCGATAACTGACAGTGGAAATAACGTATAAAGCAAACTTCTCGTTAGATCTTTCCAAAAGTTCCCTATCAACTTCGTTTGCTTTTGCGTAATACCTCTAAATAAGGAGCATACGACTGCCATTCCTACACCTGCTGAAACAAAGTTTTGAACAGTTAATCCAAACATTTGTGAAAAATTAGAAAGACTGGTTTCTCCAGAATATGCCTGCCAATTGGTATTGGTCACAAAACTAACTGAAGTATTGATAGCTAAATCTAATGACATATTTGCGACATTCTGTCCTCCAGGTAAAAAATGTTGCGTCATTAATAATACTGTCAGAAATACAAATGATAAGATCGACAATAACAAAATGGACAAAAGGTACCTTTTCGCACTCATATTATTTTGACTCACAGATCCAATAATCTTATATACGCCATTCTCCAACGGTTGAAGAAAACGCATATATTTAGGTATTTTCCCTTGCATCGTTTCCTTTATGTACCAACCTAAAGGGATCGAAATTAGTATCAATACAAAGAAAAAGAACATACCTTGGAACATCATACTGCTCATATTTCTTCCCCCTTAAATAAAAACCAAAAAAGATATACCATCAATAACGCACCTACTACTCCTAGAAAAGACTCCATTTTCTCCATCTCCTTTACCCTGTCATCTTATCCAATAAGCTATAAAGATAGTGTTAATCTTTCTTTTATTTCTTTATGCTTTCTTTATACTCCTTTTACTTAATTGTTCTTGAAAATCTCACAGTATACAAAATTAGTAAAACCTTTAAGAACAAGACATATTCAACTTGAAATTATGGTAAACTTAGTTCAAATAAAAATAACAACTGTTTTAAGGAGAGTTAGTTAAATCCTGGGGTTATGGTTTGTATAACGATACAAAAATAGAAGAAAATATAATAGACGTTTATCCAAGGATATTTATGACAATAGAAGATCCTGAATCATAATTAAATGCTATTTTCAAAACTAAAAAAGGTGAACTTCCATTAAGAGGAAGTTCACCTTTTTTGAGATAGCACTTAGTACCATTCTCTTCGTTTACTAGTGGCCTGTTTAAAAATCTTTTTCAGCTCATCTTCATCATTATCTGCTAGCGTATGTTTCATCGCATTTAGTTCAGTCTCGAATTGTTCAATCGACGTCAATAAGGCTGTTCGGTTGTTTAAAAACAGTTCACTCCACAATTCAGCATTGATATCCGCAATTCTTGTCAGTTCTTGAAAACTATTTCCAGCAAACGTCAGTGTTTCTTCGGAAGCTTGTTGGCTATTTACAACTGCTACAGACAAGACGTGCATCAATTGACTAACATACGCAATTTGTTCATCATGTTTTTCAGGAGAAACGCGCGTTACTTGGTTAAAACCAACATCTCTATAGAGCTTTTCAATAAGTTGTAAAGAGGCCTCTTTGTTAGTCGCAATAGGAGTAATCAAAGCATTGGCTCCTATAAATCGCGTGTGATCCGCCCCCATAATCCCTTGTTTTTCACTTCCACGCATTGGGTGTGCAAATACAAAATCGACTGTTGAAGGAAGAACGGTAGAAACTTTTTCTATAATAGTTGTTTTAACACCCGTTACATCCGTTAGAACAGCCCCATCTTTCAGCCTATTTTTGTGTTGCTCAACGAAAGGCATAATTTGGTTAGGGTAAAGAGAGATCATCACAATATCCATATCTGGCAAAATGTCTTTAGCCTCTACAAATCCTTTTTTTATCATTCCCTGATCTACAGCTGTTTTTAACGTGGATTCGCTGACGTCTATCCCATAAACATTGGTATAACCAGCTGCTTGAAGACCTTTAGCAAACGAACCTCCAATGACTCCTAAACCGACAATCGCAATGTTCATTCATACTCACCTTTATTTTTGACTTCTTTCAATGCTTGGATAGCCAGCAAATAACCTGTTGCTCCAAATCCTGAAATTTGTCCAATACAAGCAGGTGCTACTACAGAATCTTTCCGGAAAGATTCTCGAGAATGAATAGCACTTAAATGCACTTCAACGGTTGGTACATTGATGGATTTCACAGCATCATGAATGGCATAACTGTAATGGGTATAGGCTGCAGGATTAAGAATGATCCCATCTACCTTATCGATATGAGCTTGTTGAATTCGGTCAATCAACTCTCCTTCAGAATTGCTTTGAAAAAAAGAACAGTCTACTTCTTGATTTTCAGCATATTGTTGAATCTTACTTTCTATCTCTTTCAATGTTTGCTGACCATATATCTCAGGTTCACGGGTACCTAAAAAGTTTAAATTTGGTCCATTAATAATAACGATTTCCATGCTGACCTCTCCTTTTGTGCGTAATTGTTTTTGGAAGATTATTCTTGATGATGTTTAGTACATCTTCTAAATCGGACTGATTATCTACTCTAAAATCAGCGAATGACTGATACAGACCCAGTCGCTGTTCGTGTAATTGGTATAGCTTTCCAACACCTTCTTTTAATAACGGTCGATGTCCAATTTCAATATCTTTGAGAATGTGTTCGATAGGTCGATCAATAAATACGATCCACCCTGTTTGGCTTAGTACTTGAATATTTTCAGAATTCAGAACGACTCCACCACCACACGAGATGACTGTATAACTTTCCGTCACTGCCAACTCTTTACAAGCTTGGGTCTCAATAGCTCTAAAGTGAGCTTCACTTACTTCAAATAATTCTGAAATGGTCTTTTTAGTTGTTTGTTCAATAAAAAGATCGATATCTTTAAACGGCATGTCTAGTTGCTGACTAAGTTTTTCTCCAATAGTACTTTTCCCACTACCTGTCATACCAATCAACACAATATTCGTCTTCATAAACGTTCACCATTTTTTGTTTTCCATTCAGAGATCAACTCTTCCGTAACTTGTTCATCAATCGAACACTTTTCCCAGATTTCTACTGCTCGAATAGCTTGACCCACTAACATATCTAACCCATTAGCCGTTTGTTTGTTATTTTCACGTCCTAATCGTAAAAAAGTAGTTTCACTAGGGTTATAAATCAAGTCAATCAAATAATCAAACTGCTGAATGTTAGTCTCACTTAATGGAGACTTAGTGATATTAGGGTACATCCCAACAGGCGAAGTATTAATTAAAAAATCTCCTATTAAAGATTGGGCTTCCTCATAATTGGTATACCTTTTATTTTTTGTATTTTTAAACCGTTCAGGATTCCGAGACACAATATAGATCATCTTAATCCCATGATCCATTAAATAAGCTTCAACTGTTTTTGAGGCGCCTCCTGATCCTAAAACAACTGCAATTTTCCCATTCACATTCCATTGTCTACGGTTCAAAATTAAACCAAAACCATCGTAATCTGTATTGTGTCCAATTAATTTTCCATTTGCATTTTCAATAGTATTCACTACTCCCAATTTTTTTGCAAATGGACCGATTTCGTCTAAATAAGGGATAACAGCTTCTTTATAAGGAATTGTGACATTTACCCCATTGATGGACAGGGTTCGAATACCATCCATCGCTTGTTTTAATTGCGTTGGAGGAAACGCAAAGAGCTTGTAAACAGCGTCCAGTCCTATTTTTTGATAAATTAACTTATGGAGGCCAGGAGAATAGCTATGTACAAGCGATTCTCCTAATAATCCGTAAAATTTCATAAGGCACCTCTTCCAATCCTTTGATAATGTGTTGAAGTATAGACAAAAGAAACCTAAAGTTCAATTAAAAAATTTAACGAATAATTATTTAAAATGACTAGAGTTCGTTTGGTACCAATTGTTCACCCTACTTTTTATAGTATTATTTAAAATTATTTTTTTATTTTTAGTTGACAATGTTTTTTTTACTTGCTAGTATTGGTCTCACAGTTGGGAAACAGCTGATAATGATCAATTGAGGAGAGACCACCATGAACTTACAAGCACAACTTAAAACTGCAATGGACTCACAATTGAATAATTATTATTTTAGCTTCTTTATGAGAAAATCTATAGAGGCTAAAGTTTTTTAAGCTGCTAACAACAGTTGCCCTATAGATTTTGAAAGAAATCGAAGGGGCAACGAACTAATCTGATTTTATATATACTATTAGTGAACTTACCTAACGCTACATTCGATAATCTTTCAATAGACTATCGGGTGTGGCGTTTTTTCGTTTTTCAATAAGTTTAGTGGAGGAAAATAGATGATCATTCATACGTTAGGACCAAGCAGCACAGATAGTTATACAGTCGCAGAATCTTTACTCCAATCAGAAGACGATGGTATTGTAGGCTATCCATCTTTTGACAGCTTATTACACAATATTCATCAATTAGCCGAACAATACGTATTGTTCCCTGTAGCTTTTAAAAGCGCCCGAAAAGATTATGGGTGGAAAGAATTTAATTATGATTACTGGGATAAAATTGAATTGGTAGACGTCTTTCAACGAAAAACCAAGCCTATGGTTCTCATTAAAAATAGCTTTTATGCAGAAAACCGAGCAATGATTCATCCAGCCACCACTATTTTTTTGAAAAAATATTTAATCCAAAAAAACGAAGATACAGTAATTGAATTTTCAGACAGTAAATTCAAAGCTTGGTCAGCCTTTTGTAAAAAAAATCTGAAATATACGATTATTAGCGAGGATGTGTTTGAAAAAGAAAAAAAAGTAGGCTACACAATCGAAGAGCGTTATGAGCCAGTAATGGTGTGGTGTTTGTACAAAATAAACTAAACAATACAGAGGAGAATGACTATGATAATCGTATTAAAACAAGGAATTAAAGCAAATGAGGTTAAAGAATTAGCTACTAAATTAGAATCTCAAGGAGTTGCCGTGAGTCATTTCACCGATATTAAGCGCGATTTTCTAGGTCTTATTGGCGATACTAGTGGAATCGATGCTCACCAATTACATGCAATTCCGGAAGTAGAACAAGTTATTCGAGTAGAAGATCCTTACAAAAGAGCGAATAGAAAATTTCATCCTGAGAATTCTATCATCAAAATTGGTGACGAAACAATCGGTGGGACTAAATTAGGAATCATCGCAGGACCTTGTTCTGTAGAAAGTGAAGAACAAATTGTAACTATTGCAAAACAACTTAAACAAGCTGGCGCAAACTTCTTACGCGGAGGTGCCTTCAAACCAAGAACTTCTCCATACAGTTTCCAAGGTCTTGAATTAGAAGGATTGAAAATGCTCCAAGTTGCTAAAGCTGAAACAGGTATGCCGATTGTGACTGAATTGATGTCGACAAAATGGGTCGATCAATTTGTTGACTCAGTAGACATCATTCAAATTGGTGCACGCAACATGCAAAACTTTGATTTACTCAAAGAAGTTGGACGAACGAATACACCCGTTCTTTTAAAACGTGGTTTATCTGCAACCTACAAAGAATGGTTGATGTCAGCTGAGTACATCATGGCTGGAGGAAATGAAAATGTTATTTTATGCGAACGTGGCATTCGGACATTTGAAACAGAAACCCGCAATACACTAGATATCCAAGCTGTTCCTGTCATCAAAGAGCTTTCTCACTTGCCTATTATTATCGATCCGAGCCATGCTGGTGGAATGTCTTACTTGGTTGAAGCAGGTGCTAAATCAGGCATCGTTGCCGGAGCAGATGGCTTAATGATTGAGGTTCACAATGATCCAGCTAACGCTTGGAGCGATGGTGAACAATGTTTGACACCAGATGAATTCGCTAGATTGATGGAAAAAGCTCGTAAGCTAGCGGATTTCGAAGGTCGTTCAATCAATGAAGCAGCTACTATTTTAACCAAATAAATTGAGGGAGGATAAAATCGATGTCTGTATTAACCGTTAAACTTCCCACAAATGGAGTGAACTACGAATTAAAGATTGAAAAAGGAATACTCAACCGCGTCAGTAATGAAGTCTCAAAAGTCTTTACTGGAGCTAAAATTGCCATTGTCACCGATGAAACCGTCTATGACCTTTACGCTAAGTCTATTATAAAAGATTTGGAAGCAGCGGATTATGAAGTGCAGTGCATTGTTTTGCCTCCTGGAGAACAGACTAAAACATTTGACACGCTGCCTAATCTCTACAGTGTATTCGCTGAGTTCGGCTTAACACGTAGCGACTTGATCATTGCTCTAGGTGGTGGTGTGATAGGTGACATCTCTGGTTTTGCCGCTTCGTCTTACTTGAGGGGTATCTCTTATATCCAAATTCCCACAACACTGCTAGCCCAAGTGGATAGTAGCGTTGGAGGAAAAGTTGGCGTCGATTTACCTGAGGGCAAAAACTTAGTAGGTGCTTTTTATCACCCCCTACTCGTCTTGATCGATCCATTGGTTCTAGAGACGTTGACGGATTCTGCCTTTGCTGATGGAATGGCGGAAGTAATCAAATATAGCTGTATAAAAGATCTTAATTTATTTCATCGTCTGATGGCACTATCTTCTCGAAAAGAAGTCATGCAGCACATCGATTGGATCATCGAAACCTGTTGCACGATCAAACAAGTGATTGTGCAGGCAGATGAAAAAGATTTGGGTGAACGAATGGTATTGAACTTCGGGCATACGTTGGGCCACGCTATAGAAGCGTACTACCAGTATAAAACCTATACCCATGGTCAAGGTGTGGCCATTGGCATGGTCGCTATCTCAAGAATTGCAGAATCCAAACAGCTGACAACAGTTGGAACCACTGAACGATTGATTACTCTTTTAAAACAGCATCATTTGCCTATTAAACTAGAGGATTTTGAAGATTACCCTAAACTATTGCCTTATATCAAAAAAGATAAAAAAAATATTGCAGGCAGTTTATCCGTGATTGTTTTAACTGACATCGGACGCGCTACTGTGCATCAAACGTCTCTATCCTTTTTCGATTCTTTAGACACTGGAGGAATAGCATGACTAATCTAACCCTTACTCCTAATGCGTTAAATGGAACTGTTATTGTCCCGCCATCTAAAAGTATGGCGCATCGTGCAGTGATTTGCGCCAGTTTAGCAGCAGGTCGTAGTACGATCAAGAATATTCAACTATCTGATGATATCCTTGCAACTATCGAAGGTATGCGTTCGTTTGGAGCGATTATTTCTTACGATGATCAGACATTGACAATCGATGGCATCCGTAATGGAGCTGCTAAGGAAAGCCGCACAATCAATTGCAATGAGTCCGGCTCTACCTTGCGTTTTCTGATTCCTTTAGCGACACTGTTTACAGGAGAAACGCACTTTATCGGTCAAGGACATTTAGGCAAACGCCCGCTTGAACCTTATCAAGAATTATTCGACGCTCAGTCACTCCACTATAATCAAGCCACAACTGAAAACCTACAGTTGAGTGTCGCAGGTCCTTTGACACCAGGCATCTATGAAATGCGTGGCGATATCAGTTCCCAGTTTATCACTGGTATGTTACTAACTTTGCCTTTACTTGCCGGAGACTCTGTCTTAAAAATTACGACTCATTTAGAATCGAAAGGCTACATTGATTTGACCCTGTCTGTCTTACAAGCCTTTGGCATTGTAATTGAACAAGATGAGACTGGGCAAGAATACCGCATTAAAGGCCAGCAATCTTATATCGCCCGTGATTACACAGTTGAAGGGGACTACTCACAAGCAGCCTTCTGGTTGAGTGCAAATGCATTAAGTAATGAGCTCTTGGTAAACGGACTAGATTCAGCTTCTCTACAAGGTGATCAAGCTATCGTCTCGATCTTAAATACATTGAACGGCGATTCTGCTAATAGTGAACGCATAATAGATGGAGCTCAAGTTCCCGATATTATTCCAGTAGTAGCTTTAGTCGCTGCATTAAGTAAAGGAAAAACAAAAATTATCAATCTGGAACGTCTACGGATCAAAGAAAGCGATCGCTTAGTGGCCACACAAAAAGAGTTGACTGCTTTAGGCGCACAGATTGAGATTGTAGGAGATTCACTTTTGATAGAAGGAGTCTTTAGACTATCAGGAGGTCAACATGTTTGGAGCCATAAGGATCACCGCATGGCTATGATGTTGGCCATTGCTTCAACGGTGTGCAAAGAACCAATACACATCAAAGACACAGATTGTGTCAAAAAGTCTTATCCCAACTTTTGGGAAACATTCCAACAACTAGGAGGAAAAATACATGAGTGGAATATGGGGTAAAAATTTACAACTCTCTTTATTTGGAGAGTCACATGGCGTGGCGATTGGAGTTACAATCAATGGTCTGCCTCCAGGTTTAGAAATAGATATGGACCAGATTTTAGTTGAAATGGCCCGCAGAGCGCCTGGAAAAAATGAATTGACGACACCAAGAAAAGAAAAAGATCACCCAGAAATTTTAAGTGGATTTTTAGATGGGAAAACAACTGGTGCACCACTGACTGCAATCATTTGGAACACAAATACGCGCTCAAAAGACTACAGTGTTTTGAAAGATGTTATGCGCCCAGGACAAGCTGATTACCCTGGACGCGTGCGTTACAACGGTCACAATGACCATCGAGGCAGCGGCCACTTTTCTGGAAGAATTACTGCTCCTCTCGTTTTTGCAGGTGCTATTTGTCAGCAATGGCTGAAACAAAAAGGCGTAACAGTAGGCTCTCATATTCAATCGATTGGAACAATCGAAGATGAAACTTTCGAGGATCAAGAAACGGTCACGTTAGAGCAAATCGAACAGTTCAAAGAAGAACAACTTCCTTTGTTTAATACTGAAAAAAAGACAGAAATGACCGACTTGATTTTGGCAGCAAAAGAAGATGGGGATTCTGTAGGCGGCATTGTTGAAACATTTGTCTTAGGATTAGATGCCGGGTATGGGAATCCATTTTTTGACTCAGTTGAATCTCAACTGGCTCACCTCGTATTTGCCGTTCCAGCCATTAAGGGTATTGAATTTGGGACAGGATTCGACATTACAAAAATGCGCGGTTCAGAAGCAAACGACGAATATTACTATGATGAACAAGGGCGCATTAAAACGCGTTCCAACAATAACGGTGGAATCATTGGTGGGATTACTTATGGCATGCCAATCGTTTTTAGAGCTGCTGTTAAACCCCCTGCTTCCATCAAAAAGAAACAACAGACGATCAATATCCAAGAAGGAACAGAGACTGAATTAGAAGTCGAAGGCCGTCATGATCCTTGTATTGTCCCACGAGTTCTGCCGGTCTTAGAGGCGGTTACCGCTATCGGATTAATGGATTTGATGCTTGGGGGACAATCGAATGAATGAATTGGAACAGTACCGCAAAGAGATTGATGAAATCGATCAAGAGTTGACACGTCTATTTGAATTACGTTTGAATACGGTTCTAAAAGTTGGCGAGTATAAAAAACAACATGCGTTGCCGGTATTGGATGCCACTCGCGAAAAAGCTGTTATTGAGCGAAACATCAACCGCTTAAAAGATACACAGTTCGAGCCACAAGTTACCCAATTCTTCCAATCGATGATGTACATTACGAAAGAAACTCAAACAACTCTCTTAAAATCAGAATCGTAATTTATCGATTTATTGCACAAAAACAGGTTATTCATGAACAGTTGTGTTCATTGAATAACCTGTTTTTTTATAGCTGATGTTGGGCTTTTTTCCTCCCAAAGATAACTTAATCCATTAAATTTATTTCTTCTAAATTCTCATATAGCTGTGGATACTCATGACACTTCGGATTTCTAGGTGAACATATTTCTCTTCCAAACGAAATCATTGCTTGATGCGCTCTTCCCCAATATTTGGCTGGGATAATTTCTGTTATACGTTCTTCAATTTGTTTGGGTGTGGCGTTTTCTTCTACTATTTTGTGATGTTTGCAAACACGTGCAACATGCGTGTCCACTGCAAAGGCATCTTGGTTAAAAGCAACATTCAATAAAATATTGGCTGATTTAGGTCCGATTCCTGTTAATGATTGCAATTCTTCACGTGTATTTGGAACTTTCCCTTCAAATGTTTCAAGCAATTGATGACTGCTTTTATAAATATACTTTGCTTTATTTCGGTAAAGTTCAATTGTTTTTATGTACGATTCAATTTCTTCCGTGGAAGACTTAATAACCGCTTGAGGATTTGGATAACGTTCGAATAACCGTTCTTTTACTTTCGCAACAGATTCATCAGTCGCTTGAGCACTCAATATAACGACCATCAACAATTGAAAAGGATTTTGATAATGCATCCGTTGGGACAGCATCGGGGTAGAGTTTCATAATTTCATAGACCACGTGTTGAGCAGCTTCTTTTGTTAGCATAGACATTTTTTCCTTCTTTCAATTCTCTCGAAATATATCCTGTCTTCAGTTAGAAAATTTTTGATTTGACTGGCACAACTTTAGTATATCTCATAACGAGCAAAAAAATCCCAGAAGTAATTTCTTCTTTCTGGGATCCACTATTTTTTCAATCCGCAAATTATGCGTGATAAGCTTGATCTGCTTCAGATAGCATGTTGTATACCCCCGCATAAGTTCCACACACATCTCCAGGAATAGTATAGTTGGATGTAACTTTACGCAATTGGGTAAATTCTTCCTCTAAATGTGGCTTACCGGTGGTACCTGCTTCTATTGTCTTTTCCTTCATTGTGTATTAACTATATTTCGTACTTCAAACGCTTCAGGATGATTCTTACCGTGTGCACGCGTAATTGCTAGTGTAAACATATCCAGTTTTTCAAAATTGCACTCCGGCACTTCATTGACTCTTGCCATTAGTGAATTCCTTCTTTCTTGTGTAAGTTATTTTTCTTTATAACAGCAGTATAGTCCATATGTCAAAACGGAAAATTGACCCACATCAAGTTTTGAAATCTTGACAAGCTCAAAAAAGCCAAAAAAACAAGTGATTGAGCGTTCACAATTAATCTCTTTGGCTTTTATGAAGTAACACCATCACACAGATTGCTAGGTCATTAAAGTAAAATCGACGCAATCAAATCATCAAATTTTCTAATATCGATATCTTTTCCTAAGCCAATTTTGATATTGCCTGCTCTCGTCCATAATTCAACTTCCGCATTGATATCAAAAGTTCCTGCATTTTCGGTGGACCACATGTTGATTGAACTATAAGGTAAAGAATAAATCTCGATTTTCTTCCCACGTAATCCTTGTGCATCACGAACAATCAGTCGTTTGTTCGTAAATATAGCCACATCTCTAATTGTTTTAAACGCTTCTACTGCTTCTTCTCCTGGAACCAATCTATCATTGATATCGCTTGGAATCGCGCATTTTTCAGAAAACGTCCAATTTATGTATTTTTCTAGTTCAGCCATTCTTCATTCTCCTTCTCAATCCTCATTATAAAGTTGAAAAAATTACTTTACTCATAAATTCCCAACAACACATTCATTGTACCTGTTATTTAATCTATAAATCTATCTCTTTTTATATTTGATTCAACTATGAAGGCGAAAAAAGCTAATTCTACACAAAGTAGAATTAGCTTTTTTGGGATATCTATTAAAAATAGTTGGATGTAAATTTAACTATTTGACTGTTCGTTATCGTACTTAAAAGAATATCAGTCTTCTACAAGATTGAACTGTCTTTATCTACTTTTCATTAACAGACTAATGGCTTGTTGGATATTTTCTTCTCCAGTACCGCCCTCTTTAATGTTTTCTTGTACACATTCTACTAAGTTTTCAGCCACAATCAAGCTAATAGCCCGATCAAGACTGGCACGAACAGCTGATAATTGTGTCACGATGTCCGCACACTCTTTTCCATCTTCAACCATCTTTAATACGCCATGCAATTGTCCATCAGAACGTTTCAACCGGTTCACAATTTTCACATTATATTCCATTAGACTGTATCACCTCTCCAAGAAGAGATACCGCCCATAACGTTGGTTACTTTGTATCCTTCTTTTGCTAACTGTTGACAAGCCATTGCAGAACGAGCTCCTGAGTGGCACATTACATAGTATTCTTGTTCTTTGTTTAACTGTTCTTTTTCATTTGACAAATCGCTTAAAGGTACATGAATAGCGCCTTCTATATGTTTAGAGCCCCATTCATCGCTTTCGCGAACATCGACTAATGAAACAGTTTCTTTTCTCCATTTTTGTTCAAATTCTGGCATTGATATTGAATTGTACATTATTTTTCCACCTTTTCTGGTCTAACTGTTGAATAAAGAGCAAATGCTCCATCCAAATTTTTAGCCTTATATTCATTTTGTTTTAAAATTCGTTCAGCAATGTAGCTGCGCAACCCGCTGTGACAACTTACAATGATGGGTTTGTCTTTAGGTATTTCTGATAATCGTTCACGTAACTGATCTAAAGGAATATTTAGTGCTCCTTTTAATCGGCCATTTTTTTCAAGTTCTCCTTCATTACGCACATCTAACAATAGATAACCTTCTTCTTGCTTTGATTCTAATTCATGCCATTGAATCGATTCGCTTACTCCTTCAATCAGATTCAAAGCTGCATAACCAGCCATGTTCACCGGATCTTTTGCTGATCCAAATGGTGGAGCGTAGGTAAACTCTAGCTCTGGCAAATCATGTATCGTCATGCCTGCTTTAATTGCTGTTGCAATGATATCAATGCGTTTATCTACTCCATCTTCACCTATCGCTTGTGCACCATAGATTTTTCCGTTTTCAGGATTAAATAATATTTTTAGCAAAATAGTACCTGCATTTGGATAATAACCGGCATGACTTTTCCCTTGGATATGAACGATTTCAAATTTTTCATTTGCCATTTTCAATTGTCTTTCGTTTAAACCAGTTGAAGCGGCCACTTGATTGAATACACGGACAATTGCCGTACCGATACTTCCTTTATTTTTTCGCGGCAATCCACTGATCACATCAGCAACTTGTCTGCCTTGACGATTAGCTGGAGAAGCTAAAGCAATCATCGTATCTTCTCCATTAATTTGTTGTTTTACTACAATCGCATCTCCGACAGCATAGATATCTTTTTGGCTTGTTTCATAGTATTCGTTCACCACTATCCCACCACGTACGCCTGTTTCAATACCTGCAGTTAGAGCCAATGTCGTTTCAGGTTTAACCCCTACCGACATTAATGTTAGATCACTGTCTAAGCGTTCACCATTATCAAGTACAACTACTTTTCCTTCTGCTTCAAATGATTCAGCAGCCAGTCCTGTATACAATTTGACCCCATTAGCTTTTAATTCTTTAGTGATATAAGCGGCCATTTCTTCATCTAAAGGCGGCAAAACGTGTGGTGCTTTCTCAATAATTGTAACGTCTAATCCACGATGAACTAAACTTTCAGCCATTTCTAAACCAATAAATCCAGCTCCAATAACGACAGCTTTTTTAGGCTGATGTAATTCCATGAAATCCGTGATTGCATCAACATCAGGAACCGAACGCAATTTGAAAATATTCTTTGCTTCTTCGATCCCTTTAGCTGGTGGGATAAACGGCTTAGCACCTGGAGAAAGAATTAATTTATCGTAAGATAAGGTATAGTCTCCTTCTGATGTTCGAACAGTTACTTCCTTTAACGAAGCATCTATTGCTACTGCTTCACTATGTGGACGAACATCTAGTTCAAAACGCGCTTGTAAAGCTTCTGGTGTTTGAACCAACAAGTCACTGCGTTCTTCAATTTCACCAGCGACATAATACGGTAGACCACAGTTAGCAAACGATACATACGGACCTTTTTCTAATACAATGATTTCAGCCGTTTCATTCAAACGTCTTAAGCGCGTAGCTGCAGACATTCCACCAGCGACTCCTCCTATAATAACAACTTTCATCACAATTTCCCTCCCTTTTTAGCTCCAGTCCAAGAAGACATGCCTCCGCGAACATTTACTACATCGTAACCTTGTTTCATTAGAAATTTCGAAGCTTTTTTGCTACGCATGCCAGATTGACAGATGACATAAGTTTTACCTTTGGGGGTATAATTAGCAATTTTACCTAATGGGACATTTTTAGCTCCAGGTATATGACCTCCCTGAAACTCATGAGCTTCACGTACATCAATAATTTGTGGTTTCTCCACTAACTTTTTCTCCAATTCATTGGTTGAAATAGATGCTACTGTTTTAAAAAACATCTTTATTCCTCCTATTTTTAATTTATTTTCTATTTTTGTTACTAAATATCCTTTCTAACATAATACCCTGTACCGTATTTATACATAATACTCCAAGGGGTATAAATTGTAAAGCATATTTGTTTAAAACCTACTAAAAAAATAGTAGCCACATTCAAGGCATTAATACTTGTTTTTCAACTGATAATTTGCTATGTTTAGATTGTAATTATTATAATTAAATAACTATTACGAAATGGAGTGATTAGGATAATGAGTATTGATTTTAAAGATCATGGCAAAAAACCTTATGTTGTAAATATTGAAGATGCTACAGTGCAAAATGATAACTACCGTACAACGATATGGACAGGCGCTAAATTACAAGTAACCGTCATGACTATTCAACCAAACGATGATATTGGCCTAGAAGTTCATCATGGAATTGATCAATTTATTCGCATCGAAGAAGGCCAAGGGCTATGCCAAATGGGACCTTCTGAAGATAACTTAAATTTTGAACAAGTTGTTTCTGAAGATGAAGCAGTATTGGTTCCAGCAGATATGTGGCACAATATTAAAAATACTAGTGACAAACCACTAAAATTATATACCATTTATGCTGGTCCTGATCATGTTGAAGGTACTATACACCCAACTCATGAAGACGCAGAAAACGATCCTAATGAACACTAAAAAAAGCCTCGCTTTATAAAAAAAGACTGTTTTGAGTCCAAATATTTGAGCAACAGCTCTAAATATTGGACTCTCATTTTTTGTAATTTATTAAATATAGACTAAGGAGGAGAATATATGGAGACACCACTATTAAACACAACCCAACTAGGCTACGAATTAGATGGAAAAGCTATTTTAAAAGGAATAACGCTGTCTGTTGAAGAGGGAGAATTCTTAACGATTACAGGACCCTCAGGAAGTGGAAAAAGTACCTTATTAAAAATTATTGCTTCACTCTTGTCTCCAACTGAAGGAACCGTTTCTTATCAAAGTAAACCAATTGATGACTACGAACCTACTGATTATCGCAAAGAAGTATCCTACTGTTTCCAAACAGCAACGCTTTTTGGAGAAACTGTAAAAGATAATCTAATGTTCCCATTCGTTATCAGAGATCAGCCTTTTAATGAAAAAAAAGCCTTAGATGCTTTAAAAAAAGTTGGTTTAGGAGCAGAGTATTTAACTAAATCAGTCAACGCATTGTCTGGTGGGGAAAAGCAAAGGGTAGCATTGATTCGTAATGTTTTATTTATGCCTAAAGTCCTCTTACTAGATGAAGTAACCAGCGCGTTAGATCATGAAAACCAAGAAATTATTCGTAATTTAATTCGTAATCTCAATCACGAACAGGGTGTTACAATCTTGTGGGTCACCCATAATGCAGTAGAGATTCAAGCTTCAAATCGTATTATTCAATTAGTTAATGGCGAAATGGAGGAACCGAAATGAACTTAGCTATTAATAATTCATCCTTATTCTTTGCAACTGCCTTAGTTGGTATAGCACTTATTGTTGTTTATAAAGAAAAGTTAGGCTTAGGTAAAGATATTTTAATCGGTGTTGTTCGAGCCGTTATTCAACTATTTGCTGTTGGTTATTTATTGGGCTATGTCTTTAAATTAAATAATATTATTGTGACATTAGCACTTGTTTTAGTTATTATTTTTAATGCCTCTTTTAATGCGGGGAAGAAAAGCAATGGTATATCAAATGCATTTAAAATATCTTTTATTGCAATCTTAACAGCTACTAGTTTAACTTTGATTGTTTTACTATTATCAGGAGCTATTTTATTCATCCCTTCTCAGGTTATTCCAATATCAGGAATGATTGCCAGTAACTCAATGATTGCGATTGGAATTTGTTACCGTAATTTGAACTCGAAATTTAAAGACCAACGTCAACAAGTATTAGAAAAATTGGCCCTAGGGGCAAATTTAAAACAAGCTTCTATCTCTATAGTACGTGATAGTATTCGTGCAGGAATGCTCCCAACAATAGAATCTGCAAAGACAATCGGAATTGTTAGTTTACCCGGTATGATGTCAGGATTAATGTTTGCTGGCGTAAACCCTACGCATGCGATAAAGTACCAAATCATGGTTACCTTTATGTTGCTATCCACTACAAGTATTGCATCTGTGATTGCTAGTTACCTGGCTTATAAAGAATTTTATACAGCAAGGAAACAACTAAAAGATTAAAACCAATAAAAAGTGTGTGAGCCTATCGGAAATTCCAATAGGCTCACACGCTTTTATATTTTTTTAACGCAACAAACGTAATCCATTCAAAATAACTAAAATCGTTGATCCTTCATGGAAGACAACTCCTACCGGCAAATCTAAATAACCTAAAAGGTTTAAAATCATCAGCATGATGATCACACTGATCGAGAAGAAAATATTTTGTTTAATAATTCCGTTCAATCTTTTGCTCAGGTGATAACTATAAAGCAATTTAGCTAAATCATTTTTTACAATCACCACATCAGCTGACTCTATGGCCACCGATGATCCACTACCCATAGCAATGCCGATCTCCGCATTCGCTAATGCGGGTGCATCATTGATTCCATCTCCAACCATGCCTACCACCTTTTTATTTCGCTGACTTTTTAAGATGTGTTTAATCTTATCTTCTGGAAGACAATTTGCTACATAATCATTTACTTTGACTTCCTTAGCAACTTTCGAAGCAACCATTTCATTGTCTCCAGTCAAAAGTACAACTTGAATACCTTCTTTTTGAAAACCAGCTACTGCTTCGATTGCTTCATACCGAATTTCATCAGAAAGAGAAATGTACCCCACAATTTCATTACTTTTCGCTACAAAAATAGTCGTATTTTCTTCAACTACTTTATCAAGATAATAATTTTTATCAGGATACCCAATAAACGTACTTGGTTTCCCTATTTCAATTGATCCTTTTCTAACGCCTTGTCCAGCTATTTCCTCCACAGGTTCTGAAGTATCAATGTCTTTAAATTTTCTGTTTTCAAAAGCTGCCACAATAGCATTAGCTATTGGATGGTTAGATTGTTGTTCCATATAAACCACTTCATTCAGAATATCTTCTGGAACTTCATAATTTAATACTCTGAAATCCCCAAATGTCAGTGTACCTGTTTTATCGCTATATAAAATATCCATCGTATTCAAAGACTCCATTGCTGCTCCGCCTTTAACTAACACCCCATTTTTTGCTCCATTACTGATAGCACTTAGTGTTGCTGGTGTAGCAGAAGCGACCAAAGCACATGGACTAGCAACGGTTAATAAAACCATTCCTCTATAAAAAGCTTCCTCAAAGCTATACCCATTAAAATAATAAAGACTCGCAATGAATAATGGGACCATAATTAAAACTACTAGCACGTATTTCGTTTCAAAACGATCAATAATTTTCGAAATTTTCGAAGGGCTTTTCTGCGCTTCTTCTACCATCCGTATAATATTTGAGAAGACGGTTTGATCACTCGTTTTATTCACTTCAAGATGAAAGGCATTCCCTTCATTGAAAGTTCCAGAAAATACTTCGGCTCCCTTTTCTTTTTCAACCGGCATTGATTCCCCAGTAAGGCTGGATTCATTGATTTGTGTTTTTCGGTCGGAATACCCATCAATAGGTATCTGTGCTCCTTTTGAAACGACTACAATGTCACCAACTTTTAACATTTCAGTAGGTACTTCACTAACTTCATCATTATCTTTTAGCAGTTGCGCTGTAGAAGGTACATGAGATAGCAACTCAGAAATAGCACTTTTTGATTTATTGGTTGCATAGGATTCTAGAGCTTCTGAGCCAGCAAAAATGAGCAATAATACAGCTCCTTCTGATTCATAATGAATCAAACATGCACCTAATGCTGCTAAAACCATTAGCAAATCAACATTTGGAGATTTAGAATGGATTGTTTCTGTCACAGCTTTTTCAGCTGAAAAGAACCCTAAAAAGAAAATTGCCCCATAAAAAGAAATTGAACTATAAAAACTTCCCATCGTATTTAAAATAAATCCAATAATCGTAAAAAAGACTCCAATGACTAAAAACTGTCCTGAACGCGTATTGCTTAAAAACTTCAACATTTCCCTCTTCCATTCTGTAATTATTTTTAAGTTAGTGGTTAGATTTCCCCTCCTTAATAAAAAATAAAAAAGACACACCTATAGGACAGTAGTACTGTCCCACAGGTGTGCCTTTTTAGCACTACTCTGCTATCACACATGTGTGATCCGGCCGCATGAACCTATAAGAGTTCACCGCCTGTTCAGATTTAATTGGCTCTCATTCTTATATTAGTTATAAGAAAGAAGAGCAAGTTAAATTAGATTTATATAAACTTATAATACCATTTACTAATTGAAGCATCAAATGTTACTCCACTTTTACTAAATTCAATCGAATTTACTCTATCAAACCAAGATGGCGGAAGGCTTTTTCCAGTCCGTCTTTATCAACACTATCGGTTATGTAATCAGCCATAGCTTTTATTTCTTTACCGCCATTTCCCATTGCTACACCTATTTCACAATACTCAAGCATAGGAATATCTATTTTTGCATCGCCAAAAGCTATCGTGTTCTTCTGATCAACTCCATGATGTTCTAATAATTTTTTGATAGCTGTTTGTTTTGTAATGTTTGCTAAAGCAATATCTCCAAACAAAGCTTGTTCACCTATACCTCCCCAAGTACCTACTTGAAAGTCAGAAAAAAACTCGGCTGCAGCTAGGTAATCTTCATACTCTTCTAAAATAAAACTGACTTTGTTCACGTCAGCTCGATACAATTGCCCATCAAAAATCATTTCTGGAAATGCTTGTCGCACCGTCATTCCTTCTGCCCCAGTTTTCCCTTTATAAGCAACATATTCTTTAACCGTTTGCTCTCCTCGTGTCTCAAACTGTTGACTTGCAAATAATCCGTTATTAGACTCTAAATAAAAAGCTAATCCACGATTGTTCAACCAATCGACGATCATTTTTTCTTGTTCTGCTGTTATTAATTGATGCAAAATAACTTCATCATTGCTTTCAACATAGTTGCCATTTCCACCAATATACCCATCAAAACCGATTTCTAATAGTTCAGCATACATTTCAGCCTTGCTGCGCCCAGTCACCGGGTACACTTTATGACCGTTGTCTTGTGCAGTTTTAATAGCTTTGACTGTAGAATTCGGTAATTCATTAGAATAATTTACTAATGTTCCATCCACATCTAAAAAAACATAGTTTGATTCCATAGTAACCTCCTTAAAAAGGTCATACTAAACAATAAGCATGACCTTCAAACTAAATTATCCTTTTGTATAGTCTACCTTTTCACCATTAGAAGCAATCACTTGTTTATACCAGTCAAAAGATTTTTTCTTCGAACGCGCCATTGTTCCATTGCCTTCATTGTCACGGTCTACATAAATAAAGCCATATCTTTTTTTCATTTCTCCAGTTGACGCGGAAACCAAATCGATACATCCCCAAGTCGTATACCCTAAAAGTTCTACTCCATCTTCGTCCACGGCTTCTTTCATTGCCTCGATATGCTGTTTTAAATAATCAATGCGGTAATCATCTACTATAGAACCGTCTGCACGAGGCGTATCGACCGCTCCTAATCCATTTTCAACGACAAACAACGGTTTTTGATAACGGTCATACAATTCATTGATTGTGATACGGAAGCCAATTGGATCGATTTGCCAGCCCCATTCGCTTTCTTCTAAATAAGGATTTTTAATGGAATCAAATATATTCCCACCTGCTTTTTCTTGTCCCTCTTGAGCGGCAGAAACTCGCGAAGAATAATAAGAGAACGTAATATAGTCAACCGTATGCTCTTTCAATAATTCCTTATCTCCTTCTTCAAAAGGAATTTCGATTCCTTCATTAAACAAGCGTTTCAGTGCATAGTTAGGGTATTCGCCACGAGACTGTACGTCAATAAAAAAATAATTTTCTTGATTGTCTACTTGAGCTTGACGAACATCTGCAGGATTGGGTGTATTCGGATAATACTGTCCAGCTGCAATCATACAGCCGACTTTATTTTCTGGATCTACTTCATGCGCGATTTTGGTCGCTAACGCACTGGCTACTAATTCATGATGAGCTGCTGTATATTTTACTTGTTCTTCGTTTTCACCCTCTTCAAATACTAACCCAGCTCCCATAAACGGTGCATGCAACAACATATTGATTTCATTGAAAGTGATCCAATACTTTACTTTTCCTTTATAATGATTAAATAATACGGTGACCAAATTTTTATAAAAACCAACTACTTTACGACTGCGCCATCCCCCATATTCTTTAATTAAATGGATTGGCATATCAAAATGTGTAATCGTAACAATGGGTTCGATGCCGTACTTAAGACATTCATCGATAAGGTTATCATAAAATTGCAACCCTGCTTCATTTGGTTCAGCCTCATCGCCTTTTGGAAAAATACGTGTCCAAGCCAAGCTAAAACGATAAGATTTAAATCCCATTTCTCTAAATAAAGCAATATCTTCCTTATAATGATGGTACATATCAATGGCTTCTTTAGCTGGATAAAAATGGTCTTCATCAAAATCCAGATGTTTCATTTGACCTGTTATGATTGGGTAACGGTCTTCTCCAATTGGAACGACATCTACATTCGCTAAACCTCGGCCATCCGCGTTATAACCACCTTCACTTTGATTAGCAGCAGTAGCCCCACCCCAAAGAAAATCTTTATTAAATCCCATCTTTTTTCCTCCTAATAAACTCAGTTTTATCTTACTTACATCTTATCTAAACGGTTTCATGATTTCAATCTCTTATATACAAGTAGAAGATTCTTACACATACTTTCTAAATTTAACGATTCCTCTTGTAAAACCTGTACACAAAAACATATACTATTTGTGTAAGGAAGGAGTCTTTTTATGCTGCTTATTGAACGATTAAAACATACTTCATTTTCAGATGCTGAACAAGTACTAGTAAGTTACCTCATAGATCATCCTGAAGGCTTACAAGACATGACGACTCAAAAAATTGCAGATTTAACTCATACGAATCCTACGAGCCTTATTCGTGTAGCGAAAAAAATGGGATTTAAGGGTTGGCTAGACTTAAAAGAAGCTTACCTTGAAGAATGGCAATACCTCAATAGCCACTTTACAGCTATTGACGCAAACTTACCATATGATCAAACGGATCATTTGGTTTCTATTGCCCATAAAATAAGCACACTGCAACAAAATACTATTCAGGACACTTTATCACTAATAGATTCTCAAGATTTGGAGCACGCACAAAAACTCTTACTACATGCTGACGAGATCAAAGTATTCGCGAGCCAAACGAACGCACTCATTGCTCAAGACTTCGTCACTAAGATGCGTAGAATCAACAAAAAAATTACTATTTCTTCCACTTATGATTATAGTACGTATGAGGCTTTTAATAGCGGCAACAGAACTTGTGCCCTTATTATTTCATACACAGGTGAAGATGATTCTTTCATAAAATGCATGGAAATTTTGAAAAAGCAAGGAGCCTCCACTATTAGCTTAACGAGTATAGGAGATAATTTTATCGCAACACATAGCGATTGTTCATTAAAAATCACTACTCGAGAAAAACTTTATTCTAAAATCGGAAATTTCACCTCAACCACATCTGTCATTTATCTATTGAATCTTTTGTATTCTATCGTCTTTACTGCAGATTATGAACTAAACTTGAATCACCTCATTAAAATTGGTCGTTCAACAGATACCCGAAAAACAACTATCGATATCATTAAAGAACAGTCTTAATCGAATAAATAAAGATTAATAATCAGTATTTTTGATTCATTTATGCACACAAAAAAAAGCGGGAAGCTCATTACCTCCCACTAGTTAAAAATAATTTATTTAATATTCGCAAAATGTTCTAAGGTTCCTACCATGTTAGACACAAATCCATACTCGTTATCGTACCAAGCAACGGTTTTGACTAATTGTCCCTTAGAGCCTTCAATTACTTTGGTTTGAGTGGCATCAAAAATTGAGCCAGCTGGTACTCCAATAACGTCTGAAGAAACGATTTCATCTTCATTATATAAGAATGCCTCATTCGAAGCTTCTTTCATTGCAGCGTTTACTTCTTCCACTGTTACCTCTTTATCCAAAACAGAATACAATTCGGTCATTGATCCCGTAATAGTCGGAATGCGGACAGCAGTTCCGTCAATTTTTCCTTCTAATTCAGGAATAACTTTTCCTACTGCTTTAGCAGCACCTGTTGAAGCCGGAATAGCATTTTGTGCTCCTGCACGGTTTTTACGTCCACCTGGTGAATCTTGTAATGCTTGTGATGCTGTATAAGCATGAATTGTTGACATCAAAGCACTATTGATGCCATATTTTTTGTTCAGTACATTGGCCATTGGTGCCAAACAATTCGTGGTGCAAGATGCTGCAGAAACGATTTTGTCATTTTCATCAAGCGAATCATGATTTACACCATAAACGATTGTTTTCGTATTGTCTACTTCTGCTCCCGCAGCTTTTACTGGAGCTGAGATTAATACTCGTTTTGCGCCTGCATCCAAGTGAGCCTGTGATTTTTTCGCTGAAGTATAGAAGCCGGTACATTCCAAAACGATGTCGATTCCTAAATCACCCCACGGCAAATTACTTGCATCTTTTTCTTCAAACGATTTGATCTCTTTTCCATCTACCACGATCGCGTCGTTCCCAACTTCTACATTATATGGAAAACGTCCTTGTGAGGTATCGTATTTTAACAAATAAACCAAGTCCTCATTACTCGTCAAATCATTGATTGCAACAACCTCTAAGTCTGTATCTTTTTCCAACATCCGACGCAATGCCAAACGCCCAATACGTCCAAATCCATTAATCGCTACTTTTATTGACATGAATATTTCCTCCTTTTTTATTTGTATCTATTTTCATGGTAACGCTTCTTTAATAAAATTTCCAATTGTTTGCATTATTCATTTTGGTTTGATTCCATTTGTCTGTTTTTAGTGCTAACAATAGAGAATTTAGTATGATTCTCTAATTTAAAAAATTAAATTCTTTCGAAATCAGCTTCTGCATTTTTGAAAACAGTCCAAATTTCTATACATTCATAGAAACAGTCTACGATTATAAGCAAGGTATTTTAACAAAGTAAAATTAAATGTTACTATAAATTTAACTTATATAGCTTCGGTGCTCTAAATTTTTAGTCTAGTTAGTTAGATACCTTAAGGAGGAGATAGTGTGAAAAGTTACATTCGTTTTGGTTTAATGATTTTGACCTCTACTGTTGTGATGTATTTTTTAATGTTCTTCAATATTTTTGAACTGTCTCATTTTACGTTTAGTGAAACTCGAGTCTATATGTCTATCATGATGGGATCCGTAATGGCTATTATCATGCTACTGTTTATGTGGAAAATGTATCAAAAGAAAAAATTGAATTACATTATTTTAGGCGTTTCTATTCTTACGTTTGGTATTTCACTTTGGTTGGTAAGAAGTCAAGCAACTATTGATGATTCTTCTTGGATGAAAGCAATGATTCCTCATCACTCAATTGCTATCCTAACCAGTGAACGAGCAGATGTATCTGATCCTCGTGTACAAGAACTAAGGGATACCATTATTAAAACTCAAAAAGAGGAAATTGCAGAAATGAAAAAACTAATCGAAGACATTGAAGAGAATGGAGAAACAGAGTAAAATTCTGATTTATCTTTGCTTAGTCCTATTGCTAACCAAGACAACAACTTTTAGATATATACCAGTCAATTCAAAAAAGTCTGCAGGAGTCAATGACTTCTACAGACTTTTTTTTATCTCTATAGAGAAAAAAAGTCAAATCTACTCCGTGTCTCATTGAAACATTATCTGTGATTGCTAGTTACTTGGCCCATTAAGAACTAAATAAAGAATTAAAAAGAATTAGAAGCACATGTTATCCGTGGTAGACTCTAATAAGCAATCCCTTTGATTTTTGACCTTTGTTTATAAAAAAGAAGATAAGAACCTCACATATTCTTTTGGATAAAAGGACGCGTGGGATTCTTATATAAATAAAACTTATTATTTTTCGATAGAAACTCGAATATTTCTTACTATTATCATTAAACGTTATATATCAACTGTTTAGAAAGCTCCTGTCTCCCTATTTCCTTTCTTATCATGTTTTGTTCCAACCAATTCGATTCAATTATCCAACTCAACCGAATCGGATATATAATACTGCCAGCCTCTTTTAGTCGCATAATCATGGACATCTTTAGCCAGCTCTTTTTTTGTAGAGTATTCAAGCAAATAGATCTCTTTCCCAGCTTTATCAACTGTATCTAAATAATTTAAGTAGTAGGTTTGATTTTCTTTTGTTTGAGTACTCAGCTTATCTTCCTCAAAATCAATAGCTGAAAAGACGGTTTCTTGGTTTACACCAGTCAAAATATCATCTATTTGCTGATTTTGCTGTAAATATGCACTAACAAATTCATTTCCTCCATTAATAAGGACCGGTTTGCCATAGCTCATGAGTGTCTTTAAAATCTTTTCCACTCCAATATACGTTTCTTTTGTTTGAAATTGCCAGTATACATCTACATTATCGATCCAAAAGCCATCAATTCCCTTATCAAGTAGTTCGTTAGCTAAAGTAACGGCACTAAATTTTTGCCAGTCTTCATTGGTTACATCGACCCAATATTCTTCTTCCCAATTTTCATAAGGCCTCAAAGTAAGATACTGAAATTCTTCATAGTAAGGCCTGTAAGTTTCCAATGATCCTACATTTAAATAACTATAAACTTTTTGTCCTCGATCTTGCATCTCAGTAATTTCTGCTTCGGAGAGATTTTGTGCATCAATAATGACCGTTTCGTAACCTTCACTAGCTTCGATTGCTTCACTTCCATCTAAACTCAAAAATACACCATAATCACCTGTATTTTCGAGTTTACTGTTGCTTTTTCCTTCTAAATTTGCACAACCTGTTACTCCTAAAATAACCATTGCTCCTATCAAAAAGCGTATTGCAGTAGTTTTCATGTAATGGCCCCTTTATCTCTCTTACTATCTATTTTAATCTAAACTAAAATCCAATTCCGGTCCTGTTGGAACGATGCCGGTCGGATTGATATTTTTATGACTGCGGTAGTAATGGTCTTTGATATGTTTAAAGTTCACTGTTTCCGCTATTCCTGGCCAGTTGTATAATTCTCGTGTGTAGCGCCATAGGTTTTTGTACTCTGTAATGCGTTTGATATTGCATTTAAAATGACCGTGATAAACACTGTCAAAACGAATCAGCGTAGTGAATAAACGCCAGTCTGCTTCCGTAATTTGCTCCCCAACTAAGTAACGATTCTCTTCTAGGCGCTCTTCAAGTTCATCTAACGCAGCAAATAAATTCATCACTTCTTCTTGATAAACTTCTTGCTTCGTAGCAAATCCAGCTTTGTACACTCCATTATTAACTGCATGATACACTTTCTCATTGATCGCATCAATTTCTGGACGCAATGCTTCAGGATAATAATCGCCTTCCTTTGCACCGACGTCATCAAATGCGGAATTTAAGATACGCATGATTTCAGAAGACTCATTATTTACAATTTTATTTTGTTTCAAGTCATATAAAACAGGCACAGTCACTCGTCCACTATAACCTGATTCCACATGCGTATAGACTTCATAAAGAAAATTTGCATCAATGACTGGATCCGGAATCACCCCTTCTTCTGATTCAAATGTCCAACCATTTTCGGCCATCAAAAGATTCACAATAGATACCGATATCATCTCTTCTAACCCTTTTAGGTTAAGCATGATTAATGCACGGTTTGCCCAAGGACACGCCAACGCTACGTACAAATGATAACGTCCAGGTTCTGCTTTAAAGCCGGCTTCACCAGTTGGTCCAGCACTTCCATCCGGCGTGATCCAATTGCGGAATTGTGATTCCTGACGAATGAATCTCCCTCCATTGCCTTCTGTGTCGTACCATTGATCATGCCATTTACCATCTACTAATAATCCCATTGTTATTCCCCTTTCAACTGCTGATCTTTGTCGCTTATATTATTTGTCTTCTCTTTTATTATAGGTAGAGCTTAATTTATAATCCAGGAATCGGTTCAACTAACAAAGCTTTATGATTCGTGTCGTAATAAATCACTTGCTTCAACACTAAATCACTCGTCCAAAAAGGAACACCAGCTTTTTCAATCTCTTGCTTATTTAAACTCATATTTACTCTCTCCTTTTAATGAATGATTCTTCGGTTACACTTTTGGCTGTTCAACTTCAACCGTAACCATTTCTTGATAGTTTGTGCCCCATTCCTTCATCGCATCTAAAATTGGTTTTAAACTATTGCCTAATTCCGTCAATGTATACTCTACACGTGGAGGGACTTCTGCAAAAATTTCACGATCAACCAACCCATCTTCTTCCATAGACCGTAAATGTGACGTCAAAACTTTTGCCGAAACCGTTCCAATAGCTTTTCTTAATTCACCAAATCGTTTAGTGCCATCTAACAGCTCTCTTAATATCATTACTTTCCAGCGATCATTTATCAACAATAATGTCGTCTCTACTGGACAAGCTACAACTTTGTTACGCATAGAAACCCTGTCCTTTCACATTAGTTACTTATTAGTCACTAAGTAACTCCAAAGTACTTACTTTACATAAGTTACTTAGAGTCCTATTATAATAGTAGAACTTGAAAGAAACAAGCTAAGAATCTAACTAGTAGGAAGGTTGATACCAAATGAAGTACTTATTAACAGGCGCAACAGGAGAACTAGGCACTTATGCCTTACATTATTTAAAAGAACAAGTTGAGTTAAATGAAATTGTGGTATTAGCACGAACAGAAGAAAAAGCTGCTATACTGCGTGAACATGGAGTTGAGGTTCGTATTTGTGATTTTGGCGACTATGCAAGTTTGATTGAGGCATTCAACGGCATCGATCGTTTATTATTTGTTTCCTCACAACCTGGTGCAGCAGTTTCACGCGGTGAGCAGCACAAAAATGTTGTAAATGCTGCTAAAAAGACTGGCATTTCATTTATTGCCTATACAAGTTTCCCTAAAGGTGCTGAATCCAAAAGTCCTTTAGCTCAAGACCATATTTTAACGGAACAATTAATTTCTGAATCCAACATTTCCCACACTTTTTTACGCAACAACTGGTATATAGAAAACGAAAAGGACACACTAAATGCTGCAGTAGCTGGCCACCCTTTTACGTACTCTGCTGGAGACGGCAAAACGGGTTGGGCGTTAAAACGTGAATATGCCGAAGCTGCTGTCAATGTCTTAACTGGACAAGCATCAACACCAGAAGTACTTGAATTATCAGGCAATCCTATTACTTATGTAGAATTAGCAGAAGCTCTTAAAATTGCTAGTGGAACAGCATTTGAGGTCATTAAAATGAATGATAGTGATTATCAAACTGCATTAACTAATAATGCCATCCCTGAGTCAGTTGTCGGGTTCATCTTAATGATTCAAAATGATATTCGTAATGGAGAATTGGATGTTATGTCAGATGATTTTGAACAAACGCTAGGCAAACCATTGACACCACTAGTTGATGCTTTAAAAGAGTTCTTACAAAAATAACAGTTTATAAGTAGTTTTATTCTTCAATCATGTAGAGAAAAATAAGAAGAAACTTTTAATAAAGTTTCTTCTTGTTTATTTTCCATTCGATCATCATAACCATTGAAGCTTAATTTACTAATGCTGATTTCTAAAGAGCGAGTTAAAAACTCACTCTTTTTATTTTGGTTTATTATATAAGGATTATATTAGGACTCCTTAATCATTGATTTATACTCATTAATAATTTTAATCCCTGAACTTGTTCCTAATCGTTCAGCACCAGCTTTCACCATTGCCTTGGCAGTTTCAAAGTCCCGTATTCCCCCTGCTGCTTTCACTTTGACGTCTAATCCAACTGCCTCTTTCATAAGCTTTACATCTTCTACTGTAGCTCCGCTAGTACCAAAACCAGTTGATGTTTTCACAAAATTAGGTTTCACTCTTTTAGCAATTTCACAAACAGCTATTTTTTCTTCAACTGTTAGATAACAATTTTCTAAGATCACTTTACTTAAAACATGATTTATTTGACAAATAGCTACGATTTCTTTCATTTCTTGTTCAATATAGGCTAAGTTACCGTCTTTTAATTCACTAATATTGATTACATAGTCGATTTCATCTGCCCCATTTTTGATGGCATCCGTGACTTCAAAAATTTTTGTAGCCATGGTGGTCTGCCCCAATGGAAAACCAATCGCTGCTCCTACATGAACTGGACTTTCTTTTAGCAATTCTCTACATAGAGAAACAGGCGCTGAATTGATAGCCACCATTTTAAACCCATATTCATCAGCTTCTTGACACAATTTTTCAAATCCAGCTTTCTTTGCATCAGCTTTTAATAAAGTGTGATCCACCATATTTGCTAATTCGTTTACGCTTAATTGAAATGTCATTTTTTATTCCTCCCTAATTGAATTCGGTTTCATTTTACCACAACTAATAAATTAGTGTTCTCTTGGCTATAGAATAAAACATATTAGTCGCATACAAAAAAGAACCGCTAAAGCGATTCTTTTTTATTTTACGAGATGACTTTTCCAGTCATTTCCTCATAATCTTTATTCATGATGTCCCAAGATTTTTCAATGTCATCATCTAATCCAAATAAACCACTGCGCCCCACAATATAAATATCGGGATTAGCTGCATCAATTTTCTTAAATGTTTTTCGATTGGAAGATCCGTCCATTTCAATAACATAATGATAACCATTTTCTTCACGTAATTCTCTCAAAGCAACTATTTTATCTAGTGTACTATCAATAAAACGTTGTCCAGCAAAACCAGGATCAACGGTCATAATGGTAATTTTATCCACTAATTCAATATAAGGAAATATTGTCTCAATAGGCGTTTCAGGATTTAACACTACTCCTGCTTTTAATCCCGCATCTTGTATTTGATCAATCAATCGAAATGCCAATCCATCCAGGACTTCTGCATGCATGCAAATCCATTCACATTTTAAATCCACTAGTTGTTGAACCCAAAAACTTGGATCTGTAACCATAAGATGGGCAGACATAGGCAAGTCACTTATTTTTCGCACTTCTTCGATAAACCATGGAGACAATGTAATGTTAGGAACATAATGCCCATCCATAATATCAATATGGTATGAGTCTACATGATTATTTAAAAAGGTGATTTGTTCTTTAAATCTATCCAAGTCCATTGTCATTAATGACGGTGACACTTCTACTTTTTTCATACTTTATCTTTCCTCCATCTATTTTAATTATTTCACAAAATTTTTGCAGATACTTATTAGAAAATTTGGATATCATCTAGGTCAATATCTGCTTCTTCAACTTCTGATTGCATATTCATATCGTCTTGTGTCACATTTTTCTTAATTAAAGCTAACGTTACTCCTGTTACAAGAATGTTTACTACCAGTGCCGCAACTCCTGCCCACGGTCTAGACATCGTCGGAATCATCAATACTCCTCCAAATGGTACAGTTGCATCTGCTCCTAATACCATAGACACTGCTCCGCCGGCTGCTCCACCGATAGCTGTTGCAATTACACCACGAACAATATCATTCATAACGATTGGAATGACACCTTCAACAATGTTAATAACGCCCATTGGAACTGCTGATTTCAATGTTTCAACTTCTACTGGTGTATAAATATTTTTTCTGAACAATTTTGCTATAAAATAGGCTAATCCAAAACCGATTGGTGTTGCTGTATTTACTAATTGTAATGCTGTTATTGGACCATTCAGACCTTCTGCTTGCATGGTCAATACAAATGCAAATACAGTTTTATTAATAGGTCCACCATAGTCAACCCCACTCAATAACCCTATAACTCCACCAAATAATAGCAATGAAGAAGATCCTAAACTATCTAAAGCATTTGTCAATAAAGATGTAAAAGCGGCAATTGGCAAACCAATAATGTAAATCATCATCAAACCACCAATAACTGACGTTAAAAATGGAATAATCAAAGTTGGCATTAATCCTTTAGCCCACTTAGGTACTTTAACGTATTTTAAAGTAGCCATCACAAGGTAGCCGGCTAAGTATCCTCCCAAAAGTCCTCCAATAAATCCAGCCCCAATTGCGTTAGCTGTTAATCCAATGATAAAACCTGGCGCTATCCCTGGCTTTCCTGCAATTGAGTAAGCAATTCCTGTAGCTATAACTACAGGCAACAGGCCTAATCCTGCTCCACCCATTGTTGCAAAAGCATCCCAAATAGAGAATTCACCTTGGATCAATTGAGGTTGACTAGTACCTCCAAAAGCCATACCAATTGCGATTAAAAAACCTGCACCACAAACAATTGGAATCAAATATGAAATCGCTGTCAATAAATGACCTTTAAGATTCAATTCTTTAATTTTTTTCATTTTCCTTCCTCCTATACAGCTTCTCGATTACTTTGTTCAACAATTTCTACCGCTTTTTCAATTAATTTATTGGGTGATTTAATTGCGACTTCCGTTGGAACTTGAATCATTCTTTTCCCGTCGAATCTTTCACGTCCAGAAATTTTCACATCCACTGCTAAAATAACCACATCTGCTTCTGCAATTTGTTCTGCAGTTAATTCATTTTCTATTCCTATTGTTCCCTGTGTTTCAATGGTAATATCGTAACCTGCTTTTTTTGCAGCATTTTCTAATTTTTCTTGTGCAATGTACGTATGAGCGATTCCAACTGTACATGCTGCTACTCCTACTATTTTCATATTCTCTCTCCTTTTTAATTACTAAAAGCATCTTCTACATCTTCAGCTTTTTTTGACTGTAATAACTTTTCAACTACTTCGTCATTCCCTAACTTTCTTGCAAATAATGATAATAATTTCAAATGATTTTGAGCTCCTTCATTGTCATTGCCTACAGCAAAAAGTATGATTCCCTTTACTCCTTTGCCATCTAATGTTTCCCAAGGAATTTCTTCTTCAATGATTCCAATAGCTACTCCTATTTTCTTCACGAAATTACTTTTCCCGTGAGGAATAGCAATATAACCACCAATTCCAGTTTGTCCCTCTGCTTCTCTAGCGTAAATATCTTTCATAAAACCATCAACATCAGTAATGTATTCATTTTTTAACAATAATTCAGTTAATTCTTTCAATGCTTCATCTTTAGTTTTAGAACGCATCTTGGTTTTGATTGTTTTTAAATCGACAATATTTTTTACTTCCATTTTCTATCTCTCTCCTCTCATTTTTAAAAATTAGTTATTTTGCAGAACAACTTCTGCCGCTTTTTCAATTAATTTATTTGGTGATTTAATTGCAATTTCTGTTGGAACTTGAATGATTCTTTTTCCGTCAAATCTTTCACGACCAGAAATTTTTACATCTACTGCTAAAATAACCACATCTGCCTTTGAAATCTGTTCTGCAGTTAATTCATTTTCTATCCCAATAGTTCCTTGTGTTTCAATGACGATTTCATATCCGGATTTTTTTGCGGCATTTTCTAATTTTTCTTGTGCGATATACGTGTGTGCGATCCCAACTGTACATGCTGCTACTCCTACTATTTTCATCATTCTTCCTCCTAAATTTTTATTATTTCTTTTTCAAAAACTTTTTTATCTGTAATTTCTAACAACCGATCTAAATAGTCTTCATCTGCTAATGTCTTTGAAAATAACGAAATTTTTTTCTTTATTTGGTCAATCTCATTTTTCTTCAATAATAGGACAATCAACAACTGGATATCTTTTGTCTGACAATCCCACATTGCTATAGGTTTTACTAATCGAATAAATAGTATTCGACTTTTGTTTACTTGATTGCTTTCTATATGAGGCAATAGCACATGATGCGCAATTAAAGTGCTGCCTACCTGTTCTCTTTCAATCAGTTGCTTTATTATTTCGTCTTTTTGAGAGTCTTCACCCTGACAGACCATTTCAGAGATAAAAGAATAGACTTCTTCTTTTGTCCTCAACTCACGATTAAAATGAACTTCATAGAATAAATTAGCGTCCATGGTAAATCTCCTCTATTTTTTTCTGAAGTCTCTTCTGATCATCAATCGTAAACATTGCACTCACTAATAAATACGGAATAGGCCTGTTATCTTCAATATGGACGGTACTTAAAATCAATTCAACATCTTCGTATTTCTCTTTAAACAGTTGCATATTTCGTGAGGCTATTACATCTACAATTTCTATTTCAGGAAATTTCTTTGCTACTTTTGCTCTTAAAAGTTCTGATGTTCCAATACCTGTAGTACACATGATAAGTGTTTTTATAGGTTGTTGATATTGGCTTGTCTCAATAATCTTTGCAAAATAAAGAGTGATAAAGCCATTTTCATCATCATTTATAATTGGCAAGCTGAATTTTTCACTTACAAAGTTAGATACGTTAGTCACTTCCAAAAATATTTCTTCATAAGCTACCTTAATTTGATTCAACAAGTTGTTTTTAACTCTAATTTTGTGTTCTAACCGATTAAGCATTGGTTTGATATGATTGGCTAAATCAATAAATATAGACTGACTTTCGATATCAATACCTAATTTGATACTCATTTCTTCAATATATACTTTAGTCATTTGGATAACTTTTGGTGAAAAAGTAGACGTTTTAGCTAGTGAGCCTTGCATCCTTGATGAAACTAGATATTGGTAAAGAAAATAAATTTCAATATCCGGTAAATTACTGTTTAAATATTTTTCAATATTGTTAACAGTAACTTTTGCAACCTGATACAAAATACTATCTCTCTTCATATTTTCCATTTCTTCATTAGTGATTTTATCCGTAAACAGTAATGCTGGGATTTTTCTTGAACGACTGAGCAGTATATATAAATGCGAAAAAATGTTTACATTATACGGATAGGGAATGGTTATTTCTAGCTCTTTTTCAATGATCCTTAATTGATCTAATATAAACAAAACATCGTACTTATTGAAATTAAGTTCTTGATTACTTTTCAAATCGTCAATATCAATAATATTAAATATTTCAATACTATCTTTGATGGCCTTTCTAATATTAACTTCTTCCCCTAATACAGCTAACGTTCTGTTTTTTCTTTCTAAAGTCAAGTTATACTTTTTAAGTTCTTCACTCATAATTTGTTCATCATTGAAAATAACTGAGTCTCCTACATAATAGTTGCTAAATAATTGATAGATATTTAAAGGTTTTGGCGAAGACAACAATAATTCTTCCATGATTCGTTTGCGTCTCTCGTTAGTAGAAAATTGATTTTCCTTGTATTTCTTGCTACTTTTTTGATAGTTGATAAACTTTTCGTGATCTAATTTATACCCTCTTCCTTTTTCAGATAGAATTAAAGGATTGTCCACATATTCCTCGTTAATTTTTTTAATCAAACGATAGACTGTTTTTTTAGAAACAGTTAATATTTCTGTTAAATCTTCTGAAGTAACGTAATCTTGATTTTTAGAAAGAAACAGTAACAGCTTTTGTTCACGACTATTGGTTGAACTCAAAGCCACCCCTCCTTGTTGTATTTATAGTAACCTAGTTTAAAGAAAACGCTTCCCTGAAAATTGACCGTTGCAATGGTCATTTTATTAATGCACCTAAAAGATCTAATTTAGTAAAAATGACTCGTCTTAAAGAAAAATCATTTGCCACTTATTTTGATTTCATTTAATTGATAGTAATTTTAATATCAAGATTAAAAGATGACGGCTTTAACTCCGAAAGAAACTCGGGTTAAAGCCGTCATATAATTAATTTACTTATTTTTTTTAATTGTTTGTGAAATGCAGTTTAACTAAACAAGCTTTTTTATAATTCGTGAAAAACAGGGGTCATTTTATCAAAAGTACAAAACTGAGTATAACCGATATCTTTTAATATTTTTTTAGCTTCTCTAATGTTAAAACCTAGATGTTCTGGTTTATGACTATCACTGCCAATCGTAATAATTTTACCGCCAAGTTCGTGATATAGTTTTAGGATTTCTATGGAAGGTGTCAATCCGTTAATCTCATAACGACTAGAGGACGTATTTACTTCTATTCCTTTATTATTTGCTATAACTACTTTTAATATTTCTTTTATTTTATCTTTATTGTACTCAAACCTATCGACTTCTTTATCTAAATAGCGTCTCACTAAGTCCATATGCCCCAACACACTATAATTTTTATAAGTAGTGACCAATTGATACATTTCATCGTAATATCTATCATAACTTTCTTTATGAGTATGTCCTTTTTGAAATTCTCCTGTCCAAAATTCTTTGTTTTCAATTTGATGTACCGATAATAAAATGAAATCAAAAACTTGAGACTGGTAAAGTTTTTCAAATTGAGGTATCGTATGGACCTGCATACCAAATTCCAATCCTTTTTTTATGTTTATCTCTTTTTCATATTTCTTAGCAAGTTTATCTAGCTCTGCAAAATATAAATTATAATGAACATTTTTAACCTCTTTATTCTTACCTACTTGAAATTCTTCCCCTGGTTTCCAATCGGGTTTAACCCCATAATCAACATGATCTGTAAAACAAATGTCTTTTAATCCCAATTGAATAGCATCTTTTACAACATCCTCCATTAAATACCAAGAGTCGTCACTGTAATCACTATGCACATGATAATCTGCATAAACCATCTAAAAACCTCCTTTAAATTCTCACTATTTTGTTTATTTCCTCTTTTTTCTATGTGATAGTTTTTCATCACTTTTCGTATTTTGTTTACTTAATAACCTAAAAAGTATAGCAGGCTTTTCAATTATAATCGTATCATTCGGAAGATATTTTGTCACTTTAACATTTAACCTGCCACAAAAAAGAGAAGGTTTTAAGAAACGGACTTCTTAAGACCTTCTCCATAAAGTTTATTCACTAACTGAGAACTATATAATGTATAAAGTAAGTGGTATAGATACTATTTCTCATTTTTTTGTAAACGTATTTATATTCTAATTTCCATTCTTCTATT
Source organism: Carnobacterium sp. (assembly GCF_045617425.1). Classification (GTDB taxonomy): domain Bacteria; phylum Bacillota; class Bacilli; order Lactobacillales; family Carnobacteriaceae; genus Carnobacterium_B. Next base: position 154,248 of record NZ_JAZLIO010000015.1, read on the forward strand.
TACAAAAGGGATGTAGAGTTCTAAACTAACGAATGTTAGAAGTAGAATACACAACGAATGGATCTGAAGTGAAATGAATAAAAGCGAAAAAATTAGTGATAAAGGATGGATAAGAAAAATAGATTCCATCAGTTTGGAAGAAGTCAATAGTTCAGTAAAAGTTCCACTAACAAATGCTTCTTTTTTAAGAAAGTTACTTGCTTTTATGGGACCTGGTGCATTAGTGGCGGTTGGGTATGTTGATCCAGGTAACTGGGCGACCTCTATAGAGGGTGGATCTAAATTTGGTTATACCTTATTGAGTGTCATATTGGTTGCTAGCCTAGTCGCAACCTTGATGCAAGAAATGGCTGCACGTTTAGGAATTGCCACAAGTATGGATCTAGCTCAAGCAACTAGTGCTTCTGTCGGAAAAAAAACTTCTTTTTTCTTATGGATTTTAACAGAAGTCGCCATTATTGCTACTGATATTGCTGAAGTTATTGGTTCTGCTATCGCACTAAAACTGTTATTTAACATTCCGATTCTTTTAGGTGTGACAATCACAACGTTAGATGTGCTTTTGTTGCTTTTACTGCAGAAACGCAGTTTTCGTATTATTGAAAGTGTCGTCATAGTCTTAATGGCAACAATATTTATCATTTTTGCATATGAAATTTTATTATCTAATCCAAATGTCACCGATCTAGTTGATGGTTATCTACCAAGTTCAGAAATTATCACGAATCCTTCAATCCTATTTGTAGGTTTAGGAATATTAGGTGCAACCGTTATGCCCCACAATCTCTATTTGCATTCTTCAATCATTCAGACAAGAAATTACGAACGTACAGAAAAAGGAAAAAAAGAAGCAGTGACATTTGCTCGAATCGATTCTATCTTTTCCTTGACTATTGCTTTTTTGATTAATTCGATGATTTTAATTTTAGGTGCCTCAGCTTTTTACGGTAACGGTCAAGTTGTCAGTGGAATAGAAGATGCCTATGCTTTACTTGCACCATCTATTGGCGCATCTATAGCGAGCACCTTATTTGCCATTGCTTTATTAGCTTCTGGTCAAAATTCGACCATCACGGGAACACTAAGCGGTCAAATCGTCATGGAAGGCTTTATTCATTTAAGAGTTAAACCCTGGGTACGCCGAATTATTACAAGATTACTAGCTGTGATCCCAGTATTTATTGTGACCATTATTGCCGGAGAAAACGGGACTACCGATCTTTTAATATTCAGTCAGGTTATTTTAAGTATGCAACTCCCCTTTGCACTCGTTCCACTGGTTTTATTTACCAGTGATAAAGATAAAATGGGAAGTTTCGTAAACTCAACTTTGGTCAAAATAGTGGCTTGGACAGCTACTGTTATCATTATTTGTTTAAACGTTTATTTAATCATCTATACATTGATTGCCCTATAACCATTTTCTTATTCCTTTAGTGCTGAAATAGGACTACTTCATCATTTAAAGATCTCAGCGATTAAAAAGACTACAGCTAATTAAACTAGCTATAGTCTTTTTAGTCTTTTTAGTCTTTTTAGTCTTTTTAGTCTTTTTAGTCTTTTTAGTCTTTTTAGTCTTTCAACATTTTTAATATATAGGCTACTGTCAATTTCGTCTACTAAATTCTCTACGCACTTTTGCAATGATGAATGTTGCAATAAAAAGCATAATCCCTACTTTGTTAAAAAGCAAAAATACATTTAGCAAATCACCAAAAGAGGTCAACGGATAATAACCACTCAACAAAAGAATGGGGAATACCGTAAGCAGCATTGTTATGTAGTGAATCATAATTTGTTTAGGGAAATTCCAACGGTTAACTTCATATATCACACTCGCTATTCCCAAAAATAAAATAATCAATCCGTTAAAGAAAAATGTTCTAGCATCCGTTGTTGATCCTTGAAAGTAATTCCATAAAGACATCATGAACATAATACTAAATGGAATAGTTCCTCTAATTAACCCTTTAAATAAAAGCTTCATTTAAATCTCCTTTCGAACCTCTTTAGGTCTTTTTTTGTACTTATCCTTGAATGTTTAGCCAATACTGACTACCATCACTAGTCCTTTTGAAAAAATTAAAGGTAATCAAATATCTTCTCTGTTCAACGTACTCACCTGCTGGATAAACATTAAGTAACTCCGCATTAATTTCTTTCTCTGAATATATCTTTCCTTGTTCGAATCTGGTGATGAATTCCGATAATAATATGTATTTCTTTTTTTCTTTTGCCGGCACTTTAGTTACTTTATCATTTTTCATAAAGTTCGTGACCACGTTTTCCTTTTCTTGTTGTGTGTATTGATACCTCATAAGTCATTTCTCCTTCTTAAAAATTCCTTTTTGATTTAAAAACAAGTAAATTTCATAGTAACTGTATCATTAAAAAATGGTGAGAGTCAATATTCTAAACAATTTAATTCAAACTTATAAAGGAACGTTTAGTCCAAAAATCTCTTTTGGGATTGTCTCATTTGTGAGATACTGATAAGCGTGACTGAAAACGGAGGGAACAAGATGATTTATATAAAAGAAGCCATTTTACACATTTTTGATTTGAACAGTAACGAACCTATCTTCTCTTTTGCTGGCTTAGATCTTACGGAGAAATTCACGTTTGACTATCTTCACGCTATGATTGAGAAAGTAGAAGACTCAGACAATATGAAAACTGGGGTATTAACCGAAAGCAATCCTTTAAACCAAACTTTTTCTTCTATCCAAGAAGACTTTATTGAGACAACCAAAATATTGACCGAAAAATTCTTTTCTATTACAAAACTCAATCCAGAAATACCACCAGCCGACTTATTATTTGTTTATTTTACGTTAGACGAAGTGCCCCAGTTAGGGCTTTTCAAATTAAACTATTCTGATAGTATCACGCACTATGTCTCGTACGAAGAAGACACGTTGACGAATCAGTTGATTATCAATCGTTCCATCTTACCAAGTGCACGCCAAGCGATACATGAGGGAATGGTGTTAAATTTGAACACTATGGAGTATCATGTAATTGAGAAAAAGCACCTAATTGATGAATTAGCAGAAAAAATTTATTATTTCACCGAATTATTTTTAGAAGATAAGCCCCAACCAAGTCTCAAAGAGAATATTTCAATTATCAAAAAAGCTGTTCAAAAAACAAGCAAAGCATTTGATGATGAAGAATTTCAAGTACTGGCTGATACGAAAGATGCACTTGTTCACAGTATGACGGAAGAAAATGTTATTGATAATCAAATGATCGCTGAAACTCTTTATGGAGATAACCATGCAAAAAAAGAGAAGTTTTTTGAAGAAATCAAAGATTTAGGTTACGTGGATCGTGCTCCTGCTGAAGTAGCTGTTGCCGGACCAAAATATTCTAAACAAAAATTTCGTTTAGATAATGGAATTGAGATCAGCATTCCTATAGAACTTTACAGAGACCCAGACGTTGTGGAGTTTATCAATAATCCAGATGGAACCACTTCTGTTATGATCAAAAACATTGAAAAAATTAAAAACTTGTTTTAATTAAAAAAAGAGATTTCTCTAAATGAGAAATCTCTTTTTTGGTGGAGTATAAATCTATTTGACTATTTTTTGTTCTGTATTTTTTGAATGCAATTTTTTCACCAAAAATGAAGTAAGCAAACTTGTTACTACAACTCCTGTTAAGAGCTGCGCAGTAGCACTTTTCACATAGGATGCTAACTCTGGATGAGTCTGAGACAACAACATTGGAGCAGACACCGAAACACCCGCAATGGAGATCATGGAAAGTCCGGAAATACCATCTTATTTCAACAACTTTTCATCTGTGAAGTAAATTGGAGAAGTATAGATGTAATAAATAATAACGAATACAAGATCCAATATTATTGATTTAATCGCTTCCACTAAATCAATCCCTTGACTAATGTTCCATCCCAAATTATTGTACTTTTATCCAAAATTCAATCTTGGAAATCTGAAATAGAGCTATTTTTAGATTTAAAGGTCCCTTAGACCCAACTTGCTAATGTATAGTATAATGATAGAAAGAAGCAGTTTATTAAATAAATTTATTCAGAACACTCTACTAAAAATTCCAATGTAAGGAAGGTCGTCAAGATGAAAATGAATCAGGAAGAGACAATCAATGCTCTCTACAATCTAATACTAAATCCTGGAACTCGTGATTGGGAACGATCAGCATTATCGACGACCAAAAATGCCCTAGAGAACGGTGTGAATGTTAACGATCAACTTTCAAAGCTTGAGGCTGAATTACGTCCGCTCGCATTAAGAAATAACTTAACCGCCGACGTGACTGATTTTTATAACAGCCTCACGGGCAATACTACTGCCACCGGACAATTTGATTTTACGAAACACTCCCTTGATAATCCGAATCATCAGGATTCTGTGGTATTTGCTGGCGGCTGTTTCTGGTGTATGGTAGAGCCCTTCGAGACTCGTGATGGAATCATTTCTGTTTTATCTGGGTACACTGGTGGGCATATGGACCATCCAACATATGACCAAGTAAGTGGCCAGTATACAGATCATGTAGAAGCGGTGGAGATTATTTTTGATACGAGAATCATTCAATACACCGATTTGGTAGAGCTTTATTGGCAGCTGACAGATCCTACAGATGCGTTTGGTCAATTTCAAGATCGAGGCAGTCAATACCGTCCGATTATTTTTGTTAAAAATGAGCATCAACGTCAGATTGCTGAAAAATCCAAACAGCAATTAGCAGAATCTGGTAAGTACAAACGTCCGATTGTTACCTCTATTGAGCCTGCAAGTGTATTTTGGCCGGCTGAAAATTACCACCAACAATTTTATAAAAAGAATCCTACGCGATACAACAGAATCGAACGGTCACGCCAACAATTTTTGAGTTTCCAACGTTTACAAGGTAAAATTCGGACTGAATTCAGTCGCTTTAAAAGAAAAAGTTAATTCGTTGATCTAGAAAAGAAAGCTGCAAAATTAGGTCACGTAGTTCTCTCGCTTTCTGAAGTGGTAGTAGATATTGAAAAAGTAAAAATTTTATTTAAGAAATCTTCCTTTGTATGAGCTTTTCAATGCTTCGTACAAAGGAAGATTTTTCGTTTATGGCACCGATTATTTAGCCAGTATCAGTTGAGTCAGTTGGATTTACTTCTTCTAAATTCTCATATATCGGTACAGTCCGACTGTTTTTATGTATGATTCAATTTCTTCAGGTGAAGACTCGACAACAGATTGAGGATTTGGATAACGTTCGAATAACCGGTCTTTCACTTTAGCGACTGACACATCTGTTGCCCGAGCACTTAATATAACGACCATCAACAATTGAAATGGATTTTGGTAACGCATCGTTGGGGTAGCATCAGGATAAAGTTTCATAATTTCATAGATAACGTGTTGTGCGGCTTCTTTTGTCAGCATATGTTTTCCTACTTTATTCCTTTTTTTTAATATACCCTATATTCACTAGCACTAAAATCAAGTTTAGTAGTATCTTAATTTCTATGAAGCCAGAGCTATAAGAATAACTTTACATATTCCTGCCAGTCTGGCTTTTTAATCGTTAAACTAACGGTTTACTAGTTCTTTAGCACTGCTGACTGAGGTATAATAAATAAAAGAATTGTTCCTCAAAAATCTGCGTAAATTAGGGTTCTCGAGATCAAACTGAATGACTAAAAAGTCATTTATATTTTCACTGAATTGATTTTGTTTAAAAATTCACAAAAATAGTTTAACATAAAGAGAAACCTTTATATTTTTATAAGAGAAAGAGGAAATTACTGTGTTGGAAACCATTTTAAGTTTATACATTACCTTAATGTCAGTCATTTTTGCAGGTGTTGCTAATATGGTATTTTGTAAATACCCTACCTATCAACGTTTAAACATCCCCATGGATGCAGGGAGGATATTATCAGACGGTAAGCGATTATTTGGTCAAAACAAAACTTGGAAAGGTTTTATTGGTATGATTCTTTTTGGCGGGCTATCTCAGATCGTCTGGGGACTCATTCTAAAAACTAGCCCCTCTCTTGAATCGCTGAACCTCTTCTATGACGTCTATGCAAATTCTATCCTAAACAATCTTTGGATTGGGGTTTTATTAGGGTTAGCTTATGTCATTTTTGAATTGCCCAATAGTTTTATGAAACGACGGCTAGAGATCAAACCTGGTAAACCAGCAAACAATCATTGGAAGTGGTTCTTTATTTTTATTGACCAAGCAGATTCATTGTTGGGTTGTGCTCTAGTTGTCGCGGTTCTGGTTCCAATAAGTTTAGCTCATTTTTTCGGATTTATCCTTTTGGGAGCCGGTACTCATATCGTAGTCAATCAATTATTGTATTGGTTTAAATTAAGAAAAAATCCATTCTAATTATGTTAGATGTACAAGGAGGTGCATAGACAATTTATTGGACTTTAATAGAAACTGCAAAAACAAATCCGCGGTATGGCGGTAAAATAAACGCGTTGATTAATTTGTCTCAGTTAGACCTTCAGGTACCTAAAGGCTATTTCATTTCAGAAGATAAACTCACTTCACTATGGACTGAAGCAATCCCAGAATTAGTAGGATTAGAAGCAACGAATCAACCTAGCCTACCAACCTATGAAACGATTGTTCAACGTCTAGACCAACTGAGTTTCCCAGCGGAATTACATAAAGAAATAAGTGATCTGATATCTCCTAATAAAACCTATATTGTGCGAAGCAGCGGCTTGATGGAAGACCAAGCATCTACTTCTTTTGCTGGACAATACGACACGATTGCAAACTGCACGACGAATGATAACATTATTGCTGCATTAAAACAGTGTATCGCCTCTCTTTTTAAGCCCGCTAGTTTAAATTATTGGCAGACACAACAATTGGATATTCAAAATCTAAAAATGTCTGTCATTATTCAAGAACAAATTTCAGCAGTTTCCAGTGGTGTTGCGTTTACTCTCAATCCTTTGACAAATAACGATCGCCTATTAACCCTTGAAGTAGTGGAAGGTGCCGGTGAACAGCTCGTTAGTGGGTTGGTTACTCCTGAACACTTGACGATCGACTGGTTTTCAACGATTGGACTAACGGATGGCTCGAAAATTTTATCTTCAGATCAGTTGAATCAGCTTCGAAAACAGTTACTTTTGATTGCGACCTTTTATGGCTATCCTATCGATGTAGAATTTTGTTTCAGCAAAGATTCTTTATTTTTCTTACAAGCTCGGCCAATCACAACGATTCGCCGAAAAATCGATGAAGGCAATTGGACAACAACGAATTTTCGTGATGGCGGTGTCTCTGCACAGCCTTGTCCAGGGTTGATGTGGAGTTTATACCGCGAATCTTGGCAGACTACGTTAGAAAAATTCTTGATTCAAAATAAGTTATACGATTCAACAAACATCAACCAGCTTTCTATCAATCATTTTGCAAGACCCTATTGGAATATTGGCATTGTAAAAGAAGCCATGTCACGGATACCTGGCTATATTGAACGCGAATTTGACGACGAGCTTGGCGTTTACAAAAATTATCAAGGAGATGGATATAAAAGCAAACTATCAGTCAAGACGCTCAGCCATTTGATAACTGTAGCGATCAAGATCAATAAAACAACTCAGCAACAACAGCAAACGGCAGCAAAACAACACAAACAACTATTAGAAACGTATCAATCAATCGATAAAAAAATCCAATCGCTCTCTTCCGCAACAGATCAGCAAGATATTGAAGAATTATGGGAAACCATCATTAACGATGCTTATTTACAAAGTGAACAGACTTATTTCTGGCAAGTCTATGTCAATACGGTACAGCTTTCCATGAAAAAAACAGCTTTATTGAAAAAATTGCCCTTAGATACCTTTTTTCAGCTTATCTCAAAACTAGGCACAGTTTCACATATCCAACCGCTACAGGATCTGTATGAGATTGTTGAGATCATCGTTACAAATGACACATTTAAGCAGGAATGGATGATGAACAGTCCTGTAGACATCAATACGCTGCTAACCAAACAGCCCCATCGTTTAGATGCGCTACGGATTGAAGCTTTTCAAGAAACCTTTGGCTATCATTCAAATCGTGAATTGAATTTATTGGTGCCAAGTTATAGCGAAAACCAACTGCTAGTTGTTGATCTATTAAAAGACTACGTGGATCATCCAGAGAAACTCACGACCGCTCAACGCTCATTCTCACAAACGCTGACAGATGAGCAAATGGAAAAACTGATTGAACCTTATGTCACTAAATGGCAACGTACCAAAGTAATGAAGGATATCAAAATGCTACGTGAATTATTGTGGTGGCGTGAAGAATTTAAAGATGTATCCACTCGTTTTTATCACTTGGTTCGTCAAATCACTTTGAAATTAGGTGCAAGGTATTCCCAACTAGGATATATTGATCAAACAGAAGACCTATTCTATCTTGAGAAAGAAACGTTACACTCTTTTATGACTAATCAGTTATCTCAAGAAAGTCTTCAAAAATCCGTACAAGACAATCGTATATATTGTCAGGCTTATCGCCATTTTGTTCCTCCAGGAGATTTAATGGAGACAAGTGCTTCCCCAGAGATCGAAAATCTTTTGGTCGATAAACAATTCTATTTAGCTGGAATCGGTGCTAACGATGGAATTGTTTCTGGAAAAGTAAGAATCTTACTAGATCCTAAAGATATCCATCAGTTGCAAGCTGGCGAAATTTTGGTGACTCGTTTTACAGATACAGGTTGGAGCCACGCTTTTGGTTCCATTAAGGGTCTGATTACAGAAACTGGCGGTATTTTATGCCATGCCTCAATTGTTGCCAGAGAATTTGGGATTCCAACGATCGTCTGTGCAACAAATGCTACTGAAAACTTAAAAACAGGAATGACCGTTACAATGAATGGAACAACGGGTGACATTACAATTCATAAAGGTGGATGCTAAAAATGTTTATTGGAGAATATGGAAAGTTTGTCTATTTAACTTATTTTGGGACAGCCCTGTCGTTAGTAGCGATGCATTTCATCATTCAAGGTGAGATGATCTGGGCGATGAGTTGCTTTATTGTGAGCGGGCTCTGTGATTTATTTGATGGCATGGTTGCGCGTTCCTTTGACAGAACAAAAGCGCAAGAACAATTTGGTGTGGAGATTGATACCCTTTGCGATATGATCAGTTTTGCGGCATTGCCCGCAGTTTTATTGATCGCACAAGGCCGGTTTCCTTTAATGAACATTTTTTTAGCTATTATTTATATCATCACTGCTGTTACAAGACTGGCTTATTTCAATCGTGAAACGAAGGGAAATTCAGCAGAAAGAGCTACTTATTTCCGAGGAGTTCCGGTTACCTATGGTGCACTTGTTTTTCCGGTCGGTTATTTGGTAAGTGAATGGTTTTCAAGTGGCAGTTTTCAATACATTCTTCTTCTGCTTGCTCCTATGATGGCTTTTCTATTTATCTGGGACATTAAGATTCCCAAACCTAATCGAGTAATGTACCTCTTCTTCCTAGGACTAGCGTTTGTAACGTTGTTCGGATTATGGAGATTGTAGTATGGTAAAAGTCTATCAGCGTGAAACGAAATCGATTATTGAACCTAAGGAATATCAAGCAGCATGGCTAAAACGATTGTATCAAACAAAGTGGGGAAACGTGTTGCTTTCCACGGTTACTTCTCCATTATTTTCAATCATATGGACAGCTATTGATCATACACGGCTTTCTAAAAACAAGATCGCTTCGTTTGTCAAAGAGTATGACATCACATTGAGCAATTACGAATCCGAAGACTACAACTCTTTTGCAGCATTCTTTATCCGCAAATTAAAAGCGGAAAACCTTCAAGTAAGTCCGTCTAATCGCGTTTGCGCTGTTGCGCAAGCGAAACTATTAGTCGTCCCCATTCAAAGTAATCAGACTTTTATCATCAAAGGGCAGAAATATCGTTTAGAAGATATTCTTCAAGACCGTTCTTCAGCTGATTATTACGAAGACGGAACCTTATTTATTTATCGCTTAGCGGCCGATGATTATCATCGTTATTTAGCTAGCGAAACGGGGACGGTTATTCATCGGCGTAAAATCCGCGGAAAACTGCATACGGTCAGAGAAATCGCGCAAAAACAGTTTCAACTCTTTAAAGAAAATAAACGAGCGTATTGCCTAATCGAAACAAAGAAATTGGGGACGATCATGCAGATGGAAGTTGGAGCACTTTTGGTCGGCAAGATTTATAATCAACCATTCGATAATTATCAGCGAGGAAAAGAAAAAGGTTGGTTTAGTTTGGGAGGTTCAACCATACTAGTAGCTTATCCAAAAGACACTGTAACTGTTGATCCAGATATTCGCCATTATTCTAGTTTAACTATAGAAACACAAGTCACTATAGGGGAAGGAATTGGTCTGAAAACATGTTAACCAGATTATTAACTTATTATAAAGAGATGTACCCACTGATTCCTAGATTCCTATTAGCCATCCTCTATTTTTTTGAAATCTATTTTATTTTACTTCTCAACGTAGGAAAAATGGATTTTTCAATAGGCTTACAAGAATGGATCGGAGTTTGGACGATATTTACTTTTTTGATGGCGCTTAGGATTGCAGATGATTTTAAAGACTACGAACATGATCAGCGCCTATTTCCAGATCGGGCATTGCCTTCTGGAAGAGTTAAGAAACGTGATTTAGCTAGTGCTTTAGCTGTCATGGTCACAATTACCGTTGTGCTGAACGTCTTCTTTATGAATAATGTATGGTGGTTTTTCTTTTTATTCACCTATGGCACATTGATGTCGCTTTGGTTTTTCAGTAAAGTCAAAATTCAAAAATCATTGCCTTTAGCCCTTGTTACCCATAATCCTGTTATGATGATCATGAATTTCTACATTATCACGTTCGTTTGTTATAAATACCAACTGCCACTGCTGTCGTTACCTACTGTTCTGCTGGCCTTTACGATGTATTTCCCAAGCTTGATATGGGAAATCAGCCGTAAAATAAGAGCTCACAAAGACGAAACCGAATATGTGACTTATTCTAAGTTGTTCACTTATCAAAAAGCCACACGTTTTGTTCAAGTGCTGACGATCATTGATATTTTAACGAATTTTATTCTCTTATGGAATATTTCAAAGATTGGTGTCGTTGTCTTATTGGCGAATGTCATCTGGATGACGATTCAATTTCAACAATTCATTCATGATCCGACACGTTTCAGTATCAAAGACAGAGTGGAACGTTATACCTATATTACAGAAACAACGATGGTTCTTTCGGTTGCCGCACATCTATTTATACAGGGGGTTGTCCGATGAAACAACTCACTCACTTAAGTCGTCATTCAGTAGGTTCAAAAGCGTATAATTTACATTTAATGAAAAAGCAAGGTCTCGTTGTTCCTCCTTTTTCAGTTTTTTCGTTTGATCTATTTGATCAAACGGATGTACACATCTTCTTGAAGGAACAACAAACAGCCTATCAACTAGGAAATGATACCTTGAATGAATTGAGTCAACGATTGCAGCAGAAGTTTAAGGCGGAATTTTTGCAGGAAGATCTTTCAGCTATCCATGAATTTAGCAGAAACGCATCTGACAACCACACCTACTCTGTACGTTCTTCAGCAAACGTTGAAGATGAGGACTCTGCCTCATTCGCGGGACAATTCTCTACGCGTTTGTTTGTTAAAGCGAACGATTTAGTTGAAGCTGTAGAAGAAACTCTTCTATCGTTGTACCAGCCCTCTGCATTGAGTTACTACTTTGAAAATAGCATCTCGTTAGAAGCTGTTAAATTACACATCATTCTTCAAGATATGATTGCGGGAGATGTATCTGGGGTCTATTTTACTGCGAATCCTCAAGGGTTGTTGAACGAACACCTAATTGTTGTCGGCCTTGGCGTTGGCAGCGGTATTGTGGAAGATAAAGTAGATACAACGATGGTTACGATCCATTCGGATGATCAATTGTCTTACTTTGAAACATCTGGTGCGTCTCCAATCTTAACTGAGAAACAACAAGTAGATTTAGAATCCATGGCGAAAAAAGTCACAGACATCTTTGGTCCGCGAATGGATATCGAATTTACATTTTTAGATGATCAACTATATGTTTTACAAGCAAGACCCATCACAAAAATCCCTACAGAACCCGTCATTATTTTAGATAACAGTAATATTGTGGAGAGTTATCCCGGAACAACGACTCCTTTGACATTCAGTTTCATTCAAGAAGCTTATGGGAGTATTTTTAGAGGTTTGGCCAAACGTATGTTGAAAAACGATACACAGACACTTCAATCATTTGAGCCCACTTTTCAAAATATGATTGCTCAAGTCAATAGCCGGGTCTATTATCAAATCACTAATTGGTACAGATTGTTGCAGCTGCTGCCCTTTTCTAAACAGATCATTCCTATTTGGCAAGATATGTTAGGTGTTCAAGCCACCGATATCTCTGCAACTACAGTGAAAATCAGCCGACCAATGCGCCTGAAAATCATGGGACGCATCATCAAAAGTTTCATCCAGGTACCTCGTTCAATGAAACAACTTGATTCGGATTTTGAAGCGATCTCTGAACGATTCGATCAAACTTATACGCGAGAGTCTTCATTTGAAGAACTTCATCAATTATTTGAGCAACTCAAAGGACAAGTATTAGAACAATGGGATGTCACTTTGATCAATGATCTTTATGCATTTATTTACACAGGATTGTTAAAAAAGATCTGTTCGCCTGAAGAAGTCCAAGAGGAAATTGCCGGAATCGAACAAATTGAAAGTATGAAACCAGTTTTTGAACTGAATAAAATTATTTTCACCATTCAAGAAAATAAAAATAGGGACTATCGAAAGAAAATCGACAGTCTTTCTTTGGAACGTGCAGCTAATTTTATTGACGAAGATATAGATCCTATCACACAAGATATGCGACATTTCATTCATCAATTTGGAGATCGAGCTCCAGAAGAATTAAAATTGGAGACAGCTACCTTTCGTAGCCAACCTTCTTCATTCATTCAATTGATTCAGCAGCAGTTGGAATTGCCACCACCTGCTCTACGCACTACCTCTAACGCAACTCTAGCATGTAAGTCACGGAATCCATTGGTGAATGGCTTGAAGAAACGCGCTATGACAGGCATCAAATACAGAGAAAGTTCTCGATTGAATCGCACACGAATTTATGGAATGATGCGCCTCATTTTTATTACCATGGGCGAACAGTTGGTAAAAGAAAACCGTCTTGAACAATCAGAAGATGTATTCTATTTAACAATGCCTGAATTGTTCGATTTGGCTAGCTATAAGAACCTGTCAAATATGCAGTCGGAGATAGAAAAACGAAAGCATAAACGGTCTGTCGATCAGCAATTGCCTGCATTCAGCAGATTGATTTTTGCTGGAAGTATTTTTGAAAAGTACCCACAAACGATTGATCATCAGAAGATTGCCTCAACCAACCAAAAGGACTTCCAAGGAATTGGTTGTTCAAAAGGTGTGGTTCGAGGACAAGTTCTAGTTGTCGAAGATATTCAAGCCGTTAACTTTCATCAATCCCATGCTAAAATTATCGTCACAAAAATGACGGATCCGGGTTGGGTGTATTTACTGACTCAATCAAAAGGAATCATTGCGGAAAAAGGTTCGCTTTTATCCCACACAGCAATCATCTCTCGTGAGTTAGGTATTCCTTCTGTCGTCAATGTCAAACAAGCCACACAACAACTGAAAACTGGAGAATGGATTGAAATAAACGGCCAGACAGGTTTGATCAAACGTTTGGAGGATGAAAATGACTATTCCTAATACATTAAAAATCACTCCAGTGGTTTCAGGTGAACAATCAGAAGCAGATTTTTTATATTTCCCACAACAGATCTACAAAAAAGAGGAATGGATGCAGTCGGTCTCAGAGGAACAAGCACAGATCAGCGGACAACATCCATTGAGTTCAACTTATACGTTCCAAGCATTCAATGGTTACCAAGATGGCCAAATGGTGATTCGTGGGGCTCTGATCAAACCGCACCACTTGGAAGACTACTACTTTGGGTATTTTGAAGCGGTAGATGATGCAACTGTTATGATTCAGTTTATCCAAAAACTGAGTGACAAAGTACGAAACGAAAATGGCCAGCGCATCGTTGGTCCTGTTCAAGGAAGTTTTTGGCTAGGCTATCGAATGAAAGTTAAAGGATTTGAACGAACGCCATTTACGAGTGAACCGCACAATCCAGCTTATTACCCAAAGCTATGGCAAGAGGCAGGTTTTAAAGAGATCGAGCACTACACATCAAATTTTTATCGCACGATTCCGCCTCAATATGAATCAAAAAAATTAGCCAAACGTTACCAATCCTTTGTGGAAAAAGGCTACCGATTTGTTTCTCCTAAACCAGAAGATTGGCCAACCGTTTCTCTTGAAGTCTTTGAACTTTTAAGAGTACTCTACAAAGACTTTCCATTGTATCAAGAGGTTACAGCTGAACAGTTTAGTCAAATTTTTGCCGATTTAAAACAAGTAATCGATTTTTCTATGGTGAAGTTGGCCTACAAAGATCAGCAGCTTGTTGGCTTTCTGATTACCTTGCCGGATTACGGCAATTTGATTTATCGAAAAATGACTGTGCTAAATCTAGCGAAAATTTTATATACTCGATGGCGTGCTAAACGCTATATCATTCTATATTTAGGCGTAGACTCTAAGCATTTGGGTTTAGGATTAGCCATGTCCTACCCAGTTTTCAAACAAATAAAACAGCGCAAATCAGAAGTAGTGGCTGCCTTGATTCATGAAAATACAGTAACAAATCGCTATGTGCCAGAGATGCAAAAAGATTCTCATGATTACAGCTTATGGATGTTAAAATTGGACTAACCAAAGCTTGGCTGAAATTTAGAAGAATCAAACAAACTCACACACTATATAATGTGTTTTACTGCATAAAAAGACCCCAAAAGATTAGCTTTTGGGGTCTTTGGCTTATTTAGTTTAAATTACGAATTGCTTCTTCAACAGCAGTGTCGCCAGCTAGAACTTCAAATTCTTGTTTGATCGTGTTGTCATTATGAAGTACCGAAATCAACGTTTGAGCTACATCTTGACGTGGAATCTCAGTAATATCTTGGCCCATACCAACTTTTATTTGATTGGTACCAGGTTCATCAACTAATATACCAGGATGCACAATCGTCCAATCTAGATCTGTCCGATTCTTCAACCATTCATCCGCATAATTTTTAGCGATGGTGTAAATTTGTAAATCCTGTTCTTGAGACATTGCTTCACGCCCTGTACGGAAGGTACTGACCATAACAAAACGTTTAACGCCTGCTTGTTCTGCAGCAGTCATCGCTTTAATAGCTCCATCTAAGTCAATCAAAATGGTTTTGTCCAAGCCACTTCCACCAGCTCCAGCACTGAAGATAACTGCATCGACATTTTTCATAGCTTCTGCCAATTCATCTACTGAATTTTTAACAAGATCTAAAAGAACTGTCTCAATTCCTCGTTCTTCGAAGAAACTCACTTGTTCAGCCTTACGGATCATTGCGATCTCTTCAATAACTGAATCCTCTTTAGCAAAATCTGCAAAATGACGAGCTACTTTCCCATTGGCACCTACAACTAATACTTTCATTAAAAAACTCCTCTCAATCAATCATTCAACTTACAATTAGTATAACGCATATCACTTACTTTTTGTTGTATTGTGAACTGAACACTGGCATAACCTGATCATCACCATAAGTTTCGATAAGCGGCAACTCGTTTAACATATTCATATCCTCTTCAGAGATTGTAAAGTCGATATCAGCATTCGATTTCATATGATCCTTATTCGTCGTTTTAGGTAAAGCAACTGTACCTAATTGCAAGACATAGCGAATACTTAATTGAGCAGGTGAAACCTGATACTTTTCAGCCATCTCTGTAACAACTGGATGATCAAGAATAGCTCCGTGAGCAATTGGTGAGTATGCTTCGACAATGATGTCTTGACTTTGACAATACTCAATGACATCGGTTGGAACATTTGTAATGTGTGCAAGAACTTGGTTTACCATTGGTTTGACTTTTCCGTTAGTGATCAAGTTTTCCAAGTCTACTTGCTCGAAGTTAGATACACCGATTGCACGTAACTTGCCTGCTTCATACGCTTCCTCTAAGGCGCGCCATGCTTCTAAGTTCCCTTCGAAGTAATGGTTGCCATCACGGAAGTTTGCCCAAGGCTGTGGACTATGAATGATCATTAAGTCGATATAATCCATATTTAAACGTTCAAGTGATTTCTCGATTGCTTTGACCGCTTCCTCATAATTTTTGATATCGCCTTCGAGTTTCGTAGTGACAAAAATATCTTCACGGTTAATCCCAGATTCTTTAAGACCACGACCTACACCTTCTTCGTTAAGATAAGCTTCCGCTGTATCAATATGACGGTAACCTGAATCAAGCGTATCTTTTACAACTTGAACAACTGCTTCATTATCTATCATCCAAGTTCCTAAACCTAATTTTGGGATTTTAACTCCATTTATTAATGTATACGTTTCGTTTACTACCATTTCCAATTCCTTCTTTCTCTTTTTTCCAGCAGATTAATGAAAGACGATTTCTTTAGTAATTCTCGCAGGTGTACCCACAACAATCACATTGTCTGGTACATCTTTAGTGACTGTAGCATCTGCTGCAACAATAGCATTTTTACCAATCGTTACGCCAGCCAGAACGGTTGCATTTGCTCCAATCCAAGCATTCTCTTTGATTCGAATCGAATCCACGATGATTCCTCTTCTTTTTGCTGGATCCACCAAATGATTCACTGTGATTAAACGAGCGCCAGGTCCAATCAAGACATTATCTTCAAGGTAAATACCGCCTAAATCAACAAAGGTGACGTTTTGATTGATAAAAATATCTGTCCCAAATGTAATGTGTTTTCCAAAATCTGTGTAAAAAGGCAACGAAATCGTAACCGAAGAATCAATCGATTGACTCGTAATTTTTTCAAGAGACGTGCGTACCTCTGCAGGAGTATGATAACCGGTATTCAATTCCATGACTAATCTTTCATTTTCGACCTTTTGCTCATGTATTTCTTCAAAATAAGAGGATTCTTTTACTATTTCTTTCCTAATAATTCGGCTCAATAAGTCTTTCATAGATCTTCACCACCTATATCGTTATTTCTTGTTAAACCCATCATACTAAGATAAACTGAATCTGACTAATACTTATATAGCATACTCAACTATGCTTTTTAACTATACATAGGAGGTATACCTATTGGATTTTCGTGTATTAAATTATTTTTTGACGGTGACTCAAGAAAAAACAATTAGTAAAGCAGCAGAATCCTTACATTTGTCTCAACCGACTTTATCTAAACAACTAAAAGAACTAGAAGAAGAATTAGGCGTTCAATTATTTACTCGCGGAAACCGCGAAATCACCTTAACCGAAGATGGGCACTATTTGATGAACCGTGGTAAAGAAATCCTTTCATTAGTTGATACCACAATGACAAACTTATCGAGTAAAGAAACGATTAGCGGGAAAATCGTTATTGGTGGTGGCGAAAGTAAAGCCATGCAATTTATAGCTGAAAATATACGTGTCTTAACTGAAAAATATCCTGATGTGAAAATCCAATTATATAGTGGAAATGCAGACGATGTTTCTGAGAAATTGGACAAGGGGATCTTGGATTTTGGAATTGTCATCGATCCAGTAGAAAAGAAAAAATACGATTACTTAAGATTACCTAGAACCGATCAATGGGGCATTTTATTCCACAAAGACCATCCTTATGCAAAAAAGAAAGCTATCTTATCTGAAGATTTAAAGTCTCTTTCGCTCTTTGTTTCAAGCCAATCTTTAGTTGATGATCAAATCGGTGAATGGCTAGGGAAAAATCTCGACAGTCAACAAATCATCGGCACCTATAACCTTTTGTATAATGCCTCGATCATGATAAAAGAAGGTATAGGTTGCGCACTATGTATTGATGGGATCATAAACACTCAAGGAACAGATTTAACATTTGTTCCTTTAAGACCCAGTTTAGAGGCACACTTAAATATGATATGGAAAAAGAATGCCATTCATTCAAAAGCAGCAACTGTATTCTTAAAAACTATTCAAGCTTCTATCCATTTTTAGCAGCTTTCCAATACTGTTTAAGTCATTCTATTACCCATTCCTAATTAGAAAGGATTTACTCAAAAATGAAAATAGAAAATGCGCTTACTATTACGAACCGGGAAGACTTAAGAAATTGGCTTGAGGTACACTCATCTACAGAAAATTTTTGTTGGGTCATTATCAGTAAGACTGAAACCGCAGAAGTTGTTCAGTATCTAGACATCGTTGAGGAAGCTTTATGTTTTGGTTGGATTGATGGCATCAAGAAAAAAATCTCTGAAATAGAATCAGCTCAACGTCTTTCTCCACGAAGAAAAAAAAGCAACTGGACAGAATTAAATAAAGAGCGCGTCAGAAGATTAGAAAAACTGGGTTTAATGACAGAAGCGGGCTTGAAAGTTCTTCCGGATATGCGTCCTGAATCATTTGTTATCGATCAAGAGGTCGAAGCTCGCTTAAAAGAAGATAATCAAGTCTATCAAAATTTTCTTAGCTTCCCTGAACTCTATAGAAGAATCAGAATAGACAATATACAAAGCTATAAACATGACCAAGAGATTTTTAATAGACGGTTGAATAAATTTATAGAACATACCAGAGCAAATAAACTGTATGGTCAATGGAATGATAATGGCCGCCTACTTGATTATTAATAAAAGAAAACGAGGCTAGGACATAAGCCCCAACCTCTTCTCTATATACGAATATTTATTCTAAAACGTACTCCAAAAAGCAGACCCGACGTCCACTTCACGAATCATGGTCGATGACCATACTGCACTTATTCGTTCCAGTGATTAGGGTCTAAACGCTTTTTGTCCCGCTCTATTTTTTCGATTATTGCGTTCCTATATTTAACGAACAGATAAATAGCGTTAATCTGGTTTAGATAATATACGTACTCGTTTGACAGAAGGAATATCCTGAATTTTTTTTGCAACAGGTTCTATTCGGTCAAAACTTTCTTCTAAATCAATCAGCATATAGTCGTACCCATCTTTTCCATTACTGGTCATGTTTCCTATTTTAAGGTTTTCTTGGTCCAAATAGTTCATGATTTTGGACCATGCTTTCCTAGTTTTTTGATAAAAAATGGTAAGACGATATGGAGACTGAAACACAAGACGAGTAGCTGGAAAGTTGACGGATTCTCTAACCGTTCCAAATAATAAAAAATTACGCAATGCTCTTACGGCGAGTCGGTCTCCACCCTTTAGAGCTTCCTGAGTAGTTCCACCAATATGGGGAAGCATTAAAATATTCGGGTGACCAAGGTATTCTTCTTGAGGGAAATCAGTAATGTAACCGGCTATGGTTTCATCCTGTAGGATCTTCAATAGTCCTGTACTGTTCACAATCGGGTCACGTCCAAAATTAAGCAAATAAGCTCCTTTTTTCATTTGACTCAATTTTTCTTCCGTTAGTAAATCTTTGGTTTCATTAGTCAACGGCAGAACAACGACAACAAAATCTGAAAGGCGAAGCAATTCATCTAAATCCACTTGGTTTACATAATCAATATCATGATCCCGTCTAGCGTAGCCCAATACTTCCATTCCTAGGTCATAACAGCTTCTAGCAATTTGCCTGCCGATAGCCCCCATTCCCAACAAGCCAATTGTTTTCCCTTGAAGTTCTTGCCCAACATAGTCTGAGCGTTTGGATTCTGCTTGCCCAAGTATATCCGGGCCCTTAAGTGTGCGAACCATTTCCGCTGCTGTCGCAACAGGACGTATCGTTAAAAATAGACAAGCCAAAACCAATTCTTTAACTGCGTTTGCATTAACTCCTGGCGTGTTCAAAACAGCTGTTCCATTTTCAGTAGCGGCTTCTAGATTGATTGTGTTGACACCGACACCTGATCGAGAAATAACCAATAATTCTTCTGAGATCGATTCATCAGGAACGTTGGAACTTCGAACTAGGATTCCTTCAGTTTCTCTCTCTTGGCTAATTTCAAAGTTTGGTTTTTGCAATCTAGCGATGAGTCCATCAGAAATTGGATCAATCAGTCGTAACTTATACATATAGTTCTGCCTCGTTTCTTCTACTGTCTTGTGCTCGTAGTCCTGTGTTACATAAAATTTTGAATTGTTGCTTTTTATTTTATCATTCGATACACTAAAAGAAAAGATGGAGAGGTTTGAGATTATGCATATTGAACCAACAAAACTATACGCAGATCGTCCTGTCATTGGAAACGATAGTCAGGTCAAAGATACCACATTCGGTGAATACACTGAAATTGGCAAACAAAATGCGATTGATCACTCAGAATTTGGGAGTTATACGTATACTGGGGATTATTGTTTCATCCAAAATTCAAAATTAGGCCGGTTTAACAGTATTGCTGATATGGTTCGAATTGGTCCTACAAACCATCCTTATGAACGTCCTTCTCAACATATATTTACTTACAATGGTAGTGGCTATGGTTTCCCTAAAAAAGATACAGATTTCTTAGAGAAAAGACGGGAGAACTACACAACTATTGGCAATGATGTCTGGATTGGCCATGGCGTGATCATTCAGTCTGGTGTCACTGTGGGAGATGGAGTCGTTATAGGAAGCGGCGCTGTTGTGACTAAAGATATACCACCCTATACCATTGTGGCGGGCGTGCCAGCAAAACACATAAAAGATCGCTTTCCAGAAACTATCAAAGAAAAACTTGCTCAAATTGCATGGTGGAATTGGACCCGTCAAGAATTAGAAGACCGTTATGAAGATTTAAAAATGCCAATTGAATTATTTGTTGAAAAATGGTCAAAAGAATAAAGATAGACTTTAAATTTGTCGATACAAAACAAGATTATCTCTTTTTTGAGATGCAGCTAATGCAAGCCTATTTTTCATATAAAAAAAGCGTGAGACAGCTGCTCACGTTTTTTTAATTAGATTTAATTTTTGACTTCTGTTATTTTATGCTCCTCATTTGACAAGGAGGTCTTGTAGTCACTATATATTAGAATGCCTCTTTTAGTGGTTGACAAACTTCGCACTTGCGTTGATTTTTATTTTTAAATTTTGTAAAGGATTTCTCAAATGTATTGCCACATGCACATTCAAATTGTAGTTTTTGAGAAAAACCACGATATTCTGTTGTTAGCAACTTGCTATCCGAATTTTTCCCAACAAATTCCTTGATTGAATCGATTGTCCATTGTTTATTCATTTTCTTACACCTCCATATTTATTGATAGGCGGAGGCTTTTTTGGCATCCGTTCTAAGTAAAATCGTCATTACCCTAAGCTCCTTATTTTAACATGAATTGACACAATTAAATAGATGAAGAAGGGAATTAGCTTTTCTATTTGTCCTTGAATCTTGTATTTTATAACGTTCTTTGAATGCAAAGAATATAATCTCGCTAATGATTCGAGATCATATTCTTTCTGTTTCATAGATTAAAGTTTAATTTTAGCTAAGTTGATATCGTAACGCCCGCCTACTTTTTGTAATTCTTTTAACGCTTTTTTCAGTAGCGTTGCTGCTTCGACTTTCTGACTGATGCCCTTATCGATTTCGACAGTATAAGCTTTTTTTTCAATTTCATATTTCAGTGCATCAATGGTATTCACGTCTTTGTCAAAATCATTGTACAACACACCATATTGGAGATACTGATGTGTATCACTTCCCGCTAAAACCGGCTTATTGTATTTAGCAGCTATGGCTTCAATATTTTTTCTATTACTTAATCCCATCAATCCTGTATCTTTTCCATTCAAGTCAAAGAAGTCATAACAGTCGATCAAATCATCCGATAATGTTAGATTGTTGCAGCCACTTCGGTAAACATGTGCAGCCCCGAAAAGCACATTGTATTCTTTGATGATAGAAAACAAGTCTTCTGCGGGTAGAAATGCTTCATCTAGTTCTGGTAAAACGCGACGACGGATTTCCAAAATATCTTCAAATCGTCCGATAACTAAATTATGTCCACCTTCTTGAATATCTACTTCTAATCCAGGAAATACACGTACACCTTCTACTAAATAAGTGTCTCCATCTTTCGGGTAGTGCTCTGTAATGTAGCCATAAATTTTTTCGAATTCTTGAGTGTTGAAATGCTCCGTCAGACAGAGTGCATCCAAGCCTCTTGCTTTTGCCTCTTTAAATAACTGTACAGTATATTCTTCTGAGAATGGTAAGTTTTTAGCTAATTTACCATGCGTGTGAAAATCTATTTTCAAAATAAGTTCCTCCGTTTAAACTAATTTAGGTGCGATAAGCGCTGCCGTAACGACTAAAGCAAAATACAAAACTGAACTTGCTAAAAATGCAAAATCTTTTGAAGTGAAGTTTAATGTTTTCAATTTCATTTTTTTCACCCTAGGATCGGTCATTGAATTACGATAGCCTTTTATTTCCAATGCTTCTACTGTTGTTCGGCTTCGTTTAGCCATATTCAACATCAAGGGATAGAATGAACGCATGACGATTTTTAACTGATACATAATGAAACGGATTTTACCCATAAAGCCAGTTGAATCGGGTTGTACGCCCCTCAATCGATAAGAAAGATTGATACTCTGGAATTCTTCCATAATGATCGGTAAGATTCGGTAACCATAAGAAATACTGAATGCGAACTGATCAGGTAAACCAATCGATAAGAGTCCATTAGATAATTTATCAGGATCCATCCCCGCAAAGGTCGTAATCGAAGCTAATGAGACAACGCCGATTTTCAATGTCAGCTGGAGCACTGGAATCAGTGCAGACCAATCACCACCGAATAATAAGATGAATAGAAACAGAAAACCTGTTTCTGACAAAAGTCCGATACAAAAGACGAATAAAATAAGAGGCACTGTTCGTGCTAATTTAGTCGTGATGGCTACAAAAATAAATAAGCCGGCTAATACCCAATAATTTGTAATGAACCAGGGAATGATCCCAAAGAGCACATACCAGATGAATAATGTACGTGGATCTAGTAAGGCAACAAAAGTTTCATCATTTCCATAAGCATTTTTCAACACTTGATTTTTCAAGGTCGTGATCGTAAATTTATCTAAGAAATTTTCATTCACTTTCATCATGACAAGACCCCTTCTTTCTTCTGTAACTGATCCACAAATTGATCAACTGTATAGATAGAAGCATCCGAATTCATCGATTTTGCCAATTTAAAGATTTCTGGCGGATCGATTCCAGCTAACTGAAGTAATGTTTCATCATGAAAAATCTCTTCTCTTGTACCGTTTCCAATAACTTTCCCTTCATGAAGAACAACAATTCGATTCGCCCACTCTGCTACCAACTGCATATCATGTGTGGCAATAATAGTCGTTTCCAAGCTATCTTTCAGATCATCAAGCGTTTTCGTAATACTTTTTCTTGTTGCAATATCCAGATTGGCTGTGGGTTCATCCAATAGCATGATTTGCGGATTCAACGCTACCCCGATCGCTAGAGAAGCTCTGCGCATCTGTCCTCCACTAAGTAGCCGTCCATCTCTTTCAGCTAGCTCTACTAAATCAAACTGGCGTAACAGAGCCTCTGTTCGTTCTTTATAGTCTTTGATATTTCTTGCTTTCATTGAAAAAGCAATATCGCGTTTGATGCTGTCATCGATAAACATATTCTCAGGATTCTGATAAACATAACTGATTGTATCTGAGATCTGCTCCGGTTTTAACCGGATAATGTCTTTACCATCCAACTCTATTTCTCCGCTGTCTGGTTTGATTAGTCCTGTCAGTAACTTAAGCAGCGTTGATTTACCTGCACCGTTATTTCCAATCAGTGCTACTCTCTCTCCCTTATTGATTGTAAGATTCAATGAATCAAAGATAGGTTTTTTATCTCCTTTGATCATATCGTAGCTGAGCGAAACGTCTTTTAAATAAATCATGACATCATCCTGTTTTGAACGAACACTAGGCATGGTTTTTTCAACAGTCTGTAGTGCATACTCTTTGAAATAATCTTTCCCTTGATCGTGATTGATTGGCAGGGTTAAAGCATTCCTTTCAGAAATTTGAGCTAACTGATGTGCTGCTTGAGTAATTTGTGGTGGAAAGATCGAGCCTTCCATCAATTCTTCTACTCTAACGAGCGCTTCTTTTACAGGTAATTTCCACTGAATTCGATTGTCTTTCATGAAAATAACCGAATCGCAATATTTACCAATAAAGTCTGTATGGTGTTCAATCACAACAATCGTCTTGCCTAATTCTTTATTAAATCGCTTCAGTACATCATACGTTTTGAGTGCATGATAAGGATCCAGTTGCGCTATCGGTTCATCCAAAATCAAGATATCTGGTCTTAAAGCTGTCATTCCTGCTAACGCCAGTAAATGCTTCTGACCACCAGATAGCTGCCAGATATACTCATCCGATTGTTCTTCTAACCCCGTTAACTCTAAGGCTTCCATCCCACGTTCAACATAGTCTTCCAAACCATTGTTCAGACATGAAAAAGCAGCATCATCCAACACTTTTGGACGAATCAACTGGTTTTCAAAATCCTGATAGACATAGCCAATCGTATGTGCCAAGTCCGAAACAGTTGAATCCACAGTTTCCACTCCATTTATTTTAAGGGATCCGCTCACATCACCATCGATAAAATGTGGAATCACTCCATTCAACAATTTGCATAAAGTTGATTTACCCGTTCCATTGTTTCCAACGATAGCTACGAACTCTCCATCTTCAATCGTTAAATTGATCTCTTCCAGTTGATATTTTTCCTGACTTGGATAATTAAAGTAGAGATTTTTGATCTCAATCAAATTACTCACCTACACCAATCGTTTTATTTTTTCTGATAACAAGTATAATGCCTACGATCAAAACTAACGTAATGACAATGCCTGCAAACACTGCTTCAGGACTTTCAGCCCAGCTTGCTTCCCAGTCAATAAAGTTGATTCCCGTTTCTGCCATAAATTCAGTTGTGACGGCGATTAGGAAGAAACCGATTGCCATCAAAATGGCTTTGACATTTAATACTGCTCCAAATGAAGGTCTATTTTCAGGGGTTCTTGGACGCATCCCTAATAATGGTTCAATTTTTTTATATAGTCTTGGGACTAAGAATAACGTTGGGAGCACACAGAATAAGATTCCAGAGAATAGCAAATCATTGACTATGGCAAATCCTTCAGTGAAAAATACTGATTCAGGCAACCCTTGAACAGCTTCAAAGTCTTCAATCGCAAACACCACTTTTGAAATGTCGACTAATCCCCCTAAAAATTGGTGAATGAAGATGCCCGTAAACGAAGCGATAGCAACTTGGACTTTATTAAGAGGATCATTGACCATCATTCCAGCAATATAGATGCCTAAAGAGAAAAGAACAAATTTTTCAACTTCTCCGACACCACCGAATTGGCCTAACATAATTTCACTAAAAATCACTTCTCCAGTAGCTGCACCTAATGCAGCTGATAGTGGATCAAATAAAATTGCTAACGTTAAGGGAATAAAAGCAAAATACTCAACTGATAATTCAACGATACCCAATTGAACAGATGGAATCAATTCTGTGAACAATGTAGCCAGACCGTATAAAGACATAGATAAGACGAAAATCATCATCTTTTGTGCTTGCGTAAGTTCCGTTCGTTTTCCTTTTAAATGCAAAGTAATTCCTCCAATAGTTTATGTTTTATTTAGTACATGGTTATCTTACCGAACGAATGTAAATTACCCGCAAATTTAAAGTAAAAATGTAGTATTTTTTTCATTAAAATAAATAAAAGAAAATTAATTTTCATTGACGAACTCATTAAACCTGAAAAATTATGCTACAATAAATGATAAGTAACCCTTAAAGGAGGAAAACATGGCTACACATACCTTTACCATTCCTAAGGATTCCCTGACCAAAAGTCAGCTTATAATATTGGAATATATCTACTCAAACATTGAAACGATTCCTTTTTTAACCATAACAGAGATCTCTAATAAACTAGGAATCAGCGATGCAACCATTACTCGTTTTTCAAAAAAAGTTGGTTATCCGTCATTTAAAGAAATGAAAATGGCTATTTTATCTGATATACAA
Organism: Carnobacterium sp.; assembly: GCF_045617425.1. Lineage (GTDB taxonomy): Bacteria > Bacillota > Bacilli > Lactobacillales > Carnobacteriaceae > Carnobacterium_B. The sequence continues at coordinate 180,425 of NZ_JAZLIO010000015.1, forward strand.
GTCTCACCTGCTAAAAAACTCCAAAATAGTTTTGAAGAAGGTAAATTGAATGATAAAGACAATTTACTCATTTTCAAAGAAATTCAGCATTTGATAGAAACCGTCTCTCATTTGGATATGCAAACATTGAATCAGGCGATTCACTTACTGTTAAAAGCTAAAAAAATCTATGTATTTGCCAAAGGTGCTGCTAAAAGTCCTGCTGACTTACTCGTTTTCCGTTTGAATCGCTTTAACTTGGATATCCAGCTCGTGACTGCAAGTGGTTCAGAACTTTTCGAGAAATTAAATAACCTTTCTCAAGAAGATGCCATTGTCCTTTTTGGGTTCGGTTCTGTCCCTAGAGAAATCAAACTGGTAGAAGACTATGGAAAAAAAATCAAAGTTCCTATTCTGTCTTTTGCAGACAGGCATTATAACTCTACTTCTGAAGAAGGCGTTATAACCTTTTTTGTAGCACGAGGCCTACCCGATGACTACCATTCCATGACGTCGGTAGTAGCCCTGATTGATACGTTGATCGTTGAAATGGCGAAACAAATGCCTGAAGAAAGAAAACAACATCTTGAAAATTTATTTTCACTTAAAGAGGCTTATAAGCATAATGTTCCAAGATAATTTAACGTTATGGCTATCAATGGAATCATTTTCTAGTTGCTTAATCTATTTTTATACTAGAGCAAAACTCGTGATCAAAGTAAAATAATATACTTTTATATTGATTTTCAAAAAAAGAACCACCCTTTTCTGTCATCATTATATGACAGAAAAGAGTGGTCTATTTTGATTTAATTATTTTTCTTCTTCTACTAATTCTTCTTCAGAATCATAGCCTAGATCATCTAATGTTTCATCCAATTTATCAGCTGGAATAGTTTGATCTTCAGTTGGTTCCGCCGGTGTACCATGAACATTTCCATGCACTGATTCTGGTTCATCGGAAGGAGCACCTTTATGTTCTATATCCGTCTTCTTTATGTGGTTCTCTTTCATGTCTTGAGCTTTTTCTACGCCCTTTTCTTTCCATTCTTTCCCTTTTTCCATGCCAGTATCTTTTGCATCAGCGAACTTATCTTTTATATCTGTTCGTAAGGCTTTCCCAGATTTAGGTGCAAACAACAATCCAGCTAACGCACCTGCTATCGGTAAAATAATTAATTTTGCTAGTTCCATTCGTTTTACTTTTTTGGGCATTGCTTTAGTGACTCCCTTAGCAAGCATTTTATCTGTCTTCATCTTTGATTTAGCTAATTGATGTGTTGAAGGAAGATAATCTTTGGCCATATCAAATGCGTCATGTGCGTGTTCCTTACCCATATGGATTAATTTTGATTTTTTCATTTTATTCGTGCTCCTTTCAATTTTGTTTTTCTATTTTGCCATCTAACGATCTAATACTATCTATATGAACATCATATAACACAAAAGGCATTGTCCAAAACAAAAGGCATTAAGAATAAAAGAAAAATCTATATTTCACTGTTTATGCAGAGTCATTCTTTTAGAATCGAGTATTTTAGATTTATAAACTTACTATCTTGTTCAATAGAATAATTCCATCGGATGCATCTTTATTCCTAAAAATTCATTTCGATAAAGAGTGCCTTTTTACATAATCAGCTGCTTGCTGACCAGCTTGGCGTCCAAAAACAATAATTTCTGCAACTGAGTTCCCACCAATACGATTATTCCCATGTAATCCTCCAGCCAATTCACCTGCAGCATACAACCCTTTAATTGGTTGATTTTCTGTATTCAACACTTCGGTTTGCATGTTTACTTTAATGCCTCCCATTGTATAGTGAACTCCTGGAGCAATTTTTATTGCATAATAATTTGGCTTAGCTAAGTCGTTTTCCATTGCAGTAGTACGATTAAATTCTTCGTCCATCTTATTTGCAACACTTTGATTCCATGTGACAACACTTCTATGTAATTGATTACCAGGTATATTGATTTTCTCTGCTAACTCTTTTATGTCTTTACCGCTACTAACGTATTCCATTTTTTCATAAAAATCAATTGCTTTTGCTCGGTCCCGTACTCCTTGATCAAAAATCAAGTAAGCTGATTTTTCCGGCAAATCAGTAATAGCCTCAGAAACTTTATCGCGCGTAGTTAACTCATTAACAAAACGATTTCCTGTTTGGTTTACGAGGATAGCTCCTTCGCCACGAACGACTTCTCCTATTAAAATTCCTTTATCTTGCTGAACTGTTGGATGGATTTGAATTTGGTCCATACCAATCGTTTGACCGCCTAGATTTTCGATCATTTTGATTCCGTCACCTATACTGCCTTTTTGATTAGTTGTTACATAGTCTTTTAAATCTGGTCTAAATTTCCCAATCAGTTCTTTACTTGCCCCAAAACCTCCAGTTGCAACTACAACAGCTTTTCCTGTGAGCGTTTTAGGTTCTAATCCTTTTATTTTAAAGGTTACCTCATTAACCTTACCCTCATTTTCATTGAGAGCTGTCACACTTGTATCTACGAGAATTGGAATGTTTCGTTTGTGGACAGCTTTTACTAATCCTTTAACCAAATAGCCGCCAATTGCTGAACCGTCGGATGGACGATGTGTCCTTTTTTGATTCATTCCGCCAGTTATAGTTAAATTATCTACAGTCATTCCATTCTCATCTAGCCAATCAATCGCTGCGGCAGAGTGATCCACAAAGTAACGCAACAACTCTTTATCATTCGTACCGTAACCGCCCGCTAACGTTTCCTCGTAAAAAGCCTCATTGCTATCCTCTATTCCTTCAGCCTTTTGGAACTTGGTAGTTGAAGCATTCATACCACTTGATGATTTTGCAGTATTCCCTCCAACTATCGGCATTTTTTCTAAAATGACAGGATTTAGACCAGCATCTTTCACTTCAATAGCTGCAGTCATTCCTGCACCACTTGCGCCAACAATAATGACATCATACGAATCTTTCAACTCACTAAAATGAGTATATTCCTGTTTTAAAGCATTTGATTTAACTTCAGTTTCCTTAGCAGAATCCTCGTTAGCTTCATTATTTTTTGATCCTTTATTTTTTTCAAGAGCTCTATATGACGCCAAAAAAATACCAGTACAAAACACGAGTGGAACATGCAAAAAAGATTTCTTTTTCATCATTTCCTCCTTAAAATCCATCATAAAAACTATCCCCTGTGACTCTTTTATTTTAACCTATCTTTTGTGAGAAAAAAATACTAGAAGAGATTTAAAATAATAAAGCACTTTAGTAACTGTATCTTTTTTCCTCAGTGCTTTTATTTTGTAAACTGGATAGCTTTTTCACCGATATCAAAACGATAGAACGTATGCTCTATGGGATTATTCGTTAAATAATGGTAAGCCTTATCTTTGGCTTCTCGTAGCGTTGAACCTTGTGCTGCAACAAATAAAATACGGCCTCCATCAGAAATAAGACTGCTTTCCTCTTTCTTCATACCCGCAGTATAAATAGTACAATCTGAACTTTCTGTAGTCATTTGCGGTAATGGAATATCTTTTATCGTATTTTCAGGGTAACCCTCAGCTGCAACAACAACACCTAGTGTGTAGCGGTCCGTGTGCATTTTAATAACTGGATCTTTTTCATTTAAGATATCATCGATCACTTGTACCAAATCAGAGTCCAGCTGGTTCAAAATGACTTGGGTTTCAGGATCCCCAAAACGAGCATTAAATTCGATGACCCTCAGACCATTTTTTGTCATCATCAATCCAGCATAAATAACCCCTTTGAAAGGACGTGATTCAGCAACCATTGCATTTACAGTTGGTTTTATGACCGTCTCCAAAACTTCTTGAATTAACGCTTCAGAAACTTGCGGTACTGGAGAATAAGCGCCCATACCACCTGTATTTGGTCCTTTATCCCCATCATAGGCCCGTTTATGATCTTGAGCAACCCCGGCATAATAATAGTTCAATCCATTTACAAGCGCAAATAAAGAAAATTCTTCACCTTCGAGATATTCTTCAATCACCACTTTGGGTTTGCCCGCTGCGTACTTCCCTTTCACTAACATCTCACTTAAAGCAGTAGTTGCTTCCCTCAGCGTCATAGCAACGGCAACCCCTTTTCCGGCGGCTAACCCATCTGCTTTGATGACAATCGGGACGCCTTGTTCTTCCACATAAGCTAAAGCTGCATCATAATCTTCGAATATTTCATACGTTGCGGTTGGAATAGCATATTTTTCCATCAATTCTTTTGCAAATTGTTTTGAACATTCTAAGTCTGCTGCTTTTTTGCTTGGTCCAAAGACCTTTAATCCAGCATTATCGAATGCATCTACTAAACCTTCAAACAGAGCTATTTCTGGTCCAATAAACGTCCAAGTAATTCTTGCTGATTTCGCAAAATGAATCAACGCTTGATGATCATTTTCTGCAATGTCAACCAATTGGATGCCATCAGCTTCCATCCCAATATTTCCTTTAGCACAATATACAGCTTCTACTAATGAGCTTTCTTTGAATTTTTTTGCGATGGCGTGCTCACGTCCACCACTACCAATGACAAGAAGTTTCATCTACGAAATCCTCCAATTTTTTATTAGATCAAATAGTTTCTGCTGTATTTCGGATTTGTTTAGTGATAGGTTGCATTCTAGTCTATTTCTTAATGTCTAAAATGACGTACACCAGTTTTCAGCATGGTCATTCCGTATTTATTCGCCATTTCAATGGATTCTTTATCTTTGATGCTTCCGCCTGGTTGAATAATTGCCTTGATGCCATGTTGTGCTGCGTATTCCACACTATCATTCATAGGAAAGAAAGCATCACTAGCCAATACAGCACCTTCGATAGCGTTACTTGCTTCAGCCTGTTCAATCGCAATTTTAACGGATCCGACACGGTTCATTTGCCCTGCCCCGATTCCAACGGTCTGTTGGCTATTTGCCAGAACGATAGCATTGCTCTTTACGTGCTTAACTATTTTCCATGCAAAGTCCATAGCTTTCATTTCCTCTTCGGTTGGTTTACGGTCTGTCATTACTTCCCAGTTAGCCGCTGTATCTTCAGTACTGATATCTTGTGTTTGTTCCAATATCCCGCCCAACACAGAAACAACTTCTTTGCCGCCTACTTTTGCAGTTGAGAAATCCAAAGTCATGATCCGAATATTTTTTTTCTTCGATAAAATAGCTAACGCTTCTTTTGTATAACTTGGCGCGAGAACGATTTCCAAGAACATGCTATTCAGCTTTTCTGCTGTCATAGTATCTAATTGGCGATTGGCCACTACGATTCCTCCAAAGATTGAGACTGGATCAGCTGCGTAACAGCGATCAAAAGCCTCTTCAATCGTTTCAGCAATGCCCACTCCACATGGGTTCATATGTTTGACAGCAACTACTGCCGGTTCATCAAATTCACGTATGATACGAATAGCAGCATCTGCGTCTTTAATGTTATTGTACGACAATTCTTTTCCATGTAATTGATGAGCATTTGCAATCGAGAAGGGTACAATCATTGAATCTTGGTAAAAATTAGCGACTTGATGTCCATTTTCGCCATAGCGTAGTTTTTGTTTCAAATCATAGGTCAACGTTAATTTTTCAGGTTCTTCTTCGCCAACACTAGTGGTCAAATATTGCGCAATCAAGGCATCATAACTTGCGGTGTGGCGGAAGACTTTTGCAGCTAAAGCTTGACGTGTTTTAAGATTTGTTGCTCCTGTTTCTTCCAATTCACTGATGACATTATTATAATCAGCTGGATCCGTTAAAACAGTCACACTTGCATAATTTTTAGCTGCACTACGCAGCATGCTCGGACCGCCAATATCAATATTTTCAATGGCTTCCTCTAAAGCAACATCCTTTTTACTGATGGTTTCTTTGAATGGATAAAGATTTACCACCACAAAATCAATCGGTATGATGTTATGTTTTTCCATTGCCGACATGTGTTCAGGTAGATCACGTCTTCCTAATAGACCACCATGGATAAGTGGATGCAAGGTTTTGACACGACCATCCATCATTTCTGGAAATCCAGTTACGTCTTCAACAGAAACAGTAGGGACACCTGCGTCTTCTAATATCTTCTTGGTTCCACCAGTTGAAATGATTTCGATTCCCTTTGCCACTAATGCTTTTGCGAATGGTACAATACCTTCTTTATCTGAAACGCTGATTAATGCTCTTGTCACTGTATGCCACTCCTCAATTTTTATTCCTTTTTTTTAAAGGCTTTTATTTTCAATCACTTTTTGAATGACTTGCGGAAAAAGACGGTGCTCTACTTGATGTATCCTGGCCTCCAAAGAGTCTATTGTATCTTCAGGTAAAATAGCCACCTTCTCTTGTGCAATAATCGGTCCAGTGTCTACACCTGCATCAACAACGTGCACCGTCACACCAGTTTCCTTCTCATTTGATTCGAATGCATCTTGAATGCTGCTTTTACCAGGAAAGGATGGCAATAAAGAAGGATGGATATTCAAGATACGATTTGCATAAGCCATTAGCAATGTCGGTCCAATAATTCTCATGTATCCTGCCAATACAATCAAATCCACCGCGTTTAGTTCAAGTTGTTGCAATAGTTCAGACTCATAGGCTGCTCGATTCTCATAATTTTTCGGACTGAAAACCTTAAAAGGGATACCCATTTTTTTTGCACGATCTATGACATACGCTTTCGGATTATCGCAAAACAGGAAGCAAAGGGTTGCATCGATTTGTTTGGAGGCGCTTGCCTCAGCTATCGCTTGGAAATTAGACCCATTTCCTGAAGCAAATACAACTATCCTCATAGTTGCTTCTCTTTCAAAACGACCTTTTCCTCTGTTTCTATTCCCTTTGAAACTACCGAACCGATCACATACCCTTTTTCGTTATTTCCTCTAAGGATAGCAATTACTTCAGGTACTTTTTCAGGAGCAACCGAAAGAACCATGCCGATGCCCATATTGAATATTTCATACATGTCACCTTCTGGAATTTTACCGATCGTTTGCATTGTTTGAAAGATCGGCAATACCGGCCAGCTCCCTAACTGAATTTGAGCTTGTACGTTTTTAGGAAGCATCCGCGGAATATTCTCAACGAATCCGCCGCCTGTGATATGTGCAACACTATGAAGCAAGTGTTTTTTTATCAATGGCAGCAATGCGTTAACGTAAATTTTTGTTGGCGTCAATAAAACATTACCTAACTCTTGATTACCCAATCCATGAACTTTATCCGTTAATGTATACGCATGATCTTTAAAGAAAATTTTTCGTACTAACGAGTAACCGTTTGAATGGATTCCCGTTGAAGGTAGTCCAATCAACGTGTCCCCTTCTTGGACCAATGCAGAGGACAATAAGGCATCTTTTTCTGCAATACCCACTGTAAATCCTGCCAAATCAAAATCTTCTGGATTATACATATCCGGCATTTCAGCTGTTTCACCACCAATTAAGGCAGCTCCGGATTGGACACACCCTTCTGCCACACCCGCTACAATTTGCTCGATTTTTTCAGGATAGTTTTTCCCGACCGCAATATAATCTAAGAAATAAAGGGGTTCTGCTCCTTGAGCCACAATATCATTGACACACATCGCGACACAATCGATTCCAATTGTGTCCCATTTGCCAGATTCAATGGCCAACAGTAGTTTTGTCCCAACACCATCCGTCCCAGATATAAGAACGGGCTTTTTATAGTTGAGTTCGCCAAGATCAAAATGACCACCGAATCCACCGATTTCACCAAAAACACCCGGTCGTTTCGTACGTTTGACATGTTTTTTGATGCGTTCTACTGCTTCATAACCCGCTGTGACATCTACACCCGCTTTCGCATAGGCATTTCCCATTATTACCCTCCCCTAAGATTTTCTTTTTGAATTTCGGTCATATTCTTTAGGTAGTCTTCTTCATAGTCGTACAGCCCTGCTGGATAATCCCCATTGAAACTGTCCATGCATAAACCTGAGTAAGGACTATCAAATTTCAATCCAATTGAATCAATTAAGCCTTCTTGGCTGAGAAATGACAAACTGTCTGCTCCGATAGACTCACACATTTCAGGAACTGTCATTCTTGCAGCAATCAGTTCAGCAGATTTGCTAATATCAATCCCGTAAAAACTTGGATACATCAAGGGAGGAGAAGCGATGCGAACATGAACCTCTTTCGCTCCGGCCTCTTTCAATAACGTGACGATTCGTTTACTTGTTGTACCTCGGACAATCGAGTCATCTACCATGACAACAATTTTCCCTTGCACGACTCCTTTAACAGCGGATAACTTCATTTTTGCACCCAATTCGCGCAGTTCTTGTGTCGGTTGGATAAATGTGCGCCCTACATATTGATTCTTAATCAGTCCCATTTCATAGGGGATTCCACTCTCTTCAGCAAAACCGCTAGCTGCGGATAATGACGAGTTAGGAACACCAATAACGATATCCGCATTCACCATAGGGGATTCTACCGCCAACCGTTTTCCCATTCTTTTACGAGCCGTATGCACATTCACACCGGCTATGTTTGAATCTGGTCGAGCAAAATAGATATATTCCATTGCCGCAATGGAGATGGTTGTATCTTCGGTGTATTTTTCAATCGTTAAGCCATTGGCATCAATAATGGCCAATTCTCCGGCATTAACATTACGGACAAACTCTGCCCCAATGGTATCGATGGCACACGTTTCACTTGCCATCACATAGGCACCATTTGGCAATAATCCAATAACAAGTGGACGTAAAGAGTTCGCATCCACAGCACCGAACATTTTTTCATCCGTCATAAGCACATAAGTAAACCCACCTTTAACAAGGTTCAGGCTTTCCTTTATTTTATTGATTAACGTGTCTTTCTGGCTACGTCTAATAAGATGGATCAACACTTCCGTATCTGACGTCGAATGAAAGATCGCTCCATCTTCTTCCAGATTGCGTCGCAAGCTCTTGGCATTCACCAAGTTTCCATTGTGACAGATCGCGATATCTAAATCGTAGAAATGGTACAAGAAAGGCTGTACATTTTCGATGCTATTCTGTCCAGATGTTGAATAGCGTACATGTCCGATAGCACGATCTCCTGACAATCGTTTAAGGTCGTCTCCATTTTTAAAGACTTCACTAATCAACCCAAGATTGCGATGAACCAATAGTTTCCCATTATTACAAGAAACGATTCCAGCACCTTCTTGTCCGCGATGCTGCAAACTATGCAATCCAAAATAAGTCAGTTGGCTAGCACTTGGATCACCCCAAATGCCAAACACCCCACACTCTTCATTTAAGCTTTTTGTTTCAGCAAACATGGGATAGCCTCCTGCCATTTCATTTCTACTTCTTTTATGGATAAAGCAATTATTTCGTTTTCAGTAGCTATTTTTGCGAATCCATTATTTTCGACTGTCCCAATTTCTGTTGCAGTTGATTTAACTAGCGCTTTGAATGCAAGGACATTTTCAGGTTTCACTGTTACTATAAAACGCGATTGCGTTTCACTGAATAACCATTTTTTATCCATCGCTACTGTTACATCGAATCCTAATGCCGTATCGAAGACGCTCTCCATCAAACCGACCGCCAATCCACCTTCTGCTAAATCGTGAGCACTTTCAATCAATCCAGCCTGAATAGCTTTTAAAACAGTGTCTTGGTTCTCTTTTTCGATTGTCAGATCGAAATCCATTAGCTTTCCTTCAATTTTGCCCAATTCTAATTTTTGTAATTCGGAACCATTAAAATCCGCTTTTGTATCGCCAATGATGAAAATTCGATCATTGGCATTTTTGAATGCCTGGGTTGTAATGTGTTTGCTGTCCTCAATCAGACCGACCATGCCAATCAACGGTGTCGGGTAAATAGCTTCCCCATCCATTTCATTGTAGAGCGATACGTTACCCGAAATCACTGGGGTACCCAATAAACGACAGGCTTCTGATATGCCATCTGCCGAAGTACTCAATTCCCAGAAAATCTCTGGCTTATCAGGATTCCCGTAATTCAGACAATCTGTGATGGCCATTGGTCTTCCTCCACTAGCCACAATATTACGAGCGGCCTCTGAAACTGCAATCTGTCCACCAATCTCAGGATTTAAATAGATGTAACGACTATTACAGTCCGTCGTCATCGCGAGCGCTTTTTCAGTTCCACGTATGCGAATAACAGCAGCATCACTTCCTGGTCCCACAACGGTGCTCGTACGGACCATCGAATCATAAGTTTGATAAATATTTTTCTTTGAAGCAAGTGTTGGTTGTTGCAACAACTTAACCAGCGTTTCTGCAGCAGACGTAAAGATTGGCTGATAGTCAGCCATTGCAGCAAATAACGCGATGCGCTCAGGCTCTTGCATCGGTTTAAGGTATTCTGGTGCATCCTCTGCTAAAGCATCAACTGGTACATTAGCAACTTCTTTTCCATCATGAAATAGACGATACAACCCATCGTCTGTGACTTCCCCGATAGTAACAGCTGCTAATTCATATTTTTCAAACAACTCAATAATCCGTTGTTCTTCGCCTTTCTTAACACACAACAACATCCGCTCTTGCGATTCAGAAAGCATGATTTCATAAGGAGTCATATGTGTTTCGCGTTGTGGAACATCATCCAAATTCAAAATCAACCCACTACCCGCTTTTGAAGCCATTTCAGCGCTTGATGAAACCAGTCCTGCAGCTCCCATATCCTGGATTCCGATCAAAGCATCAGAATAATCATAGATGCATTCTAGGCAAGCTTCCATCAATAGCTTTTCCATAAACGGATCTCCAACTTGGACGGCAGAACGTTGCGCTTCTTCTTCCTCTTTGAATTCAACAGATGCAAACGTCGCTCCATGAATACCATCACGTCCCGTTTTAGCGCCTACATACATGATTGTGTTTCCAGTCCCTTTAGCTTGCCCTTTTTGAATATTTTTTTGGTCGATCAAGCCGACACACATGACATTTACCAAAGGATTGCCTTTGTAACAAGGATCAAAAACAGTTTCTCCACCCACCGTTGGTATACCGATACAATTGCCGTAACCACTAACCCCAGCTACAACTTCTTCGAAAATATATTTTGTGCGTTCGTTGTCTAACTCACCGAAACGCAGAGAGTCTAGGATCGCAATTGGACGGGCTCCCATACTAAAAATATCGCGAATAATTCCTCCGACACCAGTCGCCGCTCCTTCGTAGGGCTCAACCGCAGATGGGTGATTATGACTCTCCACCTTAAAGACAACCGCCTGACCATCACCAATATCAACAATTCCTGCACCTTCACCCGGCCCTTGCAACACTTGTGTTCCTGCAGTAGGAAATTTTCGCAAAATCGATTTTGAGTTTTTATAAGAGCAATGTTCACTCCACATAACAGAAAACAGACCTGTTTCAGTGTAGTTCGGTAAACGGTGCAAAATATCCTCACTGATGATGGCGTACTCTTCGTCAGTCAATCCCCATTCACGATAGACTTCCAACTCTTTTACTTGTTCGGGTGTTGGTTCCAAAAAAACCATCATTGGCACAGCTCCTTCTGATAATTTTTATACATAGACTGGAATAATTTTAATCCATCATCTGAACCCAATAATGCTTCAACAGCCCTTTCAGGATGAGGCATCATACCCAATACGTTTCCTTGCTTATTGATAATGCCCGCTATATTTTCGATGCTTCCATTTGGGTTGTCATTCGCATACGTAAAAACAATTTGATTGTTATCCTTCATTTGCTGCAATGTTTCTTTATCACAGTAGTAATTCCCCTCACCATGTGCGATAGGTACCGTAATAACTTCTCCTTGTTCGTAACTTGATGTAAATGATGTATGTACGTTTTCTACTTTTAGATTTTGCTGCTTAGAGATGAATTTCAGTGAATCATTGCGGCGTAACGCTCCCGGTAATAAACCCGCTTCTGTCAAAATTTGAAATCCATTACACGCTCCAAAAACAGGCTTGCCCTCTTCAGCAAATCGAATCACTTCAGCCATAATAGTGGAAAATCGGGCAATAGAACCCGTGCGCAAGTAATCTCCGTAAGAGAATCCTCCTGGGAGTAACACTGCATCGAATCCTTGCAAGTTGTTTTCATAGTGCTGAACATATTCCGCGTCTACCCCAAGACTATCTTTTACAGCTGTATACATGTCTAAGTCGCAATTGGATCCAGGGAAAACAATAATGGCAAATTTCATTACATTCCAACCTCCTGAATATCATACCGGTATGTTTCAATTACCACATTTGCTAAAAGTTTGTCACAGATCTCTTCAATTACGTGTTCAATATCCTTTTCATCCTTAGAAACTTGGATTTCAAAATATTTCCCAATACGGATATTTTCGATTGACTCATATCCCATGCGATGAACCGCACCCTTGACAGCTTCCCCTTGCGGATCTAGAACTGAATCTTTATAAGTGACATAAACGGTTACTTTATACACGATTGAAACGCCTCACTTTTCTCTTTTGATTTATAGTAGTTGATTTTCATTATTCTGTGTCTATTGGAAAGGATGATTCGTTTATTCAGATGTTGTTCAGTCGCTTCAATACTTCAGCATAAACTGGAATGATATCTCCTAAATTTCGGCGATAAAGATCTTTGTCCAAATGTTCTTTCGTATTTATATCCCATAAACGGCAAGTATCTGGGGATATTTCATCAGCGAGGATGATTTTCCCATCAGCCGTTTTTCCAAATTCAATTTTAAAATCAATTAAACGAATAGCGATTTTTTTGAACATTTCCACTAAGGCAGCATTGATTTCTAAGGCTTGTTTTTTTATTTCTAAGATCTCTTTATCGTTCGCAATGCTTAGCATCTTAACGTGTGAATCATTAATAAATGGATCATCTAGATTATCATTTTTGTAATAGAATTCAAGAATAGGAAAAGATAAATTGATTCCCTCCTCTATACCAAATCGTTTTGTAAAACTGCCTGCTGACGTATTACGAACAACTACCTCCAAAGGAATCATTTCAACCTTATTTATCAATTGTTCGGTTTTTGATACTTCTTGGATATAGTGACTTGAAAAGCCTCTTTCAGCTAAATACGTGAATATCAAGCCAGTAATTTGGTTGTTCAATTCTCCTTTTCCTTCAACATTTTCTTTTTTAGCACCATTTAATGAAGTAACTTGGTTTAAATACTCTGCTAAAAGAATTGCCTCTTGATTAGTTGCATACAATTTTTTAGCTTTCCCGGTATAAAGCAATTCTTTCCTTTCCATTATCTCTCCCTTTCTATTTACGAACAATATTTTGTTATAATGTTAAATCATTCGCTTTAATTGTAGCACTCAACTTTTGATTGTCAATGGAATAGCCCCTATTTTTTTAAATGATAAAATAACGAAACCTATCTTACAACATTAAAAAAGACCGGAACAATGGCTCCGGTCTTCCTACGTTAATTCAGTCCTAATTTTTTGCGCGCTTCATTCCAAATCCCGGTATTCTCTATTTCTATCAGGGTTTCTTCCACGTCCTTTGTCAAGATCGTGACGTGTCCGACTTTTCTATTTGTATGTAAGTCTTCTTTCCCATAGTAATGAAACGACCATTCTGCTTTTTTATCACGAAACGCTAAACTGTCTTCCATATCTTGCCCTAAAATATTAACCATAACGACATCCGAAAGTAAGCGTGCTTTTGGCATTGTCAACCCAGCTACCGCTCGGATATGTGCATCAAACTGCGAAAGGGACATTGCTTCAATCGTGTAATGTCCTGAATTATGCGGACGAGGCGCCAGTTCATTGACAAAGATGTCATCGTCTTTTGTCAAAAACAGTTCGATCCCTAACGTTCCAACCAATTGCAACGCATCAGCAATTTGTTGAGCCGCTTCCACCGCTTTTCCACTCACTACTGGAGAAATCCGAGCGGGTACAATGCTTTCATGTAAAATATTATTGACGTGGATATTCTCAGAAACAGGGAAAATGGTCGTCTCTCCTTTTTGATTGCGAACAATCATGACCGATAATTCTTTCGAAAAAGGTACCCAAGCTTCAAGAATACAGCTGTTGTCAGCAATCAGCGCTTCTGCTTCTACTTTATCCGCTTCTGATTTCAAAACAACCTGTCCCTTGCCATCGTATCCAAAACGTGTTGTTTTCAATATACAGGGATAGCCAATTTTTTCAACGGCAGCATTCAGTTGGTCTATTGTTTCCACAACCTCAAAAGCTGCTATAGAGACCTCAATAGATTCTAAAAATCGTTTTTCTTTGATTCGGTCTTGCGTAATAGCTATTACTTCGCTACCTTGTGGAATAGCTGCCAACTCTTCCATCTCTTGCAATGCTTTCGCATCAATATTTTCAAATTCAAATGTCAGAACAGTTGCTCTTCTCGCAAATTCACGTAAAGCTTTTGTATCTGCATAATCGGCACGGATGTTCCAGTCAGACACTTGAGCTGCCGGACAATTCTGATTAGGATCCAAGACACCAACAACAAATCCCATCTTTTTTGCTGATTGAGCCATCATCTTTCCTAATTGTCCGCCTCCAATAATTCCAATAGTATCTCCTGGTTTAAGTGTTCTATACAAGGTCTTCACTACTTTCTATTACACTTTTTTTTAGCTTATCACGTCTTACTTCCAATTTTTTTGCTAATTCTTCATCTTCAATAGACAGAATCTGAACCGCAAGAAGTCCCGCATTCTCGGCTCCTGCTTTCCCAATCGCCACAGTCGCAACAGGTACACCCGCCGGCATTTGTACAATCGACAATAACGAATCCATTCCATTTAGCGCTCGAGATTGTATCGGTACACCTATGACTGGCAACGTAGTTTTTGCTGCGATCATGCCCGGTAAATGAGCGGCACCTCCAGCTCCAGCAATGATTATTTTTGTACCTAATTCTCTTGCTTGTTCCGCAAAACTAAACATCAAATCCGGCGTCCGATGGGCTGATACCACTTTTTTTTCATACGCTATATCAAATTTATCTAACATCGCACAGCAGTCTTTCATCGTTTCCCAATCAGAAGTGCTCCCCATAACAACAGAGACAATGGTATTCATTCATTTTCCTCCACTCTATTTTCTCACGTTTAATATAGCACAACTCGCCGAAATTTTACAAACGTTTGATTAAATTTTATAATTATCATTCGTTATTACGCATTTTTATTTCTATTAGATTAGGTCATCAGCTTAATTTTGATAGATAATCCGAAAAACCAGATTTGTTCAAGTTCGTTTACTTGCAACATCAATGGGACAGAACATTAGACATATCTAACTAATAAATGCTTTTGATTTTTATATTAGACCCTTCTTTTATTCCTCTAAGTAGAGTATTATGGAACCATCTATATTAGTGCAATAAAAGGGTTGAAATTGAAAAGATTTTCCTATGTCGATCTTCTATACTCTCAATTTGTAATAATCAATAGCTGTGACCATGATAGACGTTGGAAACGACTATTTGTCATTATTGTCGGGTTTTCTTCGATTGGTTTTATAAAATAACTCCTCACTGAAAGGAGGTGAAAATGAAGTGCTCACCACGATCTTAGAAAACCCCCTGTACTTACAATTTGCTTTTGCAGGCTGCATCGCATTAGCCATTTTGACATTACAACTAAAAGATATCATCAGTGTCGGTTTTTACGATATCAGCGATTTCTTTGTCACAGGAATGATTGCTTTTTTCATTACATATGGGGTTCTAGTGACCAGTCGCGCACCTGTATCCATTTGGTTGTTTGCGGGTATCTTTTTTGCCATAATGGTTGTCATTATGCTCATGAATATTCTCGTTATCCTGCCATTTAAGAGCCGTGCAGAAAATTCGAATGTTACGTCCATCCATGATTTAGAAGGCAAAGAAGCGACAGTATCTATTCCGATCACACTCAATGGAACAGGTGAAGTCATCGTTTCTACTGGTTTTACACGAGTTAATAAGATGGCTAAAATCTATGACAATACCGATAACATAACCGATATTCCAAAAAATGAAAATGTATTGATCATGGATGTCAGAGACAACATTCTGTATGTACTTCCCTATACAAACAGCATTAAAACCATCGGCCAACCAAAGCCGACATGGAATGAGAAACAAAGAAAATAACCTCAGCATCAAAAATAGAATAAGAAAGTAGGAACGTACACATGGATTCAACCTTATTTGTAACCGTTGGCGCAGTTGTCATCGCAGTCGTTTTATTAGTAGCATTAGTTAGTCGTTACCGTACAGCTTCTCCAGCAGAAGCGTTAATTATCAGTGGTACAGCATTAGGCAGCAAGAACGTGTATATAGATCCAAATACGGGAAATAAAATGAAAATCGTTAGCGGAGGCGGGACATTCGTTTGGCCAATCATTCAATCCGTTCATAAGTTGTCATTGCTGTCATCTAAACTAGACGTTCGTACACCAGAAGTGTATACCGAGGAAGGTGTTCCAGTCGCAGTTGATGGAACCGTTATTATCAAAATCGGGTCTACATCAGAAGATATCGCAACAGCCGCTGAACAATACCTTGGTAAATCAACAGAACAATTAGAAAGCGAAGCGAAAGAAGTCCTAGAAGGACATTTGCGTTCGATTTTAGGTCGAATGACTGTTGAAGATATTTATCAAAACCGTGATAAATTCAACCAAAACGTCCAAGATGAAGCATCTGGCGATTTAGCTAAAATGGGATTGGTTATTTTATCTTTTACAGTAAAAGAAGTAACGGACAGAAACGGTTACCTCGATTCATTGGGTCAAGGTCGTATTGCTGAAGTGAAACGAGATGCTGATATTAAAACAGCAAATGCGGATAAAGAAACACGTATTCAACGAGCATTAGCTGAACAACTGTCTCAAGAAGCGGAATTGCAACGCCAAACAGAGATTGCGCAAGCTGAAAAAGTAAAAAGTCTGCGCGTATCTGAATATGGAAGAGAACAAAATATCGCTAAAGCCGAAGCTGAAAGTGCATATGACTTAAAGAAAGCTGAATTAAGAAAACAAGTTATCATTGAAGAAGGTAACGCTCAAATTATTGAACGTGAAAAGCAAATCGAATTGCAAGAAAAAGAAACCATTAAGCAAGAACGCGAATACGATGCAACTGTCCGTAAGAGAGCTGATGCTGAACGTTACTCTGTTGAACAACGTGCGGAAGCCGATAAAAACAAAGCCATTGCTGAATCTGAAGCGAGAGCTAAAGAAATTGAATTAAACGGTATGGCTCAAGCCGAAAGTATTCGTTTAATCGGTAAAGCTGAAGCAGACAGCAAGACAGCCTGGGCTGAAGCCTTGAAACAATACGGAGATGAAGCCATTGCAACCTTACTGATTGAAGCTTATCCTGCAATTGTTCGCGCTGCTGCTGAACCATTGAGTAACATTGACAAGATCACCGTTGTAGACAGCGGAAACGGAAATGGCGCATCAGCTATTACCAAAACAGCTTTAAACACATTGGCAGCCTCTCAAGAAGCATTTAAAGATGCAACAGGCTTAGACATTAACAATTTAATCAGTTCATTTGCTGGAACAAAGAATGTGGGTCGTCAAATCAGCAACTTAAACGACACCCTCACTCAAACAGCAGTCGCAACTGAAGAACCCATCATCACAGACGATTCAAAAAAAATCATTTAACACCTGCATCAATGCACGGCTAGGGGCCTTGTGGCGGTTCGATTCCGCCTCGTGTATTTTAATTAGATCAAAGGGGTTCTAAAAACAACACCGTAAAAAAAATTTCTTTAAATGATTAATCCGTACATTTCGATTCTATTTTCACTGAAAAAGTTGAAAAAGATCTTTTCTTGATTAATAATCAGCCAAGAAAACACTTGGATTAAATTTATACTTCTATAAGACCAACTAGTTCATTGTTTACACCTTTATAACATAAAGTCTATCTGGAAAAAGTATCCATTACTCTACATAACATCTTCGATTCAATTAGATATATGCTATAATTTTTACAATCAGATTTCTAAAATATAAAAAGGAAGGCTATCCCTATAGGAAATTTATATTTAACAGAGGGAGTGAATCATTAATGGGTGTTGTATTTATACAAGCCACTAGTTTTTTATTGATCATTCTAGTGGCCTATTTATTTAAAGTCTTTAAGCTATTAGAAGCAAAAGATGGATATACCGTTTCAAAAATCGTTCTCAATTTAACTTTACCAGCCACCATTATCATCGGATTTAATTCAGTTGAAATCAATAGTACTTTAATCATCTTGGTATTGCTAGGTTTATTCGCAAATTTTTTACTGATTACTATTGGGGGATTCATATGGCGAAAAAAGAGCACAGCGGATCAAGCTCTTATGATGTTCAGTCAAGCAGGCTACAATATTGGGAATTTCACCATTCCTTTTTTGCAAGGTTTCTTTCCTCAGGCCATTCCTTTTATTGGAAGCTTCGATACAGGAAATGCATTAATGTTGTTTGGTGGTACTCCACTTTTAGCGGATAAAATGACGGGTCAAAATCGTGGAACACGAGGAGTAACAGATGTCATTTTCACTCTGTTTCGTTCTCCGTCTTTTTCTACTTATATTGCTATGATTATTTTAGCACTCGTAAATATTACAATTCCAGAAAGTGTTCTTTCAGTAGTTGAGATTTTTGCCAGCGGGAACGCTTTTCTGTCAATGTTTATGATTGGCCTTTATTTAGAATTCAACATTTCTAAAGTGGATTTAACAAAAGTGTTCAAACTTCTTTTTACTCGTTACACTTTAGGTATTTCACTTGCTGTGATTTTTTATTTTTTTCTGCCTTTACCAGAAATTGTTCGGTTGTCTTTAGTTTTAGTGGCACTTTCACCCATTGGTACGGTTTCCACTATTAACATGGTTGTTTACGGAAATAAAACCTCCCTTTCTGGCTTCTTGTCTTCTATCAGTATCATTCTTTCATTAATTTTAATGACAACTGCTTTAATTTTTATGAGTCTATAATGTTTGGCGTGAATGAATAAGTTCATTCATGCCTAATTTTTTTATATACTGTTATGGATTATTTTTAGAAAGGTCATCAATTGTGATACTTATAAATATCATGATTCTACATAATAATCCCCTTCCCTCTATAAACAAGAAAAAACCCGCTATTTTTGATAAAACAGTAGATTTTTCCTTGTTTCCAACTAATTAATGATTTAAACATTATATAGTATTAAACTAAACTATTTTTTACGTTCTATTGGACGCAATCCGTTTAAGCCTATTTTTTTCTGCGTTCTTGCTATCTACCAGGTGTCTATGTCTTTTCGTTCACCTTTAAAATTGTTGTTCTTTTGATGGCGTTCAGCCAACACTGTGGCAACATCATCAACAGCAACGCCTTGATCATATAGCAAGACTCCTAGGTGATACAGTAAGTCAGCTGTTTCATTTGCAGTATCTTTTTTGTCTGCATTTTTTGCGGCAATGATGACTTCAACTGCTTCTTCACCAAATTTTTTAGCTATTTTGTCGGTTCCTTCTGTTAACAGATAATGAGTGTAGGAAGCCCCTTTTTCCTCTTTTACCCGGTCTTGAATAGTTTGCTCGATATCTTTTAAAGTAAAAGCTGGAGCAATATTAAAACAACTTTCCGTATTTCGGTGACAAGTTGGTCCTGCTGGGTCTACCATTATGAGCAAAGCATCCTGATCGCAGTCCAAATACATTTCTTTTACATATTGGATATTCTGACTGCTTTCGCCTTTTTTCCACAGCCTCTCTTTGCTTCTGGAATAAAACCAAGTTACTCCTTCTTTTTTGGTAATTTCGAAAGCCTCTTCATTCATATACCCAACCATCAGGACATTTTTATTTGTATAATGTTGCAAGATAACCGTCAATAACCCTTTAGAAAAATCAGGCTTCAAATCATCGTAATTAGACATAACGCATCGGTACTCCTTTCTTTGAGCAGCTGTCTTTTACTTCAGCAATTGAGACTTCTTCATCATGGAAAATAGAGGCAGCCAATCCGGCAGATACATCAGTCGCCTTGAATAATTCCGCAAAGTGCCGAGCGTTCCCTCCACCTCCGGAAGCAATAACAGGAATATGGACGGCTTGTTCAATGAGCCTCAATAGCCGATGATCAAAACCTTGTTTCATTCCATCATAATCCATACTAGTGACCAGTAATTCTCCGGCACCTAATGACTCCACTTCTTTCACCCATTCGAGTGTTCGTTTAGATGTACGCTTTTTCCCACCATGAGTATAGCAGAACCATTCTTCTTCTTCAGGTTCCCATTGTGCATCAATTGCAATACAGATGCACTGCGAGCCAAACTTCTCACTAGCCTCTTTAATGAACGAAGGATTTGCCAGTGCAGAAGAATTCAAGCTGACTTTATCTGCTCCCGCATTGAGCAGTTGGGTGATGTCTTCCATATTTTTAATTCCGCCTCCTATAGTCAAGGGAATAAATAATTCCTTGGCTGTCTCTCGGATGACATCAATCATGACTGCATGTCCTGTTTCCGTTGCAGAAATATCCAGGAATACCAGTTCATCCGCTCCGAAATCATTGTATTGTTTCGCCATTTTAACTGGATCGCCAATTTTTCTTAATTGTTTAAATTGAATACCCTTGACCACTTGGCCGTCTTTTACATCTAAGCAAGGAATGATTCTTTTTTTAATCATTGTCTAGTTCCTCCCAGAAAGCATCCATGTTGGCTGCCTTTCCTACAATCGCTGCAGCAACACCGACTTTTTCTAACTGTTGAATGTCTTCGAGACTGCGAATACCGCCTGAAGCCGTAATAGGGTGTTTGGATAACCTTGCTAATGCACCGGTCAATTCCACATTTGGACCAGCCATCTTTCCATCTTTTGAAGTATCGGTATAAATAATACCTCCTAAAGGCAGATCATTTACTGATTCGGCCACCTCGTAAATGGTCTGTTCACTGACTTCTGTCCAACCATTCAATGAGACATTCTCCCCTTTCGCATCAAGTCCCAAGTAAATCTTTCCGGGATAGCGTGTGGTCATTTTCGCGAGCCATTCTCCATCCTGAAGACCTTTGGTTCCAACAATGACATAAGAAGCTCCTGCTTCAAGATAATGCCGAATGTTTTTTTCAGATCGAATTCCCCCACCGATTTCAATCGGAACCGTGCTTTTCTTCAAAAGTGTTTCGATATATACGCTAGAAGTCGGGGTTTTTTTGACTGCTCCCATCAAATCAACAATATGAATACGTGTGACTTGAGGGTATTGATTATAAAAAGCAATGGCTTCTTCAGGTGAGCGTTTCATTTCTTCTTTAGTTGCATAATCCCCTTCTGTTAGGCGGACACTTTTATTGTCAATCAAATCGATTGCTGGCCATATCTCAATCATTCAAATCCCCCTTGAAGTGCCTGATTTAAAATCACCAATCCTTTTTTTCCGCTTTTTTCAGGATGGAATTGAATACCCACAATGTTATCTTTTTGCACGATTGCTACCACTTCTTGCCCATAATCTGTTGTAGCGACAACGTTCTTTTTGGTGACTGCTTTATAGGAATGAATAAAATATACATCTCCATTTAAACTTGGATGAGTTGAGTGCAATGCATTCCATCCAAGATGAGGTACCGGATGCGGGCTTATGATTTTTTCAACTGTACCGGGCAGATAGCCAAGACCGTCGACATCCCCTTCTTCACTATGTTCAAACAACAACTGCATGCCAAGGCAAATCCCCACCAATAGTTTGGTCTCTTTTAACTCGTTCAATACAGGAAGCAGGTCGTGTGCTTGAATTCGTTCCATGGCATCTTTGAAGTGTCCGACACCTGGTAGGATAATGGTGTCTGCCTGCTGAAGGATATTCTCCTCTTTGGTCACTTTTACCTCATAACCCAGAAAACGGATCGCATTAGTTAAATTGGCAATGTTTCCCAAACCATAATCCACAATCGCTATCATTCAATCACTCCTTTGGAAGAGGGCAGGCGGTTGACACCTGAATCACTCAGCGCTATCCGAACACTTTGGGCAAATGCTTTGAATAAAGCCTCAATTTCATGGTGTGTATTTCCTCCCCTAATTAAATCCAGATGAGTCGTGTACCGGGCATGAATAACGACCGCATAGAAGAACTCTTTGACCAGTTCCACATCAAACGTCCCAACAATTGCTTTTGAAAACGCTGCATCAAAGTGCAAATAAGGTCGACCACTGATATCGGTCACTGATCGAGCCAAGGTTTCATCCATCGGTACATATGCTGTACCATAGCGTGTCATGCTCCCTTTTTCTTTACCCAATTCAGCTAACAATTGTCCCAATACGATGCCAACATCTTCAGTCGTATGATGAGCATCCACATCTGTATCACCATCGACTATCAGATTTAGTACAAAATGGCCGTGAAAAGCAAATAGATCCAGCATATGATTCAAAAAACCAACTCCTGTTTCAATGCTAGACGGTTCAAAACCTTGTTTCAACGACATGCTGATTTTTGTTTCTTTGGTATTGCGTTCTATAGATACTGTCATTATCCTACTCTCCATTCTTTTATAATTGATTCAAGTTGCGTTAATTGTTCATCTGTCGCTATTGAATAGCGGACAGCTTTTTGCAGTAAGGGGTGGGATGAATCAGGATACGTTCTCGGCTGGAATCCTCTTTTTTGGATGTACTTCCCTAATTCCAAGGCATCTTCACCGTAAGTAAAGACGAAGTTCGCTTGACTTGGCAGCACAGTTATCACATCACTAATCTCTTTCTTAAAAATGTCTTTCAATTTTCCAGCCAGCTTTCTTTGATGGTTCATAAAGGTTCCCAGTTTAGTTGTATTTTCGAATAAGTATGCTGCTATATTAATCGATAACGTATTTATTGGATAAGGATGAGCGATCGAATTCAACAAGGTCATCGTTGCCGAACTGCTGGTCACTATTCCAATGCGCAAGCCTGCCAAACCATGTATCTTGGAAAGTGTCCGCATAACAATAACATGCTCTCCTTCCGGACGAACCGCTTTTTGTTCCGCGAATTCCATATAAGCTTCATCGATAATTAGATACCCATTCAGTTCTTGCATCAAATTTGCCGCCGCCTGTACAAATTCATCTGTATGAAGCATTCCAAGCGGATTGTTCGGCTGGGAAAAGATGAAAAATGATGGCTTGATGTTTGCTATCTGTGCAAGTGTATTTACATAATCAAATGATCCATCCTCGTTGCAATCCACCTTATATATAGGACGTTTCAATTGATTGGCGTATTCCTCGTACATTGAAAAATCGGGTTCAAAGGTCATTACTGGACCGTTTCCTAAAACCAGCATACATTTTTGAATCCATTCATCTGAACCGTTAGCAAAACTGACCAATTCAGGGTCCAGTCCATAAAAGTCTCCGTACACTTTCGCCAGATATTTGTATTCGTCATCTCCATATTGATTGAAAGACGTTTTTATCACAATTTCTTGTAATTCTTCATCTGTCAGCGAGCGATTAGGGCTTTCGTTTTTGTGAATACGAATCATTTTTCTTCCTCCTCCCACCTGATAGCAAGAGAATCATGGTGTGCTTGCAAATTTTCTTCCTTCGCAATACGCATGCCGGAAGGGGCCATTTGTTGAAACGTCTCCTTTTTTAGCTGAATGACAGAATTGGTTCGCAAAAAGTCGTTCACCGTCAGTCCATTGGCAAATCGAGCATTTCCATTGGTTGGCAGAACATGACTTGGACCAGCTACGTAGTCCCCAATTGCTTCGGGAGAATACGAACCAATAAAAAGAGCTCCCGCTGTTTTTATTTCAGGAATGTACTCTTCAGCATTCTTTGTCTGGATGGATACATGCTCTCCAGCAATCAGGTTCACGATTTCAATGGTTTCTCGCTTCCCACTGGTCAAAATTGGATAGTGATGGTCCTTCAGACTTCCGTTGATGACACTTAACCGGCTTTGCTTCATTTTTTGCTTATCAATTTCTGCTTCAACAGCGTCCAACTTTTCTTTATTGGTACTGATTAAAAATGTACGAGCCATCTCATCATGTTCAGCCTGAGCCAGCACATCTAGGGCTACCCATTCATCTTTAGCCGTCTCGTCCACTACCAGAACGATTTCAGAAGGTCCGGCAATAGAATCAATTCCGACATCTCCATATACCAATTTCTTGGCCAACGCAACGTACTGGTTTCCGGGACCTACTATTTTATCAACCTTTGGAATAGTTTCAGTTCCGTAAGCCATTGCGGCTATGCCTTGTGCTCCGCCTGATTGATAGACATGATCGACTTGGGCAATAAAGCAGGCAGCTAAAGTGGTCTTATTGATTCCATCCGGTTGAGGAGGAGTGACAATGATCGTTTCTCTCACTCCAGCTACATTGGCTAAAGTGGCTGTCATCAATACAGTTGACGGATAACTTGCTTTTCCACCAGGCACGTAGATCCCTATTTTATTTAACGGCTGAATATTTTGGTAGAGTTCTGACTTCGGCATGGTTGACCATTTAATGGACTCTTGATAGGTATAGATTTGTTTATACGCTTCTTCCAATGCATCGCGCAGTTCACTGTCCAATTCATTGTAGGCTTTCTTTATTTCCGCAGCTGGAACTTCCAGACGATTCGAATCCAATTCCACTCCATCAAATTGTCTAGCATAATCAATAAGGGCGTCATCCCCTCTTTCCTGAACGGTGTGGATGATATCCATTACCGATTTGGCCTTGGAGAGATCGGTCTGATTGTCAGATTTATACTGTTTTTTAAATTCTTCTGCTGTATACATCAATTCACCTTCAATACATTGATAATTTTTTGGATGTCCTCATGCTTTGAAAAATAAGCATGTTTATTGGAAATGAGGCGAGCGTTTATCTCGTCTAGTCTTACTTGTTCGCTTAACCCATTTTCACGCAAGGTGGTTCCAGATTGAACTATATCCATGATGGCATCCGCCATGTCGATCGTCGCAGCCAATTCAACAGAACCTTTCAAGGCAATAATTTTGACGGGTTGCATAATGGTATTGAAATAACGCTGTGTGTAGTGTACATACTTAGTTGCCACAACTGGATACTCGTTTTGTGGATGCTTACTGGCCAAAGCAAAATGACAGTAACCAAATGGTAAGCTCATCAAGTTATTGAGCGTTCGATTTTGTTCAAACAATACATCACTCCCGGTTATTCCCAAATCGGCTATCCCCTCTTCTACATAGACTGGAACATCTTCTCCTTTAACAAGCAAAAACCGAATATCTTCTATCAAGACGACTAGCTCTCTTGATACTGATTTCAATGCAGTAGACCATTCAGTCAACTGAATGGAATCAAGGTAATCAATGAAATCTTTTAGTTGTCTTCCTTTTGATAAAGCAATAGTTATCATGCTGACACTCCCTTAAATTGTTATTGCCATTCCGAAAGCTTTTGAAGAACTCGTATACTGCCCTCCAGATACAATAGGATTTACAGTATTTTTTTCATAAACTTGAATAAAGATTCCTTTGTAATAAGATTGCATAGGAACGGCTAATAAATCAGAATAAACAAACTCCACTCCCAATGAATCTAATTGATTTTGCCATTGCTCAATTTCTTTTAAATGATCCGTTAATTCAGGAAAGTGTTTCTTTAAGTAGTCCCCTTGATCAGCGGGGGCTTCTTTCATCAATCTAACTAGCAGATGATCTTTTCCTAAACGGGAACCCAATGCGTCATAGTTTCTGTCCCTAATGTATTGTTGAACCAATTCGTCCGCATGTTCATCCTTATTTAAAAGTTTTTTTAGCAACATATTATGACTGATGACTCCTACTGAAAGCGTGATAGCCAGCTCCTGCTGCAAGAAATAAATCATATCTTTCAAAACCTCAAACTGCTCCTTCACATTCGCGGAAAAAACCTCGACTCCTAATTGCTTGCGCTCACTATCCACTGTATAAACCGATCCAACATAAGCAATTTTATCCGCATGCAAATGGTACTTCTTACGGTAGCGCACAATTGCATTCGTCCAGTCGCTACGCAAAGCAAACAGTGTCCCATTTCTTTCCCATTTATATCGGTATTGCATCAAATGCAAATCATCTTGAGACAATTCCGTCCATTGAAAGGATTCCACTATCCCTAAATCAATTAACTCATAACCACGTTGCTGGAAATGTTGCAGAAACCCTATCTCTTTCTGTTTTATTTTCATTAAGTCCTGATTCATTCTGATTTGATCCATAGTTGTCTCACTCCTAGTTTATTTAATTGATTTTACTGATCCTCTTCCCTAAATGAGAAACTATTTCACCCGACTTTAAAGGCATGTTACTATAGAGAAATAAGCACACCCTAAATTTTTTGATTTATTTTTTAAAAAGGAGAAAAAAATGAAAAGAGACCATCATATCCATACAAATTATTGCCCACATGCCTCGTCTGATTCTATAGAAATGTATATAGAGGAAGCGATATTAAAAGGATTGAAAGAATTGACTTTTACAGAACATGCTCCTCTGCCAATCAAAGACTCTGTTCCAACAAAAGACAGTGCTATGAAAACTGAAGATGTCGAACGTTATATAGGTACATTAAAAGATATGCAACACAAGTATGCGGAAAAGATTCGTATCCATATCGGATTCGAAGTAGATTATATTGAAGATCATGAAAAAAAGACAATTGATTTTTTAAAAAAGTATCCGGAATGTATTGAACATTCCATACTGAGTGTTCATTTCCTTCACCTGAAACCCAATGACTATTTCTGCATTGACTATGACAGTGATTCTTTTGTACAAAAAGGAACATCCATCGGTTTTGAAACAATGTACCGTCGTTATGAAGAAACGCTTATCAAAGCGCTATCTCTTCCTTTCGGTGAATGGACACCTAAAAAAATTGGTCATCTGAACTTGATCCATAAATTTCAGAAAGCTTATATCGTTGACGATCCTATACAGTGGGAAACATTAATGGATTTAGCTAAAATGAATCATTACCGATTAGACTATAACTTTTCTGGGATGGACAAGCCCCTTTATGAGAAGACTTACCCCAATGCCGACATGATGATGTATGCTAAAAAAATTGGATTGAACTATGAGACAGGTTCGGATGCTCATCAAGCAAAAGATATTGGACGTTACTTTTCATCTCTTGAAGAATTCTAATAATGGGAGAAAAAGTATGACATTGCTTTTTTGCGATAAGACCTTTTTCTTCTCATCTTAATAAGTCATGCTTCCCTTGGGTAATCCTATTCAATACTGCAAAAAGGTTAAACGGCACACCTCTCAGTTTAACTTCTAATTCATCCGTCGCACTTGTATTCTAACTTGTTCCTCAAACTTTAACGCCCTGAGTACTGCCATTAGTGCAGTAATCTTCCAAAAGCTAATTACTTATTCTTCATTTTGCATTCCTCCTATAGTTTTTCAAAATTTGAACGTATAATTTATCTCGCAAAACAGTCAACAAAAAACAAAAAACTCCCGTCCTCTAGCAATAATGCTAGAGGACGGGAGTTGCCTCACGTGGTTCCACCTCAATTTATTGATACTTCACAGTATCAAACTCAGAAAGTACTATCATACTTTTGCACTGTAACGGGTGCGAGTCCCGAATCCAACTACTCCCCCAAATGGTTTCGCCGATTAGCTCAAAGACGTGTTCAATACATTTGTTTATGTGCTCTCACCAACCGCACACTCTCTGACAAACATCCTGTACTTACTTTTTCTTTTCATAGCTTATGTATTTCTATTCATTTTCTAATTGTTACTTAATCTATCACATAAAAAATAGTTTGTAAACAAAAAAGGAATTTTTTATTTCTTTCAATTTTTAAACTAAGTCTTATAAAAACTTTATATGCTTCTTCTTAAGTGTTACGCCATTTAACATCAAGAATAGAAGAGTTGGTCTATAAAAGTGACTATTGCATGAATAAACTCTCTACATTTCTTCTAATTTTGAGCCTTGTAAATGAAGATTTGAAACACCTTACTTTACAAGTCTTGACTTAATTTTCCAAATGACTACATTTTTTTAGTCTATTACTAGTGACCTATTAGTTTATATAAAATGGGTTGACTTTAAAAATAACAAGATTTATACTGATAATTAAATTATAGAATCGATTAAAAAAATATAAAAACCGATAATCAAGAGTAGTAGAGAAAGCACTTCTGTTTGAAAGAGAGTCGTAGGTGGTGAGATTACGACAGCAGACATTTCTTGAATGGACTTGTGAGGGCAGCCTGAAATGAAATCATAGTAGGCGCTGACGGGAAACCCTATCCGTTATCAACTGGGCACGTATGATAGTACGTGAAACGAGTGGATGTTTTTTTTAATGTCAATTTGGGTGGTATCGCAGGAGTATAGACTCTTGTCCCTTTATATAGGGGACAAGGGTCTTTTTTTATACCTAAAATTAGAAAGGATGAGAACTATGAGTAACCAACTAACGGTAATAGAGCACGAAGTAAAAGCGCAGCAAGAGGCCGACATTATTAAAACGGGAATTTCCGAGCTATTGGAAGGACACGATTTAAATTTGGAAATCGCAAAAAGTATTATGCAAGAAATTATGAGTGGATCTGCTACGGATGCTCAAATTGCTGCTTATCTAACGGCTCTAAGAATGAAAGGAGAAACGGTTGAAGAAATCACCGCTTCAGCGATGGTGATGAGGGATCATTCTCAAAAAGTAACCACCAAGATAAAAGCCTTGGATATTGTAGGAACTGGTGGAGATAAGGCTTTTACGTTTAACATTTCAACAACTTCTGCATTTGTAATCGCAGCTGCTGGCATTCCGGTCGCTAAACATGGAAATCGTAGCTCTTCAAGTAAAAGCGGCAGTGCAGATGTACTAGAAGCTTTAGGGGTCAAAATTGATTTAGTGGCGGTACAGAGTGAAAAAATGTTGGACGATATCAATATGTGCTTTATGTTCTCTCAGAACTATCATCCGGCAATGAAATATGCAGCGCCTGTTAGAAAACAAATTGCTGCCCGCACTATCTTCAACATTCTTGGTCCTCTGGCAAACCCAGCCAATACTACCATGCAAATGTTGGGTGTATACGATACAGATTTGGTGGATCCTTTAGCGGAAGTATTGAAAAACTTGGGTATTGAAAAAGGAATGGTATTTGGCGGAAATGATGGATTGGATGAGATCACGTTAACCACTACTACTGAGATAGCAGAAATACGAAATGGAGTAATCAACCACTTTGTATTTGATCCAAAAGTCTATGGCTTTGATTACTGCCTAAAAGAAGATTTAATGGGTGACACACCAAAAGTGAATGCGCAAATTACGTTAGACATTCTTTCAGGGGAAAAAGGACCTAAACGGGATACTATTTTATGCAATGCAGGTTTGGCCATTTATCTGGCAAAAGAAAATATAACAATCACAGAAGCTATCCAGCTTGCAGGAAAATTGATTGACGATGGCGCAGCACTTAAGAAATTGAATGAGTTAAAAAAACGATCAAATGAGGTGGCCGTATGATACTGGATGAAATTGTCAAAAGTACTGAAAAGCGAGTAGCAAAAGCCAAACAAACTGTTCCTTTAGAGAAGATGAAACAAATAGCTTTGGAACAACCAAATGAACAAAGCTTTCCGTTTGAAAAAGCTCTTACTAAAAAAGGAATGAGTTTCATTTGCGAAGTAAAACGAGCTTCGCCCTCCAAAGGAATGCTTGCTGAAAACTTTGATTACTTAGCGATTGCACACTCTTACGAACAATCGGGTGCTAATGCTCTATCCGTATTAACGGAACCTGAATTTTTTAAAGGAAAGAATACCTATCTTACTGAAATCAAGCAAGCCGTGAATCTTCCTATTTTGAGAAAAGATTTTATTGTTGACGAGTACCAGATCTATGAAGCCAAAACAATTGGAGCTGATGCTGTCTTGTTAATTGTATCCATACTAGATGATGAACAATTGCGACACTATCATAAGTTGGCGCGCTCATTAGGTTTATCGTCTCTAGTAGAAGTACATTCACAGGAAGAATTAAAAAGAGCTTTGGAGTTGAACCCTCAAATTATCGGCGTCAATAACCGTGACTTAAAAACGTTCACAGTGGATTTAAAGAACTCAGTTGACTTACGTAGCCAAGTGCCAAAGGATATTTTATTTATCGCCGAAAGCGGGATAAAAACAAGAAAAGATGTGTCTGTCTTAGTTGAAGGATCAGTGGACGGCATTTTGATTGGGGAAACCATGATGCTCGCTAAAGATAAAAAGGCACGCTTATCAGAACTGCGAGGTGAATCAGCATGACTAGGTTGAAAGTCTGCGGAATCAGAAGGCTGGAAGATGTTGCACTGTTAAATGATGTCAAACCGGACTTTGCAGGGTTTGTATTTGCAGATAGCAAGCGCCAGATAACAGTTGAAGAAGCCAAAATTCTTCGTCAACATTTAGACAAAGAGATTCAAACCGTTGGGGTTTTCGTCGATGCAGAGATTAGTTTCATCACAACATTGGTAGAGGAAAAAATCATTGACTGCATCCAATTACATGGTAGTGAAGACAATCGCTATATAAATACCTTAAAAGCGAAAGTGAAGGCTCCCATTATAAAAGCTATTCGGGTAACTTCCCCAGAAGATGCAGAGAAGAAAACCGGTGCTGATTTAATTCTTTATGATGCCTATCATAAACAACTGAATGGTGGGACTGGAGAGACCTTCAACTGGAATCTTCTCAATGGAAAGAACGATAATTATTTTTTAGCAGGTGGCTTAAATTCACGAAACATCCAAGAAGTTATCCAAAAATTAAACCCATATGCTGTGGATATTTCAAGCGGAGTAGAGACAGATGGATACAAAGACAAAGCAAAATTAGAGGAATTCGTAAAGAAAATACAGGAGGTTACCAAATGACAAACTATTTTGGAAAACACGGCGGACAGTTCATTCCGGAAACACTAATGAATGCTGTAATCGAGTTGGAACAAGCGTATGAGTATTATAAACAGGATGAAGAGTTTGTTAACGAACTAGAAGATTTGTTGGCAAATTACGCTGGAAGACCCTCTCTTTTGTATTATGCTGAAAAGATGACAAAAGATTTGGGCGGAGCCAAAATTTACCTAAAACGGGAAGATTTGAATCATACTGGAGCACACAAAATCAATAATGTACTAGGACAACTATTGTTGGCAAAAAAAATGGGCAAGACACGGATCATTGCAGAAACTGGAGCAGGACAGCATGGCGTAGCAACCGCTACGGCGGCAGCTTTATTCGACATGGAATGCGTGATATATATGGGAGAAGAAGATACAAAACGACAAGCATTAAACGTCTTTCGTATGGAACTGTTAGGCACTAAAGTGATTTCGGTAAAGTCTGGTACACGAACCCTGAAAGATGCTGTCAATGAAGCGATGAAAGACTGGGCATCATCTTTTGAGACTTCTCACTATGCTATTGGATCAGTGATGGGCCCTCACCCGTTTCCTACAATGGTAAGAGATTTCCAAAAAGTTATTGGAGAAGAGACAAAAGCTCAGATATTAAAAAAAGAGAACAAATTGCCGGATATTGTAATGGCTTGTGTGGGGGGCGGCAGCAACTCCATCGGAATGTTTTATGATTTTATTGAAGACGAAAAAGTACAACTCATAGGTTGTGAAGCAGCCGGACGAGGAATCGATACGAAAGATACAGCTGCCACAATCGCAGTTGGCACGCAAGGTATTTTCCATGGCATGAATTCTTATTTTTGTCAGGATGAATACGGACAAATTGCACCTGTTTATTCGATTTCTGCCGGTTTGGACTACCCGGGAATCGGTCCGGAACACGCCAACTTACACGATATTAAGCGGGCACAATATGTGTCCATTACAGATGATGAAGCTGTTGACGCCTTCGAATATCTATCCAGAACTGAAGGAATCATCCCAGCAATTGAAAGTTCTCATGCAGTTGCCTATGCCAAAAAAATTGCACCGGACATGACTCAAGATCAAATTATTGTGATTTGTCTGTCAGGGCGTGGAGATAAAGACGTTGCAGCCATTGCGCGTCATAAAGGAGTTGACTTACATGAGTAGACTACAAGATGCTTTCAAAAAGAGAAAAGCTTTTATTCCCTTCGTTACTGCCGGAGATCCAACCATTGAGGTCACAAAAAAAGTGATTTTGAAAATGGCAGAAGCAGGAGCCGATATCATTGAAATCGGGATCCCCTTTTCTGATCCATCGGCGGAAGGCCCTACCATTCAAGCAGCTAGTGAAAGAGCTTTGGCCAACCACATTAATGTAGACGATATTTTTCTTATGGTACAGGAACTACGAAAAGAATTAGATATCCCCCTTGTCTTTATGACCTATATCAATCCGATCTTCGTTTATGGGGTTGATAAATTCATGTCACGTTGTCAAGAAGTCGGCGTGGATGGATTGATTATTCCTGATGTGCCTTTTGAAGAAAAAGGACTGGTTGCAGATAGTTGTAAGAAGTTCCAAGTTGAACATATTTCTATGATTGCACCCTCTTCAAAAGAACGCATTACGATGATTGCAAAACAAGCAGAAGGCTTTTTGTACGTGGTGTCCTCTCTTGGAGTAACCGGTGTTAGAAAAGATATTCAAACCAACGTCTCAGATATATTGAATAAAATTAGAGCAGTGAGTCCCATTCCCTGTGCGGTAGGATTTGGTATTTCAACGCCAGAACAAGCGAAAACAATGGCTAGAAATGCTGATGGAGTCATTGTAGGGAGTGCTATTGTCAATATCATTGCCGAAAAAGGAGAACAAGCTCCTGAATATGTCTACCAATATGTAAAGAAAATGACAGATACTGTACACCAAGAATTGAGTACTTCCGTATAAAGAAAAGAAATAGACTTCCTTATATATCAATCGTCTTTTCTGGATTATCCAGTATTGTAAAGGAAGAAAATTTCTTTATTAAATTCATCTGAATAAATTCTTCCTCTTCTTCTGAACATAATAAAGATTTCCTAAAATAGTCATTACTTTATGAACCATAGAGTAGACACTTAAAAGAGGCTGAGACAAAAGGTTTCTCAAAAAATACACTCCTAAAACTATGAACTATTTTGTTCAGTAGTGGGAGTATATTTTTCTATATCTTTATCAAAATAAACGAAAGTGGGACTATTTTTTCACAAAAGTAGTTTTGTTCCAGCTTCTTATTGTTAGTCATCTGTTATAATTAATGAGTAGGAGGGATTTTTATGAGCCAAAAAACAATTTTTAATTTAAAAGAAAATTTACTTGAAACGTATGACGTTTCACTTGATTACAATGGTGTTTCCGGTAAGCGACTAGCCGAACGGTTAGGAGCTTTGTCAAAAATTGGATTAACAGAACAGAATGGTTCTTATCGTACTGGTTTTTCATTTGAAGAAAAAGAAGCAAAAGAACTGGTCATGAAATGGATGAAAGAAGCCGGACTTTCTGTACATCAGGATGGAGCAGGCAATGTATTTGGTCGGCTGGAAGGCAAACGCCCAGGTGTACCTGCCATATTAAGCGGTTCTCATGTCGACAGCGTCCCAAATGGTGGACACTTCGATGGTCCATTAGGAGTATTGTCTGCTCTAGAAGTTGCAGAAGCTTGGAGAGAGACAGAATTCACACCTGAAAAACCATTCGAAGTCGTTATTTTTTCTGATGAAGAAGGATCGAGATTCCATGGTGGCTTGAATGGAAGTGAAGCTTTTATGGGATCAGGCGACTTAGACGCGAAGATAAAAAAGAAAGACATAAATGGGGAAAGTTTTGAAAAAGTATTGCAAGATGTGGGTTTAAGTCTAGAAAGTTACTCTAATGCCAAACGGGATTTGGATGATATCGAAACCTTTATTGAAATACATATCGAGCAAGGAAAACGTTTAGAAAAAGAAGAACTTCCATGTGGAATTGTGACAGGAATTGCCGGACCTCACTGGCTGGAATACACATTTCAAGGAGAAGCGGGTCATGCAGGCAATACATCGATGAATGACCGGAAAGATGCCTTACTTGCTGCCAGTGAGTTTATAGTCGAACTCACTCAAATTCCACAGCAAATTAATAATACCGCTGTAGCCACAGTAGGAAAACTTCATGTAGAACCTAATGGAGTTAATGTCATCCCTGGGAAAGTTACCTTGTATGTCGATATTAGAGATATCTATGAAGAATCAAGAGATACTTTAGTCAATCGCATTATTCAACTTGGAGAAGAAATTGGAGTATCACACAAATTGTCTGTTACATATAAAGAAACCTTAAAGAGCCCACCTGTGCCAATTTCTGAAGACCGGCAAGAGCTACTTGAAGAGGCTATGAAAGTAAACGGCATCCGACCTTATCGTTTGCCAAGCGGAGCAGGACACGATGCCATGGTTCTCGGAGCACAACTTCCGATAGTCATGCTGTTTGTTAAGAGTAGAGATGGCCTCAGTCATAACCCGGCAGAATGGTCCGACTTAAATGACTGCATCCAAACCATACACGTATTAAAAACCTATATAGAAAAATTGCAGTACTAAATTCCAAATAAAAAACATAACCTTGTAGTGCAAAAAAGAATACAAAATTTTCGGTGTAGTTCATACTACTCCGTTTTTTTTGTACTCTCGACTCTTACTCTACTTTACATGACACTATTAACTTAGTTATATCCAATTCGACTTTTCTTACTTTGGGTTACTATTGTAGTAAGAGACCTACCTATAGTATGGATATGGATTTTTTATAAGATACTTAATTATTTTTTAAATATTATAACGTATGTTTTATCTTTTTTGGTAACTATCTGGGTTCCAATTACTATTCATAGATTCAACAGTCATCGACTGTCCATCAGAAGAAAGTGTTACGATTAAAGGTTCAGATACATCAGATACCTGACCGTCAAAATCAAGTTCTATACTATTTTCGTTTTCTGTCCACTCTCCTTTAGACTTTTCACCATCATCTTCGTAACTGACAGATCCATCTTTATCAATATTAATTTCTACTTTAGTCCCACTAGTAGAAGTCCCTCCATAAGTACCTACCCACTTACTAGATCCACCACAAGCAGATAAAGTTATAATTACAAAAGTAAATAAAACACCTATAAGCCATTTTTTCTTAAGATTCATTTTAAGTCTCCTTCAATATATGTTTTTCTCATTTTAGCATATAATCTTAACCCATATGACAATTATTAAATAAGCTGGATTAGATAGCTTATTTAATACTGTTCGATCAGGTGATATAGTTATTATTGAATTGATTAGTCATTTAGGTAGGAAAACTGTAGATATTGTATCTACGATTGAAGAACTTAAAGATCAAGGAGTAGAAGTTATTTTATTAAAAGAAAATTTAGATACCTCTACTCCAACCGGACAAGCTATGTTTCAGATGATGGACGTCATGGTTCAATTGGAGCGTGTTTTGACGGTACAGCAAGTGCACGAAGCCTTAGCATCAATTAAAGCACGCGGAGTGAAGATTGGTAGACCGATAATGGACAAACAAAAGGTTAAAGATATCATCCGAATCACTGGTATCTCTCAAGGTTCATTATACCGAAAAATAAAAGAGAGAGACTCAAAACAGATTTTAACTAAAATAATAGAAACGACGGATCCAAAATAATTAAATATAAATTTTTTTTATAGTTTATTTTGAATATTATTATATGTACAGTCGGGAAGCGAAAAATACAGTCAGATACTATATCGTTAACACTTATTGAATCAATAATATGAAGGGAACTCAGTGGGTTTGAATATAACTTCAATAGTACGAAGAATTAAATTCTGTATCGACATTCAAAGTTAGAAGAGATATTTTGACTTTTGAGTCTTTTATTAAAAAAATATTATTAAGTATTAGGGATCTATCTGTTATTGCGAACTGACATCAAGCGTAAAAATAAAAAACTGGCTTGCTTAAGCTCAGTATAATACCGAACTAAAACAAGCCAGTAGGCTGCTTAATTTTTAATACTCATCTTTTAGTATTACACTTAGTATTACAATTTATCTTTTAAAAAAATAATTCTAATGTATATATTAAAGAACTATATATCCAGCATCTCTATGATTCCATGAAATCTAATTTCATACTAACTAAGAAAAATATGAGCTAACTATAAAGTAAAATACATCTATATTGAAGTATTAAACACTTTTTTATTTAAATAATCACTATCTCTTATTTGTATTCCACAGCTAACTGAAGACATCCCACTATACCTGCATTATCTTCCAAAATTGGCGGGACGATATAGGTATCTAAATCTGGGACAGAGAGATAATCATTCATAAGTTCTTTAAAACGATTTTTAATTAAAGGAAAAAGTTGCTTCTGTTTCATTACTCCTCCACCTAAAATAATACGCTCTGGTCTTAGTATTAGACTGTAATTAATCAGAGCTTGCGCTATATAATCAGCTTCAATTTGCCAAACCTCTTTTTTATCAGCCAATTCGTAGCCTTTTTTTCCATATCTCTTTTCAATAGCTGGGCCTGATGCCATACCTTCAAAGCAATCGCTATGGTACGGACAATTACCATTGAACTTATCTTTTTTATGTTTTTTTATCCCAATATGTCCCATCTCAGGGTGACCAAATCCTGAAAGGATTTCTCCGTTGACGATTGCTCCAGCACCAATTCCAGTGCCAATCGTTAGATAGATACAACTTTCTAATCCTTTTGCGCTACCATGCTTCCATTCACCGTAGGCAGCTGCATTTACATCTGTTGTCAAATGAATAGGAACGTCTATTTCTTTTTTTATTGCCGATAAAAGCTTGAAATTTTCCCAGCCTTTTTTTGGCGTTGAAGTGAGACTACCATATAGTTCAGAATTTTTATTTATCTCAATCGGGCCAAAAGACCCAATTCCAAGAGCAACTAATTTATATGGTTCAAAAAAATCAAAAACTTTCTTTAATGTATCTTTGGGATTTGTTGTTTCTATACTTTTTTTTGCAATTATTTCTAAACTTTCATCCGAAACAGCACAAATAAATTTTGTGCCTCCCGCTTCAATACCTCCATAATTCAATGATAATCCTCCTTTAGTATTTTGAATGCCCTACTCACCAACATGAATTGACGAGTGCTGTAATTCATTAATCGTCACTTTTCCATTCACGCCAATAGCATATTCATAAACTGCTTTTAATGGGAAAATAGTCATGGACATCACCTCACGTCCGCCGTTGATAAATACTTCTATTGAAGATTTATCAATAAAAATATCTAAATGAAGTTGATTTTCGATAAGCGGAATACTCACGGTTCTTTTTACCAAAGTAGCCTCTTCAGAACCTAAAATAGGAGATCCAATATTCTCTCTACTTAACTCCAGTACACCTTCTTCTACTTGAAAAAGTAAAACAACTTTTTCATTTTCATTTTTGGGTAATTCAATAAAAAAAGTTTTAGCGTTCTCTAAATTAGCCTTTAATTGAATACGTAAACTCGGTTCCGAAAAGGAATCAATTATTTTTGTTTCATTCTCTAAATATATATCATAATATTCTTTTTCAACTGTTTGATAATGATTAATTTCATTGATTGCCTTTTGAATTAATTGTTCATTTTTGATTTCTAATACTCGTGGAAGTGTCATAGCTCCAGCCCAACCATGTCTTTCAACATGTGTTGGCTGCGTTCTTCCCCACATCTGCATCCACGCTATCATGATACGGTTTCCGTTAGCATCTTGTAGTGTCTGGGGAGCATAAAAATCAAGACCATGGTCTATTTCTTGTAAAGTTGATTTTACAAATTTCCCAGTATTCCAATCTACTCTTCCAACCATCACTATGGAGGAACTTGTATTGTGGAAATCATGACCCTTTTTAGGCATTTGGATAGGAGAAAGGATTAGAACATCGTGCCCATTTAATTCAAATAAATCAGGGCATTCCCACATAACACCATGTTCTTCTTGGCCTTCAAGTAGGATTGATTTAAATTCCCAGTTGATCAAATCAAGCGATTTGTACAATAAAACTTGCCCTGTTTCTTTTTTTGTCTTTGATACAATCACGCTATAATAAATACCGTTCCTTTCAAACACTTTTGGATCTCTGAAATCTTCTTGGACTGCATTTATCGGTAAGGAAGATGCATCAATAATAGGATTTTGCTTTACTTTTTCAAAATTTATTCCATCTTTTGATACGGCTATACATTGTACTTGTTGTGTCTTATTTTCCGTTTCTACATGCATGATACCTGTATACATAAGATAAAGATTTCCATCTTTCTCAATGGCACTTCCTGAAAAGCACCCACCTGCATCTGCAGGTGTATCAGGTGCTAGAGCAACCGGAAGATGTTCCCAATTTATCATGTCTTTACTTTTTGCGTGTCCCCAGTGCATAGGACCCCATTCCGAATTGTATGGATGGAATTGATAGAATAAATGATATTCGCCTTTATAAAAAACAAATCCATTAGGATCATTTATCCAGCCTGTAGGTGCAGAAAAATGATAATTTAGACGGTAATCTTGTACAATCTTATCTTTATGCTCTTCTATATAGGAATTTGCCTTCAAAAGTGTGTAATTGCTCATTGTCATTTATTTCCCCTCTTATTCTTTAAAAGTATCGTAACCTTCTTGTTTAATTTCTAACCATTCTGATAAACCAAAACTTTCTAATTCTTTCAAATAATCCTCCCATTCTGTATCAACATTTCCATTTATAATCCATTCTGCTCGTTTTCTATTCAGATATGGTAGCATGTCTGCATCAATTTTTGCTATACGATCTGCATTTTCAAGTGTTAGAAATACTCTTGGATAAATAAAATCATTAGTAACATAAGGTACAAAGTTTTCTTTTAGTATTTCTAATCGCCATTTTGCATCCTCTGGCATGGTCGTGACGGTTCCATAATAATCGTTTAAAATAGCCAACGGACCTGAAGCTTCTGTTTTTTGTCTTAATTCTCCAGGAGAAGTTCCAGTTAATGGTAAGTGTTTCAACATATTCGTTTCCTCGTCTAGTTCAAAAATATTCTGGCTATCTTCTTCTCCATAAGTTCCCCAGTTATTTTGAACGGATTGAGACGGTTCATACATAGCATCTATCCACTTTGCCGTTAACTCAAGATTTTTATTTTCACTTGTGATAACAAAACGGTCACGACTAAAACCCATCCCATTTGTTCTTGTTATATGTTTCTCTCCGGTTGGTCCTGAGAGTACTGGTAATAAGTCGTAAGTATCATTATCTCCTGTAACATTTGCCTTATCCCAAGTAAAGTAAACGCCGTAACGCGCTTCTTTTCCTTTTGCAATATATCCATTCCAATCATGCTCAAAAGCTTCCGTATCAATTAACCCATTTTGATACATATCATTAAAGTAATTGATAGCTTCTTTATATTCTGGATTGTCTGCTGTAAAGTCAACCTTCCCATCATTCCCCACTACAAGGTGGTCATCATTGTCACCGATACCAAAAGCAGAAAATAATAACTTCATATCTTCATTACCACCATTATCAATAAAAGATAGTGGAATTTCATCAGCTTCTCCATTCCCATTTGGATCCTGAGTTTTAAAAGCTTCCAAGACAGTTATCAATTCATCAGTCGTTTGTGGCATTTCTAATCCAAGATTGTTTAACCAGTCCACATTAATCCATGCCATATCATTCACAGTATGAATCGATTCCTTATCACTACCTAATTCTTCAATCCATGGAAAGGAATACATATTTCCATCCGGAGCTGTTGCAAGAGCTTTATATTCTGGATTTTCGTCATAAATTTTTTTTAAATTAGGCATATATTGATCAACTAGATCATTTACAGGAACAATAACTCCATTTTTTGCCCAAGACAAAAGATCATAATCGCTAGCGGCTGCGTTAAAAATACCATCTGGTAAGGATCCACTTGCAATATCTAAGTTTCTTTTTTCTGCAAAATCTGATTGATAGTTTGTCCAATCGATGTGAACGCCCGTCTTTTCTTCAAGTCTTTGAAATACCAACTTATCATTAGGATCCGCCGGTGCCAATGG
The DNA here is from genome assembly GCF_045617425.1 of Carnobacterium sp. Classification (GTDB taxonomy): domain Bacteria; phylum Bacillota; class Bacilli; order Lactobacillales; family Carnobacteriaceae; genus Carnobacterium_B. The sequence continues at coordinate 220,402 of NZ_JAZLIO010000015.1, forward strand.
AGAACTCTGTGTTAAGAATTTTAATGAAACATCTTCTTTTAATGGAAAAGTAACATTTGATAATTCATAATCTTCTGTAAAAGCTTCCTCTGTTGAACCACATGCACTTAATAGCATAATCGTTAACCCTGATAGTAGTAGTAAATTTCTCGCTTTTTTCTTACGCATTTTTTATTCCCCCATTATCTTTTTTTATCCTTTTACAGATCCTACTAACGTTCCTTTATCAAAATATTTTTGGAAAAATGGATACATAATAAGTAAAGGTAAGCTTGATATAACAATAGTTGCATACTTAATTAGTTCAGCTATTTCTTTGATGGCAGCCATTTCTGTTTGGGCGCCTACCATATTTTGCGAAGGTTCATTTTGAATTAATATTTTGCGTAATACCATTTGTAGAGGTTCTAGTTTGGGATCTTGCAAATAAATCATAGCTTCAAAATAAGAGTTCCATTGACCAACAAAAGCGTATAAAAATAATACGAAAATAATAGGTTTTGCTATTGGTAACATAATTTTAAAAAGAATTTGAAACTCATTTGCACCATCCATTACTGCTGCTTCAGATAATTCTTTTGGAATACCTTGAAAATAAGTTTTTGCCAGAATGATATTAAATACATTCACTGCTCCAGGGATAATTAATGCCCAAACCGTATTAATCATATTTAAATTTTTTAGTAACAAGTAGGTTGGTACTAACCCACCACCAAAAAACATTGTAATAATCAAAAAAGTCATAATTGGTCCTTTTCCAACTAAGTTTGCTTTAGAGAGAGGATATGCTGTAATCATGGTAATAAAAACTGTCAAAACACTAAAGGTAACTGAATAAAAAATTGAATTTAAAAACCCCCTTAAAATAGAGCCATCTGCAAATACTCTTTCATAACCAGTTAACGTCCAATCTTTTGGGTTAAAACTTATACCTTTATTTAACAATGTTGTTGGATCCATAAATGATGCTACCAACACGTAAATTAATGGTAATAAAGTAATAACAACTAAAAAACCTATGATAATTCGATTAACAACCAACATTCGTTTATCGAATTCTGTATAATTTAACATCGATCTCGCCTCCTATAATCCTTTTCCATCATTTAATTTTTTAACAACTGTATTTGCGGCAATCAATAAAATAATATTTATTAAGGAATTAAAAAGTCCAACAGCTGTTGAATATCCATAATTACCTTGTTGCAAACCCACTTTATATACATAGGTCGAAATTATTTCTGATGTTGGTAAATTTAACGATGTTTGCATAAGATAGGCTTTTTCGTATCCCACACTCATTATTCCCCCTGCTGCAAGAATAAAATTGATAACCATTACTGGTTTAATAGTTGGAATATCAACATGCCAAATTTTCTGGAAAATATTTGCTCCATCTATTCCAGCTGCATCCAATAAATCGGTATCAACATTTGCTAAGGCAGAAGTATAAAGTATTGAAGACCATCCCATTGCTTGCCATACACCTGAGAAAACATACAATGGTCTAAAGAAATCTGGATTTTGCATAAATTTAATATTTTCCCCCGTAATACTATTAAAAATAATATTAATTGGCCCATTTGCGCTAAACAATATAAATATAATTCCTACGATAACTACAACTGAAATAAAATTTGGAGCATATAAGATTAATTGAATTCTTTTTTTCCATTTTTTGCTCATAATCTGGTTTAAAGAAAGCGCTAATATAATTGGTGGAAAAAAACCAAGTATTAATCCATAAAAACTTAATTTCAATGTATTTTCAAGCAAAACACTAAAGTTTGGAGAGTTGAAAAAAGAAATAAAATGATCAAAACCCACCCAAGGACTAGCTAAAATACCTTTTAACGGATTATAGTCTTTAAAGGCAAGTAATACTCCATACATCGGAAAATATTTAAAAATGAGTGTTAATAATAAACCAGGCATTAACAATACATATAGAAGTTTATTATTTTTTATGTATTGCCATTTTTTATTTACTTTCTCCTTTTTTCCAGTTTTCAAAATTGCATTTTCCATTATACTTCCTCCTTTTTGAAACGTTTCCAATTTGACGAAAAAATAATACCGGAAATGTTTGCATTTTATTGAAACGTTTCCAATATTTTCAAAAAACAAATATTTACTTTTAACACCTATTAAATTAACATAGTAAGCGCTATCTGTCAAACTTTTATTTTGTGGTTTTTCCTTGAATGTATGTTACTGGAAGAACAATTCTTTTTTCTACAGGCAAGTGATTAATTATTTTTAAAAGCGATTGTACTGACTTTATAGCCATTTCTTCAACAGGTTGTTTTATTGTAGACATGATAACTTGTCTATCTTTTGATAATTTAATACCGTCACAACCTATAATTTGAATATCATCTGGCACTTTTTTACCTAGATTTTCTAAACACTGTTTTACATCTAACCCCATATAATCGTTGATTGTAAAGATACCATCAATATCTGGATGAGATAATATAAATTCTTCGATTTTTTCTTCCCATTGATCAATAGGTTCAGGAATTTCTAAACTTGAAAATTTGATTTTTTGTTCTTTTGCTTCTTTTAGAAAAGAACTAGCGCGTTTCGTAATCTCAGACTTATAAACAGGTATCCCCCCAATATAAGCTAAAGATTTGCATCCATTTTTTATTAACTGTGTTGCTGCTAATCTTCCAGCTTGTTCATTATCTGATGTGACATATGTGACATCTTCTTTAAAATGACGGTCAATACTTACAAATGGCATATTAGACTTAACATATTTATCAATATCACTATACGTAATACCAATAATACCATCCACTTTATTTTGTTGAACCATTTTAATATATTCCAATTCTTTCTTATAGTTATTTTCTGAATTACATAAAAGTAATTTGTATCCGTAATTTTCCAAGGTTCTTTCTACATAATAAGCAAACTCTGAGAAAAAAGGATGCCAAATTGACGGAATGATCAAGGCGACAGAATTTGTTTTATTTAATTTTAATCCCCTAGCATATTCATTAGGCTGATAATCCAGCTTATTAATTGCATACTCAACTTTTACTTTCGTACTTTCTTTTAAAGAATCCGGATTATTTACATACCTAGATACTGTACCTACTCCAACTCCTGCCAAATTTGCAACATCTTTCATTGTAGCCATTTTTACACCTCATTTTATTGTATATCTTATTCTAATATAACTAATTTTAAATAATATCTTTTTAAATTCTCCTATAAAATCAAGATGTATACTGCAGTATAGATAAGTATATAACAAATTATGCTTTTAATAAACCGGTTTCAATATTAATTTTGAGACATCTTACTATTAGAAATTTATATTTTATTGAAAAATATTATCATAATTTCCGACCATTTTCTATCATATCAGAAATTGGAATAAATTAACCTCTTTTAAGAGTTAAATAAGGATTATTATGAAAGATATCCCTCTTTAAATAACACGTATATTTTAATTCGATTAATAATTTTTGAAAATTATTTTATAATGTTGTTCTTTATTTGTGAGCTTAAACAATACCATCCTCCCAGTGTTCAAAAAATTTGAACATGCACAATACTATAAACTTCTTTATGCTTATTGACAAACTACTTTTTAGTATCCCTTCATCCATTAAATTTATAGTCATTAACCTTAAGTTTTGACTATGAAAATAGACCAAAATAAAAACTTTGGTCTATTTAATCTATATTAAAGTAGTTTTATGATTCTATATTACTAATTTCAGCTTTTAAATTTTATCAAATTTACGTTGTCGGCGATATTTTCATTCCTATTGGAATCTTTAACTTTTCCAGCATATTTTATGCTTTTTTAACAAATTTTTTTTGAAATAGTATGAATCATTCAACTAATTTTAAGATTTCAACTACTACCCTTCACTATATTTTTATATCCAACATAAGTAACATAAAAATACCCGCCATATATTATAGCTATTACAAGAGAAATCATAAGTGAGGATGAACCAATTACACTTTTATTGCGCGTTTCAAATGCATTATTTATTACTATGATACCTACTATTGAATGTATAACCGCTAACACAAACGGAAATATAAATGCTATTAAGGTTTGTATAAATATTGTTTTATTTATCATTTTTTCTGTAACACCAATTTTTTTAAGTGCCTTATATCTATCAAGGCTAGTATTTGCTTCGGATAACTGTTGTATTCCTAGTACTGCTGCGCTAGAAATTAACACTATACTTCCTACATATAATCCTAAAAACACTATAATTGCAGAGTTGCCATACAATATTGCAGTAGCTTGCTCTTTTGTATATCCTTCAATAAAACCTACTTCTTGAGTAAATTCTCCACCAATAGTATTAAAATTATCAAATAGAGTGGCGAACTTTATTGCTGATTCCTTTCTATTACTATCATCAAATTTCACGTTCAGCCTTGTAGCCGCCAGTGTTAATTCTTTACTAAGATTATCTGGAACTACTAAGTAAAAAAAGTCAGTATTGTGTGGCTGATTTTCTATATTTTCTATTATTAAGTCTTTATTTTTAATATTATACTGTTTACTGTTAATATTTATTGATTGTTCGTTTTCCATAAATTTATTTATAGACTCAATTTTATCACCATAATTTGATACTACTAAAACTTCATTATTTTTCAAAGTAACTTTTTGCTTATTTTTAAGCTGTATAACTGCATTATAATCTGCAACCGTAATAACTTTAATATTTCTATCATCAGCTTTTGTTTCTAAATCATTTACATCATTTAAATCAATATATTTGCTTACTAAATCAGCTACTTGAAGATTAATTTCATACTGATTAAAAAATAAATAATCTTCAGACTCGCTAAAGTTGAAATTCAATTTATTTAATGCCTCTTCAATATAGTCTCCTTCATCATTCATTTGAGTAGTATATAGTACTGCAGAGGCATCAAAGCTCGTATTACCTTCTATAGATTCATCTAAGTTTGCTTTATAGCTAAACATTGTAAATAGGCTCACCATAGTTACAAATAACATCAGGCAAATTACGGAAATAGATACAAAATTTGTGTTAATTTTATTGTTAACTTGTCTTAGAGTAAATATATTTAATTCTTTTAGATATATTTTTTTATTTTTTTGTACTATGAGAATAAAAAATCCTGCTAAACTATAAAAGCACAATAATGTTCCAAGTATCCCGAGAATTACAGACAGTAAAAATTCAGTCTCCCTTGGAAATAAACCTACTTTTATAACCAAATCATATGAAATTCCTATCATTCCTACCGACAACAAAAATACAATTACGGAAATTATAGGATTTTTAACTTTGGTATCTTCGTTTTTCTTTGATGCATTTAACATATTTATCAATTTGTATTTTGAAATTATTACCTGATTAAATACTATTACTACTATAAATGCTATTCCAAAATATAATACGGTTTTAATTATTGCTTCAATAGATAGTATAAAGTTAAAACTAGTCATATTCAGTGCAAAAAGATTAGCTGTAATTACTGATACTCCTTGTGATGCGATTATTCCTAAAAAAAGACCAACCCCTAAAGATAATCCTCCTATTATAAGGGTCTCATATATAAATATTTTTGACATTTTGTTTTTTCCCATACCTAATATCATATATATTCCTAATTCTTTAGTTCTTCTTTTTATAATAAAATTATTTGCATAAACAATTAATCCACCTAAAATAAAAGATATAAATATAGATGTTATAGATATAAGATTGGTTAACGTTTGCATATAACTTAAAGAGCTTTTTCCTACCTCAAGCACTGCAGTTTGTGCATGAATTGAATTAAAACTATAGAAAATACATACCGAAAAGGTTAACGTTAAAAAATATATTGTATAGTCTTTAAAACTTTTTTTTACATTATTTACTGCCATTTTAAAAATCATTGCTAATATCACCTCCAAGAAGTCCTTCAACTTCAATTATTTTATTGAAAAATTCTTTTCTTGAACTATTTCCTCTTATTAATTCATTAAATATTTTCCCATCTTTTATAACTAAAATTCGTTGAGCATAACTTGCAGTAAACGCATCATGTGTTACCATCAGAATTGTAGATTCCTGCTCTTTATTTAATTTTTCAAAAGATTCCAAGAGTAATCTAGAGGATTTTGAATCCAATGACCCTGTAGGTTCGTCAGCAAGAATTAACGAGGGCTTAGTAACGATAGCCCTAGCTGAGGCTACTCTTTGCTTTTGTCCACCCGACATTTGGTATGGATACTTAGTTAATACATCACTAATCTCAAGTATCTCTGCTACGCTCTTTATTAAAACTTCTATCTCTTTTGGATTTCTATTTTGAATTGTTAAAGCTAAGGCTATATTCTCAAAACCTGTCAAAGTATCCAATAGGTTAAAATCTTGAAAGATAAAACCTAACTCATCTCGCCTAAACTCTTCTAATTTTTTTGGTTTAAGGTCAGTAATATCTCGATTATTTATAATAATATGCCCTGTCGTAACAGTATCTATTGTAGAAATACAGTTAAGCAGCGTAGTTTTTCCACTACCTGATGGCCCCATTATTCCAACAAATTCTCCCTTATTTACTTTAAAACTTATATTATCAATTGCTTTAGCTATATTTCCTTTATTCCCATAGTATTTTTCAATTTTAGATACGCTTAGTATGTGCTTCATATATTTTGTCTCCATCTTTAGTTAATTTTTTATTCTTATCTACATTCTTTATTGTATACAAACGTTACCAGACTAAATAGTTGTTTACATTTCAATAACCTTTCATTTTTGCAACTTAACGAGTATGTAAAAAAAGGATTCATTACAACTGTAGATTACAGAAGTAATGAGCCCTTATATGATATAAGCTAACATTTACTACAACTATATAAACATAAAGCTGGTAAATTTAGTATCCGTAGTCATACATTCCCTATTGGAAATATAATGCTTACTTTGGTTCCTTCTCCTTTTTTAGAAGTTAAATTCAATCCTAAACCCAATTTTCCACAAAGTTCATTACATAGATACAGCCCAATTCCTGTAGACTTACCAAATTCTCTTCCGTTTTCTCCAGTGAAGCCTTTTTCAAAAACTCTGCTTACATCATAATCCGCAATTCCGATCCCATTATCTTCAATAATTAAAACTATATTATTAGTATTTATAATTGAAGATATTGTTATCTTTCCTTCTTTCTCATTGCAGTATTTAACGGAGTTTCCTATTATCTGATTTACAATAAATTCAAGCCACTTTCCATCACTATATATGTTAGCTTGTACATTTTTTATGTCCACAGATATTTTTTTATTTATAAAATCTTTAGAATTATTTTTAATTACATTACTTACTATAGAAATTAAAGAAATTTTTTTTATAATGTAATCCTTGTAGGCATCATTACTTTTAGAATAATATAATATCTGCTCTATAAAATTTTCTACTTTTTTCATTTCATATTCTATGTTTTTGGTAATTTTATTTTCATTATTATCGATAATAAGTCTTGTAGAAGCAATAGGTGTCTTTATTTCATGGACCCAAGTTTCAATATATTCTCTGTAACCACTTTGCATATCTCTATACATATTAACATGCTCATGCATATCTTTATTTGCTCTTTTTAAGACATCAAAAAAAATCTTACCTTCAATAAATTCAGGTCTTTTTATAATTTCAGCGACCAAATATTTTCTGTCTAATTTGTCTACCACATCTTCTAATTCATCAAAAAATCTTTTTGCTTTTATAAATTCTGTCATAATATATGCACTCATAGGGAAGAACCATAAACAAAATATCAATAAAATTATGACTGTACTAATATTTATTATTAAAAGTACAACACATAAGATAATAAATAGTATGAGGTTAATTGCTAAAAATAATAACCTTTCCTTTAAATATTCTACTATACTCATGGCAGTATATAACCTAAGCTTCGTTTCGTTTCAATATTCTTTTCCATTCCTAATTCTTCAAGTTTTTTTCTCAACCTTGTAATGTTTACTGATAAATTATTATCATCCACGAAAAGATAGGATGTCCACAAAAAATCCATTAGCTCATCCCTAGATACTATATGACCCTTATTTTTTATAAGGCATGATAGTATTTTAAGTTCGTTTTTTGTTACACCTGTTGTGTTTTCTTTATATCTAACAGAACTGTTGGATAAATTAAGTGTTAAATCATTATAAGTCAATATGTCTTGATCCCTACGCAAACCCTTTGTTCTCTTTATAATAGAAGCGATATGAGCTAATAGTATTTGAGTATTATAGGGTTTAGTAATAAAATCATCTGCCCCTATATTCAAGCTTATAAGCTCATCCATTTCTGTATCCCTGCTTGTAACTATTATTATTGGAACATCCGAATTTCGTCTTATTTCTCTACATATATGATACCCATCAAATACAGGTAAATTTACGTCTAGAAGTATTAAGTCTGCCTTATTCTTATCCACAAATCCAGGAATGTCTTCAAAAGTAACTGGAGCAAGTACCTCATAATCATATCTAGTTAAAAAGGTTTTAAGCTCTTCTCTTATTGTAACGGTATCCTCTACAATAATAATTTTTGTCATGTAGTCACTTCCCTTAAGCATTATTATAAAATTATTTCCACAACTATATTATCCTGATTGATTCATACTTTTAAAAAATAAGAATGGGTACATTTAAACTTCGTTTAGGTCCTTATTTTGTTAGTTTCTTTCATTTTATTTAAATTGTATATCCGATTTAGAACATATTTTCTTTTGCTGGTATTATAACATTTATAAGTAATATTTAATTAAAGTAACTAGTATTTAGTATGAACTTTTTTTTCAAGAAAAAATGTAACCAAAAAAGTAAGCTTTATTTTAAATTTTCTTAGAATCCTTTTATAGAATCGGCGAATAATCACACTTTTTTTATTGCTGTCATATGTACAGTTTAGTATTTGAATTACAATGAGCAAACGATGAATATCGAAGTTTATTAACCAGCCTTCTGAGAATTGTCTTAAACTAGTGAATTTTATTTAAGTTTATAAAAAAATAAAATTAGTATTTCTTTTTATTTTATAATTATTTAATAATGCAGAAATTAAATAAAGAGTTATAGGTTTATAACATACTAACCTTATAACTCTTTTTTTTTAAACTATTCATTTAAATCAGCGTAATTATTTTGAACTTTGGGTTTTATGTTAACTTAGATTTTTTGCATATATATTAAAAAGCCATGATTCCAATAATTGCAAAAATCAGCATAATGATTATTACAGTAGCAATGATTACTTTTACAGTTCTTTTTTGCATGCTATCCCCTTTTTCTCTGTAGTTTTTAAAGATTAGTTTTTTGTTTTTTCTCAAAAACATTTAGTATAAAAAATGCCCCGCCAAATTTTAAAATACCGGTAATAATAAAATAATAGATATCTTGGTTTAGGTTAAATATTTCGCCACTAATATAACTAATTAAGAAAATCCAGATAATAATAATAATATATTTCAATGAGACAACTCCTTGTTTAGTAAAAATCTATATAGACATTATTTGGACGTTGTTCTCTTTTGTCTATTTTTTCTTCTGACTCTTAAAATTTCAATTAAAGTAATCCCTAGAGAGCTATATAGTCCTGCACCCATAAAGTCTTTATTTACTAGATACTCTATTAAAATACCAAAAAAACTAGTAAATACCATTAGTAATATGACATAAGCATACGGATGGTTTTCTGTATATTCTTTATATTTATTAAGCATAATCTCACCTCTAACCTAAATAATTACTTCGGTTTGTATTTAGTTACAATCGATTTTACTTTGATTCCATTGTTATATAACGGATCTTTTTAGCTAATTTTCTAATTTAATCTCTCCTCATACTGAAGCTTCCAGTAATCCAATTAATAGTTAAGACGTAAATTTTTTTTCATATAGTTAGAAAAAAAAGTGTCATTTGCATAGAGTATAACTGCAAAGAGTAGGATCACTTCGGTTTCTACTTTTGAGATAATTAAGAATACAATGATATAAATAAAGATGTCTATCATTCCACTTAAGGTAGCTAAACGTTTAAATTTAGTTTGTTTTTCTTTAGTTAGATCATTGATTTGATAGGAGTCAATAGGCGCTACCGTAAAATAGCTTATAAAAGGAGAGGTATATCTACCCAGTAAAATATTGAGTATGCCCATCAGTTTGCCTAAAATAAGTAGCGATAAAAAAGTAGTAGTTATAGTATGTATCAAAAAAAAACCTCCATTCATTTGTTTATAAAGTTTATCTGTTATTCGATAGACAGGATTCATTCGATTCTTTAGTTTTCTGAATCTAATTTTCTCAGAAGATAAGAATCGATACAACCCGATAACAACTTCTCCTAGTTAGTTTTTTCATTATGATATCTCCCATAGTTAATCTCCTCACTATCTAATTCTTAATCCTATTATCTATTTAATTTACTAAAACGAAAAGAACGCACTGGTTTACATGGTAGCAACCATTGGTTGCTACCATGTAAACCAGTGCGTTCTAGGCAATAAACCTTACTTTCAGTATGATAGAAATAAGGAATAATCAAGGAGGAGCAGCATTGTTATTAGGTAAAAAATTAAAAAGTAGTCGAGTAAAAAAGGGATATTCTCAAAACGATGTAGCAGAAGAGTTACATATTTCAAGACAATCTATTTCAAAGTGGGAAAATGACATTAGCTATCCTGATTTAGATAATCTGGTTAAGTTAAGTACTTATTATGAAGTTTCAACTGACCATCTATTAAAAGATAAACCCTAATTAAAGAATAGAACTAACTAAGGATTAAAGGAGTAAAAATGGAAAAAACTAAATTAAGGCGATTAAAAGAAGGATTTTTTTATGCCTTACTTTTTATAGGATTCAATGGAATCAAAAACCTTATTTTTGATTATGGAGAAACGAGTCAACTTTTTCGTGAATTAAGTCATGCACCAAAAAATGTAGTTGGAATAGTCACCCTTGCTATCTTAGGATTGTGGCTGTTTATTGGTTTGCTAGTTGGTTTACTATTAATAGTTACCGATATTTTTAAAAGATAGGTAACCTCAACAAATCTAAAATAGAAGGAATAAATGCTACACTAACGTTAAAGAAATTTAATAGGACATAGATTACCCCAATCACATTCTAAATTTTATTTAATTTAAGATTATATATTATAGGAGGTTTTTTTTTGAATAAAAAAATTTTTAAACAACCAATTTTTTATCTAGCACTATTTAACTTTTTTATAGGTTTAATTTTTATTTTTCAAGATGGGATTCTTGCAAGAACAGCTAGTTATCTTTTCCAACTTAATTTTATATTTAGCATGTATATATTAAAAAATACTGAAAATAAAAAATGATTAAAGTTTATCCAAAGCTGAAAATATATGTATTCAAACATTATTACTTTTTATTTAAAATAATTAAATGGAAAAGGAGCTAAAAAATGAAAAAAAAGATAACTCTAAAGAGATCTATAACTTTTTTTGTTGTAACGTTTATAGTATTGTTCACAAATATTTACTTGTTTTCAGACCATTCTGGTCCTTTGGGAGCAATTATTCAAACACTTGCGGTACAATCGTTAGTTTTCATTCCACTTTTTGTATTAATGTTACTTCAAAAAAATAATCACTAAACATTAGAAAGAAGGAAATAATTTGTCAGATAGAGGTAAAAAGTTTATTAAAACCTTTGCTTATTCTTATTTATCGTTCGTAGTAGTTCTTTTAGGTACTCGATTTATTTTTATGCTTAACAACAAAGAAACAATAAAAAACGCGTTTAATTCAGAATTTTTATCTAGTTTTGTTTGGGCTATTCCTTTACTACTTATAGTTGTAGCAATCAAAGTACTTATTATTGAAAATAAAGGAAATAACAAATAAAAATATAATTTTATTGCGTTACTTTAATTTTCAGACTATTTTAATTTAAAAACCTAATCTAAAATTTAATAAAATTTCGCTAATTTCATTTTCCTTAATTCCAATGTAGCTTTTCATGATTTTTCCGCTTAAATTCAACGTTTTAAAGTACGTGGATCAGCATTAGGTGGTCTTGCAACACTTATTTTTGGAGTTGACGATATCATAACTTATTGTAGATAGGAGTGTTCCTTATGAAAAATAATCAATTACAAATCTTAAGTGTTATTATTTTAGATATTGCACTAATATTATACTTAATTGTGTTCTTACATGATTTAACCATTGATATGCCAACTATTAAAGAAATAATTGCTATATTATTAATGATTGTTTTTACACTATATGCAAACATAAATACATTTGGAAAACATTCTAAAAATATATTTGATAAAATTAATCATAAATAGTAAATAATAATAATAAAAACCAACAAAATAATTATTTTGTTGGTTTTTTATAACACAAAGAATCAAAAACCTAGTCTGAAATTTAATAAAGTTTCACTAATTTCATCCTCATTGATCCCGATATAGCGTTTCGTGATTTTTTCGCTGCTGTGACCGAATATTTCCATCAGTGTGGCTACGTCTTTGGTTTTCTTGTAATAGTGGTAACCAAAGGTCTTGCGCAGCGTGTGCGTCCCAATATCGTCTCTTCCTAACAGCTGAGCGACCTTTTGAAACATCTGATAGACCGTATTCACTTCCACATGGCCACCTTTGGTGCTAGGAAACAAATAATCCTCTGGTTCTAGGTCTTTTGTATAGTCTTGGATCAAGTCCTGCAGACTACTCAAATACAAAATACGGGTTTTCCCTGTTTTTTTCTCGACAATTCGGGGATTTTTTGAGGAAATCAGGTCTTTTTTCTTTAATTTAACAATATCGGACATGCGCAAACCGCTATTAATGCCGATCAAAAACAGAAAAACATCTCGATCTGCGTTTTTATTGCGCCTCAAACAGAATAAAAAGTCGTTTATTTCTTGTTGAGTCCGTAATGGTTGGACGTTGTAACTCATTTAAAAGCCCTCTCCTCTCACAAAAGCGATACATGATTTTATTTATTATACCACACAATCATGTATTAGAGAGCGATATAAAAAAAGAACCCTATTGGAATAGGATTCCTGATACACGTTTTTATAGAATTTCATGTATTGAATTGTTATATGTACGATAATATTTGCTTCAAATGATTTATATCAATATTTCTTTTAGCAACTGTTTGATTATCCCAAAATTTATCTTCTGTGTATCTAGGAACTACATGTACATGAAAATGAGTTCCGTCGTCCATAACTTTTCCATTATTTTGAATAATACTAACTCCTAAAATGTTGAAGTTATTTTCTAAAGCTTCCACTATCTTTTTCTCCAATATTATCAGTTCTAAAAGTGTCTCTGATGTAAAATCTATAATACTATCAGCATGAGATTTCGAAATGATTAATAAGTGTCCTAACTGTATTGGATCACTATCAAAAATAACTTTGAATGAAGCTGTTTCTAATAATATTTGTTCTTCTTTTATCTCATTACAAAATATGCACTTCATCTTTTCAACCCCTAATAAATAATAATAAATTCCAGTCAGTTCATTCTATCAAAAGAGGTAGACATATAGCAAAAAGCGCTGAAAAAATAATTTTTTCAGCGCTTTTTGCTATATGTCTGATACATGAAACTATCTAATTTAATGTATTAATTAATATTTGTTACTTTTGAGACAGAATATTAGTTCTGTTTTTTTATTGTTAAAAATTTTAATTCTTCATAAAATAAATCATTTGCAGATAATTCATTGTAGTTAAAAGAATAATGTTGTTTTAAAGGGGCATTTTCAAAGCCATTTAAACAAAATAATATTTCAACATAATTGGCATTATTATTATCAAAATGATTTTTTATATATCCTAAAAGTTCCTCTAGAGCTTTTTTATTTCTTTTACTTATTTTTTTGTCATTTTTATTCGGTAAATTTAAATCTATGGAAGCTACTTGATACTTTTCAGAAGAAAAATATTTGCTAAAGCTTAAAACTTTTTGTTCATCTGTATCATAGTTTTTTTCAAAGAAAAAAGATTCCATAAAATTTAATGAAGGATAAAATGTAGTTTGAAAAACTGTTAATCCTTTATCTCCAATAGATCCATCTGGTAAAAGTATATCGCTGGATAAATATATGTATGAAGACATCTAAAGCCTCCTTTTTCATAAACGTAGATGCTTAGCCTTACACTCAATACAGGTTTATATGTAATTTCATTTATCTAATATCTAAATTAATAGAAAGACTTTATTTGAGCATTTATTTATTCTTATCCTTTTTTTTAGCATTCTCATAATAGAACCAACATCCAATCAGCACAAAAAACAGTAAAATTAAATTATCTACAACTGGTGTAAACCCAATAGTAATTTTTAGCATAACAGCTAGTATTACTAATGTTAATCCAATAGCAAATTGTTTTTTAGTTCTCATATCAAATCACTCCCGTTTTTTTATTATATTGCTTTGATTATAAAGTATGTTTAAAAAATAAAAACATTTCGTACAATTAATAAAAAAGGACAATGTTGCTTTTTATGCAATATTGTCCCTTTAATCAACACACGATTCTATGAAATTTCGTGTATTGAATAATCTGTTATTAAATAGAAGTGCAGCAGGTTTTGTCTTAATGTATCTGTGGATTTATGGATGATTAAAAATATACCTCAAGGATAATTACCTAGATTTTTTTAAAAACTGTTCTAACTCTGCAAACACGCCGTTCTTGGAAATAAAAGAACTAAAAATTACAACAAATGAAAGAATTATAACTGGAGGAATAGTGGTCTCCCAAATCATATAAAGAGTTACTACAAGATAAATAAGTGTAAAGGTTATTCTTTTAACCCATTTCATCTTAACAGCTCCTTTTTGTGTATACTGAGTATAAATTTTTATTCTACGTTTGTATATAATTTAAGCAATACTGTAATTATAACATGTATTTAAACAACTCTTATTTGAAAAGGTTACGGATACACTATTTTATGTAAAATAGTGTATCTGTTATTGAATTACTTAGTCTGTCCTTGAAGAATAAAACAATCATTATGAGAGTATTTTAAAAATAGCTCCATATTAGTCTAAATATGGCAATAATAATTAGTGCCCAGATAGTCCATTTTCTATTTGTATAATTAGTTTTGATTCTTATCTTTAGTTTATTTAATTTATTACTCATTAAGTAGACTCCTTAACAAACTCTATAATAAATACTCTACTCTATCTAAATTAATGTATTTCAGGCTACAAGGATACTTGCAGCCTATTTTAATATATTTATATGTGGATTTTATTAGTTCCAATCTTATTTTTCATTTTTTTGTTTGTTTTTTGTTATAACCATAATAATTATAAGAAAACAAAAAATTGTTAAACCTTCACCCACTAAAAAAACCTCCTTAACTTATTAGTTGTTTAAAAACAGTATTTCAAATTCATTTCATACGCTACTTTTTAGTTTACCTTACTTTATATAATTTCATGTATTGTACTAAATAAATAATTAATCAATCTGTTTAATAGAAAATTTTTTACATTCAATTATAATAGTTGTTTGCGAAAACAAAAAAATTTCATGTCTTAAACGACCATTATCTAGCAACGTAAGTTCATCATGTGACCACTCATCTAAACCACTGTTAAACAAAATTTTTTGACTTTCGAATAATTTGTTTCTTGAAATATCAAAATCAATAGAATATATCGTCACATCTGACCATAATAATTGATATATATTATTATCCCAATGCTTTGCTGTAGATGAAATAGATACTATACTTTCTTGAGACTCATCTGGTACTTCTGGATTATAATTATTTACCAATGTAATTTCGCTTACACGACTATCATGAAAAGAGGTGTTTAATAAAAAATTAAGAGTATCTATATCTAATACTTTATTTAAAGTCCTTAAATTATCCATATATCCTTCAAGATCATTTTTGTTTTCAGTAAAATATTTCATAAAGACTCTCCTTTTTACTATCTCAATGTATTAGACTTATTATCTCATTTAAAAATTAGAAAGTAACGAACTCATTGGTTTACATATAGCAACTAATCATTCACATTCAATCTATTTTAATTATAAAATCAGATAAAAAAGAACCTTATTTTAGTAAGGTTCTAGATACATAATTTTATCTAATTTTATGTATCCTTTTCACTATAACAACAAAAAGAACGTATGTTTGTTTTTCTACTAATTATGTGTATACTAACTATGTATACACAAGAAAACACGAGAAATTTCCTATTATATTTTAGCATTTTTTTCAATAATAATATTAAAGGGGGAGTCAGTATGGTAAAAATGTTTTTAACATCGTCATTCATAGATGTCGTTGAACAATTTAGGGAATTCGTGAAAGAGGATTTGAATGGTAAAACTGTAACCTTTATTCCTACTGCAAGCATTCCTGAAGAAATAGACCATTATGTTTACAGTGCAAAAGAGGCATTCACTAATTTGGGCATAGTAGTTGAAGAACTTGATATTTCTACAGCCTCTTTAGAAGAGATTAAAGAAAAATTGGAACAAAATAATTTTATCTATATATCCGGAGGAAACACGTTTTATTTATTACAAGAATTAAAAAGATCAGGTGCAGATAAGATAATAATAAAACAAGTTGAGCAGGGGAAATTATACATCGGTGAATCAGCAGGTACTGTAGTAACCTCTCCGAATATTAACTATATTAATCTGATAGATGATAAAGATAAAGCCCCTGATTTAGACACTTTCGAAGGTCTTAATTTAATTAACTTTTATCCAGTTCCTCACTATAATAATGAACCTTTTAAAAAAGTAGTAGCTGATTTAATCACTCAGTATGATTCTAATTTAAATATTGTTCCTTTTTCAAATTCAGAAGTTATAAGAGTTAGCCAAAATAGTATAGATATCTCTTAATAAGAAATTATCAAAGAACAAATTTTTCGTTCTAAAATCAAAAGAAGCTCACTCAGTACTCCTTATTCGAGTGTTGAGTGAGCTTCTTTTGATACACGATTTTATAGAATTGCATGTATTTAATTAAATGCCTTCATAATTTTTGGTTTAGACCAGTAGACCACGCAAAATGATATTCAACACGAAATAATAAAATTTAACTTACTTTAGTGTATAAGACTATATAAACGATAAATGCTGGAGCATTACTATAGTTTTTTAGAAAGAATAGAGCTAACATTAATTCTTTTTGTAGGTATGACCAGAGTCTCGCCTACGACCTTTTAACTGTTTTTCACCTTGAGTGCACGGCCGCAAAGAAAATGAAAAATCTAAGTATTAAATAGTGAGAGACGTATATTCATAGGTTTATATTTACTACTCAAAATCACTCATACTAGTATTATTTGAATAGGTATAGTAGTCAGGTTTAGAAGAACACCAAATTTGTGAAGTAAAGACACCTTGTTCAACAATTTGTTCAAATAACTCTACACTGAAAGCAACACTAACCTTATCTCGCCTTCCATGATAAAGATAAGTTCCACATTTAGGACAAAATCCTCTTCGACCCCAATCTGATGATACATAATGAGCAACTTTTTCCCAATCGTCTGAAGATATTTTTTTTACTGATATCTGTGGTAAGAAAAAAGTAGATCCAGCATTTAATTTTCGACAATGATCGCAGTGACATGTTCCAAATTCAGGTTTAATACTGTCTATTTCAAATTGAATATTTCCACATAGACAGCTTCCTTTTACATTTTTTAACAACTATATTCCTCCTTTCTATAATTTATTTTTTTTACTACCATTTAAATATATTATCATTTTCTTTTAACGATAAGAGCACTTATTCCTACAATCCAAATATAAGAGAAGAAAAGATTCCATAAATAAAAGAGCGAAATAGACTTATTACCTAACAGTGTATAAAATCCTAGAGCTATAAAAAAAATAATTAAAAAAACAGGCGACGTATCTGAAAAAAGTCGTAAAATAGTTTTAAATGCACGTTCATCTCCATCAGTATCAATAGCTTTCTTTTGTTTTAGTACTTGAATGACTGCCAAAAGAAGCGTTATTATTAGGCCACTAGTAAACAATTCATAAGGAAATTCGTTTTTAAAGTAATAAACAAGAAACGAACCTATTAGTGTACAGCTAATAATAAAATAAGGACTCCACTTTAGTAGTCGTTCATAATCCGAGATTTTATCGTTTGCACTCATTTATTCTCCTCCTCTACTTTAACTAAATCGTTCGTTGATTGGCTTATCAAAATAAGCTATCAATTTTAGTGCTACCTCTAGATTAGAAGTCTAACCATTTTTATTTGTGTTGTACTTTTCTTTGACGGGCGTCTCAAATAGGGTTTATTCCTTTCGTTGATTGAAATTCCTAATCAAAGAGACTATTTCTTTATATATATACTAACAAAAAAACACTGAAGAAGGGTAAGGATATCCTTACCCTTCTTCAGTGTTTTTTTTTATTCTGAATACACCATTTTTTTGTTATATTTTACATATTTTTTAAAAGAATCAACTAACGTTTGAGTAGTCTTTTTAGCTAATGGATAAAGAACGAGCCCAGCGAGACATAAAAGGATACTTGCGAACGATTGGAAAAGGGAAAAACTTTGTGCTCCCATTACGTTAGCGCCTAAAAGGATGATTGGTGATACAATAAAGGTTCCTGTAATTAACCAAAGAGCAAAAACGAGTAAAATAGTGGTTAGAGCTACGACTGAAACTAACAGTAAATTGAACAAGAGTACCCCAGCTAACGCAAACCAATTGAATTTTTTCATAGAGACTTCCTCCTCTTTCTTTTGGATAGATTTTTTTGTTTCAGAAATCAGTTCGTCAATCGACAATCCATAGAGGCTGCTTAATTCTTGTAAAACAAAAATATTCGGCAGTGTTTTATTTTGTTCCCACCTTGAGACGGTTTGTCGAGTAACGTATAATCTTTTGGCAATCTCTTCTTGCGTGAGATCCATTGCTGCTCGTGCTTCTTTTAGCGACTGACCTAATGACATTTAACTTCTCTCCTTTATAGTGAGTAGCTTACTTAATTTCAGAAGAAAATGAAAGCAACAAACGTGTTACACTGTTGGTACAACAGTCTTCTTATCCTAAATTAATAAACTATTCACTTGTGTATATAAGATTATCTTTAAAAATTTTATATGAAATAATATGTTTTAGACCACAAATACATAAGTATCCTTGTGTATTTGTGGCCTGTTTTTATTTAATACATGATTCTATCTAATTTCATGTATTGGAAAACTATATTTTTATCTTTTTTAATAGTTAAGCGAAAAGAATATGACTTGTAATTTGGATTAACGTATACTATTTATAAATAGTTCATTCTTACTACCCAAAAATAGTTTTTTTCTTTTAAGCAGTTAATTATCTTTATTGTTGTTTATAGTTGATTTTTCAAAGAAAAACAGTTGATTTTAGGAGGTATAATACCAATGTAAAAAATCCCCTTTACGAATGTAACTTAATTTTTTTATAAAGGGGTAGTTAGAATGAAGAGTAAATCGTTCCGTTTTCTTTGGGTTGGTCAATCAATGGCTAATCTAGGTGATATTTTTTATATTGTAGGGCTTATCTCAATTTTGTACACTTTGACAGAATCGTCATTTATATTAGCGTTGGTCCCATTTTTTAATATGTTTGGACGTTTTATTAGTGGAATGATTTCTCCACTATTGTTAAATAGATATCCATTAAAGACGCTACTTGTTTATTCACAAATAAGCAAAACTCTATTATTACTATTTTTAGCGCTTATCTTAGAAATTAATATAATTTCGAGCGTACTTGTTATAATATGTTTTGTATTTACAATTGCATTTTTAGATGGATGGGCAGCACCAGCAAGTCAATCAATGTTACCTCGTCTCGTTTCGAAAAATGAGATTGTGAAAGTTAATACCTTTTTTTCCATTATCAACCAAACAGTAAATTTAGGTGGATGGGCGTTGGGAGGTATATTTGTTGCTTTTATAGGTGGTCAAAAAGTTGTTCTGTTTACATTAATATTATCTTCAATAGCTACCTTTATGATGACTAAAATTATTGATCCGACGGAATTTCATAAAAAAGATTCCAAAGGTCATCGTAGTGGTGAATTAAAAGAAGGTTGGCAAATCATATGGAGTAATCCGATGTACAAGAGCCTTTTTTTGCTTATGGTACTTGATACTATTGCAGATGTTGTATGGATTGCTTCTATAATCTACATTTTTGTTGCTGAAGTTCTTGGAGAAACTGAAGCTTATTGGGGTTATATAAACACTTCATTTTTTATTGGAATGGTCGTTGGCGGAATTATATGCTCACGTTTTGCTAGGGTCTTCGAAAAGAACCTTAAGTATGCTTTAATTAGTTTTTCCTTTGTAATCTGTATCCTGACATTTATTTTTGGTTTAACAAAAATTGCTTGGTTATCCCTTGTTTTTGTAGGATTTATTGGAATTTTTCAACAATTAAAAGAAATTGCTTCAAATACAATTCTTCAAAAATCAGCTAGCACTGAAGAACTACCTAAAATTTATGCTGTACAAAGTTCATTAGGATCGTTATTGTTCGCAGTTTCTTCCTTACTTTTTGGTTTTTTATCAGAAATATGGGGTGTGCAAATCATATTTATTATTTCAGCACTATTATTAGGGCTGTCCGCAATTTATGCTATGGTACGTCATCATCGTTTTTCTATATAAGAATCAAACTAATAATTTTCTCTTTTTGATAGTTAAGGAAATACACGTGTTGAATAAAATAAAAAATTGGCTATAATCCACTTAAAAAAAACAGAAATAAGAGCTCTAACACTATAACAAAAAGTGCTAGAGCTCTTATTTCTTAATACATGATTTTATATAATTTCGTGTGTTGAATTATATTTAGAGTGAAAAAAACGTCAAAAAGACTTTATAGAGGATAGATATGCTATTTTTAAATTTGACTGAAATATACAAAAAAGGATAGAGTTTAAAAGACACTCTATCCTTATAAAATCAACGACTATAATATTTTAAATGAGTTTTTAATCTAATTAAAAAAAGTTGTTTTTATTCCAAGTCATGTGATATTCAATCTCTTTATTAATAACATCTATTTCAGAAGAAATGATTTCAAATCCATTTCTTTGATAAAATCTAACAGCACCTTGATTTTTCTCGTATACTTCTAATGATAAACTGTTATATCTATTTTTTGCATCTTCTAAAAGAGCAAGTCCTATCCCTTGAGAACGGTAATCACTGTCCACAAAAATTCCTGCAATAAATCCATCCATAATACCTATGAAGCCAATGGGGTTTTCATTTTTTTGATATACTCTTAAATCAGATTGAGGTAGCAGTCTTTTTACTTCATCATAATTTTCGTGCCAATAATCAGCTGGAATAAAGCTATGAGCTTCTAGATTAGAATTAAGCCAAATTTTTATAATACTTTCTATTTCTTTGTTTTCGTTAAGATCTTTAATATTATTCTTCATGTTGGTTCCACCCTTCAAATGTTGTTAATAAAATTACATTTTCTTTGAAAGTGTTTGCCAACAGAGCTATTTACCTTGCTGGCAAATTAGGCTATAGACATTAAGTTCACCCCTTATAAAATTATATTTTTAAAGTGTATCATAGAGTTAGTCATTTAAAAAGACCGTGATTTCGACCTTTACTGTGTCTGCTCTCTCTGTCCTTTTTCAGCCATGCATAAACAACCTCAACAAATCAAGGTTTGAAATACATGACTATATGTAATTTCATGTATTTGGAAAAATCTAATTTCTTTATATGGTTTGAAGCTTATAAGAAAATGTATATAGATATACTTGGATTTAAAATTAAGTATAAGAGGGATATTGAAAATATACAGCCTATCATGGATCTGTTAAAAACTAATAACATTTCAGTTATTCTTATCTGTACGTGACACCTTAGAGCTGCTTACTCAAGCATCACAGTAAAAGATGATTAAAATTGCCATTGTTACCTTACGTTCTGAGTATTGATAAATAATGAATATAACAAAGGATCTTAGTGCTTTTTTAAGTGGAGTATACATAATTTAATAGGATTTTCGATAAACTATTTTATATATTTTCTAAAGTTATTCATACCAAACTTACAGCGGTCTCGATTTTTCGTCTAAATTTCATTAACAGGTAGACGCCTTTATTCATTATTTATTCCCATCGCTTAACGTATGAATCCAATTTTGATTATTAGTTCTTGAAAATCTGAATCTAAGTAGCTTTTTGACCAAATAAGATAGCGATTTCTATAGTTTTCTTCTTGTTCAGTTAGCTTAAATAAACGGCAAAGTTCAAATACTTGTTCACAGTACTCTTTTGCCTCTTCTTCTCTTTTTTGCGTAAAAGAAAAAATCCCCTTATTAAATAAAAAATCTAAATGAGGTTCAATTAATAGAGTATTATCTGATAGTTTTTTTTCGTAAATAGCAAGAGTTTCTTCTGCATAATCGTAGCGTTTATGTAGAAGAAATGTAGAAAAATTATTTGACAAAATACTAAATAGTAGGTTCATATCTTGTGGAATCGATTGGTATAATCGGCTTTTTTTAATCGCTGTTTTCATTAAAAGATAGGTTGTTTCTACATCAAATACAAAACCAAAAATCGCGTAAATATATAATTCCATTTCTCCCCAGTCTTCCACTTTTATCAAGTAAGAAAGAACTCTCGGTTGATTTAGTACTCTTTTTTCTTTATCTAGAATAATAATGCTATCTACAAACAATACTAGGAAACTCATCCAACTATTCGATGTAGGTTTTTTATTTTTTAAATCAATGGCCAACTCTTCAAGTTTGTCATACTTTCTATTATTGAGCAAATTCTTTATTATATTAAAATAGTTCTTTAATTCATTTTCTTCTTGTCTCAATAAGTAAAAATATTCTTCTGGTGAGGTATTCACATTTTTTAGCAATTCAATAAATGAATCAATTGAGATCATTGATTGTTCGTTTTCAAAACGAGACAATTGAGAAATTGATAGTGTATTTCCAGCAGCTTCTTTTAGCTTCATGCCTTTTGCTATTCGTATTTTCTTAAATGTTTTGCTATAATTCATACTTTCTCCCAACTTATTGCATATATGCAATTCTTTATTTTAATCAAGTATAGTTCGTTTATACTTTAGATACAAATAAAATAATTGTACATTCAACACAGTATCCTTTCATTTAAAACTAGACTTATACCTCATAATTACCAAATAATTTGTTCTAAGTGAAAGAATGACTAGGAGGAGAAAAAAATGAAAAAATATATATTACGTTTCTGGAAACATAACTTGTTAATTTTTGGCTTATTAGTCCTCACTAATGTTTGTCTAACATTAGTGAGTGTAATCATGGCTTCCTCTTTAAATGCATTAGTTGATCTTAATTTTACATTATTTTTTGAGACAATTTTAGCCAATGCGGCAATTTTTATGGTGTTCTTATTCTTTTCCTATATTGAAATCAATAAAAGAAGCCAAACAAAACAAAAAATGGCTACTGCTATTCGAACAGATGTTACAAACCGAATGGAACAGACTAGCTACTCAAATTTCCATACAAAAACAGTTGGAACATATGCTTCCTGGCTCAGCAATGACTTAAATACGATTGAAACGTTTGCTTTCGATCAATTTTATACCGTATTAGGAGGAATAATTAGCGCTATTAGTTCAATTATTGCCATGTTTATATTTCATTGGTCCATTGTTTTATTGACCCTCGCTGTTACTATTTTAACCATTCTATTACCAATGTTGTACCAAAAAGTGCTCAGTAGGGCCTCTTTATTAGTAACTGAAGAAAGCGAACGATTCTTAAGCAGAGTGACAGACACTCTCAATGGTTTTGATACATTTTTTTCTTTTAATTTACTAGAAAAAATAACAAAAAATACGGAAGAAGCGTCCCTTAAACTAGCTGATGCTAAAAACAAACAAACTAATTTGACTGCAAGAGTAGCCCTTTTAGGGACATTTGGAAATATTGTGGGTCAAATTTCGATTATGGGGCTAACTGGGTATTTAGTCTTTCAATCGATAGTCTCCCTAGGTTCAATCATGGCAACAGGGGATTTAGCCAGCAATGTATTTAATACTGTGGGAAATATCAGTCAACAAATTGCTGCCATCCGTTCAGTTGAACCTGTTTTTAAAAAGTTAGAAACAATTGAACCTTCTGTTGAGAAAACCACTGAAAAAATTAAAATAGTTGACTCAGGAATTGTTTTAGATAATTTAAGTTATGCATATGATGACAACTTGGTTCTGAATAATTTAGACTTTTCATTTCAGTTAGGTGGAAAATATGCCATCGTTGGTGCAAGTGGTAGCGGAAAGACAACATTATTAAATATTCTAAATGGTAAATTAATGGATTACGATGGTTCAGTCCAATTTGCAGGAAAAGAATTGAGTGTATTATCTGGAAGGGAATTGCGTGAACATATTTTATACATGGATCAAATCCCGTATTTATTTGAAGGAACAGTCCGAGAAAATATCACTTTAGATGAAGAATTTTCCAATGAACAAATCCAACAGGCATTAAAAACTAGCAATTTAGATGAAGTGGTAAGAAATCTACCTCAAGGAATTGATACAGATATTGGCGACGCTGGTCGTTTACTTTCTGGTGGACAACGACAACGCGTAGCACTCGCTCGTGGTTTAGTTCGTGGAAAAAAAATTATTCTACTAGACGAGGGAACCTCTAGCTTAGATGAAAAGAGTGCGTTAGAAATTGAAAAACAATTAATAGAAAATGAAGAACTAACTGTACTGATGATTACTCATCAACTACGTGAATCGATTCAGAAACAATTAAATCAAGTCATATTGCTTTCATAAACATATTTAAACTAGTGATAAAAAAGGCTAGATATAAATTTGAAGAAAATCATACTTATCTTAATCAAAATCAGATTAATCATTTAATATAATACAATCCATTTGGTAGAGAACAATAAAATACTATTGAGAGTACAGCAATATATTTAAATTCTCATTTGAGCTAACTTTCATATTAAAAGAAACATATACTGACTAATTAGCACTTGCAGCTAAAAATTATATCAGTACTTTTTTAGAAAAGTAAATATACAAAAAAATTGCTAAATTAGGATTCTCAATACATATTTATATATAATTTAGTGTATTTATATATATAATGGATGGATAGAACTTTAAAAGGAGCTTTTAAATGGAATTCATTTTAATTTTTTTTGAAGAAATATTATCAGCTGTTTTAAAGATTAACAATAAAATAATTAAAAATTTTATTTTAATTATTTTATTGTTAATCATGTCCGTATTTGTTTTTTTTATACTGTATATACTTATTGGGGCTATATTTTCGACAGTAAGTTGGATTATAAAGATAATCCTATTTGCTATATTTATTCCCTGCATGTATGTAATATATATAATTATTTTAAATGGCTATAGCGAATGGAAAAATTAATACCTCTGATGTTTCAATTGCATAGTATACTAAAATCCCAACCACATAAATGGTTGGGATTTTTTCTTGGTTAAGACTATGAACGAGTAGGGGATAGGAAGTTGCCTCTGTTTCGGAAGATTACGACGATAAGAATAATCATACTTACTGTATCCGTTAGAGCTACAATTTTTAATAATTTTGTAAGTTCCATATACTCTTATCCTCCTAAAGTTTAGTCATTTTATTTATTGAAAAGGTCTTTTTATACTAGTAGTAGTCCCTACTAGTATAATTAGATTTCCTATATATAGATGATGTTGTTTTTATTTGATATAGAGATGGAGAAGTAGCCTTATTGTTGTGATATTGTTTAATAAGCACATATAATTCTTTCTGTGCAGGTTTTCCAGTATTAAATACGGATTGTATGGCTGAAACAATCCCTGCAACCGTTCCTATAGGAGGATATAAATAGGCTAAAGCTATCGCTGTTGTATTAGCAGATTTTAAAACACTTTGTTTATATTTTTTTGTGTTAAAAAGTGTCCAACTTGTAGTAGCAGCAATAGAACTAGTACCAGCCGGATTCATTGAAGAAGTGCTATCTGTATCACTAATCAACTCTATAACTACTTCTCCATTAATAAGCAAATTGCCATCAGAGTCTTTAAGTAAAGTATCTACATGTCCAGTTTGGTCATCATTTGTATATTCTAAAACTAAAGTTTCATTGGTAATAGAATCTTCTAAAATAATTTCATTTTCTGATTGTTCTGTTTTCACTCCGTTCTCATTATATACTACAGTTGGAATTTTTTCAGAGGCAAACACATGCAAGGAAGGAAAGCTTGTTCCAACGATTGATAGTGAAAGAGCCATTAATATTGTTTTAGTTACTATTTTTTTCATAGTTAATTTCCTTATATTTATGTATTATTTTTAAATAATTAAAACAGAAAAAACAAAATACTTCCCTCCTTAATTTGATATCTTTATTATCTATATTTTCACTTAAAAAGTAACGCACTAATTAGTTTACATTTAGCAACCAATGTTTTACATTCAATGATTATTACATTATTTTATCTAATTTCATGTATTGTATAAATTAGATTTACTATATTCTTCTTTGAGTATTCCCATAATAATTTCATCAGAGTACATTTGGTTGATATGATGTGCTTGTCTTAATATTCCTTCTATTTTAAAACCTGCTTTTCCATATGCTTTAATGCCTCGGATATTATGAGAAAAAACCTCTAATTCTAAACGATTTAATTTAAGAACTTCAAAAGCATACTTTTGTGCAAGCTTAGTTGCTTCAGTACCATAACCTTTACTTGTAGTATTTTGACTATGTAAAGAAATTCTAAATCCTGCTTTATGATTATCTTGATCAATTTCCAAAATAGATAAATCACCTATTATTTGATCATTGTCTAATAGACAAATAGCGAAGTCATAACGTGTACTATCTATTCTGTATTGCTTATAAGCGTTAATAATTTCATCAAGTTTAAACTGTTTACGAGTCCCAGTCATATACATAATATCCTCATCTTGACATGATTGAAATATACTTTCCATATCTTCATCTTTTATAGGTCTTAAATAAACAAACCTTCCTTTTATCATTGTAATAACCTCTCTTATTTTTTACTAAATACATGAAATTATTTAATTTCATGTATCCTATTTTTAAACATCATTAGAAGTATCTCCATAAAGTACAATAGATGAATCGGAAAACTTAAAACCATTATCCAAATAAAAGTATTCAGCTGGATAGCCTCGATCGGTATCTAATATGATGGTGGGTATATCAATAACTTTTAATTGTTCTTTGATAAAGTTCAAAAATTGAGTACCTACACCTTTTCCTTGATAATCATTTGAAATATAAAAGGAATCTAAATGGTATTCTTTTCCCATATACCAAGGTCTAATAAAACCTAACGCAGCACCCAACAAATTAGCTGTGCCTTCTTCTCTAACGATATATCCTTTAAATGTATTTAAATCAGTCATTTGATTAACATAAGTTGTAATTTGGTCGTATGTTAATTTATCGTTCCATGGCTCAGCTGAAAATACTTTAATATAAAGGTCTACTACTTCTGATAAATCATTTTCATTAAATTCTCTAAAATAAACAACTTTGTTTTTCATTCCTTGATCTACTCCTTTACTTATATTAAACATAGTATTATTTTATCTCTATGAATAGTTTTTTATAGAAATTCATGCTGAACTAATAAGGTTCTGTATAAATGAAACTATCAAATTTCATGTATATGTTATCCTTTGAGTATCAAAAAATCTGTGTAATTAAAATTTATATACAAGGTGGTGATTGAATGAATAAAATTTTAGCGTTCTCAATTTTAGGTATGGGGTTAACTGGTGCCGTCTTAATTATCTCGGTTGCTCTATTATTCAACCCTCCAATAGGAAATGTATTGAAGATAGCTACTGCTGGTTCACTAACAGCTTTCATTATATTCGCTATTTCTGCTCTAGTGCTTCGTCAGCGATTAGATAAGTAAGAAAAAAAGTCAGCTATTTCGACGTTTTTACGCAATTTCATGCAATCAGCAAACGTTTATGTCTATTAATAGCTCTATTTTTACTTATTGAAGAAATAAAAAAGCATCTATAAAATCGCATAAACTAATTTAAAGTAAGAGCATCCTAGGAATACATCATGTCCGATACTTTCTATGTCATCCATTTCAAAAAAAATCGTGTGCGATATAAAAATTAATTTTATCAAACATAGAACTTGTCCAAACCTTTAAACCAATCATATTGGTGACAATATAAATATTTTAAAGATACTTAGAACACTAAAAAACTTTAATTTAATAAGTTTATGGATACACGATCCTATCTAATTTCATGTATTCTTTTCTTTATCTATTTATTCATATTGAGTATTTAAGAAAATAATTGTATTTCCAATAATACAAAGTTGAGCTTCTTTAATCAGAAACTAGATCAATAACTTGTGAATAAGAACAAACTTTATTTCTGCCACTATTTTTTGCTAAATAAAGTGCTTGATTAGCTTGGTCATAAAGTTGATCGACTTCTATTGTCGTATCATTATAGGTTGCAGTACCTATAGAAATTGTAATATGAATGGATATGGTGCCATTCTTTAGAATAAAAAAAGAGTTTTCTACTATTTTTCTT
The DNA here is from genome assembly GCF_045617425.1 of Carnobacterium sp. Classification (GTDB taxonomy): domain Bacteria; phylum Bacillota; class Bacilli; order Lactobacillales; family Carnobacteriaceae; genus Carnobacterium_B. The sequence continues at coordinate 249,045 of NZ_JAZLIO010000015.1, forward strand.
AATGCATCTGCTTTTTCATATGCTTCTTTATTGGTACAGCCATTGAGCAACACTGAAAACTCCTCTCCACCATTTCTAGAAATAATATCATTAGAATTTTGACTCATTTTTAAAATTTCTGCTAATTTTTTCAATACTAAGTCGCCCTCTAAGTGACCATATTGATCATTCACTTGTTTAAAATGATCAATATCTAAAATCATAATAGAAAAATTTTCATTCGATTTTTCTAATTTATTTTTTGCTTTATTAAACGCAAATTCAAAACTACGAACATTATTTAGACCAGTCAATGGATCCGTACGAGCATGATATCTATTTTCTTTGAATACAATCTCGGTTTCAGTCAAGTAATCCATCATATAAACAGAGATGAGTCCTCCTAAAATACAGATAATCCAGTAGGTGGATATTAAAAGTAAATTAAGGTCTTTACCGTCTATAAGAATAACAGTCAATACTGTATAAACAGCGTTGCTCAAAATGAGCATACCTATAATGGAAAACCACCGATTTTTAATTTTTTTAAAACAATAATAGAAAATCATCCATGAAACAAGAATAAAAATAATATTACTAACTGAATATGCGTTTACACCTATCATAAACCTCGTAAAAATAATGAGAACAGCTGCAGTAAAGCTAGATAACCAATTTCCATAAAGAATAACTAACATGAATGGAATAATCCGAAGATCAATCATAGAATTTGTGCTAGTTTCAATACTAAAGTGCATTAAAATAACCGCTAGTAGTCCGCTTAATAAACCATTTACAATAGCTGTACTTACAGTTTGCATTTCGAAATGTTTTCTTTTAGCCAGTTCTTTATACAAAAACAGTGCAGTAATCAACACACATAAATTTAGAAAAAAACCATCATAAAATGATAACATCGTAATTTCCTCCCTTCTCTTCCTTTAATTTTTATGTAAATAAAACTTTATATTTATTCAAAATATATTCCCAATATTTAATTAAACTGATTAATTCGATAAAAAGAAAAAAATTCTATTTTTTTGAATAGTCAGTTTCTTTTTAAATTTTTATACCTCCTTTTTAATAAAAAATTTCGGATTAGTTATGTACTTTTAGAATAGCATGTATAGAGTTAATTTAAGAATTATATCCAACTATGAATGTCCAAAATAATAAGTATAATAATTAAAGATACTATTAGGGTTTGTTTTCGTATTTTTATTACCGTAGTTATTAGCAAAATTCCTTTAATCAAAAACATATCTTTAAAAAGTAAGTAATATAGGCCATTTAAATGCTATATTATTTTTTAAGATTCTCATAAGTCACCTCCCTTTCACAAGAATAACTAATTGTATTAGATATACTGATAAAAAAGAAGCTTAATAAAACAAAATTTTAAATACATTATTTTAAGCAATTTCATATATTTACATAAAAAAGAACTACAATATATTTATAAATGCATTACAACGGCTTGTAATCAGAGTTAATCATGAGGCGATTTAAATAGAAACAAAAAAAGCGGTCGTACAAGTTCGTATTGACGAAATCGTTAAAAGTCAGTCCCTATCCGTTTTAAATTACCTAGGTATGGACACTAGCACTGCTATTAACGTCTTTTTTAGACTAATAATTGCCGAAAATGGCCTACCATTTCAACCCAAACATGCAAAATTTAATACCGAAACCCTTGCAGCAATTAAGGAATCTGACGAAATGGTCCAAAATGGAACTGGAAAACGCTACACTTCTGTTGACGATCTTTTTAAAGATGCTTTAGGAGATTAGTGTTTATGTTAGAAATGAAGCAGACAACCAACTTCAAAAAAAGACCTGAAACCACTAAAGAAAAGAAATGCTAATCTTGAAAACTCAAAACCGTTATGCAAATGATCGTTGAAGAAGTGCCCTTATCTGAAAAAGAATACCGTACTCACCTCTTAGAGCTGACAAAAGATTATCTCGATTGTTGGGAATGTCATATTTCTGGATGCAATAGCGATTGGCTGTTGCTTTATAAATATTACCCTTTTCAAAATCTTGTCTCTTTATTCGATTTGGGGCACATTCGGATGTTTTTTAGTCTTATCTACGCAATAAAAGAGAAACAGCCGTTTCCTTTTAGCTGTTTTTTTGTATAAGTCCCTCTTTTTTGGCTCAAAATGGCTACGGTTTGACCAGGTTAACAGGGGAATTGTGAGAGCACCGTGTCCCCCAACAAGGTCAATTGCGCCACGAAGTGGTTGGCTTAAAAGCCCCTTAAACCAAGCATACCATTGGAAATCGAATGCGTTTTAATGGTATGCTTGGTTTCTGAACGATAGGAAAAAAATATGGAGTGGGACATTGAGCGAACACGAATTTTAAAAATTGACGCTCTCCAATGAAAGTTTGCAAATGAGTGTGCCAGATTTTATCAAAATCCGGCACACGGAAATAAGTTCGTAACACTAAAAATGGAACGAGCAGGCACAATTGGAAACAATATCAACGAAATGTCACGAGCCACGAATACAGCAGAACTGGAGCCCTATTTAGCCGCCAACTTAACGGCTGAATTGCAGAACGTACAAAGGAGCTGAATTAGTTATGGGAAGAGTTACATTAAAAGGAATGTGGCTTTTAGGCCGGTCTATTGGATTTTTTTTTAGTATTATGTTTATCCTCCTGATTGCGATTGACTATTCTTATGACCTTCCAATTGATTTAGGTGAAAAGGCCATTCAAGCTTTTTTAACTGCAGCAAGTTTCACCCTAATAAATACTGTATTAGTCAAAAAGAACCATGCCCAAAATTAAATTAGCCTGTAGTACCAGTTGCTCACGATTTATTAACTACGCTGAACCGCATGCTACAGTCAAAAGCGGATTGAATTGTGATATCAACTATACCAAAAGTCGAATGAAAGCCACCCATATTCAGACATTTAAGACCGGTGAGACAAATCTGGAACAAACGAACGCTTTATTAGACCAATAAATCACTAACGTACACCAGGCGAATTTACACGCATGCGGATAAAGACCCTATTCATAATCACTTAGTCATTAACAGCGTCACTCTGGATAAGGGTTTGAAATTTCAAGCGCATGGAGTGGAATTGATTAAAAAAGTGAAAAAATCAACGATAAAATTCGAGAAAAGATCGAAAAAACCAAACGAACAGCACCTACATTTGACACGTTTAAAGAAAAACTGGCTGACAATGGGGTAAACGTGATCAAGCGAGTTAAAAGCAGTAACGTGTCAGCATCATATAGCAGAAAATAAAAAAAGTCCGCGCTAAAAAATAGGCGAAGATTACGAAAATGAAACCATCATAAATGTATTAATGATAAATAACTAAAAGCAGCTTGCGTTGGATAAAAAGGAAGAACAGTTACAACTGGAAAATAGTGTAGTTTTAGATTAGAATATCCAAGTCGCTTTACTGTCATTAATGGTAGTAGGACGACTTGGGTTATTTGGATGGTATGTTAATTAGAGACTATTAACTTAAGTGATACTTTAATTTTTAAATCTAATATACGCTATAGTAAGAATGGTGCTTAGTTTAATTTTTGATTCAAAATATGCTTAGATAAATTGAATATTTTTAATGAAACAACTGCCAGTTAATTAACAAACCTATAAAAAGGCTGCCAAGAATGGAAGAAATCACATAAAAAGTTTTTTGAGGTTTAGATAGGTCTGATTTGTTCCATGTAATAATAAGCATACTTATTGACAAAATAATAAATCCGGTGAAAATGTAATTTAAGATAAACTGTACGGTAATGTCCGAGTACGGACGACTATAATTATTAAGCATACGAATACTGAGAACTACTATGTTTAACAAGATGGCAAAAACAAAAAAATTTAATAGTGCATGCCATCTTGTAGATTTCTGTGAAAAATGTTTCTTTTTCTTATTTCTAATATAAAAAAGAAAGATTGTAATTGGTGAAATAATAAAATATATGAAACAAATAGCAACTAAGCTAACAGTTGCACCTAAAATTGAAGCACTTCTTTCCTTTGGAAGTGGTAAAAAATCATTCATAGAAGTTGAAATTCGTGTAACCTCTCCGTTATCTCTATGAAAATACATTTCTTTCATAGTAAGAAAAATTTCATTCCCATATTTAAGTACGTATAGGTTGGGAGCAGATTGTAAATAGGTAGCTTTCATTCCAGCAAGATCAATTTCGATTTCACTTTCATTTAAAGGTTTTATCTTTAGCAACATCAAATAATAGTATATATTCATGAAATTGCTATGTTCACGTCTTGCAGTTATATATGAGCCTTCTAATTCTTTAGCACCTGTTAATTCTTTATCTATGATAATTTCCTTGTTATCACCAACTAGCTCTTCAGTAAGTCCAAAAGTTACATTGACTTCACTTGCTTGGTTGGTGGTTATGACTACTGAAAAATGATCATTAGGGACTATATGTAAGTTCGTAGAGAAAGAGTCAGAATTTCCCGAGTGTGTTAATCCGCGATATTTCCCTTTATATTCCCAAAAACCATGCGCATTACCCGACATCCCATTCGAAACAGTGTAACTTGTTGATAAAAATTCTTGTAGTGTTTCTGGCTTCTCAAAAAGTTTATTCGAATTGTTTTCAACTGCTATGAGGGCTGCTGCAAATTTAGCTAAATCTTCGGTTGTTCCGTTAATACCTCCTGCCGGGTATAAAGACATATAATAAGGATGATATTCCATAAAATGTTCGGGTGAGACAATAGCATAGCCTGTGGCCTTATTGTTATTGTTGATAATATTGTATTCAGCAGTATTCATTCCAAGAGGTGTAAAAATATGTTTATCTACATACTCTTCAAACGGTAAACCACTAATCCTCTCTACGATATAACCAGCTAACGCTGCTGAAAAATTTGAGTAGGCAACGACCTCACCAGGTCGATATACTTGAGCAGGTTCAGCAATTTTCAACCCTTCTTCTAAACTTTTCACTTGATTTGGGTCAGCATAACCTAAATCAAAAATCCATTCTTCAAAACCTGCGTTGTGATGCATCAAATGAAGCATTGTGACAGGTTCATCATATTTTAGTTTAGTTAAAAATTCATTAGGTAGATAATTTCGAATGTCTTCGTTCAAATCAATTTTTCCTTGCTCTACCATTTGCATAACAGACGCCCAGGTAACTAGTTTACTAACCGATGCCCATTCAAAAATGGTCGTATTGGGGTTGATTTTAACTTTATTTTCAATATCAGCATTTCCGTAACCTTTTGATAACACCGTTTCTCCATTTTTTAAAACAATTACTCCCGCACCAGCCGTTGTTTTTCCAATATATTCCTCCATATAATCATCGATAAACGTTTCTAATTTTGAAAATGGAATACCTGATGGAGTAGATTCCTCTATTTCTTCAGCAAAAACTGGAGTCTTGAAAAGAATAACGGATAAGAAAAATACTAGTATTAAAGATGTTCGTAAATAATTCATTGGATAACCCAACCCTTCATCTCCTTTCCTCTATTAAGCCTACTCTTCAAAAAATTTACTACCAACTAGTAATTTAAGAACTTTTCAGAACTAATTTATATTTTAACATACTTCGCCCTACTACTTTCAAATACATTAAACTAATAATTATTTGGATAAATATAATTGGATTCACACTATTTTTTAGTTTACTATTTCAATTTAAAAGCCTAATCTAAAATTCAATAAAGTCTCGCTGATCTCATATTCATTTTAAGTAATACAAAGGAATAGCTATATAAAATTAAAAGAAGAAAAAAATTCGCCTCATATTAGAGTAACTTTGCTTCATACTGTAATTATCCTATCAACGATAAAAAAGCTTATTTTATCTCTAGTATTATCTCTTATTTTAATTGAAAAGTAACGATTCTTTGATTTACAACTAGCAGTCATTGGTTTACATTTATATGAGAAGATAGAGATTAAATATAATAGAGGGTATCAAATTAAGTATGTACAGGCACTTTTTATATCAAAAAATTGAAAGAGGGTCGGAGTATGAGATTGGTATTTTTTGCTTTAGGATCTAGAGGAGATGTGCAACCCTATATAGCACTTGCTAAAAAAGCTACACAATATGGACATAGTGCTCTTATTTGTACGGGTAAAACATTTGAAAAACTAGTAAAAGAAAACGGTGTTGAATTTAAAGAAGTTGAAAGTGATTTAATGGCCATGCTTGAATCAGATGAAGGTAAATTTATTTATAATAGTGCTTTGAAACACCCCCTAATAACTAAAAATTACGTGAAAAAAGTAGTAAACCCAGCGTTTAGAAAGACACTGGATCAATTTTGGGAAGGTGCACAGAATGCTGACGTTCTAATCTATCACCCAAAAGCTTTTGGAGCACCCGATATGGCATTTGCTTTAGGAATACCTTGTATTAATATGCCACTTATACCTGTTGTTTATCCTATAGAAGAATTCCCTAATCTAATTATTTCAACCAATAAAAACTTTGGGAGGGTATTAAACAAATTTACTTATACCGTGATGTCAAATGCGGAAAGATCAAATATGAAAGAAGTGAATGATTTCAGAGAAAAGACTTTAAAATTACCTAAAAGAAAAGCTGGTATATATAATCTGGCAATAGAAGGAAATAAAATACCCATCATTTATCCCCTTAATCCCATGCTTTTTGAAGATGTAAAAAGTTGGGGAAATAATATCTTTTTACCAGGTTTTTTTTATCTTGATACAGATGAGTTACACCTCGATACTTTAATAAAACAATTCATAAATGAAGGTAGTAAGCCTATCGTTATATCTTTCAGTAGCACGCCACTTAAAGATCCTCTTGACTTTAGAAATAAACTTAAACAAGCATTAATAAAAACTGGTAACCGTGGCATTGTACTTACAGGAACAAGCGGAATCCCTTTAGAAAAGGATAATCATTTTTTAGCAATTCATGCAGCCCCTCATACTTTATTATTCCCATTGGCCAAAGGAATCGTTCATCATGGCGGTGTTGGTACAATGGCAACAGCTTTAAAGAGTGGTAAACCACAAATGATTATTCCCTTTGCTGTAGATCAACCTTTCTGGGCTAATTTATTGTATAAAAAAGGATATAGTTTAAAGCCTTTAAATGAAAAAGACATTGAAGTAGATGCATTAATCAGTAGATTTAAACAAATGGAAGAAAAAGAAACTAGAAAAAATGCTGACTTGGTTAAGAATATTCTTGATAAAGAAAAAGGGACTCAGAGTGCGTTAGAATATATAGAAAAAATAGTTAAAGAGTGGTAATATTGAAAACTTTAGCTACAAAGAAGAATAAAAGTGAGTTTATTATAATATTCATTATGAAAAACTAAAAAATCGTTTAAATAATAGCTACAAGGGGATCGAGTGCGTTATATACTCTGTCCCTTTTTTACTAATTGGATTTGTCATCAGTAGTAATAGACGTACTTATAAAAAAACTTTTGTTAAAACGACGTTCTGAATACATTACTTTATCTAATTTCATGTATTGGATAAAATTATTTTTCTTCACATCATTTTCTTTTCAAAACGGAAGCAATAATCAGCTCCCACCATATCTTCAGAGATATTTGGATCTTTGTGATATGGATTAAAGAATTCAACTATGTGAAAACCACAGTGATTCACATAAAAATGGATATTTCTCTTTTCAAAGTATGGAATAAGGGTTTCCCAAACCTTTGTTTCAGGTTGTAATTTTTCAATCTCATTCCAAATAGCTTGCCCAACACCACGAATCTGCGTTTCATATTTTACATAGAGAAAATCAAGATGATTGTGCTGTGTTTCTTCCTCAATTAAAACAATTGCACCGCCAATCATTTCTCCATCCACAATCGCTTTGTAAGCAACTGTTCCTGTTTTTGATAATACTTTGTCAATTTCCTTTTCAGTAAGTATTTCTGTGTCTAAATCAGTAAACTCCGCTGCTGCTCCCTTTTGAAAAGCATCTTGTAAATCATTTTTGTATTCTGTCAGATCTTCTTGAGTGACAGATAATAACTTAAAATTCATATATAATCCTCCTTTTTCTTAATTTTGAAGTGATTCAAGTTTTTGTTATTGGAAAAAGAGATAAAGAAACCATCTATAAAATCGCTAAAAATCATATAAATTAACTAAACAGGAGCTCTAACACTATAATTAAAAGTGTTAGAGCTCCTGTTTTACAATACATGACTTTATGTAAATTCATGTGTTTTTAGCTAGTTATAAATTCAAAAATATTAATTACATAACATAATATAAACCCTCCAATATAACACCACCCCATTGTTATTCTGATACAATAGTTTACTAAGTCTTATATAGGAGGAAAAAAATTTGGTCTTATCCGTAAAAAATTTATCGGTAACATATGGTACTAAACAAGTAGTCGACAACATTAATTTTAGCTTACAACCTGGTGCGGTTCTTGGTTTACTCGGATCAAATGGAGCTGGAAAGTCTTCTACTATTGCAGCAGTTCTTGGCATTGAGAATAGTACGCATGAAGAGCTTACTATCTTTGGAAAGTCACCTATTGTTAATCGCAAGGAAGTTTTTCAAGAGGTGGGTGTACAGTTTCAAGAAACAAATTTCCAAGACAAACTAAAGGTTCAAGAAGCATGTGAGCAATGGGAATCGCTGTATAATCAAACCAATGATGTAGCGCTACTTTTGCAAACATTTGGCTTAACTGGAAAGGAATCTCAGCTCGTGGAATCTCTTTCAGGAGGAGAACGGCAGCGTTTAGCAGTGCTGTTAGCATTGATTCCAAAACCTAAACTTGTTTTCCTAGATGAACTCACAACAGGACTAGATACTATGGCTCGTCGTATGCTTTGGAAACAGTTAGTCTCTATGAAAGAAAAAGGATTATCGATTGTCCTAACCTCACACTACATGGATGAGGTTGAGGCATTATGTGATAAAATTTTAATTTTAAAAGAAGGAAAAACAGTCTTTTATGGCACAATCACCGAGGCAATTCTTGCAAGTAATAAATCCACACTTGAAGACGCATACCTATACTTTTCAGGAGAGGAGAACTGGTCATGAATACATTTTTAACTTTATTAAAAACTGAAGGGAAACTTGTTTGGAGAGGCATTGATATTCTTATATTTGGTATTTGCTTCCCTATTATTTTAGCTACGCTATTTGGCTACTTACTAAGTAAGGAAGGTTTGACTGGTGCTTCTGATTTTGAATTATCTTACTCTGCTGTTATTACGATTGGTATACTAGCAACCGGAGTTATGGGTCTACCTCTTACAATTGCAGACTACCGTCATAGAGGTATCTTAAAACGATTCCAAGTGACTCCAGTATCGCCTCTGCAACTTCTATTTGTACAAGGTCTCATTCAACTTTCTTCAGCAATAGTATCCTTTATCGGAGTCTCACTTATTTACCATCTATTATTTGATTATGAATTAAAAGGGTCTTGGCCGATATTCCTAATAACATATCTTTTTGTTGCTATGGCGATGTACAGCATCGGTATTTTTATTGGGAGCGTAGTACCTGACCAAAAATCAGGGAATGTTTGGAGCTCAGTTGCTTATTTTACGATGTTATTATTTTCAGGAGCAACGATCCCCTATGAATCAATGCCTCGATTCTTTCAAGTAATAATGGATATTTTACCACTTTCACATGGAATTCATTTATTAAAACAAGCAAGTATAGGCCAGCCTTTAACAAATGGATTTTTCCATATCTTAATTCTACTAGTATGTATTATAATTGGATTAGGTGGAGCGATTAAATTCTTTAAATGGAAGTAGGTAGGATTGACCAATGTATAAAACAAAAGAAATTGCAACACTGGTCGGAGTCCATCCCAATACTGTTCGCGTTTACGAAGACTGGAGCTTTATCTCTCCTGTTCCAAGACAAGAAAATGGCTATAGGGTCTATTCAGATATTCATTTATTTCAATTAAAAGTTGCTCGAAAATTATTTCGATGTGAAATTGTACAAGGGAATCTTCGCAATAAGGCTCGTGAGATTGTGTATGCTTGCGGAAAAGAAGATTTCAAAATGGCAGAAGAACTAACTTTAAATTATCTGTACAATTTAGAAAATCAATATGCTCATGCTATATCCGCTACAAAAGTTGTTGAGAAATGGTTGAGAGAAGAGATTACTGTCAGCAAACGGACCTATTCTAGAAAAGAAGTAGCGTTACTTTTAGATACTACTTCTGAATCTATTCGAAATTGGGAACGAAATGGACTTATAACTATTCCGAGATTAGAAAATGGGTACCGCTCATATGGTGGGAAAGAACTTGATCGGCTAAGAGTTATTCGTAGTTTGAGAAGTGCTCACTACTCAATTAATGCCATTTTACGTTTACTCAAACAAATCCATCAACCAAGCTCAGATGTAGTCGTGATTTTAAATACCCCAACAGATGGAGAAGATATTGTTTCAGTAGCGGATCAATTAAGTAAATCCTTACTCAATGCAATTGCAGACGTAAAAGAAACGATAGCTTTATTTTATCAAAACGCCACTAGTCATTAATTGTAATTGGAATTTGTCTTGATAAATGATTCTATGTGTCAAGTACGTGCACATTGTAAACGTACTTGCTGAAGAAATGAAAAGTGTCTATAGACGTAATTTCTAATTCAAGACACTCAACAAGACAGGATTGAAAATGCAATTGTATTCTTAAGTACTCAATCTAAATAAAATAAAAAAATCGACTATTTTTTAAGTAGTCGATTTTTTTTATTATTAATCTGCTAAACTTAATTTTAATGAATCATTTATAAATATCTTTCCTGTGGCCAATCTCTAACATTAAAATAGTGACTGTCTCGTCATTGATATCGACAATTAAGCGATAATCTCCAATTCTATACCGCCATTCTCCTGAACGATTAGCGGTCAGTCCTTTTCCTTGTTTCCTATGATCTGTACAATTCACTAGATTACGTTCATTTATTTTAAAAGATAGACTTTTGTCCTTTATAAATCGAATGATTGCCGTTAAAAATATAAGAAATACAAACAGTTAAAAGAAAATAGGGTAAATAATTAAAGCCAAAAACTTCTGCTCCGATTAGTGCAGGTGCAATGAGCGTATTTGTAGCCGAAGAAAATACACTTGCATAACCTAATGCAGCGACAAATTCTACAGGTAAACCGAATAAAGGAGCAAGCCAAACGCCTAAACTAGAACCAATCGAGAAGATAGGGGTTACTTCTCCGCCTTGAAAACCTGCTGCCAAAGTGAGGATCGTTAAAAGAAACTTTATAAGCCAATCATATCCATAAATACTTTCTCCGCTAAAACTAGCAGCTATTAAATTTGTTCCGAGACCCGAATATCTACCCATATGGAAAATTAAAAGCAATAAACTAACTAAAATCCCTACAAAGAAAATTCGCTTACTTAAATCAGGGATTTTCTTTCCTATAAATTGTTTTGAGTAGCCTAAAACATAAGCAAAAATTCCACCCACAACCCCAAATACCATGCCTAAGATGATCATTTTAAAAATGGTTTGACTATCCATAGTTACAGCAACATCTAAATTAATTGAAAATTTTTCTAAGCCTAAAAAGTGAGAGACATAACTGGCCACAAATGCTGCGATTAGAGCAGGAAATAACGCTAAATATTCTAATTTACCAACTACTAATACCTCTAAGGCAAAAAAGGTAGCTGCAAATGGCGTTTCAAATAGGCCACCAAACCCTGCGGCCATCCCGGTAATCAACATTATTTTTGAAGCGTTTCTATAGGGTAGTTTTCGACCAATTGCATGAGAAAAGGTTGCACCAATTTGAACTGCAACCCCTTCACGACCAGCACTACCACCAAACAAGTGTGTCATCCACGTACCAATAATCGTTAAAGGGATCATTCGTTTAGGAATTTCCTGCAATTCTTCATTACCTGCGGAAAAAACTAAACTCATGCCTTTATTCGTATTTTTACCTATTTTTTTGTACATATAGACAATGATCAAACCTGCTATAGGAAGAAATGGGATTAAGTATACAGAATAACTATCTCTAAAATTGCTGATAAGAATAAGAACTTCTCCAAATAGGGCATCTAGCATTCCAACGATTAGTCCAATAAATACTGCGACAACTGCGTATAGTCCAATTTCTTTATACTCTACTATATATTTCCTCATGTTTTTGTTCCTTTCATTCAATATAGAACTAATCATATTTTTTTCTATAACTACTGATAGATTAGTAACAAGTAGCCTACACTCCTATTTTTCTAGCAGTTTTTTGTAGGAAAGATCTATAAATGTTGCACCTAGTGGAGCTGTCAAAATAATAGCAAGAACGGCGACACTTAAAATAAGGCTACCTGCTGGCACTCCCATTGCTAGCGGAAGAGAACCAATCGCTGCTTGTACTGTTGCCTTTGGGGTATAGGCGCCTGCTGTAAATAATTTTTCTTTAACGGTTAGATTTGTACCAGATACACTTAAAAATACAGCTAGCATACGGAAGATTAAAGAAATGACGATCAATAGAATAACAGCAACTCCTGCTTCACTAAGGGCCGTTATATCCGTTACTGATCCTACCAAGACAAATAAAAATACTTCTGAACCTAACCAAACTTTTGAAAACTTGGTATTGATTCGTTTAGCTAAAAGTGGATATAGTTTCAATATAATCCCCCCTAAAGCCATAACGCCTAATAAACCTGAAATTGGAAAAATCCCTTTCAAACTCTCTTCTAGAGAAACCATTAAGAAACAGATACTTAAAATCACTAACACTTTTACGGTATCACGAATATGAAGGTATTTGAATAGTTTAACCATGAGATATCCCATTAGAATTCCTACTAGAATACCAAATAAAATTGCTACAGGAACAGAGAGCAATGAAAAGAAATTGAATCCATTTCCTTGAAACATCCCCAAGAATGACGTGAATAATACAATGACAAAAACATCATCTACAGAGGCTCCTGCTAAAATCATTTGCGGAATCCCTTTCGCTTTTCCGTAGCCATTTTCAATAAGAAAAATCATTCGCGGAACCACAACTGCAGGAGAAACAGCTCCTAAAACGGCCCCTAAAATAGCGGCTTCTAAAGTACTGATTCCAAATAACAACGGAGCGAGTATAGTGACAGTTATTATTTCAAATGTAGCCGGCAAAAAGGTCATTAAAATAGCCGGGCGACCATTCTTTTTCAGATCACTAATATTCATTGTCAATCCTGCCCTGAACAAAATAACGATCAATGCAATTTGACGTATATCAGCTGATATAGACAAAATCTTCGGATCTAAAAGATCTAAGCCATAAGGACCCAAAATAATCCCGGTTAAAATGAGACCCAATAAACCCGGTAAACGTAAACGACTAAAAATTGAACTAAATATAAAACCAACAATCAATATCAAAGCTATACTTAAAAGCATTCTTTATTCTACCTCCATCTTAATTAAAAACTACATTGGTCATTCACCGCACAAAAAAAGCTGACGACAGACTGCGGCCTATGCGCAGAAGTCATCAGCTTTAATAAGCGGTTTAAGCAATATGCTTAGGGAGACATTCATTCCCAAAATAGTATTGTACTACTATATAACTTTTCATCCTACAAGTCAAAATGTTAGATAGACTATTGCTGTCATAGATACAAGATTATATGTAAATCCATGTATTTCAGCTATAGGCATAAACAATTATTTTTCTCTATAAACTGGATTTGTGCAATCAAATTTAACTATAAACAGCGAAAAAAATCATTAGATTTTTATAAAAAATACTTGAAACAAAAAAAAAAATTGCTAATATAATCGTAGCAGTTAGATATAGTAGCAGCGAAAAGATTATACACAAGGGGGTAATGTACTTTCGTAGTTTAAAAAAAGTATACCTTTGTAAACTGGTTATTTAATCTGTGTTTTTAATTGCTTTTAAAGAGTTGATAGGTATCACAAGTGGTAAGAAATAAACATCTATTTTTTAACTATTAAAAATAGAACACCTTTTCAAAAAGAACTGCGTTCGAAAAAAAAATTAAACTAATACAAGTATGTAATGAAACTATGAATACAGAACTTGAAGAGATCGGTTAAGAAATGAGTAAAGAATAGGTTTGAAAGATTTTAATAGAAGCATCTAACAATTGTATTAGCTTATTTCTAACTATTATTTTATAAATATTAACAAAAGTGAGATAGTAAAAATACCCAATTTTCTCTCCTAATAGTAAAAAAATAATGTTCGTATGAAGTATATTTGTTTGATTGTTAAGAAAAGTGACCTTACAATTGCCGCTGCTACTATCAACTGCTTACATACTTTTAAAAGCGAACTGACCGCGTAAATGAATGATTCATTTGCATAGTTTAAAAACAAAATTTTTTAGAAGAATTAAATTAAGTTAACAGAATCAAAGAGTTATATTGACAACTACATTCAATAGTACATTTACTAAAGAAGGCAATGAAAACTAAAAAACTGACTCCAGTACAGCACTGGAGTCAGTTTTTTAGTTTCTTTATTTAACCCTCTTTTTTATTGTCTTCGAAACAAGGGTTCAAGTTAAATGTTTTTAGTACCCATTAAGGACTTAAATCGATCTATTGCTTACTAATAATTTGGAAAATCTAACTATTTTCTAACACTAGCTCCTTCGTAGAGACGTAGTTATAAAAATTAGAACAGTGTTGAAATTAAGGCTACTAGAGCTGGGCCACCTTGTGTAAAAATAATTTTTTTACTGCTTGTGACACTACCATATGAAGCAACAATTATAATGTAAACTAATAGTAATCTTGTGACTTCAAGTGAATTTGGTGATAAAAATGCACCATAGAGCAATCCTAACCCAATTAATCCGTTATATACTCCTTGGTTTTTGAGTAATACATTAAGTGACTTTTGACTTAATTCTTTTTGATCAATGTTGAATATACGACTTGTCTTGCTAGAAGTTGTAATAATTGTTTGGATATACATGATATAAAAAAACTCAATAGCAACGACTACCGTTAAGATAATAGACCATATAGTCATCATTTAGTCTCCTAATTCAAAAATTTTTAAGTCTGGTGCTTTTATGCTGTAATCAGCAACTTTACTGATAAAACTTTGTAGTAAAGGGTTTTGATTATGGATATCAATTGCAATTTGATCTTTCCATTTTTCTACCATAATGAATGTATTTCTTTCTTCTAGTGATTCGTAAAGATTATAGGCTAAACAACCTTCTTCTTTTCTAGTTTCTGAAATTAATTCTTTAGTGTCTGATAGAAAATTCTCGCGTTGATTTCCTTTGATAAAAAATGAGGCATTAATAACTTTCATTTGATCAGCTTCCTCTCTTATTTAAAAGTAGTGAATTCTTTTGGATCCAATCGAATAGAATTATATCCTTCTTCTAATGCTTTACCAATGGATAGAATCATGACAGGTACATAACGTTCTTTTTTTAAGCCAAATGCTTCTGCTAATTCATCGGCTTCAAATCCACCAATAGGGTTCGTATCATATCCATAAGCACGTGCAACAAGCATAAATTGCATAGCAGCTAAACTGGAATCAATTTTTACGACATCATTCATTTCTTCTCTAGTAAAATTTTTGTAATAAGGGATGATTGCAGCTAATTGTTCATCTCTCACTTGTGGAGACATTTTACCTTCACTTACTGCCTGATTATAAATTGCTTCTCCATACTCATAACATTCCATATCTCCAAATATAAGTATCATTGCTGAAGATGTGTCATTTTGTCTTGTATTGAAACGAATTAATGGTTTCAATTTTTGTTTTTCTTCAGGACTCTCGACGACTACGAAACGCCAAGGCTGCATATTTACTGACGAGGGTGCGATAGTTGATTTCTGGATCATTTCAAGCATTTCTTCATTAGAAATTTTGACACTTTCATCGTACACTCTGATAGATTTTCTGTTATAAGCGATATCTGAAAAATTATTATTTACTGTCATTTTTAAACCTCTTCTTTGATTAATTTTTTAAGCAATAGTCGTAATTGGTTCTCTTCTACAGAACTAAGTAGATGATATAAGGGATTTTGTGGTCTATCCTGTTCTTTCTCACAGCTTTCAAGATCCATTTTTGCTTTTTCAGTAATTTCCACGAAAATTTCTCGATTATTTTCTTTATTTCTTTCTCGAATCACATATTCTTTTTCTTCTAAAATTTTCAAATGTCTCGTAACAGCAGCACTATCAATATGTAACCTCTGCTGTATTTTTTTTTGCGAACATTTTCCTGTTTCTTTAAGAAGCATCATTAATTCATACCTGGTCAAACTAAATCCAGTTACTTCCTCAAATTTGGTTGTCATTTCTTGGTTCGCAATCTTTATCTGATACAGAAGACTACTAAATTCTCTAAGATTCAAACTATACCTCCTTTTGTCTTTTTAAATTGACTAATCAATCATTGACGAGTCAATAGTAAAACAAAAATATCATTTTGTAAACAAAAAAATAAATATAAATAAATAAATTTTTATTGGTTTGGTCACATAAGGATGATTAAGTGCCTTTCCTATATCGCTTATATCTATGATTCAAGCTATTATCTAGTCTAATTGACATAGACCAGTTCATCATTTAATTTAATTTTTTATACGTTGATATATTTAATAAACTTTCTTCTTTTAAATGCTTATAAAATAACATTTAACTACATATAATCTTTAAGCTAGACTACTCCTTTTTTGACACTATACTTTATATAAATTAAAAAAGGAGGTTTTATCATTGATAGCAAAAAAATCTTGACTCAAAAATTCTTGATAGTTTTCTAAACTATCTATTGCTTCAGAATTTTCTAGCTTTTTTTAGATACCTCTTCTATTATATCTAAATTTTCGGTAACAGTTTGTGTAGAGTTATTTTGACTATCATTTATAAATTCTTTTGAACCTTCCATTTCACAATCTGTTAAGACAGTTAAAAAAGTTATACTGAGTAAAAGTAAGTTTTTCATTTTTTCTTCCATAATTTTTCCTATTTAATTATACTATCAAACCTTTCAATAGTATCATTAAATAGGATTCACTATGTACTTTTTTCTTAATAAATAATAAAAAGGTAGTTTATTAAATTTTATAATCGATTTTAATATCTAATTATAAAGTATATAATTAGTGTGATTTCAACATATAGAACATAATTTAATTGCTCCATGCGCTTTTCTTACTTTGGGATTGTACTTTCAAGAAAATTTTTTTATTTGTGCTTCACTCATTTTGTTTATTCATATTTTTATGGACAGGTTTTTTGGATACGGCTTAAAATATTTAGATAATTTTAAGTATACTCATATCATGTGATACTAACTCTATTAATTTTTAGCAAGAGAGTCATTTTTAACATCGGATACATGAAACAATATAAATTCATGTATCTAGAGCCTTGATTTTACAAGGTTCTTTTTGTTTTTTTTACTCTAATTAAATAAGTTCGTTCATCTTTGATATACTAAAAATAAAAAAGGAGACTTCAGCTATGAAAAACGAAAGTAAAATAAAAAAGTCAATAGGAGAATCATCTGCAAAATGGTCTAATATGTTTTACATAGCTTCGTTACTAATGT
Source organism: Carnobacterium sp. (assembly GCF_045617425.1). Lineage (GTDB taxonomy): Bacteria > Bacillota > Bacilli > Lactobacillales > Carnobacteriaceae > Carnobacterium_B. The sequence continues at coordinate 266,606 of NZ_JAZLIO010000015.1, forward strand.
TATCAATCTATCAGTATGTTAAAACGAGTGTTTTAGGAACTGAATTCATCTTACTTATAATTGGCTTGGTAATATTTTTTATCACTTACTTTATAAAATCAAAAGGAATAGCAAATAATAATAAAAACTGAATCATAATTCATGCACTTATAAATACATGAAATTAAATGGAATTATGTATTTATAAAAACAGACCACACATACACAGTATCCTAATAGCTTGAAACGCATTATTTCACATAAAATCATTAAAGATAACCTTGTATACATAAGTAAAAAGTTTATAAATTTACGGTAAGAAGACTGTTGTACCAACAGTGTAACATGTTTGTTGCTTTTATTTTCTTCTAAAATTAAGTAAGCTACTCATTATAAAGGAGATAAGTTAAATGTCATTAGGTCAGTCGCTAAAAGAAGCACGAGCAGCAATGGATTTCACTCAAGAAGATATTGCCAAAAAATTATATGTTACTCGACAAACTGTTTCGAGGTGGGAACAAAATAAAACACTGCCGAATATTTTTGTTTTACAAGAATTAAGTAGCCTCTATGGACTGTCGATTGACGAACTGATTTCTGAAACAAAAAAATCTGTACAAAAGAAAGAGGAGGAAATAGCAATGAAAAAATTCAATTGGTTCGCGTTAGCTGGGGTACTCTTGTTCAATTTACTGTTATTTTCAGTCGTAGCTCTAACCATTATCTTACTCGTTTTTTCCCTGTGGTTAGTTACAGGAACCTTTATTTTATCGCCAATGATCCTTTTAGGCGCTAACATAATAGGAGTACAAAGTTTTTCACTTTTCCAATCGTTCATAAGTATCCTTTTATGTCTCGCTGGACTAGTTCTATACCCTTTAACGAAAAAGACTACTCGAACTTTAGTGGATTCTTTTACAAAATATGTAAAATATAACAAAAAAATGGTTTATAGTGAGGAGTCGTAGATTATCCAAATTATAATCTAATGATCTATATCTATTGGGAAGAATAGTATATCTAGAGTAAAAATAACACGGAAGAAGGATATACTTACCCTTCTTCAGTGTTATTTGTTAGTATATATATAAATAAATAGTCCCTTTGATTAGGAAATTTGATTAATAAAAGGAATAAACCCTATTTGAGACGTCTGTCAAAGAAGAGTACAGCACAAATAAAAATGGTTAAACTTCCAGTCTAAAGGTAGCACTAAAATTGAGAGTCTTTTTTGATAGGCTAATTGACAAACGATGTATTTAGAGGGGGAGAATAAATGAGTGCAAATGATAAAAGCACAGGTTATGAACGACTAATACAGTGGAGTCCTTATTTTATTATTAGCTGTACACTAGTAGGTTCGTTTCTTGTTTATTACTTTCAAGGCGAATTTCCTTATGAAGTGTTTAATGGTGGCCTAATAATAACGCTCCTTTTGGCAGTCATTCAAGTACTAAAACAAAAGAAAGCTATTGGTACTGATGGAGATGAACGTGGTATTAAGAATGTTTTACGACTTTTTTCAGATACATCGCCTGTTTTTTTGGTTATTTTTTTCATAGCTCTAGGAGTTTATACACTGTTAGGTAATAAGTCTATTTCACTCTTTTATTTATGGAATCTTTTCTTCTCTTATATTTGGATTGTAGGAATAAGTGCTCTTATCGGTAAAAGAAAATAAAAGGGGTAAAAAGACTATGATTATTATTAACATATGAAATTACATAGATTAATGTATCGAAGAAACAGTTAACTTTAGTTGATTACACTAAACAAATATCGAATTATTTTAACTTTTATTTTCATTATAAATAAAATATATACAGTTAAAGGATTAGGAGTAATATGATTAAGCAAATTGAAAAAGTATCTAATGAGGAATTAGATACTCTAATAGAATTATGGCTCAATGTAAACATCGAAGCTCATGATTACATTAATAAAGACTATTGGATATCCAATAAAGAGTTTGTAAAAAGCGAATTACCTAAAGCAACTATACTTGCTTATTACAAAGAGAAAGAAATAGTAGGATTTTTGGGCTTTATGGATAACTACATTGCAGGTATCTTTATTCAAAAAGGATTTAGAGGTTGTGGTATTGGAAAGAAGTTACTTGATATCGCGAAAGAAAAGAGTGAGCAACTAACATTGACAGTTTATAAAAAAAATAGGAATGCAATTGGATTCTATTCTGCTCAAAAATTTAAAAAAGTGAAAGAAGTAGTAGATACAAACACTTCAGAAATTGAGTACATAATGGTATGGCAGAAATAAATATAAAGTCATTGTGTTTATCAATACATTAATTTAGATAAAATCATGTATTCTAAACATTGTGTAATCAAGGTTTTATTCCATCTTAATCTGTATTTTTCATAAACTGCGTATTCTGATACTTATGACAAAATCAAAATATAAAAAGAAAAAAGATAGAGCATAAAATCTACTCTATCTTAATCGTGTCAGTCCTTCTAGCACTTTTTCTGAGTTTGTCTTAATTACCTTTAAGACAAACTCATTCATGAAAATATTAAGTCAATTAGTTGAACACTCCAAGGAGTAAACATAAATAAGGAGAATAAAATAAGCAAAATACTTATAAAAAAGGTTACTTTGCTGTCTTGATTGTTTCTATAAACAGATATCGATCGGATTAAAAGATAAATACCGATAATTAATGTTAGAAAGTACCAAAAACCCATATGAAACACTCCTTTTTAATTTTTTCAATTATACGATTAATTCCTTAAATTAGACCTTAAAAAAAAGTAGAGCAGTCTTATACTTTCTTCCGTGTCAAAAAAATCCCAAAGATAACTCCAATAAGGGCAATTGGAGCTATTCTCATGAACAACCACTCAAATCCGTGAAAAACCACTCCAACAACTGCGATTTCAGGGTCACTATAATCCCAACCCAAGTAAGGACTACTTGACACTATTAAAACTGTGAAAATAACAGCTATAACCACGAACAATAAAATAAGAAGCCAGTGAAACATTTTGCTCCTTGTTGCTTTCCTTTGTGCGAGTTGCAAGTTGACGACCTCAAGTTTTTCAGAAATCACTTTTACGTCATCAACCTTCGACTCAATTATAGTTTCTCCAAGCAAAGTGCTTATGGATGTTTCAAACACTTCCGATATAGAAATAAGCATATCAGAATCAGGAACCGACAAACCTCGTTCCCATTTAGATATTGTTTGTCGCACCACATTTAGTTTGATCGCAAGTTCTTCTTGCGAAAGCCCTATCGATTTTCGAATTGCTTTAATATTTTTCCCTAGCATTAGTGATAACCTCTTTTCTACTGCTATTATATAATTAATTACTTGTTGCTATAAGCAACGCGAAGTAACATTTTACTATTTATTATCCTTACACTACTAATGTTGAGTTTTATTTAGTTCTTATTGTGAAAAACTCACCTTGCCAGTTGCAAGTTATTCCATTATTCTCATACACGAAATTATATAAAATAGTGTATTTTACACCACAAGGATACTTGTGTAATTGTGGTATTTTTTATTTTAATTACTCTTAAAAAAAATATTATAGCCAAAAATTATTTTTAAAGATATATAACACAAAAATACTAGTATAAATTAAGTATACCAATAGGTCATACTTAATTATTTACCGAGAACGAAGTTTAAAAATCCAATTCTCAAAAATTTCATTTCTGAATAATCTAGAAAGAATAAAGTATGCGAGATAAAATGAAATTATATCAACCCATATTCCAGTATTGAAAATTATAAGAATTTGCCCTAAAAGTAAGATAACAATACATTCTATAAATTTTTCTGCTTTAGATTCTTGTTTTTTAGGAGGAGTAAATTCCTTGAAATATTTATTTAATATAATTTCTGAAATAATTACTGACAATAGAGCTATAAAACTAATTCCTATGCTAGTAAGATTAAAAAGATTATTAAAAATTAAAGCAGCTACGATCATTAGTATGAAAACAACAACGTCACTAATTAAATAATATTTATTTTCTTTTTTCATAAAATCATCTACTTTCTTACATGTGATTATACCTTATCAATAACAATTGTTAATACTTTTTTAGAAAAGTAAATATACAAAAAAGAACCTTGATTTAGTAAGGTTCTCGATACATGTTTTTATCTAATTTCGTGAATTAGTAATTCTAAAAAATTTAAAATTAATATAATGACTAAATTAACTTCATTTGATAAACTATTGTATAAAAAATTAAGACAACTAAATTTTCCGATTAGAATAACGTTACAACAATTCATTAGAAAGAAAAATCTATCTATTTCTTACTAATTGCATCTAAACTTCACTCAATTTATAAAATGAAAAAAATTTTTCAATCAAAAAAAACAACGCAAGAAATTTATCTTACGCTGCTTAAAAAAACTTTATTATCCATACCATTGGATAGAGAGCTTTAACTTACTTTTCATTCTGCTTATTAACTTTTTTTCCGTTCTTTTTCATAAATACCCTTTTTACCAAAGTATTCCTTAGTCAAGCGTGCGATTACCGGGCTAAGTACTAGTAGGCCGATTAAGTTTGGCAATGCCATCAAGCCGTTCAGCGTGTCCGCAATAGCCCAAACTACGCGCAATCCGCCAACTGCTCCAACCACAATAAGCGGAAGAAAAATGAGTCGGTAAACTACAATTGATTTAGGCCCAAATAAATACTCCATGCAACGTTCACCGTAGTATGACCAGCCCAACAATGTTGAAAATGCAAAAAAGATTAAACCGAATGTCACGATTTGTCCACCAAATGGCATTCCTTCATTAAAAGCCACCGTTGTTAAAGCAGCACCGTCTAGACCAGTTTCCCATACCCCAGTCATAACAATAACTAGAGCTGTAATGGTACATATGACAAGTGTGTCAATGAATACTTCAAAAATACCCCAAAGACCTTGTCTGACAGGATGATCTGTTGTTGCTGCCGCATGAGCAATAGGTGCGCTTCCAAGTCCAGCTTCATTTGTAAAGACCCCTCTAGAAATACCGAAGCGGATTGTCATTGCCATTGTGGAACCAACAAACCCACCAGTAGCTGCCGTTCCTGTGAAGGCATCGTGGAATATAACACCAAATGCTGCAGGGACAAGTTCGATATTAAGAATAATAATGATTACACCTCCAGCAATGTAAATAGTTGCCATTAATGGTACTAGCACTGAAGTTACCAACCCAATTTTCTTGATACCGCCTAACGTAACTAAACTGACGGCAATCGCTAAAACGATACCTGTCACTAAAGGATCGATGTCAAACGTACTTTTAAGGGAAGCCGCAACAGAATTGGACTGCACCATATTACCAATTCCGAAGGTAGCTATAGTACCAAAAACGGCAAATAGCACACCCAACCACTTCATGTTTGCTCCCTTATCAAGGTAGTACATTGGTCCGCCAACGAAGTGGCCTTCCTTAGTTTTTTCTCTATACTCGATAGACAAGACAACCTCACCGAATTTCGTCGCCATCCCAAACAATGCAGCAAGCCACATCCAGAAAATTGCACCTGGTCCACCTATAGCTATAGCTGTACCAACGCCGGCAATATTTCCCGTACCGACTGAGGCTGCTAAAGCCGTAGCTACCGCTTGAAAAGCCGTGACTTCTCCTTCACCTTTTTGTTTTTTTGCAAACATTTTGAAAAGTGTTTGCTTCATAACATAACCAATTTTAGTGAGGGATATAAAATTCGTCCGTACCGTCAAGTAAATTCCTGTTCCTAAAATAAGAACTAAAAGCGGCCACCCCCATACAATCCCATTAATCGTCTCATTTATCTTTGTAAAAGTATCCATATTTTTCCCCTTACTGTCCGTCTTATTTGCAATTTCACTAATATACCCTACTTACTACCAGTATTGCAACTTTTTTTCTACATTCTATATACTCCTAGAAAGAAAGGGTGAAAAAGGTGGGAATTTGAAAATGGAAGTCGTTGTTTAAACTTGTCGAGCTTCCTAAAATAGTACATAAAAAAGAGTGGATCTGTTTCAAGATCTACTGACTCAAAATGAGCAATGGAAACAACAAACTGCCGTTGATTTAAACGACTATTCCCCTAAAAAATGGAGCAAAATCAGATGAAATCGTCCACCAACATTTAAGCACCTACCAAGAGAAATTAGATGTGGTCTTGCATCAAGCGGATCAACAGGCTAAAAAAGAACGTCGGACCTATTGGATCGAATGAATCAGTATTTTAGGCATTGGGGCCGTTACCCTTTTAGCTATTTACGGGATGTTTTCGTTCTTTATGGAATGTAACTGATGGGTTTATTTTTCATGAAACTCTTATGTCGTATTTTGCCCGTTTTAAGCGGTTTGGTTGTATTTTGACGTCTTTATCTCATTTGAAAGATAAAACTTCATAAGTGGAGGAATTCTGGTCATTTAAAACGAGTTAGTCTTGTATCTCTTACTTCTTTAGTGATTTGTTTTAGCGTGTTTCTTTTATTAGGGTATTCAACTCAATCAAAAATGTCATTTGGATTAAATATTCAAGAAATATCTGCTCAGCAACAACAATTGAAAGAACAAAAACGAGTGGTTGAAGAAAAAAATAGCGGCAGAAGAAACAGATTCCCAATTAAAGAACAACTAGAAGCTTCTTTAAAATCTAGCAGATACCGAAAAAAATGTAGTTGGTATTAATGATAGCGTATCAATAATTATTACAGAAGAATGGTTTTCAGAAAACCAACAACTTATTGATCAATTATCAGATGAAACAGACCGAAAAGACTATGCGAATCGTTTTGAGTCGGTTAGAGAGTCTTTTTTGAACTAAACGTTCTTTTTCAACTTATTTAGCAGTCAACTATTGGATAAATCTTTTTTTAAAGCCTAACATATGTAATTTCTTAAATCCTCGATTAAAATTAGAGTTGCGGCACTCTATTAATAGTTAATAAATATTTTTCAGTTATTTGTACTGATCTCTAAGAAATTGAAAGACTTTGTTACTCTCTACTAAATTTTCTAGATATATTTTAAGTTCTTCTAAAATTTTTTCTTTAGGATATATTTTCATTTTACTATCAAATTCTTTATATGATGGTTTAGTACGAATGGAATTAAAATTACTCATAGGGTCTGAATATTTTAAATTATAGGCCATTCCAACTATTGTTTGCCTAGGGCTCTTATCATGTAACAGTTTAATATTACTTATCAATTCAATTCTCTCTTCTTTCAACCTTTGTTCTCGCTCTTTTATCCAGTTATTTCTTTCCTTTTCTTGCCTCATCTTTTCTTCATAATATTCTGATAAACTGTTGTAATAACTTTCACCTAATATTTCATTCATTTTTTTTAATATATTAAATGCTTCTTGAGGAACTAAAAAGGATTTATTATAGCAGTTTTTCATCCATGCTGGATTAGGAATTATTTGATCAAGATACCATTGTTCAATAATTGGGACTAAAAATGCAAGCAATCCTGGGTGGCCAAACTCTAGGGATGTTTCTTTTGAAATCAGAACGTGTAAAATATTATGCTCTATTAAATCACAATAAACTAATCTCTCTTTTTTTTGATAATCAAACGGAATTTTATTACTTTTTACAAACTCTTTATCGGATATGTTCAGCATTTTTTTTTCATCTATATGATGACAATATAGGCCCTCACTCGTTCTTGAAAATTTTCCTTTTGTAATATTTTTTATTTCTTTCTTCAAAAATCTCTGATAGGAATTTTCTCTAAAATAATCATCCTGTGCAGAACCATATTTTTGAAGTAAAAATTCAACTGCTTCATCATAATTAAATTTTGATAATAAATTCTCATATTCTTCATAGTTGCTCATAAATAGTTACTCCTATTTTTTAAAGGTAAGTAGTGACTTTTCTATTTTCCTGATTAACAGATACATGAAATTGCTTAAAAACGTATATCAAAAAGCTTAATAAAACAGTGGTATATAAGGTGGAATTCCGGCTTCAGGTAAAAGGTATATAAAAACTGTAAAAAGAATTAATAACAGCGAGAATAATAGTAGAACGTAAGCAACTATTTGTTTTCCTTTTCCAATAATTGATAAAGTTGATAGAATAAATCCTCCAACGGATAGAAAAATAGATAATGAAAATGCAAACCATATGTTATATGTTCCTATTTTATCTAAGCCAGTTGATAAGAATAGGATAATATAAATTGATATAAACGTGATACTTATTGTAGAAAATAACTTTGTCATTTTTTTAAGCAACTATAATCTCTCCATTTCATTTTTTTTGGTTAGTTATAGTATTTATTATTACTAAGAATAAAGCAATACATGAAATTAGATGGATTCATGTATTTGAAACTTTATTTTAATAAGGTAATTTTTCACATTTATTATTTCGTAAGTTACAGAGAGTATAGGTCAATTATTTTATCTATAGACTCTTGATTTTGAGTACTCATGTCAACAAAATAAGGTGTTTGCCATTTTTGAGTGTTCAGTGCTTGTTTGCTAGTTGGAGTATCCCAACTAGGGTAGACTCTTATAGCCATTTTTCCTGTAGTAGAGGAAGATCGAAGTATATTTTTTTCAACAAGTATATCTTTTGGAAAAACAAATTGACCAAATTCGTTATTGTTTTTAAAAGTTGTTATAACTAATAATTCAGGTGCTTCTTCAGATAAAAAAGGACGGTTTTTATTGTTGCTATCTTTTTCCCAGAAAACAACAAATTGCCCTATTTTTGTAGGTGTAATTTTTGCGACCCTAAATCGAATCGTTTTAGACGATAATCTAAATATACCTGCACCATATTCAGCATTTTGTTTTTCTTCTTGAATGGATTCTACTGTTAATTGTTTCGGTTCATAAATTATTTGAATCATATGTCGCAAAGCTTCTTGAAAAAGATTCATTATATCGCTCCTTAGGATTTTATTAAAGGTATTTACTAAAACAATCCATGAAATTGGATAGAATCATGTATTTATAACCTTGATATCATTAGATTATCTTTCTCTCTTTCTTATAAAAACAATGGTTACTATTAATGAAATGGTAAGGTATAATTTTTATATCACAGATTTTATTTTAAAAAATTACACGCATTATAGAAAAGAGGGATTTAATTTGAATAAACAATATGTACTTAAAGGGTTATTTTTAATAATACTAACTCCCTTAGTGGTTTACAATTTGTTGAAGACACCAGGATCTGAAGTAACTATTAGTTCAATTTTTATCCTGATTTTCACGATATTGGGTCTATATGATGAAATCACTCTAGCTAAAAACAATTCAGTTAAAAGAAATACTTACCAACTAATTATAGACAGATTATTAGTTCTGGTGTTGATTGTTATTTCAATGGACGTTCTTATAGCTTTTTTTACTAATGGAATTACTATATAACTAATCATAGATAGTCTATTATTTTGTATATTTGAATACATGAAATTACATAAATTCATGTATTGTAAAATAAGAGCTCTAACACTTTTCATAGTGTTAGAGCTCTTATTTAGTTAATTTATACGATTTTCAGCGATTTTATAGACGGTTTTTTTATCACTTTTTCCAATAACAACAACTTGGATCACTTCAAATTTACCTTGTACTTCTCTAAAAATAACACGAAGTCCATTTTTTTATTTTTCAGTTTATTACATTGAGCTAAAGAGCCATGCAACGAATAGGCCTTCTGATGCACCGCAACTAAATACACAACGAATAAGCTGTAATTAAGCGAGAAAGTTAATTGATCGCACTTTCTATTATTCATTAATCACCAAACGACGTGTATAAACGGCTTGTCCTGAATGCATAACGGCATCATCAATAATAGAAATAAGTCGAGCTTGATGAGTTACTGGTGGAGACCAATTTTCATCAACAATTTTATCTAAAGTATCTTCATTTAAATTATCTAAATAATCCTTTGCTAATTTGATACTGACATCTAAATAATCACTTAAGAGATTTTTGTCAGAAACGGTGACTTGTTCAGCTTCCTCTGATGTATGTTTGTATTCTGGCGTATCATCTGGGAGTGGCAAATCAAAACGTTTATTCCACCCATTACTTGTATACATTGCTTCTTCGCCTTTTAGATCAGAAATCTGCATATCAATTTCACGAGCAGTATGCCAAAAGAGCCAAGTTACTGATTTAAGTAAAGGATGCGGCATTTTATTGGCCTCTTCTACCGTCATTTTGTCCAAAGTTTCTTCAAAACGTTCTTGAACACGATCAAATAGTTCTACTTGTATAGTTGTCATCGCTATCACTCCTTGAGGTGATTTTACCACCAACCAAAAAATTTGTTAATTAAAACGCTAGAAAGAAAAAAGTGAATTATTCTCTATTATCAAATAATCTAAAGGGCAAAAGCAGTTCTCAATTGAAGTGTTCCTCATCCTTGTTAACTCAAGAAAATGTCAGATGCATACCTGTACTATCTTATTGCACTGCTACTAAAAATTTATATTGAATATCAAAAAAACTGTATCAGTTAAAAACAAAGCCCTTTTTTATGGTAAATGCAAACCAATGGTTGCTAAATGTAAACTAATTAGTGCGATACTTTTCAATTAAAGTAAGAGATAATAATAGAGCTAAAGTAAGTTTTTTCTATAGTTGAAAGGATGAGTAAATATGAATCAAGGTTTTTTTAATTTTATACTGATTTTTTTTGAGAAAACGTCTAGCCTTATGGCAAGTTTTTTTCTTCTTTTAATTTTATATAAATATTTCTTTATAAGAAACAATTCAATAATTAGCATTACTTACAAAGAATTTTACATTATTGGATTCGTAAGTATTATATCAGGTATTTTTTTATCACTATCTAAAAAAAATAAGCTCAGCAAATAAATTTAAAGGAGGTATTGTATGAAAAACATAACATTAAAACAAATTTTTTATGAATTTATAAAGAAATTTGTGCTTGTATTAATACTTTTCTTTATAAGTTTATGGGTATCTAATAATAATATATACCAAGGATTTATAGATTATCTTTGGGTATTAGTATTAGGTGCATTGATTATATCTGTGTTGACAGTTTACTTTAAGCCGAAAATACAAAATAGATAATCTAACTTTTTTTAGTGATCTATGTATTTTGAAAAAAATTTAGTTAAAAAGAAAGAGGTATTATATGCAATTCTTAAAAAGAATGATTGAAATTAAGTGGCCTTTTTTGTTAATTGAACTTGTATTTTTATTTGTAGGAATTGCACTCATTATTACTGGAATTAAAATATGGAAAAAAAGCAAGTCGGCAGCTATAGTCAACATAGTTGTTGGGTTTACAATGACGCTAGTATTGTTGTGGGTTTTATTTTGGACTTTAATATTTGGATACAATTCCTAAGAAAAAAGAACTTTATTCGTTTAAAATTCTAGATACACGACTTTATATCGTTTCATGTATCTATTAATACATAGGAAATATAGTTAAATAAATGATTAGGTTATATTTTTAGAACCCATAAAATGATAAAATAAATCATAGTTTATTGTTTTTATAAAAAGGAGAACTTATGGATAAAAAAATAGTGAAACGAGAAGTTTTAAGTGCATTTATTTTCTTCATTTTTATGTATATTGTTTTTTACTTTCTTCACCCTGGTAAAAATATTTAATAGCCAGTATTATCAGTACTTCTTTTTACTCTATTGCTATCGCACTACCCTATTTTAAAAACAGATAAGAATTTTTTAATGAAAAAAGCTTTGTATTAACAAGGTTCTAAATACAGAGGATACATTTTAATAAATATCCTTAGGAGGACAACAAATGGAAATTGAATTTGAGTTATTGGAAGAAGATTACATAAACTTTAACATTGATCATGCTAAAAAATCACCTTCTCTAAAAAGAAGTTTAATCGCCCAAAGACTAGTAGGACCTATAGTATTCTTAATAACTCCATTTATAGTTATAAGGTTTTCAGCAATATCTATAGGGTATTGGATGACTGTATTTAGTATTACTAGCTTAATTTGGCTTATTTTTTACCCAAGATACTTTGATTGGGAAATGAGAAGAAGAATAGTAAAGATGCTTCAAGAAGGAAATAATGAACATTTATTTAAAAAAAGAAAAATGGTAGTAACAGATAAGGGAATAACCGAAAGCAGCGCTACTGGTGAAACAAACACAAAATGGAATGAAGTAAATAAAGTAGACGAAACAAGTGAGTATGTATATATCTATAATTCCTCCATTTCAGCTTATATAATACCTAAAAGGATATTTAAAAATAAAAACACCTTAAAAATATTTCTTGAAGAACTATTAAAATATACTACTTTATAAAAAATAATCCTTTAAGTTTCTATCTTTTTCGACTAAAAATATGAGATAGGAATCCTTTTAAAATTAAGTCCTTCAATACATTATTGTATAGAACTTCATGTATTTAGCTAATTTTTTTATATTAGTCTTAAAAATATATAAATCAAGAAATAAAAGATCAAAAAAGGAGAAAAGAAACTGTGGAGTGGAAAATAAAAACATTTAACGAACTGAGTAACGACGAGTTGTATGAAATTATAAAACTTAGAAGTGAAGTGTTTGTAATAGAGCAACAGTGTATTTATGAAGAATATGATGGCAAAGACAAAAAAGCCTATCATTTATTTGGGGAAAAAGATGGAGAAATTCTTGCATATTTACGGATACTCGAGAAGGGTGTTTCATTTAATGAGATATCTATAGGAAGAGTATTAGTTACTAAAAAATATCGTAGCAAAGGCCTTGCAAAAGACATGATGTCACGTGCAATAGAATTTATTGAGGACAATTTAAATGAAAAAGTAATAAGAATATCTGCACAGGAGTATTTGCTAAAATTTTATTTGAGTTTAGGGTTTGTGAAGGTTTCTCAGGTGTATTTGGAAGATGGTATTCCACATATGGAAATGTTATACAATAAGCTTTAGAAAATATGAAAAGTCAAAAAGATCCTATTCAACTAGTTATTGACTATCTATTGAATCATTACTTGCAATGTAAATAACAGCCATAGACTTTGATTTTTGACTATATAAAAGGCCCCTATAAAGTAGTTTTTTATTAAGAGTCTACTTTATAGAGGGCATTTTTAGTTTTTATATTGTTGTTATTTAGGTGTATCAGATATCTTTTCTGACATTACTAATTTCACTATTTTATTAACCATCTCTTGTATGAATTTTTTTACTCTGTTGCTAAACTCTTCACTGGACAGATAATTAACTATTTGTGTTGTAATCATCAGTATAATTGCTTTGCCAGTTTTAACTACTAATTCTGAAACTACCTTTTTCATTTTTTAGTCTCCCTTTTCAACTCTTTCAGAATTTTTTTCAGGAATTTACTTCTTGTAGTTTTTTCTAAAAAGTCATAAGCTGAATAGGTCAGTTCTTTTTCGGAAATATTTTCATTAAGTTCTACTTCAGATTTTAACGAATAATACAAAGCTGTAGGTTTTAAATCGATGCCGTTATTGAATTCTGATAATTTATTGCTAACTTCGTTTTCAATTTGGAACTCTAAATCATCAGATATAGTTTCAATAGGTAAAGATTTTCGATAACTTGAGATTTCATTATTGATGTTCTTTCTAAGAATCTGTGTGTTTTCTTTCTTAAATAGTTCCATATTAGCAACAACATTAGATAACTCTTTATTTTCCATTCAACATTCCCCTGTCTCTTTTTACTAGGCTAACTTTACTAAACATTTTGTGTATTAGAATTTCATTTTCATAAACTGTCTCAAACCCTACTACATCTAAATCAACTACAGTAATAAAGAAATTAAATTCCTAGTGAGGTAACCCATTTGTTAGGCTTCGCTAAATGAAATCAACTGAATTGAGCATATGGTTTATTACGCTCCCTTTTATCCAAACATTCTGTCTGTACATGTCGATTCCATTTATCGTTATAGTTTTATCACTGGAATCTCTTCCAGTGCCTCGGAAAAAAACATCATAGTCTTTAGATTTTGGAAAATTGACAGACGTTTTTATTGTTCCATTCTTATTTATAACAGGTTCCCCGTTTTTATTAAGCATAACTTCCTCACGAAGATTATTATTAAAGACTTTATTTCTAACGTCATCCCAAATAAACTTTACTTGTTTCTCTATGAAATCTTCACTAAAGATTACACGTTTAAAGCCTAACAACTTATTTGTTAAGAGCTTTTCTGACTTATCTTGTTCTTCAAAAATAATGAATAGAAATTGTCTTTCACTAAAATCGCTATAAAGTGATGAATCTTCAAAATTTATCTTCTCATCCAACCATTCATCAAAATCAACTTTAAATAATTTAGTGTCTTCAGTACGCGTTCCTTGCTTAGTTTGAGTAATCGTTTTTGCAATCAAACCAATCTCACTGAATAACTCTATTTTACCGATTTTTTTCGATTTTGCTCCAAACATTCGAGTAACGATTTGTTCAGTCACTGATTTTGATACATCACCAGTTTGATTTAATTTTATAGGAATATTTAGAATCTGAAGAAGTTCTTGAATAGTCTTATTTTTGTATTGTTTAGTGAAACGGTTCAACTGTTCATCTAGTTCTTCATATGTATTATATTCTTGTTCTAACTGTTCGAATTTTTTCCCAAAGTACTTTTGGACCATCGTTGTTACAGTAGATCTTTTTAACCTAAATCTAGGAGGATTGGGCCATTTAGGTGCTGTGTCAATCAGCATCAGCTGTGGGCGTAATTCAGATGATATTCTTGGGTAATGTTCTGTCGGGTCTTGGTGAACAAGTTGTAAGTTATGTATGAAACTTCTGACTATCTCCCAGTCATTCTTTAATTTTTCTCTATCTAAAGAATCAAATTCAAAGAAATCATAACCAACAATGGGAAATTTTGCGTATTCTGATGCGGGAACAGTAACTTCCGAATCATAAAGATAATAAACTAAAAGTAGTCTTTCAAGTTTATGCCAAAAACTTGAATTCTCAAAACTTTCATACACTATCTTTTTTGGAGAAACAGCTGTTACAGACATTGGTTCTTTAGCTTCAAGTTCTCCACTTAAAGATTTCTTTACTTTTCTTAAACCTGTTGTTTTTACTTCCACATCTTTCCCATCGACATACAAATCTGGTTTTTGATAAGAATCAGCTGGATACCCCAATATAGACTCCTCTACAACACTTCCTGCTATACCAGTGATTTTAGGATGTTTAACTGTTTTATAAAAAACATTATTCCGATCAACATCACCTAAGGTTTTACCAATAGTACTATCTAGAATATCTTCTAGTTCATCTTTAGCAAAAACGTGTCCATGTTCCCTCATACTTTACCCTCCAAAAAATTTATACAAATATACAATAATTATTTTATGGTTTAATAGTACCATTTTTTTGTACAAAACACTGGATCTTTTCCGTGAATTGTTGTATAATAAATCTTAGCTTACCGAAAGGGTGTTCGTATAATGAGTAAACAGTTTAATATTTTAGAACTATTTGCTGGAGTTGGTGGATTTCGCGTTGGTTTTGAAAATTCCAATGAAAGCATGTTTAAAACAAAATGGGCAAATCAATGGGAGCCCGCTAAAAAGAGTCAAGACGCCTTCGAAGTATATGATTACCATTATCCTGAGAGTATGAATATAAACGAAAATATAGAAGAAATTTCAGACGAAGCTTTTCAAAGTATGGATGCTGATATAATAGTTGGAGGTTTCCCTTGCCAAGATTACTCCGTTGCTAGAAGTAAAAAGAACGAACTTGGTATCCAAGGAAAAAAAGGCGTATTGTTCTGGGAAATCATTCGAGCAGTTACTCAAATAAAACCAAAATATCTTGTATTAGAAAATGTAGATCGTCTGTTAAAAGCTCCTTCTAAACAACGAGGTAGAGATTTTGCTATCATGTTAGCTGCATTTAATGATTTGAATTATTCTGTAGAATGGCGGGTAATTAATGCAGCAAATTATGGAGGAAGTCAACGTCGTCGTCGAGTTTTCTTTTTTGTATATCGAAATGATACAGACTTTGCTAAGAAAATAGATAAAGAATTTGAAAACGAGGAACTAGATTTAACTTTTGACAGTCAATTATATGACGATTATATTTTTAATAAAGGGTTATTTGCACGTCAATTTCCAATTGTACCCTTAACTGTTAAAAATCGCCATGCGACGTATACGTTATCAAATGATATTGTAGATATCTCGGATAACTTCATAGGTACTGTTTGGAATACTGGAATTATGAGACATGGTCGTTACTTTACAATTGATACAGTGCCAACTATGAAAGAGGATCCAGTGGCTTTGGGAGAAATATTAGTTTCTGAAGAAGAAGTTCCAGAAAAATATTTCATTACTGATCAAATGAAGCTAGAGAAGTTTAAATATTTAAGAGGTTCTAAAAAAATTGAACGTACTTCTGTTGAAGGGCATACTTACATTTATTCAGAGGGTAGTATGGCACCTACGGATGACTTATCCCTACCAGGAAGAACTATGTTGACTTCTGAAGGAACCGTTAACCGCTCAACTCATTTTTTAAATGTAAATGGTAAATATAGATTAATAACACCTATTGAAGCAGAAAGACTACAAGAATTCCCTGATGATTGGACAAAATATAAAAAAACTTCTACTGATGAAATAGTAGAAGTACCTGATCGTATGCGTATGTTCTTTATGGGAAATGCTTTAGTAACAGGTGTCGTAAAAAGAATCGCTGATGAATTACAAAATATTATAAATGATGAAGATTAACTAACGTAATAAAACCATCAAAAACCACCTACTATTGTCCTTATTTAAGCGACATTATTAGATGGTTTTTATTTTGAGACGCCCTTCTGTTATATACGTATTAAAAATTGTTTTCTTAAATAATTACTAACTATATACCTTAATGATTCATACTTTTTCAAAAAATAATAAATGGTGTATTTTACTTCGTCCACATCATTATTTTGTTAGTTTCGCATATTTTACTTCAAATTACAATCCACTAATTTTTTTGGCGAAAAACCAAGAATTTTAAGCACACTAAGCCTTTGAAATTAGTCTATTTTAAAATATTTAAAAAAGTTTGTGCTACTGCCATTTAACATGCTGAATATTCCACAATTTTTATAAAAGAGTTCCTTGTAAACATGATAGGAACTGAGTTTCAAAATTTCAGAGAAAGTGATTTTGTGCATGAACTCTTTAATCATAGCAGATTAGGGTTCTTTTGCACACTCAAACGGTACTGAGAAAATAAAAATAGCGTTAGAACAGTTTTCTAGAGTCTTTCAAAAAAACTATGAATTATTCAGATAATACTTAATTTATTAAGATTATTATGTAGAAGTAAATATTTAATATTCAACTAAAGAAGGGCCAGGCATAAATTTTCCTTACAAAACTATTATGGCACAATAATATAAGATATCGGAAAAAATGGAGAAAAAGAAATAACTCTTTACTTAATGCTATTTCCAACCCCTGTCATCTATATTAAAACAACTTAGATTTATTTAAAGTTAACTTTTGCATGGTGTGAATTTCTTCATTACTCAATATCAATGCTATTCAATTCTATTCTTTCTCAAGGTACATAACGAAGTCTTTATATAGGTTTCCAGCCCCACCATAACTAGATCCATATTTTTTACTAGTTATTTTAGAATCAAATCCTGCAGCTATTTTTATCATTTTTTTGTCAAAGAAATTTTTGTCCAAAGTCCCTTCACGTCTACCAATTTCAAACAAATTATTCTGTAATAGTTCAACTAAAGCTTTATGTCCTATTGCTTTTGGAAGTAAAGAATCATTACTATTCCAGTCTTCATGGAAAGCATCGGCTACACTACTAAAATAATTTAACAAAATTTTATAAATAACTGGGTCTTTCTCTTGTTGGTAATATTCATAAAAAATTCCATTTTTTTTGAAGCAAGATAATAATGGCGTTATGAATGAGCTCTGCGTAAGTGGGGCAAAGTCTTGAGATTTTGCCTTTGTTCCTAACATCTTTATTCTGTTATAGAAAGGCGAAGCTTCATCTGCATTTAAGGTTTTAACAATTGTATGACTTGTTTTCTCTACACTTCTACCAGGCATTATTTCAAATAATTGATAAATTATTGACATTGGCACTTTTACTTGATTACCATTTATGGTTATAAATATCATTGCATCCTGGTATGGCTCTGTATCTAAACAAATTACAATAGGTAAATTTAGATTCTCAAATATTTTTGATTCTTTAATCCCTGAAAGTCTGTGCTGTCCATCAATGATTGAAAAATTCTTACTTGCACTTTCCTTAAAATTTATAATTTTTTTCTCAAAATCAATAGATATGGTATCGCTACTTCCTGATAAAATAATAGGTGTAGGGAAAATCGCGTCTGGTGTTTCTGCATATTTTGAAATCGCTTTAACTCTTCTGATGTTTTCATCTCTTTGTACATTTTTTTCATGATGAATCCCTTCTTCTTGAAATTCATCTGATAGTCTGTTTACTTTTGATATAGCCTCAATTTCAAAGGCTTTTAAAATTCCCATATACATTGTGCCTGAAGGCTGTTGCAACTCTAAAAAATTAAAATTAATTTCTGAAACTTCAATGGATTTCATAATTGTACACCCTCATCTTCATCTAAATTTTTTCCTGATAAAACATTATCTCTAGCGTTATTTATTTCATTCACAAAGTCATTATACTTTTCAGGCGAAATTTTTTCTTTAAATAAATTAAAGTTATAAATTAAAATTATGTTGGCAGCATACAGAATACAGTGTACTATGAGTATTATTTTATTCATCCCACTAATTACTAGAGCGGAATACATCAGCCCTAAAGTTAACAGCAAAATTATAAAACCTATTAAAAATTGGAATTCTTTGAATTCTAAATTTGAGTATAGTTTTTCATTTTCTGTTTTATGTATCTTTTTAGAAGGTATCCGTTTTTCAAAAAATAAATTTGAAATTATACCAGCTATATTGGAAATAGCAACTGTTATCAAACTACCTTTTATGAAAAAGCCTAAAATATTATCCATTACACCTTTAACATCACCCATAAAGAGCTGAATTACCAATAATATTAGCAAACTACTAAAAGATAAGAATAATGTTGAAGTAGTCTTATATAGTGCTTGCCTTTTCATTTCGTTATTTATTTTTTCATCAACTTGTTCTGCTGCATTTAATTTCATTGCAATCCTCACTTTCATTTATAAAATACCATACGTTATTATTCTGGTATAATTATTACATAAATAGTATTAAAAACCTATACAATATTAAATAGCTATGAAATTACAATCCTATTGGTTTCTCACTAAAATAGTTTATGCGTGATAATTATAATCTCTTAATTTTTTTTAAATTGACAATATATTTAGTAATCGCGGATTGTAAAATTAAGCTAGTCAATTAAAAACCACTCGTGGTACACTTAAAATGTGTTTTTATACCTAACTTCTTACGTTCAAACATACGTGGGTTACGCGTTAATAGACCTGCAGCTTTTAATAACGCACAAGAGATTTCATGAGGGCATGTTCTAGTTTGTCAAGTGAATCCATCACCATTTACGTCGTAGCTACCCAAAGATTCTGTAAGAGCTAAAGGTTGCTTAATAACTTCGTGTAAATATGGAAATGAGATATATTCAGGTATATCTTTTTTGTTTATGATGATTTTTCCAGTACCTGGTACTAATCGTACGCGGGCAGTTGGATTTTATGTCTACCTATTGCGACATATTATGCTTGTGTAATAAACATTCCCTTAAATTGAGTTTGTGCTGATTTGTACCTCAGGTTGTTTCATTTAGTTCTTCTGCTATCTTAATTATTTTAATCATACGGATTCTACATCTACTTATTAGCTCATACGAGCAAAACCTATTTTTCCATACAAATCAAGGACTAGAACGTTATACGGGATAGCAGATATTCGAAATTCATCAGTCATCATTTTCTCTTCAAAACAATTAATAGCTTTTTGCAATACTTTTTCATATTCATCATTTAAGAATATATCTTGTATAAAATTACCGACCGAGTACTGTAAATCATCTTATTTATTAAAAATCTTTGGACCTTTTCGCATGTTTTTAAGATCATTTTTTGGCGTGTTGGTTTGTTTAGATCTCCCGCCACCTGCTTGTTTCTTTTTAATTATCTCTAACATTTTCTCTTTTGAATTCACTTATCACACCACCTTGTTAGTGTAACACTAAATACTTTCAGTGAGATAAGAGGAATAATGACTACATTAATGGGATGATTCTTTCTCCATACTAGTGAGTTCTTAGAAATGATTGATACGTTCTCAAGACAACACTATTTTCTAAATCCATTATTTTCCCTGTATCCTTTACCCACCATAACAATATCTGGTTTTACATTCTTCATTAAATAATACAGGATAAACCGCGAAGTAACAAACAAATTTTTGTTTATTGAGCAGATAATTTGTCCAATAAATGTCAGTAATTTATATTAGAATGGAATTTAAGATAAGCAACAGAAAAGAGACTCTTGTAACCACAAGAATCTCTTTCTTAAAATTTTCAATAATATAGTTTAAAGAAGATGCTTAAAAATTGAAATCATCATCTTCATTTTTATTCTCTGCTTTAAACAGCCAACGTGCTAAACAAACTACTAAAGTTACTAATATCGTTATAAAAATAAGTTTACCTAAGAAGAAAATCATTTTATCACCTACTTATTAGTATCAACAATTGCTTCACCTGTTTGTACTTCAACCCAACCATGTTCTAAACGTGCTTCTACTTCTTTTAACTTGATCAATTCTTCTGAAATAGATTCTGATAATTTTTTATTTGCTTCAGCCTCTGCTTCTGCTGCTTTTACTTTTTGATAGGCTAAGCTATCCGCTTTTGTTTTTGCTGTATCAGCTTCTAAGAGAGCTTTTTCTTTTTCTTGACCAGCTTTGATGATCTCATCAATTGATTTTTGTGTTTCAGCATCTACATCTGGTACCCCAAAAGCAACATCTTCTACCAGAAATCCTTTTGGTTCAACTGCTTTAGTGAAATCTTCTAAAATGGATTGCTGAACTTCTGTTGATTTCGATCCCGTTACATCCAATAAACTATATCTGGCTACTACAGCACGAGAGGATTTAAGCAATTGTGCTTTTAACCAATTGGCTTCAATGTCTTATACATTAATACTACCAAATTCTTTAAATACATCAGAAACTTTTTTTGAATCTACTTTATAGGCATATGTAATAGATACATGTGTAGCTTTTCCATCTTCTGTTGCTAAATTTAATTTTTCTGCTTTAACCGTTTGTAATCGAATAGGATACTGGGTTACTTTATCCAGACCTACAAATTTAACCCCTTGACTTAAAGTTTGATCTTTAACTCCGCCATTCATTGAATAACGAACACCTACATAACCATTTTCTATTTTTTCAAAAAACACTAAAAATCCGCCTACCAATAAGATAATTACTAGAATACCAATGATTAATCCTTTGATTTTTTTGATACTGTTCTTATCGTATTCTTTTTCGTTCAATTCTATGTCCTCTTTTCTTTTTTTAAATAAACCACTACCTAATAACTACTACATTTTTTTCTTTATTCTTTACAAAATACCCCCTGTGTAACTGTTTACTGCAATGTACAAAGAGAAATATACAGGCTTTTCACTTTAAGCCTGTGTATTCTTTTCTACATTCTTTTTCTTTTATGAGTTGATTCTATTTTCCCATCTCTTCCCATAAAAAATCATCTTAATCATTATACCAAATGAGTAATCTAAAACGTTGTATCCTTTAAATATCTAAGCTTAATTGCGTATTTAGTACACTTCTATGATAAGAATATAGAACATTTAAAATACAATCTATTTATATATCTAAAAAGTTGTAATTAAATTATTCTAAAGCTATTTTAAAATTTTCACACGTGATGGAAGTGTATCGTGAATAACAGTTTTTTCATAGCATAGGGTACCTAGATACCTTTTCATAACAACCGCTACTTGTCTTTCATAAAAGATAAAATTCATAAACGCATCACTATAAATAATTGTACCAAGCATGATTAAACTAAGGATAATTACACATCCAAATACTATAGTTAAAGGAATTAGACTTGAAATATTGTTTATATATTTGTCTAAATCTGAAGTAATAGCATTTCCTTCCAAAGTAATGCCAAATGACAACAAAAATCCTATTGGTGCAATTAACAAAAGAGTGCTCAATTTATAAAGATGGGATAAACTCTTATTATACTTTTCAGAACTTTTATATATTTCTTTTTCACTTTCTAAAAGCAATCGCTCATAATCATTTACAGTAATATTATATTTTTTTAATATACTCTCCATCTTCACAAAAAGCTTGGAATCATCTACATCATGAAGATTTTTAGATTTTTCCCTAGAAATACTAACAAGAAGAGTGCTGTAATATATAAAAAGAAATATTACAGCACTAGCTACTTGAACAAAGTCAAAACTATAAATAGTTTGTAAAATACCACAGGTAATTATTAAAATAATCCATACTAAAAAAAGAATGAAATTCAGTTTATTTTGATTCCAATAAAATTTTAAACTTTTCATAAAAGAGTGGTGTTTCCTATGCTCTTTATAAAATTCATTTGAAATTTTCGAATATATCCATGTATTTTCACTATTCATTATTTCTTCTCCTTATTTTTTTACAATTTTATTACATATAAGTAAATGAACTGCTTAAAAAAATGAATAATTATTAGAACGTTCCCTTGGTATCCATCTTTGATACATACAATCAAAAATTTCTAACAGAAGCCTTATAGACTTCTAACAAGTGACAGATATTAACTACAATATTTGCCGAGTAACCTCTTATTTTACAGAAGAACGATTTATTTACTAATAATTATAGTATTAAGTTCAAGTTTAGTTAAAATCAAAAAGGAAAGAAACGAAGCAAGTTTAAACGAATATGAGGTAGATAATTCATGAATCTACCTCATATTATCTTACAGACATAAATAAACAGCAATTTTACACAAATTTCTAACACAGCTAATTTTTTTCTATCAAATAATTTTTGTCCTTAAATCAAATTTTTTCTTCGTGGGGCTGCACAAGCTCTAAGACTTTTTTTACAATGTCTTGTTGAGTAAAAATCGATGTTGGTAATGCACTAAAGTCTGTTAATGCTAGACTATGGCTTGCTATTTCATCGGCTGTTATATTATGCCAAATTGGTAAAATTATATTATTTCCTTTCGAGCGTGAATGTCGTTGTAATAAAGACTTCAACTCGTAATTAGCCCAATATTTGTTTAAATACGTAGGTGTCAAAAGAATTATTCCATATTTAACTGACCGTAGATGGTTATCAATAAAATCAATAATGCTCTGACCCCAAGCTAAATCATTCTTGTCAAAAACAACATCGATCCCATTATCTTTCATAAGTTCTACAAGAGGATCAGCATAATCACTATCCTCATGAACATAAGAAAAGAAAATATCGTGCTCAAAATTTTGATTAGTAACAGTATTTCTATCTAAGTCTGACTCATTAAGGTTACTAACAATTTCATTAATGTGATTTTTATTTTCAAATTGAATACGATTTAATACTTTTTGACTTTCTTTGTTTCTATCTTTGCCTAAATCAGTTCGTGTTTTATTTAATTTTGATGTTATATCAGAGATTTTTTTCTGAATATCAGACTGTTTTTTCTTTGAGTCAAATATTTTTTTATTCTCCGTTTGTATTTGAGAACTATACGAGGATATTTGTGATGTTGATTTAGCTTTCAATAGTTTCGGATTTAACTGGCTAAGTTTTTTTAACGCATTACTTTCTTTCTTTGCTGCTGCAACTAAGTCTCTATTTAACCTTTCTATATCTCGTGTGTATTGTCTCTCTCTTGATTCAAGAGATGATACGCTCATGATCTCACCTTCTCATATTTAATAATTCAAATTATTGATACATCGATAATCAAATAAAATTACACTACAAAATATCTTTGATCAGCTCATTAAAAACGATTTGGATAAACGTTTTTTCATCAATACTAGTACTAAGTGCATCTATTTTTCCAAACAATTCTACTAATGAAAATGTATTATTGACAACCTCTTCTTTATATAGCGCCTCTATTCGTTCGCTTGAATTTTTACTTATTTCATTTTTCTTAGCTCGTGACAATCTACTGAATATCAGAGACAACTGGTCTCTATCCAATTTAGACCTATTTTTAATGTTCTGAATATGTTCAATAATCTCTCTAGCATATATTGATAGTCTACCGAGATTATCCAATTTCCCTTGAATAGTAGGTACTTGATAGGTATGAACAATTCCAACTACGGTATCTCCGATCGCTTTAAAACTATTTCTATTTTTATCAAAGACTTTATAAACAAATTCCATAGAAAGTTTGCCTTCCGTGATTTCGTTGTTTGTCAGTCTAACACCAATTTCTACAAAAGTACTGCTATCTAACTTAATTGTCTCCTCTTGAACAAACACAATATCAAGATTGGAATCTGCTATATAACCACTTTCAACAAAAATATGAACATTGTTCTCTTTCGAATATTTGTGAAGAGAATGTAATGCTAGATAGATTGCTATATTATTGTCATAATTTTTATAGGATGTAGTAGTCAATCCTCTTAACAAAAGATTATCACCATCCATTATAAAACGATATTGTCGCTTTTGATTCTTCTGAGAAACCATAAGTTTTTGAATGTTTTCATTAAGCAAATCTTTTTCTCCATGATTAAAACAAAAGGCTCCAAATTTTTTTAGACTAAATAAAGAATCTAAAAAAGCAGGAGTAAAAGAATATACTCCACGTGCTTGATAACCGTCTAAGTTAAGAATTACTTCGTTATCATGATAAAAACCAATATATTCAATTTCTGACAAAGGTAAAACTAAATCCATCTTTTCATTGTCTATGCTGTTATATAGGTCTACGAGCTCTTTAGACCCCTTTATATTGCATACGTCTTTCTCATTAATCCAATTTACCGTTTCCTCAATTGCTTGCCCAAAGTCCTCTTTATCTGCTTCTAACCGCAATAACTTTTGAATAGATTTATAATCAGCATAACCACCATTTTTATTAGGGACAAAATTTTTCATCATCAACTGACTCATTTACATACACTCCTTATAAAATATTTAAATTAGACACAAAATCTTTATTCATAGAAAACAGAATTTGTATCTATGAATGAGCTTTTTACAAAATCAACTTTTTGTCCCAAGTATGGTATAATATGCTTGTCTAGGGCTTGAGTAACCATACTCGGGCTTTTTTTATGCACTTGCACTGCGTTCCTTTTGATATAGATTCAAAATGCGCAGTTCATATTCTGTATAGTATTTCCCACCATATTGCACCCAATTATCATAGTATTCGATTTGATATGTAGCCATCTCTTGACTGACATCAAATTCATTTACTACATCTACGTAATCTTCTACACCCACTTCATGCATAATGCATGGTGGCGCTAGTATATGCTTTGAAAAAAAGTTTGCTTCAGACTCTTCAACTTCATTACCATCTTCATGATCAAGCATAATATGTCCTATTTCATGCATTATTGTAAACCTAACGCGACAATGACCTATATCCTCATTGTAATAAATATGCCATTCAGCATGATTTCTAAAATCTATAAGTATTGAAAAAGCATCTTCACTTTCAGAGAAACAAGCTTCTCTTTTTTTCTGAGATAACGACTGATAGGAAATCAACTTAATTTCTAAACTTCTCGCAACTTCAAATACATCATAAGGATAAATTCTAATATCAGCATCTTCGATAGTATCCGCAACAACTTTTTTTATTTCTTCATAGCGACTACGTTTTAATCTAACCAAATTACTCCTCCTCTGAAAGCAACACATCAATTAATTCACGCTTCTCTGCCATCGTGAGATTTTTTGAATTGCGAGCTATAAGTTTTTTTATCTGTGGATATTCTTCTTGATTTTTATTGCTTGTATCATCTCCAATCAAATCATCAATCGTGGTGTCTAGTAATGTTGCCAAATTAGAAAGAATTTCAATCTTTGGCTCTCGAGTTCCTTTAATATATCTTGAGACAGTAGTTTCTGTTACCCCAATCATCGTTGCCAATTTTCTTTGTGATATTCCTTGCTCCATTGACAATTCTAATATTCTCTTTCCTAAGTTATTCACCATGATAGCCTCCAATATTTTTCTTGCTATTTTCATGTTATCACAAACTTACCATTTAGACAAGTTGCATACCAATGTGGTTTGTTTTTATGCTTAGATACCTGTCTAATTTGTTTTGTTACAACCTTTCAACTAAATATTTTTTATTTAGTTCTTTTTTAAAATTTTCTAGTTTTGCTCTCTCTGTGTATCACTGCATTCTTACGGCTGCAGCAAACTAAGATTACCAATTTTAGCGCAAAAAAAAAGGAACTGCCATATAAGCAGTTCCTTTTTTATATATATATAAAGTAAATTAACGTTTTGAGAATTGTGAAGCTTTACGCGCTTTTTTCAAACCTGGTTTCTTACGTTCAACCATACGTGGGTCACGAGTTAATAGACCTGCAGCTTTTAATGGGCCACGGAAGTCTGGATCAACTTGTAATAACGCACGAGAGATCCCATGACGGGCTGCTCCTGATTGTCCAGTAAATCCACCACCATTTACGTTTACATGTACGTCGTAGCTACCTAAAGTTTCTGTAAGAGCTAAAGGTTGTTTAACAACTTCGTGTAAATATGGGAATGGGATGTATTCAGTGATATCTTTTTTGTTCATGATGATTTTTCCAGTACCTGGTACTAAACGTACGCGGGCAGTTGAATTTTTACGTCTACCTGTTGCGATATATTGTGCTTGTGCCATAGATATTCCCTCCTTAAATTAAGTTTGTGATGTCTAATACTTCAGGTTGTTGCGCTTGGTGATTGTGTTCTGCTCCACCGTAAACATGTAATTTCATGCCTTGAGCGCGACCTAAAGTGTTTTTAGGAAGCATACCTTTGACAGATAATTCGATTAATTTACGAGAATCTTTAGCACGTAAGTCACCAGCAGAGATTTGTTTCAATCCACCTGGGTTACCGTCGATGTTACGAGAATAGATTTTGTCAGTTGCTTTTTTACCAGTTAATTTTGTTTTGTCAGCGTTGATTACAATTACAAAATCACCTGTATCAACATTTGGTGTGTAAGTTGGTTTATTTTTACCACGTAAAATAGCTGCGACTACACTTGACATACGTCCCATAGGGATATCAGTTGCGTCTACCACATACCATTTACGTTCTACTTCATTTGGTTTTGCCATATAAGTTGTACGCACGTTTTATTCCTCCATATTCTTATCTGTTTGTTTGAATGCACAATAAGTTTCCGGGGCTCATCGTGGTGGCAAACAATACCATTTAATATTTTAACCTTAATATTGGTTTTTGTCAATTATTTTAATAGAAATAATTTATTTTTTCATCAATTCTATTTTACATTCTAGTTACTCTAAACTTTAGGGACTGGAATAAAGTATGCCATAAATAAATCATCAATATACTGTCCTTCAATCAAGAATTCATCTCTTAAACGACCTTCTATTTCAAAACCGTTTTTTTGATACAAGTGAATTGCAGCAGGGTTCGTAGACAATACTCGTAAACTTAATTTATGGATCCCATGTTCAGCCGCTAAGGCCTTGATAGCCGTTAGTAAAGCCGATCCTACCCCTTTACCTGCTGCATCCGGATGAACGCCTACATCAATGCTCCACGTCTTCTGGTGAGGAGCTAATCGGCTAGGAGTATGAAACCCTAAGAAACCTACAATTTGCTGATTCTCTTCAGCTATGGCTACCAATTGCGAGCCCTCTGTATAATGCTTCTCGTAATCCTCTACTGTTTCATAAGTCGTGACATGAGGCGTATTGCCTAAATGCCAAATTTGATTTTCAATAGCCATCAATTGGGGATAATCACTTCGTTTACTTGACCGTATGATCCAGTTCATGCTGCACCTGCTCTCCTACTTCACTGATTTCTTGATAATCTGTACCTTTTTTAGCGGTTGACGATTCATAATAGACTTCCATCAAATACAATCCTTGAGGTTTAGCCGTTGGACCAGCTTCGTTGCGGTCTTTAACTTCTAACAGGCGTTGAATCTCATCTGCTGGGCGCAATCCATTTGCGATTTGCAATAATGTACCCACAAAAATACGGACCATATTGTATAAAAAGCCGTTTCCTCTGAAGGTAAAAAGCAATTCATTGTTGAAATCGTCTTTCACTACACTGGCTTCATATACGGTGCGCACTTTATCTTCTCTACCACTGTTGCTGGCACAAAAACTAGCAAAATCGTGTTCGCCTTCAAGGGCTTTCAGTGCATTTCTCAACTTGTCCATATCAAGTGGATACGGATGATGTAACGTATATAACCGTTTAAACGGATCCGGTATCGCATTGAGATCAACACGGTACTGGTATTTTTTTCCAGAAGTGTTGTACCGTGCATGAAAATCATCTTCAACAATTGAGACCTCTTTTACAAAAATCTCATCCGTCGTTAAACTGTTCAATGCGCGCTTCATATTTTTAGCTGGGATCATGAATGGGTAATCAAAATGAATGACTTGCCCTTTAGCATGTACCCCAGAATCGGTTCTTCCAGATCCATGAATAATCACTTCTATTCCCTTGGTCATGATTTTTAACGCTTTTTGAATCTCGCCTTGCACTGTCCGATCATGCGGTTGGATCTGGAACCCAGCAAAGTGTGTCCCATCGTATTGCACGATCATTTTATAACGTATCCATTTCATTTGTTTGACTCCTTTACACTACCTTGTTCTAAGGGAATTAAAAGTCAAAGAACCTCTCGCAACCTAGCAGAAAGGTTCTTTGACTTCTTGCATCAATTTCTCAATACGACTAATCCGACGGTCAATACAGCATAACTCAGCATCGCTACAGTATCGCGTGACACCCATTCGAGTTGACGGTATTTTGTACGTCCTTCGCCGCCTTTGTACCCTCTGGCTTCCATAGCCGTAGCTAATTCTTCCGCACGGTTAAATGAGCTGACGAATAAAGGAATCAAAATGGGAACAATTGCTTTCATTTGTTGGAAAATGTTTCCTTCTCCAAAATCGACTCCACGAGCGCGTTGTGCGTTCATGATTTTTTCGGTTTCATCCATCAATGTTGGCACAAAGCGCAAGGCAATCGACAACATCAAGGCAATTTCATAAACGGGTACTTTAACTACTTTCAAAGGACGCAATAAGTATTCGATCGCATCAGTTAACGATAATGGCATAGTGGTCAATGTCAGCAATGTCGACATGAAGATGATTAAGACAAAGCGGCAAAAAATGAATACCCCATTCAATAATCCTTCTTGCGAAATAATAATTGGACCCCAATCAAAGTACACCGTGCTTCCTCCGGTAAAGAGTACTTGTAAGATTACGGTAAAGAGTATCAGCCAGATTAATGGCTTGACTCCATTGATAAAAAAGCTCAGTTTAATCGTTGATAAGCGAATCGCTGTTAGCGCAAACGCCAATAATAGCAAATACGTCATCCAATTGTTGGCTAAGAAAATAATCCCGATAAAAATAACTGTCCCAAGTAATTTAGCCCTGGGATCTAATTTATGAATCCATGAATCTCCAGGAATGTAACGACCAAAAATCAATTTATCCATCATTTGGCATCACCTGCTTTTGACTCATTGGGTTGCAGTTTCAAAGATGCCGCAATCACATCTGCTAAATCATTGGTCGTTAACGGTAAGCCATTAAAGATAAGGCCCGTTTTCTCGCTCAGGAGG
Organism: Carnobacterium sp.; assembly: GCF_045617425.1. GTDB lineage: Bacteria > Bacillota > Bacilli > Lactobacillales > Carnobacteriaceae > Carnobacterium_B. The sequence goes on from NZ_JAZLIO010000015.1 coordinate 296,422, forward strand.
CTACCAAACGAAACGGCAGCAGGAACACCTAATTGCTTCGATTCAAGCCACTCTGCGTCTTTAAATACGTCTTGAGGATCTCCTTCTTTAATGACAGTCCCTTTTTCAAGAACAACCATATGATCCGCGTAATTTGCTACGTCATCCATTTGGTGCGTCACTAAGATAATGGTCAACCCTTGCGTACGGTATAACTGATAGAACATCTCCATCATTTCTTTGCGTCCTTGTGGATCAAGACCGGCAGTTGGTTCATCTAAGACCAAGACTTCAGGTTCCATCGCTAAAACGCCGGCAATCGCCACACGTCGCATTTGGCCACCAGACAGGTCAAACGGTGAGCGTTCCAAGTAAGACTCGTCTAAGCCCACTATAGGCAGCATACGTTTCGCTAACTCAAGACCCTCTTCTTCTGTAGCTCCAAAGTTTTTCGGTCCAAAAGCAATATCTTTAGCAACCGTTTCTTCAAACAACTGTGACTCCGGAAATTGGAAGACGATTCCGACTTTCTTACGGATGCCTTTCAAGTTCTTGTTATTGGATTGTGACGTAATGACACGGTTGCCAATCGTCACGGTTCCTTCACTCGGTTTCATCAAGGCATTCAAGTGTTGCAATACAGTAGATTTCCCACTACCCGTATGCCCTACTAAAGCGGTAAAGCTGCCTTCTTTAATGTGCAAGTCAATATCAAAAAGTGCCCGATTTTGGAAAGGTGTCCCTTTTTGGTAGGTATAGCCTACTTTTTCGAAAGTAATGTCCATAACCAGTCCACCATCCCTTCTTCGGTTAAATACTCTGTTGGAACATTGATCCCACGATTGCGTAAATCGCTTTTCAGCTTCTCAGCAAATGGCAGATCAAGACCCATTTCAATCAGTTGATCGCCATAAGAAAAAATCTCTTCCGGCGTTCCTTCTTGCACCAATTCTCCATTTTTCATCACTAGAACACGATTGGCATTTGCTGCTTCATCGATATCATGAGTGATTGAAATAACCGTTAAATTGGCTCTTTCTTTAATCTCTTTGACTGTTGCCAAAACTTCTTGTCTTCCCTGAGGGTCTAACATACTCGTTGCTTCATCCAAAATAATGATTTGCGGACGTAATGCAACCACTCCAGCAATCGCTACGCGTTGTTTTTGTCCACCCGATAAACGAGCCGGTTCTTTTTCCATAAAATCTTGCATTTTAACTCGTGTAATGGCGCTTTTTACGCGTTCAATCATTTCATCTCTAGGTATCCCTTGATTTTCTAATCCAAATGCAACGTCATCTTGAACCGTTGAGCCTACAAATTGATTATCCGGATTTTGAAAAACCATACCGACCATCTCACGAATTTTCCAAATATTTTCTTCACTTAAAATAAGTCCGCCAACGGTTACTTCACCTTGACTAGGAGCAACTAACCCATTGATCGTTTTTGCAAGAGTAGACTTACCAGAACCATTGTGACCAATAATAGCAATCCATTCGCCTTCTTCAATGGAAAGAGAGACATTATTTAACGCTGGTCGATCATCAGTTTCATGGTATTGATAGGAAATATCTTTTAACGTTATGATTTTATTCACTGAACATTCCTCACGTTCTATATACTAAAAAAGAATCAATTCTTTTCCAGCTTTCTAAGTACAAATTTAGTTAAGACTAACAAAAAATAAGCTACGTTGCAATACACTCAACGAATACTGCTTTTCCTCAGACTTAAATTACTTACTGCTTTATAGTATAACATTACACAATCTTTTTTTGGGGTGTCTTGACACTATTTTACAGAACTTTTAACTCTTTTTTCATTTTTTCGAAACAAAAATAACTTATTCTCAAATTGATTCCCTTTTTATGGATAAGTGAGTACCTATTATTGCTTCACTTGTCCCTTAAACCTGCTTTGATGGACAAGTGATCAAACTTTTAGATGTCACTCTTCCGTGAAAAGTCGTTTCATGGAAGAGTGACTCCTCTTCTCTACTTCACTTGTCCGTTAAAAGATATTTTATGACCCAATCCAATAAGACAGACTACTTTTATGCAGCACATACAGTCTAATGAATAGATATAACAGCATAAAAAATAGCTTAGTTAAAATTTCTGGAGGAGGAGGGATTGAATGTAGTCGTATAAAGGATTCAATTCGAATGACAAAGTATTATCGCTTCAGCGACTAAGCTTTGTTTGAGGCTTGAAAGTCTGAAGAAAAGGCTTCAGACGGTCCCATGGCTCTTCAAAAACAAACCCGTAAATTCCAGGAGAAATTCCTTTTCACCCGGTCAAATACCACTAATTTCACTTATCTTTTTGTATTAAAAAAGGAAACAAATATATGGACACCCCCACCTATTTGCTTCCTTTCTTAAGACAAAAAAAATCACTTTCTTTTGATGAATTTACCTCTCCTGAATGAGCAAACTCAAATCAGGAGAAGTTTCGAGCTAGACTTGGAAACCAATAAAATTGATCCCATCATCATAACACTCTTTGCATACATCTAAAAAGTGAAACACATTGAATTTCAAACAATTTCAGTAAGCACTAAATACACGCGGCAACTCGTCATTTCAGCACTACATTAAAATTAAACTAATTCAATAATAACCATTGGTGCAGCATCGCCGCGACGTGGTTGAGTTTTCATGATACGTGTGTATCCACCTTGACGCTCAGCGTAACGTGGAGCAACATCGCTAAATAATTTTTGTAAAACTGATTGAACAACGATATCTTCGCCATCTTCTTTAACAGAAGCGACTTCATTACGTACGAATTCTGCAGCTTGACGACGTGCGTGTAAATCGCCTTTTTTACCTAAAGTAATCATTTTTTCAGTCGTTTTACGGACTTCTTTAGCGCGAGCTTCAGTTGTTACGATACGTTCGTTGATGATCAAATCAGAAGTTAAGTCGCGTAGCATTGCTTTACGTTGTGAACTTGTACGTCCTAATTTACGGTAACCCATTGTACATTTCCTCCCTTGTTACAGTACTAGTCGTCTTGGCGTAAGTTTAAGTCTAATTCAGCTAACTTAAATTTCACTTCTTCAAGTGATTTACGTCCTAGATTACGTACTTTAATCATTTCAGCTTCAGTTTTATCAGTTAACTCTTGAACAGAATTGATTCCAGCACGTTTCAAACAGTTGTATGAACGAACAGATAAATCAAGCTCTTCAATTGTCATTTCAAGCATTTTTTCTTTATGAGTTTCTTCTTTTTCTACCATGATTTCAGCTTTACGAGCTTCATCTGTTAGATTTACGAAGACATTCAAATGTTCTGTAAGAATTTTAGCTGCTAAACTAACAGCCTCTTCTGGACTAATCGAACCATCTGCCCAAACATCAAGTGTTAACTTGTCAGAAATATTTTTTTGACCCACTCGAGTATTTTCGACTTGATAATTCACACGACTAACCGGGGTGTAAATTGAATCGATTGGTAATACGCCAATTGGCATATCATCTTGTTTGTTGTGTTCAGCTCGTACATATCCTCGTCCTGATTTTGCTGTCATGCGTACGTGGAAACGTGCGCCTTCTGCAACTGTACAAATGTACAAGTCAGGATTTAGAATTTCAACATCGCTATCATAAATGATATCAGCTGCTGTTACTACTGCTGGACCCTTCACATCAATTTCAATCGTTTTGTCTTCACCAGAATATAACTTGAGAGCAAGTTTTTTAATATTTAAAATGATTGATGTTACATCTTCAACAACACCATCGACAGTTGAAAATTCATGTAATACACCATCAATTTGAATAGTAGTTACTGCTGCTCCTGGAAGAGAAGACAACAAAATACGACGTAGAGAATTTCCTAACGTTGTACCATAACCGCGTTCAAGTGGTTCTACAACGAATTTACCAAACTTGGCATCATCGCTGATCTCAATCGTTTCAATTCTTGGTTTCTCAATTTCGATCATTCTATCTATACCCCTTTCAAAACGTTAAATTCATGTTACTGAGTGCTACCCGACATAGTGAAGCGGCTCTCAATTAAACACGACGGCGTTTTGGAGGGCGGCATCCATTATGTGGAATCGGAGTTACGTCACGAATTGCTGTAACTTCTAATCCTGTAGCTTGTAAAGAACGGATAGCTGCTTCACGACCAGAACCTGGTCCTTTAACTGCAACTTCTACAGTTTTCATTCCGTTTTCCATACTTACTTTAGCAGCTGCTTCTGCTGCCATTTGTGCTGCAAATGGAGTAGATTTTTTTGATCCGCGGAATCCTAGAGCTCCTGCTGAAGACCATGAAATCGCATTTCCATGTACATCTGTAATCATTACGATTGTGTTGTTAAAAGTAGAACGAATATGTGCAACTCCGCTTTCTACATTCTTTTTAACACGACGTTTACGTGTAACTTTTTTTGCCATGAGGTTACCTCCTTACTAATGTTTTATTTTTTTCTGCCTGCAATTGATTTAGCTGGGCCTTTACGAGTACGCGCGTTGTTTTTCGTGTTTTGTCCACGAACTGGTAAACCACGGCGATGACGTATGCCTCGGTATGATCCGATTTCAATCAATCGTTTGATATCTTGGCTTACTTCACGACGAAGGTCACCTTCAACTTTTAATGTATCAATTGTCGCACGAATAGCGTCTAATTGATCATTTGACAAGTCACGTACACGAATTTCTTCTGATACGCCAGCATCTTTTAAGACTTTTTGAGCTGTTGTTTTACCGATTCCATATACATAAGTTAGAGAAATTACTACACGTTTGTCACGCGGAATATCTACACCTGCAATACGAGCCATTAACAATTACACCTCCTGTTTTTTTAAATGATTATCCTTGACGTTGTTTGTGTTTAGGGTTTTCGCAAATCACCATAACACGTCCTTTACGACGGATAACTTTGCATTTGTCACAAATTTTCTTTACTGATGGTCTTACTTTCATGAACTATACCTCCTATTTTATTGACGGAGTACAATTATTTAAAGCGATAAGTTATGCGACCACGTGATAAATCGTAAGGTGACAACTCAACTGTGACTTTGTCTCCTGGTAGGATTCTAATGTAGTGCATTCGGATTTTACCTGAAACGTGAGCCAATACAACATGGCCATTTTCAAGTTCGACTTTAAACATTGCATTCGGCAAAGTTTCAACGACTGTTCCTTCAATTTCAATGACATCGTCTTTCGCCACGCCTAGTACCTCCTTAAAATTGTTTCGCGTTTAATACGCGATAAACAGTGAGCGCACTTAGCCCTCACCTTCTATTTGTTTAATCTTCTTATTACTAATACAGTATATCAGCATTGAAAACACAACACCTCGAATATTGTACCACAAATTAAATATAGTGACAAGTAGCCTCGCTCGATAACTGATCAAGCAATTTTAACCATGAGCTAGCTGGCTGTGACTTCTATCAAGAAAATCTTGAAGTCATTGTTGCTCTGTTCATTTACTTAGTGTTTGCAATTATGCCTTGGATGTCTTTGAAAACATCTTTAACGTCATCTTCACCATTTACGGTGTACAACACATTACGTTCTTTATAAAAGTCTAATAGAGGTTCGGTTAACTCAAGGTTAACACTAATACGATTTTCAACAGTTTCTGGTTTATCGTCATCTCTTTGATAGAATTCATGTCCACCACAACGATCACAAGTACCTTCAACCACTGGTGGTTTATTGATTTTATGATACGTAGCACCACATGAACGACAGATAATCCGTCCAGTCAAACGTTGCATTAAGATATCTTTGTTAACACTGATGTAAACAACAGCATCTAATTCTTTGTTTAGATCTTTTAAGATTTCTTCCAATGCTTGCGCTTGGTTAAGCGTTCTTGGAAAACCATCTAGCAAGAATCCATTTTCAGTATCTGCTTCAGCCAAACGTTCTTTTACAATCCCGTTTGTTACTTCATCAGGTACTAAATCGCCTTTATCCATATAAGTTTTAGCTTCTAATCCTAAGGCAGTTTCATTTTTGATAGCAGCTCGGAACATATCCCCTGTAGAAATGTGTGGCACATGGTATGTGTCAACAATTTGTTCAGCTTGCGTTCCTTTCCCTGCACCAGGAAGACCCATTAAAATGAGATTCAAAATTTTTCCTCCTTAAATGTAAGAATGAGTGCCGAGGATAATCCCCAACACTTTCTTCTTATTGTATAAAGCCTTGGTAATTTTTCTTAGACATTTGTCCTTCAAGTTGTCTCATCAGTTCTAAAGCTACACCAACTACAATAAGTAGGCTGGTTCCGCCAAGAGAAACAGATTGAGGCAAGTTCCAAACGTTCGACGCAATTATCGGTAGTATTGCGATAACTCCTAGATAAACTGCTCCGACTGTACTCAACCGCGTTAACGTTGTTGAGATGAAATCTTGAGTAGGTTTTCCAGGTCGCACACTAGGAATGTATCCGCCTTGTTTTTGTAAGTTCTCAGCAACTTTCTCTGGATTCACTTGAATGAATGCATAGAAGTAAGTAAAGACTACGATTAAAACAGTATAGAGAACTGCTCCAAGCGGTTCTTGCAAATTAAAAATCTTATTTAAAATGATGTACCATTGTGCATCAGCATTCGTAGCACTAAAGAATCCTAAGATTGTCTGTGGTGTCATAATAAATGAACTTGCAAAGATTACTGGAATTACACCAGCTGAATTTACTTTCAATGGCAAGTGAGTGTCCTGACCTGAGCCAGCTGAGCGTTTTGAGTATTGAACAGGAATTTTTCTTCTTGCATTTTCGACGTAAACGACCGTTACAACAATTGCTACAAAAGCAATGGCAATCAAAACAGCAAAAAGAATAGCTTGCGCCATATCGTCTCCAGCATTTCGAATTTGCGAATTGTAAAAGTCTCCTAAATCAGAAGGTACGCGAGCAATGATACCTGAGAAGATAATCATTGAGATCCCGTTACCAAATCCTTTAACTGTAATTTGTTCTCCAAGCCACATAACCAACATTGTTCCGGCAGTTAACAGAATAGCAATCATAAGATAAGTAGTTGTACTAGGATTGATAACCAAACCTTGATCCACTAGAGCATTAAATCCATACGAGATACCGATTGCTTGAACAAAAGCCAAACCAATCGTTAAGTATCTTGTAACTTGATTTAATTTTCTACGGCCTACTTCACCTTGTTTTGCCCATTCAGCAAACTTAGGAATAATATCCATTTGCAACAGTTGAACAACAATTGAAGAAGTAATATAGGGTGAAACACCGAGTGCAAAAATAGAATAACTGTCTAATGCTCCTCCACCAAATGTATTTAACAAACTGAACAAAGAACTATTTGAGGATAGATCTTGTAGAGCTGCCGCATTAACACCAGGAACCGTTATATGAGTTCCTAGTCTAAATACGATTAAAATACCTAAAGTGAAGAGGATTCTACTTCGAATTTCCTTTGTTTTAAAGGACTCTATAAGCAGTTTGATCATTAGATCACCTCAATTGAACCACCAGCAGCTTCAATAGCTTCTTTAGCTGCTTGGGAGAATTTGCTTGCTTTAACAGTAAGTTTACGTTCAACTTGTCCGTTACCCAAAACTTTAATCCCTGATTTTTCAGATTTGATGACTTTTGTTTCAATTAACAACGCTGGTGTTACTACTGTACCATCTTCGAAACGGTTTAATGTATCAAGATTTACGATAGCATACTCTTTGCGGTTAATGTTTGTAAATCCACGTTTTGGTACACGACGGAATAATGGTGTTTGACCACCTTCAAATCCTAAACGTACGCCACCACCTGAACGTGAGTTTTGTCCTTTTTGGCCTCGACCTGATGTTTTACCATTGCCTGATGAAGTCCCACGTCCAACGCGGTTACGCACTTTACGAGATCCTTCAGCGGGTTGTAATTCATGAAGTTTCATATAGATTAGGCACCTCCTTCAATAAAAGTCTACTTACAAATGTTTTATACTTCTTTAACGTCCACTAAATGTGAGATTGTTTTAACCATACCAGTGATAGCTTCATTAGCAGGCTTAACTACAGTACTGTTGATTTTTCTTAAACCAAGAGCTTGAACTGTATCTTTTTGGTTTTGAGGACGTCCGATAACGCTACGTTTTAAAGTGATTTCTAAATTAGCCATTTCTTAATGTCCTCCTTATCCTATAATTTCTTCTACAGTTTTTCCACGAAGTTTTGCAACTTCTTCAACGCGTTTTAATTGTAATAAGCCATCAACAGTAGCACGGATCATGTTGATTGGTGTGCTTGAACCTAATGATTTGCTTGTTACGTCTGCAACTCCAGCTAATTCCAATACGGCACGTACTGGACCACCAGCAGAAACCCCAGAACCGGCAACAGCAGGTTTAATTAAAATGTTACCGCCGCTATAACGACCAATAACTGCGTGAGGAATCGTAGTATCTACCATAGGTACTTCAATAAGATTCTTTTTAGCATCTTCAATTGCTTTGCGGATAGCTTCTGGTACTTCTTGTGCTTTACCAGTACCGAAACCTACGTGTCCGTTTTTATCTCCGACAACAACGATAGCAGCAAAACGTAGACGACGTCCACCTTTAACAACTTTAGTTACGCGGTTGATTGAAACGACACGATCTTCTAATTCCAAATGTGTTGGATCGATGTAAACCATGTGTGGTATTCCTCCTTTTTTTAAAATTCTAGTCCATTTTCGCGAGCAGCTTCAGCTAAAGCTTGCACACGGCCATGGTAAAGGTATCCACCACGGTCAAAGACTACTTGTTTAATACCTTTTTCAGTAGCAACTTTAGCGATAGCTGAACCAACAGCTGAAGCTTGAGCTACTTTTGTTTCTCCTGAAACTTCTTTGTCTAATGAAGATGCACTTGCTAGCGTTACACCCGCTACGTCATCAATTAATTGAGCGTAGATGTTTTTATTAGAACGGAACACGTTTAAGCGTGGGCACTCTGCAGTACCAGAAATTTTAGAACGTACACGACCATGTCTTTTCAGACGTAGTTTGTTTTTGTCTGGTTTTGTAATCACAATTGTCACCTCTTTAATTTTATGGTTGAAAATTAGGCAGCCAGGCTATTATTTACCTGTTTTACCTTCTTTACGACGTACGATTTCGTCAGAATAACGAATTCCTTTACCTTTATAAGGTTCTGGTGGACGTACGCCACGGATGTTAGCAGCTAAAGCGCCAACTTTTTCTTTGTTTGTCCCTTTAACAACTACTTTAGTGTTAGCAGGAACTTCAATGTTAATACCTTCGTCTGCAGTAAATTCTACAGGATGAGAGTAACCAACGTTCAATACAAGTTTGTTACCTTGTAATTGTGCACGGTACCCTACACCAATTAATTCTAATGTCTTTTCAAAACCAACAGTTACACCAACAATCATGTTGTTTAAATTAGCACGCATTGTGCCATGTAGTGCACGATTTGTTTTCAAGTCGTTTGGACGAGAAAAGTTAATTTCGTTGCCTTCTACATTCATTGTGATAACTGGGCTGAAAGAACGACTCAATTCACCTTTTGGTCCCTTAACAGTAACGATGTTCTCATTACGAGTAACCGTTACGCCTTCAGGGATAGTGATTGTTTTATTACCTATACGGCTCACAGCAATACACCTCCTTGATTAGTCTTTCTTATTACCAAATGTAAGCGATAATTTCGCCACCAATATTTTTTGCTCTTGCTTCTTTATCTGTGATGACACCTTCAGAAGTTGATACGATCGCAATACCAAGTCCGTTAAGAACTTTAGGTACTTCGCCAGCTTTAGCGTATACACGCAAACCTGGTTTAGAGATACGTTTCAATCCTGTGATAACACGTTCGTTGTCTTTTCCGTATTTTAAGAAAACGCGGATAACGCCTTGTTTGTCATCTTCCATGTATTCAACATTTTTAATGAAACCTTCACGTTTCAAAATGTTAGCAATATCTTTTTTAATTTTTGATGCAGGTGCTTCTAGTTGTTCGTGACGTGCTTGGTTAGCATTACGTACACGAGTTAGAAAATCTGCAATCGGATCTGTCATGACCATTGAATTTAGCCTCCTTTATGCGAGTATCGTATTACCAGCTTGCTTTTTTCATGCCAGGAATTTGTCCTTTGTAGGCAAGTTCACGGACGCAAATACGGCAAAGTTTAAATTTGCGGTAAACTGAGTGTGGACGTCCACAGCGTTCACAACGAGTATATGCTTGAGTTGAGAATTTAGCAGGGCGTTTGTTTTTAGCAATTTGTGATTTTTTAGCCACGTAGTTCGCCTCCTATTCTTATTTTTGGAATGGCATTCCAAGTTGTGTTAACAATTCACGAGATTCTTCGTCTGTATTAGCAGTAGTTACAATAACAATATCCATTCCGCGGACTTTGTCTACTTTATCGTAGTCAACTTCTGGGAAGATTAATTGTTCTTTAACGCCTAACGTGTAGTTTCCACGTCCGTCAAAAGACTTGTTGCTGATACCGTGAAAGTCACGTACACGAGGAAGTGAAACAGAAACTAATTTGTCTAAGAAATCATACATTCTGTCTCCACGTAATGTTACTTTTGTACCAATCGGCATACCTTCACGTAAACGGAAGCCAGCGATTGATTTTTTTGCTTTAGTGACTAATGGTTTTTGACCAGAAATAACTGTTAACTCATCAACAGCTTTGTCTAAATTTTTAGCATTTGATACAGCATCACCCACACCCATGTTGATAACAATTTTATCTACTTTAGGTGTTTGCATAATTGATTTGTAACCAAATTTTTCTACCATTGAAGGTGTTACTTCTTGGATATATTTTTCTTTAAGGCGGTTCATGAAGTTCATACCTCCTTCCTTATCTATTATTTATCTAAAACTTCACCGGTTTTTTTAGAAATACGTACTTTTTTGCCGTCTTCAACTTTAAATCCAACACGAGTTGGTTCGCCAGTTGCAGCGTTTATAAGCATAACATTTGAAACGTGGATAGGGGCTTCCATTTCAATGATTCCACCTTGTGGATTCGCTGAGTTAGGTTTTTGATGTTTTTTCATAACATTAACGCCTTCTACGATTACACGATCCTTTTTAGGAAAAGCTTTTAATACGACAGCTTCAGTTCCTTTATCTTTACCAGTAATAACTTTTACTTTATCGCCTGTTTTAATGTACATGTCTTTCACGCACCTCCTTTGTGGATGGTTGATTATTAAAGAACTTCTGGAGCAAGTGAAACGATCTTCATGAAGTTGTTGTCACGCAATTCGCGAGCAACTGGTCCAAAGATACGAGTTCCACGTGGGCTCTTATCGTCACGGATAATTACACATGCATTTTCATCAAATTTAATGTATGAACCATCTGAACGGCGAGCTCCTGATTTAGTACGAACGATAACTGCACGAACGACCTCACCTTTTTTGACAACGCCACCTGGTGTTGCATGTTTTACAGTACAAACAATTACATCACCAATGTTAGCGATTTTACGGCCTGATCCGCCTAATACTTTAATAGTTAAGACTTCACGAGCTCCTGAGTTATCTGCAACTCTCAAACGACTTTCTGTTTGGATCACTGTGGTATCCTCCTTCCAGATTTGGAAACTATGTTATTTGTTGGAAAACCTTAAACTGTAACAGATTCTTCAACAACTTCTACTAAACGGAAATGTTTTGTAGATGACAACGGACGAGTTTCCATAATTTTTACGATATCGCCAATTTTGGCAACATTGTTTTCATCATGTGCTTTATATTTTTTTGAGTATTTAATACGTTTACCGTAACGGCTATGTTTCTTTTGAGTTTCTATTACGACAACAATTGTTTTATCCATTTTGTCTGAAACAACTCGGCCTTGGTAGACTTTACGTTGATTACGTTCTTCACTCATTGTTTGGTGACCTCCTTTGACAATCAACTATTTTTGTAATTCAGCTTGACGTAACGCAGTTTTAATACGTGCAATCGATTTGCGAACTTCACTTAAACGAGCAGTATTTTCTAGTTGGCCAGTAGCTAACTGGAATCTTAGATTGAATAACTCTTCTTTAAATGCTTTTTCTTTCTCAACCATTTCAGCAGTGGTTAACTCTTTAAGTTCATTAGCTTTCATTCGATTCACCACCAATTTCTTTACGTTTTACAATCTTAGTTTTAACAGGTAGTTTATGAGAAGCTAAACGAAGTGCTTCACGAGCTACTTCTTCTGAAACTCCATCAACTTCAAACATGATTTTTCCACGTTTAACTGGTGCAACCCAACCTTCAGGTGCTCCTTTACCAGAACCCATACGAACTCCAATTGCTTTAGACGTATATGATTTATGAGGGAAGATTTTAATCCATACTTTCCCACCACGTTTCATGTAACGTGTCATTGCGATACGAGATGCTTCAATCTGACGGTTTGTAATCCATTTTGACTCTACGGCTTGTAAACCCCACTCACCAAAAGTTACTTCTTTCCCACCTTTAGCTTCACCGCGCATTTTACCTCTAAATTCACGACGGAATTTTACACGTTTAGGTACTAACATGATTATTTCCCTCCTTTCTCAGTGTTCTTTTTTGCAGGAAGAACTTCTCCACGGTAGATCCAAACTTTTATACCTAGTTTACCGTAAGTTGTAGCTGCTTCTTCCCATGCGTAGTCGATGTCGGCACGCAATGTATGAAGAGGAACAGTTCCTTCTGAATGTGTTTCGCTACGAGCGATATCTGCACCATTTAAACGGCCAGAAACCATTGTTTTAATACCTTTAGCTCCAGCACGCATTGTGCGTTGGATAGCTTGTTTTTGAGCACGACGGAAAGCAACACGGCTTTCTAGTTGACGAGCAATTCCTTCGCCGACTAATTTAGCGTCTAGGTCAGGGCGTTTGATTTCCACAATGTTGATGTGAACTCTTTTGCCTGTTAAATCATTTAATTTTTTACGTAATGCGTCAACTTCAGACCCACCTTTACCAATAACCATTCCTGGTTTAGCAGTGTGAACTGAAACGTTAACACGGTTAGCAGCACGCTCAATTTCTACTTTAGAAACAGAAGCTTCGCTTAATTTTTTTGCAATATATTCGCGGATAGCGATATCTTCGTGTAAATAGTTTGCGAAATCTTTTTCTGCATACCATTTAGAATCCCAATCGCGGATGATACCTACACGTAAGCCTGTTGGATTAATTTTTTGACCCACAGATTATCCCTCCTTCTTTTCAGATACCACTACTGTAATGTGGCTTGTGCGTTTCAAGATTGGTGCAGCTGATCCTTTTGCACGTGGACGGAAACGTTTCATCGTTGGTCCTTCGTTAACATAAGCTTCGCTTACTACCAAATTTTCTACGTCTAAGTCGTAGTTATGTTCTGCATTAGCAATTGCTGACATTAAAACTTTTTCGATTGCTGGTGAAGCACCACGTGGAGTGAATTTCAAAATTGAAATTGCTTCTCCGATGCTTTTCCCTCTAATAAGATCGACAACTAAACGAACTTTACGAGCTGCAATACGAACAGTTTTAGCAGTTGCTTTAGCTTCTGTAATTTGTTCTGCCATATCGAGTTATCCTCCTCTCAAAATTAACGTTTAGTTTTTTTATCATCCGCAGTGTGACCGCGGTATGTTCTTGTTGGTGCAAATTCACCTAATTTGTGTCCGACCATATCTTCTTGAATGTAAACTGGTACATGCTTGCGTCCATCATAGACTGCGATTGTGTAACCAATGAAACTCGGGAAAATTGTTGAACGACGTGACCAAGTTTTAACGACAGATTTCTTTTCGCCTTCGGCCATTGCATTCATTTTTTTCATTAAGTGTTCATCGACAAAAGGTCCTTTTTTAAGACTACGACCCATGGGTGAACCTCCTTCCATTCCTTAGGAAAGTTGGAAAAACCAACTAACCTAGGTTTATTTTGTTTTACGACGACGTGTAATAAATTTATTAGATTGAGCTTTCTTGTTACGTGTTTTCAATCCAAGAGCAGGTTTACCCCATGGAGTCATTGGACCAGCATGTCCGATTGGAGCTTTACCTTCACCACCACCGTGTGGGTGATCGTTAGGGTTCATTACAGAACCACGAACAGTTGGGCGTTTGCCTAACCAACGAGAACGTCCAGCTTTACCAATGTTGATCAATTCATGTTGTTCGTTACCAACAGAACCAATTGTTGCACGACAAGTTCCTAAGATTAGACGAACTTCACCTGAGTTTAAGCGGATCATTACGTATTTGCCTTCTTTACCTAACACTTGCGCGCTAGTTCCAGCTGAACGAACTAATTGTCCACCTTTACCTGGTTTCATTTCAATATTGTGGATTACAGTACCAGCAGGAATGTTTTCTAATAGAAGAGCATTTCCTGTTTTGATATCTACTGATTCTCCTGAAACGATTTGTTGTCCTACTTGGATTCCTTTAGGTGCGATGATGTATGTTTTAATACCATCAACGTATTGTACTAAAGCAATGTTAGCTGAGCGATTTGGATCGTACTCAATAGTTTTGATGATACCCACGATACCGTCTTTATTACGTTTAAAGTCGATAACACGGTAATTACGTTTGTGTCCGCCACCACGGTGACGTACCATGATTTTACCAGCATTGTTACGTCCGGCTTTTCTTTTGTTTGGTTCCAACAATGTCTTTTCAGGCGTTGTTGAAGTGATTTCTGCGAAATCAGAACCAGTCATATTACGACGGCCGTTTGTGGTAGGTTTGTACTTTCTAATACCCACGTGTTTTACCTCCCGATGTTTATTTTCAAAGCTTTAATTAAGCTTCAAACAATTCGATTTCTTTTGATTCAGTTGTTAAAGTTACGATTGCTTTACGACGTTTTTTAGTGTATCCAGTATGTTTACCCATACGTTTTAATTTTCCACGTACGTTCATGATGTTAACATTAGAAACTTTTACGTCAAAAATTTCTTCAATCGCTTGTTTTACTTGAGTTTTATTTGCGCGAACATCCACTTCGAAAGTGTATTTTTTGTTATCTTGAGCAGCCATTGCTGCTTCAGTGATAATTGGGCGCAAGATTACGTCACGTACATCCATTATTGAAGAACCTCCTCTAGCTTAGTTAGAGCAGTTTGTGTCAAAATCAATTTTTCATGCGCTACAACATCTAACACAGTAACATTATCAAAAGCTACAACTTTAACTCCTGGAAGGTTACGGGCAGATAATGTTGCGAAATCATTGTCGTTTTCTACTACGATAAACGCTTTAGAATCAACATTTAGATTTTTTAACACTTGTGCAAATTCTTTAGTTTTTGGTGCATCAAAGTTCAATGCGTCAACAACGATTAAATCTCCGCTTACTACTTTAGTAGAAAGAACAGATTTGATTGCTAAGCGACGAACTTTTTTAGGAAGTTTGTAGCTGTATGAACGTGGAGTTGGTCCGAAGACGATTCCACCACCGCGCCATTGTGGAGATCTGATTGACCCTTGACGAGCACGACCAGTTCCTTTTTGAGCCCACGGTTTACGTCCACCACCGCGTACTGCACTGCGGTTTTTAACTGCGTGATTTCCTTGTCTTAATGAAGCACGTTGCATGATGATTGCATCAAAAACAACGTTTTCGTTTGGTTCAATACCGAAAATAGCGTCGTTTAAAGTAACTTCACCATTTTGTGTACCATCTTGTTTGTATAAGGCTACGTTTGGCATTCCTTTGTTCCTCCTCTCTTAATTTTTATTTAGCTTTTTGAAAAGCTGATTTAATTTGGATTAAGGATTTTTTAGACCCAGGTACATTTCCTTTAATAAGAATTACATTTTTTTCGACGTCAACACGAACAACTTCAAGATTCTTGATAGTTACGCGGTTTCCGCCCATACGACCTGGTAGTAATGTGCGTTTGAACACACGGTTAGGATCTACAGGACCCATTGAACCTGGACGACGGTGGTGACGAGATCCGTGGGACATTGGTCCACGACTATGTCCGTGGCGTTTAATAACACCTTGGAATCCTTTACCTTTGGTAGTCCCCGTTACATTAACGATGTCTCCAGCTTTGAAAGCATCAACTTTCACTTCTTGTCCTACTTCGTAGTCCCCAAGCTCAACATCGTCAAATTCACGAATGAAGCGCTTAGGAGTAGCGTTTGCTTTTGCTACGTGACCCATTGCAGGTTTATTAGACAATACTTCACGTTTATCTTGGTAACCCAATTGAACTGCTTCGTAACCATCCGTTTCGATTGTTTTAACTTGTAAAACAACGTTTGGAGTTGCTTCGATTACAGTTACTGGAATTAATTCACCAGACTCAGTAAAGACTTGTGTCATTCCTACTTTTTTTCCTAAGATTCCTTTGGTCATGAGTACACCTCCATTATTTTTTTAAAATTAAAGCTTGATTTCGATATCTACGCCAGATGGTAGATCTAGTTTTGTTAAAGCATCAACAGTTTTAGATGTTGGATTAACAATATCAATCACACGTTTGTGTGTACGCATTTCAAATTGTTCGCGAGAATCTTTATATTTGTGAGTCGCACGGATCACAGTGTAAAGAGTTCTTTCTGTTGGCAATGGAATTGGACCAGATACACTAGCACCAGTTCTTTTTGCTGTTTCTACAATTTTTTCCGCTGATTGATCTAAGATACGATGTTCATATGCTTTTAAGCGGATACGAATCTTTTGTTTTGCCATTATTTTCCCTCCTTCGCCTATTTTTATAAATTAGACATTGCTCCACGAAAATTTCCGTCACACGCGCCGTGACAAAGCGGCCGGGTGTGTCGCAACCTCTCGTTTCATAGCCATTGGGTTTCTTTCGAATACCCCTAGCACGATTCCACTTATGAAATCAGCACCTTTTTAATTATACAAAAAAACACTTTTTTAATCAAGCTTTTTTTGATGTTTGCTAAATTAATTTATTCTATCTAAAAAATAGTTCTCTATTTTTACAATTTTCCTCATTTATCCTGTTTCATGAAAAAAATAAACTAAGTTAGGATTACATCAACGTTTCCCATCTTAGCTTATTTTGTTTTGTTTGTCTATTTATTTGTTTGATTAATTTCTTTCTTCTATATAATATCCTAACCGTTTTACTTTATTCTACTTTTTGAATCCAACCACTTGGTGCTTCTATATCACCATATTGAATTCCGGTAAGTTCTTCATATAATCTCTTTGTCACTGGTCCAGTTTCTGTTTCACTATAAAAGACATGAAAATCATCTTTATTTTGTATTCCACCAATTGGCGAAATAACAGCAGCCGTCCCACAAGCCCCAGCTTCTTTAAAATCATCTAGTTGATTAATCAATACATCTCCTTCGACAACTTCAAGTCCCAAACGTTCTTTTGCTAAATAAAGCAATGAATATTTTGTGATACTCGGCAAAATAGAAGGCGATACAGGTGTCACAAATTTATTGTCTTTTGTAATCCCAAAGAAATTTGCTGAACCTACTTCTTCTATCTTCGTATGGGTTGTCGGATCTAAATAAATTGCATCACTAAAGTTGCGCTTATGAGCTTCAGCTCCCGGAAGTAAGCTACCTCCATAATTCCCTCCAACTTTTGCTGCTCCAGTTCCATTTCCAGCAGCTCTATCATAATCAGAAACCATAAAGTTAGTAGGTTTCAGTCCACCTTTAAAGTAGGCTCCAACAGGCATACAAAAAATAGAAAATAAATATTCTTCTGCTGGCTTTACTCCAATATTATCTCCTACACCAATCATATATGGACGAAGATATAATGAACCTCCTGTACCATATGGTGGAATGTACTGTTCATTTGCTTTTACTACTTTTTTAACAGCCTCAATAAATGCATCTGTCGGTATAGCAGGCATCATTAATCTACTACAGCTGCGTTGCATACGTTCAGCATTTTGATCCGGTCGGAACAAATTGATTGAACCGTCTTTTGTTCGGTAAGCTTTCATCCCTTCAAAAACCGTTTGTCCATAGTGTAAGGCCGTCGACCCTTCACTGATATGAACTTTATTGTCTTCTGACAAAGTTCCATTATCCCATTCTCCATCTTTCCAGAACGAAACGTATCTATAATCGGTTTTTATGTAACTAAAACCTAAATTATTCCAGTCAATATCTACAGTTTTTGTCATTCTATCACTCCTTATCACTAATGCTCTTTAGTGTAACATATCAATGATAAAATTATGAGAGTTTTCTTACTACTATATAAATTTTATCATATGTATATTCAATTTTCACTTTCCTAAGTCATTCATTATAACTTGCACAACATCTTCTTGAGTCAACTCTTTTAGAATCAATCTTTCATGTGGAATTCCTAGATAATCTTTTTCATTCCACCAACTACGCATTTCATTCTCGCCAAATTCATTTACCTTTGTCCTTTTCTTATGTCTGTCAAAAGTCTCGTCAAAAGGTATGTCAAAGTAGTAAACATAAACATGCGGTTTAAACATATTTATTAAATCTAGCAGCATTCTTTTATACCTCTTATTTACCATGATCCCTTCCACAATGACAAAAGGACATTTCCCTAATCCATATTCAGTAATTTGCTTGATTAAATCGATAGATAGATTGCCTTCTCGATCATTGACTTTAAGCATATCTCGTCTAACTACATCTTGAGAAACAACTAAAGTAGCTTCTCCCAATAGTTCTTGCAATTTTAAAGCCGTTGTTGTTTTACCACTTCCAGAATTTCCACGTAATATAATTAGTTTTGAATCCATCTTTACAACTCCTAATGATTAGATAGTCAGTTAATCTTTTTATCTATTATACTCTATTCATAAAAATTTTATTTTGAAAACTAGTACAAGTTGCCAAATAAAAAAGCCCTGTCACAATGACAGAGCTTTTTTCTCGTATGATCACGCTCTATACCAGATAGAGTCAATGTTTATTGTTTATTCTTAGAGTTGATTAAGCTTCGATTGAAGCAACAACGCCGGCTCCAACAGTACGTCCACCTTCACGAATAGTGAATTTAGTACCTGGGTCGATAGCGATAGGTGCAATCAATTCAACGTTGATTGTAACGTTGTCTCCTGGCATAACCATTTCAGTACCTTCTGGTAACTCAACAACACCAGTTACGTCAGTAGTACGGAAGTAAAATTGTGGGCGGTAGTTAGCGAAGAATGGAGTGTGACGTCCACCTTCTTCTTTAGATAAGATATAAACTTCACCTGAGAATTTTGTATGTGGAGTAATTGAACCTGGTTTAGCTAAAACTTGTCCACGTTGGATGTCTTCACGAGCAACCCCACGTAATAATGCACCAATGTTGTCCCCTGCTTGAGCAAAGTCTAACAATTTACGGAACATTTCAACACCAGTAACTGTTGATTTAGTAGTAGCTTCATGAATTCCGATGATTTCTACTTCTTCACCGACTTTGATTTGTCCAGTTTCTACACGTCCTGTAGCAACTGTTCCACGTCCAGTAATTGAGAATACATCCTCAACTGGCATCATGAATGGTTTGTCAGTATCACGTTCTGGAGTTGGGATGTAAGAATCTACAGCATCCATCAATTCCATGATTTTATCTTCGAATTCTTCAACGCCTTCAAGAGCTTTAAGAGCTGAACCAGAGATAACTGGAGTGTCATCGCCTGGGAAGTCATATTCAGACAATAAGTCACGAACTTCCATTTCAACTAATTCTAATAATTCTTCATCATCAACTTGGTCAACTTTGTTTAAGAAAACAACGATGTATGGAACACCAACTTGGCGAGACAATAGAATGTGTTCACGAGTTTGTGGCATTGGACCATCAGCAGCAGATACTACTAAGATAGCTCCATCCATTTGTGCAGCACCAGTGATCATGTTTTTAACATAGTCAGCATGGCCTGGGCAGTCTACGTGAGCGTAGTGACGAGTTTCAGTTTCGTATTCAACGTGAGAAGTGTTGATCGTGATTCCACGTTCGCGTTCTTCAGGAGCTCCATCGATTGAAGCGTAGTCCGTTGCAGTACTCTTGAAACCTCTTTTAGCTAATACAGTTGTGATTGCAGCAGTTAATGTTGTTTTACCATGGTCAACGTGTCCAATAGTACCAATGTTAACATGCGTTTTTGAGCGATCGTATTTTTCTTTTGCCATTTTAGTAATTTCCTCCTCATAGTGAGTTGTTTTTTTAGTGATAAGAACAGAATAAGATTATTCCGCCCCCATCATTTGTAAAAATTATAACGATTATCCATTAGAAAATCAATACTTAACGTTGGAGAGCAAATTAAGATTAGTTTGCTGATCCGCCATTTTTCTTGATAATTTCTTCAGAAATAGATTTTGGTACATCTTCATAATGATCAAATGTCATTGAGAAAGTACCGCGACCTTGTGTTGCTGAACGTAATGCAGTTGCATAACCGAACATTTCAGCCAATGGAATCATACCTTTAACGATAGTAGTATTTCCACGAGCTTCAGAACCTTCGATACGTCCACGACGAGCAGAGATGTGTCCCATTACGTCTCCTAAATAATCTTCAGGAATTGTAATTTCAACGCCCATCATAGGCTCTAAGATAACTGGATTTGCTTTTTTAGCAGCATTTTTCAATGCCATTGAAGCAGCAACTTTAAAGGCAGTTTCATTTGAATCGACATCATGGTATGAACCATCATAAAGTTTTGCTTTAATATCAACTAATGGATATCCAGCAAGAACTCCGTTGTCTAATGAAGCTTCCAAACCAGCTTTAACTGCTGGGATATATTCACGAGGAACAGTACCACCAACGATTGCATCCTCAAAGTCAAAACCTTTTCCTTCTTCATTAGGAGAGAATTCGATCCATACGTGACCGTATTGACCTTTACCACCTGATTGACGAACGAATTTACCTTCTGCTTGAGTAGAACCACGGAATGTTTCACGATAAGAAACTTGTGGAGCACCAACACTAGCTTCAACATTGAATTCACGTCTCATACGGTCAACAATGATGTCCAAGTGTAACTCACCCATACCAGCAATAATTGTTTCGCCAGTTTCGTGGTCAGTTTCAGCACGGAAAGTTGGATCTTCTTCAGCAAGTTTTTGTAACGCAACACCCATTTTATCTTGGTCAGCTTTTGATTTTGGTTCAATAGCTACTTGGATAACTGGTTCTGGGAAGTCCATTGATTCTAAGATTACTTGACTTTTTTCATCACACAAAGTATCCCCAGTAGTCGTATTTTTCAATCCGACAGCTGCTGCAATATCGCCAGCAAACACTTCAGGAATTTCGCTACGAGAGTTCGCATGCATTTGCAAGATACGACCTACACGTTCACGTTTTCCTTTAGTTGAGTTTTGTACATAAGATCCTGCTTGTAACGTACCAGAATAAACACGGAAGAAAGTTAAACGACCTACGTACGGGTCAGTCATAACTTTAAATGCCAATGCTGAGAATGGTTCGCTGTCATCAGCATGACGTTCTACAGTTTCTTCAGAATCAGGTAAGATTCCTTGGATTGCAGGTACATCAAGTGGTGACGGTAGGTAGTCAACGACTGCATCAAGCATTAATTGAACACCTTTGTTTTTAAATGCTGAACCACATAAAACTGGGTAGAATTCAACGTTAACTGTTGCAGTACGGATAGCTTTTTTCAATTCAGCTTCAGAGATCTCTTCACCTTCAAGATATTTCTCCATTAAAGCTTCATCTGTATCTGCTACTGCTTCAACTAATTTTGTACGCCATTCTTCTGCTAATTCAACGTATTCTTCAGGAATGTCTTCCTCACGGATATCTGTTCCTAAGTCATTTGTATACATTTCAGCTTTCATCTTGATCAAGTCAATGATACCTGTGAAGTTATCTTCAGCACCAATTGGCAATTGAATCGGATGAGCGTTTGCTTGTAGACGGTCAAGAATAGTACCAACAGAATACAAGAAATCTGCACCTGTTTTATCCATTTTATTTACAAATACAATACGAGGTACGCCGTAAGTTGTTGCTTGACGCCAAACTGTTTCAGTTTGAGGCTCAACACCTGATTGTGCATCAAGTAAAGCAACAGCACCATCTAAAACACGTAGAGAACGTTCTACTTCAACAGTGAAGTCAACGTGACCAGGAGTATCGATGATGTTTACGCGGTGATCATGCCAAGCAGCTGTTGTTGCAGCTGATGTAATTGTAATACCACGTTCTTGTTCTTGTTCCATCCAGTCCATTTGTGAAGCACCCTCATGGGTTTCACCAATTTTATGGATTTTACCAGTATAATACAGAACACGTTCAGTTGTTGTTGTTTTACCAGCATCAATATGAGCCATGATTCCAATATTACGGGTATTCTCTAGAGAAAATTCTCTTTTTGCCATCTTGCAATAACACCTCTCTTAATTTAATTTGAACTAAGAAACTTCAATTCTTCCTTTAAAGGCTAAGGTGCACAAGTGCACCAAAGCCTTCTCTAGAAAAAATCTTACCAACGGTAATGAGCAAAAGCTTTATTTGCTTCAGCCATTTTATGAGTGTCTTCACGTTTTTTAACTGCTGCTCCAGTATTGTTAGCAGCATCCATGATTTCTTTAGCAAGACGTTGTTCCATAGTATCTTCTCCACGTAGACGAGAGTAGCTTACTAACCAACGAAGAGCAAGAGCCGTACGACGTTCTGGACGAACTTCGATTGGAACTTGGTAGTTAGAACCCCCAACACGGCGAGCTTTAACTTCAAGAACAGGCATGATATTTTTCATTGCTTGTTCAAATACTTCAATAGGTTCGTTGCCAGTTTGTTCTTTAATCATGTCAAATGCATTATAAAGAATTGTAGCAGCTTTCCCACGTTTTCCGTCAACCATGATACGGTTGATCAAACGAGTTACAAGTTTAGAATTATAAAGTGGATCAGGTAAAACATCACGTTTAGTAATAGGACCTTTACGAGGCATCCAAATTCCTCCTTTCGATAATAATTATCTTTTTAGAATAGTTTTTTTATTTCATTTAAGCAATAAGCTTATTATTTAGGGCGTTTAGTTCCGTATTTAGAACGGCTTTGTTTACGATCTGCAACACCAGCAGTATCTAAAGCTCCACGAACGATGTGGTAACGAACTCCTGGTAAATCTTTCACTCGTCCTCCACGTAAAAGAACCACACTATGTTCTTGCAAGTTGTGACCTTCACCTGGGATATAAGCAGTTACTTCAATTAAGTTAGACAAACGAACACGTGCATATTTACGTAACGCTGAGTTAGGTTTTTTAGGAGTCATAGTTCCCACACGAGTACAAACACCACGTTTTTGAGGTGAGTTTACTGTTGTTTGTTTTTTTCTTTTGCTGTTGTAACCTCTGTTTAAAGCCGGAGATTCAGACTTTTCAATTTTTGATTTACGAGGTTTACGTACTAATTGATTAATAGTAGGCATCGATTGTTTCCTCCTTCCCTATGTTATTATTCTAGTCCACACATCCAGGCGGTTCTTTTTTCAGCAAAAAAATAAGTGCTGCAAAACTGCAACCAACCAGTCTGTATAGTTTAAGGCCAATGTACCAGTCAGCACGACTGATAGACAGGAATCTGCGTACAAAAGCACCTTTTGAATCATAACATGGTCTAATTTTATTGTCAACAAGTTGAGTTGAAAATGCAAAAAGTTTTTTTATCTCTTTGGCACTTTTACTAGTATACTCCTCCTCATTATTTTTTTAAAGCTTTCTTTCTTAATTAACATATATTTATTATAAGTCGTTCATTTGAGGTGAAAAAAATGCTGATAAGTAGCTTGTCTTTACTGATCTGGTTTACAGGGTGTTGTTTGGGATCATTTTTGATGGTCATAGGAACGAGGGTCCCAATTCATCAATCCATTGTTTTTCCTCGCTCTCATTGTACAAATTGTCATCATACCTTATCTATTTTTGAATTGATTCCTATTTTATCTTACCTTATCCAAAAAGGAAGATGCCGTGATTGCCAACAAAAGATTTCTATTCTTTATCCGTTAGCGGAAATTTTTATGGGATTTGTTTTCCTGTTTATCTTTTCTACTTATCTATCTTTCCGAGTAGAAGGATTATTTATTACAGGAGTTGTTGCTTTCGGCCTCATCTTTATAATTTCTGATAGTTATTACCAACTTTTGCCAAATAAATTAATGACTTTATTTTTTTTATGGGTCTTTTTAGGCCGCTTGATTATTCACCCCTACCCGATTAGTTTTTATATCTTTAGTGGATTAGGTTTTTTTGGTTTCTTTTACTTTGTTTATCACTTCTCTTCTACTCCTATAGGTGGTGGAGATGTGAAGTTATTAGGAATTATTGCTTTATTACTGGGCTATCACTCAAGTATAGTTGCCCTTCTTATTGCATCTATGTCCGCTATTCTTGTATACCTTCCCTTACTGTTCAGTAAAAAAATTCCTTACAACTACCCGATTCCATTTGCTCCTTTTATTTTTTTAGGAACTTTCATTGCTTATTGCTTGTGACCCTATATAGGATTCAATCAAATCCGTCCATTCCATTTGATAGAGAACTAAAAAAAAGCTGAGGACAATGCCTCAGCTTTTTATGTTCCTAATCTAAATATTTTGTATGAACAAATTTCACTTCTAAAAATTCTTGTATACCATAACTTCCATTTTCACGGCCAACTCCTGAGTGTTTCACTCCGCCAAATGGTGCCTCAGAAGTCGAAATAGCTGTATTATTGACACCAACTAACCCATATTCTAAAGCTTCACTGACCTTTTCAGCTCGTTTTAAGTCAGACGTAAAGAAGTAAGATGCTAAACCAAAGATGCTATCGTTCGCCATTGTGATGACTTCATCCTCATCTTCAAAATCAATCAACGGAATAACCGGACCGAATGTTTCTTCATAGAAGATATCCATCTCGGTGGTCACTCCATCTAAGATCGTCGGCGCATAAAAGTAACCATTAGCGTAGTCTCCCTCAGTGAGTCTTTCGCCTCCTGCAAGCACAGTAGCTCCTTTAGTTTTTGCATCGTCGACTTGAGCTTGAATTGTTTCGATTGCCTCTCCGTTGATAAGTGGCCCTACCATGACATCCGTTAAACCATTACCGACCGTTACTTTTCCAACGGCCGCTTCTAACTTTTTAACAAATTCTTTTTTAACGGCTTTACTCACAAAAATACGATTCGGAGATGTACACGCTTGCCCATTGTTTCTAAACTTCATAGCAACAAGCCCATCTACCGCTTGATCAATATCTGCGTCGTCAAAAATGATGAACGGAGCATGACCTCCTAATTCAAACGAAATTTTCTTCATTGTTTGAGCAGATTGTTCATAGAGCATCTTCCCTACTTCAGTTGAACCTGTAAAGGTTAATTTTCGCACATCATCACTATCGGTTAGTGTCTTTCCAATTTCTTTTGATGGCCCGATAACGAGATTGGCTACTCCTGCTGGCAAGCCAACTTCGTGGAAAATTTCAAAAATCGCAATAGCTGATAATGGTGTACTGCTTGCAGGTTTTAGAATGACGGTACATCCCGCTGCAATAGCTGGAGCGATTTTCCGTACAATCATATTTGACGGAAAGTTCCATGGAGTGATTGCTCCAATGACGCCAACCGGTTGCTTTTTCACTTCATATTTGTGTTGATTAGGAGCAGGTATCGTTTCTCCATAAATACGTCGCGCTTCTTCTGCATTCCAATGAAGATTTTGAATATTAGTCAGGATTTCTCCTTTAGCTTCTTTTACTGGTTTCCCTTGTTCCAGGGTCATAATCAAGGCTAATTGATCTGCTTTTTCTTCAATCTTATCGGCAATTGCATGGATAAGTTCCACACGATCCGCCAGTTCCATACCTGACCATTTTGGAAAAGCTTCTTTAGCTGCTTGAATCGCTTTTAACGTTTCAGTTTCTCCACCTTGAGAAACTTGTATTAGTTCTTCTTTAGTTGCTGGATTGTTGACTGCTTTTTTTTCTAGTGATCCTTCGACCCATTGCCCGTTGATATAAAGTCCCGTTTGAATTTCTGGTAATTTTGCTTGTGTGTTTGCCACTAAAATCACTCCTTCAAATTATGGTGTCTAGTTCTTTTCATTATTCACCTTAACATATCTTAAAAAAATCCTAAACTATTTGCTCCTCTCATATCCTACAAAAGAGTACAAAAAAAAGCTCCTCATATAAATATGAAGAGCTCTTTTTCATGTTATTTAGGTTCCACTTGATCATTGATGCTGTAAACATTTTCACTTACAACGCCAACACCTTTAGGCTTCATTTTACGGTATTTAGCCATTCCAGTACCAGCTGGAATTACTTTACCAATGATAACATTTTCTTTCAATCCTAATAAAGGATCACGTTTTCCACGAATCGCAGCATCCGTTAAGACACGTGTTGTTTCTTGGAATGATGCAGCAGATAAGAAACTATTTGTTTCAAGGGAAGCTTTTGTAATTCCAAGCAATACAGGACGAGCTGTTGCAGGAATTCCGCCAGATACCAATGTTTCAAAGTTTTTATCTGTGTAGTCATGAATGTCAATTAATGTACCTGGTAAAATATCTGTTTCACCTGGATCCATTACGCGTACTTTACGTAACATTTGACGTACCATAACTTCGATATGTTTGTCGCCAATTTCTACCCCTTGCATACGGTATACTTTTTGTACTTCACGTAACAAGTAGTTTTCAACTGCAAGCACATCACGAACACGCAACAATTCTTTAGGATCAATTGAACCTTGGTCTAATGCTTCACCACGGTGAATAATATCTCCTTCTGCAACTCTCATACGCGCAGTAAACGGAACTTGATAAGAACGAGTATCCGTTTCTCCCTTGATCGTAACTTCTTTTGTACGAGCTGCTGGATTTTCATCAATTGAGATGATTTCCCCAGTAACTTCAGTAATCACAGCTTGACCTTTAGGGTGACGAGCTTCAAAAATTTCTTGAATACGAGGAAGCCCTTGAGTAATATCATCTCCGGCAACTCCACCTGTATGGAACGTACGCATTGTTAATTGAGTACCGGGCTCTCCGATTGATTGAGCGGCAATTGTTCCAACTGCTTCTCCAACTTCAACCTCAGAACCTGTTGCTAAGTTACGGCCATAACAATGTTTACACACACCATGTTTCGTATTACATGTAAATACGGAACGGATCGTTACTTCTTCGATACCAACAGCAATAATTTCTCTGGCAATGTCTTCAGTAATGATTTGGTTTTCGCCAATAATCACTGTTCCATCTTCAGGGTTAAAGACTGTTTTGCGAGTGTAACGTCCTAGTAAACGTTCTTCAAGCGGTTCAATAACTTCATTTCCTTCTTTGATTGCATAAATCACTAGTCCACGGTCAGAACCACAGTCTGTTTCACGAATGATAACATCTTGTGCAACGTCAACTAAACGACGAGTCAAGTAACCTGAGTCAGCTGTTTTCAAGGCTGTATCGGTCATCCCTTTACGAGCTCCATGGGTAGAGATAAACATCTCTAAGACAGACAATCCTTCACGGAAGTTAGATGTAACCGGCAATTCCATGATTTGACCATTCGGTGCAGCCATCAATCCACGCATACCAGCAAGCTGAGTAAAGTTGGAAATGTTACCACGGGCACCAGAGTCACTCATCATAAAGATTGGGTTAAGGTCATTCAAACTTTCCATTAACTTGATTTGAATTAGGTCTTTTGTTTTGTTCCAGATATCAATAACACGTTCATAACGTTCTTCATCCGTAATTAAACCACGACGGAATTGTTTCGTTACTTTTTCAACTTGTAAATGAGCATTATCCAGAATTTCTTGTTTTTCTTCTAATACTACGATATCAGCGATACCAACTGTAATACCAGCTTTAGTAGAATATTTGTATCCTAAATCTTTCATTCTGTCTAGCATTTTAGACGTTTCAGTAATTTTGAATCGTTTGAATACTTCAGCAATGATATTTCCAAGGTTTTTCTTCTTGAATGGTTTAACTAATTCTTGCGCTTGAATATGTGCAAGAACGTCTATACCCGGTTCAACAAAATAGCTGTCTGGAGTTTGAACTTCCAAGTTGCTTTGTGTTGGTTCATTCATATACGGGAATTCATTTGGCATGATATCGTTAAAGATCAATTTACCAACGGTCGTAATCATTAATTTCTCTTTTTGCCATTCAGTAAATGGTTTGTTTGGAATATCAGTTGGTTTGATTGCGATTCTAGAGTGCAAATGAACGTATCCGCTTTGGTAAGCAAGCATTGCTTCATTCAAACTACTAAATTGCATTCCTTCGCCTTCACGTCCTTCTTCTTCCATAGTCAGGTAGTAGTTACCTAAGACCATATCTTGAGAAGGTGTTACAACTGGTTTACCATCTTTTGGATTCAAGATGTTTTGTGCAGCCAGCATCAACATACGAGCTTCAGCTTGTGCTTCGTCACTTAACGGTACATGGACAGCCATTTGGTCACCATCAAAATCGGCATTATAAGCTTCACACACTAATGGGTGAAGACGGATAGCTTTACCTTCAACAAGAACAGGTTCAAATGCTTGAATCCCTAATCTGTGTAAAGTAGGTGCCCGGTTCAATAGTACTGGATGTTCACGAATCACTTCTTCTAAAATTGGCCAAATAGCGTCATCTTGACGATCAATTTTACGTTTAGCATTTTTAATATTGCTTGCGATGTCGCGTTCAACTAATTCTTTCATTACAAACGGTTTGAACAATTCAATAGCCATTTGTTTTGGTAAACCACATTGATACATTTTCAAGAATGGTCCAACAACAATAACTGAACGTCCTGAATAATCGACACGTTTACCTAGTAAGTTTTGACGGAAACGACCTTGTTTCCCTTTAAGCATGTGTGACAATGATTTCAATGGACGGTTACCTGGTCCAGTAACTGGACGGCCACGACGACCATTATCGATTAATGCATCTACTGCTTCTTGTAGCATACGTTTTTCATTTTGCACAATAATATTCGGCGCATTTAAATCTAATAAACGTTTCAAACGGTTGTTACGGTTGATTACACGACGGTACAAGTCATTTAAATCACTTGTAGCGAAACGTCCACCTTCTAATTGAACCATTGGGCGAATTTCTGGTGGAATAATAGGAACAACATCCATAACCATCCATGAAGGTTGGTTACCAGAATTACGGAATGCTTCTAAAATGTCTAAACGACGAATCGCACGTGTCCGTTTTTGACCAGTAGTTGTTTTTAAGACTTCTTTTAATTCGTCCACTTCTTGATCCAATTTAACATCATTCAAGAGTTGTTTAACCGCTTCTGCTCCCATTTCAGCATTGAATTCATTGCCGTATTGTTCACGTTTTTCACGGTACTCTCTTTCAGTTAACAATTGTTTCTTTTCTAATGGTGTACTTCCTGGTTCAGTTACTACATATGAAGCGAAGTAAATGATTTCTTCAAGAGCACGAGGACTCATATCTAATACAAGACCCATACGACTTGGAATACCTTTGAAGTACCAAATATGAGAAACTGGTGCTGCTAATTCAATATGACCCATACGTTCACGACGTACTTTTGAGCGTGTAACTTCTACTCCACAACGGTCACAAACAATTCCTTTATAACGAATACGTTTGTATTTTCCACAAGCACATTCCCAGTCTTTTGAAGGACCAAAAATACGTTCACAGAACAAACCATCACGTTCAGGTTTTAAGGTACGGTAGTTAATGGTTTCAGGTTTTTTCACTTCACCATAAGACCAACTACGGATTTTATCTGGAGAAGCCAAACCAATTTGCATGCTTTCAAAATTATTAACGTCTATCAAGGGGCTAACCTCCCTTTATTTTTGTGAGCTGCCCTACCTGCTCTATTGTTTTATTTATAGATAGTGGTATCTATCTTTGGTTGTCATTTGTTGGATGTCCTTAAAATGGATGCTCGAAAGACCAATTAAGTAACATTCACTTAAAGGCCAGTCAAGGATACCAGTCTTAGTCTTCTTTTAACCGTTCTTGTTCAGCTGCTTCAGCGCGGATTTTTTCTTGCTCTTCAGCATATTTGTTTAACGCATCCGGGTTCACGATGTCATCATCGTCATCCATATCGCGTAGTTCAATCGCTTCATCATTTTCATTTAACACTTTCATGTCTAAACCTAATGATTGTAGTTCTTTTACTAATACGCGGAATGATTCTGGAACACCTGGTTTTGGAATTTTTTCGCCTTTGACGATTGCTTCGTATGTTTTCACACGACCAACAACATCATCGGATTTGTAAGTTAAGATTTCTTGTAACGTATAAGCTGCCCCATATGCTTCAAGAGCCCAAACTTCCATCTCTCCAAAACGTTGTCCACCGAATTGAGCTTTACCACCCAATGGTTGTTGTGTAACTAATGAGTAAGGTCCTGTTGAACGAGCATGTAATTTATCATCGACCATGTGGGCCAATTTAATCATGTACATAACTCCAACTGAAATACGGTTGTCAAACGGTTCACCTGTACGACCATCGTATAAAACAGTTTTTGCATCAGCAGCCATTCCAGCTTCTCTAACGGTATCCCATACATCTTCATCGGAAGCTCCGTCAAATACTGGTGTTGCAATATGGATACCCAATTGACGAGCAGCCATACCAATGTGTAATTCTAATACTTGTCCAATATTCATACGTGATGGAACCCCTAACGGATTCAACATGATGTCAACTGGTGTTCCGTCAGGCATAAATGGCATATCTTCTTCCGGCATGATTAAAGAGACAACCCCTTTGTTACCATGACGTCCGGCCATTTTATCCCCTTCGTTGATTTTACGTTTTTGAACAATGTAAACACGAACTAACATATTTACACCTGGTGATAATTCATCCCCAGCTTCACGAGTAAAGATTTTCACATCATGAACTGTTCCGCCGCCACCATGCGGCACACGAAGAGAAGTATCTCTAACTTCACGAGCTTTTTCACCAAAGATTGCATGCAATAGACGTTCTTCAGCTGATAATTCTGTTACCCCTTTAGGAGTTACTTTACCAACTAACAAGTCGCCGTCTTTTACTTCAGCACCAATACGGATAATTCCCATTTCGTCTAGATCTTTCAAAGCGTCGTCTCCAACGTTTGGAAGTTCACGAGTAATTTCTTCAGGTCCAAGTTTTGTATCACGTGCTTCTGATTCAAATTCTTCAATATGAATAGAAGTGTATACATCATCTTTAACTAAACGTTCACTCATGATAATGGCATCCTCATAGTTGTACCCTTCCCATGTCATGAAGGCTACTAATGGGTTTTGTCCTAATGCCATTTCACCATTTTCCATAGAAGAACCATCTGCTAAGATTTCGCCTTTTTCTACTCGGTCGCCTTTTTCTACGATTGGGCGTTGGTTGTAACAAGTACCTGAATTTGAACGACGGAATTTTGTTATAGCGTATTTATTTAAAGCCCCGTTTTCTTGACGTACACGAATTTGATCTGCATCTACGTATTCAACGATACCATCATTTTTGCAAATCAATGCAGCTCCTGAATCTCGAGCAGCTACGTGTTCCATACCAGTTCCTACAAGTGGACCTTGAGGGTGGATCAACGGAACAGCTTGACGTTGCATGTTTGCTCCCATAAGAGCACGGTTACTATCATCATTTTCCAAGAAAGGAATACAAGCTGTCGCAACTGCTACTACTTGCTTAGGAGAAACATCCATATAATCAACGCGACTAATAGGAACTTCTAAGTTTTCTTCTACATAACGAGCTAGTACAATATCATTTGCAAATGTGCCGTCTTCATTTAATGGAGCATTTGCTTGGGCAACAACATAGTTATCTTCTTCATCGGCTGTTAGGTAATCAATTTGATCCGTAACAAGACCTGTTTCGCGATTCACACGACGATAAGGAGTTTCAATGAAACCAAATTTATTTACTTTAGCATAACTTGATAGACTGTTGATCAATCCAATGTTTGGACCTTCTGGTGTTTCAATCGGACACATACGGCCATAATGGGAGTAATGCACGTCACGAACTTCATATCCAGCACGGTCCCTAGTTAAACCACCGGGTCCTAATGCAGATAGACGACGTTTATGTGTTAACTCACCTAATGGGTTTGTTTGGTCCATAAATTGAGACAATTGAGAAGAACCAAAGAATTCTTTGATCGATGCTACAACCGGACGAATATTGATCAATTGTTGTGGTGTAACGGTAGCCATATCTTGGATAGACATACGTTCACGAACCACACGTTCCATACGAGATAACCCAATACGGAATTGATTTTGCAACAATTCACCTACTGAACGAATACGACGGTTTCCTAAATGGTCAATGTCATCTACGTTACCGATACCTTCTTGTAAGTTAAAGAAATAACTCATAGAAGCTAAAATATCTGCTGGTGTTGCATTTTTAGTTTCGTCTGCGATTACTTTATTTCCAATCATATTTACAACACGTTCTGGGTCTCTTTGAGAAAAGACTTTTACAACTTGTAATTCTACAGGTTCTGGAACGACACTGTCTTCTGATGGATAATACGTAACACTGTTTAAACCGTCATTTAGATAAGGTGTTAATTTATCAATTTGATCACGGTCTAAAAATGTACCTGACTCAACAATAATTTCGCCTGTTTCAGGATCAACTAATGTTTCAGCTAATGTTTGGTTGAACAAACGTGTTACTAAGTTTAATTTTTTGTTGACTTTGTAACGACCAACATTTGCTAAGTCGTAACGTTTTGGATCGAAAAAGCGCGCTGTTAACAAGCTTCTTGAGCTGTCAGCTGTTTTAGGTTCACCTGGACGTAGACGTTCATAAACATCTTTCAATGCTTCTTCTGTACGTGAATCTCCAGCATTTTTATGCAAATCTTTTTCCATTGTTAAACGAAGACTTTCGTTATCTCCAAAGATTTCAAGAATTTGATCATCTGATCCAAATCCTAATGCACGAACCAATACAGTCAATGGTATTTTACGTGTACGGTCTATACGAACATAAGAAAGGTCTTTTGCGTCAGTTTCGAATTCAAGCCATGCTCCACGGTTTGGGATAAGCGTTGAGCCGAAACCTTCTTTACCATTTTTATCCAATTTACCATGGAAATAAACACCAGGTGAACGGACTAATTGAGATACGATTACTCGTTCTGCTCCGTTGATAACAAAAGTTCCCATTTCTGTCATTAGTGGGAAATCACCGAAGAAGACTTCTTGTTCTTTCACTTCTCCGCTTTCTTTGTTGATCAAACGTAACTTAACATAAATCGGTGCTGAATAGTTTGCGTCATGTGACCGAGCTTCTTCAACGGTATATTTAGGTTCTTGCAATTGGTAATCTGTGAATTCTAATGATAGATTTCCAGCAAAGTCATCGATTGGAGAAATGTCCTTAAACATTTCACGTAATCCTTCATCTAAGAACCATTGGTAAGAATCAGTTTGAATTTCAATTAAATTTGGAAGCTCTAAAACCTCATGGATACGTGAAAAACTTCTACGTGTACGGTGCTTACCGTAATTTACTAAATGGCCTGCCAACCTGTTCACCCCTCAAACTGTTTTTAGTGTGGTCACTTCAAACAAATCAATACATTTCATTCATGTTACATTTATTAAAAATAAGTAACATGTTGAAAGTTTGCCTATTTTTTGACAAAAAAAAACCAAAAGATTCGTGAACTTTTAAAATAAAAATCCATTTCTTTTGTTTTCCTCTTCAAATCTGCTCTGGACAATATTTCAGAACAAATTTTTCTTCTTTAAGACACACTATATGCATTAGATTATTTTACATTATTTGCGTGTGTAAGTCAAGGAGATTTCTTAATTTTATTCCTCTTTGAAACTTTGGATAATCCAATAGCCTTTATCTTTGACGATTACTTTAGCATTGCCAAATTTTTCTTCCATTTTCGCTTGCGCACTCGGCGCACCTTGTTTCTTTTGAATCACTATTGTTAAAGTACCGTCTTTTTTAAGCAAATCAAAAGCACCTGTTAAAATACCATGTACCACCTTTTTTCCAGCACGAATAGGGGGATTGCTAACAATTGCCGCAAACTCTTCACCTTCTACAGACTCATAGACATCCGAGGTATGGATCAATACATTGGATAATCGGTTATTTGATGCATTTTGCTTAGCTAATCCTAACGCTCGCTCATTTACATCAACCATTTCCACTTTGCGTTCTGGATCTTCTTTAGCTAATGCTAAACCAATCGGGCCATATCCGCACCCTACATCTAAAATATCACCACTAGTCATTTTTGAAAAATCAAGCGTTTCTATCAGTAGTCGAGAACCGAAGTCCACTGTTTTTTTCGAAAACACTCCTGTATCTGTGACAAATTTAAACTCATTGCCACGTAGTGTATATGTCCAAGCAGCGGTTTCACTGGCAATTTTTGGATTATTTGTAAAATAATGATCTGACATGTGCGTCCCTCCTTAATGTATCTTTATTTTAACTTCTAGAATAAGTTAATAAAGAGAAAAAAGACACGCAGCAAAACTGCGTGTCTTCTCCTAAAGCTTAGTAGAGTTAAAATTATTTAACTTCTACAGAAGCTCCAGCTGCTTCCAAAGCTTCTTTCAAAGCTTCAGCATCTTCTTTAGAAATGTTTTCTTTGATTGCTGCTGGTGCTCCATCAACTAATCCTTTAGCTTCTTTCAAGCCAAGACCTGTAGCTTCACGTACAGCTTTGATAACTTTAATTTTTGAGTCTCCAGCAGAAGTTAATTCTACTGTAAATTCAGTTTGTTCAGCTGCTGCTGATTCTCCAGCTCCTGCTGCTGCTACTGGAGCTGCTGCAGTTACGCCAAATTCTTCTTCGATTGCTTTTACTAAGCCGTTTAATTCTAAAATCGTTGATTCTTTCAAGTCAGCAACGATTTGTTCAATGTTTAATGCCATTGTTGGTTTCCTCCATTATTGGTTAGTTTTTTTTGTTTCAACTTGCTTTATTTTCAAGAAAAATCGGCTTAATTAAGCTACTTCTTCTTTTGATTCTGCAACTGCTTTGATAGCAAGTGCAGTATTGCGAACTGGTGCTTGAAGTACAGATAACAACATTGACAACAAACCATCGCGGTCTGGTAATGTTGCAAGAGCATTGATCTCAGTAGCTGAAGAAACTCGTCCTTCAATTACGCCACCTTTGATTTCCAATGCCGCTGCTTCTTTAGCAAATTCAGCGATAATTTTTGCAGGTGCTACAACGTCATCATTACTGAATGCAATAGCTGTAGGTCCTTTGAAAACATCGTCCATTCCTTCTAAACCTGCTGCTTCTGCTGCACGGCTTAAAACTGAATTTTTGATAACTTTCATTTGAATTCCTGCCTCACGTAATTGTTTACGTAAATTAGTCACTTCTTCAACAGTTAATCCACGGTAGTCCATTACAACTACTGAAGCTGCTTCTTTAAATTTAGTTGATGCTAAATCAACTAGTTCTTGTTTTTTTGCGATTGCTGCTTGACTCATTAATTTTTCACCTCCTGATCGATTGGCTAGAATTTTTTGTTTTTCACGAACTACAAGCTCATAAAACGCAAAAAACTCTATGTCACCTTAGACATAGAGGGATAATTGTATGTTTTCACATATTCATCCTCGGCAGGAAATTAAGGCATCAGCCACCTACTGTCTTCGGTAATATTTCTCAACCTAGACGATTTTAACAATTTCCATCGTCTAGGTCAAGACTTTTAATAGTTATTTATTAAAACGATCCTGCATCAACTTTAACACCAGGTCCAAAAGTAGTAGTTACTGTAATGTTCTTGATGTATTCGCCTTTAGCAGTTGAAGGTTTAACTCTTAACATTGTATCGTTGATTGTTCTGAAGTTTTCAACTAATTTAGCATTGTCAAATGATACTTTACCGATTGGAGCATGAACATTTCCTGCTTTGTCAACACGGTAAGTAACTTTACCAGCTTTAATTTCATTGATTGCTTTAGTAACATCCATTGTAACAGTACCTGTTTTAGGGTTTGGCATTAGGCCTTTAGGTCCTAAAACACGTCCAAGACGACCAACTTCAGCCATCATGTCTGGAGTTGCAACAACAACGTCGAAATCAAACCATCCGCCATTGATTTTTTGAACTAATTCAGCTTCTCCTACGTAATCTGCTCCAGCAGCTTCAGCTTCTTTAGCTTTTTCACCTTTAGCAAATACTAATACTTTTTGAGTTTTCCCTGTTCCATTTGGAAGAACAACTGCTCCACGAATTTGTTGATCAGCTTTCTTAGGGTCAACGCCAAGTCTATAAGCAACTTCTACAGTTGCATCAAATTTAGCGTAGTCAACGTCTTTAATTAATGCTACAGCTTCTTCTAAAGAATAAGCTTTTAAAACATCAACTTTTTCAGCCGCTGCTAAATATTGTTTACTTTTTTTAGCCATAATTTTTTCCTCCTTGATTGTGGTTATAACGGTTTTACCTCCCACTTAATCCTTATGCTATTACGCATAAGGGATACTGAGAAGCGGAATACAGAATTAACCTTCTACGGTGAATCCCATGCTTCGTGCAGTACCTTCGATCATTAACATAGCAGAATCAACGTCAGATGCGTTTAAATCAGCCATTTTTGTTTCAGCAATTTCTCTAACTTGGTCGCGAGTTACTTTTGCAACTTTTTTAGTGTTTGGTTCACCAGAACCAGATTCAACACCAGCAGCTTTTTTAAGTAAAACAGCAGCAGGTGGAGTTTTTGTAATAAATGTAAATGAACGATCTTCATATACAGAAATAACAACGGGAGTGATTAATCCGTTTAGTTCAGCAGTACGAGCATTGAATTCTTTACAGAATCCCATGATATTGATTTGTGCTTGTCCTAAAGCTGGACCTACCGGTGGAGCTGGAGTTGCTTTCCCCGCAGGAATTTGCAATTTAACTAATTTAACTACTTTTTTAGCCACGTGACATACCTCCTTGATTGAGTCCGTGATGTGGTTAATGGGGTTAATATTTCCCCTCCCACATTTGACGCATACGTAAAACGTACCAAAATACTATACCATTCATAAAACTGTTTTGCAACTACTTTTTAAACTTGTTTGTCTTTTTCATTCGAGAACGGTAAACAGTTGGTTCCTCTGCTGGTTCGTTCGAAATCGACTCTCTTTTTTCTTCTATCGGAACTTGGGCAGTCTTCTTCGCCTTTTTCCTTTTTTTAATACGAGTATACACACTATACAACACACCCATTACAATGGCATAAATAGCGAAAAAGACAACAAATCCCCACAAACCCATCGCAGCATCTGCAAATTCCATATTCCCTCTATTCGTAATAGCTTGTTGGATTTCAATAGCAAAGACTAATACAGTCATCACTGTAAACGTAAAAACAAACGAAAGGATCGTAGCACTAAATTTCATTTTTTCAATAACCTTAATAACAAGATAAACCCCTAAAAAAAGCAGAATACCGATAATACCCATAACCCAAAAATGCAAGGCTTTATCCGTCATACTCATCCCAAACAACTGGTTGAGAATATCGTGTACCTCATTTACAATAGCTGCCAGTACTAGAATAAGTTCTTTCATTACTCATCACCTGCTTATTTCATTTTTTCTTATTATAACATAGGCTGGTTGTTTTTCTTAACCCACTCTTTAGCGTATAATTGTAAATAAAGTAGGTGAATCTATTATGTGCCTGATTGCCCTTCAACTTCACGAACATTCCCTCTACAAAATGGTTCTGGTTGCTAACCGGGACGAGGCATACACACGTCCGACTGCATCTGCTTGTTTTTGGAAGGACCATCCACAAGTTTTAGCCGGTAGAGATTTGTTACAAATGGGGACTTGGTTAGGCATTACGAAAGAAGGCCGCTTTGCAGCATTAACGAATAGCTACGATTCTGCTGTCAGCGTTCCCGAAAATCCTGTTTCAAGAGGCCAAATCGTGAGTGATTATCTAACGACTACTCAATCTGCACCAGACTTTTTATCCCATTTGCAAGATAAACACTTAGACTACGCAGGTTTCAACTTGTTACTAGGCGACATCGACCACCTTTGGCATTTTAATAATCATATGAATCAAACGAACTTTCTTAAAACCGGGATACACGGTTTGAGCAACGCTA
Organism: Carnobacterium sp.; assembly: GCF_045617425.1. Classification (GTDB taxonomy): domain Bacteria; phylum Bacillota; class Bacilli; order Lactobacillales; family Carnobacteriaceae; genus Carnobacterium_B. The sequence continues at coordinate 334,486 of NZ_JAZLIO010000015.1, forward strand.
GTTTGAATGATCCATGGCCAAAAGTGTTAAAAGTAAAATCTCATCTTCAACAACTTCATTTAAAAAGTATAGCCCTTGACCCAAACGACTTGCTTACAGCTTTTATGGACACCAGCTTACTACCAGGAAAAGACGCCTCATTTACTGACACCACTTCTTTACATCTAGAACAAGAAACTCCTCCAATTTTTATCAAGACTCCAGAATACGGAACAGTCTCCACAACTGTTTTATTAGTTGATCACAAGAACAATGTTACATTTATCGAACGCAGTTATTCTAGAGAAGGCATTACCGGAGAAGTAAACTATTCATTTAAGATTCCCTATAAGATTCCCTAACAAAAAAAGACTCGATCCGCTTAATTAACTAAACGGATCGAGTCTTGCTTTTTTTCCTATTCTTTTGGTTCTAATTCTTCAATAGAGTCAATATCCATATAGCTAGGAACCACTAACCCATTTTTAGCACCCGTTAAGTTCTCACCTAAATCAACGATATTATCCTTGTGCTTTTCATAAAAAGAGGCATGTGTTGTTGGCAACCATGGCGCAAGCGATACATCTGCTGATCCGTTTGCAATTGCTTCAAACAAAACTGCAGGATCAACATCTGTTACAGTGACATCATATCCTTGCCCTTCTAATACAGCTTTCGCCACAAGACTAGACGCTCGTTCAGTATCCCACGGCGTTGATACAAGTTCGATTTTTTCCCCATCTACTTTTTCAGTACCTTCAATCCACATATCCACTTTATCTTTATTCGCTTCTATCCAGTTCGCCGCAGACTCTTCAAAAGAACTTTCTTGTGCTTCAAACATTACAGCTTCCATATCTTCTACTTCCCACTGAAACGCATCAAGAATTTTGTAGGCATTAGGCATTTCTGCTTTGAAATCTACTCTTGCAATAGTATGAATACTCTCAATATCCCCCATAGTTACTTCTGGATCTTCTAAGTATTTTAAATTATATTCCGAAAACATCCAGTGCGGGGCCCATCCAGTGAAAATAATAGGTTCTTCATTCGCGATGGCTTTATCTAACAACGTTAACATTCCACCAGTCGAACTTTCTTCAAGTTCCCAGCCTGCTAGATTCTCATACCCATCTAAGGTTTGATGTGCCATTCCAGTTATTCCCGCTCCAGGTTCAATACCCGTAATAGTATAACTCACTTGTTCGCTTACCGTCTCATTTATACTATTTTCTGATTCGTTACCATCCGCACATCCACCTAACGCTAACACAGTAGATAACCCTAAAATGATTCCAATTGATTTTACATTTATCATATTTTCCTCCATTTATATTAAAAGCATTTCACTTTTTTATTCGGCTAATTTCCAGTGCTTAGCATCCTTACGTTAAGCACGGATAAGAACATTAACTTACTCGTAATTCATTAGTATAACCGACAACCTTATATACAATAAGTACTCCTATACTTTTCAGAATTCAATAAATCAATCGCTAATTTGCATATATTGTAATCTTAAGGCCTCCTCTTTTGAGAGTTGGTCATCGATTTTTCATAGCCATTAACAACGTATCATGAATGCTTTCGAGATTCAAATCGACAAAAAAAGAGTTAAGACAACTTACTTTGTCTTAACTCTTTTCCACTCTATTTTATGATGCTTATTAATTTAAAGTTTATCTGCTTGCTCAAAGTCTAATTCAGTACTTGTTTCACGACCAAACATTTCAACATTCACTTTAAGTTTTGCTTTTTCTAATTCAATTTCAGTAATTTTACCTGTAAGTCCACTAAATGCACCTTCAATAATCGTTACGGTTTCGCCAACTTCAAAGTTGATTTCTTGATGACGAGCACTCATTCCGATACGACGTAAAATAACTTCTATTTCAGAATTTAAAAGTGGCGCCGGTTTACTACCTGCTCCATGAGAACCCACAAACCCAGTCACACCTGGTGTGTTACGAACAACGTACCAAGAATCATCAGACATGATCATTTCAACTAAAACATATCCTGGAAATGTTTTTTTCATATTTGTTTTTTCTTTACCGTTTTTCACTTCTTTTTCTTCTTCTTCAGGGATAACTACTCGGAAAATGTAATCCCCCATACCCATACTATTTGCTCTAGACTCGATATTTTGTTTCACTTTATTTTCATATCCAGAATATGTGTGTAGCACATACCACTGTTTCGCACTTTCTATTTCTTCCACGCGTATCACTCCTCTTCAATTTTTGTTCTTATGTTATTTTCGATATTGGCTAGTTGGCTCATCTGTTTTTAAACATACAAAAAAACCTTCATTTACTTTTAAAGAAGGTTTTGTGCATTTATTCATGAGTTCATTATACCATCATGCAGAGCTTCATGCCAGTGGTTTATTTATCAGACATTTTATAAAATCAAATCTAAGAGGGCATCTATTCCAAAGTCAACAACCGCAAAGAAAAGAACAAATAATAGACAGACGACAAAAACAGTCAATGTATATTTTCTAAGTTCTTTACCAGTAGGCCATGTGACTGTTTTGATTTCTTGACGTACACCGCCAAAAAAGTTTTTTATTTTCTTCATGTTTATTCCCTCCAAATTGGTATCAAGACTTCTTTTTCTTACTTCGTTTCACGATGCAATGTATGTTGATTGCAGTATTTACAGAATTTTTTTACTTCTAAGCGTTCTGTGCGATTTCCTTCATTTACTTTTTTAGAATAATTTCTAGATCCACAAACAGAACAAGCTAAAGATGTTTTTTTTCCACTCATTTTTTCACCTATTCTCTCTATTGTACGGACGAATGACATCTTACTAAATTTACCATCACTCTTGAAACATGTCAATTCCTCTTTTTAAATTTTATTTAAATACTAAACTTATCGCTAACAGCACAACCTCGCTGGCACTAAATAAAATGATGTTTTTTATAGCAATGACAAACGTTTCTGACTTAACTTGCTTGTTGTTGTATGCAGCTAAATTTTTTCTCATAGGTATAAGGGTTATTAATAAAAGTAATAAAATAGGATGTAATAAACCCAATAAAACAGCTAAAACAATTACTACATAGCTCATGTAGACCAATGCATTAAACAATTGAATAGCTCGCTTTTTACCAATATAAAACGGTAATGTGTATCTGTGGTTAAGGATATCTTGTTCTAAATCACAGGTATTGTTTGCCAGCATGATATTGGCTATCAAGAATACCGTTGGTAACGACACAAAGAATAATACCAGAACAGACACCATATTTCCTTCTAATAGAAATAATTGGCCTTTAAACACTAAACTTAATAAATTAAAGTTTCTAACATTCACAAAAGCTGCAATAAAAAAGATACCAAAACCCATAGTCAAACCTGAGATAGGTTCTCCTAAGGGCATTCTCGAAATAGGAACCGGCCCAAAAGTATAAAAAATCCCAATAAAGAAACAAAGGGCTCCTAATATTAATAATACGATATTGGTTCTATAAACTAGCCAAAACCCTAGTAGCATTGCAATAATCACCATTCCGATAATGAGACGAATAACGAGTTTTTCTGAAAGTTTTTCTTGTCCGATAATATTTACTTCATCTCGATAGCCTTTATCTTTAGCTTTTTGATAATCCATCAAATTATTGATAGCTGTTGTTGCCATATCAAAAATCAACATCGCTACAAAGAACAGAAGCGTATTAAAAAAGTTAAATGCGTTAAAATAATAAGCTGTAAATAATGTTCCTAATAAAAAAGGAAACAGACTTGCTAACTTTGTCTGAATCTCTACTAATGTAAAAAAGGTCTTTATCGACATCATTATCCCTCTTTGATTTTTATTTTAATGTAAATGCATCATTTGTTAATTTAAAGGATTCTTTTAACCCATCTGACACATAAACCTCTTTATCTTTTGTTACAAATATTGCATCAACATCTTCTAATGCATTCACGTATTCTAATCCCTCTTTTAAACCTTTAGAAAAGAGCGAAGTTGATAGTCCGTCGCCGTCGATTGATTTTTTAGTGATCACACTGACTCCTGCCAACTCATTATCAAATGGATATCCTGTTTCCGGATTCATCAAGTGATGGTAATTCACTCCGTCAACTTCAAGAAACCGTTCATAAATACCTGAAGTAACGATTGACCTGTCACTCAAGGCTAAAGATCCTATAATCGTTCCACGCGTTTCAAACGGATCTTGAATCCCAACATTCCAAGCTGCGCCTTCACCTCTTGCACTATCTCCCATAACATAAACGTTTCCGCCTAAATCAATAATCGCAGTATTCACTTCATGTTCTTTTAACACCTTTACTACTTCATCTGTGATAAAACCTTTCGCAATCGCTCCTAAATCTAAGCGCATACCTTCTTCTGACAAATAGACGGTCTGAGCTTCCTCATCAAACTTTACCTTTGAGTAATCTACCAAGTTCAACGTTTCATCAATTTCAGATTGTTCTGGTTTTCTAGCATCATCAAAACCAATATGCCATAGTTCAGTAATGGGACCGACTGTCAAATCAAAACTACCTGCAGTACTTTCACTGTAATCATATGCTGCCTGCACTAAATAGTATAAATCATCCGATACTTTAACTGGTTCGATACCAGCTTGTTCATTAATTTTTTCAATCTCCGAGTTCTCGTTTCCTTCATCAACTGTAATCAAACCCGCTAGCTCCTCGATTCGATTAAAAGCCGCGTCTAACGCTTCTTGTTTGTCTTGATTATAGATGGTAACTTTCACAACGGTCCCCATCAAAAATTCTGTTCGCTCAAAGGGTTTTTTAGCTAGCGTACGCTCTTTTGTGTCTTCATTATTTCCACAACCAATAAGCAAGAATAATATCGCTAGTAGGGAAATCATTACTTTCATTATCTTATTTTTTTTCATTCAGCATACTCCTTGTTCTAAAAAAAATTGTATATTTTTTCACTAACTTTATTTAAAATAAACGGGTCCTAGAAATACATCCAAGACCCTCATATTATGTCATTTCTAACTGAATTTTTCAATCTTTATCAAAGAGGCACTTTGGATAATGATTGATTAAAATTTGTATTAGTTATCAATTTCAATTGTTTCTGTTTTACCTTCTTCTGCTGCATCAACTAATTGTTGTGCGTATTCAACAAATAATTCGTGCGAATGAGTTGCACCTGAAACGACTTCTACAGCTGATGGATCTTGTGCGTCTACTAAAGCTTGATTGTAAGCCGGAATGTATTCAGCAGGACCAGTTCCCACTTTATCTTTCATTGCTTTTTGGTATTCTGCATCTTTCGTTTTCAACTCTCCAGCATCATTTACATAATCATAAGTAGATTCTGTAATTTTTCCACCTTCAACTGTCATCCCAAAAACAACGCTCCAACCATTGTCATCAAGATTTTTCTCTTCCAATAGATAGCTTCCATCTTGCAAAGTTTCTGATGATGCAGCTACTGTACTTTCTTTAGTAGTTGTATCGTCAGAACCACATGCTGCTAGTACAAATGTTGAAGCCAAAATAACTGACGCTAATTTCAAACCGGTTTTAAATTCCATGCTATGTACCCACCCTATTTTTATAGTCTAGTCTTCCTAACGAAAGAACAATACGGCTACTTCATTTGGTTGACTATCCACTAATAGTATAACTATTTTATTTCCTATTGTCTATATTTTCACATGAATTTGCAATTTCTATTTAGCGTTCTTTTATTCTTTATTTCATTCCTTAAATAATCGTCTGTAAAATAACATTTTAAGTCAATTTTTGCATATCAATAAACCTAGTTCTACTATTAAATGATTATTTTTATTTTCACAATTAAAGTGACGTCCGTTTGGATTCTCTTTCTACATCAACATTTTAGTGCTGAACTGTTTATTTGTAGTACTATTTTTTTTATTTTTTTTTTAAGTATAAAGTTTATGCTTTTTCACTACTGACACTGAATTTGTCAATAATGTGACAACTGTTTTTGTTTTAGCATTTATCTTTTTCTTTGGTTTAATACGATTTAGAAAAAAAGATTGCGAATAATTTCATTAAAAATCATTTTTTTTAATATTTTTTATCTTTAAAAATAATTTTTGGGAAAAATATCCTTTAAAACATAGACATAATTATTTATTTTTTGTATAATATATTTATCAGATGGTTGTGAAACTTTTAACTAACTTGATAAGCACTTATTATTCTTCAATTTATCTATACTAAATATTTTTTTTAAAAAATGGTTGAAAAAGGAGCTAGAAAAATGACTCAAACAAATGTTGTTGTTGTTGGTGCTGGTTTTGCAGGGGTTGCTGCTACAAAACAGCTAGCAAAAAAACTCAAGAAAAATAAAGAGGTAACGATTACGTTAATCGACCGCCACTCTTACCTTACTTATATGACAGAGTTACACGAAGTAGCTGGAGGACGTGTTGAGCCTGAAGCCATCCAGTATGATTTACAACGATTATTTGCTCGTAAGAAAAATGTTAACTTAGTAACAGATAACGTTACAGCAGTTGACCACGATAAGAAAGTAGTAACAACTGAAAATGGTTCTTATTCTTATGACTATTTAGTTTTAGGTATGGGTGGCGAACCAAATGACTTTGGAACACCTGGAGTTAAAGAACACGGATTCACTCTTTGGTCTTTAGAAGACGCTATTCGTTTACGCCACCACATTGAAGCAACTGTTGCAGCTGCAGCTGTTGAACATGATGCTGAAAAACGTGCTGCTATGATGCGTTTTGTGATCTGTGGTTCTGGATTTACAGGTATCGAAATGGTCGGAGAACTATTAGATTGGAAAGATGTTTTAGCAAAAGAGTACAAATTTGACGCTTCAGAGATTGAACTGATCGTTGTTGAAGCTGCTCCAACTATCTTAAACACTCTTCCTCGTCAAGATGCAGATAAAGCTGAAAAATTTATGACGAAAAAAGGCATCAAAATCATGAAAGATTCTCCAATTATTAGTGTTGGAGCTGATTCCGTTTTATTGAAATCTGGTGAAGAACTTCCTACCAAAACATTAGTATGGACTGCAGGTGTTAAAGCTAACACAGACACAGCAGAATTTGGAATGGAACAAGCGCGTGCTGGACGTTTAGTTGCGAATGAGTTTATGGAAGCAAAAAATTTAGAAGATGTTTACGTTATTGGCGATCTTGTCTACTATGAGGAAGAAGAAGGAAAACCAACTCCTCAAATCGTACAAGCTGCTGAACAAACTGGACACACTGCTGCTGTTAACGTTGTTGCAGCTATTGAAGGAAAAGAAAAACACAAATTCGAATCAAATTACCAAGGAACAATGGTTTCTATTGGTTCGAAATATGGTGTTGCTTACTTGATGGATAAATTCCACCTTAGCGGATTTTTCGCTATGTTGATGAAACACATCGTTAACTTAAAATACTTCTTTGACATTCGTTCTGGTTACTACATGGTGCAATACCTGTTCCATGAATTCTTTCATATCAAAAACCAAAGAAATATTTTCCGCGGTCACCTTTCTCGTTATGGGAATGTTTTGTGGAGTGTTCCTTTAAGAGTCTTTTACGGTAGTATGTGGTGTTTTGAAGGGGTCAAAAAAGCCTTTGGTTTATTTGGTTCTCAAAGTTGGTTTGGCGATAATGTAGCTTTACCATTCTCCTGGTTACAAGATGTAACTAGTGGAGCATCCGAAGTAGTAGAAGAAGTTGCAGAACCAATTTTTGGTTTAAGCTACGTCTATGGCGAAGAACCTATGATGGTTTTCTCTAAGGCTCCTGATTGGTTTAACAGCATTATGGAATTTATGATTCCTACTCCAGAAGTTGCTTTGCTTTTCCAAAAATTCATGACTTGTGTAGAAATTGCTATTGGATTAGCTTTGATTGCTGGCTTGTTCACTTGGTTGGCTAGTGCAGCTACTGTTGCTTTAGTTGTCAGCTTTACATTATCTGGAATGTTTTACTGGGTAAATATGTGGTTCGTATTTGCAGCTATCGCTTTAATGAATGGCTCTGGTCGTGCATTTGGTTTAGATTACTATGTTATTCCTTGGATTCAAAAAATAGCCGGTAAATGGTGGTATGGTACACCAAAATCTTTATACAAATAAGAAAAATACGTTTCATATAGTAGCATGTTTGAGTGAAGGTAGGTCTCTTCTGCCTCCACTCATTTTATTATGTCTTAAAAGGTTACTAAACTCATGTGTAAAACGATAAAAAATGTTAAGATAGAAAGAAGAATCCAAACAATATTCTTCTTTGTCTCTTGTTATTTTTATTCAATTACTAAAACAAGCAAGCATTAGTTCAACTCATTTTATAGTAGATAAGGGCTGGTATTTATGACTAGAAATCAAAAACTTGTGTATATTGCATTATTGGCAGCTCAAGCTGTTATCTTAAGCTTAGTTGAACGAAGTATTCCCTTTCCTTTTGCCTTTGCTCCAGGTGCAAAACTTGGTATTGCTAACTTGATTACTATTGTTGCTATTTTCACTTTACCATTAAAGGATAGTTTTACAGTAGTTTGGATGAGACTTATTATGACCACTCTTTTAGGTGGTACACTATCAACCTTTATGTACAGTTGTGCTGGAGCTTTACTCAGTTATGTTGGTATGTTGCTAGTCAAACAACTTGGACCAAAACGTGTCAGCATCATCGGAATAAGTGCTACAGGCGGAATTTTGCATAATGTTGGTCAATTAGCTGTTGCAAGCTGGATTGCTCAAACATGGACGGTTATGCTGTACTTGCCAATCTTATCTTTTATGGGTATTTTATCTGGTATCGCTATCGGTATTGCCGCTAATTATTTGATGACTCATGTACGTACCTTAAAAAACTTCAAACATCAGACGCAACAACCCGCTAAAAAAAAGCGTCGCAACACCACTTACGTAAATTCTTAGACACTGCCATAACTTATGAAACGAAAGGGGAATACACATGCAGATTCATCCTATGTGGGAAGCCTACCCTAAATTACAATCTGAATTAATACAAACCATTGAATTGATAGATTCAAGAATTCATTTGCGAAATAAATCTATTGAACATGCTTTAGTTGATATGATGAACACAGGTGGCAAATTGGTTCGCCCAGCTTATACTTTGCTTTTTTCAACTTTTGGAAAAGATCACGATCCTAACCGAGCACGTGCTTTTGCTGCGGCTATTGAAGTGTTGCACATGGCAACTTTAATCCATGATGATGTTATTGATGATTCACCTAAAAGACGTGGCCAACAAACGATTCAATCAAAATACGGCAAAGATATTGCCGTTTATGCTGGCGATTATTTGTTTACCGTTTCGTTTAAATTAATAACAGATTATTCTAATTCTATGAAACAAATGCAAATCAATACCAAAGGGATGGAAAAAATTTTGATGGGTGAAATTGATCAAATGCATTTAAGATACAATCAAGAAATAACGATTCGCAATTATTTGACTCAAATATCTGGTAAAACGGCTCAATTATTTGCTCTTTCATGTTACTCTGGAGCTTTAGAGAGTGGACAAACTGAACGATTTGCTCGAAATTGTTATTATATTGGAAGTCATATTGGAATGGCTTTTCAAATCAAAGATGATATTTTAGACTACACCCAAACCACGGATGGTTTTGGAAAGCCTGTTTTAGAAGACGTAAAACAAGGAATTTATTCTGCTCCTCTTATTTATGCTATTCGTAAAAAAAATGCTGTTTTTAAAGAATTACTTGAAAAAAAAGATCAGCTAACAAAAGAAGAAACACAAAAAATCCAACAACTTGTTATAGATTCTGGCGGTTTAGATGAAGCAAAACGTTTAGCTGAAAAGTACACCGATAAAGCTTTAAAACGGATTGATCAATTACCGGATAATTCAGAAAAAGAAATGATTCGTAACTTAACCCTGTCATTATTAGATAGAACGATTTAATCTGACTATTATTTAGCCCTTTACTGCTCTCTAGAATAAAAAGACAAGTTATCGATTTTTCCGATAACTTGTCTTTTTATTTGAACCCTTACGAGAATGGTAGACTCTTTATTATGGATGGATCCAACCAATTTAAGAAAGCGTTATCATTTAACTGTAGTTGTAGCCTTGATAATTACGTTAAGAACCAATTAAGATTCTAGTATAAGTTTCATTTTGCGTTTGCAACGATCTAAAGCATTTTTTATTTGTAGACTATCACACTGTAATTGTTCAGCAATCTCATCTACTTCTATATTCTTTAAATAAAGAGAAAATACTTTTTGTTCGAGCTTTGACAATGTATGATGATAACCGGCTAATTTTTCTTTAACTTGTAAGATATCTAACGCAGACAGTCCTTCTTTTCCATTCATTATGTATTGAGGACTCATTCCTTTTTCTATCATACCATCTAAGGACTCCGCAATTTTTTCTATTCTTCGTTTCTTAGCCATATCTTTTCGAATCAAGCTAAAAATATGGTGTTTAAAATTTAGTTTGTAGAAGTTTCCAAATGTGTGGCCTTTATCTTGATCATACGTTTGTATCGTTTTATGAAAGACGATACGCGCTTCTTGCCATAGATCCTCTAACTCATAACTTTTAAGGTAGTATTCTTTCGTCAATTTTGTTACCAAGGGATGATAACGCTTAAATAAAATTTTGAATGGATACCCATCTCCATTTTTAATCATGAGAATCAATTCTTCGTCACTCATAAGATAAATTTTTTCATCTTCGTCTGCCAAACTTGTCCCTCCTTCTAGTGGCTACAATAGTGTGATTTGATGGATAACACAAGTTATTTCGATTGTCTACCATTCTCGAAAACTTTCAAAATAGCTTATTCCTTATTCTAATGTTTTGTTAAATCATCTCTTAGTTTTTCTAATCGGTCTATTTGGTTATGCGACCAAGGCGAATTTCTTCGATAATTCTGTAAACGGTACTGTTGTGTATCAGCCTCAATAGCTTTTTTAATGCGTTTAACATCACTAAAGAGTTCATTAGCCGATTTTCTCAAAGCACCTTTTTGGAAAATGATCCATTGTTCTGCAAGATCACTTGTTGCAACAGTTACTTGTGTTAACAGAGTACTTTCTTTGCCAACAATGCGTTCAATATAACTATCCGCAGTTTCTCCTTCTTTCGTGAAAATAACCGATAATTGATACTTCTTATACGATTGTTGAATTCCAGGAACAAATTGGGCGTCAAATACCACATGGATATCTATACCGGTATATTTTTGGTAATTGGATAATTCGTGCAATAAAGAGTCTCTTGCATCTTCCAATTTATCTTGGTTTTTTAGTTTTACTAAGTGTGGCCATGCCCCAATAACATTGTACCCATCCACAATCAACAACTCTCTTTTCATGATATTTGACCCCCTTCCCTTTTAGCTTTTTAGTTAAATTTTGTTTCGTCCACGGTATACTTCATACATCAATAAGCTTGCTGCTACACTAGCATTCAAACTTTGAACATGTCCAGTCATTGGTATAGTGACCATACCGTCCATTTGTTCTTTGACTAAACGAGAAATTCCTTTTCCTTCATTACCCATCACTAATCCTATAGGTAATGTAGTCTCCCATTGTCGGTAATCTTGTCCTTCCATATCCGTCCCATACAACCACAATCCACGTTCTTTTAATTCTTTGATTGCTTGGACAAGATTCGTTACTCGTGCAACCGGCACATGTTCTATCGCCCCTGTTGAAGCTTTTGCAACTGTAGCCGTTAAACCAACAGCACGTCTTTTGGGAATAATGATTCCATGAGCTCCAATAGCATCAGCTGTTCGCATGATTGAACCTAAGTTGTGCGGATCTTCAACGCCATCCAAAAGAATAAAAAAGGGATCTTCATTTTTTTGAGCGGCTATTGCAAATAAATCATCAATTGTTGCATATTGAAAAGCAGATGCTGCCACAACTACTCCTTGGTGATTCATTCCATCTACTAGTTGATCCAATTTAGACTTAGGCACAAATGAGATTTGCACACTGCGTTTTTTAGCTAAATTTTGAATCTCTTCCATTTTCGATCCGCTTAAGCCCTCTTGTAGAAAAATTTTATTAATGTCACGTTCTGATTTCAACACTTCAATAGCTGGTAATCTGCCGGCCACTAAATCACGATCGGTCTCTTGTTCTTCTACTCTATCCTCAACCGGCTTTACTGTTTGTCTAGCTGGTCTTTTGGTAAAAGATTGTTTATTTGGTTGGTTATTCCGTTTACCAAAATTTTTATTATCTCTTGTCATCTTTTGTAGCCTCCACTTTTTTTATACACCATTGAATCAATTCTTCCATACGTTCCGTTCGTTTTGCTAAATGTAAATAGCCCATTAATGATTCAAATCCAGTAGCTACACGATACGTCGTGATATCCGCATTTTTTGCTGAAGTGTAACTTTTAGAATTTCTACCTCGTTTATACATTGTCACTTCTTCTTCTGTCAAAAAGTCTTCTTCCGCTAACATTTCATGCATCAAGAAACTTTGTGCTTTTGCTGAAACAAAATGCGTAGCCGTTTTGTGCAGTTGGCTTGGTTTCGTGTAGCCTTGCCCGACTAAATAATCGCGAATATAGGTTTCATATATAGCATCTCCTACATAAGCTAATGCTAATCCATTTAATAATGCCCAATTTTTTTCTGTCATGTGTTTATTATCCTCTTCTCCATCTAGTTCCTTGAGGTGTATCATCTAAAATAATGCCCTCTTCTTTTAATTGGTCCCTAATTTCATCACTGCGTTGGAAGTTTTTCGCTGCACGTGCTGCATTTCTTTCTTCGATCAATTGCTCAATTGTTTCATCCAATAACTCTGTTTCCGCAAATGCAATACCAAAAATCTGAACTAATTCTTGAAACTGATCCAACATAGCTTCAAGAACAACTTTAGAAACAACAGAACGTTCGCTATAAATGTTCATTGCTTTAGCCATTTCATAAACAACTGTAATACCATTGGCAGAATTAAAGTCATCATCCATTTCTTTTATGAAGTTTTCTTTGAATGATGTGAATTGATTCAATTGTTCTTGGTCATCTGTCTCTGTCTCTGTCTCTACTGCATCTTTCAAACGGTACATTGCATGATCATAAGCTGTTTTTATTTTTGCTAAATTGGCTCTAGCTTCTTCAATCGTTGTTTCATTGTAACTAATGGGCCTGCGGTATTGAGTTGTTGCCATAAAGAAGCGGACGATCTGAGGGTCTACTTGTTTAATAATATCATGGACCAAAACAACATTCCCAATCGATTTACTCATCTTTTCATTATCCATAGTGACAAAACCATTGTGCATCCAATAGTGAGCAAATGGGTGTCCTGTTTTAGCTTCACTTTGAGCGATCTCATTCTCATGATGTGGAAAGGTTAAATCTTGTCCTCCAGCATGGATATCAATCGTATCCCCTAAATATTTTGTAGCCATAACAGAACATTCAATATGCCAGCCTGGACGACCTGCTCCCCAAGGTGATTCCCAACTAATTTCATCTGCTTTAGCTGATTTCCATAAAGCAAAATCTAATGGGTCTTCTTTTTTATTGTTTTCTTGAGCAGTTAAACGATTACTTGCTCCAACTTCCAATTCGTCAATTGAGATGTCGCTTAGTTTACCATAATCTTTAAATTTCCTTGTACGGTAATAAACATCGCCTTCTACTTCATAAGCATACCCTTTTTTTACCAGCACTGCTATAAAATCAATAATCTCTGGCATATTTTCCATTACACGCGGATGATGTGTGGCTTCTTCTACCCCTAAAGCATGTGTATCTTCATGATAGGCTTCAATAAATTTATCAGCTACTTCTTGAGCAGTTAAATCCAACTCTTTTGCTGTACGAATAATTTTATCGTCTACATCAGTAAAGTTTGAAATATACGTTACATCATATCCGCGATACTCAAGGTAACGTCTGACCGTATCAAATGCAACGGTACTGCGTGCATTTCCAATGTGAATATAATTATAAACGGTTGGTCCACAAACATACATCTTTACTTTTCCTTCTTCTATTGGAACGAACTCTTCTTTTTCTCTTGTTAATGTATTATAAATTTTTAGCATAGCTACTCTCCTTTTCTACTTAAGATATAATTAATGAGGGATTTTTTTTCCATTTATTTTCACTACTTTAGCAGGAATACCTACTGCAGTTGAATTAGGTGGTACCGTTTCTAAGACAACAGCTGATGCACCTATCTTGGAATCATTACCTATTGTTATAGGTCCTAAAACCTGCACATGTGCAGATAACAATACATTATTTCCAATTGTAGGATGACGTTTTCCTTTGTCTTTGCCTGTTCCACCTAATGTCACCCCATGAAAAATAATGACGTCATCTCCAACACTAGCCGTTTCACCAATCACAACACCCATACCATGATCGATGAAGAGTCTCTTGCCTATTGTAGCGCCAGGATGAATTTCAATCCCTGTTAAAAAGCGAGAAAAATTTGCAATCATACGACTCAATAAAAATACATTCCGCTGGTACAAAAAATGTGCCCCTCTATGAAAAATGATGGCATAGAAACTAGGGTACGTTAATAGGATTTCAAGTGTACTTTTAACTGAAGGATCATTCTGTTTAATCGTTTGAATGTCTTCTCTTAATCTCCTCATAGATTATTCCACCTTATTTTTTTTTACAAAAAAACAGCGTCTCTTATATGATAAAAGACGCTGTTGCGTGGTTCCACTTTTCTTTATCGCCTTATCCCTGTTGATTAGACTAGGCAACCTTTGACACTGTAACGGATGTTAACCGATAAGAGTCTACTACATTTTCAACCCCATAACTCAGAGACGCACTTCACCCAATAGCCACCATCTGCTTCCACCATTACAGATTCTCTTTAGATTTTTATTGGGTTACTCTTTCTCATCATTGTTTTTTATTTTTATTTAATTTATTTTTTGTTTTAAAGTTATTTTATATTCAGCTTAAGATTATAGTTTCGCTAATGCTGCTTGTAGATGTGCTTGAGCTTTTTCGCGGCCAAGCAATTCAATCGTTGGTCCAATTTCCGGTCCATGTGATTGTCCTGTTACAGCTACTCGAATAGGCATAAAGAGGTTTTTCCCTTTAATTCCAGTTTCTTTTTGTACTGTTTTAATCGCTTTTTTGATTTCGTCTGCATCAAAAGGCGTAATTTCATCTAATTGTTTAGAGAAAGCTTTTAAAACTTCTGGAACTGTTTCACCTTCTAAAACTTCTTTTGCTACACTATCAATTGCAGGTTCTTCACTAAAGAACAAACTTGATAGTTCAACAATTTCTGCCCCATAACTCATTTGTTCATGGTATAAGCTCACAACTTTTTGAACCCATTCTAATTTCTCTGGCGATGCGTTTTCTTCAACATAACCAGCTTTGATTAAATGTGGTAAAGCTAGTGATGTTACTGTTTCTAAATCAGCTTGCTTCATATATTGATTATTGATCCATTCTAATTTTTTAGCATCAAATGCTGCTGGTGATTTGCTTAAACGTGCAGGATCGAACATTTCAACAAATGTATTATGATCAAAGATCTCTTCTTCTCCAACAGGTGACCATCCTAATAAGGAAATAAAGTTGAACATTGCTTCTGGTAAGTAACCTAATTCACGGTATTGTTCAATAAATTGAAGAATGTTGCCATCACGTTTGCTTAATTTTTTACCTGTTTCACTGTTGATAATTAGTGTCATATGCCCAAATTGAGGAGCTTCCCATCCAAATGCTTCATAAATCATTAACTGTTTTGGTGTATTCGCAATATGGTCGTCTCCACGTAAAACATGTGTAATTTCCATGAAATGATCATCTATAGCTACTGCAAAGTTATATGTCGGCATACCATCACGTTTTACGATCACGAAGTCTCCGCCAATGCTTTCTGCTTCAAAAGAAATATGACCTTTTACGATATCTTCAAAATTATACGTGTTTTCTTTGATTACACGGTAACGAATAACTGGTTCAATACCTGTTGCTTCTTTTTCTTTTTGTTCCTTTGCTGTTAGGTTTGCACATTTTCCGCTGTAATGAG
Organism: Carnobacterium sp.; assembly: GCF_045617425.1. Classification (GTDB taxonomy): domain Bacteria; phylum Bacillota; class Bacilli; order Lactobacillales; family Carnobacteriaceae; genus Carnobacterium_B. Next base: position 350,485 of record NZ_JAZLIO010000015.1, read on the forward strand.
GCATTTCTCCTCTAGCTCTTTGTGCTTCACGTTCTTCTTCTAACTCTTCTTCTGAACAGTAGCATTTGTAAGCACGATTGCTTAACAATAACTGTTCAACTAATGGATCATAAATTTCTCTACGTTCAGATTGGCGGTAAGGACCAAATTCTCCTGGACTATCCGGACTTTCATCCCAATCCATTCCTAACCATTTCAAGTTTTCTAACTGGCTAGTTTCTCCACCTTCAATATTGCGTTTTAAATCAGTATCTTCAATACGGATGATAAAATCTCCACCATTGTGTCGTGCAAATAAATAATTGAATAATGCTGTACGAGCATTTCCAATATGTAAATGTCCTGTTGGACTTGGCGCATAGCGTACTCGAACTTTTTTTGTCATAATTTATATCCTCTTTTCTTTCTATTTTTCATCTCTACTAAAACTAAATTCACTAACTAAAATTAAAGAAGTGATGGCTTGTTATCTTGCCTTTCTAATAAGCAAATTGCCATTGCTGCAATACCTTCATTTCGTCCGATAAACCCCATTGTTTCAGAAGTTGTCGCTTTAACGTTAACATGTTGGATACTTGTTTGACAATCATAAGCTATGTTTTCTTTCATTTTCTCTAAATAAGGAGCCATCTTTGGATTCTCAGCTACAATTGTTGCATCAATGTTTCCAATTGTATAACCTTCTATTTTCAGTTCACTCCATACTTTACGGAGCAACTCCCGCGAGTCTATATTCTTAAATTGAGCATCAGTATCGGAAAAACGGTGGCCTATATCCCCTTTACCTCCAGCCCCTAAAAGAGCATCTATAATAGCATGAATGAGCACATCTGCATCAGAATGGCCTTCTAATCCATATTCAAAAGGCAGGGTTACTCCACCAATGATTAAATGTCTATTACTGACAAACTGATGGACATCATACCCTTGTCCTACACGAATCATAATCTAACAACCTCCTTCTTCTACTTAACTTGCTGTTCTCTATGGAGCAAAACGGCTTTTCCAGATACCATATCTTCAGGAGTGGTAATTTTTATATTGTCATAAGATCCTTCTACTACTAGAACAGGCTTTTGCAATCGTTCGACTAATGAAGCATCATCTGTTCCTAAAAAATCATCTGTTTTGGCTTTTTCATGTGCTTGCAGAACCAATGAACTGTCAAATGCTTGAGGAGTTTGGATGTGCCATAACTCACTTCTTGGCAATGTGGCTTTCACTGTGTGGTCTGAGTGTACAGCTTTAATGGTGTCTTTTGCTGGAACTCCTAAAATAGCTGCTCCAGTTTTTTGAGCTGCTTCATTTAACCGATCAATAGCTTCCTGTTCAATGAATGGTCTTGCGCCATCATGAATCATTACAAGACCTGAGGATGTTTTGTTTTTCAATTTTTGTAGACCTTTATAGACACTATGCTGTCGCTCTGTACCACCTACAGCAATGGTAATCGACTTTTCACTGTATAACTGTTCTTGTTGCAATAAATCCGTAAGCAGACCAATCTCATCTTCTTTTACAACTAGAATAATGTGACTACAATTTTCATCGTTCAAAAATAGAGTTAATGGGTATTCAATCAACGGCTTATTTAGTAAAGGTAATAAAATTTTATTCTTAGAAGATCTCATGCGTCTTCCGTGACCAGCTGCCAATAATATCAGCTCATAGTCCTTGTTCATCGCACCCGCTCCTAGTCTTTATCTTTAATGCCTTTTTGAGAATGAACCGGTTTGGCAAATATCATTCGCCCAGCTGCTGTTTGAAGCGCACTGGTTACGACAACCTCGATTGTTTTGTTCATAAAGTGTTGGCCTTCTTCAACAACAATCATTGTTCCGTCATCTAAGTATGCTACTCCTTGGCTACGTTCTGTACCAGCTTTGACGATCATAACCGTCATATTTTCACCGGGAATCACGACTGGCTTTACTGCATTAGCCAATTCGTTGATATTTAATACGGGCACATTTTGAAATTCACTTACTTTATTTAAATTGTAATCGTTCGTGACTACAACCCCATCTAATAATTTTGCCAGTTTAATCAGTTTACTGTCGACTTCTGTAATGTCTTCAAAATCGCCATCATACATTTCAACTTGCATATCATCTTCTTTTTGCAAAGCGTTTAATATATCTAATCCTCTACGTCCACGCACTCGCTTCAAGCTATCCGATGAATCTGCAATGTATTGCAATTCTTGTAGTACAAAGTTAGGAATCAAAATCGTTCCTTCAAGAAAACCTGTTTTGGCAATATCATAAATTCTTCCGTCAATAATCACACTAGTATCTAGAATTTTATATTTACGAAATGTTTCATCTGCCAATCTCTCTAAGACTTTTCCATCTTCATCTTCGGTATTCCTTTTTGCTTTTACCTGGAACAGCTTACGCCATTCATCTCTGCGAGTCGTCCCAACGCGGAACCCTAAATATGCAAAACCAATAACTAAAATAATAGGAATCACATCCCTAACAACTGGTATTCCCATACCAATCAACACTACACTAATTAGCCAAGCCAGAACCAACCCTATGATTGTTCCTAAACTCCCAAATAATAAATAAGTTACACTTTGTTGACTTAAAAAAGTTTCAATCTTTTTAAATGCTTGTTCAATGTACGTCACCGATAAAAAAGAAATAAATAAAAATATAATAGCACCAATCAGAATATTCATGACTACATTGTTAACATAAGGATTTTCAACTCCTGCCATATTCCATGCAGTTGGCATTAAACTTGCTCCGATGCTTCCACCGATAAGAATAAAGATACCGGTTATGATTTTTTTAACCAAAACTATTCCTCCTTCATAAATGGAGTTCCTGTCTTATACGAAAAAACAGGAAATTGCCATTTTATTTTTTTTGCTTATTTTGTACTTAAGAAAAAGCTTTCTTTATAGCCTCAGCTATCGTCACAACACCGATAACCTCTATATTTTCAGGGAAAATCCAACCACCAATATTGTTTTTGGGAATCATAATCCGTTTAAAACCTAATTTAGCAGCTTCATTTACCCGTTGTTCAATCCGGCTCACTCGTCTGATTTCTCCAGTCAACCCAATTTCGCCAATAAAACAATCAGTTTCTTTTGTTTCTTTTTCCTGATAACTGGATGCCACACTAATAGCAATAGCTAAGTCGATTGCTGGTTCATCCAATTTAACGCCACCTGCTGATTTTAAATAAGCATCCTGGTTTTGCAGCATTAGTCCCGCTCTTTTCTCTAGAACAGCCATAATTAAAGACACACGGTTATAATCTAAACCACTAGCTGTCCGCCGAGCATTTCCAAAAGCAGTAGGTGTGATCAACGACTGGATTTCAGCTAAAATGGGACGTGAACCTTCCATTGAAGCCACTACAGCAGAGCCTGTAGCTCCAGATAAGCGTTCTTCGAGAAACATTTCCGAAGGATTTAGTACTTCTACCAAACCACCTTCGCGCATTTCGAAGATCCCAATTTCATTAGTTGAACCAAAGCGATTTTTAACAGCTCTTAGAATACGGAAAGTATGGTGTCTTTCTCCTTCAAAATACAATACCGTGTCTACCATGTGTTCTAACATTCGTGGACCAGCAATAGATCCTTCTTTTGTAACATGTCCTACAATAAAAATAGCAATATTATTCGTTTTGGCAATTTTCAATAAATCAGCGGTGCTTTCTCTAACTTGGGAAACACTTCCTATTGCTCCGGTAATATCAGCTTGGTTCATGGTTTGAATAGAATCAATAATAACATAATCAGGCTTTAAGTCCTCAATTGTTTGCCTTATTGCACCCATATCCGTTTCTGGGTAAATATAAAAATCTGCACCCTTTACACCCAAACGGTTCGCACGCATTTTAATTTGACTTGAGCTTTCTTCTCCACTTACATATAAAACTTTTCCGCCAGCTAAATTTAGCTGGGCTGAAACTTGCAGCAAAAGTGTAGATTTTCCAATACCAGGATCTCCACCTATTAAAACCAACGAGCCGGGTACTACTCCGCCTCCTAAAACGCGGTTTAATTCTTTTAACTTTGTTTTTACTCTAGGAACTTTAGATACTGTGATGTCTTGAATTGCTTCAGCTTTGGCGGTTTTACCAGTCATACTTACACGACTTCTACGATCATTTTTATCCGCTACTATTTCTTCTTCCATTTGATTCCAACTACCACAGTTTGGACAGCGTCCCATCCATTTTGGCGATTCATAACCGCATGCTTGGCAGACAAATTTAGTAATTTTCTTTTTTGCCACCTGTTCAGCCTCACCTTCTGAGTTTTAAAAAACGATTTATTTTTATTTTAACATAAATGCGATTAGAATAGGCATTGAAACAGATAAAAGGCAGATTAATTCAAGCATTCTTCAACAGAAATTCATAATCTTGTTTTATCTCTTGTATCTATTCATAAATCGATTCAACATTTCAATTATTCAACAAACCAAATTTTCCACCTATTCAAATGAATGTATTATCTACCCGAAGAACCAAATCCGCCTGAACGAACTTTTCCATTCGCTTTGTCCGTATCGGCTTTTAAAAATGGCATAAATATACCTTGGCCAATTCGATCTCCTTTTTTTATTACATGATCGGTTAATCCATAATGAATAAATTGGAAATAGATGTGTCCTTCATTATTTTCATTATTGTAGTAATCTGAATCAATAATACCGACTCCATTGGGTAAGATTAATTGATGCTTAATTGGGTTACTTGAACGATTAGCCAATTGTAGATACTCGTCTTCTCCCATGTAAGCTTTAATACCGGTTGGGACTAATGTTGATTTTAAATACTTTTTGTCTTCTTCGACAAATATTAAATCTGTTTTCTTTTGTTTTATTACCCGGGCAATGCTTTCCACTACAATTTTCCAAATAGAAGGCACTATGGTATCCTCTGCTGCTTCAAAATCATAGCCTGCTGCATGATTTGTTGCTCTTATCGGTAAATGAATCTCTTTTGTTTTATAAGCTGCTATTACTTCAAATCCACGTTTCTTTTCCATATTCTTAAATTTCCTCATTTCATATTCTATTCATTAACTGCTTAATTATAACAAAAAATACGGCAACTAGCGATTCACTCTATTCTATTACCTTATAATCTAACCATGGGCAACTTGCACAAATAACGCTTAGTTGTTTTGTGCAGATTCCCCTTTCTATAAGGTAGCGTTTATATTATGATTATATTATAATAAATCAGCTTTTAATAGAGAGGAAACGTGGCTATAATGGTAGAAATCGCACTTAAAAATATTAATAAAAAATATGAAAATAATGAAAATTATTCAGTAACAAACTTTGATTTAAATATAAAAGATCGTGAATTCATTGTATTTGTTGGTCCTTCAGGATGTGGTAAATCAACGACCTTACGTATGGTTGCTGGATTGGAAGATATTTCAGAAGGAGAATTATATATTGGAGATAAACTAGTCAATGATGTTGCTCCTAAAGATCGAGATATCGCAATGGTTTTCCAAAACTATGCTTTATATCCTCATATGACAGTATATGATAATATGGCTTTCGGTTTGAAGTTACGTAAATACAAAAAAGAGGAAATCAAACAACGTGTTGAAGAGGCTGCTGAAATTTTAGGATTAACAGAATTTTTGAAACGTAAACCTGCTGCACTGTCTGGGGGGCAACGTCAACGTGTCGCCTTAGGACGCGCTATTGTTCGTGATGCTAAAGTATTCTTAATGGATGAACCTTTATCAAATTTAGATGCTAAATTACGTGTAGCAATGCGAGCTGAAATAGCAAAATTACACCGTCGTTTAAATACAACTACAATTTATGTAACTCATGACCAAACAGAAGCAATGACAATGGCGGATCGTATCGTTATCATGAAAGACGGATTCGTTCAGCAAATCGGAACACCTAAAGAAGTCTATAATACACCAGTTAACGTCTTTGTTGCAGGATTTATTGGTTCTCCAGCAATGAACTTCTTTGATGTTACCTTAACGAATAATATTATCTCCAATGGTAAAGGGTTGTCTATTACACTAGACGAAAGAAATGCAAAAAATCTTGCAACTAAAGGTTATGAAGGTAAGCAACTTATTTTTGGTATTCGTCCTGAAGACATTCATAGTGAACAAATTGTTTTAGACGCTAATCCAAATAGTATCGTTCATGCTGAAGTTGTCGTATCTGAATTACTTGGAGCAGAAACTATGCTTTATACTAAAGTTGATGGCACAGAATTCATTTCAAAAGTTGATGCTAGAGACTTTCATAATCCTGGAGAATTTATTGATCTATCGTTTAATTTAAACAAAGCACATTTCTTTGATACAGATACTCAAGATGTCATTAATTACTAATAAATAGGTGAAAAAATCAAAATAAGTATTAACACACTCCAAAAATTAGTTTAAAAAAGCTAACTTTTGGAGTGTATTTTATAGTTAAATGTAGTACATAATCTGCTCCCTATCATTTTTCCAGGAAAGGAGTTTCCAGTTGCATGAAATTTTTAAGTGGTGTTATTGCTATTTGTTGTGCTTTGTGGCTGCATGTATATGTATATGGATTGGAACAATCTTCTGCTGCAGGCTTCAATAATGTTTTTAATTTTTATGCATTTTGTTTATTTTCACTAGGCATCGTCTCTATCTATTTATCGTATAAAGAGAAAGAATAGTTTATTTATCTAGTTGTATTTTTAAATTGTTTCACGTGACACAATTTGTTAAGGTTTATAATTTTTTTGTTGTTAAATGTATCAAACTACTCAACAATAATTTCTGGAGAAATAGGGTTACTTATTACCTGTATAAGATTCCTTCATAATTAGAAACCGTAAGCACTGAAACGCTTATGGTTTCTTTGAAAGTTGATATAAAACTACAGGCTTACAGACCGTCCCGTTCTAAAAACAGACGCGTCCATTCCAGAAGAAATTTCATTTTGAAGTATCCACACTATTTGTCAAACAATCATTTGCTAATGAAACTTAACAACAAATACAAAAAAGACATCATCCGGAGATGATGTCTTTTTGATTTGCGTGGCAACGTCCTACTCTCACAAAGGGAATCCCTTCACTACCATCGGCGCTAAGAAGCTTAACTTCTGTGTTCGGCATGGGAA
>NZ_JAZLIO010000016.1:0-2061 GCF_045617425.1 Carnobacterium sp.
TAGGGTATAAAATAGTAGTAAATCAGGTGTTTTTCGTTGGAAAATGCTTGGTTTCAGATACAGTCTCAGGGAAGGCAAAGCTGGATTTTACTGCAAAATGGTGCATTTTTAAGTTGATAACCACATCAATTTTCATTTGTATCATTACGCAGGGAATAACCCGGTTAAGTACGTGGATCCGGATGGAAGAAGTGATTACGCCTATTATAATAAAGATGACCATAATATTTACTGCTTCAAAAATAACGACAACAGTCTGTGTAAAGCAGAAATGTTGTTTGAATTTAATAGGTATTTGGTACGAAATGTTGTTTTGTTCGATGATAAAGGAGAGATAGAACAAAAAATATATGGTGAAGCAAATATCCAAGCTTTCTTTGATTCATTGAGGGAACCTTTTACATGGACAAGAGAACAAACTGAAAATCTTTGTAGTTTTAATGGTGTTGCGTTAGGAATTGGAATCGGTATTTCAATATTTATCTGCCCGGCAATTACACCATGGCTTATAGGTGCTGCACTTGCAAATGATGCTGTGAATGTTGGTTGTAGGGCTATTGATTATTATGAAAATCCTACAAAAGATAATAAAATTGAATTTTGGTTTGGCTTTGGTGGACTTGTTTTCGATGCTATTTCTTTGGGATCAGTAAAATCTATAGGATTATTTAATGGAAATCTTGCAAAATCACCTCTGTTTAGCTTTAGTATTAATAGTGCGTGTAGACCGTATTATGCATCAAACGGGCAGTATATGAAATATTCAATAGCTCGTTTTTGGTTTGGATTAGATTTTGTTGTAATACCAGGGGTTTCAAATTATGGGTCAATAATTTTTACCAAAAGTAACAATCAGGAGCAATAATAATGAGAAAGTTTAATCGTACAGAAATTATTTCATTGATAATAGCAGTAGGTTTAATAACAAGACCATTATGGAAAAAAATTTTGTGGAAGCCCATGTTAGCCTTAGCAAATTTTTCTGATCAAACCAAAGTTGACTGGTTTTTATTGACTATTACATTATTTTTTCTAATATTTCTTATTAAATATTGGAAGGGTTATATATTATTTTGTAAAAATAAAAAACAAAAAGATTTAATAAAGAAAAAAAAGGAATACTTAATTGTTTCGATAGTTCTTACTTTTATTTTTATTTTTATTTTGATGTTAACTATTATGTCTCAAATTGTGTTACTAACAAAATTATGACAAATTGTGATTTGTAAAGAGAGAACTTATATGAAGAAACTTTGATAAGTAGGTGTGAAATCTTTGCATTTTAATAAATAGGAAGTTATAGTATATTTATAGTGAAGAACAAATTGGAGGTTGTTTATGCCAGTACTTTCAATGTTTTATGGAATAATTATACGAATGCAAAGTGAACACGGTGGGAAACATCATGTTCCTCATATACATGTAATATGCGGAGATAAAGAATCAGTGTTTTCTTTAGATGGTGAACAGATAGAAGGAGAGATTTCTCAAAGTAAGAAAAAACTTGTTGAAGCATGGATAGAAATTCACAAGGAAGATCTTCAGGCAAATTGGAAATTATTAGATGAAGGTGAACAATATTTTAAGATCGAACCACTTAGATAGGAGCAAATAATGTTACGACCAACAGTAGTAAATGTCAAAGTCGAGAATAACTATCTTTTATTACTTGAGTTTGATAACGGAGAAGAAAAAGAATTTGATGTGAAACCTTACATAAAAGGTAATTGGTTTGGTATGCTACAGAATGCTTCCTATTTCAAATCTGTAAAAACAAATGGGTATAATATTGAATGGCCAGAAGGACAAGATATTTGTCCCGATGATTTGTATTACAATAGTAAAGCTTTAAGTTAACACATATCATTCAGGAAGGTTTGGACCTAAGTCAATAAAGTAGACACAAAAAATGCTAGTTTAAGAGACCCTGTCATAAAATCTGTGTAAATGGCAAGGTTTAATTGAAAGCGGGAACACGCCCGTCAAAAAGAATCGCAAATTGGTTTACCGCCAGTCCCCAGTTTTTTATGGACATCGTCCATCTGGTGCTGGCGTTTTTTA
>NZ_JAZLIO010000017.1:0-52776 GCF_045617425.1 Carnobacterium sp.
AAAATGATGCTTGAAGCTCATATTGATTGCTAGCGAATAATTATTCACTAATTTTGTTACTGTTGACTTAGCACTGCTAAGTCACCCTCACATTTGGTTCGTCTTACTTTGTTTAGTTTTCAAAGGTCTAAAGCGTGTTGTTTCGTTTGTGACAACTCATTAATAATAGCATCTAGCGAATCATCTGTCAACAACTTTTTTCATTTTCTTTTCCGCTGTGTCGGTTTGTTTCAACCTGTCTCAGCGACATATATTAATATAACAGGGATTCAGAGTATCGTCAATGTTTTTTTTACAAAAAAAACACATTTCTATTAACCACAAACATTAATTCGTTGTTTCTAAACTCTCAACTCTTTTTTTTAAGTAAACACGAACTAATTAAGTCTTTTCTCATTGCATCATCCGCTAGGTCTAAGGAATATTTATTCAATTAAATAAAAATCTATTCATAATTTAAAGTTCAATTAAAAAAAGTAGAATCAAACCCTTTTCAGGCCTATCTGATTCTACTTTTTATTAATTTTTTTTAGTTGATTCTCAATCCATAATACAAATGATCGTGTAACACTCCGTCAAATTCAGCAATTTTTGGCATTCTTCCCCATTGTTTAAAACCAAATTTCCCAAGAATGTATTCACTTGCTCCGTTGCCTTCTACAATCATTGCAATAACATTTTGATAACCAATCTCTTTAGCTTGCTGTAGCGCATAATCAACTAACTTTGATCCAATACCACGATTCCGGTAATCACTATTTACATAGTAACTAATTTCAGCGACCTGATCTACCGCTCTTCTTCCTACTCGGTATCCACTTAAATGACTATATCCAGCAACCTTTCCATCAACTTCATAGACGAACAGCGGATATTTTTCTATTTGATGAGAATCAAACCATGATTTTCTTTCTTCTATTGTAAAAGGATCAAGATCACAGGTGATTCCTCCTGTAAGTATTGCCTTATTATAGATATCTACCATTTCTGGCAAGTCTACTAAACTTGCTTCTCTAATAAGTGCTTTTTGCTTGGTAAAAGTTACCTCTATCATTTAAGCTTCCTCCAATCCTATCTAAAAATCCATTTTATTGTAGCATTCATTGAACCGTTTACATTGCTGTCTCACTAGCTTAAGAAGACATAAATTATCTCTTACAAATTATACGGCAAGCATTATTATATACTTTGAGTTATGCTTCGACAATCTTTTTTTTGAAAATTTTATGTATTGTTTGTGTGTCTTTAAAAATAGTCTGTCTATTACTTTAACGAATGCGTTTCTTTGCATGTTGAAAGGTATCTTTGCTTTACAATTTTATTTACATTCACTAAACTTACAGTATCTAAATAACGAAATTTTTGGAGGTGAAAACGAGATGCAACGAATCTTATTTTGGATTTTCACTAGCTCTTTATTGTTTCTAGGCTATTTCTCTTATGATGTCATCACAATGCAAGGGCCTATTAACGATGCCATTGAAAAGCCTAGCAGTGAAGTCATTATTGAAGAGGGGGATGCTTACCTTAATGAAATAAAAGAACTTATTGGCGATCCATTAGACTTCACATCTGGAGCTCCTACAAAAGCTGGTAGTAACATAGAACAAAATCAAAGTGCTTTAATCCAAAAATCAACTATTGTCACCTACCAAGTAACTAATGATGCTCTTTCCAACGGAATCATCAATACTGCTAATACTAATCAGACTAAATATGCTAGAAATACGATTGCTCATAATCAACTATGGGACACCTTTAGGACTATCATTCCGAAAGATTTACGCACAAACATTTATTCTTTCTCCGTTTTCTCAGATGGAGCTAACAATCTTTTAGGCTACGTTGAACCGTTAGACTACAATGGAGATACTTGGCAACTTGGCGTTGACTTTGTGGACAGCACTGATGAAAAAAACTTTTATTACACTTTAATTCATGAATATGGCCACCTTCTAACTTTAAATAACAAGCAAATGGTCAGCAATTACGATTGGAAAACCTCTAGTCAAAAAGAAACTACTTACTCTTCTTTCTATGGAGAAAGCACTCCTGATTCGTATATGAATTTATATTATGAAGAATTTTGGATTGATTATTACAAAGAGTGGCAACACCTCAATGTCCAATCAGACTCAGAAGCTCAACAAGCCTTTTACCTTGAACATGCTGATGATTTTTTAACAAGTTATGCTGTTACACATCCTGAAGAAGATATTGCTGAATCATGGTCTTTTTTTATTCTTTCTCCTAAGCAAAGTAATGATACCATTGCTCAAAAAAAGCAAAACTTTTTTTATCAATTTCCAGAATTAGTTGAAACACGAACTGAAATTCTAAAGAACCTTTTAACTGAAGCAAAAAAAGACTAAGCCTCAATTAAGGTTTAGTCTTTTTATTTTTAACTTAAAATTCTCTATTACAATTAATCTAAATTTTTATTGTGCTGCAGCTGGTTTCAAACGAGCCCATACATTTTTTACTGAGTTTCTCATTTTTCCAGTCAGTGGAACAGCAACTTCTTTTACTGCACAATATTTATCAACAAACGTTACAATGTAACTTTCTTTATATTTTGGAAGAGCTACAGTAGCTAGCCACATGTGTTTGATAATAATATCGCACTCTAATTCACTTAGTTCCGTTATTTTTTTTGCATTTTCGCAAGCCATGCGAGGATGTACATATGCATGAGTTCCTTCATCAAATTTCGTTGTTCTCCAATCATAATAAAACAAATCATGAAGCAAACCTGCACGAGCTGTGGCTCTAGCATCCAAATTATGTTTTTTAGCAATACAGTAACTGATATAAGATACGCTAATTGAATGATCTAGTCTTGTAGTAAAATGATGTTGAGTATAGTCATTAAGTTTCTTTACTTCTTCACATTCCAATAAATCCTCGATGAGTGCAACGTATTCTAAATCTTGCTTCCATTTTGGTTCGGTCATTAAACAACTTCCTTTTCGAAATAATATATAATGTATTCTAACTGATTTCCATCATACATTGTATGCTTCGGCTTTTAAAGCAGAACACTTCAAATTTAAAGAAATATTAGGAAAGTTCATTTTTTTGACATAGTTTTGTAACACTTATCTTTCAATCTTAGTTAATGAAAACATGACTATCCCAGCAGCTACTGCAACATTTAAAGACTCAGCTTGTCCTACAATCGGGATATAAAGATTTTTTGTTGTACGTTTTAAAAATTCGTCCGACATTCCATTGCCTTCATTACCCATAACTAATCCATATATAACTTGAGGGGCAATTTCTCGATAAGAAATTGCCTCTTCATTTAATTCAGTACCAAAAACTGGAAACTTATGTTCAAAAAATAAATCAAACCATTCATTTAAATCTCCCTGGTATACAGGCAAATGAAAATGACTCCCTTGCATAGAACGCAACACTTTACTATTATAAAGATCGACAGACCCTTTTCCTAAAACTACTCCTCCAAAACCGGCAGCATCTGCTGTGCGGACCATCGTTCCGACATTTCCTGGGTCTTGAACATTGTCCAAAAATAAGAAAGGCTTCGTAAGAACAGGTTTATCTAATGGGTCTATTTTTTTTACAACTGCAAAAATACCTTGAGAAGTTTCAGTTTCACTTAAGAGTTTTGCAATTTCAGCAGAAATTTCAACTTGTTTTGCTTCATCAAATTCAGGAATATCCCCCAAAGCTACTTCTTCACTTATCATGATTTCTAAAACTATCGCTTGATTTTTTATAGCTTCTTCTATTAGATGGAAACCTTCAATTAAATAAGCATTCGCTTTTTGGCGCCCTCTTCTTGATTGAAGTTTTTTCCAATTCTTTACGCGTTCATTTTTTGTGGATAAAATTAGTTCCATTCGTAATCCTCCGCCCATTTCATCTATTGCTTATTCATTCTACTAAAAAAGTCCTCTCTTTGAAAGAGAGGACTAAAGCTATCTGTTTTAAATTCTTAATTTACATACCACTATTATAAAATCTTTCGTTTTATAAATATCCTGCTGGATCAACACGAGAACCATTTACATACACTTCAAAGTGTAAATGAACTCCTGTAGAAGATCCTGTCGTACCCATCGTTCCAATTTGTTGTCCTTGTGACACCTGTTGTCCTGACGTTACTAATAAGCTTCCAGATACCATATGAGCGTATAATGTTTGCACACCATTTCCATGATCAATCTTCACATAATAACCCCAAGAACTATGATAACCAGCAAAAACGACTGTTCCACTTTGCGCTGCTACAATCGGGCCACCGCCGCCAAAGTCAGTACCACCATGTAGTTTGTTTACGCCAGTAATTGGGTGAATACGGTAACCATAAGAAGAAGTAATATATCCGCCACTTGGATTTATAAACCCTGAACTGTTTGAAGATGATGGAGTGCTTGCTTGTGTTTTATTGCTTGATTGAGCTTGATTGCTTGATTGACTTGAAGAACTTGTTGTTTGTTTAATTTCCGCTGCTTTAGCTTCTGCTTGTGCTGCTTTAGCTTCTGCCTCAGCTTCTGCTTTTTTAGCTGCCGCTTGTGCTTTTTCTTCTTCAGCTATAATGCGTTGACGTTCTTCTTGTAATTCGCTAGACAAAACACTTGTTTGAGTCGCAATAACAGCTTGTTCTTTAACAAATTCATTTTTTTCAGATTCAGTCATGTCGTATTTAGTAGCCACTTGAACAATTTTGTCATCTAATTCTGCTTTTTGAGCAACTAAGTTATTTTTATTCACTTCAATTTCTGCTTTTAATGATTCAATTGCAACTTTTTCATCTTGTGCTGCTTTTTCATTCTTTTCTACTTCTTTTTTATCATTTTCTTGCTGAGTCACAATATCTTTGTTTGCAGAAACTAATTGGTTTACAACACCCACACGTCCGATTAAATCTGACAAACTTTCTGCAGATAATACCAAGTCGACCATATTAGAAGTACTGCCATCTGTTTGTACGTTTCTAGCTTGATGTTCTAATTTTTCTTCACGTCTAGCAATAAGATCTTTTAATTTTTCAATCTCTGCTTTTAGTTTTTCAATTTTAGCTTTTGAGTCAGCTAATTTTTGCTCTTGTACTTTCAGTTCCAATACAACAGTATCGATATTCGTTTGTAATTTTTCAACTTCTGATTCAAGATTTGCTTTTTCAGATTCTAGGTTATTTAAGGTTTCTTCTTGAGATTGGATTTTTGAGTTTAAGTCAGCTGATTTATTTTCTAATTCTGCTTTTTGGCTTTCAAGTTCTGAAACGCTCGCTGCTTCTGTCGCAGTCGGCATTACAATTGGAGCTGCAAACAACAATGTTGCAATCATCCCAGTCATCAATTTCTTATTCAAAGCATACCCTCCGTGGTTTTTTATACCCTTTTATTTTCTCACGCCAATTAGTATAGCATAGTAACCATAAGAATTTGATGTTAATTCTTTAACAAAACCATCGGTATTATTACATTTTCATTTCTGCAATCGATTACATATTGTTTTTCATTTAAGAAACGTCCGTTTTGCATATTTAGCCATATTTTGTTCATATTTAATGAGTTATTTAAATAGTTTACATTACTAGCTACTATTTTTTAATAAATAAACTTCTTACTTTTGAGTGCAATCATTCTAAAATACGAAGTGGTTTGATATTCGGTGTTATAATAATTTTATAAATCTATCATAAACGGATTTCCTCTCACTATTGATTGCCTATTTTAGATACTGGAATTTCTAAAGTTTTATTCAAGCATATTTAATAGCGAATCTTGACCTATTATTATATTTGATAGTTGAAAAAGTTAAAAGTTTAATTAGATATTACGGGAGGCGTAACATGTCAAAATTAATTAGTCTATTAATCAGTTTTATCTTTCTTATCTGGTTATTTATGGTGGGATTTCTATTTAATAAGAGTGTAAAAAAAGAAATTGTAGAAATTTTTAGCAAGATAAAACTCAATAGTGACATTGTAACTAAGGAAGATCTAGAAAATCTACCAGAAAATGTTCAAAGATGGCTTGAATATTCTGGAATTAGCGGCCGTGAAAAAATAGTAACTGTACGCTTAAAACAAAAAGCTAAGATGAGATTAGATAAAAATAAACAATGGATATCAGTTCAAGCAGAACAATATTTCACTACAGAAAAACCGAGCTTTATCTGGAAAGCAACCATTAAACCAGCACCCTTAATTCATATTATAGGAAGAGATAAGTATTTGAATGGAAAAGGAAGTATGCTAATTAAGTTTCTTTCATTATTTACTGTTGCCAACTCTGAAGGAAAAGAAATTAATCAGGGGACCTTGTTAAGGTATCTTGCTGAGATGGTATGGTTTACTACTGCAGCACTAAATAATTATATAACATGGAACGAAATTGATGGTAACCATGCACAAGCAACCATGACCTACAAAGGTGTAACTGCTTCTGGACTATTTTCGTTTAATGATAAAGGTGAAGTTATTAAATTTGAGGCCGAAAGGTATGGAGAATTTGATAAAAAATTCAGACTAGAAGTATGGTCAATTTCATTGCGCGATTATAAAGCTTTTGAAGAAATCAGGATACCTTCAAAAGGTGAAGTTACTTGGAAATTAAAATCTGGAGATTTTAATTGGTTTAATTTTGAGGTTACCGAAATTGATTATAATGTGCCCTTACCCTATTAGTGCGTCATCATAATTTTCAGGCTAAAAAATTCAGTATTATTACCACTTAAAATTGTCATGAAAATAAAATCATTGAAAGCTAATCAAACAAAAAAAGGAGCAACAGAAAAACTGTCGCTCCTTTTTTACTAATTAATCTGTCTATTAAAATTATTCGTTTCCTACTTTAATCACAATTTTCCCAACTGCATGATGTGTCTCGCTTAGTGCATGTGCATCATAAACACCTTTTTCAGTTAAAGGGTAGGTCGCTCCAATAATGGACTTAACTTTGCCTTGTTCCATTAATTGAGCCAACTGGCTAAGCTGTTTTCCATCTGGTTCCAACCAAATATTATTAAAGGTAACACCAGTTTTTTTAACTAGTTCTTTATCTGCATCCGCAACAATTGAAATAATTCGTCCCGTATGAGGTTTAACAACTTTAAAACTATTTTCTAAAACTTCTCCACCCATAGTATCAAAAATAACGTCTACATCACTTAGTAATTCAGTAAAGTCTTCATTTCTATAATCAATAAATTGATCTACTCCTAAACTCATTAGTAAGTCACGATTACTTTCACTGGCCGTTGAAATCACAAAAGCACCTTTACTTTTAGCTAATTGGATAGCGTACGTCCCTACTCCACCTGAACCTGCATGTATCAAGACTTTTTCGCCTTCAACAAGTTTGCCATAATCAAATAATGCTTGCCAAGCAGTTAATCCAGCTAATGGAGCTGCTGCTGCTTCTTCATAAGATATATTTTCAGGAATATATGCTAGTAGGTTGTCATCAACTGCAGTATATTCAGCATACGTTCCAAAACGTGTTGTATCTGGACGTGCGAATACTCGATCGCCAACTTTCCAGTCGGTTACTTCACTGCCCACTTCAACAATTTCCCCTGCTACATCCCAACCTAAAATAATTGGGAATTCCCAAGGCATCATTTGTTGTAGATATCCTTCGCGTAATTTCCAGTCAATCGGGTTGATCGAAGTTGCTCTTTCTTTTACGATGACTTGATGCTCTTTAGGCTGTGGCATCGGTACTTCTGCTTCTTTCAACTTTTCTTTTCCACCATATTCTTCGATAACAATTGCTCTCATTATTCTTTCCTCCAAACACTAATATCTTTACATGATTTTTGTTAACATACTTCTTACTAATAATAAGTATATCAAAAAACACAAAGAAATCCTAACAATTTGTTCAGGTTACAAATTTCATCTAGTTTCTTCTTTATTGAAGTGAATAAATGATATGATACTTACAGGGACAAAGAAATACAATTTTGGTTGAATGGGAAAGGAAGAATAACAACTTATGACAACAATTCGTACGCTAACCATAAAATATGCTCTGCTACAAAGCTTATACTGGATGGTATTTTGCTCCATCTATGGATTTGCTTCAGTCTTTTTGCTCTCCCGAAACTTCGAAAATCAAAACATTGGCTTTATTCTTGCCATCTCTAATATCTTATCTGTTATTTTACAACCTACTTTAGGTGTTATAGTTGATAAGTTTGAAAAATTAACATTGAAATGGAGCTTAGTTATCC
This sequence comes from Carnobacterium sp., assembly GCF_045617425.1. Lineage (GTDB taxonomy): Bacteria > Bacillota > Bacilli > Lactobacillales > Carnobacteriaceae > Carnobacterium_B. Next base: position 8,212 of record NZ_JAZLIO010000017.1, read on the forward strand.
TTACAATTTTATCTATTGGCTTTCTTATTTCTTTACTTCTCTCTACTGGCGCTCCTGCAATTGAAGCATTACTATTTATAGCTGTAGTTTCCTTAGTCTTATCCATGCAGCCATTCATTAATTCTTTTACCTTTGAACACATTAATAGTGGGGTAAAAATCAATTTTGGTTTAACAAGAGGAGCAGGTTCCCTAGCGTTCGCTCTAACTTCATACACGTTAGGTCTATTGTTAACACGCTTTAGTACAATTATTTTACCTATTGGCTGTATTTTTTTATTATTAGCTTTTTTGGTCCTTATTTTCACCTTTCCCCAAACTACTATTTCTGAAGTGCCATCTGCTCCAAATTTAAAGTCGAATAACCCTTTAACCAAAAAAAAAAGAAACTTTTTTCAAAAGATACCCTCGCTTTGCCTATTTTCTAATAGGAACAGCCTGTTTGTTTCTTTTTCATACTATTGTAAATACTTATTTAGTCCAAATCATTCATTCACTGGGAGGAAATGACAGTGACTTTGGTTTGTCGTTAATGATTACAGCTTTGAGTGAACTACCTGCTATGTTAGGATTCAGCTATTTATTGACTAAACGAAAAAGTGGTATTTGGTTGAAAGTAGCTGCCATCTTCTTTGTAATCAGAAGTATTCTTTTCTTACTATCAGGATCAGTATTTATGATTAATCTTACTCAATTATTTCAAGGATTAGCATTTGCTCTTTACATTCCAGCCTCAACTTATTATGTCAATCAACTAATGCAGAAAACAGATTATGTCAAAGGACAAGCGTTTAACATAGGCGCTGTTACCCTAGGTAGTGTGGCTGGAAGTTTTATAGGCGGATGGTTGCTAGACAATGCTGGTGTTCCAGAAATGTTAAGTGCTGGAATAGCCGCTTCATTTATTGGGTGTTTATTACTGTTTTATTCAGTAAAAACCGATATTTAGACATAGAAAAAAGCAATCAAAAGCTGTAAACATAACGTTTGCAACTTTTGGTTGTTTTTCTGTTACTTTCAATAATGGATAATTATTTTTTTAGTTCTTTCATTAAATACATCAAATCTTTTTCAAAAGCAATTCCATACAAGGGATCAATTTGGTCTTCAATAGTCCGTTTGACAACTCTTGAAATGTAATTTACTGCTACTTCATTAGCTCTTTTTAAGCTGTGTTTTTGAAATAAAAACCCTGCTACTACGCTTGTAAACAAATCTCCTACCCCATCAAAATGCCCCGGATAAACTTCTGAAAAAGCATAATGGATTTTTGAACTTCCTTTGGAAATAAATGCAGCACCTACTTGTCTTTCATTTCCGGTTACACCCGATAAGACAATAGTTTTATTGTTTTTATCCGTTAATTTCCTTAAAATTGGTTCGATTTTTTCTTTAGTATGTGGCTTTTCTGGGTAGTTTGTTTCCGTTAATAAGCAGGCTTCGGTTACATTTGGTATCAAGACATCTGCAAATTGACAAAGTTTACGCATCGCTTCAACATGCTCAGAGGTAAAACCCGGGTATAAAGTTCCGTGATCCCCCATCACAGGGTCTACTACAATTAGAGCTTCTTCTGTTGAAAATTGTTTAATGATGCTTTCCATCAATTTAATTTGTTCTATAGAGCCTAAATACCCAATGACTATCCCATCAAATTTTATTCCTAACGACCGCCAATGGTTTAAGATAGCTGGTATCTCAGCGCTTAAATCTAAAAAAGTATAATCTTCAAAACCTTTACCAGTATGTGTAGACAACAATGCTGTAGGCAAGATACTCACCCAGTTTTCTAAACAACTTAGAATTGGGACAGCCACATTCATTGAAATACGACAACTTGCTGAAATATCTTGGATAACTAAAATTCTGGGCTGCTTCATTTTTTTCTCCTTTTCTGCTCGTTCCTTCTCTTTATCTAGTCTAGCATAATTCTTATTATAGAATCTGTACTTTTTAGTTATTTTAATTAAAAAAATCATGACATTGTTACTAAAAAAAGATAAGATGGCTTTATACATATATATAAAGGATGAGAATTATGCGAAAAATTACTACAAAAGAAATTGTAACAGTTGCTCTATTTATGGCTATGACTATAGTAATGACGATTCTAATTCGTATACCCACCTTTCGTGGATATATTAACTTAGGAGATATGGTTTTACTATTTGCTGCATTATTTTTAGGAAAGAAAGCTGGTTTTCTTGTCGGTGGATTAGGTAGCGCACTTGCTGATATCCTTGCAGGCTATGCTTTTTATGCTCCCATTACTTTTATAGTAAAAGGACTTCAAGGGTATATTTGTGCTTGGATTTTTCAAAAAACAGGTTACCATAGACCTCTTTTAGCTACTATCCCTGCTGGTATATTTATGGCACTTGGCTATTTTATTGCTGAAAGCTTTATGTATGGTTTTGCTGGAGCAGCTATTTCTATTCCTGGAAATTTACTTCAAGGAATAGTTGGGGCATTAGGCGCGGTCCTATTGCAAAAAAGTGTAGGTTCTAAAATAAAAAAATAATTAATTCTAAAAAAAAGTGTTGCTGAGTATACTCAGCAACACTTTTTTCAGATGAATTAAAATTAAAATAACAACTTTGCATAGAAAAAATCACCTCTTTTTATATTAATTCAAAAAGTTTATCATTTATTTAGTTCAGCCGGTTTATAATTGTCTTCCAATTTTTCCATCAGCAATCCTACAGATAACCCAATAAAGAATAATACAACTGCAGCTACTATTCCTCCTGTAGATATACCACTGTATTGTTCGGGCAACGGAGCTATAATGACCGTTGAAGCTATTACAACTCCTAAAATAAAGTGAAAAATAGAAGCATAAGCGATTGCCATTAATTTGCTTACCAATTTAGACAGTAACAAAACACATAAAATCGCACCAATCGCGACAGGAATCAAGATAGAAAAGTTCAAATCTTTTATGCCTTCTGTCATGGGCTCATACAAATGCATATACATCAAAAAATTAGAGGGACTTAATCCTGGAACTATAAACCCTAAGGCAAAAATCCCGCCGGCCATTACCCATGACAATGTGGATTGTTCAACTACTACATTCATATTAAATTTTGCATAAAGTAAACCTACAAAAGCAAGAATCGCAACAACTACAGTAATCACAAGATGATAAGACTTTCGTCCATTTTTTCCAGCTTCTTTATATAAAGCAGGCAATGTTCCCAAAATACAACCAATAAAGCACCATAAAACTTGAATTTCATTATTTTTCAAAAAATAATCAATCGGATATGCCAGCACAAATATACCGAACAAACCACCAATCGCCACGGGAATAAAATAACGTACATTTTTAATAAAATCTTTGCGTATATTTGATAGAAATGCAATCATATTTTCATAGATTCCAAATACAGCTGCTAAAGCTCCTCCGCTTACACCCGGTAAGATAGCACCTGAACCAATAAACATTCCTTTCACAAAACGGAAAAACCAATCAATAATACCTTCATTTTTTTTCATAATAATTAACTCTACCTCCACTCACTTTACAAAAAGTGATTAATATTCTAATTGTACTGCTTTTAATATTATGACATATTTTTTTTTACATTTTGTTTAATTTTTAGTTATGTTTCATTAATTTAAACATATAATTGAATTTAATACCTTAAATAGCTACTAAAAAAGGAGTGAGTCGTAATGTTTTATCGAATTTCCAAACTAATAGGTGAAGAGGATTATTTAGCTATACTTAACATTCTAAAAGATTATTCAGATAAAATTGCCTTAGTTGACTATTATACAATACCGGATGGTAGAGATATGGAAGTAAGAACGACATTAATGAATTTCTATCTTGAAACAGAGTGGCTAAAAAAATGGCCTGGGACTATCAGTAGCAAAAAAGCTAGATCGACTTTTATGCATATAATCAGTCAAGTTATATTTTATTGAAAAAATCTCTTTCTCTCATTAGTGTAGATCAAGAACAGACGATTGATGTATTTTTTTTGTTAAAAGATAAATGTGTGTTTTATTCTGTTATTCATGAAGATATCCATATGATAACAAATCCTGAATTAGCAGAAGTCTTTCGGACATTGGATTATACGTTGATTAAGATATCTCCTTCAAGTTCAAAATTTTTCTAAAATATAATAAATCACGGAAAACGGATACACTAATATTTTACTTAGCTTCTAAAAAAGCATACAATAAGAAAGTAATATCTTTAAAAATGAGGAGGAAATGATTTATGATGAAAGAAAATTCTTTTGTGTTTCACAATGGTGTTGAGATTCCAAATATCGGTTTTGGTACTTGGCAGATCCCAAATGAGGAAGCTTACGATGCCGTAACAATGGCTCTTAAAAATGGCTACACACATATTGATACAGCATTAGCTTACCAAAATGAAGAAAATGTTGGAAAAGCAATCAAAGATTTTGATTTACCGCGTGAAGAAATTTTTATTACTAGTAAATTACCCGCTCAAATTAAAGGTTACGATGAAACCTTAGAGGCTTTCAATACAACCATCACTAATTTAGGTGTGGATTATTTAGACCTTTATCTTATTCATGCTCCCTGGCCTTGGAATGAAAAAGGCGCGGACTATACTGAAGGAAATATTCAGTCATGGAAAGCGATGGAAAAATTATACAATGATGGAAAGATTAAGACTATCGGAGTTTCTAACTTTTCTGTATCTGATATTCAAGCTCTCATTGATGCTTGTGATATTGTACCTATGGCTAACCAAATTCCTTTCTATGTTGGACATGATCAAGAAGAACTTCTTGCTTTTTGTAAAGAACACAACATTGTAGTAGAAGCATATTCACCTTTAGCAACGGGTCAAACATTGAACAGCCCAGAGATTAAAGAAATGGCAGATAAATATGGCGTTACTCCTGCTCAACTATGTATCCGTTATTGTTTAGAACGTGAAACATTGCCGCTTCCAAAATCAACTCATGAAGAACGCATCATTGAAAACAGACAATTAGATTTCACTATTTCACCAGAAGATGTAGAAAAATTGAATGCTGTTGAAGATGTACGTAACTAACTCTTCAACTTATTTTAAAATAGAAAAGCCGTTACTTAGTACATACTAAGTAGCGGCTTTTATTTAGGTTTTATTTTTATATGATTAGGTCTTATTTTAAAACAAATGATTGTATTGATTTATGATTTACGTGGCCTAATAAAAAAAATTAAAAGAGGTTATGATGAATATCGAACGGTAGGAACTATTTGATGAGCAATGGAATCAAATTTAATTAGCAAATATCTCTAGTCAACCTATTACTGGTAGTCTCTTTTTGGTATTGTCACTTAGATTTGGCTAAATCGCTTGAAACTGGTTTTGAGTTAGCCGAATTAGGGCTCATTGCATCTATTCAAATGAGTCTCTACTTTATACCAATCTATAACACCACGGTACGATAACTTCTCAAGTTTTATTTAGCCTTTGTCTATCTAGCGTTTATTTTCCTATTACCGAACTATTTTAACGCTTTCCCACTAATTTTATTAGCATATTCTAATTTTTATATTTTCTTATTCTTAGAATTGTGCTACGCTATTTTTGTCAAGCTATTTGAGAAGAATCTTCAGTGTATCTATTTTCTTATGGCTTTACAAAAAAGAGATAAGGACACGAATTAAATACATATTCTCTGTTCCTTTATTTATTAAGGAGATTATTATGCTATCATCTTTTTCAAAAAATATTCAATCCACATTGATTACTTCATTTTTTAGTAGTTTAGTTTATGCTTGTACAATTCCTTATCTTATCATTTATTTAGCTGGTATATTTAGCAAAGAAACTATCGGATTATTGGTTATGATAAATGTTGTTACCTCTTTTTTAGCCGGAATTATTGGCGGTTATTTAGCAGATAACTTTCAGCGGAAAAAAATTTTATTGATCTTTCAAAATTTATATGGAGTATCTTTACTTCTGGTTGCTGTAAATTTTGCGGGTATCTTACCACAAAATTTTTGGATAATCTTTGGTTACCTTATTTGTGGCATCACTTATAATTTATATTATTCTGCATTTGATGCAGTGTTACTTGATTCTACTGTCCCTAATGAACGTAAAAAGGTTTACCAACTACAATATTGGACATTTAACTTATCAATGGCTTTAGGTGCTTCAATTGGAGGCTTCTTGTTTAAGCATTATCTGTTCTATTTATTTTTAGGTGCTGCTCTTTTACAATTTATTGTTTCTGCTTTTCTGCAAAAAAATCTTAATTATAAAAATAATATTTCTCAAACTAAAGGGAAAACGCTTATGCATGATCTCTTTAACAACTACTACATTGCTGCTAAAGACAAACGATGGGTCATGTTAATTTTAGGTATAGCTCTTTATAGTGCAGCAGAATTTTCATTACAAAATTACACCGGCATTCGTTTATCAAAAGAATTTAAACCGATCACACTTTTATCTGTTTCCATCGACGGAGTGAGAATGCTTAGTATTTTACAAGTGATTAATACTATTATGGTCGTTTGTTTCACTTTCCTTGTTTCGCGATTAACTGAGAAGAAAAAAGAACGCACTGTTGTACTCATTGGATTACTGATTTATGTGACTGGATATGGCTTAATGGCTTCTGCTAATAGTATTTACTTATTGATTCCATTAACTATTTTGGCAACGTTTGGTGAGCTAGCTTCTGCACCTATTCTAAGTGCCCGTCAAGTCAGTTTAATACCTGAAGACAAACAAGCTTCTTATTTAAGTTTCGCCTCTCTTTCCTTTCAAGGATCCCAACTTTTAGCTGCTTTAGGCATAACATTAGGGGGATACTTGGCTGCCGGGTTAATTAGTGGTTACATTATTATTTTAGGAATAGCTGGAGTTTATTTTGTGATTTCTAGCTTGTACGATAATAAAAAAGAGGTTATAAAATATGATTAATGAATCTATTCAATTTTCTATGATTAAATTTCTACTATTTTAGGTTAGTTCAAAAAAACATTGTCAAATTATTTTCCTTGCTCTATAAATTTAATCAGAAAGTTTACGAACTGTTAAATAAAACAGATTCGTAAACTTTTTTGTTTGAGTACTATTATTTCATTATTTACCTTGCAACGTTTATAATTGGTTTATAGTAAAGAACTATTTTTTGGAATTGTTAGGTAGTCTATCCCATCGCTTTAGTCAATCGTTAATTGCTCTATATTATGTTTCAACAAGACGTACTTATTTCTTTACACTATCTTTATTCAAATTAAGATAATTTAGGAAGGAGAATGAAATTTATGATAATAATCGCGATTATTTTATTGGTTTTAGTTGCTATAGTAGCATTCTTAAATATGCAAATGGCTACTTTGAACCTTTACTTTATGTCTTTTGATTTACCTTTATGGTTACTTTTCATCGGCTTTTTATTACTCGGTATGTTGATTGCTGCACTATTTGCAATGTCTAAAGGGGCACGCAATAGACAAGTAATTAAAAATAAAAATGATGAATTGAAAAATGCAGAATCTTCAAGAGATGAAGCCGTTAACAGAGTTAAACAAGAATCCGAAGCACAATTGGAATTACAAAAGAAAGAGACTGAGATTCAAAGTCTTAATGCTCGTTTAGCTTCTTTAGAAGAGAATCAAACAACTCAGCAAAATGGACCAACTTCAACTATACAAACTACCGAAACAACTGGTACAAAAACAAGTCCTTCTACTAGCAAAGACATTCATGTAGAAGAATATCAAATAGATGGCACGAATACAGCTAAACCAAAAGATGACAGATCTCATAAATCTTAATCTTTACTAGATCATCGTTTCATAAACAAAAAAGAAGTCCCAAATAAGACCTCATCTTATTTGGGACTTCTTTTTGTGAAAACTTTTTACTCATTGTTTTTTTTTACTTGTGTTTTGCCGTTTGTGTCAATGATGACATCTTCTTTTTTTACTGTTCTATTAACTTGTTTTTTATCTGTTACTTCCTCTTTATTCAATGATACTTCTTCTTTAACCACTGGGTACTTCGTTACTTCAATTTCCTCTTCTGTGACAGGGATAACCACTTCTTTATTTTTTACTGCATTATCTAAATGTCCATCCTTTAAATTCTGTTGCTCAATAACTATTTCTTCGTGTCTAACAGGAACTTGAATCGTTTTAGTTTCTTCTACTATACGTTTTTTAGCTCGAACTTCTCCTGTCTGAACTTCCTTAGTGGTAACATCTAATTGCTCCTCTTTCAATTGAATCGTTTCACTTTTCGACTTTTGATGTTGTTCTTCATTTTCTGAAACTGGAGTGTCAGAAGATTCAACTGAATCTAAAACTGGTTCAGGATGAGCTAATGGATCTGCTTCTAACATAGAAAGTGGATCTAATGGAGTAACTCGATCTGTCGAATGTGATTTATTACTACTAATTTTTTGGGGTTCACCCTTTACTACAACAATGATATTGCCATTTGCAATATCTTGTTGATAAGCGTCCAAAAGATCGTCATTTGATTGAGAGGAACCGGGTTCATTAGAGTCATTTGAAGAAAAGGATTCTTTTATTTTTTTCCAAATGGAGCGATCATTCTTATCATTTTCCTTATCCACAGTGTCTATATCCGTTTCATTAGTTGTTCCTACTATATCTGTAGTATTGGAAATGGAATTTTTAGATTCTGTGCTAGATATTAAAGTGATATCTTCTTTTTGATAGCCTTCTTCTTGCAATTTATTGACTGCATTTACTGCCTCTTGAGGACTAGCATAGCTTCCTACAACATATCTTTCCATTCTTTTCCCTCCTTAATGATTATCTAAAAAATTAGTGTACCTCTAGGTTTCATCTTGCTCATCTATTTGTAAACACCAAATCGCAATAACAATACCTAACGCTAGTGGAGCATCTTTCTCGTCTTTAGTCTCTAAAATAAATGTATTCCCGTAAGAAAACCGTTTTTTCTTAAAAGAAGCAACTTCGGTAAATCCTTCTTTTATTTCATAATCCTCTTTTTCAACATTTCCTTTAATTTTCCAATTTAATTTTTCAATGTCATAATCTGGACCAAATAGATTCTTCTCTCTTTTTACTTCAGCAATCTTTTCGTTTTGTTGATAAATAACGTATTTAGGTGAAAAACCTATTTTTTTCTCTTCAATAGATACTATTATGTCATTAGTTTCATTGTAAACGTGCACTTTATTTCCTATGGATATCCGTTCACTTTTAACAGTATAAACTTTTTCATCCTGTTCATTTCGTACAACTAATTGGTCACGCCATGAAAATCGTTTTTCTTTGATATATAGTTTCATTAGTCAAACACCTGCTTTCATTTACTCGTATTCTAGTTACATTAATTATAACCATCCATTCCACTGCAAGCTACTCATAAGCAAGATGTGAACATTTATTTACACTATTGGTTCTAGATTTCTTCTTTATTTTAGATGACGTTCTCATTTAAAGTTTGTTATGCTATGATAATCTTATCAAAACTTATTAATACTAGAGGTGAGAATGTTTTGAATTTCGAGCAAAATTATACTCAACTACAAAAACAGCAATTGACTATGACACCTCAATTGCAACAATCTATTCAGATGCTGCAATATAACCGAAAAGATTTAGTCGATTTCTTAAAACAAAAATCGCTAGAAAATCCTTTTATTTCTATTTCTGTAAAGTCAGCACCCAGAACTCAGGGGACTTCTATAGAAAAATATAATAGTAATCAATCAAGAACAAATCAATCAACTAGCGGATCAATCTGGGATACATTGGCAACTACAGCATCGACCACATCTCTTTATTCTGCAGTAATTGAACAAATTCATTTATCTTTCAGAGATACTGCTTTGCGTGATCTGATCATTTGGCTGGCTCAATATATTGATCACAACGGTTATTTAACTCTTTCAATGGATGATGCGGTTACGCTCACTCAAGCAGAACCGTTAAAATTATTAGATGCATTGACACTTTTACAGCAATTGGAACCTGCTGGTGTAGGTGCCAGAAACTTACAAGAATGCTTGATGCTTCAAACAGAACGAAATGATCAAGCACCAAACCTTGCTTATTTGATTCTTGAAGAAGAGTTTGAAGCTTTTGCTAATCGAAAATGGGAACAAATCGCAAAGCATTATGGTATTTCATTAGGTGAAGTTCAAGAGATTTCTGATTTTGTCAAAACACTTACACCACATCCTGGTGCCATCTTTTCAAATGCTCCTACGCAATACATTCGTCCAGATTTATCCGTTAAAGTAACGGATAATCAAGAGATTGTTGTGCATTCTGTTAAGACTGGGCTTCCTGTTATTGTTTTCCAAAAAGAATATTATGAGGAATTAAGCTTGTTGCAGGATAAAGAAGTTTCAAAATTCATTAATGAAAAAAAATCTGAATATGAATGGCTTAAAAGGACACTTATTCAACGTGAAGAAACGATTCTCAGAATTGGCATCGCCATAGTAAATGCACAAAAAGAATTCTTTTTATCTGAAGATCGTCCAATTCAATCCTTAACTTTAAAAACAATTGCTGAAGAACTTGATATTCATGAATCAACGGTCAGCCGTTCCATTAATGGGAAGTACATCACAACAGAATTCGGTGTATTTGAATTGAAAAAATTCTTTACAAACGCTTTGGTGACAACTTCTAAAGAAGGAAATGGTTCCATATCTTCTGACCAAATAAAGAAAAAAATCGAATTTTTCATTCAAGCTGAAGATCCTAAAAAACCATTATCAGATCAAAAGCTTGTTGATCTTTTACAAAAGGACGGTATTGAAATATCAAGAAGGACAGTCACAAAATACCGCGAAGCTCTTTTAATTTCTAGTTCTCCAAAACGCAAGCGATTTGACTAATATCTTGTACTTTTTGGCTTCTATTCGTGTAACAATAGCATATTAAAATAGCTATAAAAGACCAGCTGAGATTTCTTAAGTGAAGTAGCAATTAGTTGGTCTTTATTTGTCATTCCTGTTTATTTTGAACCTATCTTACTATTTTTTCGCTCGACCTAAACCATCTCTTATGTGCACAGCTTATTATTGTACTTAATGAAATGCTTGTGTAATAATCAAATTATAACTCACACTCTTCTGAATGTGTTTTTACCCAAAAAATGAAACCGCATTCTTTTTCTTTCATTCTATTTTATCCTTTGTCAAAACAGTTCTTTTTACTATACTTTTTTTATTTACTTAATTTATAAATAATTAGGGGGAGTAATCATGAAAAAGAAATCTTTTATGTTGGTTAGTAGTCTATTTACAGTTGCAATGTTAACTGCTTGCTCAGGCTCATCTGAATCTGGAGGTGAATCAGATGAATTTGCAAGTCCAGATGATTCAACTTTAACGGTATGGGCTTGGGATGCAAACTTCAACATTCCCATTATGGAACGTGCTGGAGAATACTACATGGAAGATGGTAATGAAGAATTTAATTTAGATGTAGTTGAGATGTCAAATGAAGATACTATACAAAAACTTGTCTCTGGATTTACTTCAGGTGTTTCAGAAGGGTTACCCGATATCGTATTAGTAGAAGACTATGCTGCTCAAAATTTTTTAATCAACTATGAAGGTAAATTTGCTGAGTTATCCGATGAAATCGATTTTTCTCAATTTGCTCCCTATAAAGTTGAGGCGGTTACCCATAATGATGGGGTTTATGCTATTCCGTTTGATTCTGGTTCAGCTGGTCTTTATTACCGCACTGATTATTTAGCGGAAGCAGGATATACCGAAGAAGACATGCAAAATTTAACGTGGTCCAAATTTGTTCAAATTGGTAAAGACGTGAAAGATAAGACCGGGAAGTGGTTTGTAGCCTTTATTCCAAATCGAGGAACACACTACATTCAGATGGCTATGCAATCAGCAGGTGTCTGGTACTTTGATGAAGATGGAACAATATTTCTGAAAGACAATCCTGTCGTTCGAGAAATGGCCGAAATATTAAAAGAAATTGAAAAAAATGATTTAGCCAAACCGGTGGATTACTTTGCACCCGAAGGTATCGGAGCTGTAACGAGTGGCGAAGTTGCTGCAGTTAATTCAGCCGTTTGGTATTCCGCTACCATTAAGTCTGCCGAAGATCAAGTTGGAAAATGGGCTTACACAAATATTCCGTTATTAGAAACTGTTGAAAATGCTACACCTTACTCAAATCTTGGGGGTTCTAGTTGGTTTATCTTAGAAGATTCGCCAAACAAAGAACTTGCTATTGAATTTCTTAAATCTGAATTTGCAGGTAATGATGAATTTTACCAAGAAATTCTTGTAGATAATGGGGCGGTTGGTACTTATCTTCCATCTCAAACAGGTGAAGCCTATCAGTATGAAGACCCCTACTTTAACGATGCTCAAATCTATAAAGATTTTTCTAGTTGGGCGGAAGAAATTCCTGGAGTAGATTATGGAGTTAATACCAGCATAGCTTACGAAGCCTTAAGATCTGTTTTACAAGATTACTTTGATGATAAATTGACCTTAGATGAAATGCTTGAACAAGCTGAAGATTATTACAATATGCAAATAGGAGAATAATTTTTTTAGACTGCAGTCAGTATTATTCTTACTGACCGCAGTCTTTTCTTAATATGTATGGAGGTGAAACTTATGAAATCAAAACAGGAATCAAAAAGATCTGATTTATGGAAATTTATATCTTTTGCCGTTATCTTCAGTTCAGTATTTTTGCTTTACCCTATTTTTTATTCTATTTATATCTCCTTTCACAACTATAAAGGTCTTAATTCAGTCTTTACTGGATTTGGAAATTATATTCGCATGTTTCAAGATGACGTCTTTGGAAAAGCATTAATGAACAATTTTATTTATTTGATTTTCCAAGTTCCTATTATGCTACTATTAGGATTACTTTTAGCTTTCCTTTTAAATTCACCTAATTTAAAAGGAAAAACCTTTTTTAGATTAGCTATTTTTTTGCCTTGTGTTACCTCTTTAGTTTCCTATGCAGTTCTATTTAAAATGATGTTTCAAGTTAGTGGAGTCGTTAATAATTTTCTGCTGACAATTGGATTGATTCAATCTCCCATTGATTGGCTAAATAGTCCTTTTTGGGCAAAAGTTACCATCATTATTGCTTTATGTTGGAGATGGACAGGTTATAATATGGTCTTTTATCTTGCTGGTCTTCAAAATATATCCGTAGATACTTTAGAAGCTGCTGAAATAGATGGAGCAAATGCTTTCCAGAAATTTTTTCGAGTTGTTATCCCACAACTTAAACCTGTTATTGTTTTTACAACTATTACTTCAACTATTGGTACGATACAGTTATTTGATGAAGTAGTAAATTTAACCGGTGGTGGACCATCAAACGAAACATTAACTGCAGCTCAACTGATTTACAACCATTCCTTTGTCTATACTTCCAACTTTGGTTACTCCGCTACTTTATCTTGGGCATTAGTAGTCATCGTAGCTATACTATCCATTATTCAATTAACTATTACAAATCGAAAATAATTTCATATTAGTCAGGGGTGTAGAAGTATGAAATCAAAATCATTAACTTTTTTTAAATATACTTTTTTAATTATCTGTTCATTTATTTCCGTATTCCCTTTTTATTGGATGATTGCAGGAGCAACAAATACCTCTAATCAGATTGCTGAAGGAAAGCTTTCTCTAGGAACTCATTTTTTAAACAATCTTAGTGAATTACTAGGTGCTTACAACATTCCGTTGATTATGTGGAACTCGCTAAAAATTTCTCTCGTCACTGTTGTACTAAGCTTGTTAGTTACCTCAATGGCTGCTTTTGGTTTTGAAAAATTCAACACTCGTAGAAGTGAACTCATCTACTCTATCCTTTTACTGTTTATGATGATTCCATTTGCTACTCTCGTCATTCCATTGTTTAAAATGATGGCTGGACTGAATTTAGTTAACCAACATTTAGCTGTGATTTTGCCTTATATCTCTAATATTTTTCTTATTTTTTTCTTTAGACAAAGCTTTAAATCATTTCCAGATGATATTATGGATTCAGGAAAAATAGAAGGTGCTGGAAATTATACAATTTTCTTTAAGTTGGTTTTTCCAATGATGAAATCAACTTATGCAGCAGCTGCTATTTATGCCTTCATGAATTCATGGAATAGTTACTTATTACCTTTAATCATCTTACAGACTGAAGACAAATACACAATGACTCTTCTGATCTCTGGCCTTTCTTCAGCTTCTTATGTAGCCAATTACGGCGTTCAAATGATGGCCATCGTCATTGCTACTCTTCCAACCTTAATTCTTTTTTTGATGATGCAAAAGAGTTTCGTTGCCGGAATGACAGGTTCTTTAAAAAACTAATTATTTTTCGTTCAGCTCTAATTAATCAACCAAAAAACGTGATCGATTCCTAAAGAATCGATCACGTTTTTCACCTTATTTATTTGATATCAATAAATAGATAAAATTCAGCATCATACTGACTGTCGTAAATATTAATAGAGGTAAATACTATAGTCATTTCAGCTTCTTCATTCTCAGTTTTCACTGTTGCTTCATTAATTGTGAGCATATTCTCAGTTTCACTAGTCGAAGCAACTTCCTCCATTGTTGCTTGAAGATCAATGCTCATAATAGACTCATCACTTTCATCACTTTCATCACTTTCATCACTTAAAATAAGACTTTCTTTTCCATCTATTTCTTCAGTGTATACTGTATATCCCTCATTATCCACTTCAACCTCAATTCTTGGTTGTATGCTGGAATCATAGTAAGAAAAGATAAGCATCTTATCGTACTCTTCAATTGAAATCACAGGACTATCTTCCAAATCTAATGAAGCATAATAAGAGTCTTGCACAGATTGTTCATTCAAAAAACCGTTTTCGTCATAGATAGGTTGAAAACCAAATACCTCTTCAAATTGATAGGATAGTAACTGATTATAGGGCGCCAACCACTCGATTTCTTCATTGTAATCCATACTTATTAAATAATAGACCATTTGACTGATTTTGATTTTATCCTCTTTAGGAATAGCAGCATTTGGAACAATGGAATTTCCTTCCAACATCTGATTTTGTTCAAGTGTGCTTTCTAATAAATTCGTTTGTGACACACGGCTAATAGTGAATGCATCAATTGGCGGTACAATTGAAATCAACGAAAGTATCATAAGTACCACTGCAACCCAGCCATTTTTTCGAATAGGTAAAATACTGAACAGAACTCCAGCTATTGTAGCAAATAAGCCAAACATAATAACGTAATAGCGTCCATAAGTTAATCCTGTCTCTTGAATTCTTAAAACAGATGCAATCGTTTGGAATAAAACAATGGGAATCAAAACTTTCGGAAAAATTTTTCTAAAAAGAATAGCTGACTTTGTTTCTATATTGCTTGCTAAAACATACACTACTATAACCGTAATCGAATAAGAAACCAATATGGGCTCTAGCAAATTATTGATCCAAAATTCTCCCGTAATATTTTGTAAAAGATAGATCAATAAAATAACTGTAAAAATTGTTGTTAACGGAATGATGATATATGAAATCAACAGTTCAAGCATCTTAGGAACTGAAACGTCACTTTTTAGTTGTTTCAGTTTAGCTGTCAGTTCTTTAGGTGTTAAAGATGATTCATCCTTTTTGCTTAAATATAAAGGTGTATAAGATAGAAAAAAGATAGGTGCAAATAACGAAAGCACTAAGTTAACTGCATGCAAATTCACTTTATAATTTACTGAAAATAGTAACTGATTAATTGCTAATAGAATAAATCCAATTCCTGCATACAAAACAAGTGTGAATAAGACTGTCGTAAAAAAAGCTTTAAAAGCGGATAAATAACTTTCATTAAACGTAATTTCATTTTTTATAGTCGGAACCCATATAAATGCAATAGTTAGTATAAAAAAGATAATACCTGTTTTAATAGTCCTCTCAAGATCATAGTCAGCTGCAGAACCAACTGTAAAATAATAAACGATTGTTAAAATAATTGCACCAAACATCAATAGGATGCGTTGCGAATTTTTTTCAAAAAAGCGTTCGTAAATTTGTTGTGCTACCGCACTCAAAAATATACCAACTAGTAAACTATAAACATAGCTTGGATAAGTATCTGTTTCTTGCTGAATCAAATAAGCATTCAGCACTGCAAGAGCAAGTAAAAATACAACTGTTAACGGATACCTTCTGCTCGCTTGAATGATTCCTTGAAACTTATCCTGTATATTCTTTACCAATTTCATCATTCATCACTCCTTTTTTACTTATTGACCCTTATTATGTAGTTAATCTTTATCTTCTGTCAATCATTAGTCCTACTCAATAAGTATACAAAAAAAAAACTGACACCATCGTATCAGTTTTTCCTACATTGCTATTCTTTAATCAACATACTCTGTTTGGTCTTTATTCAACCAAGAGTACAGCAATCCAATCACTAATGCTCCACCAACATAATTACCTAGTAAAGCTAAGATCCAATTTATTGCTACAGCTCCTATGGTCATACCTGGAACCGTTCCGCCAGAAGCAAAGAAAGCCAATGAGAACGATGAAAAATTCGCAATAACGTGTTCAAAACCTAAATAAGCAAAAATAAAGATAATAAAAATCATGGCAATGATTTTTCCAGCATCATCTTTCATTCGTATGGTACAAAAGACAGCTGTATTAACAATAATATTTGCAAATATACCTTCAGAAAAAACTTGTAAAGGAGTTTTAGCTAGTTTTCCAGCCACTGCTGTGAAAAGATAATGATCGCTCGGAAGAGCATGGAACTTATATGTGAAAGATATAACTAAACTTGCAATAATTCCACCAATTAAGTTGAATAAAATACAATAAAATAATATCGCTAACGCTTTTTTAGGCTTTAGCCACTTCCGTTGGACCGCAACTGTCATATACATCATATTTGAAGTCCCTAATTCAGCATTCATATAAATAATCATGACGAGTGACCAACTAAACATAAACGCATAAAGCATTTTACCTAGGCCAGGCACAATCTCTTCACCTGCTTGGCCAATCATCACAGCAACTGCTGTTCCCAATGTTAAGAATAAACAAGCTAACATCGCACGTACAAAATAACGTGATTTACTGTTATCAAATAAATTTTGTTTTTTCATAATACTTTTTTCAATGTTGTACATTAAGCCAGTGTTTTGAGTTTCCATTATTTATTTACCACCTTTAGTTTGTTATCTTTTTAACAATATAATTATTATACCGCATTTAAAATCATTTAAAAGAAGAAATACGCTTTCACAAACTTTTTTTTTGGGATAAACGTCAAATTTTATTCACGACTACTGATTGTTGTTAAAACTATTTACTAATAGGAAATCTAAAAAGAAAAATAAAACGACACTAAATGAATTAGTGTCGTTTTGTTTCTTCAATATTTAAACTTGTTTCTCACCTTCAACTATCCAAACGTATTCATTCATTTGCTCAATAGATACGTTAAATCCTGCTAGATTGAACAGATTTAATAAAGTTGGAATGAGAGTATAATATTCTCGTTCTAAATCATCTGCTAATGTATAAAATTTATGTTCTTTAGCCTGTACAATTTTTTGATTGAGGACTTCTTGTGATTCAAACATCGTATCGGCAAAGACAACTTTGCCTCCTTTTTCAAGTTGATCAGCGTACTTCTTCAAAGCAATTCCTTTTTCTGTATCTGTCAAATGATGGAACACATAGGAACTAACAATGGTATCCACTTGCCTTGTCGGTTTTGGATAGTTTTGTAAATCCCCATCATAAATCATGATTTCACTTGGTAACTTCTTTTTAGCTAATTCACGCATTTCTTTAGAAGGTTCTATTGGGAAAACCCATTTGCCTGACGAGAGTAAACGCTGCGTTAGATTTCCAGTTCCAATCCCAAATTCTAAAACATTCATTCCACTTCTTTGAACAATCTCTTTCAAGATATTACTGTATCCTTCAAAAACAGCTTTGTATTCTGGGTCATTCCCTTCAACAAAATCATCATAGTCACTTGACCAGTCTGTAAAAATATCTAAAAATTCACGTCCCATACTTTTTATTCTCCTTTGTTTTTCGATACAAATGCTAATGCTTGATCCAAGTCATCAATGAGATCTTCTATATCTTCTAAACCAACGGACAAACGAACCAATTCATCTTTTATTCCTGATTTTAAACGAACTTCTTTCGGAATAGATCCATGTGTCATCAAAGCAGGTATTTCAATCAAACTTTCAACTGCTCCCAAGCTTTCGGCTAGTGTGATGATCATTAGTTTTTCGACAAAGTTCTTAGCAGAAAATCCTTCTTTTAATTCAAATGAAATCATTCCACCAAAACCACTCATTTGTTTTTTAGCAATCTCATGACCCTGATGGTTCTCTAATCCGGGGTAATAGACTTTTTCAATACTCGAATGATCGATTAGGTATCGCACTACTTCCTGAGCATTTTTTTCATGTTCTTCCATTCTGATGCCTAACGTTTTAATCCCTCTTTGTAAAATCCAGCTATCTTGCGGCCCTAAAATTCCGCCGATTGCATTTTGTAAAAAGCCAATTTTATCAGCTAGTTCTTCATTGTTCGTCGTAACTAATCCTGCAACAATATCGCTATGTCCGCCTAAGTATTTAGAGGCACTATGAACAACAATATCTGCTCCTAGTGTAAGCGGACGTTGATGATAAGGCGTAGCAAAAGTATTGTCAACAATCGTTATCAAGTTAGATTCTTTTGCAATTTTAGCTACAGCCTCGATATCGGTTATTTTTAGCAAAGGATTGGTTGGTGTCTCTAAAAAAATTGCTTTAGTTTCTGGACGAATAGCTGGTTCAATAGTGCTTAAATCACTTGTATCTACCGTGGTAAATGTTATTCCAAGATGCACAAGTACTTTATTCATTAAACGATACGTTCCTCCATAAATATCATCTCCCACAATGATATGGTCTCCTTTAGAAAATAATGACAGCACCGTATGTGTCCCTGCTGAACCTGACCCAAAAGCAAAACCTCTAACGCCTTCTTCTAAGTCCTTGATTAATTCTTCTACTGCAAAACGAGTAGGATTTCCTGTTCTTGAATACTCATACCCTTTGTGTTTGCCTACTTTTTCTTGTTTATAGGTTGATGTTTGATGAATGGGTACATTTACCGAACCTGTTGCTTCATCATGACTGATACCACCATGGATTAACTTCGTTTTCATTTTCATTTTTGACACTCTCCTATTGATATATTTTTTTGCTTAAATAACGCTCACTACTGTCTGGGAAAATTGTAATGATCGTGCTTCCTTCAGGTAACACTTTGGCTTCTCTTAAACAGGCAGCAAACGCTGCTCCGCTTGAACTTCCAACAAACAACCCATTTTTTGCGGCTAACTGTTTAACATAGTAAAAAGCTTCCTCATCAGAAATCGTATAAACGTGATCAATTAATGAATTATCTAAAAACTTAGGTATGAATTCCATTCCTATCCCTTCTGTTTTATGTCCATGAGGCATTCCACCACCTAGAATCGATCCTTCAGGTTCAACGATAAGTGTACGGGTCAAAGAATTGTTTTCTTTTAAATAAGCTGCAGTTCCAATAAAAGTTCCACCACTACCTGCCCCAGCTACAAAAGAATGAATCACTTGCCCATCCATATCTTTTATAATTTCTGGTCCAAGGGTTTCATAATAAGTTAATGGATTCGCTTGATTTTCAAATTGCATTGGGATATAGCTATTCTTAATTTCTTCAGCCAACGATTGGGCTTTTTTTATTGCTCCAATCATGCCTTTTTCAGTAGGTGTAAAAATTAATTCCGCTCCAAGGGCCTTCATTAATTCTTGTTTTTCTTGACTAAATTTCTCTGGTACTGTAAAAACAACTCTTAATCCAAATTCTTGAGCTGCTAATGCTAACCCAATGCCTGTATTCCCGGCAGTGGGTTCAATAATCGTTGTATTTTTGTTTATTAGCCCTGTATCAAGAGCTGTTTTTATTAATTTGACTCCTAAGCGATCTTTGATGCTTCCACCAGGATTGAACATTTCTAATTTTGCAAATATTTTACTCTTATTTGGTAGGTCGAAACCTTGAATTTCTAACAATGGAGTGTTTCCTATCAAGTCTTGTGTTTTTCTGAATAGCATATTTTTTCTCCTTATCTTTATTCTCAATTTCTAAAAAAGGGACAAAAAAAGTGCATGAGTTTTACACTCATGCACAAATCATCTAATTTAATTTAGTTTCTTCTAATGAAAGCCATTTCAATACACCTACTCATAAACTGTTTCCTAACAGCAATTCATCAAGTATAGCAAATAGTTGTGTTCACAAAAAAGAAGAAGCTTGATTAAAAGATGTCACTTGTCGACATGAGTGGTCTATACAACATAAACAACAACACACGTCTAAACAGTTCATCTTTTTCATTAGGCTTCTTCCTTTCTTAATTTATTTTTTTACTTCAGTGTAAGTGAAGTCTTACATCGGTATAGACACATACTATCAATCCATTTATTATTTGTCAACTAAATAATAAATAAACCTAGACCAATTTCACTATTCTGCCCTACAGTTATTTTAAAAAACATGATTGCAATACGGAGGTTTTTTTGAGAAAATATACAAGGAAGAATAGTTGCAGCGTTTAGTAACACTTCCTATAATCCAAAGCGACAGGAGCTACCTTTATGTGGACATACAAAACGTTTGATGAATTGACCAAAGAAGAACTGTATTTATTTTTAAAAGAACGCAGTGCAATTTTTGTTTTTGAGCAACAATCTCCTTACCAGGACATTGATGGTAGAGATCCTGACAGCATACATATTTCTTATATTGAGGATGGAGATTTACTTGCTTATTCCCGCATATTCGTCACTGATAATGGAAATATTCGTATAGGACGTGTTCTCGTTACAGAAAAGAGTCGCGGAAAAGGCTTTGCTCGTACATTATTCCATAATGCACTAACCTATTGCCAAGAGCATTACCCAGAAAAAGCAATTGAATTAAATTCTGAAGAATACATCAAAGATTTCTATGCTTCATTTGGCTTTAAAGAAATCGCGGATCCTTACCTTGAATCCGGTGTTATCCACGTCACCATGTTACTAGAATAAAATGAGGCTGAACTACACTTACTTAGAGTAGTTCAGCCTCATTTTTTTAAACTAACTGATACAAATCTTCTGCTGTGACAAATCTTTCTATTAATGTTGCTTTTTTTTCGTCACCTGTTGTTATCAATAAACAGGATGGTGTATCTGTTGCTCCCATAGAACTTGAAACATCTTGGTCAAGATCAAATAGATATTGAACAAACGGAGAATGGAAATCAAACAAGAACGTTTCCATATCTAAATTAGCCTGTTCAGCTGACTCAATTAGTAAATCTTTTGAAAGACCTTTTTTTTGAATAATCATTTTTTGTTGAATAGCCAGTAAAAATTCTCTACCTTTTTTCTTTCCTTGGATAGTAGCTGCGATAAAAGCCAACGATAAGTGAAAACTTTCATTATATAGCTTATTCCATACTGCTATTTCAGTTGGAAAATCATTTTCTTTCATATATCGGTAAAGAGTCTGCTTGTTGAGATAAGGATAAATTGTTATTTGTGTGTTTTCTTCATAAGCATCCACAAACTTAAGCACTTCATCTTCCATTTTCAAAGAAGCTTTACAAATTGGATTAACAAATAAGAAAATTTCAACTTGCTTAGTTCTTTCTACCATAAAATGAATCACCTCAATTCCATATCAACCTATGCTTATATAGTAACAGTAATCGGCTTTCACTAAAAATCATTTGCTCAATACTGCATGGAGGGTAGGTTTTTGAGTTCTCTTTTCCCAATTTTGATAATGTTATTCCTCTTCAAAAAGAGTTCCTTTACGTAAGTAGACTTGCTGAGTTTCGTAAATACCTTGATTACCTGAAAAGAGATAACTGATTACACATGTCAAAAAGAGATAAGGCAATGCTCCAGAACCAAAAATTTCTAATCCCATAACAAAACAGGCAACTGGTGTATTGCTTGCAGCTGCAAAAACACCAATAAATCCAAGCCCTGCTAAAAAAGGAATCGAAATATGGAAAAGCTGAGCGAGTGTACTGCCTAAAGTGGCCCCAATCGTAAATAAAGGTGTCACTTCTCCTCCTTGAAACCCAGAACCTAATGTAACAGCTGTAAAAATTAATTTACCCAAGGAATCAAACGGACCACTTCCCCCTAGAAACGCTTGGTCAATTAAAGGCAGACTTAGACCTAGAAACTCTCTAGTATCAACAAGGATAACAAGAAGAATAACGATTATTCCTCCAATAAAACTTTTTATGACCGGATTATTGAACCAGTTAGACATAATAACTTTTGTCATTCGTGTAGTCCAACTAAATAAACGTCCAGTAAATCCAAAAAGAATGGCTGCAATAACTATTTTAATAATAAGACCAGAAGTTGCTTCAGGTATAATCCCCATACTATAATGCGTATGCGAAACACCAAGAAAAGTCGTCACCCAATTGCCGACCAACGCTGCCCATAAGCTTGGAAATAGTGCCTCTTGACGGACAAAACCAATAGCTAATACCTCCATAGCAAATAATGTTCCAGCTATAGGGGTTCCAAAAACAGAACTAAAACCAGCACTCATTCCAGCAATTAATAAAATACGTCTTTCATTTTTTGCCATATGAAACACGCGACCTACCGCATCGGCCAATGTTCCTCCCATTTGGACCGCAGTACCTTCTCGTCCAGCAGACCCACCAAATAGATGGGTAACCAATGTTCCAAAAAGAGTAAGCGGAATCAGTCTTTTGGGAATCGATTCTACTTCCTTATTAGTACCACGAGCTTCTTGAATGATCAAGTTATTGCCTCGTATAGCATTGCCTCCTAGTTTCCAATACAACCCACTAATAACTGCTCCACCCAGTGGCAATAAATAAAGTAGCCAAGGAAATGTCATACGAGTATTTGTTACAAATGTTAAACTGATAAGAAAAAATGCGGATAAACTCCCTACTCCTATCCCTACTAAACTGCTATACCATAACCATTTAAAAAAATAGTACACTATTAGTACAATCTCTGTAGTTTTTAATTTTTTTAGTATAAGTACCATTAAAATCCCTCTTTATTTTCGCATTATATTCACTTTTTCATTTTACCATTAGTCCATAATAGTTTCCTATTTTATTTAAAAAAAGATGGACAGCCAGCCTTGGCGGTCCATCTTTCCTAAAATTAATTAGATTGAATCAAATCTTCATAAAATGCAACTTTTGTAGCATTTTGGTAAGGAAGTAGCCATAATAACCCTATACCTAGAGATAAAATAGATAGTATACCCCAACCTAAAAAACTTAGATCAAGGACAAAAAGACGCCACTTATGACCCTTCATTAAGTTTTTACTTTCCGTAATACAGTCTAGAGAAGAAATTTTTTCATTGGGTGATAGGTTAGAACGATCCTTATATATTAAGTAAGCTTGTGAGTACGCATACGATTTTATAATTCCTGGAATAATAAATAACAAGGTCCATAAAGTAGTAAAAATAGTGGATATAATATAAATCAACAGTACTCTAAGAAAATATTTTTTCGAAAATACTTGTAATCCCATTTTTACTGGTTGAATCTCCATACTGGGATTTCTAAACCAATCTAAAAATGTAAATGAAATACCCACTGTAAAGAGAGTTGATAAAATTCCGCTACCAATATTGCTTGTTCCATTTCCAGTTCCATCGTCAGACATCATAGAATTATTTACCCAATAATTAGAACCTGCATCAGAATAATTAACTAATGCAATTACCAAAGCTGCAAAGAGTAAAGTAATAAGGATTGAAATTATTGTTGGAATAATGTTCAATAGAATAGCATCTTTCCATCTTCCCTTAAGCAACGCTTTTGTATCATTTTTTAATTCACTTCTTGTTTTATAGTTTTGCATTTCTTCCAGCCTCCTCAGGCAGATGATTTCCTATAGTTTACCAAAAATGAATAGTGATTGTTATTTATTTTGAAATTTCAGTCAAAATAAATAACAACTTTTTCTTTTCATTACAAAGACTTATCTTCTGTCTCAGATGAATTTCCTATAATTCGCTTTTTTAGAATAGCTTTATAATTTTCTTTATACAAACTGTTATTATCCTGCAAGAATTTTATGCCAACTTTATAATAAATTGGAATTTTTTTATCGTTAGCTATTTCTTCTTGATAAAGCCGAATGTCTTGTTGAAGCCTTTGTTTAAAGACTTCAGTATCAATATTCTCAGGAGCCTGGCTTAATTTAAACCCTACAGAAATCATACTTTCCATCAGTTTTTGCAAACCTAAATGTTTTAACTGTGGAAAATCTATTTTTAGTAATGCGTATAAATGTTCTGTCTCGGTTAGAATATCATAATATTCTGGTGAAAAACTACTACTGACGATTGTATTCGAACTTCTCACATAATGATAACCAACTTCGCTTGTTATGACAGTTTTACTAGATTTTTTTGCTAATTGATAAGTGGTCACGATATCTTCAAAGATTTTTCCCTCTGGAAAAGCTATTTTTTGAAACAAACTATGATGATAAATTTTATTCCACGTATAGAAAGCTACCCCAGAAGAATTAAAAATCAGTTCAATGAGTTCATTTTTGTCAACGATAACTTTATTTTTATTTTTCTTTTTAGGTAGACTGATATTGCCGTATACTTTATCAAAATTCATGACATACAAAGTCATGTCTTTGTGTTGAACACTCGCTTCATAAAAGTTCAAAAAAGCCTCATTATCAAATCGATCGTCGCTATCAATAAAGGCAATAAAGTCACCTGAAGCTACTTCTATACCTTTATTTCTAGCTGCTGATAATCCTTTATTCTCTTGATGAACAACTTTAATACGCTTATCTGTTTTCGCTAATAGGTCACATATTTCTGGAGAACTGTCTGAAGAACCATCATTAATTAAGATCAGCTCAAATTCAGGATAACTTTGCTGCAATACACTTTTCACAGCATCTCCTAGGGATGAGCTTGTATTATACACCGGCATGATGACACTTATCAGCATTTTAGAACCTCCTTTAAAACGTTCAACTGCTTAAAATCTGTCCAGGTTACACTGAAAGTATAATTCAATAGTTTAAAATTAATCTTTTTGCTAAATCGCTTTGATACTTCCACCGTCGATCATTAAAGATGATCCAGTAACGTACGTATTTACATCTGATACAAGAAAAGCAACAAATTTTGCAAATTCTTCCGGTGTTCCATAACGGCCAAGTGGAATAGCTTCTTGAGCTTTTTTTGTAATTTCTTCCATAGATACATTTTTATTTTTAGCTGTAATTTCATCTAGAGTTGTTATACGATCTGTTGCTATTCGTCCTGGCGCAACCGTATTGATTAAAATATTAAATGGCCCTAACTCTTCTGCTAACGTTTTACTAAGACCAACAATTCCTAAACGAAACGTATTTGAAAGAATCAAATTCGAAATTGGTTGCTTGATGGAAGAAGAAGCAATATTAATAATCTTTCCTCCTTTTTCTTTTAAATCCGGCAAAACTGCTCGTATCGTTCGAATGTAGCTTAATAAATTTAAATGAAAAGCATTTTCCCAATCTTCATCTGAAAAATCTTCAAAAGAACCAGAGGGTGGCCCCCCAACATTATTAATCAAAATATCAATTTTGCCAAAATTTTTGTGTGTTTCTTCTATGAGTTGTTGAATGTCTTCGTTTTTAGTAAGATCAGTGGGGCAAAAGGCAATCTTTCCTTTTCCAAAAGTCATCAATTCCTTTTGAACCTTTTGTAGTTTTTCATAGTTTCGACTAGCGATCATAACATTCGTTCCTTCTTTTACTAATTCTGTCGCTATAGCTTTACCTAATCCTTGACTAGATGCCAATACTAAAGCTGTTTTACCTACCAAATTTAAATCCACTAAAACTCCTCCTGTTCTTTCATTCATCGTTTGTGTACTCTTATGTCATTTTTTCATAACCCAGCAAAAAAGTAAACTCTTTCCTTTTCGTCTCTTTTACATATCTTTCGCTTTTACCAGATAATCATGCTATAATTTTGTCATTTAAGAAAACGTTTTTATAAAATAGACCACTATCTTCGTTTGACATCCTCAATGCTTACTATCTCTTATCTTTTTCCTTGAAAGGACTGTTTACTTATGCCAACTGCTATTGAATTACAGCCTTTTATTCCCATTATTTTAGGAGGCAATCTAGGTGCCTATAGTACAGCAAGGTCATTTTATGAAGCTTACAAGACAACTTCTCTTGTTTTGTGTACGATGATTACTGGGCCTATAGATCATTCTATCTTTATTGACCATATAGTTGAGCCTAACATGATGCAACCAAAAGTTCTAGTTAACTTGTTAACCGATATTGAAGACCGCTACCCCAATAAAAGAAAAATCATTCTGGCCAGCACAGACAATTACGTTGAATTGATCATCAATCATAAAACGCTATTTCCTAATAGTTGTGTTATCCCTTATGTGGATAAAGAACTCTTTTATCCCGCAACAAATAAAGCAAGCTTTTATAAAATTTGTGAACAAGAAGGAGTTCCCTACCCTAAAACCTTAGTAATAACAGATTATGAAGCACAATTGCCATTTGATTTTCCAATTATCATCAAACCTACTGATAGTATGAAATACCATTCAATTGAATTTCCTGGTAAAGAAAAGGTTTATATTTGTAGAAATCAAGAGACTTACAAAAAAATCATCCAAAATATGAAAAATAATGGATACGATGATGAAATTATCTTGCAAGAGTATATTGCAGGAGATGATTCCTTTGTCGGAGTTGCTACTGTCTATTCTTCTCATAGGACAGGTGAAGTGAAAGTTATTTCGTTTGGCCAAACTCTACTTGAAGACCACACCCCATCAGCTATTGGAAATCACCTTGCTATTTTAACAAAAAATGACGATCAAATTGTTCGAGACGTAAAAAAATTGGTCAAAGCTACCGGATGGACTGGATTTTCTAATTATGATGTCAAATACGATTCGCGTGATCAAACATATAAATTTTTCGAACTGAATGCCCGCCTTGGACGCAGCAATTATTATGTGACTGCTGCCGGGGAAAATACCGCTATGTATTATGTTAAAGACTTTATTGAAAATAGTCCTATTGACTATTCTGTAGCAGATAAACAAATTCTGTATTCGACCGTTCCAAAAAAATTATTACTGGATAACATTCAATCAATAGAATTGAAAAAAATCGTCAAACAATTGTACAAATCCAAAGAAGTTTACCATCCTTTAGCAAGTCAAGAAGAACCAAGTATGAAACGAAAATTGTACGTAAATATTGCTACATTAAATTATTTCAAGAAGTTTAAAGCTTATCCTCAACTTACTCAACTTTATGATCCTATCTAATTAATAGAAAGGTCGGTCTTAGTCATGAAGAATTTCTTTGCTATTTTAGGCGGCATGGGTACATTGGCTACCACTAATTTTTTAATTGAATTAAACAAAAGGCACACCCCTACAAAGGATCAAGATTTTTTTAATTACATGTTGTTCAATCACGCTGAAATTCCTGATCGAACATCGTATATTCTTGATAATTCAGCCCCTAATCCCCTACCCGCATTATTAGCAGATATTGAGCAACTGAATGTCTTAAAACCTGACTTTATTGTTATGCCCTGTAACACTGCCCATTATTTTATTAACGATTTGACAGATGCAACCTCTATTCCTATCGTCAATATGATTAAAGAAACAGTAGCCTCGATCCCTTTAAATACTACAAAAAAAATCGGATTAGCGGTAACTCAAGGAACATTAGACAGTCAATTATACGAACGTGAACTTCTCTTTAATGGATATGAGGTTATCCTGCCCAATGCTACCTTGCAACATAAGATCAACGAATTAATTTATACTTATATAAAAGAACAAGCTATCATCAATCTCTTACTCTATGAAGAAATTCTCGAAGAATTTCAGCAATTGGGGAGCGATATTACACTGCTTGGATGCACCGAACTCTCCTTAACTAATAGCCATGATCCATTAAGAAAATTTCCAGTCATTGATGCTGAAAAAATACTCTTGGAACGAACTTATCAACTTGCCCAACAATTAAAAATGAAAGTTTAAAAAAACAAGATCTCTTTTGAGAGATCTTGTTTTTTTTAATTATTTATTTAATCAATTCGTAGATTGCTTCTGCGTATATACTCATTGCATTCATCAAGTCATCAATAGCCATAAATTCATTGGCTTGGTGCATTGTGTCAATACTGTTAGGAAACATTGCCCCATAAGCTACTCCACGCTCTAACAGGCGTCCATACGTTCCGCCACCGATTGTTTGTTCATGAGCCTCTAGACCAGTTTGTCTTTGGTAAACGTCTAGTAATGTTTTCACTAGTGGATCTTCAGCAGATACATAATGCGGCATTTGTTCTTTGCCTCGGCTAAGTGTTACTCCAAATTCAGCAAGCTTGCTTTCCATTTTGATTTCGATTCCTTCAGGTGTCACACCTTTAGGGAAACGAAAATTCACTGCAATCAATCCACCGTCTTCAGGTGTAAACGTAAATACCCCTGAATTCATTGTCACATCTCCCATAATGTCATCAATATAGTTCAATCCTATTTTTTCTGCTTTTGTATCTTCGTGTAAATATTCTGTTGTTAGTTGTAAGAAGTTTTTAGCATCTCCACCAAATGAATAGCGGTTTAAGAATGCAGCTAGATAAGTTCCAGCATTAACACCTAGATGTGGAGCCATACCATGAGCCGCTTTTCCTCCTACTTCAATCGTAACTTGATGACCAACTACTTTTATCGTTCCAGTAATTGGAGAAACTTCAACAAAATCATAAAAGTCTTTTTCAATTTGTTCAGCTTCTTGAGTTGTAAAAATAGCAGTAGCATCTTGTGGTACCATATTTTCACGCAAACCAGCATCAAAACTGATCAACTCATTTTTTCCACCCTTATTATTTCCTTTTGTATTAACATAGACAGTTAAGATTCCTTTTTCACCGTTAATGATAGGAAATTCTGCATCTGGTGAAAAACCAAAATCTGGAATCGGTTCATGTGCTAGATAATGATCCATGCACATCCAGCCGCTTTCTTCATCTGTTCCAATAATAAAGCGAATTTTTTTAGATACTGGAAGTTCTAAATCTTTAATCATTTTCAACGCATAATATGCAGCCACACCAGGTCCTTTATCGTCACTAGAACCACGAGCATAGATACGGTTATCTTTGATTACAGGACTAAATGGGTCAGTTTCCCATCCTGTTCCAACTGGTACTACATCCACGTGAGCAAAAACACCCATTGTTTCGTCTCCACCACCGTATTCAATATGCCCAGCTAAATTTCCCACGTTCTTAGTAACAAAGCCATCTCTTTCTCCTAAAGCCAAGAATGCTTCCAACGCTTTTTTCGGTCCCGGACCTACTGGTGCATCGGATGTAGCTTTTGTATCATCACGGACGCTGTCAATTTTAAGTAATTCTATTAAGTCTGCTAAAAAATCTTCTTTTCGATTAGCAGCTTCTTTTTTCCAATCAATTGCCATTTATACAACACTCCTTAATATTTTATCAACACGTCTATCATATCACTTTTCGATTCTAAGACCAACGACTAGTCTTAATTTTTATTCCACTATTGCTACAAAGAAAGATTCGTGCAAAAAATACCTATTCGTTCTATAATCAATTGGAACATATTACAAATTATTTGTCGTTAATGGAGGGTCTTAAGTGAAAGAAATAAATAGAGAAACAATTCAAGGTATGATCCCAAAAAGAAGTAAAGATAGCTATAAAGCTGATTATGGGCGTGTACTTGTGATAGGTGGGAATGAAGATATGGGTGGAGCAATTATCCTCACAGCTAGCTCGGCTGTCTATAGTGGGGCTGGATTAGTCACAGTGGCCACATCTAAGGTGAACCATGCCGCTTTACACGCTCGGCTTCCCGAAGCAATGGTAATTGACATGTACAATGAAGATCGTTTGCTTAAACAATTGTCAACAGCTACAGTAATCGTCATTGGACCTGGACTGGGTCTCTCTGCAGAGTCACTAAAAATTTTGAAGTCTGTTCTAGAGACTGTCACAAAAGAACAACGGTTGATTATTGACGGCAGCGCCATCGCCTTAATGGCTAAAAATAATTTAAAAACACCTGTAGCTAAAACAACATATACACCTCATTTAGGAGAATGGCAAAAACTCTCTCGCTTAAAACCTGCTGAGCAAAATGAGACTTTAAATATCCAAGCCAGAAAAGAACTAAAAGCGAACGTTGTTTTGAAACAATCTCGAACTGAAATTTATTTTTTAGATGAAGTTTGGAAAAATAGTGTTGGAAATCCTGCAATGGCAACTGGTGGCATGGGAGATACATTAGCCGGCATGATAGCAGGTTGTAGTGCTCAATTTAAAAATTATCGTTTTGCAATCATTACCGCTGTTTTTCTACACAGTAAACTTGGAGATGATTTAGCAAAAAAACAATATGTTGTGCTTCCTTCACAAATTATCGAGTCTATTCCTTTTGCAATGAAAGAATTTTCCACAAAATTTATTTTTTAAGGGTGTTCATCAAGCTAATTAAATTTTTGTCAAATAGTTATTTCTTCATTCTATTTATTCCGATTGGCTAGCCTTACCTTATTAATTGTATTCTCTTTTCTTTACAAGTATACTCACTATAACTAAATAACAGTTAAATTATTTATAGGAGAAAGAGGAGTGATATATATGGCAAAAAGCGTTATTGGAAGTTACTCATCTGAAGCAGCAGCTTTGCAAAAAGTCGATCAACTCTTATCTGAAGGCAGCTTAAAGGAATCTATTACGCTAGTGACAAATGCTAAAACAGGCCAATCGATTCGCACTCAAACCGATATAGATGTATTTATTCAGCCCTCTAAAACAGCTACTGACAACTCACTAGGAGATAAAATAAAAGCTGTCTTTTCTTCAGGTTCTGATGATGATACAAAACTTTATTCACTAAAACATCGTGAAGATAGTTTTGCGGATTATAAAGATGCTATTGCACAAGGTGATATCGTTGTTCTTCTAGATAATGAAGCTTCTATTGCCGGCAGTAGCGTCACACCATACCCTATTGATACAGATACTATGGAAGAAGATGCAGCTGGTATTTTTCCTACAGATTTCTACTTTGAAGATGCTCCTTCTGATTTAGCTCGAGGTGAACGTCAACCGCGTTCCATTAGAAATCAGTATTTAGAATTTGATTATGACGAAACTGATTTAGATCCAGGCATCGTCAAGGATGGCGATTTAGAAATTGAAGATGATTTTCCACCTACGGAATCTCCAGATAGATCTGATTTTTATTAACGAACTTAAAAAGAGGAAGCTGACATGAAAACTCAGCTTCCTCTTTTTTCTTATGCATCAATTAACGACTCTAGTTCTTCTTTTGTTAGAGGCCTATAGTTGCCTAACTTTACTGTTTCATCTAGTTGCAGCTTGCCCATAGACAATCGTTTCAAATAATTGACTGGTTTATCTACTGCTTCAAACATACGTTTTACTTGGTGAAATTTCCCTTCATGTATCGTGACTTGAATAAGAGATTGTTTTTTTTCAAGATCTTTAGATAGAATCTCTAATTTAGCTGATTGACAGATAAACCCGTCATTCAGCGTTATACCATCCTTGAAAAACTGAACGTCTTGTTCATTCACGAGGCCTTCTACAATCGCTTCATAACATTTATCCACATGTTTTTTTGGCGAAAGCAAGTTATGCGCCAATGTTCCATCATTAGTTAATAGCAATAATCCTTCTGTATCTTTATCTAATCTTCCTACAGGAAACGGATCAAACACTTGATCTTGTGGCCGTAACAAATCAATCACCGTTTCATGTAAATTATCTGTTGTTGCACTGACAACTCCTTGAGGTTTATGCATCATGAAGTATACAAATTCTTGATAATGAACAGCTTCTCCAGAAACAAAAATAACATCTTTATCTGGATCCACTTGCGTTTTACCATCTTTTTCAATGGTTCCATTTACCGTGACTTCTTTAGATTTCAAAACATTTTTCACTGTTTTTCTTGTTCCAAAGCCCATATTGGCTAGTAATTTATCTAATCGCATTTACGCTCCTCCAATTTCATATGTTTCAAGTAAAAAGAACTAGTTGAAGCCTTATAAGGGTTCCAACTAATTCCTTTTATTTGATGCGTAGCTTGGTTCTCATACTCGCGACACGAGCTCCTAATAAACGATCCGCTAAACGGGTTTTTAAAGAGGCATACATGTAAACAAATCCACCAAATCCAGCTGATATGGCTATCACAAAAAGTGCACTAGTACGATTTTTTGGATCAATCACTAAGTAAAGAACTTCTTTAACTGCAAATGTTACAGCAGCCATTGCTAAAGTAATGATCAACATCAATAAAACACGTCTTAAAATCAATCCGATATCAAAACGAGTAACCTTGTACATTTTTCTTAGCATCAATAAGACTGTAACGCCAAAGCCAAATATATTAGAAAGAAACATTCCATTCGTACCAGCTAATGCCAGCATTGGATATTGCATGGCTAATTTTACAATTAAACCAACTACAAGAGCCAAAAGTGCAGGTCTTGTTTGATTTGCAGCTTGCATAGTTGACCCCATAAGAACGAATAAACCTAAGAATAAACTCATAAAAGAAGCAACTTGTAGTACTGTAGTGCCAAAAGCACTATACCCATAGAAAACTGTATATAAAGGTTCCGCTACTATCATCATTCCAATAGAAGCAGGCAACATGATAAAGAAAAATAACTGCAAGCTATCACTAATTTGACGGGCAATTTTTTTCAAATCATTTTTTGCGATTAACTCAGAAATCAGAGGCACAGAGGTAATGGCCATTGATCCTCCAAAGGAAATAACGATCATGATTAGCTTATTGACATTACCTGAAGCCACTCCGTAATTATTCACAATTTGTTTTGGCGATAATTCAGAGATAGACGTCATAATTTGTTGGAAAGTAAATTGATCGATCATCTGAAAAAGAGTAATACCTGAACCAATAATAATAAAAGGAACAGCTGTACGAATAATCGATTTAAAAATTTCGGTTGTAGAAATAGAAACTTTATTCAAACTCTGAGCTGCTCTTTCATCCAACTCGGGCTTTTTACGCCAGATAATGTAAAACAAGTACCCAATACTAAATACAGCTCCGATAACGGCTGCAAATGTAGAAGCTGCCACAGCATTTACTACAGAACCATTCCATACTTGACGAATTAAGTAAACAGCCGCAAGCATAAAAATAACACGCGCTAATTGTTCAATAAATTGTGAAATTGCTGAGTACTTCATCACGTGATGCCCTTGGATATATCCACGTGTTACACTCATACAAGGAATAATCAACAATGCCCAGCTTAGCGATCGAATAACTTGTGTTGCATTATCAACAGATATATTTGGACTGCTTGCTGCTATAAATGGTGCCGCAACATACATTATCAACGCTGAAATAACACCTGTAACAGCCATGATTTGTAGCCCTTTTTTGTAAATATTTTGACTTATTTCATATTCATTTAAACTATTGTAATAAGAAACTTGTTTAGCAATTGCTGAAGGTACACCAGCTGTTGCAATATTTAAAAATAATGCATAGGGCGTATATCCAATTGTATAAAGAGCATTCGCAGATTCTGCTATATCTTGATTCCCCATCCAAGCCATCCAAGGAATGATGTAGAGAGCTCCTAATAATCTGGATAAAATACTTCCACCTGTCATCCAAGCTGATCCATTAATCATTTTATCTTTGGAACTTATTTCTTTTATTGGTTGTTCAATTTTATTATCACTGACTGTGTCTTTTGACATGACTCAAAAACCTACTCTCATCCTTTTGTATATCAAGCTCTATTTTACTTCTTAAGTAAGTGGGTTGCAATGCTTAATGCCCCTCTAAAATCGAACTTTAAAGAAAAATTAAAGTCTGTTCAGATTAAATAAGTAAAAAGGAGACAAGACCAAAGTCTCATCCCCTTTCTATACGTGCAATACAACTAAAGTATCATCTATATGAAATAGTTAGTTTGCTACAATATTTACCAATCTTCCAGGAACAACAATAACTTTACAAATTGTTTTTCCTTCAATCGCTTCTTTGATTTTTCCGTTATTCATAGCTAATGTTTCTAAATCTTCTTTAGAAATTTCTTTTGAAGCTTGAGCTTTTGCTTTTAACTTTCCATTTACTTGGAAAACAACTTCGATTTCATCTTCAACTAAGAATTTTTCATCAAACGTTGGCCAAGCAACATAAGAAATACTTTCACCACTATGAGTCAAATTAGCCCATAGTTCTTCTCCCATATGCGGAGCAATTGGTGCTAGCAATTGAACAAAAGATTTAATGTAATCTACTGGTAAAGCAGTTGCTTTATATGCTTCATTAACAAAAACCATCATTTGAGAAATAGCCGTATTGAAACGTAAATTTTCAAAATCTTCCGTTACTTTTTTAACAGTCTGGTGATAAACCACATCTAAAGATCCATCATTAAATGTCGTGATGCGGTCACGTACTTTACCATTTTCATCCATGATCAAACGCCATACGCGATCCAGAAATTTACGACTTCCTTCAAGTCCGTTTTCACTCCAAGCAATCGAAGCATCTAATGGTCCCATAAACATTTCATACATACGCAATGTGTCTGCCCCAAATTTTTCGACAACATCATCAGGGTTTACAACATTTCCTTTTGATTTAGACATTTTTTCATTGTTTCCACCTAATATCATTCCTTGATTGTATAACTTTTGGAATGGTTCTTTTGTTGGAACTACACCGATATCATAAAGGAATTTATGCCAAAAACGTGCGTACAGTAAGTGCAATACCGCATGCTCAGCCCCACCAATATAGATATCAACAGGAAGCCACTGTTTCAATTTCTCAGGATCAGCCAACATTTCTTTATTTTTAGGATCGATAAAACGCAAGAAGTACCATGAACTTCCAGCCCATTGCGGCATTGTATTTGTATCGCGACGGCCTTTCATTCCTGTTTCAGGATCTACTACATTTACCCATTCAGTAATGTTTGCTAATGGAGATTCTCCTGTTCCACTTGGCTTGATTTCATCTGTTTTAGGCAATATCAATGGCAATTCTGATTCAGGTAATGTTGTTGATGTGCCATTTCCCCAATGTATAACGGGAATAGGTTCACCCCAATAACGTTGACGAGCAAATAGCCAATCACGCAAACGATACGTCGTTTCTTTTTTACCAACACCATTTTCTTCTAGCCATTCATTCATTTTATCGATTGCTTCTTCTTTGCCAAGCCCGTTCAAAAAGCCAGAGTTGATGTGTGGACCATCTTCTGTAAATGCAGCATGTGCTACATCTCCACCTTCAAGTACTGGGATGATTTCTAGTCCAAACGTTTTAGCAAATTCATAATCGCGTTCATCATGAGCTGGAACAGCCATAATCGCTCCTGTTCCATATGAAGCCAAGACATAATCTGCAATCCAAATCGGGATTTCTTTCCCATTTACTGGATTAACTGCATAGGCACCTGTAAACACTCCTGTTTTGTCTTTGTTTAAGTCTGTACGATCTAAATCGCTTTTTAAGCTAACTTTTTCAATATAAGCGTTAACTTCTGCTTCTTGTTCCGGAGTAGTAATTTGTTTAACTAAATCCAGCTCTGGAGCCATTACACTGTAAGTTGCTCCAAATAATGTATCAGGGCGTGTCGTAAAGACAGTAAATTTATGATCCGTTCCTTTAACTTTAAAGTCAACATTTGCTCCAATTGATTTCCCAATCCAATTGCGTTGCATATCTTTGATACTTTCAGGCCAATCCACTAAGTCAAGATCATCCAACAAACGGTCAGCGTAAACCGTAATTTTCAGCATCCATTGTTTCATTGGTTTGCGGTAAACTGGATGTCCTCCACGTTCACTTTTCCCATCAATCACTTCTTCATTAGCTAGTACCGTTCCTAAAGCCGGACACCAGTTAACAGCTACCTCTGCTTCATAAGCTAAACCTTTTTCATATAATTTAGTGAAAATCCATTGTGTCCATTTGTAATAGTCAGGATCTGTTGTATTTATTTCGCGCTCCCAATCATAGCTGAATCCCAATGAATTGATCTGACGGCGAAACGTTTCGATATTGTGAGCTGTAAATTCCGCTGGATCATTTCCAGTATCCAATGCATACTGCTCAGCTGGAAGCCCAAATGCATCCCATCCCATTGGGTGCAATACATTAAATCCTTGAGCCCGTTTCATACGAGAAAGAATATCAGTCGCAGTATACCCTTCTGGATGTCCTACATGTAATCCTTGTCCTGATGGGTAAGGAAACATATCCAATGCATAGAAATTTTTCTTCTCAGCATCTTCTGTTGTACGGAATGTATTATTAGAAGCCCAATATTTTTGCCATTTTTTTTCAATCGTTTTATGATTAAAGCTCATATTTATCCCTCTTTCATCTCTTTTTAAAAACAAAAAATCGCCCTATGAATGCAGATTACTATCTGTACTCATAGGACGACTAAATAATTAATTATTCGTGGTACCACCTATGTTTTCTCCAATCATTCTTTTGTTAACAGAATGATTGCAGACTCCTCATACCCTTAACGCAGGTGCTACGTCTTTGTCTACTTTAATTTCAACAAAGCAACTCTAAAGGCGAGTTCGAAAGTCTTTTTTATGCATTCCCACCAACCATGCACTCTCTCAAAAAAAATCGTTTCTACTATTCCTTTTCACTGTTTTTTTCTATTGACTTCATTTTAACAAAAAATTGCTCCTGGAGCAATAAGAAAAGTAATCTGTTCGGTTCAACTTTTCTGTTAAAATTTTTATTTAAGTAAAATTTTTCAGTTTTACTGCTGTTCCACTACAAGTCACCATAATCATTCCATTATCTGATCCTAAGGTTTCATAATCCATTTTCACTCCAACAATAACATATGCCCCAACGCCTATATCCTTTCATTAAGTTAATAACAGAAATAACTTTGCCAAATACAAATCCTTCATAAAATGAAATTTCAAAACCTTTAATGATTGTTGTTGTAACAATCTTTGTCCTCGCTCCCTATCATTTATCATGGAAATCGATTTTGGTGATGATATAAAATTTTATTGGAAAACAAAAACGAAGACCCAACTTTTGTCGAGTCCCCGTTATTATTATTTGATAATCAAAGTTTGGTCAACAAATATAACATCTGATTTTAAATAGTTGGCTGTTTTTATTTCTGAAATAGACATACCATATTTTTGAGCAATATCCCATAGAGTGTCGCCACTTACAACTTTATGCGTTCTTGATGTAGTTGGTTTAGTTATTTGGACAGAACTAGAAGCTGTAACATTTTTTACTACTAATGTTTGACCAATACTGATTGCATCTGTTGATAGTTTGTTCCATGTTTTCAAGTTTGAAACAGTTACACCGTATTTTGAACTGATTCCAGTCAACGTGTCGCCTGATTTTACTGTGTATGACGTACTACTTGTATTTCCAGTGCTTGGTGCTGGTGTTGTTGTTCCACCTGACGTTGATCCACCTTTAATCGTTAAAGCTTGATTCACGTAGATTGTATCTGATTTTAAGTTGTTCCATGATTTCAAGTTCGAAACTGATACGCCATATTTTGACGCGATAGCTGTCAATGTATCGCCTGATTTCACTTTGTAAGACGTACTGCTTGTATTTCCAGTGCTTGGTGCTGGTGTTGTTGTTCCACCACCTGACGTTGATCCACCTTTGATCGTTAAAGCTTGATTCACATAGATTGTATCTGATTTTAAGTTGTTCCATGATTTCAAGTTTGAAACAGTTAAACCGTATTTTGAACTGATTCCAGTCAACGTGTCGCCTGATTTTACTGTGTATGACGTACTGCTTGTGTTTCCAGTGCTTGGTGCTGGTGTTGTTGTTCCACCTGACGTTGATCCACCTTTGATCGACAATGTTTGGTTCACATATATCATATCTGACTTTAAGCTGTTCCACGATTTCAAGTTCGAAACTGATACGCCATATTTTGATGCAATAGCTGTCAATGTGTCGCCTGATTTCACTTTATAAGATGTACTGCTCGTATTACCTGCATCTGGTGTTGAAACGTTATTATTATCATTTGATACCGGAGTACTCGGCGTTGTTGGTGCTGTTTCTCCAGAAGACTTCGTGTCATATTGCGTTAAGTTATAAGTTTTTATGATAGCATTTAACTTAGAAGCATAGCTAGGATCCGTTGCGTATCGTCCTTGTAACCATGCGGTCGCTTCATATGCACTGTTTGAATTACTGGCCCATGCACCTGAGTAATAGCCATTATCCCAAGAAGTTCCTCTTTTTAAGAGGTTAGCGTTATCTTGCAATGATTCAGCATACGATGGATACTTCTTGAAGTTTTGCGGGATATAAATCCAACCTGTTGAAGAACTCCATTCAGATGTATACATTGTAACAGTATTGCCATTGTAACTTCCTTTTATACCAAATAAATTATAGTTTGGACTAGTTGATAATTTACTAGTACCATAACCGCTCTCTAATGCTGCTTGAGCAATCATAACCGAAGCATACAAATTATTATCTGCAGCTACTTGTTTTGCATATGATGTAATGGCATTAACAAATCCAGCAGGTGTTGATGCATCTGCAATGGCATTATTAGTATTGGTTGGCGTTGCTGTTGGTGTACTTTTTGACGCAGTTTCATTTAAAGCTAAAACTTGTCCAATTTTAATAAGATCTGTTGATAGTTTATTCCATTTTTTTAATTGTGCTACTGTGACGTTATTAGCTCTACTAATTTTGTTTAATGTATCACCAGACTTAACGGTATATGTTTTAGCTTTTTCTACAGCCGTTGTTGCTACTGTAGTTGCTGTAGTTGCTGTAGTTGCTAATTTTTTAGGCGAAGTCGTATCTGCTATTTTAGCTGAAGTTGTTGCTACTTTAGGAGTTACGACTTTAGCTTTTTCTACAATACTTTCTTCTTTAGCTGGTTCTGTTACTGGTTTTGTTACTGGTTCTGTTACTTTGTCTTCTGTTACTTTGTCTTCTGTTACTTCATCTTCTGAAGTAGTTTGTTCTTCTATAATTTCTGATTCAATAGGTTCACTATTAGCCTCATCATTATTATCTACTACTTCTATTTCGGGCTCTTCTATAACTACTGCAGCAGTATCTTCAGCTTGTTCATTGACAGTTTCTTTTTCGGGTACAGCAACTTCAGATTCGTCTAACTCTTCTGAGTTGTCCTTTTCTAATGTATCATTAGTTAGATTTTCAGTTTCTTCACTATCAGGGTCATTTGATTCATCTATTGGTTCAAAAGATGTAGATGTTTCTGTCTCTTTGTTTAATTCTGCTTTTTCTATAGCTATTGTAAGTAATTCATCAATTTCTTCGATTGATAACTCGTCAAATGATAAAGGCTCAAAATCTTCAGGTGACAGAACTGATTTAAGTTCATTGATAAGTTGTTGTTTTTCAGTGGCATCTTCTGGTATGTAATCGCTATTGTCTGCTTCTATGGCTTCTTTTTGGCCTTCTTCAGATGCAGTATCATTCTGTCCAATTGTTTCTTCCAATTTTTTGCTACTGGTCTCAGCTAATTCATTTGCACTAGCTGATGCAGAGAATGTTGGAAATGCTAGTAAACTCACTAATAAAGTCGTACTGAAAACAGCTGTTCCTTTTTTGATCAATCCATTAGCGTTTTCTGATTGAACAAAGCTTTTTTGATTTTTTACAGCTGAAATTCTTTCTTTTCTTGTTTTTTCCAAAGTGAGTACCTCCTATTTTTATTTTTCACCATTTTTAGGGGTAAATTTCATAATACTATTGCTATTTTATTATATCTTTACCACACTTATAATGAAAGCTTAACTTAAGCAGATGATGGATTTTTAATAAACGTTACACAAACGTAATATACTGCAATTACTTGTTTTATGTATACCGTAAGAAAATAGATCATTCTTTAAATACTTGATTTTTTTCATTATCTTTCTTAAATGATCTCTGTTCCTTTTAGTTTATTCTACTCAATAAATATGCTAAACTTATTCTTCAAGAGTACACGAGTTTTTGATGTGCTTATTTTATAGAAAGTATGAGAAAAAATCATGAAATCATCTACTAACAAGCCCTTTTACACCTCCGCTAATTTTTTGACCAGCATACTGTTATTACTCCCATTTGGTGTATTTGCTTTTGGAGTAGCCCAACAGTCAGAATGGCTAAACTCATTTGATCAATTTTTCGCTTCTCCATTTTTAGTCAATCGTTCTTCTGTAAAAACAACATTTTATTCTTTAATAACCGATTTAGGAGGTACTTTTTGCATTTTACTACTGACTGTTTTAGTGAGTCTTTACTTTTTAGGACAAAAAAAAGATTCCAAAACCGCTTATTGGTTTATTTTTAATGTTGCTCTTGGAGCAGGGTTGTTAAATCAACTGGTAAAGTTTCTTTTCCAAAGAACACGTCCTACTATTGAACACCTTATCTTACAAGATGGATATAGCTTTCCTAGTGGTCATTCTATGGCTTCCTTGATTTGTTACGGTGGAATCGCCTTTTTAATTATTCAGTTCACGAGTAAAAAATGGACCAAATGGGTAGTTGGTCTATTAGCAGCTTTACTCATCATAATTATTGGGATCAGTCGAATCTATTTAGGCGTTCATTTTCCATCAGATGTCATTGGTGGTTTTTGCTTAGCAGGTTCTTGGTTATTACTTTCTACTGCTTTTTATTTTAATAAAATAAGAAGTCACACTTAATTAACCAATTTATTTTGTAAAGATTGTTTAATCAATCTAGAAAGTAACTTGTAATCTGAGAGACAGAGTTGAACCAAACTCTGTCTCTTTTTTATAGTTAGATATAAATAAGTACATGTTAAAATTGAATAAACTAATTTATTTAACTGTACATAGGAGGAATTAGCTATGCTTGATAATGCACTACACTATAGTCGCACATTGTTAACAAACACTCTACTACCTGGAGATAGTGTCATTGATGCAACTGTTGGAAATGGAAATGATACCGTTCTCTTGGCAACATTGGTCGGTAAAAACGGAAAGGTCTATGGTTTTGATTTACAAAAAAAAGCTATTGAAAAAACAAAAGAAAAACTTTTATTAACTGGACTCTTCAATCAGGTAAAGCTTTTCAATCAAGGGCATGAAAAAATAGGATCTGTATTACCACAAGATACTCTTATAGCAGGAGCAATTTTTAATTTAGGCTACCTACCTAACGGAGACAAAACAATTATTACCACAGCAGAAACTACTTTGATAGCTATTAAAGAAATACTACCCCGACTAAGAAAAGGAGGATTACTCCTACTAGTTGTCTATTCTGGTCATATTGGAGGAAAAGAAGAAAAAGATACCACTCTAACTTATGTCCAAACACTCTCTCAAGCTGACTATACTGTTTTACGTTACGACTTTCTAAACCAAAAAAACAACCCTCCTTTACTCATTACTATTGAAAAAAAATAAAAAAAGGGAACTAAGGTTGGCCCCTCGTTCCCTTTAATTTCTAGTTAGCATGTTTATTCAGCTAAAAATGCTTTTAAACTTTCAACTTTATCTGTATGTTCCCAAGTCAAATCAATGTCCGTACGTCCAAAATGTCCGTACGCTGCTGTTTGTTTATAAATAGGTCTTTGTAAATCTAGCATTTTGATAATACCAGCTGGTCTTAAATCAAAATTAGCACGTACTGCCTCAATTAAACGAGATTCAGCAACTGAACCAGTATCAAATGTATCTATAGCAATTGATACTGGATGAGCAACTCCTATTGCATAAGCTAACTGTACTTCACATTTATCTGCAAAACCTGCAGCTACAATATTTTTAGCGATATAACGAGCTGCATAACTTGCTGATCTGTCCACTTTTGTAGGATCTTTCCCAGAAAAAGCCCCTCCACCATGACGAGCATATCCGCCATAAGTGTCGACTATAATTTTTCGTCCTGTTAATCCGGCATCTCCTTGAGGTCCACCAATTACAAAGCGACCAGTTGGATTGATAAAATATTTAGTATCTTCATCTAATAATTCACTAGGAATTTCATGATTGATTACTAATTCAATCATATCTTTTTTCAATAATTCATATGTGACATCTGGATGATGTTGAGTACTAATAACTATTGTATCTACACGCAATGGCTTATTATTTTCATCATATTCAACTGTAACTTGAGCTTTTGCATCCGGTCTTAAGTAAGAAACAAGCTTTTCCTTTCTAACTACAGCTAGACGCTTTGTTAAACGATGACTCAATGAAATTGGCAATGGCATTAATTCTGGTGTTTCATTTACAGCAAAACCAAACATTAACCCTTGATCACCCGCACCAATTTTATCCATTTCATCTTGATTGGTTTCTTTAGACTCTAGCGAATCATCAACACCTTGAGCAATATCTTTTGATTGTTCATCAATAGATACAATCACTGCACACGTGTCAGCATCAAATCCGTATTTAGCTCTTGTATATCCAATTTCACGAATTGTATCACGCACCGTCTTTTGAATATCTACATAAGTTGAAGTAGATATTTCCCCAGCTACTAATACTAATCCTGTTGTTACAATTGTTTCGCATGCTACTCTAGCATCTGGATCCTTTGATAAAATTGCATCCAATATAGCATCACTAACTTGATCTGCTATTTTATCTGGATGTCCTTCTGAAACAGATTCAGAAGTAAATAATTTTCTTTCAGTCATTACTTTGTTCCCCCTTTAATTTTTCGGTTACAAGGCTTCTCCACTTTTAAAGTGAATCCTCTCGGGAATCCGATTTGCAAACCTTATACATTTTACCATAATTCGTACTTTATTAGTATTAAATCTACAAAAAATAGTTAATTTGATCAAAACCACCATGCTTTCTAGTCAATCAACCTATTTATTCTTCTTTTCTCTATACCATTACCCCTTTTTTAGGTAAAATAAGATTAGACAAATCATTAAAAGGAGTTTTTTCATTGGTGCACTCTATTTATAAATCATTCACACATTATCTTTATCATCCTTTATTTTTAGTTCTCGTTATTCCTTTATCTTATTTATTAATAGGTACACTCTATGCTGGTCAATATAGTTCCTTTAATGTTATACGTTTTCTTCTATTATATAGTTTTATTTTTTTAAATCATTTATTAGGAAATTTTTTATTTAAAACAATCAAATCGTCTTTTTCATTTAATCATATTCCATTTCTTCTATTTGAACTATTAAATCTACTGCTCATCTATTACTTTGCTTACAACATTCATTACTTAGTAGGGTTATTATGTTTCTTCTATAGTTTGGTAATTCATTTGCAATTTTATCTCGTTAAACAAGGTTATCCATGGCTGATGTTATTTTTTTCGAGTGTATTTAAGGGTGGCATATTAACCTACCTGAGTTTTTTTGTTCAAGCAAATTTCATCCCTAACACACTTTTTTATTGGAGTATACCTTTAATACTAATGGTCTTCTTAGTTGAGCTAGGAAAACTTCAATT
This sequence comes from Carnobacterium sp., assembly GCF_045617425.1. Classification (GTDB taxonomy): domain Bacteria; phylum Bacillota; class Bacilli; order Lactobacillales; family Carnobacteriaceae; genus Carnobacterium_B. The sequence goes on from NZ_JAZLIO010000017.1 coordinate 51,865, forward strand.
AAATTATACAAAAATTAATGAACAGTTAAACGATCATAATCCAAATAACTTTTTTTTAGACCACAAACACTTTCAACGTATTGTTTTATATTTACTCATTCTGATTTATGTAGTCAGTTTCGTCCTTTTTATTCCTACTTTCAAGAGCCTATCGTTTATCTTTATACTTACCTTACCTTTTACTATCAAGGTGGTTCAATTATTTTTTTCCACAAAAGAATCTATTTCAGCTCAATTAACACAAAGAACTTTGCAACTCTGTGCCATTTCTTTTTTTATCTCTATTAGTATTATGCTCTTCATTTATACTTTTTAAGGATATTCTCGTAAAGGCATCACTCGTCATGCGAGTGATGCCTTTACTTGTTTATTACACTAAAAAAAGGATAAGAGAAAAATTCTCTTATCCTTTTTTTCAGCTTATTTTTATGACCCGTACGGGAATCGAACCCGTGATACCGCCGTGAAAGGGCGGTGTCTTAACCGCTTGACCAACGGGCCAATCTATAAATTTTAGTACAATGGGCCTAAATGGACTCGAACCATCGACCTCACGCTTATCAGGCGTGCGCTCTAACCAGCTGAGCTATAGGCCCAAAAAAAAAAGCGGGTGACGAGAATCGAACTCGCATCAACAGCTTGGAAGGCTGTGGTTTTACCACTAAACTACACCCGCATTAAAAAAGTGGCCCGGGACAGAATCGAACTGCCGACACCTTGAGCTTCAATCAAGTGCTCTACCAACTGAGCTACCGGGCCAAGTATTCAATTAACGGTCTCGACGGGAATCGAACCCGCGATCTTCTGCGTGACAGGCAGACATGTTAACCCCTACACCACGAGACCTTTACTTTTAAAACTATCTTTTTCTCAAAAGATAAATTGCGGGGACAGGACTTGAACCTGTGACCT
>NZ_JAZLIO010000018.1:0-190688 GCF_045617425.1 Carnobacterium sp.
CTTAGCACTGCTAAGTCACCCTCACATTTGGTTCGTCTTACTTTGTTTAGTTTTCAAAGGTCTAAAGCGTGTTGTTTCGTTTGTGACAACTCATTAATAATAGCATCTAGCGAATCATCTGTCAACAACTTTTTTAATTTTCTTTTCCGCTGTGTCGGTTTGTTTCAACCTGTCTCAGCGACATGTATTAATATAACAGGGATTCAGAGTATCGTCAATATCTTTCGACTAAAATTTAAAAAGAATTTTTAGAAGCGAACTTTCAAAATCACTACCTTTATCCGCAAGCGTTATTTTTCATCAAACAACGAATGAATATACTGCATTTTTTAATAATGTTCAATTTGAATGATTTTTCATTTTTTTACATATTTATCCTTTTTTGCTTAAAATGTACTTATTACAAAAGTTATTTTAAAACCTTTATATAGCCACCTATCAAAAAAGATCCTTTTCCCTATTACTTAATAGAGTTAAAGGATCTTTTTTGATATATAAATCTCTTATTTCTGATTTTATTAACTTTCTTAGAAATTTTACAATTATTTTTTTTCTTGATATTTATCTGGAGTAAATTCTGTATTTTCATAATTACCTGCTTCATCGCCATAATACTTGTTATAGCGTCGTTTAAATTTCCGGAATACGAATGTTGCCAACACTCTTGAAATAGCATAAATCGGTACTCCTAAAATTAAACCAACAAAACCAAGTAAATCTCCTAAAACAAGTAAGACAATGATTATCGTCAATGGATGGACGTTTAAGTTCTTACCCATAATATTTGGCTCAATTACGTTTCCGTCTACGAACTGCACGACTACCCAGACGATGATCAATTTAAGAACCATAAACCATGAAATAGTAAATGCTACGATTATAGCTGGTATCATTGCAAGCGTTGCACCTATATATGGAACAATACTTGTAAAGGTTACTACTATAGCCAATATCCCTGAGTATTCTAAACCAATGATCGTAAAACCAATAAACATCATGATCCCAAGGGAAAGCGAGATCATTAATTGTCCTTTAATATACGACCCTACTTGCTCATTGATTGTTGCAAAGATATTTTTTGTATCTTTTCTAAATTTTGGTGGAATAATATTAAGCACATAGTTAAAAAACTTTTCATCATCTTTCAATAGAAAAAAGACGATGATTGGAAATGTTACGATTACGACTACTACGTTTGAAACCGTAGAGAAAATACTTGTTAATCCACTTACCGCTGTATCAAAATAACTGACAACGACACTTGGTAGATTACTTACCCAACCATCCAGCCATTCTATAAAATCACTTGCCGCACTTTCTAATGGTGTATTCGCTACCCAGCTTAGGATAGTTCTTCCCATTGAATCTACATAGGAAGGAAAATTACTAACCAAACTTGTTACTTGCTCTTGTATTGGAGGAAATGCTAATGCTACCAAACCAGCTAAAATACCAATAATGGAAAAAAATAAAATGATTACTCCCCAAATTCGCTTTATTTTATGTCTTTCCATCCAGTCAACAACAGGATTTAGTAGATAATAAAAAATGAACGCTAAGATCAGTGGAGCTACTAAAGTAGAAAAGATAACTTTTAACGGTTCAAAAATAAAAGAAATAGCGTTATAAATATAGATGATTATCCCTAACATGATAAGAATCAGCAGGGTAAAGAGAATATTAGTGCCACCCAGATAATTCATAAATTTTGTTTTCTCTTTCATTAGATACCTCCTTGTTTTTTTGAGTTACTGTAGTGATGCAAATTTATGTAACATAATCTATTGCTCCTTTATTTTAAACTACTTTATATCTAAAGTAAAAAAAAGCAATCTCTTTAAAGAGATTGCTTTTTTTTATTGATTACGCATTGTTGGAAATAATAGTACATCTCGAATAGATTGAGCATCTGTTAATAACATCACTAAACGGTCGATTCCAATTCCTAATCCACCTGTTGGAGGCATACCATACTCTAAAGATTCTAAGAAATCTTCATCAATCATATGGGCTTCATCATTTCCTAATGCACGTTCTTTCATTTGTGCTTCAAAACGTTCTCTTTGATCTATCGGATCATTTAATTCACTAAAGGCATTTCCATATTCATGTCCTACGATAAAAGCTTCAAAACGATCCGTAAATCGAGGATCTTCTGTGTTTTTCTTAGCTAATGGTGAAATTTCTAAAGGATGTCCGTAGATAAATGTCGGTTGAATCAATTTATCCTCTACAAATTTTTCAAAAAATTCATTTACCACATGACCAAACTGACTATGTTCAGTTACAGGAACATCATGTTCTTTAGCTAATACACGAGCTTCTTCATCTGTCATGTGTTGCCAAAAATCTACGCCTGAATGTTCTTTTATCGCATCAACCATATGTTGCCTTTTCCAAGAAGACTCTAAATCAATCGCTTGTCCATTGTACGTAATTTGCCCTGTACCTAATACACGTTGTGCTACGGTTCGAATCAATCCCTCAACTAAGTCCATTACATCTTCAAAGTCAGTATAAGCAGTATAAGCTTCTAACATTGTAAACTCTGGATTATGAGTTGTGTCAACTCCTTCATTACGGAACACTCGACCAATTTCATAAACCTTTTCCATTCCACCAACGATTAATCGTTTCAAATGCAGTTCAAGAGCTATACGCAAATAAAGTTCCATATCTAAAGCATTGTGGTGTGTAATGAATGGACGCGCAGCAGCTCCACCGGCTAAATTGTGAAGCGTTGGAGTTTCTACTTCTAAGTAATCTTGTTCATTCAAATAGTTACGAACTTCGCGAATGATTTGGCTGCGTTTTGTAAAACGGTCAAAACTTTCACGATTGCTAATCAAGTCCAAGTAACGTTGGCGATAACGTTGCTCAACATTTGTCAACCCATGATATTTATCTGGCAAAGGACGTAAAGCTTTTGAAAGTTGAGTGATAGAAGTTGGCTTGATGGTCACTTCACCCGTATCAGTTTTCATAATTGTTCCAGTAACCCCAATAAAGTCTCCTAAATCTGCATTTTTAAACGTCTCATAATCTTCTTCGCCAACAGTATCTTTACGAACATAAATTTGAATTTGTCCTTTACGATCTTGTAAGTGAGCAAACCCAACTTTACCTTTACCGCGTTTCGTCATAATTCGACCTGCAACAGTTGCCGTATCTTCTTTTTCAGCTATTTCTTCTTTAGTAAATTCATCATACGCTTCATGTAATTCATTAGATAGGTGCGTTCTTTCGAAACGTCCACCAAAAGGATCCACCTTACGCTCACGTAAGGTATCAAGCTTTTCACGGCGGACAATCAATTGATCATTTAATTCTTCATGGTTTATTTCTTCGTGGCTCATTATTTCCGCTCCATTTCTGTTATAAATTCGTTCGTACTCAAATCATCACTCTTAATAATGCCAACATAACGAAAAAAAAGCAAGGAAATTACAAATGTTCTCATGCATTTTCCCAACTTTTTTTATTTCACTTTCTAATTTAACAACTAAATTAAGTGTTTTTCAGTTCACGTTCTTTTAATTTTGACATTTAGATTTCCTATAAAAATTTTATAAGTGGTCTATTAACATATTTCATAACCTAATTAAAGAAGAAAAAAAGGGTTGAGACTTTAGCGACTCAACCCTTTACTTGATTTCATTAATCTACGTATGGAAAAACTGCCGTTGACAGGTAACGTTCTCCATTGTCTGGTGCCACAGTAATGACTTTTTTACCTTGCCCTAATTTTATTGCCACATCAATCGCCCCTTTAATAGCAGCTCCTGAAGAAATACCAACCAATAAACCTTCTTCAGCAGCTAAACGACGTGTCATTTCAAAGGCTTCATCACTTGAAACTTGTAACACTTCGTCATAGATAACCGTATCTAACACGTTAGGCACAAACCCTGTACCGATACCCTGTATTTTATGTGGTCCTTTAGCTCCACCACTTAGAACAGGCGATTCTGTCGGCTCTAAAGCATAGATTTTAACAGTAGGATTTGCTTTTTTTAATACTTGACCAACACCAGTTAATGTTCCCCCAGTACCAACTGCTGAAACAAATGCATCTGGTGCCACTCCACCAAAAGCTTCTAAAATCTCTGGACCAGTAGTAGCAGCATGTACGGCAGGATTAGCAATATTTTCAAATTGCATAGGCATAAAATAAGCTTTTGATTCTGCAAGCTCTTTCGCTTTGTTAATTGATCCAGTTATTCCATCCGCTCCTGGCGTTAGAATAAGTTCTGCACCGTATGCTTTCAATAACTTTCTACGTTCTATACTCATTGTATCAGGCATAACAAAAATAGCTTTGTAGCCTTTTGCAGCTGCGATCATTGCTAAACCAACTCCAGTATTTCCACTTGTCGGCTCTATAATTGTAGTGCCCGGTTTTAATTCACCTTCTTGTTCCGCTACTTCGATCATATTTAACGCAATACGATCTTTCACACTCCCACCAACGTTAAATGATTCGAGTTTTACGTAAACCTCCGCTGCATCTGCAGGAACGACTTTTGTTAAACGAATAATAGGGGTTTCTCCTATTAAATCCGTTACAGAATGAACTACTTTTACCATATAATGTTACCTCCTAAAATTAAGTTCTTTATCTTTTTAGTTTAAAGTTTATCGCTTACAATATCAAGCACAATGGTTTATTTGTTAAATGTGCATAAAAAAAACCTAGACAGTAAATCGTTCTTTACCGTCTGAGGCCTAATTGTATTAATTTTTTGAACTTTCTTTTAATTCTTCTAATTCTTCAACAGTATATTGATAATGTTTGCCACAGAAATGACAACTAGCTTCTGCACCTTGATCCTCAGTGATCATATCATCAATCTCTTTTCCACCTAAAGCAATGATTGCTCTAGCGAAACGATCTTTTGAACAATCACACTTGAATGCTACAGGAGATTTTTCTAAAATTTTAGCATTGCCTTTGCCTACTAAACGTTCCAGAATCTCTTCAGGCTTTTCTCCACTATCCATTAAATGAGATACCATAGGAATGGATGCAATACTTTCTTCTAGTTTAACAATGGTTTCCTCAGTTGCACCTGGCATAACTTGAATCATGAAACCGCCAGCTGTTTTTATCGATTCATCAGTGTCTACAAGAACACTTAATCCAAATGCTGAAGGTGTTTGTTCAGAATTCGCCATGTAATAAGTGAAATCTTCTCCTAATTCTCCACTAACAAGAGGAACTTGACCTGCAAATGTATCCTTCATTCCAAGATCTTTCGTTACAGTCAATGTACCTTGAGTACCAACTGCTCCACGGACGTCAATTTTCCCTGCATCATTCAATTCCAAACTTACTTTCGGATTAGCAATATATCCTTTTACTTCACCTTTTCCGTTACTGTCTACTATAATATGTCCAGCTGGACCATCACCTTCAACTTTAACCGTGATTTTCTCATTTCCTTTTAAAGTAGCGCCCAACAATAATGCTCCGATCATTGTACGACCTAATGCTGCTGATGATGCGCTCCATGTATCATGTCTTTGTTGTGCTTCTCTCACTGTTTCAGTTGCATCAATTGTATACACACGTACTTGCCCATCAAAACATATACTTTTCAATAAATAATCTGACATTCTTTTAATCCCCTTTTATTTTTTAATAAGTGAAAATCCAGTACAAAAGAGGGACGCAACATGGTCGCATCCCTCTTTTAATTTTCGTTTGTTAGATTACGAACGTTTTGAAGAATCATCTTCTGATTTATCTTCTGAATCTTTATCAAAATCAAGATCATCGTCTGTGCCTAGTTCTTTTTTAACTTCATCAACGATATCTCCATTTTCGATTGCCTTTTTAGCTTCAGCTTCTTCTTCTTGCTCTTTTTTCAAACGAGCAGCTTCTTTAGCTTCACGAGCTTTTTTTACCTCTTCGAAAGAAGCACCTTCTGCTTCATGTGGAAATTCTTCTTTCGAACCATTAGTAGCTGGAGGCATTTCGCCTGTTTCAAACAAACTCTTAATCGTACGTTCATCTAATGTTTCAATCTCAAGAAGTTTTTCAGCAATTAATTTGTGCTCTGCTTTGTATTGTTCCAAGATTCTACGAGCTTCAGTATGAGCTTCAACAATAATACGACGAACTTCTTGATCAATTTCATAAGCAATTTGTTCAGAATAAGCTTTAGTTTGACCATAATCGCGTCCTACAAATACTTGATGATTTCCTTCGTATTGAACAGGACCTAATTTTTCACTCATACCATATTCGGTAACCATACTACGAGCTAACTGAGTTGCTTGTTGGAAGTCATTGCTTGCTCCAGATGATTGAGAATTAAATACCATCTCTTCAGCTACACGTCCACCTAACAAACCAACAATTTGTTCAAACATTTCTTTTTTAGTCATTAAGAAGCGATCTTCTTTAGGAAGCATGATTGCGTATCCGCCAGCTTTCCCACGAGGTACAATCGTAACTTTATGAACGACACGTGCATCATTTAGAACCATTCCGACAATTGTATGTCCAGATTCATGATAAGCAACCATTGCACGTTCTGTTTTGCTAATGACACGATCTTTTTTAGCTGGACCAGCAATAACGCGGTCTTGTGCTTCATCAAGATCAAGTGCATCAATTTCTTTTTTATTCCGGCGAGCTGCCACTAGAGCTGACTCATTTAACAAGTTTTCTAAATCTGCTCCAGAGAATCCTGGAGTTTGTCTTGCTACAACTGCTAAGTCAACATCAGGCGCTAAAGGTTTGTTTTTAGCATGTACTTTCAAGATAGCTTCACGACCCTTAACATCAGGACGACCCACTAAAATTTGGCGGTCAAAACGACCTGGACGTAATAACGCTGGATCTAAGACGTCGGAACGGTTTGTAGCAGCAATGACGATAACTCCTTCATTTCCTGCAAAACCATCCATTTCAACTAGCAATTGATTTAATGTTTGCTCACGTTCGTCATGTCCGCCACCCATTCCTGCTCCACGTTGACGACCAACTGCATCGATCTCATCAATAAAGATAATTGCTGGCGCTGCTTTTTTAGCATTTTCAAACAAATCACGTACACGACTTGCCCCTACCCCAACAAACATTTCAACGAATTCTGAACCTGAGATTGAGAAGAATGGTACTCCTGCTTCTCCGGCAACAGCTTTCGCAAGTAACGTTTTACCCGTTCCTGGAGGTCCTTCTAACAAGACACCTGCTGGAATGCGAGCTCCTAAAGCGGCAAAACGTCTAGGATCTTTCAAGAACTCTACTACTTCTACAAGCTCTTCTTTTTCTTCGTCTGCTCCTGCTACATCAGAGAAACGAACTTTACTAGCTTTGCTGTCTGCTTCTTTAGCTTTTGATTTACCGAAGTTCATCACGCCACGTCCACCTTGACCGCCTCCACCTTGACCACTTTGTCCCATCATCATATATATAAAGAAAACAAAAATAACTAAAGGTAATACTGAAATCAGTAACGTAACCCATATACCGGTTGTTTCTTCTTGTTGCGGTGTATATTCAATATTTTTTTCATCTGCTATTGCTGTAATCTCTTGTACAGAGGAGTCATTTTGCAGAATAGCTGTTGTAAATGTTGTATTTGCTGTTTCTGTTGTTCCAAAAATATCAACACCCTGACTAGAACTTTCCTCTGCAGGTTGTTCTTCTCGATACTCACCAGTAATTTGGTACACTCCAGCGTTAGGCTGAATCGTAAATGATTTTATTTTATTCTCTTCTAATTGCGTAACGAATTCGCTAGCTGAAAGGGTTGTACTATTCTGTCCTGAGTTTCCACCGGTTGCCCAAGTTACAATTCCTATTATGACTAAGAAAACGATCGCATAGAAGAACCCATTTTTAAAGAGTCCTTTTTTCATTGTGCCCTCCTTCTACAAACAAACTTTTTAAGTTCAATTCTGTATTTTATTGTAAATGATTCTTAATTTTATTAATTGTAACATATTTGACCAACATTGACCATTTATTTCTCTTCGTAAATTTCAGGTTTTAAAACTCCGATATATGGTAAGTTCCGATATCTTTCGGCATAATCCAATCCATAACCAACCACAAATTCATTGGGAACTAAGAATCCAACATAATCCGCTTTAATATCTACAACGCGACCTTCTGGTTTATCTAATAATGTGACGATTCTTACTGATCGAGCTTTACGGTATTTAAACATATCTATCAGGTAGTTTAGTGTACGTCCGCTATCAATAATGTCTTCTACTAACAACAAATCACGGCCCTCAACAGTTGTATTTAAGTCCTTCACTATTTTCACTTCACCTGATGAAACTGTTCCATTCCCGTAACTTGAAACATCCATAAAATCCATTTCTAAATAAATATCCATTTCTTTTACAAGATCAGATAAAAAAGGCATAGCTCCCTTTAGGATGCCGACTACTAGTGGGTTCTTATCTTGGTAGTCTTCTGTCAATTGCTTACCTAGTTCTCTTGTCTTTTCAGCTAATTCATCCTGTGAAAAAAGCACGCGTTCAATATCATTTTTCATTATTTAAGTTCTCCTTTTCATCACGTCTACTCTTATTTACTTTCATAAATGAGTATGTAATGTATTTTATCAGTTTCTGGCTCAATAGACAATCTTGATTCCTTATATTCTACTAACCAAATAATTTCTTCGTTGCTATCTGTTACTAAAACGGCTTCTTCTCGTTTATTTCGCGGGATTTTTTGATCAATAAACAAATCCTTAATTTTTTTGCTCCCTGTCTCTAATCCTTTTAACGTCATACGGTCTCCTGGCTTTCGATTCCTAATCTGTAATGGCAGCTGAATACTTTCTGGATTTAACCAGACAACTTTTTGTGCATGACCTACATCTATCGATTTTTTTGTAGCTTCAAATAGTCCTATCTTTGCTCCATTGGGTAGAGAGAGCCACTCTCCTAGATTCAACGAATAACTATCTTGTATTTTTTTAGTAGTAACTTCTTGTTCATCTTCTTTAAAAAAGTAAAACTTATGATACATTTTTTGACCGACCCAACTTCCAGGTAAGTTTAATTGACTATTTGGCTTATCTTTTTCGATTAATTCAATTATTTGCACTTGATGCTTTCTGCCAATTTCACTAACTTCTTTATGAAATATTTTGTTAAATAAAATCTGCATTACTTGACGTTTCATTGCAGGTTCAAAGGTTAAAAACAAGGGTAGATTCAATTCCCAACAATAGCGTCCCTTTTGAAGGCAGACATTCGCTGTTTGCTTTTCAATTTCCTTTTCAGCTATTGTGATTACGTCTTGCAGATCAGATGAAAAATTCGCAAAATGAGTTAATACTTGTGTGTTTTCCTTTTTTAGCAATGGAATGATTTGGTGTCTGTAACGATTTCTTGTATACTCCAAGCTGTTATTTGACTCATCTTCATAAAAAGACACTGACCGTTCTTGACTATATTGATAGAGTGTTTTTTTACTATACTCTAGCAATGGCCGAGTCAGTTGTTTCCCGTAAAAGGTTCTGTTCTTTTTTATTCCTGCAATACTTCCTAATTGACCACCACGAACTAACCTCATTAAAATAGTTTCCATTTGATCATCCCCATGATGCCCAGTAAGTAGATGTGTAGCTTTTTGTTCTTTCAACACTTCATGAAAAAAAGCATATCTAAACTCCCTAGCTGCTACCTCTACTCCTTCAATAGGATGTTCCACTTCAGGCCATCTTTTAAAAAAAAATGGTATTTTATTAGTCGTACAGTAATGAGAAAGAAATTTTTCTTCTTCTATAGAAGCTTGTCTTAATTGGTGGTTTACGTGGACAACTCCAAACCAAGGTCTGATGGAATGCGGTAATCGCTGAATCAAATCTACTAATACCATAGAATCGACGCCACCAGATACAGCTAGCAGCAAACGATCCGTTGATTTCCAATAGAGATTGTTTTGACAGCGTTCTAAAAAATCAAAATATATATCCATTTTAACTGCTCCTTTACGTTCAATCTGGTCATTCTGGTGATTACTAGATAGACTCAACTCTCTTGAGTACAACATAAAAAAGGATAAGTTTCCTTATCCTTCATCGTTATTTTTTAGTTACGGCGCCCGCCACGTCCACCGCGTTTGCCTTCTGTGTTACGTTTAAGAGAAGTTAAGCGATCATCACTGTCTTTTAAGAATGAACTCATCAATGAATCAAAATCTTCTTTCTTCGGACCAGCATTTCTTGATCCTCGGTCTGTTTTTTGGTAACCAGTACTACTGCGACTTGGACTGCTGCTTTCACGACGCCCTTGGTAACTGCTGCTACTGCTGCTGGTTCTTTCGCGAGATGGAGCAGTTGTTTCAACCGGTTTATCTACAGCACGTCTAATAGAAAGTCCAATTTTACCGTCATCTCCAATAGACATTACTTTAACAGTAACTTGTTCTCCTACTTTTAACACGTCTTTGATATCCTTGATAAAGCTATCTGAAACTTCACTAATGTGAACTAACCCTGTTTTTCTATCACCTAAATCGATGAACGCACCAAAATTCGTAATTCCTGAAACAGTACCTGTAACTTTTTCTCCAACTTCAATCGACATATAAAATTGCTTCCTCCTTAAAACTTGTACGGTTATTATACCATGTTATCTTGTGACATAAAACGATTATTTAATTTATTAAACCTAAAATTACTCTACTAAACGATTCCCATTTATTAATTTGGTTATTCTTCAGAATTAGGTGTTTTTTCAATTTCATTAGCTGCATTGTCTTCAGGTAAACTAAAAATAATTTCATTCTCTTCAGATAAATAATACTGACTACGGGCTACTTTAGCAACATAATCTTCATCTTCTAACTTTTTAATTTGATTATTTAAATTTTCTTGTTTTTTTTCAACTAGCTTTAGTTCGTTTTGAGCTTCTTTTTTTTCTTGCTCCATTTGAGAGATTGTTTGAGTATTTGTCCATATGTTGATGGCAAATCCTGAAACAAAGAAACAGCTAATAGCAAGAATACCAGCGATTCTTCTGCGCATGTGACGTTTGAGTTTGCGTTCTCGAAGTGCTTGAAGTGTTTTGTTATGTGTGTATTCATTAGTTAATTTAGCTACATTCGTTTGGTTTTCTTTCTTCATAAAAACGATTCACCTTCTATTCTCACTTTATGAAATGATTATAGCAAGAAAGCAGTTACTTTGTCTATCTATCAGCTAAAATACACTAACTATTTTTTAGCTATACCTCTAAAAAGGAAGTTGGTTAAACCATTTTTGTAGATTTAGTTAGTTGGTTCTTCCCTATATGTTTCGCTAAGAATGCTAAACATTTCTTTTGATTCATCCTTTTTAGTTGTCTCAACGATTTTATCAATCTTAACGACTAACGTTTTATTTCCAAATGCGATCGTTAATTCATCACCTACTTTTACATCTGAAGAAGATTTAGCCGGTATACCATTAATTTGAATACGGCCTTTATCTGCTACTTCTTTTGCAATCGTACGACGTTTAATAATTCGAGATACTTTCAAAAATTTATCTAATCTCATTCCTTATTCCTCTTTTCTTCTGCTTTTATTTTTTGCCAAATTGCGTCGACTTCTTCTGGTGTTTCTGCTTTAACGCCATCAAAAACATGAGGGTGACGTCGCCGAAGCTTCTTATTCAAGGTCTCAATCACTTCTTCAAATGAAAAGTATCCTGTCTGCTCACCAAAATTTGTATGGTAGAGCACTTGCATTAAGACATCGCCTAACTCTTCTACCATATTATCAATATCCTTATTTTCGACTGCTGCTTTAAATTCCAGTACTTCTTCTTCCATATAAGCAACTAAAGTCTCATGGTTTTGTTCTTTTATCCAAGCATCGCCGTTTTCTCCTGTAATAGCATCCATATAATGCTGGACGGTCTGAAATGATTTTGTTCGTTCATCTACTTCTAATGGAGGAACGTATAACGATGTTAAATTATGGACACCTTCCATGCGATCCAGTTCAAATAAGGGCAACCATTCTATTTTTTCATTCTTGCCCCCTGCTTCATGAACTAAAGCTACTGAATGTTCATCAGGGTATTTCTCCATTAAAGTTAATTTTACCTCACTTGCAATATACTCATTGAAAACTTGCATGACAATAATGTGCTGACTGACTTCCAATTGGTCTTGATTTAAACTTAATGCATCAACCAATTGAAATCCTTCCACTGGATCAATTTTTACTGCTTGAAAAAGATCGTCTAAAAAACTCTTCCCGCCTTTGATCTCAATCGAAATACCGGATTTATTTTCCAATAACAATTGAACGGATTTTTCAGCTACCATTGGATGTCCTGGAACAGCATAAATAATATCTTCTTTTTGAGCTGCTAGTAGCAATTCTTTGACAATCGTCTTATAAACATCTTCGAATTGATTGTTCCCTTCATAAATTGCATCAAATGATTGAAAAATCAGCCCGTCTTGCTCTAAATCTTTCACAACTGGATGTAACTTAGTTCGTAAATACAACGGCTGTTCTTTCTTCAACAATTGATACACTCCAAAAGGAAGTTGTTCAATGTCTCCCGGACCAAGCCCAACCACTTTAATTTTCCCCATTCAGTTCTGCCTACTTTCTTAACATTTTTTTACCAAACGGAAGAGACAACCATTCACGAATCGTTAACACGTTACATTTTATCATTAGCCATAAAAAGACCCCAATACCTGTAACGCCACCTAGTACTGTGTAACCAAAAGCGGCTAATCGATTCTCTTCTATTAAGGCACTATTTCCAAACCATTTCATCTCGAACCATACTATAATAGCCATTACACCACAACTGAACAGCAATTTCCATCCAAAACTTTTTTCCGTTAAACTTTCCTTTATTTCTTTAGGTAAATCCCACCACATAATGATTAAGATAACCAATAAACCGATTATAGTTGCTCCACTTGAGCCAAGTGTTCCAAATTGTTCAACGAGCCACTCGTTCAATACTATTTTTATGCCTAATCCAATCAGCAAGCCGATTAAAGCCACTTGATGTTTATTTTGACTTTGAAAAATAGCATTGTAAGCTCCAATTAATGATGTTAAAAAAATGGATACGCTGTATACGCTCAACACTAGACTTCCATCTGTATCGCCAAACAACACTAAATTTAAATACGGCATCAATACAATAATACCGGTAGTAGCTGCCATCGCAAAGGTCGCCGTTATCCGCATTAACGATTTTCCGGTGCGAATAAACGTTTTTCTATTCTGTTGGGCAAATGATTGACTCAGTAAAGGAATCAAACTTGCAGAAAAAGCGGTAGCGACTACCATCCCTAATTGGACAAGTGGTTGACCACGGTCATAGATTCCTTTTAAGTTTTTCGCCTCAAAAGGATTCAATCCATTTTCTACTAATCCATTATAAAGTGTAAACGAATCGATCAGCTGCATAAGAATGAGTAATGCACTCAGTAAACACATGGTGACACCTTCTGTAGCAAATCGTTTTGCAATAGTCGCGTAGTTAACTGTTTCAGGAATCGGACTTACTTCTGTATTTCGCTCTGACGTAAAAGACCGTTGCTTAAACAGGGCTACACCTAAAATAATGCAAGCAACTAGACCCGCTACCCAAGAACTACTCATAGCAATGGTCCCCATTTGGTACTCGTCCCATTGACTGCGCGTATACACATAAGCGGCGACCAAGATCACAGCCACCCGTACAAATTGTTCTCCCACTTGAGAGACAGCTGTTGGCAGCATACGAAAGGTTCCTTGGAAATAACCACGACTGACCGCTAAAAACGGGATTAGCAAAAACAACCACGAAACGGTTTGAATAATTGGTTCTAAATTAGCATCGCCCATCCAATTCGCAATCAGCTCCGCCGAAAAATAAATACCTAAGAAAAAGAATCCCGAAAGAATGCTTAATAAAATAAACGATTTTTTCAAGAGACTTTTTCGCTCATTCTCCGTAGATGTTTCAGCGACTAACTTGGATAAGAAAATCGGAAATCCACTTAAAGCTATAGTCATTGCAATGCCATATATCGGATAGATTTGTTGATATACATAAAACCCTGAATTCCCAACCATATTTTGAAAAGGAACACGGTAAACGGCACTTAATATTTTGGCAATAAAGGCCGCTGCCGATAGAATGATCGCCCCATTCATCATTTTTTTCATTTGTTGATTTTCCAATTTTCTGCCCTCGCTTATATGACCTAAATCAGCAATTTGTGCTTCTTTTTTTATGACCAAAGACTAGTCAGTCTCTTTTGAACGATAGTTAACAATATTTTGAGCAAACTTTTCAATGTATCCCAACCATTGATAGGTTGGTTCTTTTTTCAATTGTAGCGTAACCATTAAACGGTCTTTCTTGACAGCCACATTTGCTCTTAAAGGCACTTCACTTAACGATCTAAATACTTCTTCTGCCGGCAACGACTGAGTTCCTACAACAGAAAATGTTAACTCAACTTCATCGCCTGTTCGTTTGATTGTTTCTATCAGTGCACGTTCGCCATACATTTTGATTAATCCAATTGTTAACAAGTCTGCTACTTCATCTGCATACTCCCCAAAACGATCAATTAAATCATCCTGTAGTTCTACATATTGTTCGTGTGATTTCAATTCTCGGATTCGCTTGTAAATTTCAATTTTTTGACGTTCATCTTCTATATACGTACCTGGTAGATAAGCGTTTATTCCTAAATCAATTTCAACTTGTGTTTTTTCTTCTTTCGCGTCTATTCCTCGTTTACGGGCTACTGCTTCACTTAACATCTCAGAATACAAATCAAATCCAACTGAATCTATAAACCCATGTTGCTGTGCTCCTAATAGATTTCCAGCACCACGAATCGATAAGTCACGCATGGCGATCTTAAATCCTGAGCCTAGTTCAGTAAAATCTTTAATCGCTTGTAATCTTTTTTCACTGACTTCATTTAATACTTTATTTGGTTGATACAAGAAGTAGGCATACGCAACACGGTTACTTCTACCTACACGACCACGTAGTTGATACAATTGTGATAATCCCATATGATCTGCATTCTCTACAAACAACGTATTTACATTGGGCATATCGACACCAGTCTCAATGATCGTAGTGGTGACTAACATGTCGTATTCCCCTTCAATAAATTGCAGCAACGTGTTCTCAAGTTGTCCTTCTGTCATTTGCCCATGGGCATATCCAATTCTCGCGTCTGGAATCAGCTGTTGTAGTTCATCTACTTTTTTCTCAATCGTGGCTACTCGATTATATAAATAAAAAACTTGTCCGCCGCGTGCCATTTCTCGTTCCACAGCTTCACGTATTGCTCCTAGATTTTGTTCCATTACGTATGTCTGAACCGGATAACGATTTGCTGGTGGGGTTTCGATAACAGATAAGTCTCTTACACCTAGCATCGACATGTGGAGTGTTCGTGGAATAGGCGTTGCAGTCAAGGTTAGGACATCCACTTGCGCTTTTAATTGTTTTAGTTTCTCTTTATGCTTCACACCAAAGCGTTGTTCCTCATCTACTATCAGTAAACCGATATCTTGAAATTCAATATCTTTTGATAAAATACGGTGTGTTCCGACCACAATATCAACTTGTCCTTTTTTTAGACCTGCGATGGTTTCATTCTGCTGTTTTTTGGTTCGGAAACGACTCAATAAACCAATCTCAATTGGAAAATCAGCAAAGCGTTGCAACATCGTTTCATAATGCTGCTGCGCTAAAATAGTTGTTGGAACTAAAAAAGCTGCTTGTTTTCCTTCTTGGACAGCTTTAAAAATTGCCCGCATTGCTACTTCTGTTTTACCATATCCAACATCACCAACAAGTAAACGATCCATCGGTTTTTTCTGTTCCATATCATGTTTGATTTCAGCAGTACTACGCAATTGATCATCTGTTTCTGTATATGGAAAAGCATTCTCGAATTCCTCTTGATAAGCATCATCTGGAGAAAATGCATACCCTACTTCTTGTTCCCTGGCAGCGTATAGCTCAATGAGCTCATCCGCTATGTCTTCTATTTTAGTCGCCACTTTTTTCTTTGTTTTAGCCCACTCTGTTCCGCCTAATTTATTGACTCTTGGCGTTTTCGCTTCGGAAGAAACATATTTTTGCAATAAATTAAGTTGAGTTACAGGAATAAATAATTTCGCATCATCTTTATAAATGATTGACATATAATCTTGATGAATGCCATCAATTTCAAGAGTTTCCATTCCCGTATATTTTCCGATTCCGTGATTAACATGGACAACGTAATCCCCAGGATTCAGTTCGCTGTAACTTTTTAAGCGTTCTGCATTTGATAATGTTTGGCGTCTAGCAGTTTTCTTAGTGACTTTATTGAATAGCTCTCGTTCGGTAATGACTACCAGTTTATCAGTTGGCATCTCAAAACCTGACTGAACATACCCTTCAACGATTTGCACTTTTTCAAGTTCAATCCTAGCAGGCTTGACTATTTTACTCGTAATTTCAAAATCTTTGAACGTTTGATGTACTTTTTTAGCTCGATCAGCGTTTGGTACCATGATGATAATCGTATTTTTTTGTTTTATCCAACGATCCATCTCTGTTTTAAGTAACGGCATTTGACCAAAAAATTGCTGCATATTCCGATATTGAAAAGCATGAATGTGATTAAACCGAGTATTTCCCATTCCTTTTTGAAAAACTGCAAAGTATAAGATACTCGTGTTTAATGCTTTTAATTGATCACGAAAATTATTTGAAAAGACTTGATTTTGCAGAATACGTCGCTCACTTAGTTTACTGGTTACCCATTCCGCTTCTTCTTCACTTAAACGACGATCAGTATCCATTATTCTAGGATACTCATCCATCACAACTATTCCTTTTTTACTCATATAATCCAATACACTATTTTTTTCAGGGTAAATAAAATCTGTAAACATCGTTAATTCATCAATTGGTTCACCTTTTTGGAAAGCATCTGAAATAGGTGTCATTTGCTTGATAAACGTTTGTTTTTCGGAAGCATCTTGTATTAATCCTAGATTTCTTTCGACAGCTTTACTAAATATAGGCGCTGCAGCCTTTAATTGTTCTCTTGTATAAACGGTATCTGTTGCGGGAAGAATAGTTGCTTTTTCAATTGTTTGAATGGAACGTTGTGTAGCAGCATCAAAATAACGCAACGAATCAACTTCAGTATCAAACAAATCGATCCGAATCGGAAATTCTTCGGTTAGAGAATAAATATCGACAATTCCACCGCGAATACTAAATTCACCTGGACTGTTCACTAATTGTTGGCGATTATAACCCATGTCTACTAATCTTTGAGATAAATGAGTTAAGTCCAATTCGCCTCCTTGTTTGATCGTAAATTGAGCGGCCTGCCATATTTCTTTTGGCGGCAATAATTTACGCACACCCGCAAGAGGTACGATCACAACACCAAATTTTTCAGATAACAAAAAATCTAATGTTGCTACTCGTTCAGCTCTTGCCTCAGGTGAAGCTACAGACATTTCCGCATAGATCATTTCATCAACCGGAAAAAGGTGTAGTCGGTCTTCAGGTACCCAATCTGCAAAATCTTCCATCAACTGATTGGCATGAAATAAATTATGCGTCACAATAATAAATGGCTTTTTCTTTTCTGCTACTAACGTACTCAGGACTAACGTTCTTGCTGAACCAGATAATCCTGTTATCAATTGTGATTGATGTTGCTCTAGTTGATCTAGCAAAGCTTTGACATCAGGCGCATCAGCTAGTATTTTTTTTATGTCTCCCACTGTAAGAGCTCCTTCCAATCTATTTTTCCATTTACAAACTGATCATTAAAATGAACAAAAGAAGCTCAGAATTTTCTGGGCTTCATTGCTTTTTTTAATTTTACATTTTACTAATTGTTTATGCGTTCTTTTTCTTATTAAATTGATTCATAACCTCTAAATATGGATGTCCTTCTATCCAATACTCTAATGCTGCTACACTATCTTTAATGGTAATCAACAGTTCTTCGTGTTGATTCTTAGGAAAACCACTTAACACATGCTGTATAACGGTTTGTTTCCCCATTGGACGATCGATTCCAATTCGAATACGGTTGAAGTCTGATGTATCTATGTGTTGAATAATACTCTTAATCCCATTGTGTCCACCTGCACTGCCTTTTTGACGTAAGCGTAATTTTCCAACAGGCAAATCTAAGTCGTCGTAAATGACGACTAAGTCCTTTATCTCCACATTAAAATAATCCATTAACTGCCGAACAGCTCTTCCCGAATCATTCATAAATGTTTGCGGTTTTACTAAAAGAACTTTTTCTGTTCCAACAAATGCTTCTGCATACAGTGATTCAAATTTCGTTTTACTAAACTCCATGTTATGCTGAATCGCAAATTCATCCACTGCAATAAACCCAATATTGTGTTTTGTATTTTTATATTTTGCGCCAGGATTTCCCAAGCCAACAATCATTTTCATTATTTAGTACACTCCAGTTGATTATTTCACATTTCTTTTTAACTGTTCAACGAATATTAAGCATTTTTACGCAAAAAAGTGCCGCACGAAAAAATTCGTCCAGTAACAATTTTATATAGTATAACACAGTTCAATGAGTTTTTCTTTAATCTTTATGCCTATACTCTTCCAAATCGCCTCTTAAAAGACATCCAGGCTCTCCGTTCAAACTTTTTCATTTTATCTTTCTACTACATACTAATCAGTCAGTCGTTGTTATTCTCCTATTTCTTTTACTACCCATTAGTTTAAAAAGAACATTTCTTAACGGTTTTAATCTTTTTATTTTCAAATTATCATCTCTTCATCACTTTTCATTTTGAAATCCTGCATTTTAGTTGTATGATGTAAGCGAAAGTATATAAATGACTTTCGCTTACATCGTTACTTGATTCGGCCGAACGCGTTATCTAGTACAATTTGACAATTGAATTTGCTTGAAAGGGAAATATATTTTTTTTTTCACATAGTTACTTTGACAAAAAAAGCCTACAAATCAATCGTTGTCAGTTTGTATTTATTTTTGGAATTTCGATTTACAAAAAGTTTGTTAAGTGTTACACTATCTTTATTAAGAATCTTATTCATAAAGGAGTTTGTTGTATCATGACTAAACAAGAAGTAAAAGATCACCAAAAAGTAATTTTAATCGGAGATGGAGCAGTTGGTTCTAGTTATGCTTTTGCTCTAGTGACTCAAAATATTGCTCAAGAATTAGGAATCATCGATATTGATAAAGACAAAACCGAAGGAGACGCTATTGATTTATCAGATGCTTTAGCTTTTACTTCTCCTAAAAAAATCTATTCAGCAACTTATAGCGACTGCCATGACGCAGATATCGTTGTAATTACAGCCGGCGCAGCTCAAAAACCAGGTGAAACTCGATTAGACTTAGTACAAAAAAATCTAAAAATTTTCAAAAGTTTAGTTGGCCAAGTAATGGATAGTGGCTTTGATGGTATCTTTTTAGTAGCAACAAATCCTGTAGACATCTTAACTTATGCAACTTGGAAATTTTCTGGACTTCCTAAGAATCGCGTAATTGGATCAGGTACTTCATTAGATACAGCTCGTTTCCGTCAGGCTATCGCTGAACTAACTGGTGTTGATACACGTAACGTTCATAGCTATATTTTAGGTGAACACGGAGATACTGAGTTCCCTGTATGGTCTCATGCAAATATTGCTGGACTTAGCGTTACTGAGTGGATCAAAGATAATCCAAATACTGATGAACAAGCACTTGTCGATGTTTTCTTTAGTGTAAGAGATTCTGCATATAATATTATTCAGAAAAAGGGTGCGACCTTCTACGGTATTGCTGTATCACTTGCTCGGATTACAAAAGCCATCTTCAATGATGAAAATGCTGTCTTGCCTCTTTCAGTTTACTTGGACGGCGAATATGGACAAAAAGATTTATACATTGGTGCTCCAGCGATCATTAACAGACAAGGGATCCAACGTGTTATCGAGATTCCGCTAAATGATTCTGAAATTGATAAAATGAATTTATCTGCATCTACATTAAAAAAAGTTACTGCTGATGCATTTGAAGCGTTGGAAAAAGAAAATTAATAAGCATTTTAAGTAAAAAACAGGATTAGTATAAAACTAGTCCTGTTTTTTTATGATATTTTTTTTTGTTAATTATCTTTAGAAATCTTCACAACACAATTGAGCAATTGTTTCTGCATAAATGTCCATCGCCAAATACAACTCTTCTAATTTCATCCCTTCATTCTCTTGATGAGCTAGACTTTTTGTATAAGGGAAGTGAGCACCAAAAGCTACCATATTGGTCATTTTTCGAGCATAGGTTGCTCCGCCACTAGTAGTTGGTTCAGTTACGTCGCCTGTTTTATCACGATAGATAGCCATTAACGTTTGAACGAGCGGGCTTTCTTTAGGAATATACAATGATGGAACAGCGTCATATTCTTCATAAATCAATTTATATTCATTGGCTGTTTTCTCTAATAGTGAAGCCATATCTTCTATTGTGTACTTAACAGGAATTCGTAAATCTAAAACAATTTCAGAACTTGCTTCATCTATGTGAATACTACCTACATTAAAGGTTAGTTCTCCAGTTAACGCATCTTTAACTTCTCCAAAGATACTAAAGCCATTTGTTTCATCTGCAACTTTTTCTGCTAGAAAATTCACTGCTGGGTGAGTGTAATGAGCGGCTAAACCTTGTGCTAATTTATTTATAGCATTAATCCCAAGTTGGGCTGTGCTTGCATGAACAGCTTTTCCATTTACAGTAACCGTTTGATTAACTAGTAAATAATCTGTGCCTAATTTTTTTAACGTTTCGGCAATTTCGTTTGCATCTTGACCGATATAGCTTGCTTTTCCCGGAACAACATTTGATGCTTCACCACAATGTAAAACAAGCTCCTTACTTCCAGGTCCTATTAACTTAGCCTGCAGCAACCCTTTTTCTGCGAAAGTTAAAGGAAAGACACCATCAGGAACAAAGCCCATTGTAGGCGCTTCTTCGTTCAAGTTATACTGATCCATACAACGCCAAAGAGTCTCTTCATCTGTACCAAATATAAAACGAATCCGTTTATTAAAAGTCAAATCTGCATCAACCACTGCTTTAAATGCATAGAGCGCAGCAATTGTAGGGCCCTTATCATCTTGACTTCCACGACCATAGATAATACCATCCTTCACTACACCATTAAAAGGATTGGTTTTCCATAAGGATAGGTCCCCTTCAGGAACCACATCTAAATGACATAGGATTCCAACCAATTCTTCTCCTTGACCATAATCAGCATAACCATAAAAACCTTTAGGATCACTATATGTTGACATTCCTAAACTCTTACAAATTGCCAAAACTTCTTCTAAACTATCTGCAATTCCTTGGCCAAAAGGTGGATTTGTCGTACCATTTGATGTATTCACAGATGGTATAGCAATTAATTTCTGCAAGGCCAAAAGACTTTCTTTTTTATGTACTTCTTTAATCATAGAATCCATGCCGTAACTCCTTCTCACTTTTAAATTTTTTAATCCATTAGATAATGCGTATAGTATACTTCTACACGCATTAAATTGCAAATTAATACAGTTTTACCTATTTTTAAACACAAAATATACATATAACATTATTTAATTGCATAAAAAAAATAGTTCACAACGAATACTAACCATTCGTTGTGAACCATTTTGGTTAAAGCGGAATAATCACATCATCATCCGTTTCCTCTAAAGAATCCTTAGCTTTGATTTCAACAATCAATTTATGTGGTAGACATATTGCCGTTTCACCAGGTTTACTGATCCAACCTGTTTTTACAGCAATTTGATCCGGGCTATTGTCTTCTTTATTACGAATTTTTTTTCCATCAACTTCAATAATATTGTACTGTCCTTCTGCTGGATAAAAAGTAAACGTTTCTTGAGGAGTGTCTTCTGTTAGTTCTATTTCTTTAACTGGCTCACCATCAATAGACACTATGGCATAAATAGAACTATTTTCATCTAGATTTTTTGTAGATTGACCAAAGATAATAAGTGGTATAAACGATCCTAGTAATAATAGTATAATAATTATACCATCAAAAGGACGAACCAATTCTAATTGATTTTTAAATTTTTTCATATCTTTTGACTCCACTTCTCTGAATTTTTACTAAGAAGCTAACGCGTTAAGGATAGTGTACTTAAAATAGTTTAGTAATAAACGAGTGGACTTTCTCTTTTACAACAAAAAATGTGATAAGAAAACTTCTTTTTCCTTATCACATTTCTTCAATTCATTTGAGCATAAAATTTGTTAACTTAGTCTATTACACCTGTATATTTTTTTTCAAATAAAGGACTAACAGATCTATTTTCATGGATACGCGTAATCGCATTACCCAATAACGTGCTGACACTTACTTCAACAATCTTGTCGATTTTTTTCTCTTCAGGAAGGTAAATTGAATCTGTAACAATCAATTGTTTGATCGCTGAATTTTGAATGCGTTCAATGGCTGGACCTGATAAAACAGGATGTGTACAGCATGCATAAACTTCAGTAGCTCCTGCTTCTGAAAGAGCTTGAGCAGCTAACGTAATCGTACCAGCAGTATCGATCATATCATCGATCAAGATACATTTTTTGCCTTTTACGTTTCCAATAATGTTCATGACTTCCGCCACATTCGCTTTAGGACGACGTTTGTCAATAATAGCAATTGGAGCTTTTAAGAACTCAGCTAGTTTACGCGCACGTGTTACGCCACCATGATCGGGTGAAACAACAACTACGTCTTCTGCCTCCGTAACGATTCCTTGTGTTAAGAAATAATTTGCTAAAAGAGGGGCACCTACCAAGTGGTCAACAGGCATATTGAAAAAGCCTTGGATTTGAGCAGCATGTAGGTCTAATGTCAGCATACGGTCAGCTCCAGCAGCTGTAATCATATTAGCAACAAGTTTCGCAGTAATGGGTTCTCTAGAACGAGCTTTACGGTCTTGTCTTGCATAACCATAATAAGGCATAACAATGTTAACTGTTGCTGCACTTGCACGTTTTAAAGCATCGATCATAATCAATAATTCCATTAAGTTATCATTTACAGGGCTAGATGTTGATTGAATAATATAAACATGGGCTCCACGAATGCTTTCTTCAATATTGATTCTAATTTCTCCGTCGCTGAATTGATCCACAGATAGTTTTCCTAATTCTACTCCCACCGATTTAGCAATTTTTTCTGCCAATGGTTTATTAGAGTTTAACGCAAAAATCTTTAACTTCGGATCAAAATACTGTTCTGACATAGTGACCTCCACTTTCTTTATTTACAGCTTATTTACTTCATATCATACTAATGATAGTTACTTTTTTACTGAAAATCAAGTAATTCAGTAATTTTTATTTGATTTTTAATGTGGTAAACGGTCAAAATAGTTCAGTTTGTTCTCTTGACGAGCTCTTGCAATCGCAAGTGATTCAGTAGGTACATCTTTAGTTATCGTTGAACCCGCAGCAATGTAAACATTCTCTTCGATTGTTAAGGGTGCAACCAAGTTAGCGTTACAGCCTACAAATACATTATCTCCAACAGTTGTACGATGTTTATTTTTTCCATCATAATTAACAAAAATAGTACCGCAACCTATGTTAATATTTTTCCCTAAATCAGCATCACCGATATACGTTAAATGCCCTACTTTAGTATCTTCCGCAATTGTCGCATTTTTAACTTCAACAAAGTTTCCAATATGAACTGAATCTCCAATTTTGCTATTTGGACGCAAGTGACTGTAAGGTCCAATGTTGCTGTTAGCAGACATCTCAGAATCTTTAATAGTGGAACTTGTTATGCGAACATTGTTACCGATTTTGCTATTTGAAATTTCAGAATTTGAACCAACAAAACAATCTTCTCCAATAGTGGTAGTCCCTTTAAGACTGACACCTGCTTCAATAAGCGTATCCGAACCAATTTCTACTTCACTATCAATATACGTTGTTTCCGGGTCAATAACGGTAACCCCATTTTGCATATGTTTTTTATTAATACGGCTTCGCATTAATTTTGTTGCTTCAGCTAAAGCAATCCGATCATTTACACCTAACGCTTCTTCTTCATTATCCATTTTATAAGCCGAAACGACGTATTCTTGTTTTTTTAATATTTCAATTACATCTGGTAAGTAATACTCCCCTTGAACATTATCATTCCCAACTTGTTTAAGGGCTTCAAATAATAATTGATTGTCAAAACAATAGGTTCCAGTATTGATTTCTTGTACTTGCAATTCTTCTGGACTCGCATCTTTTTGTTCCACTATTTTTTCGACATTTCCTAGTTCATTACGAATAACTCGACCATATCCAGTAGGATTTTCTGCATGTGCCGTTAGAATAGTTGCTTTTGCTCCTTGTTCTTGGTGGTTATCAAATAAATGTGTTAACGTTTCAGCAGTTAGAAGTGGTGTATCCCCACAAATAACTAACGTCGTTCCTTCTTTATCTTTTAATAGTTCTTCAGCTTGGATAACAGCATGTCCTGTTCCTAATTGTTCAGACTGAATAGCATATTCAGAACGTGAACCAAGATAATCTTTTACTTTCTCAGCACCCACTCCAACGATTGTTACAATTTTATCTGCGCCTACAGTTTCCACTTGACTCACTACATGCCCAACCATTGGTTTACCTGCAACCGGGTGCAACACTTTGTACAACTTAGATTTCATTCTTGAACCTTGTCCTGCTGCTAATATCACTGCATAACGTTGTGGCATTATATAAACTCCTATCTAATTTTGTTCTTCTTTTTTTATTGTTCATTTCAGTTTAATTAGGTTACGACTTTTTTACTACAAAGTCTCCTATTTTATGATAGCTTATACATAATAAGTTTTCAAGAAGTAATATGGATTGGATAGGTTACCCTTCTGTTACAAATTAAATATGAGCAAAAGAATACCAACTAAAAATAGCGAGGACAAAGGTACTAGACTCACCTTTATCTTCGCTATTTTTTTATTTGTTAAAATAATTTCCTGGTTGTACATGAATTGTTTTTTCACGAACGTTCACTTCATCTACACATAAAAGTGATGTATACTCATCTACCATTCTATTGCCACTAAAAGTAGATTCAGCAAAAACTGTGATACCCACTAACTCTGCTTCAAACTCTTCAATCAAGCTCTTCATACCGTTAACGGTACCGCCGCCTTTCATGAAATCATCTACAATCAATACTCGAGATCCACGTCTCAAGCTGCGTTTAGATAATTCCATCTTTTCAACACGATCAGACGATCCAGAAACATAATTCACACTTACAGTAGAACCTTCTGTTATTTTAGAGTCTCTACGTACAATAACAAATGGTACATTCAAATATGTTGACACTGCTTGAGCAATTGGAACCCCTTTTGTCGCTACTGTCATTACAGCATCAATAGGTTGTTCTAAATACTTTGTTGCAATAATTTTCCCAACTTGACGTAAAACACTTGGTTGTCCAAGTAAATCAGATAAATAGACATATCCACCTGGTAGTAACCGATCTGATTCAGATAAACGTTCACACATTTCTTTTGCAAATTCTTCAGCTTCGTCTTCTGCAATTTCGGGTATGTAACGTACCCCTCCTGCTGCTCCAGGGACTGTTTCCAAAGTTCCTGTGCCTCGTTCTCTAAATGTTTTTTTCACTATACTTAAATCTTCACTAATAGAAGACTTAGCAGAGTCGTACCGGTTCGCAAAATAGGTAAGCGGCACTAACGTATGCGGTCGCTCCAACATATAACGCGTTATATCAATCAATCGTTCACTTCTTTTTATTTTCATTATTTTCACCTTTTCTATAGTCTCATTTTCTTAGGTTTTGCCAGGTCATTATTTCTATCAAACATCATTATACGCGTTTTCCATATAAAAGGGTAGCTTTTTAAGTATTATTAAAAAATTGTTCGTTTTTATTAATGGTTTCTCATAAAAAAAAACACGAACCTTCGTATTCACTTTCTTTTACTTTTTGCATACAAAAAAAGGATTGAGAAGACTCTCAACCCTTTTACCTATTCGCTAGTACTTAAGAACGACTTTTTTTGTATTTCATCTGCTGTACGATTTTCATTGTCCCTGTTGTAAGGATAAAAATAAGGATAAACACTAAGGTAATCGTAGCACCTGGTGGAGTACCCCATTGGTAGGAGACCGTTAAACCTGAAAACATTCCTACAATCCCTACAAGAATACCTACAAGAATGACCCAATAAAAACTTTTACTGATGCGCATAGCAATAGCTGCTGGCAGAATCATAATGGCTGATACTAGTAAGGCTCCTGCAATAGGCATAACAACTGCAATAGTAACTCCCGTGATCACATTAAAAAGGATTGACATCGTCCGTGCCGGCAAACCAGCTGTAAACGCAGTATCTTCATCAAACGTTAATACATACATTGGTCTACGAAAGACTAAAAACAATCCAACAACAATTACAAATAAGGCCACTAACAAGTAAATCTGTTGTTGACTAATCGTCACAATTGAACCAAATAAATATTGTTGAATAGTAGTCGTGGATCCACCACTACTCAAACTCATTAAAACAAGCGCTACAGACATTCCAGCAGACATCAAGATAGCGATAGAAATTTCCGAATAAGATTTGTATAGCATGCTTAGATACTCAATAATCACAGCTGCAATTACTACGACAACTAAAGTCATAAAGGTTGGATTGACATTTAAAAATAACCCTAACGCAATCCCGGCTAAAGAAATGTGTGATAACGTATCTGCCATCAATGATTGCCTTCTAAGAACTAAAAACAATCCTAGAATAGGTGCAATCACTGCAATCAAGAATGCAGATTGGAATGCTCGCTGCATGAATCCATAGAAAAACATCTCCATGGTGAATCCTCCTTTCGGATAAGTTGAATGTGTCTATCCGCATATTTTTTTATATCTTCATGATCATGCGTTACCATTAAAATGCCTTTTCCATGAAATTCACTATTGTGTTTTAACAACTCGTAAAACTCTGTTCTGGAATCTAGATCCATACCAGTAGTGGGTTCATCTAAAACAAACAAATCTGGATCTGTAGCAAAAATACGAGCTAACGAAATACGCTGCTTTTGTCCTCCAGAAAGTTCCCCAATTTTTTTATGGCGTAAATCCCACATACCTACTGATTTCAATGAACGCTCAACATGTACATGGTCTTCTGCATCTAAACGTTTGAACCATTTTCCTCTTTGATAACGACCAGATCGAACCAACTCTAATACTGTACTAGGAAACCCAGCATTAAAAGAGGCCACTTGTTGCGGAATGTAACCAATTGCTAACGGCTCATTTCTTCTATTTACAGCAGAAATCTTAGCCGTTCCTTTCGTTGGTTGAAGCAAACCTAAAATATTACGCAATAACGTAGATTTTGCCGCTCCATTTTCTCCTGTCAGCATAACAAATTCACCTGGATCAACCGTAAAGGAAATGTTTTCTAAAACCGGTTCTTCATCATAATAAAAAGATAAGTCCTTTACTTCAACGTAATGCATGAATATCCCTTCTTTCTTTATCTATAGGAAAGGTTTATTACACCCATTTCCGTTTCCTTAATGAATACTTTTTTGAAGAGCAGCCAGATTATTTTTCATTAATTGAATATAGTCCGTTCCTTTTTCTTGATCCTCAGTTGTAATACCTTCAATTGGATTTAAAATTTCTAACTCTGTACCTGTCTCATTAGCGAGTGTTTCTGCAATTTTGCTAGAAGATGTTTCTGCATAATAAATGTAATGGATATCATTCGCATTTATATAATCTTGTAACTCAGCCAGTTTAGCAGGGCTTGGTTCTTCTTCGGTTGAGATTCCAGCAATCGAAACTTGCTCCAAATCATAGCGATTCGCTAAGTATGCAAAAGCAGCATGTTGAGTCACAAAAACACGATTTGTTGCATCACTAAAAGCGTTAGTGAATTCTTTCTCCAATGCCTGTAACTTTTCATTGTATTGTATTGCATTTGTTTCATATATTTCTTCGTTCTCTGGATCTGCCGCAACCAATCCTTCTTTAATATTTATTACTTCCTCTTGAGCAAGCACTGGATCTAACCAAATATGAGGATCCACTTCATGGTGATGCCCTTCTTCTTCATTTTCGTCATGATGATCTTCTTCTGTTGATTCCAACAAAGAAATGCCTTCACTTGCATTAACAACCACTGTGTTTTCTGTACCTATACTCTCTAAAACACTTGAAACCCAGACTTCCATTTCCTCACTATTGTAAACAAATACATCCGCATCTGAAATAGCAGCAACTTCTTTTGCACTCGGTTCATAGCCATGAGTATCAGTCCCCGCTTCTAACAATAAGGTTACTTCAGCTTCATCTCCAGCAACATTCTTTGTAAAGTCATACATTGGATAGAAAGTTGTAACCACATTTAGTTTATCTGTTTCCGGTTGTGTATTTTCTTGTTTCCCACATCCTATTACTAGCATTATCACTATAGACGCTAGTATCACAAAGCCGATCCTCTTTTTCTTATTCATCAAACGCATATCCTCCTTTATATTCATCTATACTTAAATTGACTTTTTAGTCAGTTCTTTTTCAAATCGTAATCATTACTATTTAAAATTCCTTATGTAGCTTATCATTATCTACATTGCGCGTCAAGAAAAAAAAGACATGAACTTCTCTTATCAAGGCAAGAGAGTTTTCCACATCTTCAATCTTCGTTTTTTTAGTTATTTTAGTGTTCGCACTAAGTAAACCTCATTACAAAAACCTTTCAAACCATTATAAACTCGCTGAGCTTTAGAATATTTCTTACATAAAGCATAAATTGTAGGACCACTTCCGCTCATCAAAGCAGCATCTGCTCCAAATTGAATCATCTTTTTTTTGATTCGCTTA
Organism: Carnobacterium sp.; assembly: GCF_045617425.1. GTDB lineage: Bacteria > Bacillota > Bacilli > Lactobacillales > Carnobacteriaceae > Carnobacterium_B. The sequence continues at coordinate 28,913 of NZ_JAZLIO010000018.1, forward strand.
ATATCGGGTTGCTTTACAGCTGATACAGTTTCTAAGGCATTCCCAGTACTATCAACCATTTGGCTATAATCATTGTCCTGAATAGCAGTCAACATTTGGGGTATTTCCGGATGAACTAATTGATCAAATGAAAGATTTTCAAAAACAGTCCAAGTAGAAATACCTTTTTTAGGCTTAACTAGCACTACCCAACACTGAGGAACATCTTTTATTTGTTGGATTTTTTCACCACGACCTGTAGCATACGCGGTTCCACCATAAATACAATAGGGAACATCTGAGCCGATCTTTTCCCCTAAAGTAGCTAGCTCATCTTTTGTTAACTTTAAATCCCACAAACGATTCAGTCCTCTTAAAGTAGCAGCCGCATCACTGCTACCACCAGCTAAACCAGCAGCGATTGGAATATTCTTTTCTATAGTAATATCGACGCCTTTTTCGATATGATAGGTATCTTTCAACAATTTTGCCGCTTTGTATGCATGATTCCTTTGGTCTAATGGTAAGAATCCATTAGTTGAGTGAATAACGATTCGATCTTCTTCAATTGTTTTTAACACTATGCGATCTGCCAAATCAACTGAAGTCATTACCATCTTCATTTCATGGTAACCATCTTCTCTTTTATGCAAAACATCTAAACTTAAATTAATTTTAGCAGGAGCTTTTTCTATGATCTCCATTTACACTTCACTCCTTTCCTCAGTATTTGTATTGTCTGTAGAATATACTAGCTTAAATAAAAACATTTGAAAAGCATGAAAGCTATAATTTAATTTAAATATTAAAAAAAAAGGCAAGTTATTGACTTATTAATAGGTTAATTACACATAAACTACTTATGTCGATAAAAAAAGACCTGAAACATTTCGTCTCAAATCTCTTCTTTTTATATTCAAGGGGCTACAAATTCCACTTTAATTCTATCTGGATCTTCAAAAAAAACTGCATAATGCTGCTCACCACCAGCAAATGGGTGTAGATCTCTATACAAAATTTCAATACCTTTTTCTTCTAGTTTTTCCGCTAGATTGTCTACTTGCTGTCGGGAATTTGCCTGAAATGCTAAATGATTCAGACCTGTACGCCCTCTATGGTAACCTTCAGAAATAAACTGTTCTTTTGTTTGAACAAAAACCAGATACATTTCGTCTTTTTTCCAACTTCTTCCTTTATCCCAAACTTGAAAAGGCTGATAGCCTAATTCCTCTAAAAACCAGCTCCAAAAACACATAGATATATCTAAATCAGAAACATTTAATTCTATATGATGAATATTCCCCATTCTTATTGATCCCCCAACACTAAAAAAATTATCGGCTCTCTTTCGATGGTACAAAAAAAACGAGCCATTTATAGCTCGTCAACTGTTTTCTATTCTCTTTTAATGCTTAAGCTAATTGGCGTTTTTCTTCTTCAATAAATTCAATTTCTACAGATTGAGTTAAAACATCTGTATAACTATATGAGACACGTTCAAATGCATTTTCTTCTTGATCTAGCTCAACAACAAACACTGAATGATATGTGTCAGCTAAAATACCTTTGCGTTCGGTTTTTTTCTTACGACCAGCTTGCGCGGTCAACATAATCTTCTTACCTAAATGATCATCTAAGCTTTCTTTAATGTCTGCTAATGTACTTGGCATCAGATTCACCTCACTCGTCTGATGCCATTGTAACATACAGAATGAAATTTTACAAGTATACCACAAGAAAACCTTTGGTACAAATAATAATTCTCTCATATTATCCATGTTAAAAGTCGTTGGTATCACTGGCATAGCTATTTAGACTTAATAAAAATTAATCTTCTTTTAATACAATCTCATCGATTGCATCTGATAAACGGCCGAATTCTTCTAGGCTTAATGTTTCCCCACGACGCTTTGGATCAATGCCTGCGACTTCTAATGCTTGAGTTAATTTTTCTCTAGTAGAATCTTCTTTGCCGTATCTTATCAATAAATTATTCCAAAGTGTTTTACGTCTTTGCACAAAAGCCGAACGAACAAGCGCAAAAAAAGACTTTTCATTCTTAACTGTTACACTTGGGGTCTCTCTTCTTGTCAGCTTAATAATAGCAGAATCAACATTTGGTTGAGGTACGAAGACTGTCTTAGGAACAATAAAAGCGACTTCAGCTTCCATGTAGTACTGGATAGCGATAGACAAAGATCCATAAGCTTTGCTACCGGGAGCAGCTGTTATTCTTTCAGCTACTTCCTTTTGCATCATGATCGTTAAACCATCGATTCGAACAGGAGTCTCTAAAAAATGCATAATAATAGGCGTTGTAATGTAGTAAGGTAAGTTAGCTACCACAACTAAAGGTTCCTTCAAATCGATCATTTCTGGCAAGGTCTTTTGTAAATTGATTTTCAATACATCACTATGAACAATCGAAACATTATCATACGGGCTTAAGGTATCCGCTAATACTGGTAGTAAACGATTATCAATTTCAAAAGCAATAACTTCCTTACTCGCTCTTGCAAGATGTTCAGTTAAAGCACCAATACCGGGACCAACTTCAATAACATTTGTATTTTTGTCAATATTAGAAGCTGCTACAATGTTGCTTAAAATGTTCGGATCGACTATAAAATTTTGCCCTAAACTTTTCTTTACTGAGAAGCCGTATTTTTCCATTATCTCTTTGGTTCTTGATGGGGTTGCGATATCTTTACGTGTTGTCATTTTCTTCCTCCAAAATTTGTTGAATCACTGTTACAACTTCTTCAGGTGAGATTTGAAACATTTGCAATCTCTTTTGAAGTTGTTTTCCATTAGTGTAACCAATATTAAGTTTTTCACCCAATTTTGTTCGTCTCTTTCGAGCAGAAGGTCCCATAATCAAACCAGCGTCCATTAACAATTCTCGTGAGATGAGAGACCCTTTAGCTATGGTTTCGGTGTAGCACTTTGATAGTGCTGTGCGTATTGCTTCAGGTGAAGCATGTTCAATACCTAAGCTGCCCTTGCCTTTCGCTCTAGCCTCATCTTTTGTCAAAAAAGCGTGTTTTACTCCAGGAACAGCTTGTGAAATGATTTTCCGGATTTTTTCACCAGGGAAATCGGGGTCTGTAAAAACAATAACACCTCTTGTTTCGTGAGCTTTTTTTATCAGCTTCAACGTTTCTTCGTCAATAGCTGAACCATTTGTTTCAATCGTATCTGCTTCAACCGATTCCAAAATGCGCCTTGTATCATCACGGCCTTCAACAACTATAACTTCCTTTATTTTTTCCATCAAGCTAACCTAAACAAGCGATTGGCATTTTGCATCGTTTGTTTAGCCACTTCTTCATAACTAACGCCTCTTTGTTTAGCCACCTCTTCCGCTACAAACTTCACGTAAGCCGGTTCATTGCGTTTTCCTCTATAAGGCATCGGAGCTAAGTACGGTGCATCTGTTTCAATCAATAGTTTATCAAACGGAGCAGTTTTAGCTACTTCTCTTACTTCAGGCGCATTTTTAAACGTGATAACGCCACTTACAGAAATGTGCATACCCAAGTCTAAGAAACGTTCCATCCATAGTGTATCGCCACTAAAACTGTGCATAATACCACCAATATCTTCAACATGTTCTTTTTTCAGCATCGTATAAGTATCTTCAATTGAATCTCTCATATGAATACTAATAGGCATGTTCAACTCTCTGGCAATTTGCATTTGTCTATGAAAGACATCTTTTTGAACATCTTTTGGAGAAGTATCCCAGTGGTAATCCAAACCCATTTCTCCCATAGCTACAACTTTAGGTAATTTCAATTGATGGTACAACTTCTCTTCAATTTGTTCAGTATACAAATAGCTTTCAGTAGGGTGCCAACCAATAATACTATAAATTTCTTTATATTCCTTACTTAAGGCTAACGATTTTTCAATGGTTTCAGCATCAAACCCCACTACAGCCATTTTACTCACATCGTTTTCAAGTGCACGTTGCACAGTTTCTTGAACTTCATGATCAAATTCTTCTGCATTAATATGCGTATGTGTATCAAATAACATAGTATCATCCTTTCTTATTTCTCGTTAATAGAAACACCCTGCTAAATGAGTTTCCAGCAGGGTATTCGTTTTATAAGGTTTTAAGCAACTTCAGATCCATTTGGTGCTTCCATTGGTGCTTCAACAATTTGTAATTTCCCATCTTTTTCAGCAGATAAAATCATTCCTTGACTGACCTCTCCACGCATTTTACGTGGTTTTAAGTTAGCAACAATCACAACTTTTTTGCCAATCAAAGCTTCTGGATTCGGATACCACTCTGCAATACCAGAAAGAATTTGACGATGACCTTTATCTCCTGCATCTAAGCGGAATTTCAAGAGCTTATCTGCTCCTTCTACTTTTTGACAATCCATAACTTCAGCGACTTTTAATTCAACTTTATCAAAATCATCGTACTTAATTTGTTTCTCTTTTGTTGACGTTAAAACAGTTTCTGAAGGATCCCATTTCGTTTCCACTTCAGCTTCTTGCTCTTGTTGATCAGGAACACCTGCCATTTGCTCTTTAATGTAAGCAACTTCTACATCTATATCTAAACGTGGGAATATAGGTGTACCTTTTTTAATCACTGTAGTATTTTCAGGGAATGAGCCAAATTGAATGGTTGACCAATTTCCAGCAAATTCTCCTTCTACTCCCAATTGAGCAAAAATTTCTTTAGGTGCGTGAGTCAAAAACGGTTGCAATAAAACAGCTGAAATACGAAGCGTTTCTGCTAAATGAACCATGACACTCGCCAATTCGCTTGTCTTCTCTTCTTCTTTCGCTAATTTCCATGGAGCAGTTTCATCAATGTATTTATTGGCACGTGAAATCAATACCCAAACATGGCTTAATGCACTACTAAATTGCATATTTTCCATTTCATTTTGATAATCTACACAAACTTTTTCTGCTGTTTCTTTTAAGATAGCATCGAATTCTGTAACGTTTCCTGAATATTTAGGAACTTCCCCATTGAAATACTTGTTGACCATCGCAACTGTACGATTGAGTAAGTTTCCTAAGTCATTTGCTAAATCATAATTCACACGAGAAACAAAGTCTTCTGGGGTGAATACACCGTCGCTTCCAAATGTCACTTCACGCATCAAATAATAGCGTAAAGCGTCTAATCCATATTGCTCTACTAGCATTTCTGGATAAACAACGTTTCCTTTTGATTTAGACATTTTGCCATCTTTCATCAACAACCAGCCATGGCCAAATATCTTTTTAGGCAATGGCAAATCTAGAGCCATTAACATAATTGGCCAATAAATAGTGTGGAAACGAACGATTTCTTTTCCTACCATATGAACATCTGCTGGCCAGAATTTATCAAACAATGATGTATCATCTGTACCGTAGCCAAGTGCAGTAATGTAATTTGCCAATGCATCGATCCATACGTAAATAACGTGTTTCGGATTGCTTGGTACTTTAACTCCCCAAGTAAATGTCGTACGTGAAACAGCTAGATCTTCTAAGCCAGGTTTGATAAAATTGTTGATCATTTCATTTTTTCGCGATTCAGGTTGAATGAAATCTGGATGTTCATTGTAGTAAGCCAATAAACGATCCGAATACTTACTCATTCTAAAGAAATAAGACTCCTCTTTGATCAACTCTACTGGATGTCCGCTATCTGGTGATTTCCCACCAACGATGTTGCCTTGGTCATCACGTTCAATATCCACTAATTGTGTTTCGGTATAAAAAGTTTCATCTGGAACAGAGTACCAACCTTCATATTCATCAAGATAAATATCTCCTTGCGCTAAAAAGCGTTCAAAAATTTCTGCGACAACTTTTTCATGTGCAGGATCAGTTGTGCGGATAAATTTATCATTGCTGATTTCTAATAAATTCCATAATTTTTGCATACCTTCAGCCATTTGATCGACATATTTTTGAGGCGTAATGTTTAATTCTTGGGCCTTATTTTCTATTTTTTGGCCATGCTCATCGCTACCTGTCAAATAGAAAACATCAAAGTCTTGCATTCTTTTGTACCGTGCCATAACATCACACGCAATTGTTGAATAGGCATTTCCTATATGCAATTTTCCACTTGGATAGTAAATAGGTGTTGTAATATAAAATGTTTTTTTCTCAGTCACTTTAGGGGCCTCCTTAGTAGGTTTAACTACTCCATTCTAACCATCTATCAAACAATCTTTTAGAAAAGAAGGTACGTTTAGACAACAAATGAGTAGGGTGCTTTTTTATTTAAATTGATTTTTCTCAAAAGCTTTCTGAAATAGTATACCACAGAAAATTACTGAAAATAGGAAATTACGAATGATTTCTTTATATCTTAACCAAAGTTTCCTGTGATATTTTCAAGACTTTTTACGGCACTAAATTCAATTTTTGCAAACCTTTTAAAATACCATGATTTTCTGGAGATGCTGTAATGTCATCTGCAATATCTTTCAACTCTGTACGTCCATTTTCCATAGCTATTCCCATATCAACTGCTTGCAACATTTCAATATCATTCAATCCATCTCCAAATGCAACTGTTTCACTTATATCAATACCTATGTGCTCAATCAACTTTTGAATACCTACTGCTTTTGACATTCCTTTCGAGATCACATCTACTGAATAAGGATTCCATCGTGTGAAATGACAATCTGGAAAAGCTTCTTGGTAAAAGGTGTCGTATTCTTCTGTTGTATGGATGATACATTGGTAAATGGTACGATCTTCATAGTAATGTGGCAAAATCGGCTTCACTCTTTTAGAAGAACCAACATAGCGCATAAGCAATTGCATCACTTTTTTAGGTGGTGCTATTGGAACTTGTTGAATCATTTTTTTTAATAACCCTTTTTGTCCAAAAGTAACCATAGAAGTTCCTAATATTTCATCGCTTCCACAAAACGCGATGCGTTGCTTATTTGTTTCCGCAGCTAGTGCAAGTCGTTTAACAGAATCCACTGACAATGGATTTTGATGAATCACCTCTCCCTCATACACAACATACTGCCCGTTCAATGTGATATGTGTTTGAATGTCTAAGGATGCTAGGATTTCATCAATTCTAAACGGCGCTCTTCCAGTGGCAATAACCGGTATAATACCTTTTTTCTTCAAATCTTGAATAGCTTTTCTAGCAGAATCTGGAATTCTTTTTTTATCTGTCAATAATGTTCCGTCAATATCAAAAAATATAACCTTATACATTTTAAGTGCTCCTCTGATTTTTATATTCAACTACTACCGTTTTTATTTTGTTTCAATCGCAGTGAAACAAATTGTTTCGCGTGAAACAATTTAACTGTTATTTAATACACTATTCTTATAGTTATGTCTATTCATTTAAATGATACATTTTAAATTTTTTTTACTTTCCTTAATAATAACGGTTACGGTACAATAAGGCTAATGATTTATTACCCAAGAAAGAAGGAGTCACAATGATTTCTATTGGTTTAACAGGTTGGTCTGATCATGACTTATTGACCGTCCGAAAATCGAAACGATTGGAAGATTATAGTTCACATTTCCCTTTTGTAGAATTGGATACCAGTTTTTATGCTATTCCTCCTGATAAAAATATTTTCTCATGGATAGAAAAAACACCAGCTACTTTTCAATTTATCCCTAAAGCTTTTCAAGCGATGACGTTACACAAAGATTGGCTGAAGTTTTTCCCGACTGAACAACAAATGTTCGAGCATTATATTGCGATTTTTGAACCTATGATTACCGCGCATCGAATCAAAGCTTTTCTATTTCAGTTTCCACCTTATTTTGATTGTACAAAAGAACACGTTCAGTATTTAAGGAAAGTCCGTCAATACATGGGTGAACTACCAATAGCGATCGAATTTCGTCATTCCAGCTGGTACAGTGACACGAATAAAGAGAACACATTGACTTTTTTAACGGAAGAACAATTTATTCACACTGTTGTCGATCAACCTCAGACCCCTGGAAATAGTGTTCCTTTAATCGTCAAAGGAACCAACGACGAACTCACTCTGTTTCGCTTGCATGGTCAAAACTACGAAGGTTGGTTAGATGCCAGCGGACCCAATTGGCGTAAAAAACGAACACTTTATGATTATAGTTCATCTGAATTAGATCATTTCGTAAACATTATTCGCCAATTAGAAACAGAGTCAAAAGAAGTTTCCGTTATTTTTAACAATAACTCTGGTGGGCATGCCGCGAAAAATGCGAAACAGTTGCAAAAAAAATTACAGCTTACTTTTGACCATCTTGCTCCACAACAAACCGAATTAAATTTATTTGAAGAAGATTTCTAATTTTTTTATAGCAAAAAAACGGACCCATTAAGAGTCCGTTTTTTTATTTTCTAAATTATATAAACTATACATTTTCAGAATTTTTTTTATGCCAGTTTCTTACTAAAACCGACAATGCGAAGCAAATAATAAAATAAACAACTGCTAAGAAACCATAAATCAAAAACACTTCAGAAGTTTTCTTTACTTTCCCTAAAATAACTTGGCCACTTCGTGTAAATTCCATGATTCCTAATCCTGCAAGAAATGACGTATCCTTAATAGTTGTAATTACTTGTGACAATAAAGAAGGGATGATTTTTTTAAAGGTTTGCGGCAAAACAACGTATACTAGTGTTTGAAAAAATGAAAATCCTTGAGAATGAGCAGCTTCAAATTGTCCTTTCGGTATCGAATTTAATCCACCACGCACAATTTCTGCTACTACTGCAGCTGTATAAAGAAACAGCGCTATGGAAGCTTTCACTACTATCGTACTTCCTGGTATCAGGAAAGCACAACCGAGCATCCATAGTAATAATGGCGTATTACGGAATAATTCGATGTAAAATCCAGCTATTTTTCCGAAAAACTTCTTTTCATAGTTTCTGATCAACCCTAGGAGTGTTCCAAACACAATTGAAAGGATCACCACACATAAAGAAATTAGCAACGTAGTCTTTAATCCATCTAACAGGAACAATACGTTAGGGCTTGTAAAAACGGTTTGTATGGAGTTTATCATTCCATCACCTCCGGAATATCCACAACTAAGGAATCATTCTTTTTTAATTTCTCTTCATATTTCCTTGAGAACGTAGCCAATGGGAAACAGAGAATGAAGTAAAACAATCCTGCAACCACATAAGACGGTCCATAATTTAAGCTAAATGAAGCATAAGAGTCTGCTGCGTACATTAAATCTGCTCCCGCAATAATTGCCAGTACAGAAGTATTTTTTATTAAATTGACTGCTTGATTGGTTAATGGAGGCAAAATACCTTTAACCATTTGTGGCAATATGATGTAGCGCATGGTTTGTGTATAACTAAATCCTTGTGCATACGCAGCTTCTTGCTGACCTTTAGGAACAGATAAAATACCCGCACGTACCACTTCACCAATGTAAGCTCCATGATACATTCCAACTCCTACTACCCCAATCGTAAACTCTCTTAAGACCAATCCTGCCATTGCTAATCCGTTATACATAAAGAAGATTTGAATAACAAGAGGAATATTTTGAAAAATTTCGACATATACTCGTGCGATTGAACTCAGAATCCTATTGTGGGCAGTTGATAATATACCAATCACGATTCCGATTATCAAAGACAACGCTAATGCTAAGATGGCCACTTGGAGCGTTCTTAAAAATCCAGAACTAAAATTATCAAAATTTTGAAAAAGATCCTCCCATCTCCAAAGAGCGAATGGATTTGTACTTTTCATTCTTCACTCAATCCCCACTCTGTAACCAATCCATTAAGAGTATCATCTTCTCCCCAAGTAGTGATCAACCCATTTACATGCTCTGCTAACTCTGTATTTGTTTTCTTTGTTGCGATTCCATAATCTTGCGTTGCGAAGCGGTCTGGCAAGATTTCAGTTGAATCATCTAAATAGCCAGCCAAAATAGATCTGTCCACACTAAATGCGTCTACGCGGCCTGAATCTAACGCTGCTTTAATTTCTGGATAAGTAGCATATTCTGAAAATTCTACTGTAATATCATATTGTTCAGCTTCTGATGTGATAGCTTCTGACGTTGTAGAACTTTGTGCCACACCAACATTTGCTCCATCCATATCTTTTAAACCTTCATAGTTTTTGTCTTTTTTCACTAGTAAACCAACTGCGTCTTCATAATACGCATCAGAGAAATTATAGGTTTCTTTACGTTCTTCAGTAACTGTAAAAGTAGCAATAACCATATCAACTTCGCCATTATCCAATAGTGGACCACGTGTTTTAGCCGTAACAGGCGTTAATTCAATGGCGTCTGGATCGCCTAAAATGTCTTCAGCAATTTTTTTAGCAATATCAATTTCAAATCCTTCTATTTCTCCTGTATCTGTATTCTTCAACCCAAAGTTTGGAACATCTTCTTTTACCCCTACTTTTAAAACGCCAGCGTCTTTGATTGATTCAATCGTTACTTGATTCGATCCTTTTGGTGCGTCTGCTTCTGTTGTTGAACCGTCATCTGAAGAACAAGCTCCTAAAAATAATACACTAGACAAAATAACTGTTGCTAATAAGTTTCTTTTTTTCATTTGTTTTTCCTCCTAAGGATATCTTTATTTTTTATCTTAAAATTTTACTTAAAAATTCTTTCGTTCGTTCATGAGTAGGGTTTTCAAAAAAATGTTCTGGTGACCCTACTTCTAAAATGGTTCCATTATCCATAAAAATAACACGATCTGCTACTTGTTTAGCAAAGCCCATTTCATGGGTCACAACGACCATTGTAATGTTCATGCTAGATAGTTTAATCATAACATCCAATACTTCTTGAACCGTCTCTGGATCTAAAGCAGATGTAGGTTCATCGAATAGAATGATTTTCTTTTCAGAGCAGAGCGATCTAGCAATAGCGACTCTTTGCTGCTGGCCTCCTGAGAGTGTTGAAGGGTATGCCGTTGCTTTTTCTCGTAACCCTACGATATCTAGATATTGATAAGCCAGTTCTTCTGCTTCTTTTTTTGATTTATTCTGTAATTTCATAGGTCCAATTGTCAGATTTCCTAACACCGTCATATGCGGATAAAGGTTAAACTGTTGAAAGACCATTGCAGAAGAATTTCGTACCATCTCTAATTTGTTTTTTTCTGTTATTTGATTGCCATCTATATAGACTTCTCCTGTCGTAGGTTCCTCAAGAAAATTCATACATCTAACTGTAGTACTTTTTCCAGAGCCAGAAGGACCTATGATAACGACTTTTTCCCCTTCAGCCACCTCTAAATTAACATCTTTTAGGACATGGTGGTCACCGAAATATTTATTTACATTCTGTAACTTGATCAACTCTGTCTCATCTCCTTTACAGTAACATTGATGGTAGTCAGTATTTTTTAAGCAAGCGAGGTCTTTCTTGCTGCTTAAAACAATAGTATAAATACACATTTATGAGAAATCAATTAATATATATCTTGTATATGTTAAGTTTCCTCACATGGATTTAATAGAAAAAGACTGAAAAACCTTTGTTTTATCCATTTAAGACCCATTAAAATAATATCATTTTTCTCATTGATTTTTAAAAAAACAAAAAAAACACTTCCAAACAATAAAAGTTCATTTGTTGGAAGTGGAGGCGATTTATTATTTTTTTAGTAATTCTTTAGCTAATAAACGATATACATCTAATCGTTTTTCTTGTGAATGGGGAATACTACAGATCATTGCTTCATCAAAACCATATTTCTCTTGATCTTCTACTAATTTTGCAGCGATTTCTTTCGGCGTACCTACTAAATGCAGTTCGCGTCCTTGTTTTATTGTTAATTGGTCAATTTCGGTTAAAGGATAATGTTGTGCTTCTTCAGGTGTCAACAATTGACCCATCTGTCCTTTTCTCATCAATAGACGTGCAATATCTTGTGGTTTAGCTTCATACTCTGCTTCTTCTCTAGTTTCAGCTGTTGTAACAAGATACGCTACATTGATATATGGTTTGTCCATAAATACAGAGGGTTGAAAATTAACTTTGTATTCATCTAAGATATCTTTTGTCATTCCGCCCATAAAGAACTGAGCAAACGAATAACCTACTCCCATTTGGGCTGCCTTACGTGCACTACTGCCGCTCGAACCAAGTAGCCAAGCTTCAGGCAACTGAATATGTGAAGGAGTAGCAATTGTTCGGTTGTATATTCGATCTTCAGGCACTTCATCATTGATTAATTTTAATGCGGTATCAAATTTTTCATACATATTATCCAACATCGGCTGACGACCTTCTGACAAAGCATAAATAGAATTATTATCGCCACCTGGAGCACGACCTACTCCAAAATCGATTCGTCCTGGTGAAAAAGCACTTAACGTTTTAAAAACTTCCGCTAATTTCAAAGGCGAATAATGCATCATCATAACTCCACCTGTACCGATTCGAATATTTTTTGTTTTTGCCGCTAAATGAGCTGCAGTGATTTCAGGTGCTGAACTTGCAAAACCATTTGTTCCATGGTGCTCTGCCATCCACATACGTGTGTACCCTAATTCATCCGCTAAAATAGCTAATTCTTCAGCTTTTGCTAAAGCATCTGTAGCTGTATTTCCACTTGTAATAGGTGCTTGATCTAAGACACTTAATCTCACTATTTTTCCACTCCTTCATTATCCTAACACTTTTATAACCACTTCCAACTCGTATCTGGCTAATTTTTTATTAGCCAGATACGAGTTGTTTTTTTCTCATGTTTATCATTATAAAGAAACACTGATATGATTTCTATACACACGGGTTAGCTACTATGGAATTCACATGTAAAAAAACGAATCAAAGATAAGACTACCCTATAAAATTAGGTAACAAGCCAAACCTTACAATGTATTCTAAGTTTTTTTAGTAGAAATTAGTTCTTATTCAAAATCTTCGCTTAATATCTTTACACGATTTTCAAAAGATACTTCTTGATGGATTTCGTGTAGCATCCAAACATAACCAAAGCTGTCTAAAAACATTGCATTTGAAATACCCATTTCTTCCATTTTTGTAATTGGTTGAATGACTGTTGCTCCTACAACAACTGCTTTATCAAAGACTACTTGAATACTAGGTACCACGACATTAAACCAAAATGATTGGTTCCTATCTTCTTTTGGCGCAAACAATTGGTATTCAGGATTTTCATCGAGTATGTGAAAACGAGTACCATAAATTGTGAAAACTGCTTCGTTGTTCCCAACTTTGAAGTCTGTTGCCTCAACTATTACAACTTCAAAAATAGAGATATACTGTTCTAAAGCTGCTTTACTATTTTTTACAACAAAATCAATTTCAACTCCTGTAATCATTTACACACCCTCCTAGTACTATTTTTTATCACTTATAGTATAGCATCTATAAAACCTAGTAGAGTTATACAAGGACTACTACAACTATGATGTTTAATTATTTATAGAGAAATAAGCAAAATGATAAAACAACTCCCATAATTCATACCAAACACGAGGATTTTTTCCAGTTAATTCTTCAATTTTTTGGATTCTATAATTCAATGTGTTTCTATGGATATGAAGTTCTAACGAAGTGTCATTGATACTTTTATTATTTCGCGCGAAACTAATGAGTGTTTCTGTATATTCTGGTGCCACTTCTTTTATCTTCCTCAATAGTTCCTGATTAGGAGGAAGAGAAAATGAGAATAAATTGGCTAAATAGCAGTTATTTGTTTTATTGACTCCTTCTTTCTTTGTATGAAAAAAAGAGAGCATTGCATAAGTCTGTTTGATATCTTGAAGATTTTGACTAATATTTTTTTCACTAGAACTTACAATAATAAATTCTTTAGTAGTTGATTCTAATGAATCAACGTTCTTTACAAAAATAACAAAACCTCCAGACCATTCAAACAATTGTTTATTAGACGCAATTGCTCTCAGTATTTCTTTCCTTTCAGCAAAAACGCCATAATAAGGTTGCTCCAATTCTAGGTCATACTTTTCATTTGCTTCTTTTTTTAACGATTCTGTATATATACCTTCTGACTGGATAATTTGTTTTAAGAGATTATTCTTTGCCACTCTATTCTCTTCTTTTTGTTTATAAATATTCAATTCTTCAATAAGGAGTAGCGAAACCGTTTTAACAATTTTTGTGAATGGACGAACTTCATTAGGGTCGCCTGTAATTCCGACGACTCCCATGATAGTGCCTTCATAGATTATAGGCTCATTCGTCCCTTTTTTCTCTAAATGCGTATCTCGGTAAACCTCTATAATTTTCTTTTCTTTGATTGCTCGTTCAGCTGCTCTGTGCGAAGTTCCAATACGTTTACTGTCGCCACTTGCAATAATAATTCCTAAGTCATTCATAATATTGATATTGTAAGGAATATCTTCCATAAGTTTACTGACGATTAAACTAGCCTGACTATTCGTTAACACGTTACTTCTGCCACCTTTTCTATACAAAAAAACAGTTTAGAATGATACATTCTAAACTGTTTTTTCTTATCTTATAAACTAAAGTATCTTCTTAAAAACTTAAAATATCAAGTTTATCTCCTAAAATAAATGTGCTTTATTCCTGCTCACTGGTTAAGAATAAAATTCGAGCAATATTTTCACATGTTCGCTCTAGATTTGATTCGCCATTCTCCAAAGCTTTGTCAATCGATTCGGCCTTTGAAAGAATTCCAAAAATAGCCGTCATCCCCTCGTTGTATAGCACCTCAACATCTTTCCCAATGTAACCAGCACAAGCAAAGACAGGTTTTTGATACTGTTTCGCAACTTTTGCGACCCCATATGGCGCTTTTCCAAACTTAGTTTGAAAATCCATGCCACCTTCACCAGTAAAAATAAAATCAGCTTCCGCAATCTGTTCTTCTAGTCGATTGATCTCAATGACAATATCAATTCCAGGTCTTAGCGTTGCATTTGTAAAAGCTAGTAAACCAGCGCCTAGTCCACCTGCTGCTCCAGCTCCAGGTAGATGTTCAATAGATTTTTTTACATCTTTTTGAATAATGTGCGCATAATGTTTTAAATTAGAGTCTAATTGTTGCACCATTTCTAAAGTTGCTCCTTTTTGAGGACCAAATACATGAGCAGCCCCATGCTCTCCAGTCAATGGGTTGGTAACATCGCTAGCCACTTCAATTTCGATTTCTTTTATTCGAGGATCTAATTCAGCAGTATCAATTGATACTAACTGATTCAAAGAACCTCCTCCTTGAGGAATCGATTGTCCGTTTCCGTCTAAAAACTTCACACCCAATGCTTCGGCCATCCCAGCTCCGCCATCATTCGTTACGCTACCGCCAATTCCGATAATGATTTTTTCTACACCTTGATCTAGAGCCGCCTTGATCAATTCTCCAGTACCATACGTAGAAGTGATCAATGGGTTTCGACGCTCTTTTGGTAATATTTCAATCCCGTTTGCTTTTGCCATTTCAATGACAGCCGTTTTATTATCGCCTAAAATACCAAAGTAGGCCGTTACTTTTTCCTCAGGAATCGGACCAGATACTTCAACATTGATTCGTCTTCCTTTTGTTGCATCCACTAAAGAATCAACTGTTCCTTCTCCTCCATCAGCCATTGGAACAAGACTGATTTCTGCATCCTTAAACACTTTTTTGATTCCTCTAGCCATTGCTTCACAGGCTTCTTTTGCGCTCATACTTTCCTTAAACGAATCTGGTGCAACAACAAATCTTTTCACCATTATATTTACCTCTTTTCCCATCATTAGTTAAGAATAAATCCATACAAAATCGTTGCAACTACAGTCATTGCACCACCTACACACATCTCGTAAGGGATAACCTTCAATCTTTCTTTTATCGTCATATTCATACTATTTGCACTAATATGGAAATAATTCCCTTGAGGAACACTATCAATAACGGTTGATCCTGTATGAACCATTACAGATGCTGCCAAAGAAGAAGTTCCTGTATCTAGAATAGCTTGTCCAAATGATCCAGTAGCCAATATAACAGCAGTAGACGTTGATCCTACAGCTAATCCCATCAAAACACCTGAAATTGGCGCTAAGAATGTTCCAGAAATACCTATCGTGTCAATTAATTTCACAACTTGTACAGATAAATCAGAAGCAGATATCAATCCTGCAATTGCTCCAGCTCCAATCAAAATAAGTACCGTATCTGTTACCCGTTTAATTCCTGAAGAAGCATATTCACTAATTTTGTTCGCATGTCCCATTGCAATCGTTCCTACGATTGAAGCAAAAGGAAGAATATATAAAGCATCAATTTTTAAATTTGTGAGGACCTCTATTTTTAGTAGGGTTCCAATTGGATTAATCAATAAAAGAACAATTGAAAGTATCGGCGCAATCAACGCTTTTCCCAATGGCATTAATTCTTTTGATTCTTTTTTAAGAATATCCCTATCTCTTACCATTTCACCTTTACTTTTAATTAGATTGGCCACAATAACAGCTGTTGCAAGTCCGAATAAAGCAGGAATAAAACCAGCTAACATCACACTGCTCAAATTCAAGCCAAAACCATCTGCTGCTGCGATCGTATTTGGATTAGGAGAAATAATATTTCCTGCTTTCCCTCCACCAGATAAGGCCGTTAATAAAGCAATCTTACTAATCCCTGTTTGTTTTCCAACTGATAATGCAATTGGAGCAACAATTAGAACTGCTACTGGAATAAATACTCCTACAGCCGTTATGATCATTGTCGAAAGAGCTAATGATAAGATAGCTTTCTTATCTCCAAGTTTCGTTACGATTGCATTAGCAATGGATTCTGCCGCTCCAGATTCCATCATTACACCCGCAAGCATTCCCGCAGCCAGAACGCGGATAGCGGTTCCAATAACACTTTGTGTTCCACTGATTAGAATATCAATAGTATCCACCAAAGAAGCTCCACCTACTAAACAACCAACGATGGCTCCAAAAAATAAAGAATACACTGGATTGAACTTTTTCAATATCAGTACAATTGCAACGATCAATCCAATAATTGCTGCAAACCATGGAATCGTACTATCTAACATCTTTAAACATCCCCCAACTTAATCTGTGTGCGCTTACATTATATTTTTCATTACAAGAAAAAGCTATTGTCAGGTTAACAAACCTAATTGTGCAAATGTACAATAGAACGAAATATTAGAATGTATAAATGTATTGTCCATATTAAATACTTATAGCAATACAAGATAATAGAAAAAAATATATACGAGAAGGAATAAATTTGGTAAAGTTGGTGGAGATATATTTATATAAACCAAGAAAAAGGAGTATGAAAATGGGATATTTAATAGATTTTTTAAAAGGTATTATTATAGGAATAGCCAACATTATTCCCGGTGTAAGTGGTGGAACGATGGCTGTCTCTTTAGATATTTATGATCGTTTAATTTCATCAATTAGTCATTTATTTAAAAATTGGAAAGATAGTTTAAAAACATTAGTTCCTATATTAGTAGGGGCCGTTGTCGGAATAGTTGCGTTTACCTATACTATTGAGTTCTTATTGAGCTCATATACTTTGCCAACTGCCTTGGCTTTTATAGGCTTAATTTTAGGTGGTATTCCAGGTTTATGGAAATCACTTCAAAATGGATTAAAGAAACAAACACAGACATTATCGATTAGTCACATTATTGCTTTTGTTCTCATGTTTTCATTAGTTGTTATTATACTCCCGTTACTTCAAGAATCAGGAACCTCTTTAACGGCCATTCAATTAGACCCATTAAGTTTAATCAAGTTGTTCATAATTGGGATTATTGCATCAGCAACTATGGTCATTCCGGGAGTAAGCGGGTCGTTAATTTTAATGGTCTTAGGTTATTATTATTTAATCATCAACACTATAACAATATTTATATCTGCTTTACGAACAGGAGATATGGAGTCTCTATTGCCTAACCTTATCCTTCTGTTTGTTTTTGGTTTAGGTATTTTGATTGGTATCTTTTTGATTAGTAAAGCGATAGAATTCTTATTTGAACATTATAGTTCAGTAACTTACAGTGGAATCTTAGGTTTAGTGATAGCTTCCCCATTTGCTATTTTGTACAATACAAATGCGCTAAATGATTTACAGACCTCGCAGGCATTGCCGTTCGCTTTAGTAGGTTTAGTACTATTGATTATTTGTTATTATGGTATTTACCAATTGGGTAAAAACGAAGCCAGTTAAATCTCCATTGTAATGTTAACATAAGTAGAAAAATATATTTTAGAACTGAATATTTTATATCTCCTATTAAGTTAAAAGGAAGAATAAAAGAGGTTTGGACATATAATATGTCCAAACCTCTTTTATTCTTCCATACCCTTTATTCTCGTACTTGATTAATTTTTTTACTAGTATTCACCTCAAAATATTAAGGACATTAATTCACTATTACAGGTGTAAATGCAAGGTTGTATAAAGCTGATGAATCAACACTACTAAATGGATGTTGTGCTCTGCTTGTAGTGAAATGAGTCCCATCTTCTTCAGTATAAAATAGGTCAATCATCGTAAAATCCAAAGGCAATCCCATTAAATCTACTTCTTCCTTTACCTCTTAGCCTTCGTTAAATTCACTTAAAAGGCTTTATTTTTTAATATGATCCTATTTATTAAATTTGTAGCAAGCAACTAACTTCTTTATTTATCAAGAGACTTAATAGAAAAATTGCCGCATTCCATTATCATCATTGCTTGTGAAAAAAAGATAATTTCATGTCTTAAGCGATCATTCTTTATTAAAGTTAATTCATCAAGGGACCATTCATCTAATCCTCGATTGAACAATATTTGTTGGGTTTCAGCTACTTTATTTCTAGAAACATCGAAGTCAAAAGAATATACTGTAACATCTTTCCATGATAACTCATATAACGTATTATCCCAGTATTCTATTCTAGCCGAAACGGTTACAATACTTTCTTGGGAATCATTAGTTACTTCAGAATCGTAGTCATTTGATACCGTTATTTCACGGATTAAACTATCATGAAATGATGTGTTTAATAAAAAGTTATAAGTATTAGTATCGAGTACGTTATCTAAAAATCTCAAATTATTCCTATAGCCTTCAATATCGTGTTTTTCTTCAGTAAAGTATTTCATAAAGTTTCTCCTCTCATAAATGAATAATAAATTGCTCTCATTTATTATCCCTAATTTTGATTGGAAAGTAACGCACCCAGCTGTTTACATCTAATAAAAAATAGGTCGTTTAAGTCTGTTTTTCTAATTTTTTAAAATAAGAGGCTACTTAAAGTTTTAGCTTTCATCAATTTACAGTAATAGATATGTTATTATGAGACTAGCAGTTATTGTATTCAAATGAAAATTCAACTGTGTTTACATTATTAATGATCAGTAACGTTTCTTTATTGGTTATTTTCAATTCCTTGTAAATTTCAATCTTATCTAACAACTTAAATAGATTAAACAGACCTACAAGAAGGAGATTATTTTTTTATGAAACATCTTAAACATTCAAAATTGTTATTATGGACACTGTGGGTATTAGCAATGGTGCTAATTATTTACTATGCAACTAAGATCAGTTTTGTTTTCAAACCACTATTTGTCCTATTTTCGACACTTTTTATTCCTGTTTTAAGCGCTGGATTTTTATTCTACTTGTTAAACCCTTTGATTAATGTAATGCAAAAATTAAAAATCAAGCGCAGCTATGCGATTATTTTAGTTATGTTCCTATTTCTTAGCGGAGCTACTATTTTTATTATTAAAACTTTTCCCGTCCTGATGAATCAGCTATCCGATTTAGTTGCTAATAGTCCTGCTATTCTCTCAGATATTGAGGTTCAAACGAAAGATATAGCATTATTCTCTACCTTTAATAATGTTGATTTAGAAGAAACTTTAAATCAGCTAAACCTTTCACTTGATGCATTTTCCAAAACTATTTTATCTAGTTTCACTACTAGTATTAGTTCTATCATTGGAGCTATTGCTAATTTAACAGTTGTATTAATCACGGTGCCAATTGTTCTGTTTTATATGTTCCATGATGGTGAAAAATTACAATTGGCTGTGACTCATTTATTTCCCAACAAATATCAAAAACATGTCTTTGAATTGCTTCATCAGACCAACCTTGTGATTACTGCTTACATCAGTGGAAAAGGCTTAGCAAGCATCGTTGTTGCTGTTTTGATATACTTTGGCTTTTTAATAATTGGGTTACCTTACACCTTATTATTGGCAATTGTTAATGGATTTACTAATCTTATCCCTTATATCGGCCCTTTCATTGGCGCTGTACCAGCCATTATAGTCGCCTTAACGATCTCTCCCACAACTGCTTTATTAGTCGCCTTAATTGTATTAGTCGTTCAACAACTTGATGCTAACTTTCTGACACCTAAATTTGTTGGAAAATCATTAGCTATTCATCCCCTAACAATTATTATCATTTTATTAGTAGCCGGGAAAATGCTTGGCATTATAGGTATTATTTTTGGAGTTCCTGCTTTTGCTGTGATTAAAACAATAGTTGTTTATATTAAAAATAATCGAATGACTGAAGAAGAACACTAATAATAGAATTCCTCTTATATACAAAGACCGTAGTTCCTGCTTCATTAATTCTAGGCATAGGCATACTATTAGTAATTTTATTAGAACAAATAAAAAATTTATTACTACATGTTTTTTTATATTTAAAAACACCTTATAAATGACCTACTTTAGCAGGCCATCTATAAGGTGTTTTGTATTTACCCTTTACATTGAGTCAGTCTATCAATATTTAAATAATTTAGTTATAGTAAATAAATTCAACCAATGTATACTCATTAGTCAGTTCTTTATTTTTTCAACTCATTTATATGAAACTGAATATGTTCTTCTATAAATGTCGCGATTGTAAAGTAACTATGATCATATCCTTTTTCTGACTGATAAAACACAGGTTTATCTCCTGCTGCTTTTAAAAATTCACTTTCTTGCAATTGAACAGCATAAAAATTATCAGATGTCCCTTGTGTGATTAAGATAGGAGGCACTTTCTCTGCTTGTTCAATCAAACTTGTAGAATCCCATTCTTGCCATGAAGATTCATCTGAACCTAGATAAGCTGTAAATGCTTTTTTTCCCCAGGGTACTTGTGTGGGATTCAAAATTGGTGCGAATGCTGAAATAGAAACAAATCTTTCCGGTTCTTTTAATCCCATCATAATTGCTCCGTGACCACCCATTGAGTGTCCCATAATACTTTCTTTTCCCGAAAAATGTGGAATCAAACTATGCACTATCTGAGGAAGTTCTTCTGTTAGATACGTATACATTTGATAATTCTCGGCCCATGGCTCTTCTGTTGCATTTAGATAAAAGCTTGCGCCTTTACCTAAATCCCATCCTTCATCATCTGATACTTTATCTCCTCTTGGAGAAGTATCCGGGATGATCACGGCTACTGATTGATCTGCAGCAGCTTTTTGAAAACCACTCTTTTGACTAAAATTATCATCCGTACATGTCAATCCCGATAACCACCAAATAAGCGACAGTTCCTTTTCTTTAAATGATGGTGGCAAATAAAGACTAAACACCATCTCACAGTTTAATACTTTTGAAAAATGGCGGTATTTACGTTGCTCTCCTTGAAAAGAAAGATGCATTTCGAGCTGTTCAACAACCATTTGATCACTCCTCATAAGTTAAAATAGTACGAATGGATTCACCTTTGTGCAATAAATCAAACGCTTCATTAATATCTTTGAATGGTAAGTGATGTGTAATAAATGAATCTAAATCAATTTCACCGTCCATGTATTCTTGAACCATTCCTGGCAATTCTGTACGTCCTTTTACTCCGCCAAATGCTGATCCGCGCCATACACGACCCGTTACTAATTGGAAAGGACGTGTATGGATTTCTTTCCCAGCACCAGCGACACCAATGATAATACTTTCTCCCCATCCTTTGTGACAGGCTTCAAGTGCTGATTTCATTACTTCTACGTTACCAATACATTCAAAACTGTAATCGACACCGCCATTTGTCATTTCTACGATGACTTCTTGGATTGGTTGATCATAATCAGCTGGATTAACAAAATCAGTCGCTCCCATTTGTTTAGCTAATTCCCATTTATCAGGATTTAAATCGACAGCGATAATGCGTTTCGCATTGGCTTTCTTTAACCCTTGAATAACGGCTAAACCAATTGCTCCTAGACCAAATACTGCTGTTGTAGCACCTTTTTCGACTTTTGCCGTATGTTTCACAGCTCCCAAACCAGTAGTGACTCCACAACCAAATAAACAAACTTTGTCTAAAGGAGCGTCTTCATCAACTTTTACTAAGTTGATTTCATTGACTACTGTATATTCACTGAATGTACTTGTTCCCATATAGTGATAGATGGGTTCTCCATTGTACGAGAATCTAGTTGTTCCATCAGGCATTAAACCTTTTCCTTGAGTCTCACGAACTGCACTACATAAATTCGTTTTACCAGAAAGACAGAACTCACATTTCCCGCATTCTGGTGTATATAAAGGAATGACATGATCTCCTGATTTTACAGAAGTTACTCCTTTACCCACGGATACAACTACTCCAGCTCCCTCATGTCCTAAAACAGCTGGGAAAATCCCCTCTGGGTCTTCTCCTGATAACGTAAATGCATCGGTGTGACAAACGGATGTGTACAATATTTTCACTAATACTTCATTTTCTTTTGGCTCTTCTACATCAATCTCAACAATTTTAAGTGGCTCATTTGGTCCAAATGCTACTGCTGCTCTACTTTTCATAATTTCCCTTCTTTCTTTCAAGCTATTCTTTCTTGTAAACCTATTGTAGTGTATAATGAATAAAAAGTTAATACTGATATTTTTGTCACTATGAAAATCAAGCTACTTATTGAGAAAGAAGTTGTTTAAACTGATCAATTATAAAGAAAAAGAATTTTACACAAGTAAAGATTTAGCTCTTTCTGTTATTGGCGGGCGCTGGAAAATCGCGATTATTTGGGCTTTACTTAAAAAATCTCCTTTACGTTTGAGCGAACTACAAAGACAATTTCCAGATATTAACCAGAGAACATTAATTCGACAACTAAGAGAACTGGAAGAAGATAACATTATTCAACGGACCATTTATCCAGTAGTCCCTCCCAAAGTTGATTATACATTAACGGCTCTTGGATTAAGCTTAGAACCGGTTGTAACAGCTATATGTGATTGGGGAGATATATTCCATCAGTCTTTAGGATCTAATTAAAATTGTTGTTCTATTAATAATTTTTATGTAAATTAAGCAAATCAACTAATAAATATTAGTTGATCCTATAAAAGGTTAACTGGTGTTAAGTTTTTATGTATTTTTTTATAGACCACAAAAAAATTTTAAGAATAGCTAACTATTTTTTGTTTAGTTTGGAATAATTTATTCGTTAAAAAAAGACTACAATATCTGTAGTCTTTTTGTTGATATTTTTATTTATTAATTCCAAATTTTTGGAACAATTAAAAAAATTCAATCTAAAATCTATCAAGATATCACAACTAGACCTTATATTAACTATGAATAGAACCTGTTAAGTCTATGTCCATTCATCATATTTGTCTAGCTCTTTTTCAAATTTCTTCATTTCTTTATCATCATATTTTTCATACTTATTTACATCATGCAATATTTTTTTAATATCATGAATCGCTTTTTTTTCGTAATACCATTTTTTTAATCTATGTTTCTTCTTAGTATCTTCACCCAAAGCGTCTACTGTCATTAGATTTTCATCTAATTCCTCAATTACAGTTACTAGATTTTCCAAAACATGTTCCTTCTTTTGTTCTAAGTCAGCCATATTTATCACCTCCTCTAGTCTGATGGTGCTATTTTACAACTTATTTTAAAATTTTTAAAGCGATAACCCTTCAATTTATCGATCTCCTTTTATAACTCTATTTTTTCACAATACAATCCCTTGTATCATAGCACATGAGACAAATTAGAGATTTGTATTTATTTTTATATAGAAGACCTAAAAAAAGATTCTATTATATTAAAAAAATTTATCTAATCCAGCCCTTCATCAAAATATTGGAATGCTTCCGTAGAAACTTTATAGAGGGAATACCCTTCACAAAAAAAACTCCAACAGTTCAAGAAAATCTATAAAATTATTGTCTGCTAACGAAACATCGTATCTAAGGTATCCTCTGGTCATTCCTGCTAAATCAATGAACAGTTTAACTTCACCACCTAGGTCAAGTATATTTATCTATTACACAGTCCCCAAGTATCATT
Source organism: Carnobacterium sp. (assembly GCF_045617425.1). Taxonomy (GTDB): domain Bacteria; phylum Bacillota; class Bacilli; order Lactobacillales; family Carnobacteriaceae; genus Carnobacterium_B. The sequence continues at coordinate 53,137 of NZ_JAZLIO010000018.1, forward strand.
GTAAGTTTTACTGAAGAAGACTTTTAGTCTTTAATTGGTTTAAAAGTTCCTGACTACCTAAATTTTGTCTATTATCCGCATAGTATTGAGCCCTTAAAATTTGTCTCTCTAACCATTTAGACTGTTGTTTAAGCAGAGTGCGTTCTTTGAAAAATAATGAGTTGTTTTCAGTGAGCAAATAATATGACATAAAACAAATAACATAGTAAACTAATGAATACTAATAGACGTAATCTGCTCTGCAAAAAATAAGACTTATCAGATTATGTACACCATCACTGGAGGAGTCACGATCATTATGAACCTAACTGACTTATTGAAATCGGTAAAGATCGACTCTAGCTGTCATAACCAGCTTAAAACAGAATTAGATAAAATCGATATTAAAAAAATTGCTTATCACTCAAAAGAAGTAGATACAGATACTTTATTTGTCTGTATTAAAGGTCACCAAACTGATGGGCATCATTACGCAAAACATGCTGCAAGTCAAGGTGCAACAGTTATCGTTGTTGAAGATTTTATTGAAGATATTGAGGTACTTCAACTTAAAGTTTCAGATAGTCGTGAAGCTTTAGCTATTTTGTCGAGTAATTTTTTTGACCATCCTTCTAAGGCAATGAGCATATTCGGCGTAACTGCTACTAATGGGAAGACGACGATTACATACATGACAGAAGAGATATTCAAAGCCTATCAATTGAAATCAGGTTTAATAGGAACTATTTTAGTAAAAATGGATAAAGATATTGAAATGAGTATATTAACTACCCCGGAATCTTATGATTTACACCAACATTTTGCTAAGATGAGAGAGCGTGAAATCACACATGTCTCTATGGAAGTTTCTTCCTCAGCGCTGGAACTTAAACGTGTTTATAATACTGACTTTGACGTTGTAGCCTTTATGAATATCAGTCCAGAACACATCAGACTGCATGAATCTTTTGATGCTTACTTTGACGCTAAAGCATCATTGATAAGAAATGCGTCTAAAACAAGTACAGCTATTTTGAATCTTGATGAACCACTGCTTATACCTTTAGAAAAAGAGACCGAAGCTCAAGTCGTTACTTTTGGAATCGACAATAAGTCTGGTACAATCTCCGTCTCAGACATACAATTTTCCTCGGGGAAACCATCATTTACAGTGAATATTCGAAAACCCTTTAATACCTTAAGTGGAAAAATAATTGAGATAACAAGTTTCGATATAGAGATGTCGGTTCTAGGCTATCATTCTATCTACAATGCACTCACAGCACTTGTTACTGGATTGGTTAATGATCTACCGATTGAAGTTATCCAGCGTGGCATTAAAAATTTCCAAGGTGTTGAGCGTCGATTCCAGATACTTTACGATAAGGAATTTAAAGTAATCGATGACTTGTTATTGAATCAAAACAACATTGATTCATGTATGGAGACCATCAGTCATTTAGATTACAATGAGCTTCACCTTGTGCATGCAATCAGAGGTAGTAATGGTCCTGCGCATAGTACAGAAATTGCAGAGTCTTTAACCAAATGGTTCCATAAAATGAAAATTGCTAAAATCATTCTTACGACTGCATCATCACATGCAAGCAAAAATGATACAGTCACAGAAGAAGAATTAGCTGCTTTCTTGAAAGTAATGCATCAAAATAAAATTGAAATTACCTTTTTTAAAGAACTCGAAGATTCCTTGCATTTTGGTGTTGAACAGTTGAATGTAGGAGATATTCTATTGATTTCAGGAGCGCATTCGATGGATCAGGGTGCAAGAAAAACACTAGAATTATTAAAAGAAATTTATCCTCAAGTAGATCATGAAAAGATTGATCATATATTAAAGAACAAAATTATTGGAATGGATTCTTTTAAAGTAGCTGAAAAATTATTAAATTTAAATTCTGGAATTTAAAAACAATCAGAAATAAGACTCCTAACACTTTTTAAACTAGTGTTAGGAGTCTTATTTAATACAATACATGTTTCTATCTAATTTAATATATTTCAACTTGATAAATATCTTTAGTTATCTTTTCTATTTCTACCTGACCGTTTTCTTTAAGTTTATCGTAACGGTTGATTTCATTATTAAAAAGAACGACATCGGGGTCGAATGTAGTTTCATCATCTGGTATCAATTCAATTTTTTCTACCTCAAATGCGTCAGCGTAAAAATCCATTACTTCATAAACATTTATATTTACATTCATAGCTGATTCTGTAGACATTTATCTCACTCCCTTAACGTTCTGTTCTATTAGTATTCTTAATACCTTAAGTCGATTTCCGAATCATTATTGGAATCTATAAGGACATATACCAAATAATACTTTTTTCTATTAGACCGCTTTCATTCATAGTATACACGTTTATACGTTGTAATAAAAAGGAGAACTAGTATTATACAAATAAACATTCTTTTTAATTCTTAAAAATAATTTTTATACCTAAAACGAAACAGAAGATTGAAAGAATAATATACCTTACTATATCTAAAACCACTTCTAGGATATAGAGGTCAATATCCATTCCATCCGCATCAGTTATTGGATAAGCCATATTGGGTAGACGAATTAATATTATGATAGCTACTAACATTAAAATATAACCTAATATCTTTTTATAATTTTTCATAAATAATTTCCTTTCAATTTTTTGTATTTCTAACATTAATTAAATATTTTTAATCCCAAATAATTGCCTATCTTTATTTTCTCAGTTTCCATTCCAATAGTAACGCACCTAGTAGTTTACAATTAGCAACCATTAGTTTACATCCTACAAATTTCAAGATTAAAACGTACTTTTAAAAAAAGATATAGCCACTACGTACATGATCATGTACGTAGTGGCTATATCTAATATTTCATAAAAGGCACTCTTAAATAATTCTACTAAATGTATTAAATAGTTAAACAAATCTATTTAATATAGTATAACTCATTTGTTTAAAATGATAAAAGTTAATGACTACAATTAAGTCTTTACTTTATTATTTCATCTTGTGTATTGAGTTCTTATTAAACAATTCTTTGCTTTGTTTATTCGCATGAATAAAAGTTAACCCTGATTCTTTATTTTTACTGATCAATTTATCAATAGCTTCAACAGCTGTCGAATCCCATAAAGTCATAGCACTGACGTCGATAACTAACTCACCTTCATGGTCAAAATCATGTACAAAAAAATCTAAAAACTTTTCAGCTGATGCAAAGTAAAGATGTCCATACGCCTTATAATGATAATCATCATGATCTGTTCCTTTTTCTACTTGGAAATGAGTCATGCTAAAGGCTGCAAAAATAGCACTTAATAGAGTTCCGGCGACTACACCATAGGCTAGATTATGCGTAACTAATACAATTCCAACAGTTAAGAGCATAACGAAACTTTCATTTTTAGGCATGGTATTTAACCGTTTAACTGATCTCCAGTCAATGGTTTCATAGGCTACAACGACCATTACTGCTGCCAGAGCAATGATAGGAATTTGAATAACTATTTTATTAAATAATACCACCGACAATAACATGAAGAAACCAGACAAGAATGTTGCCAAACGGCCAATTCCACCATAATTAAGATTAATAATCGTTTGGCCAATCATACCACAACCAGCAATTCCACCAAAGAAACCAGATAACAGATTTCCGAGCCCTTGACTCAACGTTTCACGATTTTTATCACTTGGTTCATTAGTCAATTCATCTACTAATTGTGCTGTCAATAGAGATTCTACTAATCCAACAATAGCAACAGAAAGTGCAGTAGGTAGAATAATTTTCAGTGTTTCTATATTCATAGGCACACTTGGAATACCAAATTTTGGTAGGTCACTTGAAATAGTCCCTAAATCACCTAATAATTGGACGTTCAAATCTAATCCTAAAACAAGAGCTGTAACGACTACAATTGAAATAATCGGTGCAGGAATTTTTTTTGTTACCTTAGGAGCTAAAAATATAATGGCAATTCCAATAATCCCAAGTACAAGTAATATCGAGTTCCCTTTGAAATGATCCAATTGAGATAAAAACATCATAATACCTAATCCATTTACAAATCCTAACATAACTGGTTTTGGTATATACCGCATTAATTTTCCTACTTTAAATAAACCAAGTCCAACTTGTAAGATTCCTGCTAATATTGTTGCAGCAAAAAGATATTCTATCCCATATTCCGCAACTAAATGAGCAAGTACTAATGCCACTGAGCCTGCAGCTGCTGAAATTAACCCAGTTCTACCTCCAAAAAAGGCAGCCGTTGCTGTGATAAAAAACGTAGCATAGACACCTACGATGGGTTCCACACCAGCAACCAACATAAACCCAATTACTTCAGGAAATAAAGCTAAGCAAACAACAATTCCAGCTAAAACATCTCCTTTTATGTTACCAAACCATTCATTTTTATACTTTTGCATAAAGACCTTCCTTCTCAAACTTAGACAAAACAGCTCACAATAAAATATATTAACATATGAGTGAATAAAAACCAATAAAAATTTAGTTTAGAGTTCATTAAATAAACTAAAAGTAATTTTACCAGTATAAAGATAAATAAAATATGTTAAGATAATTAAGCAGAAGTGAAAATTTATAGTTAAGGATGATAGGATGGAAATTGGAAACAGAATTCAGGAGCTAAGAAAATTAAATAATATGACAGCAAAGGAATTATCAGAACGTATTAACGTTTCTCCTCCTTTTATTTCAGCAATCGAAAACAATTCAACGAAACTGTCCCTAAAAACACTCACACATATTTGTGACGCTTTAGGTGTAAATCTTTCTGAATTTTTTAATCCAGAAATCAGTCCTGTGGAACAAAAACTTATTTTCCAAATCAAGCAATTACCGGAAGAAAAACAATATGAACTATTGGCTTTTTTAACAGGCTTGATTTAAAAAATTTAGACTATCGTTTTCTATTTTCAAAACGAATAGAAATGTTAATGCAAAAAAACAGCAAATCTAACTATTGATTTGCTGTTTTTTTGCATTAGCTAAACATGCTTTTGTCTAGTGTCATGTTACTTAACAAAGAGTAATCTTAAAAATCATCCTACAAATAACTTATTTTGCTCTACTAACAATTTTCAAATAAATTAATTGATTAAATAAAAAACTTTACTATTTTTCCTTTCACTATATAATGAGAAAAATATTAAAAAATAAAATTCGTTATCTATTGAGCTGTCAGGAAGAATGTAAGGAGGTATAAAAAGTTGCAATACTACCATCTAGTTACAAGAAAACCGATGTATGTTGGGCAAAAAATTAGTTTCGACAAAACACATAAGAATAGACTATATTACTTTTTCTTAGATAATAATTTTAAAAGTAACTCCAATAAGTCTTTAAATCAGATAATAAATCATTTAGATTCAACAATTGAAAATGAAGACCTATCATTTTTAAAAGATTCTCTATCTCATACTTCGAGAGCAGTTAGAGAAGTCATTACTGAAATGATCCGATTAGAATACTTTCCCACACTTCCTTCAAGGTTCGAATGCTTGTATGGATCTGACAATCTAAAAGGTATGCTTGAATGGAAAAAATTATTTGAATCTTATAATAGAGATATCATTCAAATTGTCAAAATAGAAACTACCGGACCCATTTTCAAAGGAAATGCTGATTTACTTCCATCCTTAGAAAACTCTTCTTTTTTAGAAAAAATCGAACAATCAAAAAATTATTGGAACTCTCCGGCTGAAAATTATCTTACTGAAGTACTGATTGGTGGTGAAATTATAGTTACAGAAATTATTGAAGAAGCTTAGAAAATGAAATTTTCAGCCTTTTTTAAATACAACTAATCTTTAATAAATTTATTTTTAATTGCCTTAATTTTGTTTAATACCAGAAGAATTAACGAGGAAATAAATCCAACAAAACCAATATGTAGTAAATTTTTACCTAATGTATAATTCAACGCTAACTCTTTTTGCGTTCTTAATAGTTGCTTACTATCTATCAGATCAAAATCTTGAATAGGAATAAGTATTGCCCATAAAAAATAACCAATAATTATCGTTACTGTAGATAGGATTAAGCACACAAGTATAATTTTATTTACATTAAATTTCACTGTTTTTTATTCCTTTCTTATATTTTATCATCTTAACTATAAACTAAGTATAAAATTACTGGTGTAAACATAAGTAACGCCAATATTATTAATAAGACTACTAGAATTGTTTTATTTTTTTTCATCTCAGCACCTCCATAAACTAAACATCTATTTACTTTTAACTTTCAAAAATTATATCCAAATATGATTGTTATCATTAAACTATATAAGGAAACTTTTGTAAGTATGATTCCTATAAAGAAGCTAACTAAAGCTGTCACTCTACTTTGGTTTCGCATTTTAATTCCACTAATTATAAGGAGTATTCCTCCAATTAAAAATATAACTTCAAATAGCAGTATTGGCCATTTTAGTAATAGTTTTTTTGTTTTCTTTTTTTATCTATTCTATTCCTTATGAAATAAGTGATTGAAATAGATAAAAACATAAGTCCTGAAAATAATGGAATAGCACCACTACCTACTTTTCCATTTAAAATTATTTTTTCAGGAGATATTAAAAAAGTCTGGCAATTTGTATATAAGCTAACTGATCCTATAATAAAAAATAACCAAGAATAACTTTTTTTATCATCATCCTTATAAAAATAAGCATTATGATAGACACAGGCATTTATAAAAATTAATGCTATCATAATTAGTAAAATGATTACCTCTAACTCTTTAGTTGTAGCCCAATGGAAATTAAAAAATAACCCTATAAGATAATTAAAGACAATTAAGACGATTAAACTATTAAAAGAGTAATAACCATATTTGTATCTCCTGAATTTTTGCTGTTCATCATACTTTTTCACTACTCTTCCTCCTTCATTTACAACTTGTATTATCTCTTATTTTAATTGGAAAGTACCGCAACTAGTAGTTTACATCTAGCAACCATTAGTTTACATTTGTCAAAAAAATAGATGTGGAGCGTTTTACACTCTACATCTATTGCACTATCCTGTATATTCTAATGGGTTTAGTTCTACCATTATTTCTATTACTCTTGCATCTTTTACTTTCATGACACGTAGTGACATGTTTCCATAGGATACGTGATCGCCTTCTTTAGGAAAATGGCCTAACATTTCTGAAATAAATCCACTGATTGTATTTGAAAAAAACTTATCTTTATTTTTAAGGTCAAATAAATCAAAAATTTTCACAATACTAACTTCACCTCTAACAAGGTACTTATCTTCAGCCATAAAAATGATTTCTTCTTCAATATTATCGGTTTCGTCCCATATTTCTCCTACTAATTCTTCCAAAGCATCTTCCATAGTTACAATTCCTATTGTACCGCCATATTCATCTGAAACTACAGCCATGTGTACCTTTTTCTGTTGCATAATTTTTAATAGTTGCGACAATTTCATTTTAGAAGGAATATAAATAACTTCTTTCATTAAATCAGCGAGCGATAATCCTTGTTCACTTTTAGTTTTTCTGCGCATATAATAATTGAAATCTCTCTCATGTAAGACACCTTGTACTTTGTCAATTGTGTCTTCATATAACAATATCCGTGAGTATGCATGATCATCAAATATCTTCTGTATCTCTTCATCTGAGTCTTGTATATCTGCTGCAATCACATCTACACGCGGTTTGAGAATACTGTCTACTTCTAAATCATGAAATTTGATAGCTGATCGAATCAGCTGATGTTCATCATCTTCCAGTGATCCTCCAATTTCCGCTTCATCTATAATTGATAAAAGTTCTTCGCCACTAATAATTATTTCTTCAGTTTGTAGACGGTTAGCTAACATATTGTTCAGTATTCCAAAAATCCAATTGATAGGTTTTAAAATCTTCATTAAAACACTTAGAATTGGTGTAGCAAATTTAGTTACTTTTTCTGGCCGATCTTTCGCAATTGCTTTTGGAGTAACTTCCCCAAAAATTAAAACGAGTATTGTCATGACAACTGTGGCGATAGTTACTCCATATTGAGGAAAGTAACTAATAAAAAGGATTGTGGCTAAGGAAGAAGAAGCAATATTAACAATGTTGTTTCCCACTAATATTGTAGAAAGAACATTATTGTAATCTTCTGTAAGCTTTAGTGTCCATTCTGCACGCTTATCTCCATTTTTCGCACTATTTCGTAACCGAATTTGATTGACGGATGTAAAAGCTGTTTCCGATGAAGAAAAAAAGCCTGATAATAAAATCAATCCCACCAAAATCACAATCGTTATTATACTATCACTGTCCATTAGACAGAATTCCCCCTTATGATATCTATATTTATATAATAGATGCTTAATAATAAATTTCATCTACTTTAGTTTAATTGAATCGTAAACTACCTTCAACTATTTTGGACAAAAATTAGTCAATAGAGCTCTCTATAACTTCTGATAACGCTGAACTATTCTCTTCTAATTCCAATTCTTCACGAAGTAAATTAGAGACTCGATTTATTTCTTCATCTGTTAACATTTCATAATAGATACCATTCATCATCTCTCCAGTACCACTTAATTGTACTTGATCAATATTAGCCGCAGCTGAACCATAGTCATTAAAAATATTTACCATATCATCAAAGGTTAAATTTGTTTTCATATTATTTTCTAGTGTCTTTAATAATTCACGGTATTTTAAGATAGAGGAAAATGAGCTAGCTTTTTTTATAGAGGCATCGAGAACCTGTCTTTGACGAGCTTGTCTGCCATAATCTCCATTAGGATCTTCGTAGCGCATTCTTGTATAAGCTAAAGTTTTATCACCACTCATTTTACTTGTTTCTCCTTTATTGAATTCATGGCCATCTTGTACAAAGGTTAACGGCGGGGTAATAGAAATACCTCCAAGTGCATCTGCTAACTCTTTTAATCCTTTCATATTTATTTCAACATAATAGTCAATTGGAATATCTAATAAGTTTTGTACTGTATTGATGGACATTTGTACTCCGCCAAAAGCATAGGCGTGATTGATTTTATCTTTTGTTCCATGTCCGATAATTTCGGTATAGGTATCACGAGGGATGCTTAAAATAGTCATTTTTTCTTTTTCTTTATTAACTGTTAATAACATGACGGTATCCGAACGTCCTTTTTCAGTTCGACCCAAATCGCCACTGTCAGTTCCTAAAAGCAACATAGAAAATGGATGATCCTCTACCTTGACGTCAATAGGTTCAGAACGTTTATTTTCCATCTTAATATCCTGAAAAACAGTATCAGAGGTGTTACGAACATCTATGTATACTTTCCCTCCGAGTATTCCCCCTGCAACAAGCAATATGAGAACTACGGTTAGAACAACTAATAATTTGCGATTTCGCTTAATTTCTTGATGCTTGATTTTATTTTTATCTGAACGTTTTTTAGACATAGAATTCCTCCTGTTATTTTTCACTAACTGATTTGTAGACAAGAGAATTTCCGAATTGTTAATCTTAAAAAAATTCTTCTCTTACTGTATAAAATTTTTTCCTTTCTTTAACAAATATCCTATTATTCTAATTACTATAACAGAACATTCTTAATTTTTTTTTAAGCGTGAAAATACAAAAATTAAATACAATAGAATAGATTTTAAATCATTTTATTTATAAAAAAAAAGCCATTCAACTATTCGATTGAATGAACTTTATAAAAGTACTATACAGTTTGATAATTGTTAAAAGAAAACTAAGAGTAACATACCTACAATAAAACAATAATAGGAAAAATAAACTAGTTTACCCTTCTTCATAATTCCCATAAACCATTTTGTAGCAAAAAAGGTCATTACAAGTGTTGCAATAAATGCAGCTAGATATGGAATAGCTAAGTCTGTTTTATTCGGTTCATTTAAAAAATCAGAAAAACCTAAGATAACTCCTCCAAGACTGATAGGAATGTATAGCATAAATGAAAATCGCAATGCAGTATCTTGTTTCATTCCGACGGCAACCGCCGAAATAATGGTTGCTCCAGAACGACTAATTCCCGGTGTCAAAGCTACAGCCTGTCCCAATCCTACTATTAAAGCATCCTTTATGGTAATATCACTCTCATTTTTACTACCCTTTATATTTCGGATCAACCATAAAGCAGTACCTGTCGCAAATAACATTAAAGCTATTACTGTCATACTTACATTGTCTGCTATGTAGTCATTTAATAAGATTCCAAGAACACCTGCCGGAATACTTCCAATAATGATAAATAAAACAAAGAAAAAGTCACTTTTATAGCGATTATTTTTCGTTTTCAAATAACGAATTGAATTTGTTGCAAGTCTTAAAATATCCTTCCTATAAATATAAACAATAGCAACTAACGAAGCTGTATTGGTTAATATAGCAAACGTAAACCCTTGTTCGCCTAATCCTAAAATTTCGCTAGCAATCAATACATGTCCACTAGAGGATACAGGAATTGGTTCTGTAAATCCTTGAACCAGACCAATAATTATCATTTTTATTATTAATATAATGTCCAAGTCTTCTATCTCATCTCCTTATCAATTGTTTTATTTAAAAATTATACATATTCATTAAGTAAAGATTATCTAAATAAAAATGATGCAAATCCGGCAATAATAGAAAAACTTAACTTTATTGTAACTTTTCTGATATCGAGTTTAACAGCCATGATTTTATTTTTCAATGTTTTTTTGGTACTTTCAAAATTACTGTCACAGAATTTTTAATACTTTTATTCTATTAGTGTTTATCAAAACGTTCTTTTAATTGTGTTCAGTATCTCAAATAATTTTTTAAAGTAACTCCAGAACAAGCAATTTAAGAGCGTATTAAACGATTGATGCCGCATGTATTTTAGTTAACGGTATAGAATTACATTGGATACTGTTAACTAAAAAAAAAAAAGATTCTAACATTTGAAAAAATGATAGAGTCTTTTTTTTATCGAGCATAATATATTCAATTTAAATGGTTTATTTGTAGTTCACTTTTTTCACTTAAAAGTAGTGACTTTCTCTGCATCTAAGCAAACAGAATCATAGCCTTCTTCCATTGCTTTTCCAATAGATACAATCATAACTGGAATATAACGCTCTTTCTCTAAATCAAATGCCTCTGCTAATTGGTCAGCTTCAAATCCACCAATTGCATTCGTATCATAACCATGACTACGTGCTACTAGCATCAATTGCATAGCTGCTAAACTAGAGTCAATTTTCACGACATCATTCATGGCTGATTTAGAAAGATTTTTGTAGTGAGGAATAATTGCAGCTAATTGTTGATCTCTTACTTCTGGAGGCATTTTTCCTTCTTCAACTGCTTGGTTATAGATTTCTTCTCCAAGTCTATAGCATTCCATATCGCCAAATATCACTATCATTGCTGATGATGTATCATTTTGACGAGTGTTAAAACGAATTAAAGGTTTCAATTTGTCCTTTTCTTCACTGCTTTCGATAACGACAAAACGCCAAGGTTGCATATTGACTGAAGAGGGTGCTGTTGTTGCTTCTTGAATCATTTCTAACATTTCTTCGTGGGAGATTTTAACATTTTTATCATATATACGTATTGATCTTCTTCCTAATGTGATATCCGAAAAATCATTATTTGTTAATTTAGTAGTCATCGTTTATGCCTCTTCCTGTTTAGTTAGTTTATTCAATAAGTGTAACAATAGTTCAGCTTCTTCATTATTCAGTGCGATCTTTAAATTATTGCCTAGGGAATTATGTTCTTTTTCACAATTTTCTAAATCCTGTTTTGCATTCTCCGTTAACTGAACAAAAACTTCTCTATTATTTTCTTGGTTACGTTCTCTAATAACATAATTTTTTCTTCCAATATTTTTAAATGTCTAGTAATAGCAGCACTATCTATTTTTAATTCTAGATGTATTTGAGATTGAGAGCATTTCCCATTTTCTTTGAGAAACATCATCAACTCAAACCTGGTTAAACTAAAACCAGTTTCTTTCTCAAAAAGTGACGTAGTCTATTGGTTAGATACTTTAATTTGATAGAACAACTGACTTATTTTCTTCAAGTTCATTATTATTTTCCTTTCCTCTATTATTGACGTGTCAATAACAGAGGAAAGAATGGTAGTTGTAAAGAATCTTACTTTTAACAGGTGTTTTATTTGACTGTGCTATAAATAAACCAAACTATTCCAGTAGATAAAAAAGGCTAGCAGCTTTTATTAGGCTATTCACTAATTTCTTTACCTTGTCGTTCAGGACTTGTCCAAGTACCTTCTCCATGCCCTAGTATTGTTTTGACAGCCGGAATGAATGTAGTGACGATAGCTACTGCATTCATCATCCAGAATAGTAACATATAGAATGGAGAAAAAATAAAATATTTAAGTTTCCTACCATTATCATCGATAAGCATGCTGGCACCTAATTGCATCACACCAGCAATCATTTCAAAGCTGACAAAAATAAAATTCATTGTCAGCATATGATAGACTCGTTCAAAATTTCCCTCCATAAAAAAATTTATTAGCATCACAATAAATATGAAAGAGTAGATCCAAAATACAAAAGTCCACACAATACTTAAGGTTTGATCAATAAAAATGGCCGTCCGCCCAATATGTTGAAAAGGGTGCAGTAACACTTTTTTAAAATTTGTTAACCAAACTTCTGTCCCTCCTCTAGCCCAGCGCCTACGTTGCCGATAAAGCATTTTTAAGTTTTCTGGAACTTCCATGTAGAACATGATATCTGGAGCAAAAATAGAAATCCACCCTTTACACTGATGATCCCAAGCAATACTGATATCTTCTGTTGCACGATCTTGACGAAATAGCCCAGCATCGATTAGTGGTTCTTTTCGATACATTGTATTAGCTCCACTATAGGCATATAAGCTTCCTAAAACACCCGCTTGAGTTCTTTTAATTATTCCAACAATACTTGAAAATTCAACTGTTTGAGACTTACCTAATACGCTTGTGCGGTTTTTCACATCCATATTAGCAGTAACTGCAGCAATATTAGCAGAGTCTGGTCTCATAAAGTAATTAATGTATTTCCATAAAGCATCTGGTTCAGGTACAGTATCAGCATCATTACTCAACATATACTCACCTTTAGCAAAGGCAAGTCCGACATTGAAAGCATGAGCTTTACCTTTGTTCTCCTCAATTCGAATGACCCGTAACTTGTCATACTTTTCCATTAATCGATTTAAAATTTTTGGCGTACGATCAGTAGATCCATCATCAATTACTAATATTTCATAATTAGAGTAATTAATTTTATTCATTAGATAGTTGATAGTGTCATTAATACTAATTTCTTCATTGTGCGCAGGAATCATAATCGTAATCATAGGCTCTAGTTTAGTTGGAATTTCTATCCATTCATTTTGTTTATAGTTAAATGCATACGTGTAACAAAGAACACCAATGAACCAAGTAAAACCTCCAATAATTGGATACGTCATCACTATTAACAATAGAAGGGTCAATAAAAAATCCATTAAAGATACACCTGTATCAATAAAAGGAAACATCTTATTCTCCTCCTTTGATATAGAGATCATTAATTTCATTCGTTTCTATATTTTTTGCACTTGGAACTGAATAATAACGAACATTTTCTCGAAAATCTTTTTTTCCAAAACGTCTATCATAAAACAGTTCTAATACCTCTTTATTCTTTTCAATAGTATCCTCATCAATAATTTTTCTTTTTTGCAATACATTTTTATATCTGTAATTGTTCCAAATAGTTAGAAGTGTGAATGAAACGGTTATAAAAAGAAAGATAATAGATAAAAATATTAAGAAAAACTTAACTGCTACGACTTCTTCTAAATAAACAATAAAATTTAGTTGTTCTGCTTTTTCAGGATAAATAAACGGGAAAAGAAGCCAAACGAAAGGTAATATAACCCCTCCCCAACCTAGTAATGTTAAGATACTTTGACGTAATTTAAGAATGAAATATCCGTGACTAAAAAACTTATCAGAAACAAACATATCTTTTACTTCTTTATTAGAAATTTTGTTTTGCATAATAAATATCTCCTTTCTATTTACTAGCATCTGAACAAGCAATTTTTATTAGGAAATTTGTCATTGCACTCTCTATTAAAGGTTTTTTATTTTCCCTCTTTTTCAAATAAAAATTATAATAATTTTTTCACAAGCTTCAAGTCATTTTTATTAAAAACCATATATTTTTTAATTTCTGTTTCCTCAGGGTATATTATTGTTCCCAAATCCCATCCAACTGTATTTCTGTATTTAGTGCTTTCTAAACATAATGTTCAGTTTTTATCACGTTGTTTAAAAGAAAGAAAACATCAGAACCTGAATGAACGAATAACAGCCTATTTCGATTATTTTCATATATAATCTAATTACACAGACTATTAGGAGGTTTTTTATGTTAACAATGGCATATATTGGAAATGGGAAAAGTACAAATCGTTACCATTTACCTTTTTCACAAAAAACAGAAAATATTCATATAAAAACGATTTATTCTCGTAATGAAAACAGCTCATGGGATAAGGTTCCTGGTGTCCACTACACTACGAATTTAGAAGAAATTTGGAATGATCCAGAAATTAAATTAGTTGCAATTTGTCTACCCAGTTCATTGCATTTTGAATTTGCAAAATTAGCATTAGAAAAGGGAAAAAACGTACTTGTTGAAAAACCTTTTACTGAAACTGCCAAAGAAGCAAAAGAACTATTTGAGCTAGCAAAATCAAAAAAATTACTTGTTCAATGTTATCAAAACAGACGCTACGATTCAGATTTTCTAACAGCTCAAAAAATCATCGAAAGTGGAATGATTGGCGAGTTATTAGAAGTGGAAATGCATTATGACTATTTCAGACCAGAAGTTCCAGAAAATGCTACAGAATTTTCTGCCGCTTCAAGTTATTTATATGGGCATGGCTGCCATACCATTGATCAAGTTCTTTCTTACTTTGGAGATCCCGATTCCATTCATTATGATGTGAGACAATTATTAGGCCCCGGTCGAATGAATGATTATTTTGACTTAGACTTTTACTATTCAAAAATAAAAGTTTCAGTTAAATCGAGTTATTTCAGAATAAAACAACGACCAAGTTTTGTTCTATATGGTAAGAAAGGCATGTTTATCAAACAAGAGAAAGACAGACAGGAAGAACATTTAAAATTATTCTATATGCCTACTAATCCTGATTTTGGTATAGATACTCCAAATCATTATGGTACTGTGACTTATATTGATGCTGATGGTCTCTATCATGAAGAAAAAGTAGTCTCAGAAATTGGGGATTACAGTTATGTTTATGAAGGTTTACATGAATCTATTATCAATGGAAAAGATAAACTAGTAAAAGATGAAGAAACAATCCGTCAATTGGAAATACTTGAAGAAGGCATCAAAAAAATCAGCTACTAACTGATCTATGCATCTTAAAAAATATTACTCCATTAAGAAAGAAGGTTTATCATGAAACTCGCGATTATAGGTGCAGGAATGATAGTAAACGATTTTTTAACGATGATTGGCGACGTTCCTGGAATTCAGTTAGAGGCAATTGTCGGAACTGAAAGAAGTATGGATAAAATGAAGAGTTTAAAAAGGAAATACGGAATCCATCAAGTCCTAACGAACTATGAAGATTGTTTAGAAAGTACGGACATAGATACCGTTTATATTGCATTACCTAACCATTTGCATTTCTCTTTTGCTAAACAAGCTATCCTTAATAAAAAAAATGTGATTTGTGAAAAACCATTTACATTAAATTTATACGAAATGAAAGAACTTAAAGAATTAGCTCTAACAAACAAAGTTATGTTGTTGGAAGCTATAACCAATCAATATTTAACCAATTACAGAAAAATAAAAGAATCAATAAAGGACATTGGAACGATTAAACTAATTGAATGTAATTATTCTCAATATTCTTCAAGATATGATGCGTTCAAAAATGGAGAGGTATTGCCTGCTTTCAACCCTAAAATGGGTGGGGGAGCTTTGATGGATATTAATATCTATAATATCCATTTTGTAATGGGGCTTTTAGGTGAACCCAAAGAGGTAAGCTACCTAGCAAATATTGAAAAAGGAATCGATACTTCTGGTATACTCAGTCTTGATTATGGGGATAAAAAAGTAGTCTGTATAGGTGCCAAAGATTCTACGGCTCCGATACGAACCATTATTCAAGGTGATAAAGGGGCCATCATTATTGAAGGACCCACAAGCATTATCGAACGATTTACTGTAATAGACCATCAAAATAAGAGCGAAGTAATTGATTCTAACGTTCATACGCATCGGATGTATGAAGAATTTATTGAATTTGAAAGAATCATTAGAGAATCTGATTTTGAAGCTATGACACAACACCTGGACCATAGTGAATTGGTTATGTCTGTTGTAGATAAAGGTTTAGAATCTGCTGGCATAACATTAGGTTGATTTTTATATCTCTTCAGACAAAATCCCATTTTCAATTAAAAATTGTTTTTTCTTCAAATTTTCTAGATTATCTCTGTATTCTTTTGCATATAAAACGGAATAGAGCGTATTCAATATGTATTCAAATGCAACTTGTGAGGCAAACGTTCCAATCTTTACAAAATCATATTCTTCTTGAACGACTACGATCGTTTTGGTAGCTAACTGAATCAAGTCAGAGTTTGAATTTCCTGTTATCAAGATTGTTGGAACCTTTTCATTAGAAAAATGTTGTAGAATACGATTATTATGCGGACTAATTCCTCCGTAAGATAAAAATAAAGCACAATCATTTTGGGTAAGGTTGGATGCATTCCAAGCTACATCTGCATATTCTTCAGAAATAATAGCAAATTTGTTGATTTTTACTAATTTACTTTGGAAACTTCTCGCTCTTACTTGTGAATCACCACGAGAAAACAGAAAAATACGTTCAGAATTGTACAGCATTTCTGCAACCGATTGTAGTAGTTCTTCATCTAATTGAGCTAACGTCTTTTTTACCGTATCAATAGTTAAATCTGCCATATTCTTAGCTATATCCATAGTTAAATCTTCTTGTTTAAATGGGAAGTTTGCATCTACTTCACCTGGCAAATGCAATTCACTATAAACGACACTCGAAATTGCAAGTTTAAAACTTCTAAAGCCATCATATCCGATTTTTTTACAGAGACGGATAATTGTTGAGTGAGAGGTATAGGTTAATTTTGCTAAATCTTCAATATAGATAGTCGGAATCTTAGTGATGTTTTGAATAATATAATCGGCAATTCTTATTTCCGTATTTGTAAAGTTATGTTGATCTTTTAATTTATTCACTATTTGCAACACGGTTAACAACTCCTTTATAAAATTATTCTATCCTATCTAGCTCTAATTTACTATAATCTCTATTGTGGTCAAGCAATAAAACATTCCTTTATAACATGCATCATCTAACCTCAAATAACCTCAAAAAAATTCTACCGCTTAAGAGCAGTAGAATTTTTTTAGTTTACGTATTTTAAGGAACTTCAAAATCTTAACAACTTACTTTACTTCTACTAAACCATTATTTCGAATAACCTCTTGATACCAATAGAAACTGTCTTTTTTGATTCGACTTAAATCCTTTAGGTCATGGTCTTCACGATTAACGTAAATAAAACCATATCGTTTTTTAAATCCTTGATGTGAACTTAGCAAATCGATCGCTGACCAAGGACAGTAACCGAATAATTCAACACCATCGTTAATCGCATCGTGACAAGCAGCAATATGATCACGAATATAATCGATGCGGTAGTCGTCATGGACGTGTTGATCTTCTGTTAAGACGTCTGGTGTTCCCAAACCATTTTCGGTAATAATCAAGGGTAACCGGTATTGACGGTAATAATCATTTAGAACCAAACGTAGACCCATAGGATCAATCTGTGCTCCATACTGTGAGGCTTTTAAGTGCTGATTAGGTTCAATTTTGAAGTATCCATATAAGTCAAAATCAATATCTTTCTCTTTTGTTCCAACCGGATGCATTTCATCAGCGGGTAGATAACTTGCCACTAATGTGCGGTAATAATTCACGGCAATAAAATCTGGTTTAGCACTTTTTAAGATTTCTGGATCTTCAGGTAAAGTTTCAGGATAAATTTCAAGATTTCGTAAGTATTTTTCATAATAATCAGGATAGGTTCCAAAACAATACATTTCTAAAGCATAGTTGGTCTTAAAATTATCATTCATTCTTGCTGCCCAAACATCTTCTGGTTTAGTTGAACTTGGGTAGGTCATCGTTGAAGACACAGAAGGACCAATTTTACCACCTTCCACTATTTTATGGCAGTCAGTGGTTGCTAAAGCATGAGCAACAAACATATGGTAATCCATTTGTGCACGAACTTTTTCTGCATCCTTTGGTTCCACTTGATACATATTCATTCGCTCATTTACTCTGATCATTAAGTTTTGTTCGTTATTTACTTGCCAGTCTTTAACACGATCTCCAAACGCCTGGTAACAAACTTGCGCATACCGTTGGAAAGCATTGACACATTCCCTATTTTCCCATCCATTGTACTTTTCGACCAAGGCAAAGGGTAAATCAAAATGATACAAAGTAATAAACGGTTGGATATCATGCTCCACTAAACAGTCGATCACACGATTATAAAAATCGACTCCTGCTTGGTTCACTTCTCCATCTCCATCAGGGATGATGCGTGACCATGATATAGAGAAACGGTAAACATTCAAGCCTAATTCTTTCATTAACTTAATATCTTCTTCAAAATGATGATAAAAGTCACTGGCTACTTTTGTGTCTGCTTGAAGTGCTGACCTTTGGAAAGAATTGTAATCAGCAACAGACATGCCTTTACCATTTTCATCCCAAGCACCTTCAATTTGAAATGCTGATGAGGAAGCTCCCCACAAAAAATTATCGTTAAATTTTTTCATTGATATACACTCCTATAGCTTAATAAATAATAAATTATCTTCATTTGTGACCTGAGGTTGGCTGCTTGAATCTATTTCTCGATACTGTGGTGAATTCGTAATAATCAAAGAAGTTGTTATATCATAACCCGCAGCTATAATAGCATCCCTATCAAAGGAAACAATCTTACTTCCTTTCTCAACATGCTCACCAACAGTTATAAAACTTTCAAAATACGTTCCTTTTAGTTCTACCGTATTGATTCCTATGTGAATCAACATCTCAATACCATTATCTAATACTAATTCAATTACATGTAATGTTGGGTATAGAGCCGACACTGTACAATCCATTGGTGCACGAACTTCTCCCGTTTCTGGATAAATTGCAATCCCTTTACCTATTGCTCCCGAAGAAAAAGCTTCATCCTCTACTTCTGACAACGGAATAACTTGGCCTTTTATAGGAGATAAAATCTTTATGTCATCATCTGAAATGAACAGTTCATCTGAATTGGGTTGTACAACTTCTTGATCTTCGCTTGGCAAATCTTTAAACCCTAAAATCATTGTCAGTGCACAGGCACCAAAAAATGCTATGCTACAACCAATAAGATAGCTTAGAAAAGCTTTCGTACCCGCATCAGCATAAACTGGAATTGTTAATACACCTTGATTAGCAAAAGCTATTCCGTAAGAACCACCCCATCCCATCAAGGCACCTCCTGCAGCACCACTAATAACAGCATAGATCATTGGTTTTTTCAAACGTAAATTCACTCCATAAATAGCAGGTTCAGTGATACCGAATAGAGCTGTCACAGCAGCAGATGCTGCAACTGTTTTTAAGCTTTTATTCTTGGTTTTCAAAAAAACGCCTAGAGCTGCACCCGCTTGAGAGAAGTTGGCTGCACCGGCAAACGCCAGTAAATTTTGCCGTCCTGTTTGTGCCACATCATTAATTCCAATAGGGATAATAGCACGATGAGCACCAAAGATGACCAATATACACCAAATACCTCCAATAAAAGCTCCTAATAAAATTGGGCTAAAATTCATAATATAATAATAAATCCAATTTATAAATTGTCCGATATAGATTCCAATTGGTCCGAATAACAACAAAGTCGCCGGAATCATAACTAATAAAGACAATGTAGGAACCATAATTATTTTCAAAACTTCTGGAATGACTTTTTCTAAGAAACGCTGCACATAAGATAGTATGAAAATAGCAATAATAATAGGTATGACGGATGAGACATAGTTAGCTTTCGTAATACCTAAACCAAACAAGGACACTGCTGTTTCTCCTGTCATTAAAGCAACAATTGTAGGGTAACAAAGCGTAGCACCGATAATCATAGCTATATATTCACTAGCTTTGAACACTTTAGCTG
The DNA here is from genome assembly GCF_045617425.1 of Carnobacterium sp. GTDB lineage: Bacteria > Bacillota > Bacilli > Lactobacillales > Carnobacteriaceae > Carnobacterium_B. Next base: position 73,456 of record NZ_JAZLIO010000018.1, read on the forward strand.
CCGCATAGCCTAAAATAATCGGCATAAAATAGAAAAGTGCGTCTGAAGCAGCATTTAAAATAACATACGTGTCATATTCTTTGATATCTAGTTGATAAAACGTAGTTGCTACAATTGATGCAACAGCTAAAATCCCTTTTAACATACCTGATGCAGCGATTGCTGGAATCGTTGGTGTAAAAATAGCTGTAATCGTATTTAATAGTTTATTGCCTAGAGAAATTTTTTTTTTTTCTTTTTTTGACTCTGGGATATCACTTAACATCGGTTCTATTTGTTCATAAACTTTTTCTACCTTGTTTCCCAAAACAACTTGGTACTGACCGTTGCTTTCTACAACCGAAATCACGCCTCCTATTTTGAGCAGCTTATCTTTTTGAGGCAATTTAGAATTCTTCAATATAAACCGTAAACGGGTAAAACAATGTGTTAACTCAGAAACATTTTCCTTCCCACCAACGTATGTTAAAATTTGTTGAGCAGTCTTTTTATAATCCAATCTTATTCACTCCTTTTTCTTTTTCCATCAGACAATAGTACAAGGTAACACTAAAAAACCAACAGCAACTTTTATTGGTGACTGTTGCTGTTGGATTTACTAATTATTTTCATGTTGTTTATCAGACCCATCTACTTTGTTGCAGAGTCTATCTGTTCTTATCTCATTGGTATACTTATAGGAACAAATTAAATTTCTTGTCCCTTCTTATTTTTTCCAAATACCGAATCAGCTTTTGAAATGCTTACTAATTATAACCTGTTATCTTACTTTTAATCAATAACAACATTGTTTTATTCATTATTAACTAATAAAGCCTATAAATTCTTTTATCTTTCAGTGAAAACACTTATACTATTAGGTATAGATTTAAAGAAAAGAGGGAACGAATTGATTACATTAAAGTCACAACGCGAAATCGATGCAATGGATGAATCTGGAACCATTTTAGCAAATATGCATATTGCTTTACGCGATTTTATTAAACCTGGTATAACGAGTTGGGATATTGAAGAATTCGCTCATAAATTTATCTTGGATAATGGTGCCATACCGGAACAAATTGGCTTTGAAGGGTATGAATATGCCACATGTATCAGTATAAATGATGAAATTTGTCATGGTTTCCCAAGAAAAGAAGCTCTTAAAAATGGAGATTTGATCAAAGTTGATACGGTTATTAATTTGAAGGGTGCTTTATCAGATTCTTGTTGGAGTTATGTAGTTGGAGAATCCACTCCGGAAAAGGATCGTTTGATGGAAATCACTCTAAAAGCTATGTACAAAGGTATTGAACAGGCACAAGCTGGAAACCGTATAGGAGATATCGGTCACGCGATTCAAACTTACGTTGAAAGTGAAAACTTATCCATTGTCCGAGAATTCTTAGGACACGGGGTTGGGCCAACCTTACATGAAGCTCCGGACGTTCCTTCCTATGGACAAGCAGGTAAAGGCTTACGCTTGAAAGAAGGCATGGTCATTACTATTGAACCAATGGTAAATACTGGAACATGGAAATCAAAAATGGATGATAACGGTTGGACTGCTCGAACAAAAGATGGAGGCCTCAGTTGCCAATTTGAACACACATTAGCGATTACAAAAGAGGGCCCACGTCTCTTAACTTCTCAAAATGATCAATAACGGATTTTTTGATCTCAATCAAATTGTTACAGCAAATTGAAATAAGTCTTCTAACACATCTTATGCTAGTGTCAGAAAACTTATTTTTTAGATTGAACCTCTTGATTCAACAAGGGATGTTATGTATTCTATACGTATATTTTTATTTCCTTAAGTAGATAGCTAATTTGTAGGAAAAAGCAAACAAGATTCCCCAATATAAGAAACTTAAGAAAACTCCTAATCCGCTGATTGGAATGATGGCATTTACAATCGGATTTAAAAATAAATCCAAAGCCATAAAATTTAATATCGTTTGAATTGCAAGCTTTATAGACAATCATGAGCCTCCAGCTAATCAAATTTAGGTGTTTTTATATACTAAGCTGCTATCCATGTAATCATGCCTACTAAAACACCCAAGACAGGTAGGAGTTGAATGCATAACGAAAGTACGGCTAATCTTTTTACCCACACACCGTAATGGTTCTTTGTAGCATTAATCAACAGATAGATTGAAAAGCCTATTCCTATAACTGGAACTATATAAGATAACAAGATAAAAATAATTAGTTTTACTGCATCTTCTTCCATATTTTTCTCCTCTTTTCAGTAGTTTTTTAGACAAAAGATTACGTTAACCATACTATAACTTAATCACCAGTATTTGGATATAAAATTTGTACATACGCACTTTATCCTAGTTGAAATTTACATTTGAGTTCTTATTTATTTAGCATACCTTTAAATAAACTTTAGGAAAATCCCCTCTTAGGAAATATAACTAAAGAGGATGGTAATTAATGTTTACAATTACAAAATTAATGCATGTCTTTGCATTGTTTTTGCTCATTTTTTTCGTATATAGAGTTTTTAAACATTGGAAGATAGAAAAAAGCACCTACGATAGAAACTCATTTATCCGTTCGACCTTGGGTATAAGCTATTTGTCGATTGGTTTAATTATTTTTTTTACAGGATTTTTTGATTCATCCTTTGGTAGAAACATTTTTGAGTTCTTTTGGTTATCTGCAATTATCATTGGAGTCTTCTTTTGTATAAAAGAATTTAATAGAAGCCCTTTTCATTCATTGATTTTTCTATTCATGTCTTATATCTATTTATTGTTCGTACCTTATATCATTATGTTTTCGTATATGTAAATAAGAATTTAATATTACTGCTAGCTATACCAACTATTTCATCATTCAAGATTTCTAAGCAAATAAATTCAAAAACAAGATTGACAAATTGTCTTTACTTCATCTATACTGATAACAATCTTATAACAACTTACAATGAAAGAGCATAGTAGCATTTGGTCTCTGTTCAATAGAAAGCCTGTGGATGATGAAAATAGGCACAAACCAATTTGTGAAGTACACTCTGGAGTAACTTGACTAACCTCAAGCGTATTACTACGTTACAGTAAATGAGTGGCAGCGTGTTTTGCGTTAAAAACAGACTGCAATTTGGGTGGTAACACGGAAAATTTCGTCCCGATAAAAAAGAGATAAATCTTTTTTATCGGGCTTTTTTATGCAAAAAATACAGATATAAGGAGCTGGAAACATGAACATTATTGATGAACTAGAATGGCGCGATGCCATTAATCAACAAACAGATGAAGCAGGTTTAAAAAAATTGATTGACCAAAAAAAGGTAGGATTATACTGTGGAGTTGATCCAACTGGTGATAGCATGCATATTGGTCATTTGATTCCTTTCATGATTTTGAAAAGATTTCAATTAGCTGGTCACCGTCCAGTCATCGTTATTGGTGGAGCGACTGGTTCAATCGGCGATCCAAGTGGAAAATCAGAAGAACGTGTTTTACAAACTAGTGAACAAGTTCAAAATAATTCTGATAAATTAACTCGTCAAATGGTAAAACTATTTGATGCAGGTAAAAATGAAGAATCTATTCGTATGGTAAACAATTTGGATTGGACAAAAGAAATCTCTTTACTCGATTTCTTACGCAATATCGGGAAAAGTTTTAACGTTAATACGATGTTGTCTAAAGACATCGTTGCTAGTCGTTTGGAAACCGGTATTTCATTTACTGAATTTACTTATCAAATTCTGCAATCAATCGATTTCTTACACTTGTACCGACATGAAGATGTTCAATTACAAATTGGTGGCGCAGACCAATGGGGAAATATTACGGCTGGTTTAGAATACATTCGTAAACAAGAAGGTTCTGAGGCTGAAGCCTATGGGTTGACCATTCCATTAATGTTAAAAGCGGACGGAACTAAATTTGGAAAAACTGCTGGTGGTGCTATTTGGTTAGATCCAGAAAAAACAACTCCTTATGAATTTTACCAATTCTGGTTAAATCAAGATGACCGTGATGTCGTGAAATACTTGAAGTACTTTACATTCTTAACAAAAGAAGAAATTGAAGTTTTAGGTGAAAAAATAGCAACTGAACCGCATAAACGGGAAGCACAAAAAACGTTAGCCAGCGAAATGACTCTATTTGTCCATGGCGAGCAAGCTTTAAAAGATGCTGAAAAGATTACTGCAGCTCTTTTTTCCGGTGATGTAAAAAGTTTGACGGCTGATCAAATCGAAGAAGGATTTAAAAATATGCCTACTTTCGAATCTTCAAAAGAAGAACGAAATATTGTTGAATGGTTAGTCGATGTAGTTGGTATTGAATCTTCTAGACGCCAAGCTCGCGAAGATATCAAAAATGGTGCTCTCTCTATGAACGGAGAAAAAATTACAGATGTTGAAGCTATTGTAACACCAGAAAATTCTTTTGATGAACGCTTTATCCTTATTCGTAAAGGGAAGAAAAAATACTTTTTAATTAAATTGGTTTAAGAATTGGAAGAGCTTTATTTGCTAGTTTCATAGTAAATAAAGTTTTTTTGCATGCTATTGTTAACAAGTTAAGCGATATCATTGTACTATTTTTACTGACAATGCTAAAATTCGAATTATAAAAATATAAATTAAGGGAGCGATTTTATGCGTGCAGTAACCTGGCAAGGAAATGAAAAAATGGAAGTTCGAAATGTTCCAGATCCAACGATTCAAGAACCTACTGATATGATTGTCCGCATTACAGCAACGGCTATTTGCGGTTCTGATTTACATTTGTATCATAATGGAAAACCGGTAATGGAAGAAGATTATGTTGTGGGTCACGAACCAATGGGAATCGTTGAAGAAGTCGGTCCTGGCGTTAGAAAAGTAAAAAAAGGCGATCGTGTGGTTATTCCATTTAACATCGGATGTGGTGAATGTCATTTCTGTACACACGAGATGGAAAGTCAATGTGACAATTCTAATCCAAATCCTGCTTTTGACAATGGTGGTCTATTTGGTTTTGGTAAAATGCATGGAAACTATCCAGGAGGCCAAGCAGAGTTCTTACGTGTACCTTTTGCTGATTTCACCTCTTTTGTTGTTCCAGAAAATGACTTACCAGATGAAAAAGTACTTTTTTTATCCGATATTGTTCCTACTGCTTACTGGAGTGTAGAAAGTAGCGGTGTTAAAGAAGGCGATACAGTTATCATTCTTGGCTCTGGTCCAGTTGGGCTTTTTGCTCAAAAATTTGCTAAAATGAAAGGCGCTAAACGAGTTATTGCAGTTGATAATGTAAAACACCGTTTAGACCATGCTCAAAAAACCAATAATGTTGAAACGGTTAATTTTAAAGATGTTACAGAAGTTGGAAAATTTCTTTATGACACCACTAATGGTGGAGCAGATGTCGTTATTGATTGCGTTGGGATGGACGGAGTAACTCCTACCAGAGAAAAAGCTAAGACTCTTTTAAGCGTACAAAGTGGAACAATCAGTCCGCTTGTAACAGCTTCAGAAAGTGTTAAGAAATTTGGTACGGTTCAAGTTACTGGAGTGTATATGACACCTTCTGCTAGTTTCCCAATAAACGACTTTTTCAATCGAAATGTTATTTTAAAAACTGGCCAAGCACCTGTTATTCACCTTATGCCAAAATTGTATGACATGATTGAGAAAAACGTTTTTGATCCGACAGATATTATTACACATACGATGCCGCTGGAACAAGCTGCACAAGCTTATGACATTTTTGATAAAAAAGCAGATCAAAATATAAAAGTCATCTTAAAACCAGGAATGGTCTAGAAAAGTAAAACGAGAAACGTAAAATAAGTATTCTAGTTCATGCAAATGCTCATTTTATTCTGTTCATGGATAAGTGACCAACTTTTTGGACGCAACTTATCCATGAAGAGTCGTTTCACGGAAGAGTTGGACTACTTTTCTGCTTCACTCTTCCGTGAAAGGTTAATTCATTTTAGGATTGCTCGAAAAATAACATTTTTCGAGTCTGTTTTGGACAGTATTCTTTAAAAAAAGTAAATGACTCTATAAAAAAATCTTCAAGGTCTCTCAATAGAAGAGACCTTGAAGATTTTTAGTTAGTTAATAGTCTTATAGATTTTTTAACGCTTCATCAATTGGCGAATCTCCATTTAAAAGATCAAAAGCTTTATTAAAAGTTGTTTTATTATCTAAACTTGCAACTACAACTTCTGCCACGTCTCCACGAGAGATGGCGCCTCCAGGCAAGTTTTCAGCTACTTCGATTTTCCCTGTAGCTGGATCATTTTTCAATAATCCTGGGCGTAAAATTGTGTAAGTCAATCCACTTTTTTTCAAGCAACGATCTGCATAATACTTAGCAATATTGTACGGTTTCATTTCTTCATTATCCCAAGCTGCACGATCATCTGAGTTCATTGCACTGACCATAATAAAACGGTCGATACCAACTTGTTTTGCTGCATCCATAACTTTCACAGCTCCATCTAAATCAATGGACATCGTTTTGTCGTAGCCCGTTTTCCCACCTGAACCAGCAGAGAAAACTACGGCATCCATACCTTCAAGAGCATTTTGAATCGCTTCAATTGGTCCTTCCAAATCGGTTAAACACGCTTCAACATCTTTCATGTCTAACGCATTAGCTTGTTCTGGTTTTCGAACCATTGCTCGTACTGAATGTTTGTCGCTATTCTGTAATTTATCTACGATTATTTTACCAATTTGTCCATTTGCACCTACTACTAATACTTTCATGATTCATAACCCCTCTCATTTCAATTTACTCATTAAGTGTAACAAAGAAACCAGAGGATACAAATCATTTGCATCACAGCAAAAAAAGATCCTTTACAGGATCTTTTCTCTTTTATCTAACGATCTCCGTTAAATATTGAATTTTTAACAATAACATAGTCAACTTTGCGAATCGACTCTACATCATTTCCACCAGCATATGAGATAGAAGATTGTAAATCTTGTTTCATTTCCAATAATGTTTCAGCGATATCGCCCTTGTATTCAACAAGAATCTTCTTACCTTCAACGTTTTTATGTTCACCTTTTTGGTATTCTGATGCACTACCAAAGTATTCTTTGTACATTTTGCCATCTTTTTCAATCGTTTCTCCTGGAGATTGATCATGTCCTGAGAATAAAGAACCCATCATGACCATAGAAGCTCCAAAACGAATAGACTTAGCAATATCACCGTGATCTCGTACTCCGCCATCAGCAATCAATGGCTTTCTTGCAGCTTTAGCACATAAACGCAATGCAGCTAATTGCCAGCCACCAGTACCAAATCCTGTTTTTAGTTTTGTAATACAGACTTTTCCTGGTCCGATACCTACTTTAGTTGCATCAGCCCCAGCATTTTCTAATTCGCGAACAGCTTCTGGAGTCCCAACATTCCCTGCAATTAAAAATGTTCCAGGTAAGTATTTCTTGATATGGTGAATCATATTGATCACTAAGTCAGAGTGGCCATGAGCAATATCAATCGTAATGTATTCTGGTACTAAATTTTCTTTCGCTAAAGTTTCAATAAATGTGTATTCTGCTGCTTTTACACCTACACTAATCGAAGAATATAACCCTTTTTCATTCATTCGTTGGATAAAAGGAATTCTGTCTTCCTCATCAAAACGGTGCATCACATAGAAAAAGTTATTTTCTGCTAACCAAATAGCTAATGTTTCGTCAATAACTGTTTGCATATTAGCCGGTACGACTGGTAAATTAAATGTTCTACCGCCAAATTCAATTGTTGTATCACATTCTGATCTGCTACTTACAATACTTTTATTAGGAATAAGTTGAACATCTTCATAGTCAAAAACTTTCATTTTCCTTAACCTCTTTCTGTTATGGCTCTAATTTTTAAGCTATTTATCATCATTTTTATAGGGAGCCGAAAACACGAACATTATTTCTTTTTGTTTTCCCCATATTTCGTCCCTAAGACAATTTACACTATATTAAAAGGTTTGTCAAAGTTATTCGTACTTTTTAATGAAAAGCCTTAAAATAGTTTGCCTTTTCTATTTTTATAAAAAAAAGATTTGAACGCATTAAATAAGCTGACAAATGTTAAATTTGTCAGCTTATTGCTAATTTTTCACTGTTTTTATTTCTCTATTTTTTCTTAACGTAAATTTTTTTGGAACCGGATCATACCCACCTTTAATAAAGGGGTGACACCTTAAAATGCGAGCTGTTCCCATTACTGTACCTTTGATTGCACCGTGTTTCTCAATCGCTTCGATTGCATATTGCGAGCAGGTTGGATAATAGCGGCAACTTGGTTGAAATAAAGGAGAAATGCCTTTTTGATAGCCTTTAATGCTAGCAATAATTACTTTTTTCATGGTCTACCTCCTACCAAATTACAGTATAGCCATTGGGTTGTACTTTGTAAAGTAATCTCATTCACTTATTCAATGGCCTTACGAAACTCAATAAAATGGATTGCATTAGTTGTCAACAAAGAATAAAAAGACCATTCTTCATTTAAATATTCATCTTTGATATCCAGTGCTGGACTAAGAGATTGGACAATATGATCCATCATTTCATGGTCAATACCGTACTTACTATTCAGATTCCACCACTTAGAGTATAATCCTCCGTTATCCCGGTCGAATTTAAATGTACGGATTTGATAATTTCCTGGCTTAATTCCTTTGAGATGAATGTGTAATTCTTTGCTTCGATTTTTTACAAATAATTCATCAATTGAGTATCTGGGACTAAATTGTCGCTCATTGAAAATAATCAGTTGATATCCGTCCTCATTTTCAGTCATTAGATAGTCTGATCCCCGTGCAATGACCATTCCTCTTAATCTTTCTTTAAAACGCATAGTATAAAAGGTCGGTCTTTTTTCATTAAAGAAATGAAACAAATCTAAACTATCAATTAGATTATTAGAACAATCTTGTAATCGCTCATGAATTTCACTATTGATCCAGAAACCGATTCCTTCTACGTCATTTTCTAATTCTAAAATCTTTTTTAAAATTAGCGCTCCTCTAAAGAAATTACCATTGATATAGCGAGTATTTCCAGATAACATGTTCCAATTAGTCAGAAACATTGGCCGATCGATTTGCATTTGTTGCATAAATGATTTGATTTTTTTTGTTTTATCGATAATATAACGATGACTCTTAGAAAATTCTTCCACATTAATATCGTGAAAGTTAATAACGTCGTTTTGGTCTGCTTCATAGCCGATAAACTCAATTTTATTTGCATGTCCAATTTGCCATTGTTGATTTTCTGGAAGTTTTTCTTTTCGTTCATCAAACGGAAAAAATGCTCCCACCTTCATTTTGCTAGATTTATTTTTGATCACTTGCCAAACCTTTAAATAAATGCGTTCTAATTCTGTTGATTCTATTGAAGAATCTTCCTTACTGTAAAATAAAATTTGCCATTTTTCTACAAAATCACGCCCAAAACCTTGTAGAGCATGCTGAATGAATTGATCAATTTTTTTAAAGTAAAACTCTTCATTCTGACTAATTTGTTTATACTCTAACTTTAAGAATAAATAGATTCCTTGTTCTTTTAAAAACTGCAGGACAATATCAGAATTTGCATAACTAGTTGAACTACCAACCCCTTCAGATAAATCAGTATCAGTTAAAGGTATCGTCTCTTCAAAGAGTTTTTGAATACCTACAAAGTCTACACGCATTTGTTTTTTTGTTAAAATCAACTGTCTTTTAACATTTTCATTTAGTAGTTCTTTTAATTCACCAATAAATATGATGTGCTTTTCATGGTTTAACTCTTGCTCACCTTCACTATTCAGAACAATTCTACGTTCTTCAAGGTGTTCTTCATTTATTGTGTAACTTTGATCTATTCCTTCATCTAAATAGCTAGCCAGTCTATCTAAAATAGCTGGAGAATCAAGAACAGTGTGAGCTTCAACTTTATTGATCAACGCTTCATGTTGTTCTAATTGTTCATGTTGGTGCTCTTTTCTATATTGAGCAGGTGTTTGATTATAAATCGTTTTAAAAACAACCGTGTAGTTTTTTGCAGTCGAAAAACCATTTTTCATCGCTATTTGAAATAAATTATCCGAAGTATACAATAAATCATCTAGGCTATGTTTTAAACGAACTTGATTTAGGTAATTTAAAAATCCCATACCCGTCATTTGCTTAAAATAACGCGATAGATAAGAAGAAGATAGGTTTTCATGTTCGGCTAACTCAGAGAGCGTCAACGGTTCTGCATATCTCTGTTCAATTAACTGAATAATTCGTGCGATTCGTTCATCACTTGTGTCTACACCTTTCCAATGTGGAGCTTCTTTTTTAAAAAAGCGAGTCATCAGTAACATAATCTGATACAAATTACTTCGAATCTCCAGCGTATTGCTCTCATCTTTCCTAGAATCTGCAATCATGATTTCAGATAACCATCGTCTTAATTGTGCAATCATTCCTTCTCTGCCAGGATCCAATTCCTTTGAAAAACAGAAAAAATTGTAATGAAAGTATTCCTTATAATGCGTCACAAAAAACTGACTAGAAATGCTAAGTGAAATAATGCAATTATCTTCACTTCCCATTACGGAATAGTTATTGGTACGATTAACAATTAAAATATCATTTTCTTCCATTTCAAAATTACGTCCTCCAAATGAAATGGTTGCAGATCCTTTAATAACAAATAAGATTCTTGTTCCATAATACCGTTGAGGAGCAGAATAACGGACATTTTCCATTTTTATGTCATAGTCTGCTGTACTTTCTCTTTTCATTCTCTCTACTCCTCCTTTTTTTCCTATTATACCTGTTTTTTACAAACAATCGATACCAAAATTCACAAAGATTTACCTAGCAGCAAAAAAGTAGGAGCCTAGTATTCTATTGGTTTTATCATTATTAAGTTAAATTTTTACAATTTCTTTTACTAATGCCAGCTATATAGTATAATATAATGAATAAATGATTAGAATTTAAGGAGGTGAAAAGATGTTAATAACTGGTTGGAACGTGATAACAAATAAAGAAACAGCATTTTTGTATGTTATCCGTGCCGAATTTTCCGCTGTTTTGTCAAAATTGGTGAAGTATACCCTTTTTTAACTAAATTAAAATGGAAAAGCCAGAAAAAGCATCTTTTTACGACACGTGGAACTTCTTTAAGAAGTCTTTTTATACGCCGTTGTTTCTAAAAAGAGAGGTCTTTTTTCCTCTCTTTTTTTGCTGTTTCCGGTAAACGGAGGAATTAAACATGAGTCTATTTAGTATGAAAAATGTAACACAAACTTATGGAGCTGAAACGATTTTTAGTGATTTAAGTCTGGATATCACTACCTCAAAAAAGATTGGTTTGATTGGACAAAATGGTGAAGGAAAAACAACCTTACTCAAACTCATTGCTGGTATTGAGCAACCTAGTAATGGCATGATCTCTTGGCAAAAAAACTTAACCGTTGGCATGCTTGCTCAACTTCCAAAACAAGATGATCACCTGCTAGTATATAAACTTTTAGAAAAAAGCTTCGCAGATATTTTCCTTTTGGAGAATAAAATGGAACAACTCAGTTTTAAAATGTCAGACCCTAATGCTCCTTTAGAAAAGCTTTTAAATCAATATGGACAATTGCAACAAGATTTTGAAGAACTAGGCGGATACGAGGTAGATGCCTCCATTCGTCGCGTAGCAAGCGGCTTAAACATTGATGCTTTACTGGAAAAAGAGTGGAAAACCTTGAGTGGCGGAGAACGGACAAAAGTTGGTTTAGCGAAAATTTTACTGGAACACCCTGATTTACTTTTGCTTGATGAACCCACAAATCATTTAGACATTCTAGCTATTGAATGGTTGACTCAGTTCGTGAAGAACTATGATGGAGCGATCATCATCGTTTCACATGATCGTTACTTTTTAGATGATATTGTACAAGAAATCGTTGAGATCGACCAAGGAGAATTACATTATTATTTTGGAAATTATACTGATTATGTTAAGGAACGAGAAAAACGAATACTAAACGAATTTCAAGGGTATCAAGATCAACAGAAAAAAATAAAAAAAATGAAGGAAGCCATCAAACGCTTAAAAGAATGGGCAAACCGTTCTAATCCACCAAGCGATGCTATGCATCGCCGTGCAAAAAACATGGAAAAGGCTTTGGCTAGAATTGAATTAGTTAAAAAACCGCTTCTTGAACAACATAAGATGGAGGTCCAATTAACAACTAAAAAACGGTCTAGTAAGAATCTATTTCAACTAAATGGAGTGAGTAAATACTATGGAGAGAAGTTATTATTTGAAAACCTTGAACTTCATGTTCACTATCAAGATCACATTGCCATTGTGGGGGCAAATGGAACTGGAAAAAGTACTTTATTAAATCTATTACTTAGGAAAATCCAACCGGATACTGGAAGCGTTGAAGTAGGGTCTTCTCTGTCCATTGGCTATCTCTCCCAACATGCCTTTGAAATGGTTACTCAATTTACAGTTATTGAAGAGTTTCGTGATAAAATTTCTGTTTCAGAAAGTGAGGCAAGGTATATTTTAGCAAAGTTTTTATTTTATGGACAAGATGTCTTTAAAAAAATGAATCAACTATCTGGTGGGGAAAGAATGCGTTTAAGATGGGCACAACTCGTTCATTTAAATCATAACGTTCTTATTTTGGATGAACCTACTAACCATTTGGATATTGATTCTAAAGAAATAATTGAAGAAGCCTTAAATCAGTTTAAAGGAACGATTATTGCTGTTTCACATGACCGCTATTTTTTAGATAATTTTTTTGATACAACCTATCTTTTGCAAAATGGACACCTTGTAAAATATTTAGGGAACTATTCTTATGTCCGATCAAAACTGAAAGAATAGAATGGTTCCTTTATTTATTATCGTTTCTCATAACCGCTTCTTTCTAGGTTTTTTCATACAAAAATTTTAATATTAGACCCAACAGTAAAAATCAGTTCTTGCTTTAAAAAGACAGGCCGCCATGTTTATGGTTGCCTGTCTTTTTATTATTTTTTGTTTTGTCTTACTCATTCCAATTGCGCGGACTCCATAACGTTCCATCCAATTCGCCTTCCATTTGTCTAATTCGTTCAACTTGCTCATCAATTAAAGCAACCACAGCTTTTAATAAAGCTTTTTGCTTGTAGTCACGACTTGTTTGGATTAATCGTTCCAACTCTTGAATCAACCATTCTTTTTGTTTCATTTCATTTACCAACCTCCTTGATAAGCTATTTCATTTGATCTAAAATAATCTTTAATTCATCTATTGTATCTCTATTTTCTTCTATAAATTCTATTGCTTGGTCTAGAACGAATTGATCTCCATGATTTAATTTAGTCACATCCGTCTCTGATAATTCTTGGATGAACCATCTTTCTCGGGCTTCTAAACTATCATCTTTTTCACGAGTTAAATATTGTTGGTAGCGAATCAATAGACTCATTTTTTGATTTTCTGTTAAATAACTAAATTGAAAAATAGGTAATGTTTTAAGAAACGTCATTCCTGTCTTCAATGCCATCGCTTGAAAGGGTTTTGTCAACTCATCAATACTGAACCCTTCACGTCCTCCAGGTTGGTATTCTTCTTTTTTTACACCAATACTCAAAACTAACCCAAATTCTTTTCCAATTAATACTTTCCCTTTCTTACCATAGGCAAAACCATCTGCCAGTACATCGTCTTGCCATTTTTTCAATAATGCAGGAGCCGTATACCAGTAAAAAGGAAACTGGAAAATGATTCGATCGTGTTCTTTTAACAGCTCTTGTTCCTTTTCTACGTCTATATTGAAATCAGGATAAATAGATTCCAAATGATGAACAGTTATATTCTTATTTTCAGGAATCGAACTCAACAAATATTGCTGACTTCCTGACTCCTTAATTTCAGGATGAGATAGGATCACTAGAGTTTTCATTATTAGCCTCCATTTTTGATTGATTAAAAATTACTCTTTAAAATATTCTAACATGTCTTCTTTAACAACGGATAATAAAGGCAGATATTGAATTGGTACCAAATCAATATCTAAAGCCGTTAACATCATTTCTAAATACATTGCAATTTTAACATAACGATTTGCATCTATTACTAGTATACCAAAACAGCTTGAAACCAGCTCTTTTTTTTTCATTGCCTGTTTAGTCACTTCCACTAATCGTTTGTTTTGTTCTTTGCATTAAGAACGGTTACAATGGTAGTGAAGTCAATAAAAAAACTCTCAGGGGGTCTGGAAAAAATGAAAAAAATCATCAATGATCCATCGAATATTTTAGATGAAATGCTTAATGGTTTAGTCTTTGCCTACGAAGACTTGGTTGAACGTTTACCTGAAACATCTGTCATTCATCGTAAAGTTGAACATACAGGAAAAGTTGGTTTAGTGAGTGGTGGTGGTAGTGGACATGAACCTTCTCACGCCGGTTTTGTTGGAAAAGGGATGTTGTCAGCTGCTGTTTGTGGCGAAGTGTTCACCTCTCCAACTCCTGATCAAATTTTAGAAGGTATCAAGGCTAGTGATGAAGGAAAAGGCGTATTCTTAATTATTAAAAACTATTCTGGAGACGTTATGAACTTTGATATGGCTAAAGAGTTAGCAGAAATGGATGATATTGAAGTTGATTATGTCGTAGTAGATGATGATATTGCTGTTGAAGATAGCACATATACTGCTGGAAAACGTGGAATTGCGGGTACTGTATTAGTTCACAAAATCTTAGGTGCTGCTGCTGAAAAAGGGTTATCTTTAACAGAGATCAAAGCATTAGCAGACAAGCTTATCCCAAATGTTAAATCTTTAGGTGTTGCTTTAAATCCTGCTACTGTACCAGAAGTTGGCAAACCAGGATTTGAATTAGAAGCTGATGAAATTGAATTCGGCGTAGGAATCCATGGCGAACCTGGTTACCGCAGAGAAAAACTTCAACCTTCTGCTGCACTAGCTAAAGAACTTGTTAATCAATTAAAGAAAGAATTTCAATGGGAAAAAGGAGATACTTTTGCCGTTTTAGTAAATGGTATGGGTGGAACTCCGTTAATGGAACAATTTATTTTTATGAATGATGTAAAACAGTTATTAAAGGACGAAGGATTAACGTTAGACTTCAGAAAAGTTGGCGACTACATGACTTCTATCGATATGGAAGGTCTTTCTCTAACCTTAGTTAAACTTGAAGATTCTAGTTGGTTAGAGTATTTAAATGAACCCGTAACAACAATTGCATGGTAAAGAAAGGGGAACAAATTTTATGTTAACTCAAGATACAGCAAGAAAGTGGATTGATCTTTTTATTGAACAAATTTTAGAAAACAAAGATTATCTTAGCGAACTAGATACGGCTATTGGTGATGGTGACCACGGAAACAACCTTGCTCGCGGAGCTAATGCATTAACTGAAGCATTGCAAACTAAAAATCCTGAAACGTTACCCGATCTTCTTAAAGTAACTGGAATGACTTTAGTTAGTAAAGTAGGAGGCGCTTCAGGCCCACTACTAGGCTCTGCTTTTATTAGCATGGCTAAGGCTAGCCAAGACAGCGATGATCTAGCAACCGTCTTAGAAGCCGGATTAGAAGGCATCCAAAAACGTGGGAAAGCCGTAGCAGGAGAAAAAACTATGGTCGATGAATGGGTACCGATTGTTGAAGCTGTAAAATCAAAAACGTTGACAAGTGCTTTTATTGACGAAACTGTTGAAAAAACAATAGACATGAAAGCTACTAAAGGGCGTGCCTCTTATTTAGGTGACCGCTCTATCGGTCACATTGACCCGGGTGCTATGTCCAGCAGTTATTTATTTAAAACAATGATGGAAGCAGGTGTTTACGATGAGTAAAGAATATGGTGTATTGCTAGTTTCTCATGTAACCGAAATCGCAGACGGTTTAGCTAAATTAATTAGTGAAGTTGCTAAAGATGTCACTGTTAAGAGTGCTGGTGGAACTCCTGAAGGCGGAATTGGAACCAGCTTTGATCGAATTGAAGAGGCTCTATCTTCTTTTGAAGAAGAAACAGTTCTGGCTTTTTATGATTTAGGCAGTGCTAAAATGAATTTAGAACTAGCGATTGAAACTTCTGATAAGACAGTCAATTTATATGACACTGCTTTAATTGAAAGTGCCTATACTGCAGCTGCTTTATTGCAGGCGGAAGCACCATTAGAAGCTATTGAAGAACAGTTGAGCACCTTAAAAATAAAATAATACTAGTTAACCAATAACCGCTCTCTGTAATGGAGAGCGGTTATTTAGTTTGGTTAAAAAACGCATTTGAATTTTCATGAAATTTTCACTTACGAAAGAGTTATTTTTTCTGATACACTTCTTATAGATACACAAAAAGGAGTTTTTCATTATCAAAGAAATTAAAGAAAACAGATTGCCCCACAATGGAAAAGAAGGAATGTTATACGGTGTCATTATTTGCGCAATAACTGTTTTAATTATGAGTACAGTAAATATTGGACTAGAATTTGGAAAACTTGATAAAGAAGTATTTATGATTATTTTCAAATCTTTTCCACTTATTTTGATCATTGCCATGTTATTAGAAGTACTTGTTATTGGACGTATTGCAGAAAAACTAGTGCATACTTTTTCTGATGATACCGATGGATTTAATGCAAAAATTTTATTTACCATCTTTTTTACTGTTATTGGGATGTCATTGATTATGACAGTACTTGGCACTATGATTGGTAAAGGTTTCAACTTATCTTCATTTGAATCATTGTCACATTGGCCTAGAAATTTTTCGATTGCTTTGTTTTGTGAACTTTTGATTGCTCAACCACCTGCACGATTTGTTATGAAAAAATTACATGAACGTCAGTCAAATAATTTAGATTATGATTTTGATTAACTTTTTATAATTAAAACGACCATAAAAAACTTACCTTTCCTTTTTCATAGAAAGGTAAGTTTTTTTGCGTCACTCTTCTATCTAGTGCCGTTTCATGGGAAAGTGGCAATAGTTTTGTGACTCGCTCATTCGTGTAGAGTCATTTCATGGAAAAGTGAGACCGATTTTCCATATCACTTATTCGTGAAAGGAACACTGTTTTTGGAAATATTTCCTAGAATAAGTATTAGGATAAAAAAAGAGGATAAGACTTTTGTCTTACCCTCTCTTAGTTTGTTATAAATTTGAAAGATTGGCTTCAGCAATCATTTCTTCTAATTCTGCAACCATTTTTTCTTTTGTTGCTGCATCCCATTGGTAGTAATCAGCCATAAATTCAACAACAGCTTCTTTTATCTCTAGAACATGGTGATGATCAAATAAGATACTTTCTGTTCTACGGTCAAAGAAATCTGTAGGTGTTAGAACCATTTCATTTTCTAAAGTGTAGATAAGGAATAACGCATCCCCTAAATCTAGGTTAGCGGGTTTTGTGAAAGAATTAGCTCGATCAAAAATTTCGCTGGCATTTGAGCCAAACCATCTGACTATTTTTTCCGCTTCTCCTTTTGAAAGACCACTTTCCATTCCTTTTTTAGCTTGTTCTTCAACATAAGCTTCAAACTTGCTTCCTAAAGGAACATCTCCGCCTGATAATTTAACTACTTTAGTATCTACTTCAGGGTATTCTTTACCCGTTTTTTCTTTCAATCGTTTAGAAATTAATTTTAACGATCCCTCAGCCATCTTGCGGTAATCAGTTAATTTCCCTCCCGCAATTGTGATCAACCCATTTTCAGATTCTGTTAATGAGCTTCCTCTAGATACTGCTGATGGATTTTTTCCGCCGCTTTCTGCAATCAAAGGTCTCAATCCAGCCCAACTTGCTTCAATATCTGTTACGGTCAGCTTAGCTTCTGGGAATCGATAGTTTACCGCTTTTAACAAGTACTCGATATCTTCTTGGGAAACTGTTGGATGATTGATATCTCCAGTATAGTCCGTATCCGTTGTTCCAAAGTACGTTTTTCCATTACGTGGAATAATAAAAAGCATACGATTATCAGAAAAACTAGAATCCGTATAAATAGGGCCATTCACATGTAAACGCTCTTCAGGAACCACTAAATGAACCCCTTTTGTTGGGCGCATTCTTTGTTCAGAGTCTGCTTCACTTTTTTCTCTTGTTTCATCTGACCACGGGCCTGTAGCATTCATGATAATATCAGCATTGATGTCAAATTGTTCCCCAGTTATTACATCTTGGGCTTTTACACCAGCTACTTTTTGTTGATCATCAAATATAAAATCAACAGCTTTAACATAATTCGCAATGATGGAACCAAAATCATTCGCTTTTTTCATTAACTCTGTTGTGATTCTGGCATCATCAGAAGTATAGTCTAGATAAACTCCCGCTTGTAATAAATCTTCTTTT
Source organism: Carnobacterium sp. (assembly GCF_045617425.1). Lineage (GTDB taxonomy): Bacteria > Bacillota > Bacilli > Lactobacillales > Carnobacteriaceae > Carnobacterium_B. The sequence continues at coordinate 91,778 of NZ_JAZLIO010000018.1, forward strand.
TTAAGCGCTGGTTCACGCTCTAAAGTGGACTCTTTATCTAAGAAGTAATTCTTGTATTCTTCTTGGACATCCGATAATTCATCATATAATTTCAAGGCTACTTCTGCAGAAAATGAAGAAAATGAAGCATCTTGCTCATCATAGATTGGCAATATCATAGGTGTGGGATGAACAATATGTGCAGCATTGTTATAGATGATTTCACGTTCTCTAGAAACTTCAGCAACATTTTCCACATCAAATTGTTTCAAGTAACGTAATCCACCATGAATTAATTTTGTTGAACGACTGCTTGTTCCAGATGCAAAATCGCCCATCTCAATTAAGCCATTTATTAATCCTTTAGCACCAGCTTCTACCGTGATCCCTGCCCCAGTAATACCCCCTCCTATAATAAGTAGATCCAGTTGAGTGGATTTTAATTTTTCGATATTTTCTTTTCTAGTTTTTGCTGAAAATGCCATATTATTTCCTCCTCTAACTATTTTAAACACATCTAACTGAAGTTTATTTTTTTCTTAAGGGTTTGTGTTTGTATGCCTTGGTTGCTTCGACAGCTGATTGCCAACCGGCATATAAATCTTCTCGTACAGATTCTTCCATGTTAGGATCATATGCAGCATCTTTCTCCCAATTTTTTTTGACTTCATTACCATCTTTCCAAAAACCAGTTGCCAAACCTGCCAAATAAGCAGCTCCTATATTTGCTGTTTCGGTTTCTTTTTGGCGTTCAACTCGTTTGTTTAACATGTCGGCTTGAAATTGCATTAAAAAGTTATTTTGAGCTGCTCCGCCATTCACGCGTAACACTTCAATTGGAATACCTGATTCTTCATTCATTGTATCTACAACTGTTTTTATTTGGTATGCAAGAGACTCTAATGTCGCACGAATAAAGTGCTCTTTCGTTGTTCCACGAGTCAAACCTAAGATTGATCCTTGAGCATCTTGATCCCAATATGGTGCGGCTAAACCTGTAAATGAAGGCACTACATAGACATTGTCTGTTGATGCTACTTTTTCAGCATATGACTCAGTATCAGGGGTTGTTTTGACCATTCTAAGTCCATCTCTTAACCACTGCAATGCAGATCCAGCCACAAAGATACTTCCTTCTAACGTGTAAGTAATCTCCCCATTAATTCCATAGGCAATAGAAGTCAATAATCCATTGTCTGATTTAATTGGTTTAGCACCGGTGTTCATAATAATAAAGGCACCTGTGCCATAGGTTGCATTAACCATCCCTTTTTCATGTCCTTCATGCCCCAATAAAGCCGCTTGTTGGTCAATTGCCATACCCGCAATTGGGACTTCTCCACCATAAAAATGTGAGGGTACGGTAGTTCCATAAACTTCAGAAGATGATTTTACTTCTGGCAGCATTTCTTTTGGAATATCTAGTAAAGCTAAAATATCTTCATCCCATTTTAGGTCATAGATATTAAACAGCATGGTACGGCTGGCGTTCGAGTAATCGGTAACATGCGCTTTTCCGCCTGTTAATTTCCAGACCAACCAAGAATCGATCGTTCCGAATAACAATTCGCCTTTTTGAGCACGTTCTCTTGATCCTTTAACATGATCCAAGATCCATTTGATTTTAGTCGCTGAGAAATAAGAATCAACTACTAACCCTGTTTTACTATGAATAGAATCTTTATGACCATCTTCTTTTAGTTGTTTTGCGATTTCATTGGTTTGCTTAGATTGCCATCCGATAGCTTGATAAATAGGTCTACCCGTTGTTTTGTCCCAAACAACAGTTGTCTCACGTTGATTGGTAATGCCTACACTATTGATGTCGGCTGGTTTTACTCCCGATTCAATTAATACTCCTGCAATAACCGACAATACAGACAACCATATCTCATTTGCATTTTGTTCTACCCAACCTGGGGCAGGAAAATTTTGTGTGATTTCTTTTTGAGAACTCCATTTTTGATTGCCTTTTTCATCAAACAAAATGGCTTTCGTCATATCCGTTCCTTGACTGATTGACATGATATATTTTTTACTCATATGCTGCCTCCTAAACAATAAGCTTGATTTATCGACTATCTTGATACTTTCATTTTCCTTTTAAACAGTTTAAATAGAATGAAAAAGAACATCCCAAATAAAAAGATGTGCTTTTTCATTCTATCCTTAAATGTTAAATTACTCAAAAATAACGATTTATTTTGGCTAGCTTTTATTTATCTTTTCTTTTAGATTTATGTTTGAATACTCGTGTAGCTTCTACAGCTGATTGCCAACCGGTATACAGATCTTCACGTTCTTCTTCTTCCATATTTGGTTCAAATGTCGCATCTTTTTCCCAATATTTTTTGATCTCATCTTGATCTTTCCAAAATCCAGTTGCCAGCCCTGCAAGATAAGCAGCACCTAAAGCTGTTGTTTCACTAATTTTAGAACGTTCAATTTTAGTATCTAAAATATCTGCTTGGAATTGCATTAAAAAGTCATTTTTCGATGCTCCACCATCCACACGCAATGTTTTAATTGGAATGCCTGATTCTTTATTCATGGTATCGACAACATCTTTTGTTTGGTAAGCCAACGATTCAAGTGTTGCTCTGATGAAGTGTTCTTTCGTTGTACCACGAGTTAAACCAAAAACAGCCCCACGAGCATCTTGATCCCAATAAGGAGCTCCCAATCCTGTAAATGCTGGTACGACATATACATTTTCTGTTGACTCTACTTTTTTAGCATACTCTTCTGATTCTGGAGCTGTTCTAAACATTCTCATTCCGTCTCTTAACCATTGAAGTGCTGATCCAGCAACAAAAATACTACCTTCTAAGGCATAAGTGATTTCACCGTTTAAACCGTAAGCAATCGATGTCAGCAATCCATTGTCAGATTTAATCGGTTCTTTTCCGGTGTTCATAATAATAAAAGCACCTGTACCATAAGTATTTTTAACCATTCCTTTTTCATATCCTACTTGACCGAATAAAGCAGCTTGTTGGTCACCAGCCATACCGGCAATAGGAATTTGTCCACCATAAAAATGTTCTGGAATTGTTTTGCCATACACTTCTGAAGAGGATTTTACTTCTGGCAGCATTTCTTTTGGAATATCTAATAATGCTAAAATATCTTCATCCCATTTCAGGTCATAAATATTAAATAGCATCGTACGACTAGCATTTGAATAATCGGTAACATGAGCTTTTCCGCCTGTTAATTTCCAAACCAGCCAAGAATCAATGGTTCCAAATAACAGTTCACCTTTTTTAGCACGTTCTCTTGATCCTTCAACATGATCCAAAATCCATTTGATTTTAGTTGCTGAGAAGTAAGAATCGATTACTAATCCCGTTTTATCTTTAATTAATTTTGTATGTCCATCTTGTTTTAATTGATCGGCAATGTCATTTGTTTGTTTTGATTGCCAGACAATAGCACGATAAATTGGTCTACCGGTTGCTTTATCCCAAACAACAGTTGTTTCACGTTGATTGGTAATTCCAATACTATCAATATCAGATGGTTTTAATCCAGATTCAATCAACACACCTGCAATGACTGATAAAACTGAAATCCAAATTTCATTCGCATCATGCTCTACCCAACCTGGTTGAGGAAAATGTTGAGTAAATTCTTTTTGAGAACTCCACTTGGGGTTTCCTGCTTTATCAAATAGGATTGCTCTAGTACTGGTAGTACCTTGATCAATCGACATAATATATTCTTTTGTCATTTTATTCCCTCCAATAATATAATACGCTTTCAAGCGTTTCACCCATAATGTACCGTTAAAAAAAACACTTGTAAAGCGTTTCACCTCAGCATTTTCTCCAATAATGTAACCGATTTTTTCTATTTTACGTATTTTTTTCACAATCAGGTGATAGAATTTATTTTTAAACAAAATCCTTTTATTTATACTTTAAATTTCAATTGGATTATAGGGATAGACTTTGCTTTCTTATTTATGTGAAAATATTATTCAATTCCACTTTTTTAGTTGCTAATTTTCCCAAGATTGACTTTTTTTTCATTTTATTTTTATGGCAAAATATAGTCGAGAACTCAATTTTTAAAATACCTAAGAATACATTGACTGGCATATTCACATTCGACCAAAATTAAAATTGGCTGACTTAAGTCCGGTCGAATACCGAACTCAAACCAACCAATCAACTATATAATAAAAACTCTAACTTTTGGTGGGCAGGACCAATGAAAATAAACTGACAAGAAACACAAAAAGCAGTACGCCATCAAATCGGAGTTCTGCTTTTTTATTTTGACTAGGCCGCTCCATTTTCTAACTCTGTCTTAGTATTAACTTGTCTTTTATCTAATTACATTGAGACTGCAGTTTTTTCTCCATTTACAATAAATGTAGTACTTTCAAGATAACTAATATTGTTGAACTTTCAGGGAAAAAAACACCTAATGGTAAATCTAAATACTCTAAAAGACTTAAGAAAATCAAAATGACAATGACACTGATTGAAAAGATAATAATTTGCTTAATAATACGGTTTAATCGCCTACTTAAGTGATAACTATACAGTAATTTAGCTGAATCATTTTTTACGATTTCAATATCAGCTGATTCTATTGTCACCGAGAAGCTGCTACCCATAGTATTACTAATATCAGCATTCACTAATGCTGGTGCATCCTTGATTCCGTCACCAACCATTCCAACTACTTTTTTATCTTGCTGGCTTTTTAAAATGTCACAAAGACTAAAAGGATACATACGTTTCAGTCCTTGCATCTTATCACCCTATACTTTTTAGTTAGACGTACAGATTAATTGGATAAGTTAAGTAGCTTAATTCAGCTAGTTGATCAGCTGTCACCAATCCTGCAGGTGCCTCTATAAGAGATGGAATTCTATTAACTATAGTAGCACAAGTATGCGCAACGGTATCGGGTTTTTCTAGTGAAAAGACCATATCAGGTTCTCCAGTGATCTCCCAATCACACATATCGCCATCTGTTTCTCGGTAAACTTTTCCAATACACTCAACTTCGATTTCAATTCCTTGATGAGTTTCAAACGTTGTCACAGCAGACATCCCAATTGCTTCACCAGCAGGAATATTCCGTCCTAATGTTTCAGAGTACACCATTTCTTCAAGTACAAAAGGCACGCTTTTTTGGCTGACTGATTGAATTGTCCAATTCATTTTCGAACAAATCCCTTCTGCTGCGTTCCACATATAAGAAGGTAAACTTTGAGCTTGAGAAATTTCTTTTTCGAATTTAGTTATTTCATAACCTACACCATGAGCTTCAGCTAATGCTAAACCATAATCTTCAACGTTATAACTTACTGCACCCTTAATTTTCTTGATTTTATTCATTCCCGCCATCATGAGAGTTGGCATATTAATCCAATAAATATCTTGCATTCCACTACCAGTAATTGTTACTCCGTGATCTTTAGCGATACGATCCAAGCGATTTGCTACTGCTGGAGATGTGTTCCATGGATAAATAGCTTCTTCACAAGTAGTAATAACATTTACATTATTAACCAGACACGTTTCAAATATTTTCTCCATCTCAGGCATATAACTAAATACAGTCACAATTGCTACATCTGCATCACAATTTTCAAAAACTTCCTGAGCATTATTAGAAATTTTGATACCTGTTCGATAACCTAATTCCGCAAAATCTCCAATGTCTTGGCCGATAACCACTGGATTAGTATCAATTGCTCCGACGATTTCTGCACCATGACTGACTAAATTTTTAATGATTACCTTTGCCATCTTTCCACAACCGAATTGTACGACACGAACTTTTTCTGTAAACATTAAGTTCCCTCCTATTTCAATTGTATTTTTATTGACAGCCATAGTGTAATAGTTATAGTTCAATAGTGTCAAGAATAAAGATTGAAACCGGTTGCAATAGATAACAAAGAACATCCTTCTATGTCAAAAATACCTAGTGTCTATATTTGAAGAATCAAAATATGGTCAAATGTCAGAACAAGCTAATTTGGGACAAATGCAAACTATGGGTGTTAAAACAGTTGCTACTAAAGTAGCTGTAAAAGGTATGATAAAACCTGTAAAGTAGTTTAGTAAAGAAAAATGGAATAAATTAGTAGCTAAAGCTTCAGCAGCTATTGCTAAATAGATGAAATATGATACAGTTTTAAAAGTCTTTAATATTGTTACAGACATAAAAGGAACCATAGAAAGTGAATTAATCAAAGGATTCAAGAGTATTGGAATGAATACTTGCTGGGCTGTCGCAGCAGCTACGTTAGTTATGACTCTTGCATTATAAGATTAAGTTAAAGAGGTGGATGTTGAAAAATGAAATTGAAATTATTAAACATAATTTTTAATATTATATTAGGATTTATTTTATGTTTTGTAGGTATCAATATAAGGAATACAATTACTGTAGAAGATAAATTCAACTTTTATACTTCATTATTAACTATTATAATAGTTGTTATAGGAGGAATAAATATTTCGGAATATATGAATAAGAAGACCATGTACTTTAAAAATGAAAGTTTATTTAGTACATTGCCTCTAATTATAGGTTTATTAATTGCAGGAGCTTGTCTAAAATTAACAAACTTTATTTAAACAAAAATTGTTTATAATACAGTTAAAATATAAGAACACAATAGTGTATAGTCAATGATTACTACTTTAGGTATGATATATAAAAGTAATGAATAGGGAGGAAGATAAGTGATATTAGGAGAACGACTGAAGGAAAGCAGGGTCAATAAAGGGTATTCTCAAGGGGATGTAGCTAACCATTTACATATTTCAAGACAATCCATTTCAAAATGGGAAAATGGCAATAGTTACCCTGATTTAGATAATCTAGCAAAGTTAAGTACCTATTACGACGTTTCGGTTGACGACTTATTAAAAGAAGATCAGAACCTCAAAAAAGAAATAGAAGAAGATAAAGCGAAAATTGAAAAAAATGTTAACAAACTAGATTTAATTCATGGAAATACGGATAAAGATGAAGGTCTAATATTATTAATTCTTACTTGTATGGGTTGTTTAATTGCTCCATATGGCTTCTTTGTAGCGCCCATTGTAATCAAACGAAACAAAAAAACAAACACACTACATAAGATTGTTTACTTCGCGTGTGCTTGTTGTTTGCTCGTTAATTTATTCGTTATTTATAGTCTTGTAACAGATACTTTTGGATGGGGAGGAACAACCACTGTTGAATATCTTGGTGAGTAGCCCTTAATAGGTTATAGAAATAGTATTGCCAGATAATTTTGCTCTTAAGTTTGTCGATGCTTTGCCAATTAATAACTTTCGTTTTAAGTAATATGTAGCTTGTGTAGGGTTATCTACTTTCAATATTAAACTCTTAAACCTCCCTATGAAGGCTGTTGCTGAAGCAGAATGAGCACTTATAATTTTATGGTTACTTACGTCTATCTTATAACTTGCTTTCCACTGAAAAGCTTTTTCTTTTGTAATTTTATAGGTACCATTCTTGACACTAGTTGCCATAATGAAACATCGGGGCTCTTCTTCAATGGTAATGGTGTAAGTCTCTCCTATTTCATCTTCAAATTTCTGTATTCCACCTTGTTTCATGTCATAAGCTACACTATTCTCTTCTGATGAAAAAATTTCTTCAGCGTGAACCTTTATAGTAGAGATAAAACTAAAAAAAGTGAAACAACCTAAAATAAAAACTGTTTTTTTCAAATAAATCCCTCCATATTTTTTTAATAATACCTGAAATATAACAGTTTAGCCTGTATAAATGGCGACTTATTTTATTTAAATGAGCAATTATTAATTATTGTTGTCACAAAAAATTAGTAATTGAAAAATAATAATTCGAAAACTCAATAGGAGCATACTTACTTATTTCTTTTTGTGAACAAATGCTACCATTATTCTTATGCTTTGCACTTTACAGTAGCAGCTTATTACCTGAAATTTTCTTTTGATTGTTCTTATCCTGATGTAAATCAATAGGTGCTAAAAAGCAACCACTGGTTGCTATGAAACAAGCACTATTATTGATAGTCTTAAAGGAGTAAGTTATTAGAAAGAGGGAGATTAGAGTGCGGACAATTGAAGATTTTCGTTCTAATTATAATTCAATTATTTTTTCCAAAAAATTAAGCCCCAACAAAAAAAATACCTTACTTGAAAATTTATTAAACGAAATTGACTGTATCTATTTTGACACTTATAAGAAAGAACGATCGATACTTGAACAACAGGAAGAAGCAAAAGAACTATATAAGGATATTAAAGCATCTTTAAGCGAGTCTTAGGATTACCAAGGTTAGGTAATAGCAACTTTTATATTTATATCTTAAACACTAGTAACTAGGTACCATAACTTTTTAAATAAAGAACCCACTTCACAATTAATACTTAAAATAAGATACTTATGACTTATCAATACAAATCAAAAAAATTGGAGGAATATTTATGTTTCTACTATTAGGAATTATCGCTATAGTAGCAACTTTTTTAAATCTTTATCTATATAAAGTAGGTAAAGATTATAAATTAGCAATGGCTATGGGGTTGTCATTCACAGCATTGACTATTGTTGCAGGTCACAGCTTGATATCCGATTGGGTAAAGGTAAAAGATTGGGTTGCTTTATTAGATGTAGTACCTACTATGACAACAGTCCTATGGGTTTTAACGATTGTATCAATCTTACTAAATATAATTCCGATGCTTTTAGAGCTAAAAAAAAACAATTAAAACTAATCAACTATCTAATAAGAGTTTAACCAGGATATATTTTTACCAAGTATTAATCTGATTGATTTTTCGCTGTCCATTATAAGTGTCGTTTAAATTTATCAAATTAAAATTCATGTATATCGCCCTCTTTTTAATAAGGTTTTACATACATGAATTTATCTACTTTCGTGTATTTGACTTTGATTTTATTTAATATTAAGAATAATGAGATATCTTGAATTTTGAAACGTCACAAGACTTATTAAAGAGACCACCATAAATTATGCAGCAACAGATAGTTTAAGTATGTTTTTTAACACTAGTCTTTCACACATTAAATATCTTTAAGGAATAGAAAAAATGAATTGTTGGAACTAATATCGATAATTTACATATCAGTAATAATCTCTTTTTTATATACTGCCGTTTCACTCTTGTACATTCAGTTATAACAAGTTTTTTTATAGAAAGGTCATTCATTTTTTACAATCAATACTAATTCTTAGTCTTCAGGTATACTAAGCTTTAATCAATTTCATGTGCTTACAACAAGGCTAGGAAAAATATTTTTTGTGAAAAAAGTAGTCCTACTTTCGTTAGGTTTACTAAATATATAGAAAAATACACTCCCTCTACTGAACAAATCAGTTCGTAGTTTTGAGAGTGTATTTTTTTGAGGGATTGTCTCAGCCTTAAAAGAAATTAAAAGAAGGGCTAGCTTATGTCGATTGTAAATCCTAGTCAAGCTAGAAAAGTCTTTTACCAATTATTGAAAAACGTCAACCAAATCAATGAGCCCGTTCGCATACTAAGTAACAATAAAGGAAGTGAAACGGTTATGGTTAGTAAAAAGGATCGGAATGCTCTATTCAAGAAACCTTGTAGTTTCATTCTTATGGAGTAGCTAATGTAATTCATCAGCATAATCAAGAAAATGAATTTATCGCATTCGAGGATATTAAATAGTCTATTCACGTTTGATCAAAAGAAAAATGACTGACTTAAGTCCGGTCGAATACCGAAATCAAACCAGTCAATCAACTATATATTAAAAACTTTAATTTCTAGTGATTAACACCTTACTTAAAACAAAGCGACTTCTTTTTAGTATTTTTGCTTATTCTGCTTCTATCCATGTCCATTTGTAACTATCTGGACCGAAAACGCGTTTATAGTAATCTTTAACTTTTGGATTCAATAAGTAAGAATCAGCTGATTGGTATAACGGTGCCAGAGCTGCATCTTCACCTAAAGAAACCTTCTCGATCTCTACTAATGTTTCCCAACGTGCTTCGTCGTCATCAAATGTCGCCTTTGCTGTATCTACTAAAGCATCTACATCTGGGTTCGAATAATTCATTCGATTGATGTCTGTATCAAAGCGTTCTACATAATTGATTGGATCTGCAAAGTCCGCGATCCATGAGTTGACAGCCATATCATAGTTTCCTTCACGTACTGTTTCTAATTTCATACTGAAAGGCATACTTCTCAATATAACCGTCAGTCCGGGTAAATTCTTTTGCAATTGATCCTGTAAATATTCAGCCAAACGTTTTGAATCTTCTGTATCTGAGGTAATCAACTCTAATTCAATACTATCTGTTCCTAATTCAGATAACCCCGCATCCCAAGCTTCTGTAGCTTTTTCTAAGTCATAAGGCAATAAATTTCCAGCATCTTTACGGAAATCTGATTTTGTTGTTGGATTACTTGCTAAACCAGCCGGAACAAATCCATCGATAGACGCTGATCCGTCTTGTAATACGTTATCAACATACCCATCTTTATCAATTGCAGAGGCAATCGCTAAACGAATATTTGCATTGCTTAATTCTGTTTCTTCTTCACTATTTAAGTGATTCATTTCAATATAGAATGTTGTCGCATTTAACGAAGAATGAAAATTAGGATCTTCACTGTATTGCGACACAAAGCTTCCTGATAAAAAGGCTATATCTGTACTGCCATTTTCAAATAGGTTCAGCTCAGTTGTCACTTCTTTGATTACATCAACTGTTACTGTGTCTAAAACAACTGAGTCAGCATCCCAATAATCATCATTTTTTTCAAACGTCCATCCCACACTGCTTGCTTGATCCCATCCTTCTAATACAAAAGGTCCATTGTAAACGAGAGTTTCATTTGTACTACCATATTCATCCCCTTGTTCTTGAGCAAATGCTTTATTTTGGGGAAAGAAAAACGGCAACGTCAATAATTGATCAAAATAAGAGGTAGGCTGCATTAATGTGATTTCTAACTCATTATCGCTCAGCGCTTTAATCCCTAACTCAGTGGAATCCATTTCATCATTGATAATTTCAGTAGCATTTTGAATTAATCCATCAAACATATATGCATAACCACTGGCTGTTTCAGGAGCCACAACTTTTTGCCAGGCATAGACAAAGTCATCCGCTGTTACAGGTTCTCCATTAGACCAAACAGCATCTTCTCGTAGCTGAAAAGTGTACGTTTTTCCATCTTCACTGATGGTAGGTTCTTCAGCTGCAACACCTAAGACAGGCTCAGCATCTGGTCCTAAAACATATAGTCCTTCAAACACATTATTCATAACAGTAAAACTAGTTAAATCAGTTGCTAAAGCTGTATCCATAGATGGAATTTCTGAAGCTGCAGTTAAACGCAGTTCTTGAGTGTCTGCTAAGTTTTTTTCTCCATCAGCTGAATTGCTTTCTGTTGATGACCCATTTGTTTCTGTACCTCCGCATGCAGTTAATAAAACGGCTAAACTAAGTATTCCCAAACCTTTTATTTGATAGTTCATTGATTTTCACCCTTTCCTCTTCTTTTTTATAATTTTAAAAAAAACGCCTGACTGCACATAATTCTTTTTGGTACTTAGTCCCTTCAAGCTTCGTTATGATTACTTTTGATCCGGGAGTTTGTGAATGAATCATTTGATCCTCTCCTAAATAAATGCCTACATGATGAACTTCTCCATTGCCTTCTTGGTAAGCAAAAAACAACAAATCTCCAGGTATTGCTTCTTCATATGAACGAACTTCTCCTTCAAAAACTTGTTCTTGAGCATCTCTGCTTAACCAAACATTAAACGTTCGAAACAAGGTATAAACAAATCCGGAGCAATCAAATCCAGCAGCACTTGTTCCCGCCCAAACATATCTCAAATCTAAAAATGATTTTGCGAGACCAATGAGTTGTTCAACAGCATGGATTGAAGAGTTTTCAACTAAATGAGCATCTTCTTTTGCTACAAATCCAATCCCATCTGGTGTAATAACTTTGTATTGACTAGGTGTTTCTTCCATTAAAGATAAAATCGTCCCTATCGAAACAAATTGAAAAATTTGTTTATCCTCGGTAAATAGGATTTTTGCTGTAGGTTGATTGACAGCAATTTGTTCTAAGTCTTCTGACCATTCTTGTGGCACAGGAACAAGGTCTTTAGCTATCACCCAGCCGGGATATCCTTTAGGTTCATTTTTAAATGCTTGTCTTGGAACGGTTACTTTTGCGTATTCTCCTACAATTTCAGAGACTTCAACAACATCCCCATAAAGCAATTCTGAATCTACCAAACGATCCTTATAAAGGCTTAAAACCTCCTCATCTGATAATGTATAAAACTGTTTTTTTGTCTGTTGTTTTTTTATTTTTTCCTGAACCGGATGACCATTATTTTTTGACCATAAAAAAGTTGTCGCAACATTAACCAGTTTTTTCATTTAGTTGTTCACTCCTTACTGCCAATTTTTCAATTCTATCAGCAAGAAGGATGATGATTAGTGGGCATTCGTTAAAAATTTAAACGCTAATTTCCCTAATTCTTGCATCCATTCAATTGCCTTTGCTTCTTCTTTTACGTTTTTATTTAAAGCAGCGATGTACACTACTCGATCGTTGTACCGAAATAAAGCAACATCGTGGCGAATCTCATTGTCTTCGCCAGTTTTATTTAGCATCTCTAGAACTGGAATCTCTCTCTCATCTAAATAACCTGGAAGGCCTGTTCGAAACTGCTGCAATATAAATGGTTTTTCTATCTGATTTTTCCATAATGGATGCTGACTTCCAAGTCCCATGATTTCTTTTAAAACTGATACAGCTCCTTGTGGTGTCACTTCATTGACTAAACCAGACTCATAATCCATCAAGTATCGTCTTAAAACTATTCCTTCATTCCATGTTTTTTCTTTTATCCATACTTGCAAGTTCTCTAACCCCGCATAAGAGATCAGCTGATTTGTTGCTTCATTGTCTGAAACGGCAATCATTAATTGTAAGAGTTGTTCAATACTCCAGTCTTCAATAGATGTCAAAATGTGCATTACTCCAGATCCATTAGCACGCCCTTTGTCTGATACATTCACTCTATCCATTAAGTTGAGTTTGCCTTGAATTGCTTGTTCATAATAGTAGAGGTAAATGGGAAGCTTAATAATGCTTGCTGAAGGAAATAACTCTTCTTTGTTTTTACTGAATAATAGTTTCATTCCATCATGGATGTAAACTCCACTTTCCATATAGGGTACAAAATCAGTTTTTAAGTCTTGTATTTCCTTATCCCAGTCCATCTTCACCCTCATTTCTTTTAAAAATTAAACTAACTCACATCAAAAATTCATATATTTATTACTTAAATTTAATTATATAGAATTCCTTTATTTACCACAACATAAATATAACGCTTTCATGTCAGGTGTGTTAATTGCTTTTATTTTTAATACCTAAAAATGCAGAGAAAAAAGTAACCAATACTCAAAACAACTGATTATCGGCTACTTTTTTACAATGCTGAATTGAGAAACTATATATACTTGCCATGTGTGGGCAAAGCAATATCATCAAATTCTCTGACTAATTTTCCAAGGTTTTCTCTTAGTAGCTCTCCTCCCATAGGTAAACCATGTCCTGTGACCGCACAAATTGGTTTAAGTTTTTCAAGAATTTGAACAGAACGTTTGGCAGCTTTCCAATCAGTGGTTAAGTAGCGTGGAGGACCACTAATTTCTTGTTTTTGAGTCATCACTTTATACAGGTTTTCTTGTTTGACTGTAACAAATGTATCAGCAGCGATCAATGTTCGATCATTTTCTCTAAAAAGAGCAATCTGTCCAGGAGAATGTCCCGGTACATGTATCCATTTAAACTCTGAAAGATAGGGTACCTCTCCATTAGCTGGTAAAGCCATTACCTGAGTCTCTATTTCTATAGGTGCAATAGGAAATAAAGGAGACATTTTAGCTACCATACCTCCTTGTACTGTAAAATCTGGTTTAGGGTAACTTTTTTCCCCAGTCAGATAAGGCATTTCTAATTCATGAGCATAAACAGGTACATTCCAGTGTTGAACCAACTCAATTATTGATCCTACATGGTCAAAATGACCATGCGTTAGTATAATAGCTTCAGGCTTGGCATTTGAACCAAATCGTTTTGTAGCAGCTTCTATGATTTCTTCTGATTTACTGGGTGTACCTGCATCGATTATTACGAATTTAGTTGTTTTTGGATACCCAATAAAAAATAAATTAACGATTTGAACAGTAAACATATAGAGATCTGGTAACACTTCAATGCCTTTACCATTTTGTTTTGAGGTCGCCGGGATTCGTTTATAGTCATCACCATATTTCATTTTTATACCTTCTTTCTTAACTTTTATACTTAATGATAGTTTCTCTTTATTTCTTTATTTTATAATGCATACTTTATTTGTCCATTTAATTGAACTACTATTTTTAGAGAACAAATAAAGGAGGTAAGACTTTTGTCTCACCTCCTTTATATAGTTAAATATAATACAAATTTTCTGATGGATAGAATGGATCACAAGTGATATCCAATCCTAATTTACGAAGTGTTTGCTCATCATCTTTATTCAACATTACCGTTGAATGTGCTTGAACGTCTTGCAACTCAGATAATTTATTGTAAGCTATTTGAGCTGTTGGATTCGTTACTGCACTAATTGCAAGAGCAATCAGAACTTCATTGGCATTCAATGCCGTCATTTTACTATGAAGATCATTTACTTTTAATTTTTGAATCGTTTCTAAAATATTTGGAGATAACAAATGGATTTCATCTGAGATCTTAGCCAAAACTTTAATCGAATTTAGAATAGCTGTAGAGCATGAATCCATTAACTCAGTCGTTCTCCCTGTCACAATTTGACCGTCTGGCAATTCAAATGCGATAACTGCAGGCATATCTGTAACTTCAGAATGTTCTCTTATCTTTTCAGCATATTTACGGGCAGGTGCCACAGGAACTCTATCTTCTTTTTTCAATTCAACTTCTTCCATAATCAATTTCATATGATTAAGAATTTCTTCATCAATCAAACCTTTTTTAAAATCACATTCTGTTGAAAAACTTCTACGAATAATTTCTTGTTTTGAAGCATCTTGAACCACTTCATCATCAATGATACCAAATCCCACACGGTTAACACCCATATCTGTTGGAGATTGGTATACCGATTCTTTACCAGTAATTTTTTCAATAATCCGTTTAATAACAGGGAACGTTTCAAGATCACGATTATAATTAACCGCCACTTGCTTGTATTTTTCAAAATGAAAATTATCAATCATATTTACATCTTTCAAATCTACTGTAGCTGCTTCATAAGCAATGTTAAGCGGATGTTTTAATGGAACATTCCAAACTGGAAATGTTTCAAATTTTGAATATCCAGCTGTATTCCCTTGGTGACGTTCATGATAAAGCTGATTTAAGCAGGTTGCTAACTTTCCACTTCCTGGACCAGGAGCAGTAACGACAACAATTGGCTTAGTTGTTGGAATGTAGTCATTTTTTGCAAAGCCTTCGTCGCTTACGATATTTTCGATATCAGATGGATACCCTTCAATTGCAGCATGTGTGAAGACTTTGATGTCTCTTCTTTCTAGCTTATTAATGAAAAGTTTTGTAGAAGGTTGACCGTTATAACGAGTAATAACTACACTGTTAACTTCTAAGCCATATCCTCTTAGCTCGTCTATTAATCTTAATACATCCATATCATAAGTAATCCCGTAATCGCCGCGAATTTTATTACGTTCGATATCTCCAGCATAGACACAGATAATGATTTCAGCTTGATCTTTTAATTTTTGCAACAACTTAATCTTAGCATCTTCATCAAACCCTGGTAATACACGTTTAGCATGTTTATCACCAATCAGTTTGCCACCGAATTCAAGGTATAATTTATCATAGTCATTTACACGTTCTAGAATATATTTTGACTGTTCTTCAATATACTTCTGTGGGTCAAATCCTGTTTTTTTCATATACTTTCCTCCTGTATTATTGCTGGATTTTAGCAGCTGCCTTTTTAAACAAAAAAAAGTTAGACGATGTTTGTCGTACTAACGTTTTTTATTTTTTTAACTACTATTAAGAATAAATAAGTTCAATTACAACTTGCTCGAAACTAATGTCCTATTTTTACATCCTTTTCAATTATAGTGGTTTATTATTTATAATCAATGTATTTTCTCTATGAATTTAATAATCGTAATAAAAAAAATCGCCTGAATTTCTGCTTTTGAGTACAGAAATTAAGACTGATTTTTTTATTTACTTCGTACAATTAGAGTAGGTTCTTTCAATCAACTAACTATTCTCGCCAAGCTATAGCTAGACCTTTTAAAAAGTTTCGGGCGTATCGATCGCCACATTCTTTGTAGTTTCGATGTCCTTCTTTTCTAAAGACCGCACTTAATTCACTTTTTGATATTTGAACTCCCGCATTTCCTAAAATACCTAACATATCTTCGCTTGAAAGGGAAAGAGCTATTTTAATTTTTTTAAGCAACATATTATTCACATTTTTATCATTTATCACCATTGGAACTGGTTTTTCTGGTTCGTTTAAAACAGGCTCTTGTCTACCTCTTTTAAAAATAATTAAGCCATTTAAAAAAGATTCCAAGGTTTGGTTAGAACAGTCTTTTACGTAATCATTTTTTTGAAATTCCTCTTTTTTTACATTGTCAGAATTTTCATTTTTTGATTTAGCCAACAGTTTCTTTATATCTTCTTTTGTTATTTCTAATCCGCCTAATTTAAAAATCTCTACCATCTCTGTATCTTTGATATCTAAAGCATATCTTAATCTTACTAATCGATCATTATTGTTCATCTTATTAACCCTCCAAAAGCTTTTTCAAATTATTATCTTCCATTAGTATAAAGCTTTATTGCCTGTATTGCATCTTTTGTCAGAAGATAAGATATATTCTAATCTTCCGTTGAAATCTAATCATGCTCTTCTTTTTGAGAAAGCTACATCAAAACACTCTTACGCTATACTTTATTAACGGGTTTACTCAAAAATTTCATTCTTCTATCTAAATAACCAATAGCTTATTGTAATTCCTATTATTTACTGCTAAAATAAATCAAAGCAGAATCCTTTTAAATTAATCCAGAGAGATTAAAAAGGGTAACAAGTCAATTTATGATATGATACCTGAGGTCCTTTTGCGAATACACCATTCAAAAAGGGCATTTTTTGTGCCCAAAAATAGGAGGAATCGTATATGTCAAGTAAGAAAATTATTCAAGTAGATGAAAAGGTCCCTGTAAAATTACTCATTCCGTTAAGCTTGCAACATACATTTGCTATGTTCGGAGCTTCGGTATTAGTGCCCATCATCTTTGGTATTAACCCGAGTATTGTCTTGTTAATGAACGGAATTTCTACATTATTATTTATTCTTATCACCAAAGGAAAAGCTCCTGCTTATCTTGGTTCAAGTTTTGCCTTCATTGGACCTGCAAGTATTATTATTGCAAATCAAGGTTTTGCTTATGCTCAAGGTGGTTTTGTCGTCTTAGGAATCATTGGTTGTCTTTTAGCCTTATTCATCCGACGAGTAGGTACCGCATGGATCAACATCGTTCTTCCACCAGCAGCAATGGGCGCAGTCGTTGCTTTGATTGGTTTGGAATTAGCTGGTAACACCGTTCGAGGCGGTTCAATCGGTGCAAACTTGATGACCGATACTGCCTCGCCGCAAGACTTTATTGTCTTTCTAATTACTTTAAGTGTAGCGATTTTAGGTTCAGTATTATTTAAAGGATTTTTATCCACTATCCCAATTTTAATCTCAATCGTTGTCGGATATATCTCTGCTGCAGCTTTTGGAATGGTCGACTTTACACCTTTAATGGAAACCTCACTGTTTACCTTGCCTCATTTTCAATGGGCAAAATTCGATATGAATGCCATACTAACGATGCTACCTGTTCTTCTAGTCTTAACTTCTGAACACATCGGGCATCAAGTCGTCACTTCAAATGTTATCGGCCATGATTTGATAAAAAATCCTGGCTTACATCGCTCTTTATTCGCTGACAATTTGGGTACTGCTTTATCTGGTCTTATTGGTGGAGTTCCAACAACAACTTATGGAGAAAATATTGGCGTCATGGCTATCACACGTGTTTACAGTGTTCGGGTAATTGCTGGGGCAGCGATTTTCTCAATCTGCATGGCTTTCATTGGACCTTTAGCAGCATTTATCTCGACGATTCCAGGAAATGTCATTGGTGGAGTAACCTTTTTACTTTACGGAATGATTGGAACAAGTGGATTGCGCTTATTAGTGGAATCTAAAGTAGATTATAACAAATCAAAAAATTTGATTTTAACTTCTATCGTTCTTGTTGCTGGTTTAAGCGGATTAACGGTTAATTTTGCGGGAATCGAATTAAAAGGGATGATTCTTGCAAGTGTAGTTGGAATCATTCTAAGTGTAGCCTTTTATTTATTTGAAAAAGTCGGCATAATGAACGAATCAGACGAAGATTAAATACAACTAAAAAAAGCTGAGTAACGTTTCTCTCTATTATTAATAATCATAGAAGAAATTGTAACTCAGTTTTTTTATTTATAGTTTTTTTAATTTGTCATTCAATTTTTCGTAAACAACTTTCATCTCTGGCTCAGTACAGGCTTCAACAGCTTCTTCGAGTTTCATCCATTTTATTGCACTATTTTCGTCCTCTTTTATCTTTGTTCGTTCCGTTTCACTCGCTTCAATCAAGTAGGTTATATTTAAATGCAGATGTGTTGCGATAGGAATGCCTTTTTTCACATGACTCGGAACACCTAAAATTTCTAACGAATAGATTGTATTTGCTAATGGGCGGATGTTCATCAAACCTGTTTCTTCTGTTGTCTCTTTCAAAGCCACTTCTAATAAATTTGCATAGCCATCTGCATGGCCACCGATCCAAGACCATGATTGATAGATGTTGTGATAGGCCATTAGGACTTTTGTGCGCTTAGGATTAACGATCCAAGCTGAAGCTGTAAAATGAGCAAATTCATTTTCACGTGTTAGCAAGTTTTCAAATGTACTCATGTATTTCAATATTACTTCTTGTTCTTTAGCTTCTTGAATATTATAAGGTACATAATGGCTGATTTGTTCTTTTAAATTCATTTACTATTCCCCTTTGAAATTTTATACAGCGTATCATTAACAGGCTACAACATAGAAACATCCCATCTAATTAAGTTATTACACCAAACCAAAAGAATGTTTCTCAATCTAACTGTAAAAATAATAGTCTTCTTTTTGATGTGCAATTTTTACTATTTTTCTGCTCTTAGTGACTTAAAAAAATTGATTCCCATTAGAATGATAACGAATAAAAATGGAAATGAACCGAGTACAGCAACAGCCTGCAAAGATTCTAATCCACCTGCATAAAGCAGGATCGCAGCTATACTTGACATGATTATTCCCCAGATAAATTTAACGCGTACATGCGGAGTTAGGTTACCATTTGTACTGAACATAGCCAATACATAAGTAGCAGAGTCGGCAGAAGTAATAAAAAAAGTTGAAATTAGTAAAATTGCAATTCCAGTTATTACTTTTCCAATACCTCCATAACTCTCCAGCAACGCAAACAGTCCTGTTTCTGTTCCTTTTTCTGTAATAGTTTGTATGAGGTTGTTGTTACTAAACAATTCTTGCCAAATACCACTCCCGCCAAATACAGAAAACCAGAGAAACGTAAAGGCTGTTGGAACGATGAGCACTCCTCCGACAAACTCGCGAATCGTTCTTCCTTTTGAAATTCGAGCAATAAAAGATGACACATAAGGTGCCCATGAAATCCACCAGGACCAGTAAAAGATTGTCCATTCATCGATCCATTCCCTATTTTCTGAACTAAAGGCTCCCAAGCGGAAACTCATTTCAGGAAGTTTTTGAAAATAGTTACCAATACTTTGCACGAATAAATCTAAAAGATAAGCTGTAGGTCCAATAAATAGAACTGCAAACATCAATAGGACTGCTAATAAAATGTTTATATTACTTAAAATTTTTACCCCTTTATCTAAACCGGTAGTAGCACTAATCAAGTAAAGAACTGTTACCATTATTATAACAACCAACTGAGTAATAAATGTATTCGGTATCCAGCTGATTGAAAAACTGAGTCCTCCTGTAATTTGCTGAGCTCCTAAGCCTAGCGAAGTTGCCACTCCAAATACGGTTGCAATAATAGCAATCGTATCCACGATTGTACTGACAGTCCCTCTATACTTTTTTGCAAACAACGGTGTGACACTCTCACTAATGACAGCAGGTTTGTCTTTTCTGAAAGTTGTATAGGCAATAATAAGTCCAATAAATGCGTATAAAGCCCAAGGCTGCAATCCCCAATGAAAAAAAGTATACGTCATAGCTTCCCTAGCATTTTCTAACATATCAGAAGAAGGAAGTGCTGGATCATACAAATGCATGACGGGTTCTGCTACTCCCCAGAATATCAATCCAATTCCCATTCCCGCACTAAACAGCATCGCTACCCAAGAAAAATAACTAAATTCCGGTTCATCATCTTTGCGACCAAGCTTGATTTCGCCATATTTAGAAAATAGCAAATATATAACAGCTACCAGAATCACTACCATTAACAGAACATATAGCCACCCAAACTCTTTCGAAATAACGTTTTGCAATACTTCTGCAACACGTTTCATAGAGTACTGCCCAAGTAAGCTACTAGGTATGGCTCCCCATATGGTAAAGAGTACACAGATAATGACAGATGATATATAAGGTGTGTAATTCCTTTTCCCTTGATTCATATTCTTTCCCCATTTCGTATAATCCTATTCTTACCATATATTATACGAAGAGAAAAGTGATAACCCAAATTAATTGACTTTATATTTTTTAGATATTGAGAAATATAGAGTAATAAGCTCTTCTCTTTTTATAGAATACCTTGTAGTCCTATAAGTTAACTACTATGAACCCATTTATCATTTATTAAAGACTTCAATTCTAAAGCCATTATTGATAATTTTTACCACATACTATTCTTTTTTGAATTACATTGGACTATTATTTTGTATATTTCTGTTCACTTTTTACATTTTGTGCATAAAAATACGATTAATAGCTTCTGAATATTTAATCCGGAATTTTGTTTGACTTGTATAGACCGCCTTCTGTATAATAAGAATCGCGCGAATTTTTTGCGACTATTATATTTAGAGGAGATTCACAAAATGGATAAAGATAAATTAGGTAAAACAGTTACCTTCAAGGAAATAACTTCAAACCCTGCTCCACTTGGACTTTTGGGTTTCGGAATGACTACTGTATTGTTAAATCTTCATAACGCTGGATTTTTCCCAATGGATTCAATGATTTTTGCAATGGGTATTTTTTATGGCGGATTTGCACAAGTTATTGCAGGAATTATGGAATGGAAAAAGGATAACACTTTTGGTGCTACAGCATTTACATCATATGGATTCTTTTGGCTATCATTGATTGCAATAAATATTTTACCTATGATGGGTTTAGGTGAAACTCCTTCTAGTCAATCTATGGCAGCTTACTTATTCATGTGGGCTATTTTTACGTTTGCTATGTTTATTGGAACACTTAGAATCAGCAAAGCACTACAAGTTGTTTTTGGGTCTTTGGCACTTTTATTCCTTTTATTATCTTTAGGTCATTTTACAGGATCTGCACTTATTTTAACTATTGCTGGTTATGAAGGAATCATTTGTGGATTTTCAGCAATTTATGCTGCAATGGCACAAATTTTAAATGAACTTTATGGAAAAACAATCATGCCACTTGGCGAAGTAAAATAATAAAAATTAGAAAAGGCACAACATCTAGTAATAAATGGATGTTGTGCCTTTTTATATGAGTTTCTTATTCAGGTTACCATTAGTTGCAGTTAAATACGATCAGGTAAAACAAAAAGAACTACAAAGGGGGCTCTTCACTAATAAAATCAAGAATCAGCTTATTGACACGTTCCGGTTCTTCGTGGTGTACCCAGTGAGTAGCTTCCCCAAGCAATACTCCTCGGCCATTTTCACAGAATTCAAGACTTTTGTTGGCCAATTCAGGGCCTAAAAATTGATCTTTAGCTCCCCAAATCAAGAAAGTTGGTACAATCACTCGAGATGGAATATCTGAACTAGTATAGTTGGATACTAAAGCACGGTACCAATTGATCATTGAACGCATAGCACCTGGTTGAGACCAAGCAGCACGATATTTTTGCAAATCCTCTTCACTAAACGTACCTTCTCGGCTGCTGCTGATTAAGGCTTTTTCTGCAATTCTCCAATTGGATAGTCCAAATAATTTTTCCGGTATTTTGCGCAATTGGAAGAAAGCAATATATGAACTTTTCAGAATTTGGAACGGGTGTGTTAAAAGTTGGCTACTCATAGCCAATTCGTGTGGAGCGTTAAGAATAATCAACTTCTGCAGTAACTCAGGATATTCTCTCGCTACTCTCCAAGCCACGATTCCACCCCAGTCATGACCTACTAAAATTACTTTTTCTTTACCGGAAGCTTTAATTAAACCAGCAACATCTGCAGCTAAATGATCCATTCGGTAATCACTTATTTTTTTAGGTTTATCGCTAAGATTATAGCCTCTTTGATCTGGAGCCCATACTCTAAACCCTTTGTTTGCCAATTCAGACATCTGATTACTCCAACCATACCAAAATTCGGGAAATCCATGTAGTAAGATCACTAACTGACCATTTCCAGGTCCTTGTTGAACAACATGCAGCTTAATCCCATTCGTTTCAATATACTTATGCTCTTTTATCTCCATAGCTCTAAACCTCCTATGTGAAGTTATTTTTAAGACCTTGCACATCTACGATTAGCTTGTACTTTACCTACTTCCATTGTTTCCTTACTTAATTTAGTGAAAACTTAATATCAGGAATCGAATAAATAACCTAAAACTCATCACGAGCATTACGCAACTCTTTAAAGTCCTCCATTTTCTCTGCTTGCAGAAATAAATTGATTTTTTTCTCTCTACCAATTGTTGTGGGTAAAGTTGGTTTTCCTTTGGCACGCATTTCATTGACTTGGTCTAACGCATCAGAAATAGCTTTGTTCGATGGTTGCATAGAATGCGCAAATAGTAAATTGGTTTGCGTATATTCATGAGCGCCATATACTTGTACCTCATCGTCTAATTGTTTGAATTTCTGTAAGGCATCATATTGAGCTTGATAATCCTTTGTAAAAACTCGACCACAGCCTGCTGAGAATAAGGCATCTCCGCAAAAGAGAACATTCTCCATTACGTAACTAATATGTCCGTGGGTGTGTCCGCCCGTTTTTAATACTTGGACATTTTGACCTAATAAATTAAAGGAGTCTCCGTCCACTACGATATGGTTTGCTAGGTTCTCTGTTTCTTTCGGCCCATAAATTGCAGCAGTTGGGTATTTTTCTGAAATTTGCTGAACTCCTCCAATATGGTCATCATGATTATGCGTTAAAAGGATGGAGGTTAGCTGTAGCTGTTTTTCCTCTAAGTAGTCCAATACTTGTTTAGCTTCTCCTGGATCGACTACTACTGCCTCTGTACCTTCTTCAATAATCCAAATGTAATTATCAGAAAATGCTTTTACGAGATTAATGTTCATAAATCTGTCTCCTCACTTTGAATTTTAGTATCCATAGTTAAAATGTAATTTTTAATATATTACTAATTATACCAGAAACTTATATTTATCTAATAATTACCATAATCACTACTTGACTACTAAATCTTTTTTATTTTTGGTAATACCATACAACCATTCCATTTTACCTAATGAGTAGTAAACACCGGTAAGAAACTTTGATGTGAAATTTTGATAAGTAATTTCTCATAAGAAGCTTTTTCTGATATTATATTCTTATAACGATTTAATGGAGGAAAATTAATCATGATGGAATTCAAACAAAATATTCGTGGAAATGTAGCTTTAGGTATAAATCCACTTGGATGCAAACAGGAAGTATTGAATCAAATCGAGTATGTGAAAAACAAAGAAAGTTACAAAGGTCCAAAAAAAGTATTGATCATTGGTGCGTCATCAAGCTATGGTTTAGCCACACGAATCAGCCTAGCTTTCGGTGCTGGAGCAGATACAATTGGTGTTTCTTTTGAAAAGGGACCAAAGAATGAAAAGAATCTAGGTACAGCTGGTTGGTACAATAACATTGCTTTTCGAGAAGCAGCTGAAAAAGAAGACCTAATTGCTAAAAACTTTGTTCAAGATGCCTTCAGCCATGAAAGCAAGCAAGAAGTTATCGATTATATCAAGAGCGAATTTGGTGGTAAAGTAGACTTAGTCGTTTACAGTCTGGCAAGCGGTAGAAGAACAGATCCTGATACTGGGGAGACATACACTTCTTCTATTAAAGCTATTGGGGAGCCCGTAGTTGGTCCGAATATTAATATGCAAAACCAAACTTACTATACTGAAACTTTAGAACCCGCAACTGAACAGGAGATTGCTAATACTGTAAAAGTAATGGGTGGAGAAGACTGGGAACTCTGGATGAAAGCACTAAAAGAAGCAGACGTATTAGCTGATGGCGTTTTAACAACTAATTATTCTTATTTAGGAACAGAATTGAATCATTCTTACTATGGTGGCGGTACACTTGGTCTGGCTAAAGCGGATTGTGATGAAAAGACAATCACTATTAATGAGTTACTAGCTGACATAAATGGCAAAGCTCAGATTGTAGTCGCTACTGCAGTTACCACTAAAGCAAGCTCAGTTATTCCTTTTTTCCCTGTTTATTGTATCGGTCTTTACAAAGTGATGGCAGATAAAGGCACCCATGAAACACCCATTATGCATCAAGACCGCATTTATAGAGAAATGATTTATGGCAACAAGCCTGAATACGATGAAGTGGGCCGTCTTAGACCTGATAACTGGGAACTTGACAGCGACACTCAGGCTAAAACGAAAGAACTTATCCTAAAATTAAATGAAGAAAATTTCAATTCTGATCTAACGGCTTATGACATCTTTTATAAAGAATTTTCAAATTTAAGTGGCTTTATGGTTGATGGCTATGTTGATCAAGATGTTACTATAGAAGAATTGAAAGAGTTAAAGCTTTAATTTTATAAGGTTCCTAAAAAAGACGGGGTTCATCATGGGGTTATAAACCCTTGGTGAACACCGTCTTTTTTAGGGATGAAAATAAATCCATATTGACTATTCAGATAACGTAACAATATCCGCTTAATTTTATTAACTTATAGATTAATGAGCACAAGAGCGGTGACCGTTAAAATAATAGCTACTTGGTTTTTTCTAGCAATTTTTTCTTTAAATAATAAAAATCCACCTATGTTAATCAGCACGATACTTCCTGCACTATAAATTGGAAATACTACAGAAGTTTTTAAGGTAGCTAATGAAAGGATTAAAAAATAGGAAGAAAATAAGTTGGGTATACCTACTACAAACCCAGTTAGTATATCTTTTTTTGTTATTGTGCTTTTCTCTTTAAACGTATAAAAAATACTTATGAGGAATGCCACAAAAAATAGTGCAAAGAGAAACACATCTTTGTATTCCTCTAATGCATATTTTTGGTAAAACTTACTTGAAAACTCTGCCATACCCCCAAAAATAAATAATAAAATAATAGCAGGTTTAATATCAAATTTTTCGAGAGAGTTTTGTGATAAATTTACAATTACTATAGAGACTAAGGATAATGCGATTCCAACCCATTGAATGACAGAAGGGAACTCTTTCCATATGACGATTGAAAAAATCATTGGAATCAATATGCCTAGTTTAGCAATTGTTCCTGAAATTCCTACACCATTTTCTTTGATACTTTTTTGGTAGTATACAAATGACAGAAAAAAGAAAGATCCAAATATTCCTCCAACGATTAAACCCCATACAATACTTGAATAAGGAGATAAAATATGGTCATTACTACTGGATAGTAGTGAAAAATCCTTTGCAAAAGATACCTCACGAGTTATACCATTTAGTAATCCTCTTGAAAAAACCATAAAAAGACTAATGGCAAAACCAACAAAGTAATTGGCACTTGTTATGACATATCTGTTTGCCTTTACGTTTTCAGTATACTTAAAAATAAGAGCAATAGACGCACTACATATAATGGCTAACGTTAAATAAAACATTCTGACTCCTTTTCAAATTACAGCATATTTTTAATATTTATAAACTTTTTTTGTTTAATCATTTGTGAGGAGCCTATTATACTTCTACAAGTCTCTCTTTTTAAAAATTTCATTTTATTTATTATAAGGAACCCTAAACCCTTTAATAAACTCTGTGCTTTTTGCCTATTGAGGTAGTAGAAAGCACTATAGAGGATAACAGAGGCGTGCCTATATAACCTATTCATGCTAGAATAGTAATAAGAAACTATTGGAGGATGATATTATTATGAACCAACAACTCGTTGAGATTTGCCTACGTGTCAGAGATATTGAGGCTACTTTAGACTTTTATACTAATCTATTTGATTTTGAAGTTGCCAGCCGCAGAGAATATCCTGAAAATAAATTTGATTTGATTTATCTGAATTCTCCCGGTTCTTCTGTACAAATTGAGCTCACTTACAATTACGATGCCGAGCCCTATAATGTAGGAAATGGCTTCAGTCATTTAGGTGTGACTGTCAGTAACTTAGAAAAAATGCATGAAATTTGTAAAGCTTCTGCTTACGAAACAGGCGATTTAAGAGGACTTTCAGGCGGAACGCCCACCTATTTCTTTGTGACGGACCCTGACGGCTATCGAATTGAAGTAAAGCGCGCAAAATAAGTTTTCGAATCTTTTTAAATGTAAGCATCTTGGTTGTTGCCAATATGCTTACATTTTTTTCTTTCTTATCGCCACTAAAAATCCTTTGTTAATTCAATACTTTCTAAACCATCAATTACTTATGATACGGTTCTCTTCAGTATGTCTAAATGAGTTTTCAGTTCTACATAATACTTTGTTTCTTGAACTACTTTTCGAGCGGTTGAGACTCCGCTGCCAGACCTTTTTGAACGCCTGGTCGTTTTGCAATACGATGAGACCACTCTAATAGATGAGTGTATTCATCTAGATTCAAAAATTCATATGATCCTTCATATAATTTTCCTAAAGCTAAGCGGCCGTACCAAGACCAGATGGCAATATCTGCGATGGTATAGGTATCTCCAGCTATATAAGGTCGTTGTGCTAAAGTTTTATCGAGTAAATCTAACTGACGTTTCGTTTCCATCGTGAAGCGATCAATCGGATATTTCATAGGCTCTGGAGCATAAGCGAAAAAGTGACCAAATCCTCCACCAACATAAGGACCTGCTCCCATTTGCCAGAATAACCAATTAAGGGTTTCAGTCCGGCCGTGAATATCTGTCGGAATCAGTTGGTTAAATTTCTCCGCTAAATAAAGAAGAATGGAACCTGATTCAAAAATATCCAAACGAGGACTTTGACTTTGGTCAACAAGGGCTGGAATTTTAGAGTTAGGATTGATCTCAACGAAATCCGAACCAAATTGGTCGCCTTCTCCAATATTAATAGTGTACAAGTCATAATCTGCACCCTCTACACCCAATTCTTTTAGCTCTTCAAACATGATCGTGACTTTAATGCCATTCGGTGTTCCCAATGAATAAAGTTGAAACGGAGACTCTCCAACTGGTAATTTTTGCTCAAAACGACTCCCAGCTGTTGGACGATTGCCACCTTTTTTTGAATTCTCTTCTTCCCACTGCCACACTTTTGGTAATTTATATTCCGTCATCCTAACACTCCTCATACTATTTATTCTTGTCTCCATCATACTACGCAAGCACCATTTTGCCCATAGTTTAGCTTATTCATCTACTTATAATACAGTTCTTCTTGATGCATCAAAACAGCTACAAGGAACATAACTAAATATACTCTATCTATAAATCTATCTTTTCTCCATCAATACTAAACTCGATTATTTCAGCAATTTTATAATCATCTCTGTGTTCAATTATGTAAGCAACTTTGTAAGGTTCTCCATCTACATGTAGCTCGTGATATACAGAGGTCGTTAATTTTTTCTCGTCAAAATTATATCCACTACTATACTGTTCAATCTTTTCCCCCACGATGTTTTTCTCAAGAATTTCAGTCGTCAGTTTATCATTAGACTCTGACAAAATAGCATAATTACCATTGTCACCGTGCATTTTTGCATCCCAAATCTCTAACCAATCAAAATATAGCTCTTCAGGATCTTCTCCGTATTCTTCAGCTATCTCGTATACAGTCTCCCGATCACCTGAGAAATCATCTATAGCATTTAATCTTGTTATAATGATATCGTACCACTCCAGGTCTTCTTCAGTAAGATGCCTTAATCTCGTTACTTCTGGATAGAAGGTTGTTGTTATTTTATCGGCTACAATACTTTTTTCTTCAGTTTCTTCAACTACTTCTATAGTCTCTACTACGGCCTGTTCTGTTATATTCTCTGAGCTTTCTTCTGTGTCGGTTGCTGCAGAACAAGCACCTAGCACTAACCCTAACGATCCAATTACTACTAGTTTATTAACCATAAATCCCATTTTCTTTCTCCCCCTAAAATAGAAAATCAATAAGGTCATAACTAATAGTTACAACTGAATGTTAGTTTATCACTAAACTCAATTCTGTTTCTAGGATATTTGCAAAACTTCGCTCACAAGCATCATTTACTTTAATTATTTCCAATATTTATATCCTATATATGCATTATTGTATTAAAATCCTAAGTGATTTATATCTGTACCAGCAGAAAAAGACGAAGATAAGCCATCATTTAACCATGGCTCTTCTTCGTCTTTATTAGTTTTCATTAAAGTGTATAAAATTGATAGAAAACCGTAATTACTAAACTAACCCATCCATTTCACTGCTATAATCGTTAGTTTTAGTTAATAATTTCCCCTTTATTCTTAGCTAGTCTGTCATCCCATTCTTGTCGTTCTGAATGAGTCAGTTTTTCCCAGTCCGCTACTTCTCCCAAAATTTTTAGAGGTTCTTGTGAACGATAAGAACGTGTTAGGTTACCAGGAAATTTCTTGTCAGTTACATTAGGGTCGTTTTCAAATTCACCGGTAGACTCTATGATATAAACACGTTCGTTTCCTTCGTCTTTTGATAATGCTGCAGCAAGTCCCGCACCATTGATATTTGCTGTGAAATAGATGTGGTTCATTTTAAGATCTTTTTCGTAATTTGATTTCTTGCCCGCTGTCAGCAAATCGCCAACTTGCAAATCTGCCTTTGACCCATGATAAAAGGGGCCAATATCAGTCGGTCTCCCTTGATATGAATGTGATAATTCACTATTCTTTTTAGCATTTTTGGTATCCTTCTTTGTATCATAACATTTAGCGATAGTTAAATATAAAGTTGGATAAGCACTCTTAACATCATCATCATTAATTTTTAGAGCCAGGGCCAATGATTTTTCCATCCATTTTAACTTATCATCGACATTATTTTGTCTTAATCCTAAATGATAAGCAACAATAAATCTTTCGTAGTCGTCACTTGTTTGGTTCCATGCTTTAAGAAAAGTTTCGATGGCATCATCCAAATTCCCACTTTCTTCTAGGGCAATCCCTTTCATACAGAGCTGGATAATAGGATTACTTGGGTCAAATTTCATCCTCATCAATTTTTCCTCCTATTTAACTAATGGAATGTTTATTATTATTTATGGTACGGTTCATTTCGAACAATCTTGAATCCACGATAGATCTGTTCAATTAAAACTAATCGCATCAATTGATGAGGTAGTGTCATTTTTCCAAAGGAAATAGGTGTATTGCTTCTTTTCATTACTGCATCACTTAACCCTAATGACCCACCTATCACAAAAACAATCGTACTTTTCCCTTGAACGCCTAGTTGTTCAATTTCTTTTGCAAATTCTTCTGAAGTACGTTGTTTGCCTTCAATAGCTAATGCAAAAACAAATGCTTGATCTGGAATCTTTGCTAAAATACGGTCGCCTTCTTTTTCTTTAACTTGCACCATTTCAGCTTCACTTAATTTTTCAGGCGCTTTTTCATCTGGAACTTCAATTAATTCCATTTTACAATAAGCTGATAATCTCTTAGCGTATTCTGCAATACCCATTTTCAAATATTTTTCTTTTAACTTACCCACAGTTATTATTTTGATGTTCAAAAAAGTTATCCTCCTATAATCACAGGTTATCCACAAAAGTTATGCACATGTCCACAACTTAAAATCATTATATAGTGGTAGAATGCTTGTTCGACACTACATATATTGCATCCTTCTCGCAATAACCACATTTTTGTTTCGAGTTATCAACAGGTAATAATTGGTCTAGTACCGGCAGTTCAAAACCTCCATAAATCGCGTCATCTAAAGCTTCTTCTACATGTTCCTTACAAGCTAAAATTTTATCCATCCACAACACCTTCCTCATTTTGTGGATAACTTTTTTCGTACCCACATACCTACCTCTATTATTTTACAGCACTTATCCACAATGTTCAAAACTTTTCACACTTACTTGTCCACAAAAAATAAAAAAATACATTAAAAATTGGTTCTTTTATCATTTCTTCAAGTTAAATAATTCGTTTTCATTTTTTTACGAAGCCCTAGACTTTTTATATTCTACGCCTTATTCTTTTTATATAGGATCTTCTTTTCTCATTACTAAACGATTAGGAGGAATTTATTATGAAAAAATATCAAACCAAAAATGAATTAATAGACACCGTTAAAGAAGAATACCAAAAATACATCACCGAATTTGATTCTATCCCTGAAGAATTTAAAGACAGGAGAATCCTAGAAGTAGAACAAACTCCTTCTGAAAATTTATCTTATCAGCTTGGTTGGATCAATCTCTTACTTCAATGGGAAAAAAATGAACAACAAGGAAGAACTGTTCAAACCCCTACTGAAGAATACAAATGGAACAATCTTGGTGGATTGTATCAGTCTTTCTATCATGAATATGGAAAATACTCTTTAGTAAAACAAAAAGAACTGTTAACTCAGTTAGTTGAAGAGTTATGCCATTGGGTGGAAAGTCTCTCTGATACTGAATTATTTGAATCCGAACAACGAAATTGGGCTACTACAAAAGCCAAATGGCCTATTTGGAAGTGGATTCACATAAATACAGTTGCACCATTTAAAAATTTCAGAACCAAAATTCGTAAATGGAAAAAAGGTATTAGCTAATGACAAAAAAAATGGAGCCTGAGTTATTATCACTCAGACTCCATTTTCATTTTGAACTTTTATTATAAAGCTGGTTCCGTAGCAGTCATTGTGACCGTCGTTTTTTGAAGTTCACCATTACGATAAAACTCGACTTCAATTTCTTTTCCTAGTTCAGAAGCATAAATTTCTTTACGTAATGATATTGAATCTGTAACTTCTTCACCATTAAATTTCACAATAACATCGTATTGTTCTAATCCAGCGTTTTCGGCTGCTGAGTCTTGTTGAACTTCAGCTACTACAACGCCAGAAGTAACATCTTCAGGTAATTTCAAAACTGATTCTTGTTGTTGTTCAGATATTTCACTTAAATCTAATAAGCTAATTCCCAATACCGGACGAACAACTTCACCGTTTGCTTCTAATTGATTAATAATGCTGACTACATCATTACTTGGAATAGCAAATCCCATTCCTTCGACAGTATCACTAGAGATTTTCATTGAATTGATCCCTATCACTTGACCAGCTATATTGATCAAAGCACCACCAGAATTACCAGGGTTGATAGCTGCATCGGTTTGAAGAGCTGTAACTTCCCAATCTACTACGCCATCGCCTGTAATATCCGTTTCAACACTACGATTTTTAGCAGATATAATCCCTTGAGTAACGGAAGAAGCAAAGTTTGTTCCTAGTGGAGAACCGATTGCAATGGCAGGTTCACCAACAGTCACTGCATCTGAATCACCGAAAGTAGCAACTGTTGTTACTTTTTCAGAAGGAATAGACAATACGGCTAAATCTGTCCAAATATCTGTTCCGATTAATTCAGCTTCAACTTTTGTGCCATCTTTCAAAATAACTTCAATTGCATCCGAACCATCGATAACATGATTATTGGTTACAACATAGGCTGTATCATCATCTTTTTTATAAATTACTCCACTACCTTCACCAGCTGTCTGTAAATTGCCTTCTTCCTCTTGAGTAGTATCTGCCTCAAATGCACCACCTAATCCTCCATCAGCTTGTGATTGCATATTAACAACTGATACAACTGCATCTTCTACTTTAGCGACAGCTTCTGTTACATCAGAGGTCACATCTACACTAACGTTGGTTGTGATTACTTCTCCTGTTTCTTTATCAACCGTTCCTGTACCGGTTTCAGTATTGTTTCCATTATCCGTCGCTGCTAAGTATCCTCCACCTAATGCTGCTACTACAAGCCCACCTATTAGGCCTCCGACAAGTCCATTTTTCCAAGAACCTCTTTTTTTATTTTTTGTTTCCTCACTCATGAATATTCACCCCTTGTAGTCTTTTTATGATGCTAGTATAATCTTTACATTTGAATTTTATATGAAACTTTTGGGACCTTTTTATTAATTCATTATTATATTAACATTAAATCTACTTTACACGATAGTGAATGGTCTTGTACAAAATTAAAAACCTCTCTTGACCTTTAGTCGCGAGAGGATTCCTTTTCAAAATTTTAAACAACGAATAAAGAAGTAGGGACAACTGGATCTGTATCAAATACTAAAAATTTGTCTTCTACTCCTGTTTCTTTTTCTTTTAAAATATTTACAGCTGTTAAATGAGCCAACTCTTTTAAATTATTGTCTTTACTTAGATGACCTAAGTACACTCTTTTCGTAGCGTCACCTATGATTTCAGCTAAAGCTAATGCACCATCTTCATTTGACAGATGACCTTTGTCTCCCAAAATACGCTGCTTTAAATGCCAAGGGTAATTTCCCATTCGCAGCATTTCGAGATCATGATTGCTTTCAAATAAATACGCATCCGCATTCGAAACAATTCCTCTCATACGGTCACTGACATAGCCCGTATCGGTCAACATCACAAAACATTTATCATCTTTATGAAAACTATAAAACTGGGGTGCAATCGCATCATGCGAAACTCCAAAACTTTCAACATCTATATCGCCAATGGTCATTGTTTTTCCCATTTCAAACAAGTATTTCTGTTCCGTTTTAATTGTACCAATTATAGGGGTCATAGCTTCCCACGTTTGTTCATTAGCATATACGTCTAAATGATACTTTCTAGCTAAAACACCTACTCCATGGACATGATCACGGTGTTCGTGTGTGACTAATATCCCATCCAAATCTGCTACATTTCGGTCAATTTTTTTTAACAATTCCGTTATTTTTTTTCCACTTAATCCACTATCAACTAAAATCTTCTTTTTTTCAGATTCTATATATGTCACATTTCCAGAACTTCCGCTGGCAAGAATGCTAACCTTTAAACCATTACTTTCTTTGGATACCATCTAAAAAATCCTCCTCTATTACCTTTATCATTTTACATCAAACTTATATAAATTCAAGTTTTCGTAACGCAAAAAAAGACCCAAAGAAAAGAAGAGTGACAAGACATTTCTTGTACACCTCTTACTTTGGGCCCAACTTTAAACTAAGAAACTCGATTGTTTTAAATCTTCTATTTTAATTTCTAAAACTATTGTGCTGCTGATTCTTCTGCAGCTGGCGTCTCACTCGTTGGCGTTCGTATCATACTACCACTCAATGCATCTACTCGTTCGATCTCGGTACTTCCGCTGTTAACAATTTCAATGTACCACACTGGTGCATACATGCTTAATTTCTCTAGCGAAAGTGTTTTCGAATACGTTAATTTTGGTTTTCCTACAGTAGCATTTGCTTGTATTTCGTCATTTTGATATAAAATTTCAACTGCATTTTTATCGGTTATCAGTTTTCGACTTTCTCCTTGAACAGTAACAGGACCTGCATAGGTTTGATCATAAGAGATGACTTGTTTCTTATTATTCAAATGAAATACAATTTCTGATGTTCCATCTGCAATAGGAATATTATTCGCTATTTGAGAATATACTATTTTTTGCTCTGTTGGACTATAGCTAAAATAACGATATTGTTTACCAAAAAGAACTTGATCACTTAACACAAATTCATCAAGCAATTTAATGTCTTCCTTAGTCAATTCTTCCTCTTCTGACAGAGCCAGTGGGTTAGAAAGTAGGCTCATATAAAGCGAACCATCTTTTTCAACAGTACCAGAACGATTTTTCAACTTATCAATATTATCTTCTAATAAACTATTGGCTTCTGCTTGAACATAAGGTACTTTATTCTCAGTTTCTGAAAATTTTGGCAATTTAATATTTTCATTGTCCATTTCTTCCATAAAATCAATTAATTGATTTGAACTACTAGTATAATAATTTTTATTTTTATCTAGATACGTGAATATCAAAAAGGTATTTAGAAAGAGAAATGTAATAATAAAAATAATTTGAATTCGTTTAAAATCCATTTTATTGACCTCCTTCATTGAAAAGAAGGCTTTGGGCAAGTTGCCATTTGCCATTGATTTTAACATACCAATTAGGCTCTAAATTGATTACACGATCAGATTCCGTACTATTTATCCAAGTATAACCGATTTTTATATCATCGATTTCTTCACTAGTATAACCACTTGCTGATAGAGATTCCAAAATGCTCACACCACTTTGAAGAGTTTTTTGTTCTTCAACGTCTGAAATAGGCGTTTGAGCAATAACTAAAGGAACTTGTAAACGGGACAATCCATCTTCAAAAACGGTTATATGAGTCGTTCCATAATCAGAAAATTCACTAAATACTGGAAATCCTGAAATATAACGACGATAAGTGACTTCTCTCGTAGAATCATTATAGTCAAAATAATGAACATCTGAAGCCCAGTTTTCATACTGAATCAATTCGTTGTAACTTACTCTCAGAGTTTCTGTGATGGATAACTTGTTTTCAGCATTTCGATTACGATAATAAGTTAAAATATTGGTACTTTCGTTTATCTGCAATTCACTAACATAGTCATTGTAGCTAACAACGTTTTCATCATTAGCACTATTTTCTCTTACTTCTGAAGTATCATCAAATAATCGTTCAATAAATAATTGATTTGTTTGCCTTTCAACTAAATAACTTAAATAAGGCAATTCTATTTCTTCTGTTGAAGTATAAACTTGTTTGCCTTCGTCTAAAACAGCATTTGCCAAGTAAGATTTAGCCTTTTCTTCTTCTATCAGTTTATCTATTTTACTTTGATCTATTCCTTCTACTGCTTCACTATAAAACAACTTCGAATGGGTATTATAAAAATAAATCTGATTTAAATTATCTTTTGAAAAATATATACGATTAAATGACCTATCTTGATATTCGCCTGCAAGATTATTAAATAAATCTGGAAAAACACCAAATGAAATATTTTCAACAAAAACCATTTCTAATGCATTGGCTTGACTTAACTTTTCTTCGTATTCTTCATTTGTTAATTCAATCGGTTCATCAATCGCATCTACTTTCCATTTAGTAAATTCTCTAGACATAGATGTTACGATTTCTGTTTGAGTAAATACATTTATTTCGCCATTTTTATGAAGGACAACTTGAGTTGGGCCAAACACCTGCGACATATCGCGTGCGATAGATACAGAAGAGGTTGTTCCTTGACTCGCATTAGTTTCTTCATTAAATTGGCTAGGCATAGTCCAAATCACAAAGGTTAGAAAGAGACTAAGTGCGATAAGAGCTACTAGAACAACTTTTATTATTAAATCTTTCTTCATTCCCAATCATCCTCCTCATACGGAAGATAAGGTAGCGAAATATAAAAAGTTGTTCCTTTTCCCTCCGTACTTTCTGCCCATATTTTACCCTTGTGCTGATGAATTACTTCTTTAGATATAGCTAAACCTAATCCAGTTCCACCCATAGAACGCGCTCTAGCTTTATCAACTCTAAAGAAGCGGTCAAATACATTTGCCAAATCACGTTTAGGAATACCCAGACCTTCATCACTGATACTGATAACGACACTATCATTGGTTTCGATAAGTCCACAAGTAATCGTTCCTCCATCTGGAGAATATTTAATAGCATTATTCATGATATTATCTAAAACTTGAATCATTTTGTCAGCGTCAACTTCAACCCATAATTGTCTATCCGTAAAGTTTCGTTTAATAGAAAAATCTTTTGTTGATTCTTCAGAAGACTGTATCATCATTTCAAAACGTTTTATGACATGATCAAACAACTCATTTACATTAAGATATTCTAAGTCTAACGTACCTTTACCAGAATCCATACGGGATAAATCCAACAGATCTTTGATCATACGAATCATACGATCTGTTTCTTCTTGTGTTACTTGTAAAAATTGCGGAGCGATTTCCGGATCTTTCCATGCGCCATCTAGTAAAGCCTCTAAATAACTTCTCATACTTGTTAAAGGCGTTCTGAGTTCATGAGAAACATTTGAAACAAATTCTTTTCGCTCATTTTCTATTTTTTCTTGTTTTGTTACATCATGCAATACACAAACGATTCCACTGATAAAACCAGTTTCTCTTTGAATAAGAGTAAATTCACCACGCAAAGTTACTGGTATCTCATCATTTGAAAAATCAAAATACATATCTTTTTCATTTTCCAATAATTTACGTAACGTATATTCTTTATCTATTTTTAATACTTTTAAAATTGAAACACCTAGAGCCATTTCCTGGGAAATATTCAACATTTCCATAGCTTTGTCATTGATAATAACAATAACTCCTCTTCGATCTGTGGCGATAACTCCATCTGTCATGTGGGTCAATACACTATTTAAACGTCTCCGTTCAGATTCTGTCGTTTCTTGAGCTTCCTCAACCTTGGTTGACAAGTCATTTATTGCCATGGATAAAATACCTAATTCATCTTTACTATAAACTTTAACTTGCCCAGAATAATCGCCATCCGCCATTTGAATCGTTTGCTGTGTCATTTCAGTGATAGGCTTTGTTATTGCCCGGGAAATAAATAGGGCCAAAATAACGGTTAATGCTACTGCTATTAAAGAAGAATTAAGAAAAATAAGCGTTATTTCGCTGATTTGTTCATAGACACTTTCGATATTTGTCGTTAACGCTATTACACCTAATATTTCATTTGAGCCGTCACTTGCAATAATAGGAGAAACCAACTTCCAGATTCGGTCGTTGGTCGTTTGATCTCTGTATTGGCTGGTGACTGTATTTCCCAGCAGTAACGCTTGTTGGACATCCTTGTCATTTGTTTTACTACCAACACTATTTTGCTGAGTGCTGTCACTCGTCCCTAATAAATAGTGTTGGGCATCAATAATTTGAACTTCTAAAATCCCATTTCCTGAAAAATCTTCAATCAACCGTTCAATTTCGGTACTATCTTCTGCTGTTTCGTCATCAAATAAAATAGGCTGAATAGTGTTGTCTAAAAAGCCTACTTGAAGTCTTTTTTCTTCTTGGAAGTTAGTGACTAACTGTGTTTCTAATTGTCTAACAAAATACGTTCCAATTAATTCTAATGCCACCAGTAACAGAATAATGAACACGAAAATTATTTTGAAATCAATAGATTGAAAAAAAGTGATCTTTTTCTTCATGAAACATTACTCCTGTTCAGGATTTCTTAAATAATAGCCAACTCCACGTCTTGTTACAAGCCAAGTTGGGTGACTAGGGTTGTCTTCTATTTTTTCTCTTAATCTTCTAACCGTTACATCGACCGTTCTTACGTCACCAAAATAATCATAGCCCCAAACCGTTTGTAACAAATGTTCTCTGGTCATTACTTGACCTAAATGTTTAGCTAAATAATGCAGCAACTCAAATTCACGGTGTGTTAATTCAATTGTAACTCCTCTTTTAGAAACAATGTAAGCATCTGGATGAATTGTTAGAGCACCTACTTCAATATCATTTGTTTCAATTTCTTCAACGACAGGAGTCTTAGCGTTATCATGTCTTCTTAAATTTGCTTTTACACGCGCTGTCAATTCTCTATTAGAGAAAGGTTTTGTGACATAATCATCCGCACCAAGTTCTAATCCAAGTACTTTATCGATTTCTGAGTCTTTTGCTGTAACCATAATGATAGGCATATCATGGTTTTTACGTACTTCGCGACAAACTTCTAGTCCATCTTTTTTAGGAAGCATTAAGTCTAAAATGATAAGATCTGGTAATACTTCTTCTACTTTTTCTAAAGCTTCTTCTCCATCATATGCAGTAAACACTTCATATCCTTCTTTTGTTAAATTAAATTTAACGATATCTGAAATTGGTTTCTCATCATCAACTACTAATATTTTTTTCAAAATGAAACCTCCTTGGAATTTCTACTTTTTTATGATTGTTTTTATATTAATGGTATATTGCTTTTTAATTAATTTGCTGTAAGAATGACAAACTATTCTACCTTTCATTATACCGAACATACGGTAAGAGTGCAAAAACAAAATCAAGAGCTACATGCATGCTCTTGATTTTGTATCATTGAATAACTATTTTTTTAATAACCCTCGATAGTTAATGCAATTGTTTTCCCTGCTTGAGCTTCGACTTCATTATTTGGTTTGAACATATAACGGTAGTTTTCATTTTCTCCATTTATCACAATAACTGGTATAAACAAGCGACAACCGCGACTAATAAGATATTCCTGATCGAACTTTACCAACGGGTCCCCTTGTTTAACAGTCATCCCTTTTTTTAAATGCGTTTCAAAACCTTCTCCATTTAAGGTTACCGTATCTAAACCAACATGAACTAAAACTTCTAATCCGTCATCTGTGCGAATTTCGAATGCATGAGATGCATCTGCTACTTGAAATAACTTTCCGCCAACAGGTGCACAAACTACATTAGAAGTCGGAATCATAGCAAAACCTTCTCCTATCATCTTCTCAGAAAACACAAGATCTGGCACTTCTTCTATCGGTATCATACTACCATCTGTTACAGCTACCAATGATGCCTTTTTCTTACCTAACCATTTGTTTTGTGCTTCTTGTTTTGAAGTTACGTCCATTCCAATAAATCCTCCAATACCTCATTCTTTTTTATTCATCACTTCATCTTTTCCCAATATTTATTTTATCTTTAATTGTACCGGATTCTAAATGCTTTGACCATCTTTAAAAAAAATCTATCTAAATTCATTCGTTATTTAATCCAGAGTAATTAAAAATTTTAAATTATCTTCATTTTTATACATCAGTCAAATTTTACAATAATGCGATTTCATTTTATTTGGCTATTCCTATATTTAATGGTATTCTTATAGAAAATAAAGGTAACCGGATACTCGTTGATAAAATGAGTGTATGCTTTACCTATTTCTTATTAAGTTAAACCCATTTTCAACTCTATCTTTAATGAAAGGAGCGTAAAAGCTAAATGTCAATCGAATTTATCATAGCTATTGGTATCGTGGTTTTAGCCTTGGTTGCTTTAGTTATTGTCGGAATACTCATTGGGAAAAAGGTAGGGAGTTTGATGAAAGAAATTAATTCAACTCAGACTACTGTTCAAGATCAAATAAACCATTTTACAAAAGAAACAGATGCTATCACAAGTAAAATAGACAATATGACTACTCGAGTAGATAGTATGACAAAAGATGTAGCTGTTAAACAAGCTTATATTTCTGATTTTACTCAGACAACAGCTGATTTTGGAGAATCTATCAACGATTTAAAACAAAATAGCACTAAAGTCGCTTCCCATTTTCTTTCTAGTTCAAGGAGAAAAGTAAAAGTTACTCCTCCTCGAATAACAAAAGTAGGAAAAACAGCTTTAAAAATGTACCAAAGTAGAAAAAATAGAACAAAAAAACGTTTTTCATTTAACTAAACTAAATCAATTTAGAAAAGGGGAACTTTGTTATGGCTAATAGTTTTACTAGAACTTTATTTGTAGGAGCTGCTGCTGCAGTTACTGCTTTATTACTCGCTCCTAAATCAGGAAAAGAATTACGACAAGATATCAAAGCACAAGCAAACGATTTGAAAGATCAAGCAATGGATCAAGTAAATAGTTTTGCTGATGAAGTGAAACAAAGCTACAAAGAAGTTGAAGAGGAAATCAGCTATACTGATCCTGAATTAGCTGCTACCATTGAAGATATTGAAACAGACTTAAATTTACACACTGAACCACTTGATAATTCAGAATTTACAGGTGCTGTGGAAGTTCCACCAACATCTGTAGTTGAAGACTTATCTAATGCTCCTGAATTATCTGTTGAAGATAGACGTGGACAATTATAGACCTAAAAACAATACTCCCGCTAATGATGTTCTCATTAGCGGGAGTATTGTTTTTTTATGACTATTCAACTAATAGGAAACTGGTACTAGACCCTTTAAACCATTAATTTATTTTTTCGTTAGAAGGAGATTCTTGACGGTTTGTTCAATATCTTTACTATGACAGATATCTGAAATAACAGCCACTCCGTCTGCTCCTGAAGAACGAACATCCCTAGCATTTTCTTCTGTAATTCCACCTATACCCACAATTGGGAAGTTACCAATCTGTTTTCGCATAGCCTTTAAAAAATGTAATCCCGCAGGAGGTTTCGCATCTTTTTTAGATTGAGTTTTATGGATTGGTCCAATTCCTATATAATCTGCTCCATTAAGTAGTGCCTGTTCCATTTCTTTAGAACTGTGTACAGAAACACCTACTATTTTTCCTTTCGCTTGTTTACGAAACGTAGCAAGAGCTAGATCTTCTTGTCCAATATGAATACCATCAGCATCTAGTTTGAGTGCAAGTTCAACATCATCGTTGACGATAAACGGCACTTGGTATGCTTGACACATTTTTTGGCAAGTACGGGCAAACTCTTCATAAACGATACCTGTTAGTGCCCCTTCACCTTTTTCACGTAATTGGAAACAGGTAATACCTGCTTTCAACGCTTCTTCAAGTATTTTCAAAGGATCTTTTGTGCAGTTCATTGTTCCCATTATAAAATAGACGCTCAATACATTACGATCCACTTACTTCTACCTCACAGATTCCTTGTTGACGATTATAAGCAAAGTGATTTGTTGGACCATGTCCATTTCCAATATGAAGAGGAGTAGAAATGGCTAAATGAATAAATTTTTTCGCTTCAATAATCGATTCCTTTATCGATAGTCCTTTTGCTATATTTGCTGTAAGTGCTGCTGAAAATGTACAACCTGTTCCATGTGTATCTTTTGTTTGGATACGAGGGGTAGTTATTGAAAAAGAGTCCAGACGAGAATACACTCTGTCTTTTGCCTGTTCTCCATCTAAATGACCTCCTTTGATAACGACACATTCAACTCCCATTTGAAGAATTTCCTGTGCAGCTTTTTCAATATCTTTAACCTCTTTAATTCGTTTACCTGTTAACAGTTCTGCCTCAGGAATATTAGGCGTACAAATTGTTGTATAAGGAAAAAGTTTTTTTATTAACGTTGTGATTGCTTCATCCTGTAAAAGACTTGCTCCACCCTTAGCAATCATCACGGGATCAACGATCAATGGGATGTCTTGTTGTTGGATGATTTTAGCTACAACTTCAATAATTTCAGTTGAGAATAACATGCCTGTTTTAATGGCTTTTATAGAAAAATCATCCAACACAGTTTGTAATTGTTGCTGTACAAAACTTGGCGATACTTCAAAAATGCCGTGGACTCCTAGTGTATTTTGGTCAGTTAATGCTGTAATGGCTGTTGTTCCAAATACACCAAGTTCTTGAAATGTTTTTATGTCTGCTTGAATTCCAGCCCCACCACCGGAATCGGATCCGGCAACTGTTAATGCAATCATTTCTCAACCTCCGATAGCTCTTGTAAGGTGTTCATAAAGTGTAAGACAAACGTTCCTACCTCATTTGTACTATGCTCAGCAGCTTTTTTATAGTCTTTTAACGTTGTTGCTAAATCTTGCAGTTGATTTGTACCTCCAGTAGCAAGAGATGCTGCGCAGATTGCACTTAATAAACACCCTGTACCTGTAATATGTGTTGTCAGCTCTTTTCCTCCTGAAATATCTAGTTCTTCATATCCATTTGTTATAAAATCTGATTCACCTGTTACAATGACAAAGCACTTATACTGTAAAGATATTCTCTTTGCTACTAGAGCAATATCTATTTCACCTGTGCCACTGTCTACACCTTTTGATTGCCAAACCTCACCTGCAATGGCCGCTAATTCTCCTGCATTACACCGAATCAAATTAAACTGAACATTCTTTAAAAGTAGCTGAACCAATTGTTTCCGGTAACTTGTAGAACCAACGCCTACAGGATCCAACACAATAGGAATGGATAATTCATTGGCTTTTTTCCCAGCCAGCATCATAGCTTCTGCTGTACGGTCGTTCACAGTCCCAATATTAATAAGTAATGCTTGAGCAATCGATACTATTTCAGTTATCTCGTTCACTTCATCAGCCATAATAGGTGAAGCACCGACTGCAAGTAAACCATTCGCCGTAAAATTAGCGACCACATAGTTTGTCATGCAATGTACTAAAGGAGCTGTCTTTTTTATTTGCGATAACATGTTTCATTCCTCTTTCCTACAATTTTTTGTCTACCATCTTGAATTACTGCTTTCTTAATCTTATTAGTTCTAAAAATCTATCTGTCATTTCTTTTCAAAAAATTACTACGCTCACTCCTCCTTTATTTTGAACGTAAGCAAAAAAGCCTCTATAAAAATCGTAGAGGCTAAAAAAGTGTATAAGAAAACCACTAATCGCTCCCTACGTCAGTATTAACTAACAGGTTCAAAGGGTCAGGTTTTAACCTTCTCAACACAAGTGTGTCCCCCCGCAATTAAAAGTTTTACAAAAGAAAAGAACTCCCCCTAAAAAAGGAGAGCTCAGTACGTATAATGGAATACATATGTACATTGTGCTCCCTACGTTAGTGTTAACTAACAGGTTCAAAGGGTCAGGTTTTAACCTTCTCAACACACATGTGTCCCCCTGCAAAACATTTAATTACTTATAATCTTACTACAGACAAACTATTTAATCAATTCTCTTAAGTAAGCAGTAATTAAGAGTAGAAAAAAATAAACTAATAAATAGACTGAAAAGTCTATTCATTAGTTAGCAAAAATTTATTTTTTTCTTTTAGTTTAATTATTCTTCTTTATTAACCCATACAGATATGGATCCACCTTCTACAAGAAAATGACCATTTCCTTCTTCATCAATAGTTACTGTATCCTTGCAATGCCCTAAATAATCTTCATAAATGAATCCCTTTTTTTCTTTTCCTACAAACATGTCTTTATATCCAGTTT
The DNA here is from genome assembly GCF_045617425.1 of Carnobacterium sp. Lineage (GTDB taxonomy): Bacteria > Bacillota > Bacilli > Lactobacillales > Carnobacteriaceae > Carnobacterium_B. The sequence continues at coordinate 135,217 of NZ_JAZLIO010000018.1, forward strand.
CACTATTTGAAATGACTATAGCGCATCCATTAGGGTACTCTTCATTTCCTGAACGTGTCCAGCCAATACAATTACCATGGTCAAAATAATCGGTTTGATCGCCATATGCATACTGTTTTTTTACATAAAGTAATTTATCGATCATGTCACGATGCGGTTCAATCGGATTTTCTCCTTTTATACCATAATAATCACCATAAAAGAGTACAGGATATCCTTCTTTCCTTAAGAAAATGACTCCATACGCTATAGGTTTAAACCAAGGTTCAACAAATGATTCAAGTGATTGGCTTGGTTGTGAATCATGATTGTCTACAAATGTGACAGCTTGCATAGGATTATTTTTGATTAACGTTTGATCAAATAAATGTGTTAAATCAAATTCTCGACCCATTTTAGAAGCATTTTCTAATTGATGATGTAAACCTACATCGAATAAATCCAACTTGTAATCTTGACTATCTAAATAACTCTTCAGATTTGTATAGTCTTGATCCCAATACTCTCCTACAATAAAGAACTGTTTGCCAAATTTAGCTTCTATGCTTTCACGTAGTTCAGAAATAAATTTCTCGTTTATGTGTTTAACAGCATCTAACCTAAATCCATCAACTCCAGTTTCTTCAATAAACCAGTTGGCCCATTTTTTGGTTTCTTCAATGACTTCAGGATGACTATAATCAATATCCGCAAACATCAAGTAATCATAGTTGCCGAATTCATTATCTACCGTCTCATCATCTGCCCAACCCTTATGTTGACCTTCAATACGATAAATAGCTTTTTTTTCAGTCTCCTGATTGTAATCTGTTCCAGAAAAATGATACCAATGCCAGTGAAAATCAGAATACTTTCCTTTTCTGCCTGGAAACGTAAATTCTGTCCATCCTTCAATTTCATAAGCATCACTAATCTTTTGATTACGATCATCCGGATTCACTTCAACCGCTTTGAATCGTTCAGTTTTATCTGCGCCTGCTTTATGGTTCAAAACGACATCTGCATAAACTTGTATGTCATATTTGTGTAGCTCATCAATAGCTGCAATCAATTCTTCCTTAGTTCCATATTTTGTACGTACTGTACCTTTTTGATTAAACTCTCCTAAATCATATAAATCATAAATTCCATAGCCGTTATCATTTTTGTCTAGACCTTTAAAGCAAGGGGGAATCCACACACTTGTTACACCTATTTCATGTAAATGTTTTGCATCTTCTTTTAACCGTTCCCAATGCTTTCCATCATTTTCTACATACCATTCGAAATACTGCATCATCAGTCCATTTTTATGCATGATCTTCATCCTTTCAATAAATACTCCATTATCTAGCCAATTACTTAATCTCTTGCTTACTCAAAAATTCAACTTTAGTGATTTTTACAATTTTACCATTTTTCTATCAAAAAGAATAATAACAAGAATTTCTTTTTCAAGTCACATTAATCGACAACCAATTCTAAACCAAGTATAGTTACTTTATCAAATAAAGGAGGTTATCTAGATGAAAGCATTGGACAGTATTGCATTAGCACTACTAATTGTTGGCGGTTTAAACTGGCTCTTGGTTGGACTATTTGAATTTGATCTCGTTGCTACAATTTTTGGCGGACAAACATCGTTGTTATCTAAAATCGTTTATATCATCGTTGGTTTATGTGCATTGTATTCCTTAAAATTCTTCCCTTTATTAAATTCAGATCGCAGAGATAGACACTAATATATTTTAAAAAAGGGACTCAACAATTTACTGTTGAGTCCCTTTTTTGCATATCCATTTGATTCTTCTACCCAAGTGCTACATCTAGAATCATCATAATTGTAAAACCAATCATCAACCACATAGATGCTAAATCTTTATTACCATTTTCTTGAGAACCAGGTATAACTTCCTCTGCAACAACAAAAATCATAGCTCCAGCAGCAAAACTTAAAGCATAGGGAAGTAATGGTTCCATTACTGTAACAGCTAATACACCTACTATAGCGGCGATTGGTTCAACAGCACCCGAAAGTTGACCATAGTAAAAACTTTTTGCTCTAGACATGCCATCACGTCTCAGAGGCATGGACACAGCCGTTCCTTCTGGGAAATTTTGAATTCCCATACCAATTGCTAAAGCAACCGCTCCAGCGATAGAAGCTTCTGGATTACCTGTTGCAACTGATCCAAAGGCAACCCCTACTGCTAAACCCTCAGGTATATTATGCATCGTAATCGCTAAAACTAATAATGTACTACGTTTTCTCTTTTGAGGATTTACCCCTTCTGCTTCTGTTGGAGGCATATTAGGATTTAAATGAGGTAAAACATTATCTGCACTCCATAAAAAGATACCACCTAACATGAAACCAATAGCAGAAGGCATCCATGCTGGTAACGGACCGCTTTCAGCCATTGAAAGAGCTGGCGCTAAAAGTGACCAAAAACTTGCCGCAATCATTACTCCTCCAGCAAAACCAAGCATACCATCCATTAATTTTTGGTTAACATTCTTAGTAGAAAATACTAAAGAAGCTCCTAAAGCTGTCATTCCCCATGTAAAGAGCGTAGCAATTATCGTTTGTACTAGTGGACTTAATGAACTCATAAATTCAATCAATTACTTCACTCCTTTTAATAAAAGCCAACTATTTTATTCTTCCTATTCAGTATAATGCTCTTTTATTTTTTTCACAAACAGTTGAATGTAGAAGCAATGAACAAATAAAAAAGAGACGCAATAAACGTTTTCAAAATGCTTTCGCACCAACGTTTATTCGTCTCGTGGGTTTGGCACCCAATGGGCTGTGGGGGGCTCGAACCCTCGACCCGCTGATTAAGAGTCAGCTGCTCTACCAACTGAGCTAACAACCCATTTTTTACCTTTTTACTTACAAAATATAGTTTAACACATTTTATTGTTTTTATGTAAAAAATAGCCAAAAAAGATCCTTTTTGTAACTTTTATTAACTAAAAAAAATTAACCAAACAAAAAAGCTTTTTGCTTGGTTAACCGTTAATTTATTAGACTTGTGCCCAAACACTTTCTAAGATATTTGTTTGGTCGCGATCGGGTCCAACTGAGAACGTTGAAATACGAACTCCCACTAATTCAGAAATGCGGTGTACATAATTTCTTGCGTTTTCAGGAAGATCTGCTAAAGTACGACATCCTGTAATATCTTCACTCCAACCTGGTAATTCTTCGTAAATTGGTGTACATTCAGCTAGCTCTTTTAAACTTGCTGGATAATGCAGAATTTCTTCTCCGTTGCGTTCATAAGCTGTACAAATCTTAACCGTCTCTAAACCACTTAAAACATCAATTGAGTTTAAAGAAAGATTAGTGATTCCAGATACTCGTTTTGAATGACGCATCACTACAGTATCAAACCAACCAATACGACGTGGGCGTCCAGTAGTTGTACCATATTCACGACCAACATCACGGATACGTTGTCCTACTTCGTCAAATAATTCAGTTGGGAACGGACCATCTCCAACACGTGAAGTGTATGCTTTACACACGCCAACTACTTTATCAATTTTTGAAGGACCAACACCACTACCGATAGTTACTCCACCAGCTACTGGATTAGAAGAAGTAACGAAAGGATACGTACCTTGATCAATATCCAACATAACTCCTTGAGCTCCCTCAAACAAAACACGTTTACCATCATCTAAAGCATCATTTAATACTACTGATGTATCACAAACATACTGTTTAAGTTCTTGTCCATATTGATAGTACTCTTCAAAAACATCTTCAAAGTCAATTGCACTAGAATCATACATTTTTACAAAACTACGATTTTTTTCTTCTAAATTAATGCGCAAGCGTTCTTCAAAAATTTCTTTATCTAGTAAATCAGCAATGCGGATACCGATACGAGCCGCTTTATCCATATATGCTGGTCCAATTCCTTTAATCGTTGTTCCAAGTTTTTGATCACCTTTAGAATCTTCTTGTAATTGATCTAATTGAATATGATAAGGCAGGATAACATGAGCACGATCAGAAATACGTAGATTCTCTGTTGTTATTCCTTTGTCATGTAAATAAGCTAACTCTTTAATAAGTGCTTTAGGATTTACAACAACACCATTTCCAATAACACTGATTTTATCTTTAGAGAAAATTCCTGATGGGATTAAATGCAATTTGTAAGTTTCACCATCAAATTGAATAGTATGTCCGGCATTGTCGCCACCTTGATAACGTGCAATGACTTCCGCATTTTCACTTAGAAAGTCCGTAATTTTACCTTTTCCTTCATCGCCCCATTGTGTACCAACGACTACTACTGAAGACATATGAACACCTCATTAATTTTTTTTTTTACCCAAATACTTATTAATTTTAGCAGTAAATGATGATTGTTTCAACAAAAAAGCGAATATTTCATTTCATTTTAACCAAAACAACCGAAATAAACGAACATTTTTTTTTTTTTTGCTAAAAAAAAAGACAAAATGCGAACAATATCTCGCATGAGTCTTTTTTAACGTTGGGACATATCATCAGGATAATAGCTTAATGAAGAAAATTTGTTATACTCTTTTATAAATAAAAGTTTAACTGTACCCCTTGCACCACTTCTATTTTTTTCAATAATGACTTCAATCACATTGTCTTCACCGGCAGATCCATCATCATCATCTTCTCCCTCTTCGCGATCATAATAATCATCACGGTATAAAAAAGCTACAATATCAGCATCTTGTTCAATTGATCCAGATTCACGGATATCACTTAAAACTGGACGTTTATCTTGCCGTTGTTCCACGCCACGCGATAATTGAGACAACGCTATAACAGGAACTTTTAATTCTTTTGCTAATTTTTTTAACTGACGAGAAATTTCAGAGACTTCTTGTTGTCTGCTTTCACGTCCAGTACCTTCAATTAATTGCAGATAATCAATCAATACTAAACCAAGGTTGCCTTTTTCTTGTTTTAATCGACGACATTTAGCACGAATTTCAGCTATTCTAATTCCTGGTGTATCATCAATGTAAATGTTGGCTTTTGATAAACTACCCATAGCTACAATCAGGCTTTGCCATTCTTCTTCTGATAACGTCCCAGTTCTCAAATGACCAGCATCTATACTTCCTTCTGCACAAAGCATCCGGTTGACCAATGATTCTGCTCCCATTTCTAAACTAAAAATAGCAACTGTCTCATCCGTCTTTGTTCCTATATTTTGAGCAATATTTAAAGCAAACGCCGTTTTCCCTACAGCGGGACGTGCAGCTAAGATAATCAATTCTTCTTTTTGTAATCCAGCTGTCATTTTATCTAAAGCTTGATAACCAGTCGGCAAACCAGTAATTTCTTCATTATTTTGATAAAGTTGGTCTATCTGAGCAATAGAACTGTTCAATACGTCTGAGATGGCTAAAAAACCGCTCCTGTTACGTCTTTCAGATACTTCAAGAATACTGCGCTCTGCCTCATCTAGAATTGAAGCTAGCTCGTCTCCTTCTTCATATCCTTTGGTAACGATATCTGTTGCTGTATGGATTAAATTTCTTAAAATAGCTTTTTGTTCTACTATTTTTGCGTAATATTCCATATTAGCAGCTGTTGGGACAGACACAGCTAACTCAGCTAGGTAAGCCATTCCACCAATGTCTTCTAATTGATTTTTAGATTCTAATGCATTGGTTACCGTAACGATATCAATAGCTTCATTATGGTTATTTAATTCTAGCATTGCTTGAAAAATCAATTGATGCCCTCGGCGATAAAAGTCTTTGGACTCAATAAATTCTAAAGCACCGACAACCGTTTCAGGATCTAAAAATATTGAACCTAAAACAGCTTGTTCTGCTTCTATACTCTGTGGTGGTAAGCGATCTTGAAAAGCTTCTTGTACCAATAAATTCTCTCCCTTTCACTATCAACAGTACGATTATTTTGCATAAAATTGTTGTATTCAATTCTATTATTTTACCTTAAAAAGACTTGAAACACAATCTAGAACACGGAACATTTGTTCCGAAATCGTTACTTAAAAAAAAAGTATTTGACTCTTATCATGCTACTGAGCCAAATACTTTTTTACAAATTTAATTTTCTGGTAAAACTCTTACTGTTATAGTAGCAACTACTTCTGGGTGAATCTTCACATCAATTTTCATTGAAGTCAAACTTCTAATAGGGACAGGCAACTCAATTTTACGTTTATCAAGTTTTATATTTAACTGTTTTTGAGCTGCAGCAGCGATTTGTTTTGTTGTAACAGAACCAAACAGACGACCATCTTCAGCAGCTTTTGTTTTGATTTCAATGGCATTTTCATCTTTTTCAAGAAATTCTTTTACCTTTTTAGCTTCTTGTAGAATCTCTTCTTCTTTTTTCTCGTCGGCTTTTATTTTACCGTTTAATTCACTAATACTAGCTGAAGTAGCTTCTTTTGCTAAGTTGTTTTTCAATAAAAAGTTATGTGCATACCCATCAGCAACGTTTTTCACCTCGCCTTTTTTACCTTTACCTTTTACATCTGCTAAAAATATAACTTTCATACTTTTATTCCTCCTTAGTTTTATTTAAAATAACTTCACGCAATTCTTCTTTTGCTTCTTTTATCGTAATGTTTTCTAATTGCGTAGCTGCGTTGGATAAATGTCCACCACCACCTAGCTGTTCCATAATAACTTGAACATTTATTTCACCTAAACTGCGGGCACTAATGCCAATTTTATTATCTGTACGCTTAGTAATAACAAAAGCTGCATCTATGTTAGACATAGAAAGCATCGTATCAGCTGTTTGTGCTGCTACCACTGTATCATAAATAGTATTCTCTTCACCAACAGCAATGGCTATATTTTTAGTCACAAATTCAATAGTTTCAATTAAATGGCTACGAAGCAAGTAAGTTTCTTTATCTTCTTTTAATAATCGTTGGATCATAACTGCATCTGCACCACAAGACCTTAAGTAACTTGCAGCATCAAAAGTACGAGATCCTGTTCTGAGAGAAAAACTATTGGTATCTACAATAATTCCACCTAATAGCGCAGTAGCTTCAATCTTATTTATAGGGTCTGCTTCTTCTGATTGGTATTCGAACAGTTCTGTAATCAGTTCAGCTGACGATGAAGCATAAGGTTCGATGTAAACTAAAGCTGGATTTTCTGGAAAAGCTTCTCCACGACGATGATGATCAATAACAACTACCTTATTTGTTCGAGAAATTAAATCTGGAGCTATCCCCATAGATGGACGGTGGAAATCGACTAACACAACTAAACTGTTGTTTGTAATCATTTTCTCAGCAACAGCTGGTGATATAATATAACGACTAATTTCATTGTCCTTTTCTACTTCCTTCATTAATTTAGAAATATCTTTGCTAAATTCATCGGGATTTACAATAACCCAAGCTTCTTTGTTGTTCATTTCTGCAATTCTCCTAATGCCTAATGAAGCACCAATGGCATCCAAATCAGGATACTTATGTCCCATAATAAAGATTTGATCCGATTGTTTCATTAACTCTTGAAGTGCTTGACTAATCATTCGAGAGCGAACACGCGTTCTTTTTTCCATAGGATTCGTTTTTCCACCATAATAACGTGGTTCAGCATCATATCCTTTTACAACAACTTGGTCTCCACCTCTACCTAAAGCCAAATCCAAATTACTTTGAGCTAATTTAGATAATTCACTTAAATCTTCAGATCCATACGCAATACCTATACTCAATGTTAGAGGAGAATTTTGTTTTGAAGTTCTTTCTCTAATCTGATCGACAATACTAAATTTTTCTTCTTCCATTTTAGCTAAAGACCTTTTGTGCATCATCACAATAAAGCGATCTTCTGTTATACGTTTTAGGTATACATGATGTAATTTAGCCCAATTAGATAATTGAGTGGTAATAAAGTTATCTAAATTAGATATATTTCGATCGGTCATTCCTTGAGTGATTTCATCATGATTATCAACAAATATATTTCCAATAACTATTTGTTCTTCATCATACTTAGATTGAATGATAGCGTATTCTGTAATATCCATAAGATAAACAACTCTAATATCTTTTTGAACAATGATTTGGAAAACTTTGTCGCCCCATTTTGCTTTTTTCAATCCAGAGTCTCGGCTTTCTTTAACAAGTAATGCTAATTCGCTATCAACGTCTTCTAACTGTTTACCCAGTACTTCTTGGTAACCTAAATGCGATTGCAAATAAGGGTTAATCCATTGCAATTGTAAGTTTTCATTAAATAAAAGAATACCAATGGGCATCTTTATTAGAGCTTCTTGCTCTCCGCGTTTAATTCGAAAAGCTAAATCTGAAATGTATTTTTTATTTTCAATGGATAATCTCTTTGCCAAATCATACATTAAAAATAACACCACCATAAAAACAACTAATAACGCTAAACCGATACCAATATTAGCGATAAATCCCAAAGCAATTGTAACTAATTGAAACACCATTATAATGGCTATAATAGTTTGGATTTTTTTATCATTTAAGAATTCTGGAAGTTTTTCTTGAGATAGTTTCTTATTCATAACAGGCCCCTTTTTCCATCTCTATCCTAATTAAAGTTCAACCTCTATTTTACCACTTGTTCTCTAAGTAGACAACTTGTTTCACATGAAACAATTCTACCGAAAAGTTCCACGTGAAACATATTTTTTATTGAGTATCTTTTAAAAATTAGAATGACAGTTGAATGAAAAAAATAAAAAGAGTCGAGACATTTGCCTCAACTCTTCATCTTTTTATTGTTCGTCAGTTACGAAAGGTAATAATCCCATAATACGAGCACGTTTGATTGCTTTAGTTAATTTACGTTGATTTTTCGCGTATGTTCCAGTAACACGGCGCGGTAAAATTCTACCTCTTTCAGAGATAAAACGTTTCAATAGGTCAATATCTTTGTAGTCCACGTGTTCGATGTGGTTTGCTGCAAAGAAATCAACTTTACGGCGTTTCTTTCCGCCTCTACGTTGTTGAGCCATTTCATATTCCTCCTTTACGTCCCATTCTTTTTAGAATGGTAAATCGTCATCTGAAATATCAATCGGTTGTCCGCTCTTTTCAAAAGGATCAGAGTTTCCAAAATTTTGATATTGTTGGTTACGGGGAGCTTCTTGTGAATTACTTTGTGTGTTATTGTTATAAGGTTTTTGTTGAGAACCGTATGATCCCGATTGAGCTTGAGAATCATTTTGATCTTTACGTTGATCATTTTTAGATTTTGATTCTAATAATGAGAACGTTTCAACAACTACTTCTGTAACATATACACGTTGCCCTTGTTGATTATCATAAGAACGTGTTTGGATACGGCCTTCTACACCTACTAATGCACCTTTTCTGGTGAAGTTTGCAAATGATTCAGCACTCTTTCTCCAGATTACACAGTTGATGAAATCCGCATCTCTTTCACCTTTTTGGTTTGTAAACTGTCTGTTTACAGCCAATGAAAAAGTTGCTACCGCTGTGCCATTTGAAGTGTATCTTAAATCAGCATCTTTTGTTAATCTTCCAACTAAAACAACATTGTTAATCACATTGCCCACTCCTTCCGATAAAAATGTTTCATGTGAAACATTTTTGCTTAGTCTTCTTCTCTAATTGTCATATGACGCAGAATATCAGAACTGATTTTAGCTAAACGATCGAATTCGTTAATTGCAGCTGCATCATTAGCAGTAAGTTTTACGATATGGTAGATTCCTTCGTGGAAATCTTTGATTTCGTAAGCAAAACGACGTTTCGACCAGTCTTTAGATTCAGTGATTTCAGCACCATTATCTTTTAAAATAGTGTCGAAGCGTTCAACTAAAGCTGCTTTTTCAGCTTCTTCGATGTTTGGACGGATAATGTATAAAATTTCGTATTTTGCTGTTTTACTCATCTTGACTGTCACCTCCTTATGGACTTTGGCTCTTTTTACAGAGCAAGGAGAGTATTCTAATAATGTTTCTTTAGATTACTCACGTCCGTTTAGTATAGCATATTTCATTCTAAACATCAATACTTGAATTGCCAATATATATAATCCTTTTCTATTACTATAGCTATAAGTAAAACCATCCATACAATAAGAATTTTTTTATGAAGTATCTGCAAAATTTGCCAAACAAAAAAATAGAGAGAATGATCTATTGATCTCATTCTCTCTACTCTTTTAATCTTCAGTCAGATCATTATTGCCTTCTATATCATTATCAGAATTGTTTGAAATATCATTTTCTTGAATCGATTCATTTAGTTCACTATCTTCAATAGACGGCACTTCTGAAATGATTCCTGCTTCATCCATTTCTTCTTTGATAACTTCTGCATCTACTTTTGCCATAGTTGACACTTTGACATCTTCAGCTACTCGAATAACACGTACACCTAATGTTGCACGACCAGTTTGAGATACTGCAGAAACATTGAAGCGAATAATAACACCTGTATTTGTTATCAACATGATATCTTCGTTGCCTTTGACAGTCGTTAATCCAGCTAGATTCCCATTTTTACTTGTGATATTAGCTGTTTTAATTCCTTTTCCGCCACGACCTTTAATAGCATATTCACTCGCTTTGGTACGTTTTCCATACCCTTTTTCTGTAATAACTAAAACTTCCGAGTCCTCAGTTAGTAGATCTACTCCAATGACGTAATCATTTTCTCTTAAGCGAATACCACGAACACCGCCAGCAGTTCTACCCATATTTCGGACATCATTTTCATGGAAACTCACAGCATAACCCATATGTGTTCCAATGATAATATTTTGATCTCCATTTGTTACAGAAACCGACATCAATTCATCATTTTCTTTTAATACAATCGCTTTTAGACCATTGCTTCGGATATTAGAAAAAGCTTTTACATCCGTACGTTTAACTGTTCCAAGACGAGTCGTAAAGAACAAGTACAGTCCTTCTTCAGCTTCTCCTCTAACGTTGATAACCGCTTGAACCGTTTCACCAGAGTCTACTCCTAGTAAGTTAATAACTGGGATTCCTTTAGCTGTACGGCCATATTCTGGGATTTCGTATCCTTTCGAACGGTAGACTTTTCCATTATTCGTAAAGAATAATAAGGTATCGTGAGTAGAACAAGAAACTAAGGTTTCGATGAAATCATCATCATGCACACCCATCCCTTGTACTCCGCGTCCGCCACGTCTTTGTGATTTGAATTCAGAACTTGGAAGACGTTTGATATAACCTTTGCTAGTCAACGTAATCACAACATCTTCTTCTTCAATCAGATCTTCATCTTCCAGACTTAATACTTCCCCTACCAACAATTCAGTACGACGAGCATCTCCAAATCTTTCTTGAACTTCAAGAAGTTCCGTTTCAATAATCGTATGCACACGTGCTGGATTAGCCAAAATATCAGCCATATCCGCGATCAAAGCCATCAATTCAGTATACTCAGATTCGATTTTGTCTCTTTCCAAACCAGTTAATCGAACCATTCGCATATCTAAAATAGCTTGTGCTTGTTTCTCTGATAAACCATACGTCTCAATTAAAGTCGTTTTAGCGATATCACCAGTTTTTGAACCACGTATAATTCGAATGATTTCATCAATATGGTCTAACGCTATTCTTAAACCTTCTAAGATGTGTGCTCGTGCCTCAGCTTTACGTTTATCGTAAGCTGTTCTTCTGCGAATCACTATTTCTTGGTGCTTCAAGTATTCTTCAAGTATTGATTTCAAACTCAATACTTTTGGAACACCGTTCACAATAGCTAACATGTTAAAACCAAAAGAGGTTTGTAAAGAGGTTAATTTATATAGATTATTTAAGACTACACTCGCACTGACATCACGTCTAACATCAATCACGACACGCATACCATCACGGTCGGATTCATCTGCTAAATCAGTAATACCTTCGATTCGTTTATCTCTAGCTAAATCAGCTATACGTTCTACCAATCGTGCTTTATTTACCATATATGGTAATTCATGTACAATAATGCGTTCTTTGCCATTTTTTAGTATTTCGATTTCGACTTTAGCTCGAACCATAATAGAACCTTTACCTGTTTCATAGGCTTTTCTGATTCCAGATTTACCCATTACTAATCCACCTGTTGGAAAATCAGGACCTGGTATAGCTTCCATCAAATCAGCCGTGGTTGCATCGGGGTTATTCATCAAAATGTGTAATGCAGAAATAACCTCAGTCAAATTGTGCGGTGGAATATTAGTAGCCATACCAACAGCAATACCAGTGACACCATTTACAAGTAAATTAGGAAAACGAGCCGGTAATACATCAGGTTCACGTTCTGATCCATCATAGTTATCATGATAATCAATTGTATCTTTATTGATATCCCGTAACATTTCTAACGCCATTTTTGTCATACGAGCCTCGGTATACCGCATTGCTGCAGCTCCATCTCCATCCACTGATCCAAAGTTCCCATGACCATCCACTAACGGATAGCGGTAACTCCAGTCTTGTGCCATACGAACCATTGATTCATAAATCGCACTATCTCCATGAGGGTGGTATTTACCCATAACATCCCCAACGATACGTGCTGACTTTTTATGCGCTTTATCTGGCGTTACGCCCAATTCACTCATCCCATACAAAATACGACGATGAACTGGTTTCAATCCATCTCGTACATCCGGTAATGCGCGAGCTACAATAACACTCATTGCATAATCAAGGAAAGATGTGCGCATTTCATGGCTTAGTTCAATACTTTTTATATTCTCTTTAGTTTCATCAGCCATTCTTTATTGTCCTCCTATTTGGATTAAATATCTAAATTTTGTACATAACGTGCATTTTCTTCAATGAATATACGTCTTGGTTCAACACGGTCACCCATTAACATATCACAACTTTTATCTGCCTCAATAGCATCATCAACTGTGACTTGCAACATCCGTCTGTTTTCTGGATTCATAGTTGTTTCCCATAATTGTTCAGCATCCATTTCTCCAAGTCCTTTGTATCGTTGAATAACAGGTTTTGGTGAAAGAGGTATTTCTTTCAAATAATTATCTAGTTCTTCTTCTGAATCCAAATAAACCATTTTTTTACCTTGGCGTACTTGGAATAAAGGTGGCTGCGCGATGTAAACGTACCCCGCTTCAACTACTGGACGCATGTAACGATAGAATAATGTCAACAATAATGTACGAATATGTGCTCCATCGACATCGGCATCTGTCATAATAACTAATTTATGGTAACGCGCTTTAGAAACATCAAAATCATTTCCAAATCCGGTACCCATAGCGGTAAACAATGAGCGAATTTCTTCATTCGCTAAAATTTTATCTAGTGTTGCTTTTTCAACATTTAAAATTTTCCCACGAATCGGCAAAATGGCTTGAAAGAGTCTTGAACGTCCTTGTTTAGCAGAACCACCGGCGGAATCTCCCTCAACAATAAAGATTTCGCTGATAGACGGATCTTTACTCGAACAATCTGCTAATTTACCAGGAAGATTACTGATTTCTAATCCACTCTTTTTACGCGTTACTTCACGAGCCCTTTTGGCAGCTAAACGAGCTCTAGCTGCTAATAATCCTTTTTCAACGATTTGACGAGCTACTTGTGGGTTTTCCATCAAAAATTTATCAAAATGGGCAGAAAATAAACGGTCTGTAATGGTACGTGCTTCAGAGTTTCCCAATTTTGTTTTCGTTTGACCCTCAAACTGAGGGTCAGGATGTTTAATGGATAAGACAATCGTTAATCCTTCTCGCACATCTTCACCCGTTAGATTTTCTTCATTTTCTTTAATTATTTTATTCTTTTTTGCATAATCATTTATTACACGTGTTAAAGCTGTCTTGAACCCAAATTCATGTGTTCCACCTTCATAGGTATGAATGTTGTTAGCAAAACTTAACAAGTTGTTGTGGTAACCGTCTGTATGTTGCATAGCTACCTCAAGAGTGATACCTTGTTGTTCGCCTTCTAGAAAAATAGGTTCATCGTATAAAACAGCTTTATTTTCATTTAAGAACTCTACATAACTCTTAATACCGCCTTCGTAATGGTATTCTAGTATTTGTTCTTTGCCTTCACGCTTATCCTCAATCGTAATTTTTAATCCTTTATTTAAGAAAGCTAATTCCCGAACACGTGTAGCTAATTTATCAAAGTGAAATTCTACCGTTTCTTTAAAGATTTCAGGATCTGGAACGAATTTGACAGTTGTTCCATGTTTATCTGTTTCACCAATGACTTCAACATCATGAACAACTTTTCCTTGAGCATATTGTTGGTGATAAATTTTTCCGCCTTTGTGTACGTAAACATCTAAAGTGGTCGAAAGTGCATTAACAACAGAGGAACCAACTCCATGTAAACCACCTGAAACTTTATAACCTCCACCGCCAAATTTACCCCCAGCATGAAGAATCGTAAACACGGTTTCTAATGCTGGACGACCTGTTTTTGCTTGAATATCAACAGGAATCCCACGACCATTATCAATAACTGTAATACTTTCATCTTTTTCAATGATTAAATTAATTTCATCAGCAAAACCTGCTAAGGCTTCATCAATTGAATTATCGACAATTTCCCATACAAGGTGATGCAATCCTTCACTACTCGTTGAACCAATATACATACCTGGACGTTTACGAACAGCTTCCAGACCTTCTAGAACTTGTATTTGACTCGCATCATATTCTTTTGCTCGATCTTGTTTGCTCTTTATTTCTTCAGACACACTCATTCACTCTCCGTTTCTACTTGTCCATTATCAATCAAAAAAATTTTGGGAGTTTCCAGCATATTTTCCTTTATTCCATCTAAACTAGTTGTCGTTAAGAACGTTTGAACTTTATTTTGAATTGCTTTCAATAAATGCGTTTGGCGTTCATCATCCAGCTCGGATAGGACATCATCTAGTAATAAGACGGGGTATTCACCAGTCATTTCTTTCATCAAATCGATTTCAGCTAACTTCACACTTAAAGCTGTCGTTCGTTGTTGACCTTGGGAACCATAGGTTTGAACATTTCTCCCATTCACACTAAACTTAAGATCATCTCTATGTGGACCGAAAACAGTTGTTCGCTGCTCTAATTCTCTTTGTCTACCTTGCGTATAAGCGCCCATTAAATCTGAATAAATCTGTTTTTTATCTGTTTCGTTTGTGATTTTCAAGCTACAAGAATACCCAATTTCAAGAATTTCTTTCTGCTTAGAAATTTCAGCATGAACAGGCCTGGCCCAATTCTCTAATTTTTTTATAAATGAAAAACGCTCTACTAAAATAGCCGCTCCAAACTCAGCTAATTGTTCCGTTAAAATATCCAAAAAAGTTAAATCTTTTACTTTTTTTAGACTTAATTGTTTTAGATAGCTGTTTCTTTGTTTTAAAAGATGCTGATACTGCACGAGATGATGTAAATAAATAGGGCTCATCTGCCCCATTTCCATATCTAAAAATTTTCTTCTGACAGAAGGCGAACCTTTTACCAAAGACAAATCCTCTGGAGCAAATAAGATAACATTTAGATTTCCAATGTATTCACTTAATTTTTTTTGCTCCAAATGATTAAACTTTGCCTTTTTTCCTTTTTTAGAAATAGATATTTCAAGTGGAAAACTTGTGTTTTTCTTTTGAATTCTTCCACTCACTCGTGCAAATTCTTGTTCCCATCGAATGGTTTCTTTATCATTTGCAGTTCTATGGCTTCTTGCCATTGCTAATACGTAAATAGCTTCCATCAAACTTGTTTTTCCTTGGGCGTTTTCTCCTAAGAAAACATTGATTCCTTTAGAAAAGATAACTTCAGCATGTTCGTAATTTCGATAATTGGAAAGATGAATCTCTTTCAATAACATTATTTTCCTTCCTCATTTGCCTTAGCAGTTTCATTTTCTGACTGGATAAAGAATGTTCCTTCACCAGGTATTTCAACTACAGAACCAGGATAAAGTTTTTTACCTCTGCGATCTTCAACTTCGTTATCAAGAAGGACTGTATGTTCAGATAAATACCACTTTGCCATTCCACCACTGCTAATAATGTTTTCATGTTTTAAAAATTGTCCCAGTGTAATAAATTCACGATCAATTTTAATGGTTTTTTTCATTTTTTTCACCTACTTTTCAATAAAATAAGCGTGGAGATAATCCACGCATTACGCTGCCGCTTATTAATACTATTATACTCTTTTTTTGCCAATAGTACAAATGAATCTAAAAATAACCCTACTATTATCGATTTTAAGCAAAAGATAAAAAAAGACCTTAAATCCTCCATAATTGCTTAAATCGAAAAAAACATGGTTATTCGGCGTATATATAAAAAAAACTACTTTTCAGTTGCCTGAAAAGTAGTTTTTCTGAATATTCTTAAAAAGTTCGAACTGGAGTAATCAATTGAATAAAATCTTGATCGTTTTCACTAGGAACTAAAATAAATGGACGAACTGGTGAAGTGAACTTTATTTTAATGTCTGTTTGGCCAAAAGTTCTCAATGCATCCTTCATATAATCTGGGTTAAAGGAAAGTTCGATTGGTTCTCCTTCAACAGATTGATAGTCTAATTCCTCCTTAACATTTCCAACATCAGGTGAATTTCCAGAAATTTCGACCAAGTTAGGATTGATTGTAATTTTTACAACATTATTTTTTCCTTCATGTGAAAGTAACGAAGCACGTTCGATCGAACCTAATAAAGAACTAGCATTAAAGCTGATTTCTGTTGAAGAATTATCAGGAATCAAACGTTTTGTATCAGGATAGTACCCTTCTAGCAAACGAGAATAAAAATACATGTTTTCTGATTTAAACAATACTTGATTTTCAGTGATCATCATTTCAATAGTATCTGAATTTTCATCTAATGTACGAGACAACTCAATTAAACTTTTACCAGGAATAATAATATTGTATTTTTTTGAAGCCTGCTCATCATTCATTTCTAATGGAATCACACGTTGACTTAAGCGGTGGCTATCTGTAGCAACTGCTAAAAACTTACCATTTTCAATAACTATATTTACTCCGGTAAGTATTGGACGACTTTCATGAGTTGAAATAGCAATAACAGTTTGTCCAATCACTTGCTTAAATAAGTTAACAGGTAAAGTAAATGATTCTTTTGTATCAATGATTGGCAAATGAGGGTAATTATTAGGATCTAGTCCATTAATAGTAAATGAAGCAGTTGCAGAAGTAATCAATGCTTGAAAATGATCTAGTATTTCAATAGTCATTGTTTCTTCAGGAAGTTTTTTTACAATTTCACTAAAAAAGCGTGCTTGTAAAACAATTCCTCCAGTTTTTTCAATAATTAATAAATTATCTTCTTCAGATACAGGAATGAATGCTTCAATAGAAATATCCGAATCACTACCTGTTAAAGTTAATCCTTCATCATTTGCGATAATTTTTAAACCGGTCAGTATCGGAATAGTTGTTCTTGAGGAAATTGCACGTTGTACATCGGATAAGCTTTTTAAAAAGGCACTTCTTTTAATTGTAAATTTCATTAAATTTACCTCCAAATATAGTTTAATTTATTTTAATAAGTTCTTTAGTAATAGTAGTAGGGCTTGTTGATACTGTGGAAAACTAATGAAACCTTTTTAGTTGCAAGGTTTTACACATGTGGATAACCTGTTAGCAAAAAAAGGATAAGTCTATTAGTTATGCACATGTGTAAAAGAAAAAGATTACGCTAATTTTTTCTTTATATCGTTAATCTCTTCTTTTAATTGGTCATCGGTCGACAAAGCATGAACAATTTTTTCGTATGCATGAATAACAGTTGTGTGATCCTTTCCACCAAATTCAGCTCCTATTTTAGGTAGTGAATTTGATGTAAGTTCTCTAGATAAATACATAGCAATTTGTCTTGGTAAAACAATCGATTTAATTCGTTTCTTACCCTTAAGATCAGCAATAGATAACTGATAATATTTACTGACAGCATTTTGAATGTCCAAGATGGTCAGTGTGGTTGGTTTTGCTGAAGGCAACATACTTTTTAAGGCATCGGCAGCGAGACTAGTTGTAATGTCGCGACTTTCGATAGCTGCATAAGCTTGTACACGAACTAAAGCACCTTCTAATTCTCTAATATTTGAATCAATTTGGCCAGCGATATAACTTAAGGTGTCACCTGGAATTTCTAACCGTTCAGCATTGGCTTTCTTCCTTAGAATCGCAATACGTGTTTCCAAATCTGGTGGTGTAATGTCTACTGATAATCCCCATGCGAATCTTGATACCAATCGTTCTTGTAACTTAGGAATTTCATTAGGCAAACGATCACTAGTCAATACGATTTGTTTTCGATCATCATATAAAGCATTAAAGGTATGGAAAAATTCTTCTTGCGTTCCTTCTTTATCTGCAAAAAATTGAATATCATCTACTAGAAGCAAATCAACACTACGGTATTCATTTCTAAATTTTTCTTGTGTTTTATTTTGAATGGAATTTATAAAGTCATTTGCAAATGTTTCACTACTAACGTACTTCACTCGTGCATCTGGGTTTAGCAGTAACATTTGGTGACCTATAGCATGCATCAAATGGGTTTTTCCAAGTCCAACTCCACCATAGAAAAATAAAGGATTATAAATTGTTCCAGGTTCTTCTGCAACGACTAAAGCCGCAGCGTGAGCCATTTGATTTCCTTTACCTATAACAAACGTATCAAAAGTATATTTAGTATTTAATTGAATATCTTTTTTAAAGAGGGTTTTTTTAGGGACCTCATTACGTAAATTTTTATTTACTAAATTGCTTGCTTCTTGTTCGTTTTTAATAATAAACAATGGAGAAATTTCACGACTGGAGTATTCATAAATATTTTCAACAATACGAGTAGCTAAGTTATTTTCCCAATATTCTTTATGTAAAGAAGAAGGGACTTCGATAATAATGTTGTTATCCGTGATACGTATGGGGCTTGCACTTTCAATCCATGTATCATAGCTAACTTTGGAGAGCGATTCTTTGAATTTTTCTTTTAGAAAAATCCAGAGTGTTTGTAAATCGTCCAAAACAGAACCTCCTTATAAAATGTGTCTAAGTCATTTTAGCACTTTTATAAATAGTTTTCCACAAGTAGTTTTTTTAACAGAAAATTTGTCCACTCCCTGTAAATAAAGTTTTCCACAAGACATGATAGGCAGTGTATAACTTTTTTTTATAGCAAATAAACGTTTAGTTTTGTGGATAACTATGTATAACAAAAGATTGTTCTGATAATGTTTTTGGAGGTTATCCACAAAAAAATATTGGTGGTGGATAAGGTTTTTGCACAGCTTGTTTGTATGTGGATAACCAGGTGATAACTAGGGGATAACAAAAATTAAAAAAAAGTCATACATAAGCTTGTGGATAATGTTATGCACCTGTGGATATCTTTAATAGAATGAAAAAAAATACATAAATCTTATTAAGTCTTAATTAAAGAAGAAGAAATTTAGGGTTTATAAAAAGAATTTGCAAAAGATAGTTTCCTAATAAGCAAAAATATGCTATCATACTGGAGTGAATGAATAAAAATAGGGGAATTGTGCTTGACAAGACTATTTTTTCTTCGTTATAATAATCTAGACTGTCTTGGGGTAATTTAAAATAGAATAATGAGAGATAGTTTTTACAGGAGGTGTATCACGTATGAAAAGAACTTACCAACCTAAAAAACGTAAACGTCAAAAAGTACATGGTTTCCGTAAACGCATGAGTACTAAAAATGGACGTAATGTATTACAAAGTAGACGCCGTAAAGGTAGAAAAGTATTGTCTGCATAGATCACTGAACGTTTCAGTGGTCTTTTTTTTTTAGGATTTGAATAAAAAAGTACTCAGTGGCTGTTTATAATGTAAACAGCTACGGAGTATTTTTAATACTTATTCCATTAAATGGGAACGGGTTTATACCAATTTATTATAGAGATGAGAGGTTATTTTAATGAGGAAAACCTATCGTGTCAAAAAAGAAGCTGAATTTCAAAAAGTTTTTCATCATGGCAAATCAACAGCAAATCGTCAATTTGTCATTTACGTATTAGATAAGAAGGACCAACCACATTTTCGTGTTGGAATATCCGTTGGTAAAAAAATAGGAAATGCTGTTATGCGGAACAAAGTTAAAAGAAGCATTCGACAAAGTTTAACAGAGTTGAAACCGCAATTAAAAGCAGAAAAAGATTTTATCGTAATTGCTCGAAAACCAGCAGCAGAAATGACAGTGCAAGAAACAAAAAAAAGCTTGATGCACGTGTTAAAACTTGCTAAATTATTAAGATAGATTGATTTATTAGAGTGGGGGACAAAATGTGAATAAACGTAAGCGATTACTTCTTTTGTTAGGAACAGTGCTATTAGCAGTCGTTTTGGTAGGTTGTGGTACTTCACCTATTACAGAACAAAGCACAGGGATTTGGGATAAATATGTTATTTTTAATTTCTCTCGTGTTATTATTTGGTTATCTAATTTATTTGGTGGAAGTTATGGAGTAGGGATAATCGTCTTTACCTTAATTATTCGATTAATTCTTTTACCTGTTATGCATGGTCAAACCAAAAGTACTCGAAAAATGACTGAACTTCAACCGCAACTAAAAGAATTGCAAGCGAAATATGCTTCTAAAGATACAGATACTCAAAATAAATTAAAAGAAGAAACTTCTAAATTATATTCAGAAGCAGGCGTCAACCCTGTAGCTGGATGTTTGCCATTGCTCATTCAAATGCCAGTCCTAATTGCCATGTATCAAGCAATAAGCCGTACAGAAGTTTTAAAAACAGGAAACTTTTTATGGATGAATCTAGGAGCACCAGATCCATACTTTATTTTGCCTATATTAGCTGCAATATTAACATTTGCAACGACTAAGTTATCTACTATGAGTCAAGCAGAGGCTAATTCGACAACAACTACTATGCTCTACGTAATGCCCGCTTTAATCTTATTTATGGGTATTACATTACCGAGTGCATTATCATTATACTGGGTAGTTGGAAATGCGTTCTCTGTGGCACAAACATTATTATTAAATAATCCTTTTAAAATAAAAAAAGAGCGTGATGAAAAAATAAAAGCTGAACGAGATCGTCAACGAGCTCTTGAAAAAGCACTAAAACCGAAGAAAAAGAAAAAAAAATAAAGCGATAAAAAATGGGGAGAATGGAGGCAGGCAGATGGATAAGTACACAGCTCAAGCTGAAACAATAGAGGAAGCTACTCAAAAAGCATTGAAGAAACTAGGAATCGTTAAAAAAGAAGCTTCTATTGAAATAATAGATCCAGGCAGAAAAGGAATTTTTAAAATAGGTAAGAAGGATGCAGTTGTAATGGTCACTAAAATGGCAACAAACAACAATGTGAAAGAAATCTTTCAAGAAACATCTATTAAAGAGGAAACTTTTAATCCAGAATCTGATTCAATCCAAGTTGAAACTGTACAAGAAAAAGCACCGACTTTGTTAGAAGTGAATCATTTAGAAACGGATCCTCTTTCTACCGTATCTAGCATGGAAAGAAATGATGAGCAAGCAATCAAAATGGTAGCAGATTATCTTCAAGACATCACGCAAAAAATGGGTATTTCTAGTACTGTAGCGGTAGAAGTAACAAAAGATCAAGTCGTGTTTCAATTTGAAACAGAAAAAGCGGGTTTGATCATTGGGAAACATGGTAAAGTATTAAATGCTTTACAATCGTTAGCTCAAGTGTTGCTTCATCGTCATGCTAAAACAAAATTTGTTGCTATTGTGAATGTTGGAGATTATCGTGAACGTCGTGAAAATGCTTTGAGAGAGCTAGCTGAGCGAACTGCTTTGAAAGTTCGACGTACAAAGCAACCTGTATTCTTAGAACCTATGCCTGCTTCTGAAAGAAAACAAATTCATTTTTATTTAAGTAAAGATGATTCTGTTATTACTCATTCTGAAGGCAATGAACCTCACCGTTATTTAGTCGTTGAATCAAAGTAACTAAATTTTTCTATAGAGAAAATAATAAAGAAAGAATTCGGCCAGCACGATCAACCGAATTCTTTCTTTTTTTGTAGTGTAGTTGCTATTTAAGACAAAAGTCTCATAGGACGATTGGAAAAAATCCTGTA
The DNA here is from genome assembly GCF_045617425.1 of Carnobacterium sp. GTDB lineage: Bacteria > Bacillota > Bacilli > Lactobacillales > Carnobacteriaceae > Carnobacterium_B. The sequence goes on from NZ_JAZLIO010000018.1 coordinate 157,286, forward strand.
TAGTAAGTAGTAAATAATGAAAGATAAGTAGGTGCGTAAAATGGTTAAAATTATGATTATTGAAGATGATTTGGTAATTGCTTCAAGTTTACAAGAAGAGTTAACAAAATGGCAATATGATGCGTTCTATGTAACAGACTTTAATAGGGTTATGGATACGTTCACACATGAAGCACCTCAATTAGTCTTAATCGATATTAAACTGCCCTATTTTAATGGCTATTACTGGTGTACAGAAATTCGCAAAATCTCACAAGTACCGATTATTTTTGTTTCTTCTCAAAGTGAACGAATGGATATTGTGATGGCTATTCAAATGGGAGCAGATGACTTTATTAGCAAGCCATTTGATTTAACCGTTGCTCTAGCGAAGATACAAGCACTATTGCGAAGAACGTATGATTTTACGGGAAATGATTCTTATCTAAGCTATCAGCAAGTCTATCTAAAAACGAATGAATTAAAGATTTACTTTCAAGATCAAGAAGTTGAACTGACAAAAAATGAAATGAAAATTTTAGAAGTCTTATTTCTACAAAAAGGGGCATTTGTTTCCCGAGAAGCAATTATGATGAAATTATGGGAAAATGATTCATTTATTGATGATAATACATTAGCAGTCAATATCAATCGTCTACGAAAAAAACTGGCAGAATTGGACTTGACTTCATTTATTGTCACAAAAAAAGGCTATGGGTATGGGCTACAAAAGGATGATGACTCTAATGAAATCGACTAATAAAGTGATAGATATTCTCAAGGCATTTATAAAGGCTAACTATTCGTTCTTTTTAGCATATGTACTTAACCTAGGTGTGTTTAGCTTTATTTATATATTAGGGCAATTGCCATTGTACTTTTTAGTATTTAGTATTGAATTTTCGCTTTTTATAGGAGGATGTTTCTTCTTGTTTAAATTTTCAAGGTACTATAAACGATTTCGATTGTTGGAAAGATTAAATAAAGACCCAATAGATACATTGAAGCAACTGTCATCGAATCGTGATCTTAGTGAAGATTTTTTTCATCTTAAAATTGAAAACTTAATAGGAGAAATAAAACAAATCAAAAAAAAGAGTCTACAACGCAATTCATCTCAAATGGACTATTTTACCTTGTGGCTGCATCAGATCAAAACACCCATTTCAGCTATTAGCTTATTGATGCAACGGGATACTAAATCACTATTTAGCCATCAAATGGAACAAGAGTTATTGCAGATTGAAAACTATACACATATGGCTTTGAATTATTTAAAAATAGAACAAAGTGGTTCTGATTTGGACTTTGTACAAGTTTCGCTTGATCGAGTCATCAAAGAAACGGTTAAAAAGTCTTCAATTCTATTTATTTATAAACATATCCAATTAAATTACCAAGAAACCAATAAGTTTGTTTTATCAGATGAGAAGTGGTTAAAGGTATTAGTAGAACAAATTGTTTCTAATAGCCTAAAATATACTCCAGAAGGCGGTAGGATAAAAATTTATATGAACCCAACTAAAGAAGACCAACTCATTATTGAAGATACAGGTATTGGCATTCGCTCTGAAGATTTGCCGCGTATTTTTGAACGGGGTTATTCTGGTTTTAATGGAAGAGTACATGAAAAATCAACAGGACTTGGTTTATTTCTTAGTCAGGAAATTACAAAACGCCTTGGTCATGAGATGTCAATAGAGTCAACTGTAGGAAAAGGCACTAAAGTAATGATCGATTTAGCCCGAACTTCACTAATAAAAGATTATTAATATTGAATCTTACGAAAGTGTAAGGTTTGATTGCTATCTGTAAGAAGAGATAAAAGCAGACATTGTTCATTTTTATTACACTAGTAATAGAGTTAAGGAAATGAACAGGAGGAAACAATTATGACATTATTAGAAGTGAGTCATTTAAAAAAGATATATACAGGGAAGTTCTCAACACAAGAAGTTCAAGCTTTGAAAGACGTAAATTTTTCAGTAGAAAAAGGTGAATTTATCTCCATCATGGGAGAGTCAGGTTCAGGTAAAACAAGTTTATTGAATATTTTAGCAACCCTTGATACTGCAACTGATGGCGAGGTTCTGCTAGAAGGAAAAGATCTAACAGGAATTAAAGACAGTGATATTTCAAATTTCCGTAGAGATTATTTAGGCTTTGTCTTTCAAGACTTTAACTTATTGGATAATTTTTCAATCAAAGACAATATTTTACTGCCGCTAGTACTGTCAAATACACCCGTCACTGAAATGGAACATCGGTTAATGCCAATCGTCAAAAAAATGAAAATTGATGGAATAATCAATCATTTTCCTTACGAAGTTTCTGGAGGACAAAAACAACGTGCAGCTGTCGCTCGTGCTTTGATTACTAATCCTAAGTTACTTCTTGCTGATGAACCAACTGGAGCCTTAGATTCAAAATCCAGTCAAAGTCTGCTAGAAACTTTTGAAGCTATTAATAATGCGGGTCAAACCATTATCATGGTCACTCATAGTACAAGAGCTGCTGCTTACTCGAATCGTGTCTTGTTCATTCAAGATGGTGAAGTGTACCATGAAATTTATCGTGGAGAACAAACGCCAGATCAGTTCATGGACAAAATTTCTCAAGCATTAGTTGTACTAGCTAATAGAGGTGAGCAACATGAATAGAAGATTTTTTTCAAAATTAGCTCTACGTAATATTAAATCCAATAAGCAAATTTATTTACCTTATATTTTTGCTTCTATTGCTACCGTGTCAATGTTTTACATGATGATTGCTTTGATGGGGAATAAATTCGTCCAAACGAGAAACGCATCTTTACCACCTATGTTTGCTCTTGGAGCAGTAGTTATAGGAGTATTTTCCTTTCTATTTATTTTGTATACCAACAGTTTTCTGATCAAGCGGAGAAAAAAAGAAATTGGATTATATGCGATACTAGGAATGAAAAAGAAACACATTTCGAAAATACTGACGATTGAATCACTAGTAACCAGCTCTTTAAGTATCACGTTAGGCTTGATTGTTGGACATTTATTGGGAGAATTAGCTTTTCTTGTTTTAAATTATGTTTTAAAATTTGGTGTCAAAATGTCTTTTCCTCTCACGTTAAAAGCTGTGATGTTTACGATTGGATTATTTGTTCTCATCTTTTTAGTAACATTGATTTATAATGTCACTCAAGTGAGATTTAGTAATCCGATTCAATTGATTAAAGGAAATCAAACAGGAGAACGCGAGCCTAAAAGTTCTATTTTTCTATTTATCCTTTCTTTATTATTGATTGGTTCAGGCTATTATCTATCTGTAACGATTGATAATCCAATGGATGCAATAATTTACTTTTTCCTTGCAGTACTTTTAGTTATTATTGGTACATATTTCTTGTTCATTTCAGGATCAATATTTATTCTGAAAGCAATGAAGAAGAATAAGAAATTGTATTACCGTCCAAGTCCATTTATTTCAATTTCTGGGATGCTTTATCGAATGAAACAAAATGCCGTAGGGTTAGCTAACATTACTATTTTAGCAACGATGGTCATTGTGGCTGTGTCGACGACGTTAGCCATTTTCCTTGGAATAGAAGGAACTTTGGATAATCAGTTTCCTTATGAAAATCAACTGACTTATTATACAGATGATCATGATTTAGAAGAAGAAATAGAAGAAATAAAAAAAGAAACACAAACAATAGGTTTAGAAGTAACTGGGACAGAAATGTATAATTACTATACTTTGTATCCAATATTACAAAAAGATGAACTTGCTATTGAAAAAATAGATTATTCAAAGAATGATCTTTTTAATGTTACATTGTTAGTAGAAGAAGATTATGAGAGAATGACCAATCAATCGATTGATTTAGACTCAAATGAAGTATTAGTGAATGAACAAAAAATTACCTATGGCTATTCTACAATACGTATAGGAGATGCAACGTATCAAATCAGGTCAAAGATAGAAGATCCTATCAAAAAGGATGAGAATCTAAAAAAAGAGGAAAAATTAATAAATTCAAGTATGATAATCGTAGTTGAATCGAAAGAAATTCTTCAGTCTATTATAGACTATGAAGTCAAGACATTAGAAATTGAATATGATTCTCCTATGGAAGCCAAGATTTCATGGAATACAACTGGGACACCAGAGCAAAAAGAAAATTATACTAGGAAATTAGAAGATGTATTAAGCAAAAAAGATGGTTCATATTATGAGTCAAAAGAACTCATGAGGAATAATTTATACGATATGAATGGTGGCTTTTTGTTCTTAGGTATGTTCCTTGGATTATTGTTTGTTTTTGGAGCAGCTTTGATTACCTACTTTAAACAAGTTTCAGAAGGATACGACGACCGAGAAAAGTTCCAGATCATGCAAAAAGTAGGATTAGATAAAAACATGATTCGTAAAACGACTCGTTTACAAATTATTTGGATGTTCTTACTGCCTTTAGTAGTTGCTGTGATTCATGTTGCATTTGCTTTTCCTATTATCCAAAAGTTGTTATTAGTTTTTCGTGTAACGGACACATTATTAGTATTAGAATGTTTTGCAGGGGTCATCGTTGGCTTTAGTATCATCTATGGAGTCATTTATCAAGTAACTTCAAAAATATATTACAGTATTGTTAAATAATATTATAACCAGAAAAAGAGCGATTTAAGACTTAGTCTTGAATCGCTCTTTTTGTTTGACAAAAAAAGATAAAACGCTTGCATTTATAAAAGAAAAAGGTTACATTGTACTTGTATATACAAGTTGCAATTATAATTTTTCTTAGGAGGAAAAAAAATGGCAGATTACACGCAAGATGCAAAACAGCTTTTGGAAGATATTGGAGGCCCTGATAATATTTCTGCAGTCAGTCACTGTGCCACTCGCATGCGTTTCGTATTAAATGATCCATCAAAAGCAGATAGCAAAAAAATCGAAGATATCCCCACAGTCAAAGGTACCTTTACTCAAGCCGGTCAGTATCAAGTTATTATTGGCAATGATGTTGCCACATTTTATAATGTGTTTTCAAAAATTTCCGGAAAAGAAGGCGTATCTAAGGACGAAGTGAAAGCAGCAAGTAAACAGAATCAAAATCCAGTACAACGTGCGATGTCTGTTTTAGCAGAAATCTTTACACCCATTATTCCAGCAATCGTAGTCGGGGGTCTTATTTTAGGGTTCCGTAACATCTTAGAAGCTATTCCTATGGAATCTCTTGGACAATTGATGGTAGATGGTGTAGCACAAGTTAATAATGCTGGAGAACCAATTTACAATACCATTGTTAATGTCAGTCAATTTTGGAGTGGTGTTAACTCGTTTTTATGGCTGATTGGTGAAGCCATCTTCCACTTCTTACCAGTAGGTATCACATGGAGTGTTGCTAAGAAAATGGGAACTACTCAAATTTTAGGTATCGTATTAGGGCTCACATTAGTGTCACCTCAATTATTGAATGCATATGCAGTTGCTGGAACAGCAGCAGCAGAAATTCCAGTTTGGGACTTTGGTTATTTCACCATTGATATGATTGGGTACCAAGCACAAGTTATTCCTGCTATGTTGGCTGGATTTTTACTTGCCTATTTAGAATTAGGTTTACGTAAAATTATCCCGCAAGCCATTTCAATGATTTTCGTGCCATTCTTTGCTTTAGTTCCAACTGTTTTACTTGCTCATACAGTTTTAGGACCAATTGGTTGGGTTATAGGGAACTGGATCTCAAGTATCGTTTATGCAGGATTAGGAAGCTCATTTAACTGGTTATTTGGTGCCTTGTTCGGCTTCTTGTATGCACCATTAGTAATTACCGGATTGCACCATATGACGAATGCAATCGATCTACAATTGATTGCTGACTTTGATGGAACAAATTTATGGCCAATGATCGCTTTATCAAATATTGCACAAGGTTCAGCAGTATTGGCTATTATCTTCTTACACCGTGGAAATGAAAAAGAAGAACAAGTTTCTATTCCAGCAATGATTTCTTGTTACTTGGGCGTAACTGAACCCGCTATGTTTGGGATCAATATCAAATACATTTACCCATTTGTGGCGGCTATGATTGGGTCAGGTATTGCCGGATTAGTAGCAACTATCTTTAATGTAACAGCCAATTCAATTGGTGTTGGTGGACTTCCAGGGATTTTGTCAATTCAAAATCAATATTGGCTTATCTTCGCTATTTGTATGGTAATCGCAATAGTAGTGCCGTTTGTTTTAACAGTCGTTTTCCGTAAATACAATATTTTAAATAAATCAGATCAAGTCGTTGTTGCAGAACCAGAATTAGGAAAATAATTTTTTAGAAAGTAGGAATAAAATGAGTACCTTTCATGAGAAAGTTGTGTATCAAATTTACCCAAAATCTTTTAAGGATTCCAATGGAGATGGAGTAGGGGATTTAAGAGGAATTATTGAAAAAATACCTTATTTAGCTGAGTTAGGCGTTGATGTATTATGGATCAATCCATTCTTCATTTCCCCACAAAAAGACAATGGCTATGATATCGCTAATTATGTAGAAATCGATCCTTTATTTGGAACAATGGAAGATTTTGAGGAACTCATTGCTATAACGAAGGAATACAAGTTGGAAGTTATGTTAGACATGGTGTTAAATCATACCTCTATCGAACATGAATGGTTCCAAAAAGCTCTTAAAGGTGAGAAGAAATACCAAGATTACTATATCCTACGTGAACCAAAGGCAGATGGAAGTCACCCTACGAACTGGGTCTCAAAATTTGGAGGCCCAGCTTGGGCTCCTTTTGATGATACTGGAAAAGAGTACTTGCATTTGTATGACGTGTCTCAAGCTGACTTAGATTGGCGTAATCCTGAAGTAAGAGAAGAAGTATTTAATGTAGTCAATTTTTGGTTAAAAAAAGGGGTAAAAGGATTCCGATTTGATGTGATCAATGTAATCGGTAAAGATGAAGAACTTTTAGATGCAGAAGATAATATAGGGAAATCACTGTACACAGATCGCCCAATTGCGCATGAATTTATTCATGAAATGAACCAAAAAACGTTTGGGAGATATTCGGATATTATGACAGTTGGTGAAATGTCTTCAACAACGATTGAAAATGGAATTGCATATTCTAATCCTGATAAACAAGAATTATCTATGGTTTTTAGTTTTCATCATTTAAAAGTTGATTATTTAGATGGCGAAAAATGGAGCAAAACACCATTTGATTTTATAAAACTAAAAGAGTTACTCAACGATTGGCAGGAAGGCATGTCTCGTGGAAATGGATGGAATGCATTATTCTGGAACAATCATGACCAACCTCGTGTGATAAGCCGATTTGGAGATCCTATCCATCATTTTGAAGCTTCTGCTAAGCTTTTCGCTCAATCGATTCATTTGCTGCGTGGGACCCCTTATATTTATCAAGGGGAAGAAATTGGGATGACAGATCCGGAATTTCAAGAAATTACAGATTATATAGACATTGAAACGCATAATGCATATAAAGAATTAAAAGCAAAAGATTTGCCACATGAAGAAATTATGGAAATCATCAAAAGTAAGTCTCGAGATAACAGTCGGACTCCGATGCAATGGACAAGTGAGGAAAATGCAGGCTTTACTTCAGGAGAACCATGGATAAAATTAGCTGATAATTACCATCAAATTAATGTAGCAAAAGAACAAGCGGAAGGGTCTATCTTTGAATTTTATAAAAGATTGATTCAATTGCGAAAAGAGATGCCGGTTATTTCTGAAGGAAGCTATCGCGGAATCATGATGGATCATCCCACTGTTTATGGCTATATTAGAGAATATGAAGGTGAACAGTTGCTTGTATTCAACCATTTTTATGCAAATTCGGTAACGTTGGAAATTCCAGAAGAATTTTTAACGAAACCTAGTAGCTACCTTATTGGAAATGGAAAAGAAAGAGCAATCACTACTAACTTAGAATTAGGTCCTTACGAAACCATTGCTTTTTATTTTGAAAACTAGAGTAACTGAAAATTTGATTGTTATTTTAGAAGAACTTAAAAAAAATCATGAAGCCGGGAATAGTGGTCCCAGCCTCATGATTTTTTATTTTAACCCTTTTCCACTTATGGATTCTATATGAAAAGAGCTTTCGTTTTGGTTTATTGATTAAGTTAGCACCAAAATAAGCTTCCGTTTAACTATTAAAGTAGATTTATTGATTAAATGAGCATCAAAAAAAGTCCCATTTGACTAATAATACAAACTTATCAATTAAGTTAGTACAAAACTAGGATTTTACAAATAAACGGTTTTGCTTTTAGAGGGCCGGAGTGTTGCCTAAAGAGAATTTCGTCGTCTAGCAAAATCGACAAATCGAAAGCGATCCAAACGATGACGAGATTCGGTATGCTGAAATAGGGTTGTATCTTCTAAATAGACATTACTTCGCACAACCACAACATGGGTGTCTTCTTGAAGGTCCATCAATTTTTTATCTTCTTCAGTAATAGGATCTACCGTTATTTCCTTTTGAGCATATCCGATAGATAAACCCAATATTTGCTCAATATAATGGTACAACGAATCTTCAGCGGCTTCATCCGGGATATTTGGAACAATAGAAGTGATTAAATAATCCTTATCAATGATAACCACTTCTCCATGTACTTTTCTTACTCGTTCAAGATACAAAACTGGAGTACCTACAGAAAGATTTAAGTGATTCGCTAACTCTTCTGAAACAGGCAGCAAACCGTTGGATACCACGATTGTTTGACTATTCATATTTTGTGCGTCTTGGAGTTCTTTGTAACTGGTCAACCCAGATACCGGAAAATCAAAGCGCTTAATATCTAAAACAATAGAACCTTTGCCTTGTACTTTTTGTATATACCCTTTTTCTAAAAGTAAATTTAAAGCTTTTCGAATTGTTTCACGGGAAACATTGTAGGTTTTGACTAATTCATTTTCACTAGGTAAAAGATCGCCAGAAATAAATCGCTGATTTAAAATCGCTGCTTCAAGATCTAAAAAAATTTCATTAAACTTGCTCATATAGATTCCTCACATTTCCTATCCTTAGCTTACATTTTAGCATAATCCCTTAAGAAAAACTCGTAAATACTAACACTTGTTTAAGTAGAATAAGGAAAAAAGTAATCAGAAAAATTAGAAAAAAAGTTGTGTTTAAACCTTTCTAGTGTATTATTGTAAGAATATAAAAGCGCAATGGGGTATACATTACAAGGGGGCAATTGATTTGACAAATGTAGAAACTAGAACATTGGAAAAAAGAATCAAAGTAGCAGCAAAAAAAATACCTGCTGATTTAGTTGTTAAAAATGGAACAATCGTAAACGTATTTACGGGTGAATTCATGAGTGGAGATATTGCGATAACAGAAGGTATGATTGTTGGAATAGGATCGTATGACGGAGTTGAAACAATTGATGCTCAAAATAAAGTTATTGTACCAGGATTTATTGACGGACATGTTCATATTGAAAGTTCGTTGTTAACACCAAAAGAATTCTCAAAAGTCGTATTGCAACATGGCGTAACCAGTGTTATCACGGATCCGCATGAAATTGCAAATGTAGCTGGAGTGAATGGCATTCAGTTTATGCTAGAAGAAGCTAAAAACTTGCCAATGGATATTTATGTTATGTTATCTTCTTGCGTCCCAGCAACAGCATTTGAAAATAATGGTGCATTATTAAACGCCGAACAACTTGAACCTTTCTTATCAGAGCCAGAAGTATTAGGTTTAGCCGAAGTAATGGATTTTTTATCTGTCAAAAATGGTGATAGTGTGATGATGGATAAACTTGCTATGGTTCAAGAAGCAGGTGGTTTCATAGATGGGCATGCTGCCGGTTTGACTAGAGAAGAAATAAACATCTATTTAACAGCTGGAATTCGAACAGATCATGAAAGTATTGATGCGCAAGAAGCAAAAGACCGTTTAGACTTGGGTATGTACTTAATGATTCGAGAAGGAACAGTAGCTAAAGACTTAATGGCTTTATTACCTGCTGTAACAGCAAAAAATGCTAGAAGGTGCTTGTTTGTTACCGATGATAAATTGATTGATGACTTATTAACTGAGGGAAGCATTGATCATATCGTACGTTTAGCTATTGAACAAGGACTAGACCCTATAATGGCTATCCAAATGGGAACGCTAAATACAGCAGAATGTTTTAATTTGAAACATTTAGGGGCTATTGCTCCAGGTTACCAAGCTGATTTTTTGATTTTGGACGATTTAGAAACGGTTTCTATTGATCAAGTGTACAAAAAAGGGGTTATGATTTCAGATAATGGTAATTTAACTCATGCTTTATTTGAGACTAATGTGGAAAAAAAACGTATTGGCGCAGATTTAGCAAAAATAAATTCCCAAGAATTAACAACAGCAGCATTAGCGATACCTTTAACAGATTCTTTGTGTAACGTGATTGGAATCATTCCCAATAGTCTAGTGACTAATCATTTAAAAGAAAATGTCACAGTTGAAAATGATTGTTTTATCCCTTCAACCCAGAATGATCAGTTGAAAATTGCTGTTATTGAACGACATAACGGAACCAATCATGTCGGGTTAGGTATTGTAAAAGGATTCCGTTTAACTAAAGGAGCAATTGCTACAACTGTGGCACATGATTCACACAATATCGTAGCAGTGGGAACTTCAGATCAGGAAATACTAAAGGCGGTTGAACAAGTCATCAGAACCAATGGTGGTTTAGCTGTAATAGCAGGAAAAGAAGTACTCGCTTCATTAGCGTTACCTGTAGCAGGATTAATGACGGAATCAGATTATTTAGTTGTTAACCAAAATTTAAAAGAATTGAATCAGGCAGTCGCCACTATTGGAGAAGAAATAAATTTCAATCCGTTTTTGACATTATCCTTTTTAACCCTTCCGGTTATTCCAAAATTAAAATTAACAGATCTAGGATTATTTGATTTTGAACAATCTGCTCATATAGCTATTCAAGCCATAAATAGGTAACAAAAAATCCACCTAAAAGATTAAGTTCTTTTAGGTGGATTTTTTTAATTATTCAACATCTGGGGGATATGAATAAATTTAATTTAGTGGTATTAGTTTAAAATTTGTACTTCCATTGTTTGTCTACCAAAAGCTAATGCTTGGTTTAAATCAGTCATGTGAACATCAATACGATTTCCTTTGATGGCACTACCAGTGTCACCAGCAATAAACGTACCTTGACCAGGAATGTAGACAGTTGAACCTAATGGAATAACGCTTGGGTCAACAGCAATTACTTTTGGATTTTCATTCAAATTGATTCCAGTTGCAGTAGTGTCACTTAATTCAGGTTGATTAGTTGAATAAGCTGTTGCTTCAACAGTGATTGTTTTACCAGTTTGTGCAGTTTCAGCAGCAGGAGCTTGTTCTTCAGCAACTGGTGCAGTTTCAGTAGTAGGAGCTTGTTCTTCAACAACCGGTGCTTCTTCAGCAACGGGAGCTTGTTCTTCAACAACCGGTGCTTCTTCAACAACGGGAGCTTGTTCTTCAACAACTGGTGCTTCTTCAGCAGCAGGTTCTACTTCTTCAACATCTGGAGTACTAACATCATAGCTTTTAGTGTCTTCAGGTGTTTCAATGGTAACAGTTGAATGGTCAGCAGATAAAGAAATAGTGTTTCCACTATAAATAGTGTTTGCATTATTTATATCATTTACATCTACTAAATCATTAATAGATAAATTAGTTGCCAAAGCTACAGACGATAATGTGTCGCCCCATTGGATAGTATATTTAGTGCTTCCGTCTTCAGTGCTTTTAAGATCTTGTTTAATCGCATCTACTGAACGAGCTTCCCAAGTGCTAGAAGTATATTCAGCAGCAGAAGCTTCTGATGGGTTTGAAACAGCCATGACACCTGTTAAAGCTAAAGTTGCGCTTGCTACAAATAATTTCGACTTAAAGTTTTTCATTTTTTATTTATCTCCTTTGTGTGTTAAATATAGTTTGTTTCCTACATAATAGTAGGAGAAGTTGACTGTGGATTCTGAGCGACAATGTTCCATACAATCTCTAAGTGCTGATAAAAATGAAGGAGTTGTTCCTTCAACAAATGCTATCCTACCACGGTAAAAAAAAATTAAAAGGGCTTTAGGGCATTCGTCATCTTTTCTTATTCGTTCTGTATTATTTCGATAGTTTCATTACCAAAAGAATACAAAATTGATGATTTTATGTAAAATATGACTTAATATGTAATTGTTTTTTGTAGGATTTATAGAAAAGAAGCCGTGTTAAGATATATATTAATACCAGTAACTACTTACAAACAAAGGATTTGTTACGATAGGAGAGCTTAAATGACACAAGAGGAAAGTTACAATAAGATCAATGCAATCAAATGGATTGGAATTATTACAATGACAATCGATCATATCGGTTATTACTTGTATCCTGAATTCATCTGGCTTCGTATTATAGGAAGAATAGCTTTTCCCTGTTTTCTATACACAACGATTCAAGGAACTAAAAATACCAGCAATTTTAAAAAATACTTTTTTCAATTGATTGGCACAGGTATTTTAACAATTCCAATCAGCTTTTATTCTGGAACAGTGTTTAATATATTATTTACATTGGCTCTGGTAGCACTTTCGATTAAAGATAAGCGTTTTTTTGTTCTATCATTCGTACTAAGTTACTTTTGTGAGTATGGAATATATGGTTTTTTATTGGGATGGGCTATTTATTGTATGGTATTCATTAATAAGCCACTTGGAGTAATATTTTTTCTTGTGTTGCACGTTTTTGTCTGGCCGTCTATCCAAATGTTTGCCTGTTTAGCTATTTTTCTACTATTAATAGACACTTATATGGAGACTAAAAAAATGCCGAAAATTTTTGGCTACCTCTACTACCCGTTGCATCAATTAATTCTATTGGCTATCAAATTTAGTTTATAAGAAAGGAGTACATATTATGAAAGCGCAGCAAATGTGGCAAAAATTTATTTCAGTATGTCCAGAGTATCAGAATCAATCGTATCAAGCTTGGAGCTACGGCGTAGTACCAGATGAATTAGCACGTTTAACCATTGAACAGGTAAAAACAGCTACGGCTTCTGCCTATGAAGAATACGCGATCGAAAACGAAGCTTTACCCGAAGTAGGAGAGTTAAACATCATACTGGATGCTAATGAAGAGGCTGTCTGCATCACAAAGACGAACAAAGTGTCTGTGGTCCCTTTTTTAGAAGTATCCGAAGAACATGCATTTAAAGAAGGTGAAGGAGATCGCTCTCTAGGATACTGGAGAGAAGTCCACGAAGCTTTTTTTGCAAAATCTTATCAGCAAAGCGGATTAGTCTTTCATGACAATATCCTTGTCGTGTGTGAAGAATTTGAAGTGATATATAAATAAGTGGAAGTTAAAAATAATGGTATAATGAAAAGTAAAATAATCGTTAAAAGAAATATTAATTTTAGAGGACAGCTAATTAAAACAAGTAGAAAGGATGCATCATTGTGATTATTAGAGAACGGGAAAATGATTTTGTTATGATTGAACAAAAGAACCATGCTCAATTCGCGGGAGACGTTATGGCTCAATGGAAAAAAACGTTGTTTCAAGGGGAAGAATTAAGAAAGTCAGTAGATTATGCTATTCGAATGCATGACTATGGATGGGAATCTCTTGATAAAAGTCCCTTTTGGAATGATAAAAAACAAGCTCCATATTCACTATTTGATTTTCCAAAAGCACCGAAAATTATATTTTATACTTATGGTATCGATGAAGTTGAAAAAGTTGATGCTTATGCCGCATTACTTTGCAGCAGACATTATACTCAATTCTTTCTAAAAGATTCATCCAAAGAATCACCGGCATTTCTTAAACAAGAACAAGAACGGAAGAATCGAATCATTGCTGCGTTGGAGAATTTTGATAAACGTATTTTTGATTTTCATTACGCTTTACTGGCATTAGGAGATACGCTATCTGTTTATGCATGTGTCAACGAACCTGGAGCCACTGAAGAAACGATTCATCCTTTTTTTAAAAAAGGACTTTCATTATCTGAAGAACTAAGGTTAAATGAAACGAATATGCAACCGAGCTGGATCGATGAACAGACGATTGCATTAAAAGTTTTCCCTTTTGAAGGTTCTATTAATAGTAGATTGATTCAAAAAGTAGTTTCTAAAGCAGCGATTAGGGAAAAGGGACTGTTAGATAGTTACAATGAAGCAGAGTACGAAGAAGTACAGATTAGTGTTAAATCAGCAAAGTAAATCATAAATAAAGTCAACTGAAGTTATTGACAAATAGTTAGAGAACTTGTATAGTCTTAACGGAGCAACAAATTAACCTTAAATATACTGAAAATTAAATAACTTATCTGAATGATAAAAGTAGTCAAAGTGCTTTCCATTCCTTTTGTAAAAAATAAAAGGGTGGAGTGGGCACTTTTTTCGTGCAAAAAAATAGAAGGAGTGAGAGAGCGTGACATTAGAATTTGAAACAATTGCAGCTATTTCAACGCCTCCTGGCGAAGGGGCAATAGGGATAGTAAGGTTGAGTGGGGAACAAGCTATTGAAATTGCAGATCGCGTATATAAATCTGGTTCAAAATCACTTGCTGAACAAAAGAGTCATACTATTCACTATGGCCACATTGAAAATCCAAAAACGAATGAAACGATTGATGAAGTAATGGTATCTGTTATGCGTGAACCTAGGACCTTTACTAGAGAAGATGTTGTTGAAATCAATTGCCATGGGGGAATTACTTCTGTCAATCAAGTTTTGCAATGTGTTTTACAAAATGGCGCTCGCTTAGCTGAACCTGGTGAGTTTACAAAACGAGCTTTTTTGAATGGACGAATCGACTTGTCTCAAGCAGAAGCAGTAATGGATTTGATACGGGCTAAAACAGACAGAGCTATGCATGTTGCATTAAAACAATTAGATGGAAACTTGTCTAATCTAATTCGTAATTTGCGTTTAGACATATTAGATACATTAGCTCAAGTAGAAGTGAATATCGATTATCCTGAATACGATGATGTTGAAGAAATGACTTCAAAATTATTGATTGAAAAAGCTAAAATAGTTAAAGCTTCCATTCAACAGTTGCTAGAAACGGCTAGTCAAGGGAAAATTTTAAGAGAAGGTCTTGCAACAGCTATTATTGGACGACCAAATGTTGGGAAATCAAGCTTATTAAATTACCTATTAGATGAGGAAAAAGCCATTGTTACAGATATCGCTGGTACCACACGAGATGTCATTGAAGAATACATCAGTGTTAAAGGTGTACCATTAAAATTAATCGACACAGCCGGTATCCGTGAAACAGAAGATATTATTGAACGCATTGGTGTAGAACGCAGCCGTCAAGCTCTAAGTGATGCAGATCTAGTATTGTTAGTCTTTAATCAAAGTGAATCCTTAACAATAGAAGATAAAGCATTAATTGAAGCAACAAGCCAACACCACCGTATTATTATTTTAAATAAAATGGACTTACCAAATAAATTAGATTTAACTGAATTAGAAATGCTAGTAGATCCAGAAAGTATTGTGAAGACCTCTATTTTATCTAAATCAGGTGTAGATGTTTTAGAAAAGAAAATAGCTGCTCTCTTTTTCACTGGACAAACCGGTGAACGTGATGCTACTTATGTATCTAATGTACGCCATATTGCGCTATTAAATGATGCAGAAGAAGCATTAGATGAAGTCATTAATGGAGTAGAAGCTGGTATGCCAGTTGATCTTATTCAAATAGATATGACTCGTTGTTGGGATCTATTAGGCGAAATTACTGGAGACAGCGTTCAAGACGAACTACTGACCCAACTATTCAGCCAATTCTGTCTAGGAAAATAAGGATGCGGAGTTCGATGCTTAGGCTTGACAGAAAATAAAGGAATTTCGCAGAGGATGTACCATCCTCAAAGAGATTACGTTTTTTCCGAGAGCCTGTCGAACGCAGCTCAATTATAAGGATGCGGAACTTCCCATTTAGACACACAACTCAACTCAATGAATAAACAAAAAATAAATTCGACATAAACAAAGAGAAAGAAGGGATTGTTTAAATGAATCATTATGAAGCTGGAAATTTTGATGTAATTGTTGTTGGTGCAGGTCATGCTGGATCAGAAGCTGCATTAGCTGCAGCCAGAATGGGAAGTCATACGCTTTTAATTACCATTAATCTAGATATGGTTGCTTTTATGCCATGTAATCCGTCAATTGGAGGACCAGCTAAAGGTGTCGTCGTTCGAGAAATTGATGCTCTTGGTGGTGAAATGGGCCGCAATATTGACAAAACATATATTCAAATGAGAATGCTGAATACCGGTAAAGGACCTGCTGTTAGAGCTTTACGCGCCCAAGCAGATAAATTTATGTATGCAAATGAAATGAAAAAAACTATTGAAGAAACAGAGAATCTTGTTTTAAGACAAGGAATTGCTGATGAACTGATTATTGAAGATGGTATATGCAAAGGAATTATCACAAATACTGGTGCAATCTACCGATCTAAAGCGGTTATTTTAACAGCAGGTACATCTTCTCGTGGTCAAATTATCATTGGAGAACTGAAATATTCTTCTGGTCCAAATAACTCGCAACCATCTGTTAAACTTTCTGAAAGTTTACTCGAAAATGGCTTTGAATTAAATCGTTTTAAAACCGGAACACCTCCTAGAGTTAAATCTTCCACAATTGATTACAGCGTGACAGAAGAACAACCTGGTGATAAAAAAGCGAATCATTTTAGTTATGAAACACCAAACAGCGCTTATTTAAAAGATCAGCTATCATGTTGGTTAACCTATACAAATGAAGAGACTCATCAAAAAATTCAAGATAACCTGCACCGTGCACCAATGTTTACAGGGATTGTTGAAGGAGTAGGCGCTCGTTACTGCCCATCAATTGAAGATAAAGTTGTCCGTTTTAGTGACAAACCAAGACATCAATTGTTTTTAGAACCTGAAGGACGCTATACAGAAGAAGTTTATGTCCAAGGCTTATCAACGTCTCTTCCGGAAGATGTTCAACAAGATATTATACATTCAATCGAAGGGTTGGAAAACGCAGAAATGATGCGTACTGGCTATGCAATTGAATACGATGTGGTTACACCTCATCAATTACGTCCTTCTTTAGAAACAAAAGTAGTTGAAAACTTGTTTACTGCTGGTCAAATGAATGGAACTTCCGGTTATGAAGAAGCAGCCGGTCAAGGAATTATGGCAGGTATCAATGCAGCACTTAAAGTGCAAGGCAAAGAACCTTTTGTAATGAAACGTAGTGAAGGATACATCGGAGTTATGATTGATGATTTAGTGACGAAGGGTACGAATGAACCTTATCGTTTATTGACGTCTCGTGCAGAATACCGTTTATTGTTACGTCATGATAATGCAGATTTTAGATTAACTGAAATCGGTCACCAAATAGGGCTAGTAACAAAAGAACGCTACGATACTTTTGTAGCGAAAAAAGCTCAATTTGAAGGAGAAATAGAACGTCTAGGTTCTATTCGTTTGAAACCAACTGCTGAAATCCAAGCGTATTTAACTGAAAACAATCAAGCACCATTAAAAGACGGTATTTTAGCTAAAGACTTCTTGCGTCGTCCAGAAGTTTCGTATCAAGATCTTTTAGCATTTGTTCCTCGAGACTATGAACTTCCATTAGCCGTAGAAGAACAGGTAGAAATTCAAGTGAAATACGAAGGATATATCGCTAAAGCTTCTCAAAAAGTGGATAAGTTAAAACGTATGGAAAACAAACGTATACCGGAAAATATTGATTATGCTGCTATTAATGGTATCGCTACAGAGGCCAAGGAAAAGCTAATTAAAATTCAGCCTGAAACAATTGCTCAAGCTAGCCGTATTAGTGGTGTGAATCCAGCGGATATTTCAATTTTAATGGTGTATGTAGAACAAGGGAAAATTGCAAAAGTACAAGTATAGATAGTTACTACAAAGAGAGACTTACAATTAAGCAGCTGCTTAATTGTAAGTCTCTCTTTTATTATTATTTCCCAGGAAATGATATAATTGTTAAAATAAGTGGAACTCTATATTTACGGAAGCAACTCTTTAAGGTATACTTAATGATGTTGCAAACGCAAACAAGAAAAGGTTCCTTAGCTCAGTTGGGAGAGCACTACCTCGACAAGGTAGGGGTCGCTGGTTCGAGCCCAGTAGGGACCATAAAAAAGAGACATAAATCCGCAAAAGGATTTATGTCTCTTTTTCGTTTGCATAAGGATTCAAATCAATTGAAGGCTGTTAGTAACCATCAGATTATTCTACTACTAAAGCCATATCTCCTTTACGCAACCAACTAGCTTTTTCTAATACTTTATTTACTACTACCGTAATAGCAATGGGAACTAGGCAAGCAGTCAGAATATAAACAGCAAATGATCCGCTTCCTTGAGAGACAAAAATATTTAGTGGAGCAATCAGTGAACAAAAACCTAATCCGCCTAAAGCGCTAGGGGCTGTAAAACCAAGAGCAACAGTTGAAATGGGAGCGGCTACTGCTGCAGCCAAAGTTGGGCCAATTAAAATCCGCGGATTTTTAACGATATTCGGCAATTGTACTTTTGGTGTGCAAACAAATTGCGCTAAGAATCCACCAAGATTATTTTGACGCATAGAGACAAAAGAAAAACCAATGTACATACTAGTCGTTCCAACCAACATAGCAGCACTTGAAACAGGATCAAGATTCAGTGCAATTGCAATAGCGGCCGAAGAAGCAGGAGACATCAATACAAGCCCACCAACGACTGAAATCACAGCTGCGCCAATAACAGGTGAACCAGCTACGGAAGCAGAAATAAAAGCACTAACCATATTTAAGAATGGAGCAATAACAAGATTTAAGTAATAGCCAGCTACACCACCAGCTAAGACCGCTGTGATCGGAATAGCCATCATATCTAAAGGTGTTTTACCAGAAATGCGTTTACCAACAAATGTAGCGATGGTGGCTGCAATGAGACAACCAATTGGTTCACCTGTGGCAATAGTGATCATTCCATCTGCTGTCGTTTGAATAGCACCGGCTCCAATTGCTCCAGCAGCCATAGCACTAAAAATCGTAAGTGTATTTCCACCTAACATTACGGCGATACCAGCACCAATAGCAGGAGCCATCAACATTTTAACCGCCGTTCCAATAATAACTAAAATTGTTAAGCCAGTCATATTTCCAATTGTTTCTAATAGTAAGCCAATCCCAATCGTTACAAAAATAGCATTCGCGATCCCTGATGATGCCTTATACATTCTTTCTGTTAGATAGTTTTTCATATTCAATCGCCTCCGTATTTTTGTTTAACAGACAACCAACACTTATGAGTCTTCGACTTTTCCAAATAAAAAGAGGCAAGCCTTTGTATAAAGGCTTGCCTCATCAGTTCGATGATTGAGCCCTAGATACGCAAACTAGGACTCAACTAAATGAATAGTTCGAATCCTGGGCTAAATTAATAAGTTAATAATGACTAAAGATACGTTCAATAGAGAACGCGAGCTAAACGATTCGACTGTAGTTTTCATATTGAACATCTCCTTTTCATTAATTGTTTTCTGACTATTTCCAATATTCTAACAAGCTCACAAGGCAATGTCAACAAATTCTATCATTTAATTTTAATTTATTTTATCTAATTCTCATTTAATATAGAAAGTTATAAAATTTAATCTATTTATATAGCGGGAAAAATGCTTTAAAGCATTGCACTTCTAGTCAATTTGTTATACAGTTAAAACGATGGATTTGTGAAACAAATAGTGTTTCACGTTAGTAAAAAGGAGTTGAGTTAATGAATCCAGAAGAGTTTAAAAAAGCCCTTGAAGATAAGGGATTAGTGGTTACTGAGAAGCAAATGGAACAATTTGATCAATACCTTAAACTGTTGCAAGAATGGAACGAAAAAATTAATTTAACTGCAATTACCCAAAAAGAAGAAGTGTATTTAAAACATTTTTATGATTCGATTACAGCTGGACTATATGTGGATTTTACTAAAGGGGTCCAAAGCCTATGTGATGTAGGTGCAGGTGCCGGGTTTCCAAGCATCCCCCTAAAAATTATTTTTCCACAATTAGAAGTCACTATAGTTGATTCGTTAAATAAAAGAATCCAATTTCTAACATTGTTAGCTCAAACGCTAGGATTAGATGGTGTTCATTTTTATCATGATCGTGCTGAAACGTTTGGCCAAAACAAACAATTTCGCGAATCATTTGACTTTGTAACGGCCAGAGCGGTTGCACGTATGAGTGTTTTATCTGAATTGTGTTTGCCATTAGTAAAAAAAGATGGACTTTTTATTGCTCTAAAAGCAAGCAATACCCAAGAAGAAATGGCTGAAGGGCAAAATGCGATTGCTACATTGGGCGGAAAGTTTCGCGAAGAGTTTGTTTTTGAACTGCCACGTGAAGCTGGGGAACGACACATCGTTTTAATCGATAAGAAGAAAGAATCACCCAAAAAATATCCAAGAAAACCGGGAACACCAAATAAGAATCCATTATAGCAGAAACCGCTACTTATCAGACAGTTTCTATTCGGATTCAACTACTCAATAAGAACGTTTTTTGATACAATAGAATCAAAGGACATATAGGACTGAGGGAGAGAAAAAGAATGGCGTTGTCTGATTTATTTGGTTCAGGAAAATCTAAAAAGAAAACTGAAAACGAAGAAGATGTTTTGTTAGAAGTATTAAAAAAACAAAAACATGTTCAAGAAATTGCGGTACAACAGATTGTTCCTAATCGTTTTCAGCCTAGAAAAGTTTTTAATGAAGAAAAGTTGGATGAATTAGCTCGTACAATTCATATTCATGGATTGATCCAACCCATTATTCTTAGAAAATATGAAGAAAACAAGTATGAAATTGTTGCAGGGGAACGCCGTTTTCGTGCGATGCAACTTTTGGAATGGAAAGAAGTGCCAGCCATTGTTCAAGAGATGTCAGATAACGAAACAGCTTCGGTTGCGTTGATTGAAAATCTACAAAGAGAAGAATTGACGGCTATTGAAGAAGCTGAAGCTTATCAAGGCTTGATGGCGTTAAATGAGTTGACGCAAGAAGCATTAGCGCAACGCATTGGGAAAAGCCAATCTTTCATAGCCAATAAACTGCGGCTGCTAAAATTAGCAGAGCCTTTAAAAGAAGCTCTGCTTAACAGAACGATTACAGAACGACATGGTCGCAGTGTATTAGTTTTATCGCATGAGGAACAGAATGAATTATTAAGTGTCATTATTGAAAAAAAACTAACCGTTAAAGAAACAGAGCGTTTAGTAAAGCAAAAAGTAGCAGAAAAAAACACTACTCAAGAACAGCCGAAAAAAAGAGTTAGAAAAATCTCCAAGGATCTTCGATTAGCTTTAAATACGATCAATAAGTCAGTTGAACTGATAAAAGAAACCGGTATGCCTTTAGAAGCAATAGAAGAAGATCTGGAAGATGTTTACCGCATTACAATTGAAATAAAAAAAGATAAGTGAATAGAGAGCGATAAATGAAAAAAATTCATTTTGAACAAATGCGTAGGAGGAAAATACGCAGGATGTAATTTTTCTCCTATTTTTGTTTGTTGCACTTGAATCAGCGTCGATAAAGTTACTAGAGGATATTAAACACAGATGGAGGAAATAGGATGGCACGAATTATATCAGTCGCAAATCAAAAAGGCGGAGTTGGTAAGACAACGACGACAGTCAACTTAGGTGCTTGTTTAGCGTATTTTGGTAAAAAAATATTATTAGTTGATATTGATGCTCAAGGAAATGCAACAAGTGGTTTAGGCGTACGCAAGTCGGATGTTGAAAAAGATATCTATGATATTTTAGTAAACGAAACACTTGTTAAAGATGTCGTCCTGCCTTCTTCAAGAGAGAATTTATGGGTCGTACCGGCTACAATTCAATTAGCAGGTGCAGAAATTGAATTAACCTCACAAATGGCTAGAGAATCTAGGCTGAAGCAAGCATTAGAAAAGGTAAAAGATGATTACGATTATATTTTAATTGACTGCCCCCCATCACTGGGACATTTGACTATCAACGCCTTCACTGCAAGTGACTCTATTCTGATTCCAGTTCAATGTGAATATTATGCTTTAGAAGGATTAAGTCAATTGTTAAACACCGTTCGCCTAGTTCAAAAACATTTTAATCCTGAATTGAAAATTGAGGGTGTCTTGTTGACTATGTTGGATGCACGTACGAATTTAGGGTATGAAGTAGTCGATGAAGTGAAAAAATACTTCCGAGAAAGAGTTTATAAAACGATTATCCCACGCAATATTCGTTTATCTGAGGCTCCAAGTCACGGGTTGTCGATTATTGATTACGATGCGCGTTCTAGAGGAGCAGAAGTCTATCTTGAATTAGCAAAGGAAGTGCTAGCAAATGGCTAATAAGAATAGCAAAGGTTTGGGAAGAGGAATCGACGCTCTTTTTGGAGACTATGCAGAGCTTTCAAATATCAATGCAGCTAATGAACAAGTTCAGAAAATACCCTTAACCGATATCAGACCAAATCCTTACCAACCTAGAAAAACATTTGATGAAACAGCTTTAAATGAATTGGCAGAATCCATTAAAGTATCGGGTGTCTTTCAACCTATTATTCTTCGTGAATCTAAAATCAAAGGCTATGAAATCATAGCTGGAGAACGCCGTTTTAGAGCTTCTAAACTAGCTGGGAAAGAAACGATACCAGCCATTATTCGTGAATTTGATGAAGAAAAGATGATGGAAGTTGCGGTTCTAGAAAATCTACAAAGGGAAGATCTAACCTCTTTAGAAGAAGCAGAAGCGTATGAAATGATGATGAAAAAATTAAAATTAACTCAAGAAGAAGTAGCAACACGGTTAGGTAAAAGCCGACCATATATCGCCAATTATTTGCGTTTATTGGGGCTGCCAGATGCTGTTAAAGAGATGCTTCAAAAAGAAGAAATTTCAATGGGTCAAGCAAGGACATTGTTAGGTTTAAAAGACAAAAAACAAATCTCGAAATTAGCTAAACGAGTGGTCAAAGAACATTTAACGGTTCGTCAATTAGAACAATTAGTGAACAAGATGAACCAGCCTAAAGAAGATATAGAACAGCCAAAAAAAGAAACAAAAAAACCTTACTATATTCGTGAGAGTGAAGAACGGTTAATGGATAAGTTTGGCACCAGTGTCTCTATAAATGAAAAAAATCAAAAAGGGAAAATTGAAATTGAGTACCTTTCTACTGATGATTTGACGCGTATTTTAGATATTCTAGAGATTCAATTTGATGATGAATAAACGCATAGGAGATTAACGATGGAAAAAAAATACGATTTGAATGATATTGTTGAAATGAAGAAACCTCATCCTTGCGGGGCAAACCGTTGGCAAATCATTAGAATGGGTATGGATATTCGCATTAAATGCACACAATGCGGCCATATGGTCATGATGCCAAGAAGAGATTTTGAAAAGAAAATGAAAAAAGTTTTAGAAAAAGCAGAAGAAAACTAATAACAAAAACTATTAAAAAAAGAAAGAGTGAATTTAAACATGCCATTAACAGCTGGAATTGTAGGTTTACCAAACGTAGGTAAATCAACCTTATTTAACGCCATTACAAAAGCAGGAGCAGAAGCTGCAAATTATCCATTTGCAACTATTGACCCGAACGTAGGAGTTGTAGAAGTTCCTGATTACCGGTTAACACGCTTGACAGAATTGGTTTCACCAAAGAAAACGGTTCCCACTACTTTTGAATTTACAGATATTGCTGGGATTGTAAAGGGAGCAAGTAAAGGGGAAGGACTAGGAAATAAATTCTTAGCTAACATTCGCCAAGTAGATGCTATTTGTCATGTTGTTCGTTGTTTTGAAGATGACAATATTATTCACGTTGAAGGAAAAGTGGATCCAATCTCAGATATTGAGACCATCAATTTAGAGTTGGTTCTAGCTGATTTAGAGTCAGTTGAAAAACGCTATACTCGTGTATCGAAAATTGCACGTACGAAGGATAAAGAAGCAGTAGCTGAATTAGCTGTTTTGGATAAAATCAAACCCGTTTTAGAAGAAGGTAAGTCAGCTCGTTCAATCGAATTTAATGAAGATGAAGAAAAAATCGTTAAAAGTTTATTTTTATTAACAACAAAACCTGTATTGTACGTAGCAAATGTTTCTGAAGATCAAGTAGCGGATACTGAGAATGATGAGCTTGTTAACCAAGTACGTAAATTTGCTGAAGAAGAAAATGCTGAAGTTATTGTAATTTGTGCAAGAATTGAAGAAGAAATTGCAGAACTTGAAGACGAAGAAAAAGAATTATTCTTGGAAGAATTAGGAATCGAGGAATCAGGATTAGATAAATTAATTCGTTCAACATATAACCTTTTAGGTTTGGGAACGTACTTTACGGCAGGTGTTCAAGAAGTTCGCGCATGGACCTTTAAAAAAGGAATGAAAGCTCCTCAAACGGCTGGAATTATTCATAGCGATTTTGAGCGCGGATTTATTCGTGCAGAAACTATCTCTTATGAAGACTTCGATAAATACGAAAGTGAACAAGCAGCAAAAGAAGCGGGTCGTATGCGTTCTGAAGGAAAAGAGTATGTTGTTAAAGATGGAGATATCCTATTATTTAGGTTTAATGTATAAAAGTAACCATTAGCTTCAAAGAGCAAGGCCTAGAAAGGGGCAATTGATTCATGGAAGAAGTACAACCAAGTTCTACTCAGACAAAAAAAGAAGAAAACAGTGTATTAATTAAAAAATTAACCAAAAAGAATGAACAGTATATGATGAGTTTGAATAAAGCTCTAATGGAAAGAAACGTTACTGAAACTAAAAAAGAAGAACTAGTTAATGAGATGCTTCATAATTTAGTCGAACGCCAAAAATCAGGAGAAACGGCTCGCCAATTATATGGAACCGTGACTGAATGTGCAGATAAAATAGTTGCAAAACCGACTAAAGCTCAAGAAGGACCTTCTGAAAATTGGAAGATTGCCTTAGATGGTGGATTAATGATCGGTGGATTATTTTCTATTATCACAGGTCTTTCTGGCTTGTTTAATAATGTAGAAGGTTCATCATTGGGGTTGATTACGACGTTACTGAACTTTGTCGTAGGTGGATTAGTTATTCTTTGGATTTCAAAAAATATGCCAGATAGAAAAAATCCGAAAAAGGGTGGTATGTTCCGCTATATCCTAGTCTCAACTGTTGGAATGCTATCTCTAATGATTGTCATGACGGGATCAATGATGGTCTTTCCACCAGTTGTGAATATTCCATTAAATGCAATAAGTAACATTATTATTGGTGCACTTGCTTTTGTGGCCAAATATTTTGCAAAACGCAAATTAAATATTCGCGGCGGATTATTTTAAGAGTAACGTATAAATTAGAAAGAATCTAAAAGCTCAAACCGACTAAATCAATTTTAGTCGATTTGAGCTTTTTCTCATGCTTTTTTCATCGAGAACACTTGATATGCTAATATGCTTGAAGGAAAGACTGAAGTAATGAGCGATTTTCAATTCAGCTCTTGACTAAGCCCGCTATCTCTGTTATTTTTGTAGATAAAATTATCGAACAAATTAAGTGGAGAAAAAGGAGCGGATGGTTGTAATGTCTAATTGGGAAACAAAATTTGCAAAAAAAGGGTTCACTTTTGATGATGTATTGCTAGTACCTGCTGAAAGTCATGTTTTACCAAATGATGTAGATTTAAGTGTTCAACT
Source organism: Carnobacterium sp. (assembly GCF_045617425.1). Classification (GTDB taxonomy): domain Bacteria; phylum Bacillota; class Bacilli; order Lactobacillales; family Carnobacteriaceae; genus Carnobacterium_B. The sequence goes on from NZ_JAZLIO010000018.1 coordinate 183,024, forward strand.
AGCTAAAAATATTAAATTAAACGTACCTATCATGAGTGCGAGTATGGATACTGTAACAGACTCAAGAATGGCAATCGCTATGGCTCGTCAAGGCGGCTTAGGTGTCATCCATAAAAATATGACCATCCAACAACAAGCAGATGAAGTTAGAAAAGTAAAACGTTCTGAGAGCGGCGTTATCCTAGATCCTTTCTTTTTAACTCCCACCCATTCCGTTTCAGAAGCAGAACAATTAATGAGTCGCTACCGCATTAGTGGTGTGCCAATCGTAAATACTATGGATGAACGTATTCTAGTAGGAATTTTAACAAATCGTGATTTACGTTTTGTAGCAGATTACGCTATTCAAATTGATGAAGTAATGACAAAAGAAAACTTAGTGACTGCGCCGACAGGAACGTCTTTGAAAGAAGCAGAGCAAATTTTGCAACAGCATAAAATTGAAAAATTACCAATTGTCGACCAAAATGGTCGTCTTAGTGGTTTGATAACCATCAAAGACATCGAAAAAATTCTTGAATTTCCAAATGCTGCAAAAGATTCTCATGGTCGTTTACTTGTTGCAGCAGCAGTTGGTGTAACAAGTGACACATTTGAACGTGCACACGCGTTAATTGATTCTGGCGCTGATGCAATTGTTATTGATACAGCTCATGGTCATAGTGCAGGAGTTATTCGTAAAATTGAAGAAATTCGTGAAGAGTTCCCAGAAGCTACATTGATTGCAGGGAATGTAGCAACAGGTGAAGCGACTCGTGCGTTATATGAAGCAGGTGTGGATGTAGTTAAAGTAGGAATTGGTCCTGGATCAATTTGTACAACACGTGTGGTTGCTGGAGTTGGTGTTCCACAAATTACAGCTATCTATGATTCAGCAGCAGTGGCTCGTGAATATGGACGTGCGATTATTGCCGATGGCGGAATTAAGTATTCTGGAGATATTGTAAAAGCATTAGCCGCTGGAGGACATGTTGTTATGCTAGGTAGTATGCTTGCTGGTACAGATGAATCTCCTGGTGAATTTGAAATTTTCCAAGGTCGTCGCTTCAAAACATATCGTGGTATGGGAAGTTTAGCTGCTATGGAAAAAGGTTCAAGCGATCGTTATTTCCAAGGTGGCGTAAATGAAGCAAACAAATTGGTTCCAGAAGGTATTGAAGGACGTGTTGCTTATAAAGGCGCTGTTTCTGATATTGTTTTCCAAATGCTTGGCGGATTACGTTCAGGTATGGGATATGTTGGAGCAGGGAACTTAGAGCAATTACGAGAGGAAACACAATTTATTCAAATGAGTGGAGCAGGCCTACGCGAATCTCATCCTCATGATGTACAAATTACAAATGAAGCACCAAATTATTCTGTTCAATAAATAGACTGCTAACTAAAGAAGATCAATAAAGTTCGATTCAGAACTTTATTGATCTTCTTTTAATAAATTCTTTAGTATTTTCTGATATGATAAGTAAAATCGGAAAAAATATGTCTAAATGAGGGATATTATATGAAAATTTTAGTAGTCGATGACGATAAAGAAATTGTAGAACTGTTAAGTATTTATATCCAAAATGAAGGATACGAAGTAGAAAAAGCTTATAACGGAAAAGAAGCGTTAACAAAAATCAAAACAATTAAAAATATAGATTTAATGGTACTCGATGTGATGATGCCTAACATGGATGGAAATCAAGTTGTAAAAGAAGTCCGCAAAGAGATGCAACTGCCAATTCTTATGCTTAGTGCTAAAACAACAGATATTGATAAAATCAAAGGCTTAGTAACTGGAGCGGATGATTATGTAGCTAAACCTTTTAATCCATTAGAAGTGATGGCTAGGATCAAATCTTTATTGCGTAGAAGTCATTATATGACTAACTCGCAAGAACAAAATAAACTTGAGGTTGGCCCATTATTGATTGAAAAAGAATCGCATGAAGTTCGAACAATCAATGGAGAGTTCATTCAGTTAACGGCTTTAGAATTTGGAATTTTATACTTATTAGCCAGCCATCCAAACCGGGTCTTTAGTGCAGATGAAATATTTGAACGTGTATGGCAACAAGAAAGTCTCGTTTCAGCTAAAACGGTCATGGTTCATGTCAGTCATTTAAGAGATAAGATCGAAGAAGCTACTGGTGGAGAAAAAGTGATTCAAACGGTTTGGGGAGTAGGGTATAAAATTGGTGAGCGGTAATGCCATTTGAGAAGATTGAAACACGGGAGTTGACTAGTTACTTGAAACTAACAAGGAAAGAAAAAAGTAAGTTGATTGTTGAAGGATTTATTACTATTGGATTGATTTTGATTTTGTATTATGCTGCTTTTCTTATTTTTAATCGCATACTTGTGGATTCTCCTGAAATTATTAGAGGGTTTTGGTTCTTTGGTGATGCTATTATTAGCGTTCGTGGAAATCAAATTATTTCTCTCACGCCGTTTTTTATCATTTTTTTAACAACGGTAGCAATAGGAACGATTTATTGGCGTTTAAAAAGACGCTACAAACAGATGCAGTTGAATCATATTATTAGTGAGCTGCATTATATCGCAGAAGGCCATTACGAGCATCGTATCACAACAGATTTTGGCGGCGATATGGAAAAAGTAGTGGATAGCATACATGTTTTGGTAGACAGCACAGTGCAAGCGATGGAAGATGAACGCCAGATAGAACAGTCTAAAGATGAACTAATCACGAATGTCAGTCACGACATTCGGACACCCTTGACTTCTATTATAGGCTATTTAGGATTAATTGAAGAAAGACGTTATCAAAGTGAAGAAGAATTATTGAAATATACTCATACTGCTTATACAAAAGCGAAACAAATGAAGGTTCTTGTAGAAGACTTATTTGAATATACAAAAGTACGTCAAACCACTACGCCTTTAAATCTATCTGAATTTGATATGGTGCAATTATTAGAACAGTTGGTAGCAGATTTTGAATTGGAAGCAGAAAAAAGGAATATGGTAATCGAAGTGGTTACTTCTTATGAGAGTGTCCAAATGGAAGCTGACACTGAAAAATTAGTTCGAGTGTTCAATAATTTAATTTCAAATGCGTTGAAGTACGGAAAAGGTGGTAAAAAAGTATTTATAGAAGTCCAAAAAACTGGAAAAGAAGCAATCATTTCAGTAAATAATGACGGACAGCCTATTCCGCAAAAATCATTGGACCAATTATTTGATCGTTTTTACCGTGTGGAAGAGTCTCGGTCACAAGAAACAGGAGGCACCGGTTTAGGATTGGCAATTGCACAAAGTATTGTAGCCCTTCATGGAGGATATATTTATGCCTCTTCTGATAGGAATTTAACTCGCTTTGTTATGCACTTGCCACTAAAACAATTAGCTGAAAAAAATAACGACTAAATTTAAAGGGATTTTAGCTAAAAACTTTTAAAAACGACCGTCTTATATTAGTTTTAGACAAAAGAGGGTTGTTTTTTTTTGTTTATTTCGCTAACATAGAAAACGCATGTAGTCATTTATTACAGAATATCATTTAACAAATACTTAAATAGAAAATCAAACGGACTGAGGAGACAATAAAAATCATGAAGAAATTAACTAAAATTAGTACTTTGTTTGTCACAATGCTATTGTTGGGAGCTTTTTCCCCATTAATTGCTAGTACAACTGTATCGGCAGCAACAATAGAACAACCTGCAATAGAAGCAGCAGCAGCGTTTGCTATTGAACCAACAACTGGAAAAGTGTTGTTAAATCAAAACGGCGATGAAAAACTAGGCATTGCTTCAATGACTAAGATGATTACAGAATATATTTTGTTGGAAACCATTAAAAATGGCGACTTGGCATGGGATGATCAAGTTAACATTAGTGAGTACGCTCATAACATTAGCCAAAATTATGAATTGTCAAATGTTCCTTTACGAGTAGACGATACCTATTCAGTAGAAGAACTTTACCAAGCAATGGCAATTTATTCAGCAAATGGAGCAACGATTGCACTTGCTGAACATATTGCTGGAGATGAAAAGTCATTTGTCGATATGATGCATGAAAAAGTTGAATCATGGGGTATTACAAATTATGAATTGTACAATACAACTGGTTTATCTAATTCCGATTTGAATGGTAACATTTATCCAGGTAGCACTGACGACAGTGAAAATTCAATGACTGCAAGAGAAATGTCGATTGTAGCTCAACGTCTACTATTAGATTTTCCTGAAGTGTTAAAGACTTCTAGTATTAGTGAAAAGAAATTTAGAGAAGGTACATCAGATGAAATTTCTATGCAAAACTTTAACTGGATGTTGCCAGGATTAATTTATGAGCGTGAAAATGTTGATGGATTAAAAACGGGGACAACTGATTTTGCTGGAGCTTCAATGACAGGTACAGCTGAAGAAGAAGGTATGCGTGTTGTTACAATCGTAATGAACGCAACGAATGGACAAGAGGATTTGAGCAAACGATTTGCTGAAACAGACAAAATAATGGATTGGGCATTTGAAAATTGGGATATGGTTCCTGTCTTTAAAGAAGACCAAACTTTAGAAGATGTAGAGCCTTTAGCCGTTGATAAAGGTAAAAAAGATACTTTAAAGGTAGCCGTTCAATCGGATGTGTCTTTATTGATTCCAACAAGTGTGGATAGCGAAAAGACAAATGCAACTATCCAAGTCAAAAAAGATTTATTAAATGAAGCGGGTAACTTAACTGCACCAATCAAAAAGGGAACAGAAGTAGGAACCGCGCAAGTCATCAGTGAAGGTGATGAGTTAGGATACGTTAATGGAGATGCAGGAGAAGAAGTTACCATTGTAGCTGCTTCAACTGTTGAAAAATCTAATGTATTTGTTTTAACGGGTCGCTGGGTGAAAGCTTTTATTAGTGACTTATTCTAAAGTGCGCTAATTAAAAATTTAATTACTTGTATAGCAAAAGGCTGGGGGGATTTTCCGGTCTTTTTTTTATTGACTTAAGCAAAGGGATTGGGTAGAATGTAAGCAACTGAATGAACACGAACGTTAGTAATGCGAATTAGTAAAATAGATTGAATACACAAAGAGAGTCAGTGGTTGGTGAAAACTGATGGTTTAATCTTTTGAATCCATCGCATGAAGTAAACAATGAACTCAGCTTTTTTGATAAAATTGTTTCGGATCCAGACCGTTATCTGATTGAAAAGAGTAGAGGATTCATAGGCAATCTTCTGAATTTGGGTGGTACCGCGAACGTTGAGGCCATTTCGTCCCATGAATAATGGATCGGAATGGCTTTTTTTGTACAATCGATTAGGAATCACAAAAAGAAAGGAAGATTCAGATGTTAGATATTAAACAATTAAGATTAGATTTTGATGCAACAGCTAAAAAATTAGAAGAACGTGGGGTTAAACACGAGCTATTAGAGGAATTTATTACTTTAGATAGTGAAAGACGTTCTTTGATTGTGACAACAGAAGAATTAAAAAGTTACCGTAATGAAGTATCTGGTGCAATTGCAACACTAAAACGTAGTAAAGAAAATGCAGATGAAAAAATAAAAGAAATGCGTGAAGTTGGAGAAAAAATAAAAGTTCTAGATGAACAATTAGCAGAAATTGATGAAAAAATAGAAATAATTGCTACTGGATTGCCAAATTTACCACATGATTCTGTGCCAGTAGGGGCAGATGAAGCAGACAACGTTGAAGTCCGCAAATGGGGAACGCCTGTAGAAGTGACGTTTGAAGCAAAAGCACATTGGGAAGTTGCTGAAGAGTTAGATATTTTAGACTTTGAACGAGGAGCAAAAGTTTCTGGAAGTCGTTTTGTCTACTATAAAGGACTAGGGGCTAGATTAGAGCGTGCGGTATACAATTTTATGCTAGACTTGCACACCGGTGAACATGGTTATACAGAAATGATGACACCTTATTTAGTGAATAGCGATTCAATGTTTGGTACAGGTCAGTTCCCAAAATTTAAAGAAGACGTATTCCAAATTGAAGGAACAGATTTAACGCTGATACCAACAGCAGAAGTTCCATTGACGAACTATTACCGCAATGAGATTTTAAAAGAAGAGCAACTTCCAGTATACTTTACTGCATTAAGTCCTTCATTTAGATCAGAAGCAGGTAGTGCAGGAAGAGACACTCGTGGATTGATACGCCTACATCAATTTAATAAAGTTGAAATGGTGAAATTTAGTAAACCGGAAACTTCTTATGATGAATTAGAAAAGATGACGAACAACGCTGAAGCAGTATTGCAAAAGTTAAATCTTCCTTATCGTGTATTAGCATTATGTACTGGAGATATGGGATTCTCTGCTGCAAAAACCTACGACCTAGAAGTGTGGATTCCTGCACAAGAAACGTATCGTGAAATCAGCTCTTGCTCAAATACCGAAGCATTTCAAGCTAGACGAGCAAAAATACGTTACCGTAATGAAGAAACAGGTAAATTAGAATACGTTCACACGTTAAATGGTTCAGGATTAGCAGTTGGACGAACAATAGCGGCTATTTTAGAAAACTACCAACAAGCAGATGGATCAGTTAAGATTCCTGATGTATTGGTTCCTTATATGGGTGGCGTAACTGAAATTCATAAAAAAGATTAAAAGAGAGTAATTCAAAATAATGTAAACCAATAAAGTTGAGTGCTATACTCTAATCATTAAGAATAAAAGGGGGAACCGATAGTGAGTGAACAAAAATTTGAGAAAGCAACATTTGCAGGTGGGTGTTTTTGGTGCATGGTAAAACCGTTTGAAACACAACCAGGTATCGAATCAGTTGTTTCGGGTTACACAGGTGGCCACACGGTCAACCCGACTTATGAAGAAGTATGTAGTGAAACCACTGGTCATACAGAAGCCGTTCAGATCACATTTGATCCTGAAAAATTTAGTTACAAGGATTTAGTGGAAATCTACTGGCAGCAAACAGATCCAACTGATGCAGGTGGACAATTTGCCGATAGAGGTTCATCTTATCGTCCTGTTATTTTTTATCATAATGAAGAGCAAAGACAATTAGCAGAAGCTTCTAAAGAAGCATTGCAAAATAGCGGTCGCTTTAAACAGCCGATTGTAACTGAAATTCAACCTGCTGAACCTTTTTATCCAGCAGAAGACTACCATCAAGGTTTCTACAAAAAGAATGCAGCTCATTATTCAAGATATAGACAAGGTTCGGGAAGAGCAGGCTTCATAGAGTCAAATTGGATTAACAGTTAAACACAAAATAATTGAAAGGTTGTTTTCCATTGATTTCAATGGAAAACGACCTTTTCTTAATCAATGAACAAAAACTGACGAAACTGTTATTTATAAAAAAACATTATACTGTATAAAAATATCTAACTAAATGTGGATAAAGGAGAAGATGGTTCGTGTTTTTGTAATCAAAACCGGATTTTGAATAAGTTTTCAAAAGAATGTTCAGTTATGGAAATTCATTTATTTTATTTCCCAAAAAAGGTTGACGAAATGCTAAAAACTTGTTATATTTATATACGTCGCTGAGGCAGGTTGAAATAAATCGCTACAGTGAAGGAATGAAAAATTAAAAAAGTTGTTGACAGATGATTCGCTAGATGCTATTATTAATGAGTTGTCACAAACGAAACAACACGCTTTAGACCTTTGAAAACTAAACAAAGTAAGACGAACCAAATGTGAGGGTGACTTAGCAGTGCTAAG
>NZ_JAZLIO010000019.1:0-2261 GCF_045617425.1 Carnobacterium sp.
TTTCTTTTGATGCACTTCGTGCAGGGCGGGCGAAAAAAGAAGAAGCTGTAAAAGGGGTTTGGGCACAGCCCATCAAGCTGCATTTGTCCGTACAAATGCGATGCTTGCTTTTCTCTTCTTGCAGGCTCCGTCCAGCCTAGCTCCACCTCCACTAAAGGAATAACGCAACATTGCAAATGGTACTGGGCGTTAATCTTTAAGGCTGCACTTTTCTGCATACTAAACTCACGCTTCGCTATACTCATTTGCATACTTACTTCCTTCCTCTGGGTCAGACTTTTCTTTTTCACCCAGCTCATCATCATCAATAATCTCGATCGGAAGATCTAAATCTTCCGGCTCCTCCAAGTACCATTCCCAGTTCTTACCAGACTTAACAGAGTGGAGATTAGGAATATACTTTTTAGCTTCGTCCAAAGTTCTGTTATGAAAGCCAGCCTCATTAGCTAACTTATAAACTTCAGTTGAAAGCATTCTCGGAGTCTTACTAAAAAGGTCAGTAAGAAATTCTAAAGCCTTATCCAACTTCGTATTCTTTCTGCCTCTGGATCTTGTGGTGAAGAGGATGTCATCTGTAGTTGTCTCGCCATAACCATCAACCCATTCAAACTTCCTAATACCATCCAATCTAAATCCAATAGATTCTCCTTCAGGAGCAGCATTGTTTTTGTCTTGAACAATTACACGTACATCAGGATTGTCCTTATGTCTTCCGACAATAAGGATGCTTCGTACTGCAGCTGCAAAATCTGCAGATCCCATTCCTCGATAGATGCTGTTCTGTCCCTGAGCTTTGTTAAGATGACCGATAAGAAGGACAGCAATTTTATGTTTAGCAGCGAGTTTACCTAATGGTTTCAAAACTCTTCTAACCTCAATTGCACTATTCATATCAATATCACCAACATAAGCTTGAAGTGGATCTACAATTAAAAGCTTGGCTCCTGTCTTAATAATTGCTTCTTCAATTCGCGAATCAGATAACTCTAAGAATCTCTTATCTTCATTGATAGTAAAAATTCTTTCTTGGTCAGCCCCAGCATCAATTAGTCGTGGCTTTATGGTATCGCCAAGACCATCTTCAGCAGTCTGATAGATTACCGTAATAGGTGACATAGTAATCTGACCAGGAAGAGGCTCACCAGTAGTACACTGCGATGCTATCTTCAAAGCAATATTGGTTTTGCCATCACCAGGATTACCATGCATGATTGTTATCTTTCCATACGCAATGTATGGGTACCACAACCAGTCAATTTCCTCTAATGGCACATCACTAAACTTAATCAATTCTAATTCTGTTTTTTCTTTCGTATTCAATTAACATTCCTCTCCAGTTGATATATCTCATCAACTTATTATTTTTTGTATTCAATTGTTTTTTCGTTTGCATTTTCAATTCTCCTTTATTATTAGTATTTGTAACGCCATCTCAGAGCGTTATTGTTTGCTGTGATTTTTTTAGAGCTTTTCTGCTCATTTCTTTTTTCGACTCAGCTACTATCCATAAAAATCCTCCTACTATAATCTCTCTGAATAATTTGAAGAATGGACGAAAGTTTTTTTGAAAAAACCTTATATTTTTTCAAACAGGCTTAATCGAAAGAAAATAAAAAAGGCACCGACCAAGCTAAAAATAGAATTGTAGGCATAGTTATCCCAACCCATGCAGATATACTTTTCTATTTCAAACTCGCCGATGCCTTCGTTAATGCGATCCTCGTGACCATTACTGTACACGACTTACCATATCCTTATCGATTGCCAAAAACAGTCGCTTCGTTCAAATTGTCAAGTTACAAAACAGAATATATGTTCTGTTTTCTTGAAAGGCATTATATCACATCATAATCGCTTGTCAAGAACATTTGTTTGTTTTTGCAAAAAAATAAAAGAAGACCGATAGAAACCTTATCAAAATCTTCTGTTATTTGTTTTTGATTATTTGTTGTTAATTAAATATAATTCCAATTTAACTCACTAACAGTTATCGATATTATTCCGATTATTCGGGCTATCGTGAGTAATTTAATCAAATATCAATTTAAATCTTTCCAACAATATTAGCGGCCGCAAAATCATTATTTGTCTTTTCGTGGCCGCTAATATCACTTAAATAGATCATCTAAGATAATAATATTATCAAAATCACTACTATATTCATTATATTTAAGACCAACAGTAGTAATTAATGTCTTATGAATCATCATCTTTGGAGAAAGTTCTCTCGCCAGTAATTCTTCACGATTCACTAGTACCTT
>NZ_JAZLIO010000020.1:0-39073 GCF_045617425.1 Carnobacterium sp.
GTATGATAATGTGTTCCAAGTTCGAAATATTCAAGACGCACGAGATATTGGAGCCTATTCAGCTAAACAACCTAAAAAAGCATTGATTATTGGTGCTGGATTTATTGGTTTAGAAATGACAGAACAATTAATCCATAAAGGCTTAGAAGTAACAATCGTTCAATTAGAAGATCAAGTCATGCCTCCTATGGACGCAGATATGACTTTCCGTGTAGAAGAGCATATGCGTGCAAAAGGCGTTAATTTGATTCTTAGCGACACTGTAAAAACGATTGAAGGAGAAACGTCAGTAGAGAGAGTTATCACGACAAACGGCATTACAATTGAACCAGACATCGTTATCTTATCAGCAGGTGTACGTCCAAATACAGAATTAGCGAAAGAAATGGGCGTAGAACTGGGAGCTTCAAGAGCAATTGCGGTCAACAACAAAATGCAAACCAATCTTCCAGATGTTTATGCAGTTGGGGATGTGGCAGAAAGTTTCTCCGTTATTACAGGAAAACCCATCTATCGTCCATTAGGATCAACAGCTAATAAAATGGGACGGATTGCTGGAGACGTGATTACTGGTGGAGATTTAGAGCACAGAGGTGTCTTAGGAACAGGGATTTTCAGAATGTTTGACCTACATGTTGGTCAAACAGGATTAACCGAAAAAGAAGCAAAAAAAGAAGGTTATGATGTTGAAATTTTGTACAATATTAAGCCAGATCATGCTGAATATTTAGGCGGGAAAGAATTAACAATCAAAGCATTAGCGGATAAAGAAACTGGTCGCATTTTAGGCGCACAAGCTATTGGTCAAGGTGGCGTAGATAAACGAATCGACGTAATCGCAACAGCCATCACCTTTAAAGCAAAAGCAGAAGATTTATTTCATTTAGATTTAGCCTATGCACCACCATTTGCGACAACGAAAGACCCTGTCCTTTACACCGGTATGGCGTTAGATAATGCGTTGAAACGTAACCCCTTGTTAACACCAGCTGAATTAATACGTCGCCAAACTAGTGGTGAAACATTACAAATTATCGATACACGTTCTAAAAAAGATTTTGATAAATCACATGTCAAAGGAGCCATTCATGTTCCTTTAGGAGAACTAAGAGCAAGCAATACAGAATTGGACAAAGATGTAGTAACAGTCACTTATTGTAATAAAGGTGTAACTGGAAATGCATCTCAAAATTTATTATTAAATTATGGATTTAAAAAAGTTTATAATTTATCTGGTGGGAATAAAAATTATCAAAGTTATCTTAAAATGTTAGCTCAAAAATAAAAGGATACATGAAATTATATAAAAACGGGTATCCGGAATCCTATTCCAATAGGGTTCTTTTTTTATAGAGTCCTCCAACACACGATTATGTGGTATAATAAACGAAATCATGTATCAATTTTGTGAGAGGAGAGGGCTTTTAAATGAGTTACAACGTCCAACCATTAAGAACGCAACAAGAAATAAACGACTTTTTATTTTGTTTAAGAAGAAACAAAAACGCAGATCGGGATGTTTTTCTGTTTTTGATCGGCATTAATAGCGGTTTGCGCATGTCAGATATCGTAAAATTGAAGAAACGAGATCTAATTTCCTCAAAAAATCCGCGTATTATTGAAAAGAAAACCGGAAAGACGCGTATTTTGTATTTGAGTAGTCTGCAGGACTTGATCCAGGAGTACACGAAAGACCTGGCAGCAGATGATTATTTATTTCCAAGCACCAAGGGTGGTCATTTAGAAGTGAATACCGTTTACCAGATGTTTCAAAAGGTCGCTCAGCTGTTAGGAAGAGACGATATTGGCACGCACACACTGCGGAAGACGTTTGGGTACCACTATTACAAGAAAACCAAAGACGTGGCTACACTGATGGAAATATTCGGTCACAGCAGTGAGAAAATAACAAAGCGTTATATTGGGATCAATGAAGATGAAATCAGCGAGACACTGTTGAATTTCAGGTTAGGTTTCTAATATTTTAACAATAAGAAATTATTTAGGACTAAAAAAAAATCTTAGACTAATTAATTAGTCTAAGATTTTTTAGGTTCCAAAATAGAGAGCAAAGTAACTATAAACATATAAAAACATTGAAATAGATGTTATTATATACATTGCTTTTTCGAATGTTGTTAGTGATTGGTTCTTTCGTTTTCTTCGTAAACTTCTATAATAAATTAGTGTACATAGAACTAACAAAAGTGTTGCTAATATATTTATATTTTCTAATAAAGTAATCACTAGTAATTCAGCTCTCCTTATCTTACTTTTATAGTTATCAGTTAAAAAACAGTTCTTTATAGTTACAAGTGTAAAGAAATAATATGTAAAATTAAAGGTAAAAGGATTGGACTTTTTTAATCGTAAAAAAGTAGCGTTTTATTTTTTACGATTATAGATAGATTGTTTGATTGAGATCTTAAGTAATTTATATATACATAAAATTAATCCAGTGGCTAAAGCTAAGTAACTTAATTGCATTAAAATAGTACCAATAGCAGTGTGAAGCACGTTATTCAAAATAAACGTTACAGCTGCATATGAAATTGCTAGGATCCAAAATTGTTTTTTATTTATTTTCATTATGTCACTCCTTTAGTACAAGAAAAAGTCTATTTTTATTGTCATGCTGCTTTAAAAAATAAGTATACTTATTTTTTGATAAAAACCTTCTAAAATATTCGATCATATAATATATTCTGAATCAAAAAACAAAATTAAACAACCGTCATCTTAAACTTTGCAGCAGACTAAAAAATAAAAGAGCCCACTGATAATTCAATAGTTTACATAAAACCCAAATAAACAAAGTCCCCCTTCATATATTAATTCTACTTTCTTTTAATCGTTCTCCTAATACCATCTGTCTTCCTCCTTTTTTTTCTCTCTGTTCTATCCTACCGAAAGTAAAAATTATTGACTATAAGCTAGTATTTACAAGGTAGAAACTACTGGTTGCTACCTTGTAAACCATTACGTGCGTTACTTTATAGAGTAAATTTGGAATAATTAACTCTATTGAGATAAGGAGGATTGTATCAAAATAATAATATTAGGAAATAGGTTATCCTAAAAAAATAAAATTGACATGGGGGATTTAATTTATGAAATTAAAGAAATTGTTTATAAGTATAATTTGTGGGATTATGTTAGTAGGAATAATAGCACCAACCGTAAGGGTTTCAGCTAGTGAAGCTTTAGACCAAGAAACAGTTAATATCGAAGGAATTGAAAACAACTTTTCTGATGAAACAGAGCAAGAAGAACAAGAGAGAATCAATTTAGCTATATCTGAAACTATGGAGAATCATCCTGATGCTTCAGAAAGCGAATTGAGAGCTCTTGCAGAATATTATGTAGCTCTTGATAAGGGTGAAGTAACGCCTAGTGAAATGGCACAATTAAGAGCTGCCGCAATGCGTTTGAAAACTAGTACGGTTGGAACAGGTTTAGATATAGCAATTAGTTTAGCTTTTGGAGGAGCTGCAAGCGCAGGTATAAAAGCTATGTTAAAAAAACATGGTGTGAAATTTGTTAAGGATAGACTTTATCAAATTGTAGTTCAAAAACTTGCTATTTTTGGAGTAAAAAAAGTCACAGGGATTACAGCCATTATAGACACTATTGTTAAAAATGTATTACAACCAGGAATGCAAATAGCTAATTGGCTAGATAAAAAAAGTGATGGTAAAAAGGATGGTTACATTACCATTTAAATTTATAGTATGAGAAGGTGCAAGTCTGTATGATAGAAGCTTTTTTAGATGTTATAACAGCTATATTTTTCGACTATTTTTTAGATTATTTAAAAAATGAGAAAAAAAACAAACTCGTTAGATTAATGATTGTCTTATTGATCTTTCCATTACCAATTATATTGGTCTTAATTTCCTTTCAAAAAATAATGAATTATGACCAGTTATGGCTTTATGCAATTACAATTTCAGTAGTTATATACTTTACCTACCTTACTATCAAATATATAAAAGGTATTATTGTAGGCTTTAAGTAAAAAAAATAATCAATTTGGTATTTGATTATTTTAGATAATAAACTACTAACTTAACATAAAATTCCATTATTAAAAATATTTGGACACAGTAGATAGAAAATTACAAAACATTATATTTAAATCAATGAAGACAAAATAAGTGAAACTTTGTTGGACTTCATATCATCTTTTTCACTTTATAACTTTAATTATATGAAGTAAAAAAAGCTTGGACTAATTAATTAGTCCAAGCTTTTTTAGGTTCCAAAATAGAGAGCAAAATAACTAAAAACAAAGAGTAGGCATGCAATAGCTGTTAAGATGTACATTACTTTTTCAAATGTTGATAGTTTTTCTCTTTTTTGCTTACTTCGTAAACTCCTGTAATAGCTTATGGTGCTCAGAAGTAACAATAGTATTGCAATTATATTTATATTTTCTAATAGTTTAATCAACAGTAATTCATATCTCCTTACTTTATTTTATATGAATTCACCTTTAGCTAGCAGGTGTTGCCCCACATGTTGCTAAAAATATTAATCCTGCAGCTATAGATATAGCAGGGATTCCAGCAGCGGCAGCGGCTCCACCTAATAAACCAGCGGCAGTCAACCAATTACCTTGTTCTATAGCTTTACCGACTTCATTTAAAGCTCCTTTTGCAATACCAGTTGCATCTGCTAAACAACCAGCATATGGATTAGCAGCTGTAGTTACCATTCCTTCAGTACTACTAGAGTCTTCGATTATAGTAGGATCATTAAGATAAGCTGCAAAAAATTTAAAACTTTCTTTTTCTTCATCGCTATAAGAAGAATTACTTAACTCTTCTTCATTAATTAAGTATTCGCCAGTTGTTGTATCTTCAACAACAATAGAAGTAAAAATATACTCTAATTCAGTTGCCATTGCTTCTAGATCCTCTTCTTGAACAGTAGCATTACCGCCTTCTACAGCATAAACAGTAGTACCAGCTGAAAGAAATGGAAAAGCACCTACAAGCAACGCGCTAAGTAAATAAAACAAGTTTTTTTTCTTTAACATTTGACCACTCCTTTTTTTTTTTTTTTTGTATCTACTTAAAAGTATAAGGAAAAAAGATGTTAAATTAAAGAGATAAGGTTATCATTAATAGAGCGTTTCCAATTTTTGAATGATAATTAAGAAGCCTGTTCGCTACATACCAGTCTGTATTACAAGATTAATTATTTCTAATTATTTTTTTTATCTTTATAATTGACTTACTGTGTTAAAGAAAAATGGTTATAAAAAATTAATTAAAATATAAGGAGTTTTAAAATGAAAAAAAAATCAGGTATAAAAATTGTAATATCTTTAGTCACTATAGTTTTTCTTATATATTTAGGATGGTATTTTTCAAATCAAGATTCTGTTGAAGGTTCTGTAGAAGAAATTTCTGATTTAGATAATTTGAATGATATGGAAGACGGGTTTATTTATATTGGACGACCAACTTGTCCGCATTGTGCTATACTTTATCCCAGATTAGAACAAATTGTTAAAGAAGAAAATGTAACTGTACTTTATCTTAATACTGATGAGTTTAGAGAAACAGAAAACTTAACTGAAATTTTGAATAAATTTGAAGTTATATATGTCCCTTCATTAATTGAATTACAAAATGGAGAAGTAGTAAACATTTTTGAAAATACTGCTGAAGATAATGAACAAAAAACTCTAGATAATTTAAGTTTATTCTTAAAAAAATAATTAATTAGTAATGGCATATATTACTTAACATAAAAACCCAATTAACAAAGTATATTTAAAAACGTTACAGACGTTATATCGCATAAAACAGTAGCTAAATTTATTTCTTTTTAAATAAGCGCGTAAAGAAAGTTTGTTTTTCTTCAATCGGTTCTGAATCAGAAAACGGTTCTTCTTCTGGCTGTTCCAAAGCAAGTTTCATTTCTTGGTTATCCTTGATTAATTGATCGTTCTGTTCAATCAATTTTTGAAGTTGATTCGCGATGAAATCTATTTTGTTATGTAGTAGCTTTATTTCATCTGTTTTAGGCGTTTTTTCCGCTATATCATATTGCGTCCCAAGCGCTTGATTTTCTTGTTTGTATTCATTTAAAACTAGGTCAATAGAGGATTCTAAATTAATATCAGGTGATTTTTTCAAGGAAATTACGCGTTCTAGTATATCAGCCGCTTCTTTATCATATTTCCGTCCATTTTTATTGTCTCTCTTGAAAAAAGGCTCACCGTTTTGTTCGTCAATCATCCCACTATATTTTCTTAAAGTAGAAGGATTAATATTTAACTTCTCACTAAGTTCTGTGGGTGTGTATTCCTCTAGTATCTCGACTTCTTCAACTTCTTTCATAATATATAAAACTCCTTATCATAAATTAAATTAGACGCTACAGGCGATATAAAAATGTGTTTTAGAGCTTTCTACTAGATTTTAAACAAATGTCTAATTAACATTATGAAACTCAACAGGGATTGAACGGATTACTTCTGGTGCAGCTCTGAGATGATTACATTAAAAACTATAATAAAATCTGTATTTTATCATTGGAGATCCTTTTCCTTTACTAAATAATCTCTTTTTAAATCCTTGTAGGCATTTATTGTATTTTTATATTTAGTAGTAAGTTCTTTCATTTCAGGCTGTTTATCTTGGCTTTCATCTTTTATTACAGGCGTTATATCATGAAAAGTGTACTCCTTTAATATTTCATTTAGTTGAAATAAATACATTTTTGTATATTCAATCATTCTAATGATTTCAAATTGATTGTCAGAACTCATATATTTTATTTCGTTTTCAAGCAAGTAATCCATTCTTTTATGTATTAGCCGGAGTTCAGTTCTATATTCACTTTCGGTAGTTCTATTTAACTCATTGGTAAGCTCATCTAAAGGATCAATATATTCTTTAAAAAGCATTTCTTTTATTTTTCTCAATTCATTCCATCTTTTATATTTACTATAACAAAAGGAAATAAAGGGTATAAAAGATGCTGTGACAGCACCAATTAATATATTTTGTAGTTGTGGGGTCATTTATTCACGCTCCTGATTTTTCTAAATACCTGGATCTTTTTAAAACAGGTGTTACTCTATTTATATGGATATTTAGCGAATTAAACAAATAAAAAAGCACCCCGTTTATTATCAGTAAACGAAATGCTATCGACTAATTAATTACAAAATAAGTGTATAGCTTTTTATGGTTTAGTTCAATCCCAGGGTGCTGTAAGGAGTAAATATTAGCCTATATGAGTCAATATCAATTCTTTTAACCCTATTAACTTTGTTGATCCAATTAGTACATGAGTAGTTGTTTTCAATCCTTAGATAGCTAGTATGAAAGTAAATAAATAAAAAGGGTCATAATGGATATCTTCACAGAACGATTCTGAGACAATTTCAGATTATTTAGTGAATGACAACCGTGCATGAAAGAGAATTCTAGAACTCTTTAAAAAAATAATACTTAATTTATTAATATATACAATAAATAACATACAAAAATATAATATATTTCATGCTGTTAGCAACATTATTTAAGTTATAGCACAATTTTTTCCTAGCAATATAGCTTCAAAAAAAGTTGTAGAAACTATTGGTATGAAGTATAAGTTTTCTTATAAACGAATACAAGATGGTAAAGATAAAGAACATTTCGTATATGAAATAAAAAAGTGATCAGTCAAAAATTAATTTAAACAACAGAGGTTATCAAAAGGAAAGGGACTTCACATAAAGTTTCTTTCCTTTTGATTGTATTAATGTACTTTTACGAACGGTTACTCATATGCATGCAATCGGTCCTAAGAACGTTTTTTTTGATTGCTGGTATCGCGTAAACCTTATTCGTTTTTTTGACTTTCTGAAATCATAATGTCCTCGAACGAAGCTCCCACAAGAGGTGCATTTCGTTTTCGCTTACGACGAATTTCATTCATTAAACGAGCAGTTACTCCATC
Organism: Carnobacterium sp.; assembly: GCF_045617425.1. GTDB lineage: Bacteria > Bacillota > Bacilli > Lactobacillales > Carnobacteriaceae > Carnobacterium_B. The sequence continues at coordinate 7,966 of NZ_JAZLIO010000020.1, forward strand.
ATTATCGTCCTCATCTAGTAAATCTAAATCAGGTTCAACCTGGACTGATTGTGGCATCTCTTCTGTTTCTGTTAATTCAGGAAACTCAAGTTCATCGGCACGTTTATTAAACATAACCGTTTCAGGTTGCTGTTGTTGATTCGGCGGTCCGACTAAACTTGCACAGTGTGTAATGTAGTCGTTGACTGACTGTCTTGACGCTTGATCAATCAATAAACGAATACTGGCTGACACATTTTTTTGGTTTGCTAACCACTTTTTAGTAGATTCGTCTACATCATCCACACGAATGGTCATTCGTTTCATAGTTGGTTTAGTCTTCTTTCTTGAATTTGGTGTTGGTTCGCTATTTTGTGAAGTTATAAGGGATCCATCTGAAGGAATCATGATTCATCACCCCAATCCGTTTTCTTTTGTTCTAACAATTCTATCGACGATTGTGTCGATTGTTTTAATGCATTTTTTATAATATCTGTATCAGCTGTTGGTCCAATTTGGGTAATCAACATTTCTAATGCATACACTATCGACTGTGATTTGTTTTCTTGCTGATCCAACCAGTCGTCTAACATTTGGTAGTCTTTAGGTTCATAACGAAACATCACTCTTCTTCGTTGCTCAGTTGTTTCAGTCATTTTTTTCTGTCACTCCTCTTTTTTTTAGAATAGGTACTTCTTGAATTAATGGACTACTTAGTTAAAAATGATTCTCTTTGGGACATTTGGATTCAACTTTCTTGAATATAGACGCTGCTTTCTTATCTATCTTTAGTTTAGCACCCTGTCACCTTAGTGTAGGCGGTTTAAAACGATTATATAAATATGAACGATTGTGCTGAATTAAAATGACTGTTGGTTGACTACCTGATTTTATTTAATGTAGTAATCAACTGTCCAATGACTGTCTATTTATTATACTATTAAAATAAAGAACTGTCTATTGACTACCTGATTTTATTTAATGTAGTAATCGACTGTCCAATGACTGTCTGATTTTATTTTTTGTAGTAATCACCTGTCTAATGACTGTCTATTTATCATGTTGTACACTTTTTAAAGAGACAGTCGTCCGACGGTTCTTTAAAAAGTGTGCGTCTGATTTAGGGGGTCACCTATTTGTCTGTACAGTTTTATAACATTGACCGATAAAATCAATGACAATCATAATGATTCTGGATAACCTGCTTGAATAATCAGTTAAAACCAATAAAGTGGTATACATTGGATAACACTGTTAGATTTTTCTGTTAGCCACACGTGTTCTATTTTTTTGCCGTCGAGTCCAAGACTTGTCGGCTTTTAATTTTTACTAAATCACGCTAAAGCGTATCAGGCTCCGGCGTCATCCAACGGCAAAAAAACTAAGATCGTTATCAAAAATACCGTGAACGAACAGCTGATAAAAAACACTTATTCAAAGAGCTGACCGTAACGCCTGTGTCGGACAAACGACCAAATACACAAGAATTAATTCACTCGTTTAGGCTCATATTTATGGTCCGTTTGACTACTAAGACCAGACAAAATCGTTTGGGGAAATGCGCTGAATAATCCCTATTTATCGGGCAACCGTTCAAGAGATTTATATGGATACCCTGAAAAGGTCGTCAATTAGGACAAGTGCACGTTCACAGTCAAAAGATAGCACATGCATGGATTAGGTCGATTTGCTGGGGTCCCCAGCTTGCCTCGGCTTCAGTGTTTACGGCATTGCGCTAAAGCGACTCAGGCTCGTTAAGCCCCCAGCAAACGACCACATACTATCCGTGTAGCATTGCATTACGCTAACAGCAAAGAAACAAGAACCCAATCGAACAAGAAGACCTTAATGGCACCGAATGTTTGAATTTAGATATCCTGCTTTTAAGGCGGACCCAATGGCCGTTCGGCTTTGGGATGTCAGACACCTCGCTAAAGCGACACAGGCTCACGCCCAGCCCCCTCAAAAGCAACAGGCTACAATCATTAAGAAACACTCGTATCAACTGAATTGGACTAAACGATAGAGTTATTCCGTTAATCGTTTCTTCGTCCATACACGCGTTCCGCATGATGGCCACAGGGAGTGAACGAAGTACCCGGCAAGAGACCAGATCAAGATCAAAACATTTTGGGATTTACGGCAACCTCTTCTCTAAGCGACCACTTTTCACGGCCATTTTTGGCATCACCCTTTGTCCATACCGCGCGACCTGTTGAGCCTTTTGTTGTAAGGGAAGTTCGCCTTACAACTGGCCTAACAGCAGAACCTTATCTTAGTCGTTTTTTTTTTTATTGGGGGAATACGCGAATGTACGTTCCCCTTTGACCCTGTCCTACACGTTTTTGAATAACGTCCGTTTTGGGTCAGAGGGTCGGCTTGACGTAGCAACGTTTGCAGGGGGTGTCTACACCTTGGTCAGACCAAACGTGCTTTTTCGTTACCCCCTTACACCTGCTCAAAGTTGTTTGTTATCAAGGATTTGTTACGGGTATTTGTATCGGGTGTCTGATAACGCGTGGTCAGAGAAGAAAGAGCATAAGGGGAGTGTATTCACAACAGCCTGCGGCTATTGTTCTGCCGGCATAGCCGGCCACTCCCCATACTGCGTAAATAAAGGCTTTCGCCTTCATTTTCTTGCCCTGCGCTACCGCTTGGGTGCCCCTTCTTTTTGCGCCAACTGCGTATGGCTAAAAGAAGCAAAACAACAACGGGTGTCTAATTGTCTATGCGACAATCATTCCCTCTTATGTTGCAAAAGCATGATCCGAAATGTCTTTCGATTCACCTAGATCGGGTTAAAGTAATCCAAACTCTGATGACGACCTGTGCGTCATCTTCGTCCTACACCACCCTCTCTTTTAGACAGACTCCATCTTTAACCTGCGCCATCATCCATCGGATAATGGTTTGATTAGATGGAAAACGTCTGCCCCAATTAAGAGATTTTTAGAGCACAAAATTCCTCACCGATAAATTTAGTATCAGTAACAAATATGCAGTACGTATATGAAACAATTATAAGTACTCAACAGGTTCTCTATTAGTTTATAACCACAAAACTGTCAAATAGGATTGATATATTGTGTATGAAATAAGTGATTTTATACCTGGATTTAAATACATACCACATAACAAGTGCTGCAGTACCAGCATTTAGGGTAATGTGAATGGACACTTATTTAACAAGTGGTACATTTTTATCCATTGGTACCAATGGATGTTTGCGCTAACAAACAAAAATGTACCGCGCTTTACTATTATGTACCACCCCATGTGGTACACTTTTTTTCCTTTAATACCAATGGTTGGTTGCGTTAACATTTAAAATGCACCACTGTACCACCCCGAATAAACTTATATATGTAATGCTCACATATGGGGTTCAATCATGAGCATTATATTTATACTTATGTTTTAGATGGTACAAGTGGTACAGTATATAAAAAAGGTCTATAAACATTGGTGTGTCAACAATAAAACGTGTACCACTCTTTTTGAAAAGTATGGTACATTGCTGGTACAAGTGGTACATTCAACCTATTGTGGTTGATACTATCTGTGGCTCTCGTTAGCGGAGATATTTATGAAATAGGAGATTTGGTTCGTTGATAGTTTTTGACTTCCGGCAAGGCGAGGCCGTTTTGTTTCCCCTTGAGCGTGCTACTCATCTTTCATTACAAATAGTTAGTAGTTAGCCGTTTCTGACAACTTAAAAAAAGAGGTAAGCTTATAGCTACCTCTTATCTAGTTACATTCTGTTAACAGAGGGACCAATCACCCACTATTTTAACAGTTTTTATTGGCCCTTCTATTGTAAAAAAAACTATGTTTTTAGTTGATTCTCATTAATCGAACTTTTATATTTTTCGGATGATGTACTTCATTTTTTAATAGAATTTCTATTCTTTCACCGAAATATGAAATTAAACTTCCTCAAAATCAGCATCAGTTGAGTGTTCCATAGCGTTTATTACATACCCAAGTGTTCCTGTTCTTTCCAAGTGTAATTCTTCTTGTATTCTTTGGTATTCTCTTTTAGGGATTATCACAACGCTGTCATTAAAACCATTTTTGGATTTTAATGTAATTTCTATTGTTTTATTTTCAGTAGTAACACGATTTAAGATATTAAACATATCTTTTTTAAAGTTTGTCGTTGTAATAACGTCCATTGTCATCCGCTCCTTTTTCTGCTTGTTCTTTATATACACATTATAGCGTACGTTTTCAATATATAATAATTTGACTCTTTTAATTATTTCAACAACTTCAATACTTGTAGCTTTGCTCAATGGAACCTTATATATCTTCCTGTTCTCATTTTTTTTAAAGATAAACAATCATAGAAATATAATCATAACTTAAGAGTATTGACTACGATTTTCAGTTCCAGTAAAATCAATACATACAACGGTGTCATAACTAATGGTCAAAAGTAAACTGAAAATGAGGGTGAAAAATATGAAATATGGCTATGCACGAGTAAGCACCCGGCATCAGGATTTAGAAGGGCAAATGCACCAACTGGAAGAGGAACATTGTGACCGGATTTATTTTGAAAAAATCACAGGAACAAAAAATGATCGTCCCGAGTTTCAGAAGCTACTTCAAGAAATTCAGACTGGAGATACGTTGGTCGTGACAAAACTAGACCGATTTGCTCGAAGCACTCAAAATGCCTTAAATACAATCAAATTACTCTTTGAAAAAGGGGTTAAGATTAATGTTTTGAACTTGGGTGTAATTGAGAACACATCCACTGGTAGACTAATTTTCACTATATTTAGCGCTTTTGCAGACTTTGAGCGTGATTTAATCGTGGAACGAACTCAAGAAGGGAAAGAGATTGCCAAACAGCGTCCAGGATTTCTTGAAGGACGTCCAAAGAAATTTTCTCAGCAGCAAATTAATTTGGCAATGAGACTTCTGGAGGAGCACTCTTACACAGAAGTAGAGAAGATGACCGGAATTAGCAAAAGTACTTTAACTCGTTATAAAAGGAAATTACATCTGACACATGGGTAACCAAGGATATAGTTTATCGCATCCGAGGAAAAAATAAATCATTTTGTAGTTAAATAAAATAAAGAGGATAGAGAACCTATATCACCTGTATCTGAGCCTTCAATAATGAGTTTTTAGCAAGCTGTAGTTCTTTCAAACAACCTTACTCAATCGCCTGCACTAGAAAGTATAACGAAACTTAGTCAACAGGTAGCAAAATCAATGAACAAACTTATAAATTCGCCTGCGTTTGAGTCTTCGATAATGAGTTTCCAACAGGCTGTAGTTCTCTCAAATACCCTAACTCAATCGCCTGCATTAGAGAGTATAACGAAACTTAGTCAACAGGTAGCAGAATCAATAAACAGACTTACAACTTCCCCTGCGTTTAAATATTCAACAACAGGTAGTCTGCAAGCAGCTTATCTAACTTTGTATACAATGATGTTAAACTTCGTCTTCTTAAATGAACTATTTTGCTCATTTTGGGAACTTTAAATCAAAGGATTAGATGAATTAAGATTTCTAATTATTATTTACAAAGTGATTGACACTGGTAATGTTATAAAATTCATAGAGAACAGACAACTGGTCTATTCCCTATTATGAAGATATTTCATTGTATTGATTTTAAAGAGATATATTTTTTAACATTTGATTTATACTCTTTTTTGGTTTTTTCTATCATAGATTCAATATCGTTGAAAATTTTGGATATATCGTCATCATCTATAGCATTAAGTGAGGAACTTTCGATTAGAGTGTCCAATTCATTTACTGTATAATTTATTAATCTAACTAGCTCAAAAGTATAATTAGTATTTAAATAAGGAATTTCATAAGTAATTTCATAGCTTAATCTATTCTTGAATCCTTGACATTGAGTTTTTGTATTATTCAAACTTTGAAACAAATGTGTTTTTACTTGAGAACTTGATATAATTTTAAGGCTATCTATAAAATCTATATAGTATAAATCAATAAGCTTATTAACTTTATATTTTTTATAAAAGAAGTCATAAATTTTAAATAGTAATGTTGATAAAACACCTAAAATAAAGCTAATGAATAGAGGAATATAATCTTTTGGATCCATAATATAAAACCATCCTTCTAATAAGATACCATCATGTAATTTAAAAATGGAGTGTAAAATATACTGTCTAAATAAGTCGAAAAAAAACGTTTTCCTAATAGAATAATATTAACATGAATTCTGCACTTAAAAAAAACTCCCTATGAACCATTTTACAATAAAAATGACTGTCCTTTCAGCAATGACTCTCTCACTTAAAAATCGCTTACTAATGCTTTTAATAAAAAGGATTTTATTGAAGTAATAACTTTCAGAATTTATACCGAAAACATTGAAAAATTATTAGGTTCAGATAAGGCATTGTGACTAAAAAATAATTATATTTTTTAGTTTAACAACTGAAAATCTTTTAATCATTCAAAAAAATTATTATTAATGTTATATCCCTATAAATCAACGTAACGACAATATTTTGTTAAATTAATTTGCCTGTTTTTGTTAAAAATATAAAAAATTGTAATCTCCGTTTCAAATTATAATTTTTTCGAACTAAAAGAGAGAAAATAAATTTATCTTAAATAATTAACATTATAAATATATTACTATTTATTTTTTATCTAAAATTAAAAAGGAGCGAACACAGTAATAAAAAGAGCATGGTTGTTATTGGTGGCAAGTAATATATTGCTAATTAGTGCCTGTACACCCACAGGAGAAGTAACAGAAGAGGTAATCGAATCAGAATCAGTCGAAATTGATTGTTGAAACAGAAACAAAAGTAGAGGAATCGTCTATTCAATAATCTGAGGAAATTGAAGAGAGCGAAAAGCCAAAAGAAAGTTCTAATTCTCCAGAAGAAACTTCAAGCACAGAATCCGAACCAGCTCAAGAAAAGCAATCGCCTGTATCTCATGATGATTACACGTTAATTGAAGTGGGCGGTGGGAATCTATCTGGCTATCGTCAAACGAACGTTGTCGTGGACATCGGATTTGGGGATAGAGAGTATTGGGCCTATACGAATGAATACGGTCAATTAGTTCGTGTAGTAGCAAATGAAATTGTTGTACAAGATGATTAGACTGAGTCAGTCAATTCAAATGGACGATATTTTTCTGATTAAGCCAAAGTACCTGGTATAGAAGACTCAAACCTTGACGAAGGGCATATCATTGCTGATTCTTTAGGCAGTGTGGCCAATGCCTATAAGGAATGAATAATCCAACAAGCGGTTGGCAGTTCTTGATTCGCTGCTCTATTCCCGGATAGCAGCAGGTGGGACCGCAGCAGTGCTCACGCCTGTCGATTACCATAAAACAGCCTGAGATGATGGTAAAGCCCTGATTCGGCCGCGGAGAATCAGGGCGTATGGCGACACAAAACGAAAAAACGGTTTGGGTAAAGGGCTTTTTGTGAAAAGCCTTACATGTTCCTGATTAGATACTAACTCGATTACTTTTTACTTTGTAACAATGCCTTATTCTTTAAAATATCAAAATCATCTTTATCGTCGTTTATATGCATTTTTCTATGACAATTAGGACATAATGCAATGGCATTATCAATAGTGTCATTCCCGCTCCTTGAAAGCCATTCAATATGGTGAACTTCTAAATAAGGTTTCCCGTCTTTATCCTCAAAGGGCGCAATTGTATTGCATAACTGACAAACTCCGTCCGCTAGCCTAAGAACATATTCCTTCACATAAATGTTTCTTTCATAAGTCTTGGAATATGTAAGCCTATAACTAGGTTGACCAGATACTAATTTTGCATTTTCTTCTATAGTTGAAAGTTTTTCTCTTTTGGCTTTTTTAGTTAGTATTCGTTTTCTCTCAGCTAGAACATTTAAATCAATTGCTGCAGTAGAATCACTGACTTTAAGACGAAGAGGGAATATACAAACTTGTCGTCCTCCCACTCCTTTTTGGACTTGACTTGTCATGTAGGGAGTATCCGCAAGCTCCACTTCCCCCCTGTAAATATAATTTTTAGGTTTTAACACCTCAAAAAGGAACAATGTCACTCCATTACTATTTGACTCAAAAACCGTTTTATTTTGCATAAAAGTGAAACTTTGATTCCCGTATCCCATCCCTGTATAATGGAGAACTTTTCCTTCCCATTTATTGTCATATAAACCTTTGGCGGAATTAGAAACTAACACTAAGCAATTATTAGTTATTGATTTACGCATTCCTTGCTGTTTATTCACCGTAAATATCTCTACTAATTTTTCGTTATTGATAATTTCTCCAATTTGTAAATTGGGTTGAAACATACCATTACCTCCTAACGTTTCTGTTTAAGAATCTAACTATTGTATGTATTGATTACGTCTGACACCATTAACATACGGAAGTAGAGAAAGTGACCGGAATTAGCAAAGTATCTTGACCTCTAATAGCAGGGGAAGAACTCACTTACTCAAAGAGTATAAAGAAGCGGCATTTAATTAAATTTTTATGCTGTTTCAGTACGTTCGATTAAATAAAATTGTTATCATTAAGCATATTTACTATTTCTAATCCTTTAACCTATACGTTCTGTCGATACATGATAATACCTTAAAAATTTAAGGTTTTTTCTTGATTTATCAAAATGAAGATTCTCATAGTCGATACAAAAACTATATTTTCTAAAACCCTATGTTGTAAGCTAGTTGCATTTTATAAAAATCCTTTAATTTGGATATGCTATATCCTCACTTTGCCAAGTTTTCAATTTAATTTTGTATTGATTCCCTAATGCGTCCTTAGCCTCATTCTTCACATTTACAAGTGCTCTCACTGATTCAGGGTGCTCTGCTGCAATAATGATGGCTTCATCTACGGGTACTTTATCCATAACTAAACCATCCCAGTACATCAGTAATTGGTAAAGATCTTGTGGAGTTGTTTTATCCTTTTTCCCTTCATAAATTGTATTTTTGTTATTTACTGATTGATATAAGTCAATTCTTATTTTCTCATTTACAGAAGTAAATGCATATCGTTCTCTATCCACAATAATTGACGAATCAAATTCACCGAGAATTTTCAATTTTTTCTCTCTCAATTGTTCAAATAAGTCTGTTTCATGATCGGATAATGACGCTTGTCTTTTAGGATCAGATAATTTAGATCTAATCCAGTTATAAATAGCATTTAACTTAGGATCATCTTGTCTCAAACCGTCTTTATTAGTTGTTGTACTCGGTAAATTCACTTTATCATCAGATACAACATTAATTCTAATAAGAATATAATTATATGAGTTGTGTTTCTCTTTTCCCCAAATTGCAGTAAAAAGATTATCAGCTAACAGTCTGCCATTAATGCGGATTTCCACCCCAGATGTAGACATGTTGGCCTTATAATATTTTTTATATGGGGATTCTAGAGCTTGTAGAAATTCATATTCAATAGTAACTTCTCCATTGCCCAAATCAATTTCTGTAGTCCCAATCCCAGGAGACATTGTATCATTATAATGTGGACGAAGTGCAGGCACATCTATTGTATTATAGTTACTCATGTCTAGGGATTTATATCTAATTGTCATACTTGCAATGTTTTTGGCAATAAATGTTGAATATGTATAACCTAAATCTTCTGAAAGAACTTCCATCATTGACTTTAAGTTACTATAATTTCCTCTCAACCCCCTAGTGATAGTTTTTAACCAAGGTTTATCAACAATAAACCTAATTATTGTGCCGGTTGACTGAATTCCAGGCCAACCATCGTCTGTAATATATTCCGATTGCTGGTTCATTATATCAAACGGTGCTTCAACTTTGGTGTAGGAGTGAATCATCTTATCCTTTTCAGTTCGCGTCAATACTGACCAATTATTATTTTCTTTATTAGCAGCTGCTAGAGCATGTTTCATTCCAAATCCATGCTCATTTAGAGAAGATACTTGAGCAGTTTTGTTTCCAAGAGAAAATGCGGCATTCAAGTTTGATATACCTGAACCTGTATCTTCGATTTCAACGCTGTATTTTTCTCCAATTAACTCTTCTACTCTGATAAGAATTTTTTTAATCTCGCCTTGATCATTTTGTAGGAACTCTGAGAGAGAGTTGTCAATGAATTCGTTTACTATTTGTGTGAAGCTATCAAAGTTCCCACCTAATCCTTTCCAAAACCACTTTGAATCAGGAAAATTACTCAATTTAACTGTTTTGCTATTTGTAGTTATCATTCAACTTCTCCTTCTATTAGATAGATATTTTGGAACTATATTAACAATATACTAAAAAATAGATAGATAATAGCCTCTTTTAAAGAATATTAACAATAATATTCTTTAAAAATTATCTGCCATAGTTTATGGATTGCGAATCAAATAAATTTAGCAACGTAATTTCAGAGGAGAATCGATTCGTATATGATGCCATTAAGGAGTTCTGCATGACTGTGGCAGAAAACGTCGGCCAGATGGTAAAAAAACACTTGTTTTTGGTAATGGAGTGTATAAGTCTAGGTCAGAGTTGATTATATAATACAAAAAGGAAGCGTAGAACGAACAATTAAATGTCCGCTCTACGCTTTCTTTCACTAATAAATTTTAATCACTAATTTCTCCTACTTTAGCTTTATATTGTGAATTCCAAATTGGATTGTGGGTAACTAGGTCCTCAATAGTTCCAACTTTAAAACCTTTAGAGTAATACCCGTCAAGTAAACCTAATTGTTGGAAAATTGTTTGCTTGTAAGCAATTTCTGCATTCCATTCTACTGTATCTAATATTGAAATAGCTTTATATAAAGCCTCAAGACCGTCGTTTCCTGGTGTAATAATTAAAACACCATGACTATCTAATAAATACTCCTTTGGTAACTCATTATCTTTCTTTATTTCAGCACTAACTAAAGCAGCAAGTTCTGGAGAACAGTTAGGTTCAAAATCTAAAACTTTAATATATTTCACCTTTTGTGTGGCTTCAGTTAGATTTGGCATGTCTAAATGACTGGTTGCCCAAAACATAGCATTGGGAGCATGAGCATGAAAAACACATTTTATTTCTGGATTAGCTCTATACGCTGCAGTGTGCATATTGATTTCACGAGTTAATTCTCCTTCACCAGAGTATACTTCCCATGTATCTGGATCGACTACTAATATTTGAGAAGGACTTAACTTTCCATGATAAGTTTCAGACATCATTGAAGGCGTCATAATTAAGTATTCTCTGCCCTCTTCATCAACTGTTTTAAGAGAGAAATTTCCACCAGCAGTATTTGTATTTTTTCGGTAATAAGTCAATTCAACAACTTCTGCTAATGCCTTACGTTCTTCTTCGAATAATATCTTTCCTTTAGTCATTTAAATGACCTCCATATTATTTTATTTTATTCATCATTGCTTCAGCTTTGATTCTTTTTGCTAATTGTTTATTATCATAGTCTTTGAATAATGTATTATAGCCATTTTTTCTAACATAAAAAGCGAGTGATGTAGCTAGAATGTAAAATAGATATTGTTTAGTTGTTAATCCTATGAAAAAAAGTAAAGTAGCTAATAGTAATAGAGACATCCACTTTGTTTTTTCAGAATTTTTGATTCTCGCATTCTTTTTAAATTCTTGTTTATTCATTATTAACTACCTCACTTTTATTCTTCTACAATAGCTTCAGGTTCTATTATTTTTGTATATCTCTCTGAAGGAATTTTAGCATTCTTCATTTCTTTATTTAACCAATAGAACATTAACAAGAATAGAATTGCACCTATAACAGCTAGTATATTGCCATTAAAGGCTTCAGCAAACATGATTCTGAATTCAGGACCTTCAATACTTGACCAAGTAATAAGTTGGCCTTTAGCTACTTCTACTGAACCAGTTGCATTAGCTAAACCAGTTAAAATTGGTGCAAAATAGGTTGCACTATACAGATAAAGTGGTGTATAAATCACACCTAAAACTAGCATTCTATATAAATTACCACCTGTTAATAGCAATCCACCTACAGCGATTGAATAATTGATAACACCAGCTAGTGGTAAAACCGTATTTCCAGGTAGAATCATTGAATATCCAATGAAAATTGGAACAATTAGAATGGCTGTTACCCAAACTTCAGATCTACCTGCTAGAATAGGCCAGTCCAATCCTATATAAACTTCTCTGTCTTTAAAGCGAGATTTCATTAGTTCTGACATAGCATCTGCTAAAGGAGATAAAGATTGCATAAATAGTTTACTAATCATTGGAAATAGTGCCATAGCCGTAGCTACTTGAATAGCAAGATTTAAGGAACCAGATACTCCGTAAGCTCCTGCAAAACCAAGCAATAATCCAATAATAAATCCCATTACGCTATTTTCAGAAAAGATACCTATTTTTTCTTTTAAAGCATTCGTGTCTGATTTTTTGTTAAAAAATGGTATTTTATCCATCAGTTTATTTACGGGTAACATTAAGACGGCTGAGATATTCATAATATGTGTAACAGTCACTAAAGGAATACCTGTTAAGTCTTGAATATGTTTTTGGAACATATCTCCCAATTTTAATTCCAAAATCACTTGTACAATAGCTGTAACAAAACCAGCTATTAAACTCCCACTTATAAAATAAACTAAATAAGCAGTTAAGGCTTTGCCCCAAACATTCCACATATCAACGTTTAATGTTTTTGTTAGATTTAGTAAAAGCATAACAATGTTAACCCCAATAACTACTGCAAAGAAAACAAAAGCATACGCCCAAGACCAAGTGATACTAGCTGCACCTGTCCATCCCAAGTCTAAAGCTGGAAGAGAGATACCAGTGTTGAGAGCAAATGCTTCTGAAGCAGGGCTTACTGCAGAAGACATGAAACCGATTACCATGTTCATCCCTGTGAAAGCAATTCCTAAAGTAATAGCTGACATAAATGCCTTTTTCAAAGGCATTTTAGCTACTAAACCAATAATAAAAATAATAAGAGGAACAAATATTGCGGATCCTAAATTTAGAATATATTGAATAAAAGATTGAAACATCTCCATAGTATTCACCTTTTCTTTTATATTTTATTTTGTTGCAGCTATAATTTCTTCATATACTTTATCCATACCCATACCTGTTAAAAATGGAATGCCAGGAAAAACCTTTACGTTAAGCTTATCTGCTGTTTTTAAAACATTTGCATCTGGTTGTGCAATGTAAACATAAATATCTGTGTTTGGTAGTTCATTTAAAATTGATTTATAATCAACTGCCTCAACATTGCACTGAACACGATCATTTTCAAATTTTGATTTTATTTTTTCTGCTATTGTTGTACTGGTTGCAACACCACTTCCGCAAGCTACTACTAATTTTTTAACCATAATTAACCGCTCCTTTTTTTATGTAATTTGATATAAGTTCAAAAACTTCAAATTCATTCTTATAAGAAATGTAATCAGTTACGAATCTTTTATCCATAAACATTTCCATTAGTTGTGATAAAAGATTAACTTGTTTTGTAGAGTCTTTGATTCCTAGAAAGAATAAATCATGCACCTTCATTTCTTTACTATCCCCCATTTGTTTGACTAAAACAGGATTAGTTAGTCTGACGATATAAATGAAAGGTGTCTCTATAAATTCAGAATCTGAATGAGGTAAAGCTATGTTTAAGTATTGAGTAATTAATCCTGTAGGGTATTTTTCTTCTCTTTCTTTAATACCAGAAAGATAACCCTCATTTACATAACCTTTTTGCAGCAATCGGTCTCCAATAATGTTGAATAATTCATCTTCTGTCGTAGCTGTTACAGAAAGATCTATTAAATCTTTCTGTAACATATCAGTTATACACATAAAATTCCTCCTTAAAGTTTAATTTTGTTACTTAATGTTTAACTTTGTTTTAATAATTATATGATACCTTGTTGATTTTATTTTGTCAACGCTTTCAACGTTGATTAATAATTTTTTTTGTGTATAATAAAACCAAAGATAAACAAAGTAAAACAAAAAAACTTGATTGGAATGGTACGTATGTTGAAAAGCGAGAGACATGATAAAATTTTAGGCTATTTAGAACACAATAATTTTGTAACTGTAACTGAGCTAGCGCAATCATTAGACGTTTCTGATATGACCGTTCGTAGAGATATTACTGAATTATCGGAAAAAAATGTACTTGTGAAATTATATGGAGGGGCTCAAAAAGTAAATTTAAAAGAAAAAGAGCTTACTACAACTGAAAAAATTGAACTTTCTGTAGAAAATAAAGAATATATTGGAAGAGTAATGAATTCTGTCATTAATGATGGGGATGTTGTTTATATAGGTGCTGGGACAACAATTCTTTACGCATTACCATATATTGATAAGAAAGAACTGTTTTTTATAACCAATAGTATGATTGCCTTTGATTATTTAATTCACAATAGTGACTACAAAGTTCAGCTTACCGGAGGAGAATATCTAAAAGTAACTGAAGAATTTGTTGGGGAGCATGCAGAAAAGATCTTTGATAATCTAAACATAGATATAGCATTCGCTGCAACAAATGGAATATATAACGATAACGTTACTACTGCAAATGAATTAGAAGGAAGCATTCAAAAAGCAGCTTTTAGAAATGCTAAGCAGACTGTAGTTGTAGCGGATAGTTCTAAATTTAATGTTTCAGATGTATACACCTTTTATAAGTTAGGTGATTTAGATTTTGTGATTACTGATAACGAAATGGACCAAAATACGTTAGACTACTTTAGTTCTTTTGGAAAAATAGTGAATAAGGAGATGAAAAAGTGATAATAACTTTAACTATGAATCCGTCAATTGACTATTTATATAATATGGACTCATTAAAATTAGGTTCTCAAAATAGATCTGAGAATCCTGTTAGAATGATAGGTGGGAAAGGGTTAAATGCAGCAAGAACGTCTGCAATATTAGGCTCGGAAGTAAAAACCTATGGAGCTTTAGCGGGTATAAATGGAGAAATATTAAAAAAGCTTACACAAAACGAAAAATTTTCAATGGATTTTATTGAGTTAAAGGTTGGAGAGACGCGTAACGCCCTGACAATTATGCACGATGGGGGAACTCAAACTGAGATCGTTGAAGAAGGACCACATATAAACCAAAAAGTTGAAAAAAAAATATTGAATGATATTTTAAGAGCATGCAGGGAAAATATTAATGTAACTTCTATTTGTTTATCAGGATCTGTAAATTCTAAAAATCAGCATTTATATAAAGAGTATATAGAAAAAATCTCCAACGAATTTCCCGATATAAAAATTTTGTTAGATATATCTAGAGAACAGTTGAAATCCGTTTTATTAGGAAATAAAAAGCCCTATTTTATTAAGCCGAATATTCATGAATTCTCTGAGATTATTAATATAGAATGTATAGATAAAAAAGACGTGATTTATCAGTTAAAACAACAAACTATATTTGATGGAATAGATTTAATTTTAATCTCTTGTGGAGAAAAAGGAGCGATTGTGAAATATAACGGGGATATCTATGATGTAGTAGTACCCTCTATTAGTTTAGTTAATCCTACTGGTTCAGGAGATGCTACAGTAGGTGGAGCTGCTTTTGCTATAGATAATCAAATGAAAATAGAAGACGTATTAAGATATTCTATGGCCTGTGGTGTAGCAAATGCTATGGAGAAAGCTGTAGGATTTGTTACAGTATCAAACGTTGATGAAATTAGAGAACAGGTAGAGATAAAAAAAATACGTAGGCTTAGTCCGATTTAAATTAGCTTTAAAAGAAGACGGATAATTAGTAATTTAGTATTAAGTTAAAAAGATAGCTATAGGATAGAAATACACCTATAACTATCTTTTTTCTGATTAATTAATAGCTTAATATAAAATTGAAATACCTTTATTGAATCGTTCAATGGTTAATCTGAGAAGCTAATTCCATAATTATAGGAATACTTTATAAAGCCCTGTGTATGTAAAAAAGCATAAAACACTCTTAAAACACTCCTAAGAGACACACTAAATCAAAGAAATTGAAGAATAACCGCAAAAAGACCATTATTCTTCAATTTCTTTAATCTTTTCTCGATCCATATTCTGAAAGGCTGCCATTCTTTTGCTTTCTTTTTCTAAGGTATCGGAAGCAAAAGTTAAAAAAGAAGCTACGTCTTGAGTTGCTAAAATTTCAACATACTGTGCTTTTGTATCCTTTTCAATAATTAATGGAGGAAATCCCTCTTGTAATAAAGAATAGTTCATCATCATCCGACCAGTTCGGCCATTTCCATCTGAGAATGGATGAATCCGTTCAAACTGAATATGAGTATCTAAAATAGCCATTAATTTAGCTTCCCTATCTTTAGATATACTTAAACGATAATTTAAATTATCAATTAATTGAGAAACTAACAAAGGTGTTTCTGATGGTGAAGCTGTTTGAAATTCAGCACCTAAAATCATATTTTCATTCTTTTTAAATTTACCTTTATCGTATTGTAATCGATCTGTTAAATCAGCGTGTATCTCTTTAATAATTGTGGTAGAAAGGGTCTCTTCATTTATTAAATGATTTATCATATGATCAAAAGCTTGCTTGTGGTTTTCAATCTCATAAAATTCTCTAACTGTAGCGCCGGAACTAATGGGTAAAGTACCATTTACAATGATAGAAACGGTAGCAGGTAAAGAAATCGTATTTCCTTCAATTCCTGCCGAATGATGAGCTAATCGTACTAAGATATCTTCAAAGTAGTCGCTAGTTATGGATTTGAAAAATTTATTCATTTGAACACCTCCTAATCTCTAAAAATATAAAAACTATACGTCTACAAATCTACTTTATGGATTTTCGTTGGTAAACCTCTTGTAAAGTCTTAATTTCTCTTCTTTCATCTTGAGTTAAAGAAGCCTCATAATTGTCTAACAAGATTTCCAATAATTCATTTACACTATTTAAACTAAATGAAGTAATAATTGCATTTAATCGATGTGAGGTATCTGCTGCACATCTAATAGTAGTCGTCTTTCCTTTTGCACTTTTTTGAATAGGTTCTTTTTTTTGATCGAATTTATCTTGCTGAGATTCATCGACTGTAAATAAGCTAGCTCGGTTAAAAGCCTCTTTTGGTTTTACTTCTTCTTTTCGTTCAAGAAGATTACGTTTACCTTTATTCTTATTTTTATTTAATAGACTGTCAGCCATAATAGTCCTCTTCCTTTCTTGTAAGTATGAGCGTTACTTTTAAACACTTAATATGATTTATTTCTTTAAGAATCGAACTCTTTTAAGCGACTGAGCATTTCTTCGGTAACTTTTTTATAAAGTGCCATTACTCTTTTATCATGTATATCATATTTATTGTCTAAATCTGAATCAACTATGCCTACAATGTCATAACGTTTCAATCGTTCCATATTTTTTACTAAATTTTTAAAGAGATTTTCTTCTCCAAATTTTTCTTTTGCAGTAGCAAGCGTGGCTTCATCTACCTTAGAATTATTTTTCAATAATACCGGTAGAACACCTAGAATATCAAAATTTGCATCGTAGTTGTCAACTAACTCTTGTAGATATCCTACATAAGCTTCTGCCCCTACTAGAGAACGTTCTTGGGTTTGTAATACAATAATTGTATAATCAGATGCTAATAATGCTGAATCTGTATAGGTGCTTAATGTAGGTGGGACGTCTATCAAAATAAAATCATAATCATCTTTAATTTTTTCAATTAGTCCTTTTAGAAAAGTAACTCGTTTTAACTGGCTATTTGGAAATTTCTTTTCTAAAAATAAAGGAAAAGACGTAAAGTCAGCGAAGCTAGGAAGCAAATATAAATTGTCTTTTATTTCGATGATGATATCAGACAAATCCTCATCAGCTATAGCAGACATTAAGGTCTTATCAAAAGTAACGATATTATTTGTAATTCTTTGTTTAGTATGTAAATACAAAGATGTTGCATTTGCTTGAGGATCTAAATCAGCCAACAATGTCTTGTACCCCAATTTAGATAACATGTAAGCCATCATTGCACTATTTGTGGTCTTTCCTGTTCCACCTTTAAAATTACCATATGTTATTACTTTAGCCATACTACCCCTCTTTTCTAATTCGTCTACAAATCTACATGTTGTATTATATAGTTAATATACCATGCTGTATATAGATGTCAAACGTTATCAAAAAAACACGTCTACAAGTCTACATGTAGACGTATCTACAAATCTACAAGTCTACATGTAGACGTATCTACAAATCTACAAATCTACATGTAGACACATCTACAACTAGGAATCCTTTTAGGACAACGGTTTCAAGACTGTTGTAGACGGATCTACAAATCTACAAATCTACATGTAGATGCATCTACAAATCTACAAATCTACATGTAGACACATCTACATAAAAACCTTATATTGCTTATAAAATAAGGTTTTACAAAAAAAAAATTGTGTAGTAAATTTAGATTAATTCAAAAGTAATAATATAATTAAATAAAAAAAAGCCCCGTAGACGGCAATCTACGAGACAACTAAATTCAATGTTTTGTATTACTATTATACCAACTATTTAAACTGTTGGCAATTAGTAGTGGCTTTTTTACCAACACAGGAGCCAAGCTGTGTGCGTGACAGCATTTAAGTAGACAGGTTAAGCATACGCCGCTGCAATAAGGAATGCTAGGAACAATCAAATAGGGTCGCTATATCCTCTATTGTTCTGAATGGTGACCACGACCGATTTGAACTGGTGGGGGCGGTAATCCAGGTCTGATTTAGACTGGTAGCTTAAAACAATACTCTTAGGGTGGATTTTAAGAGTGTTTTAAGCGTGTTGAGACAACAACACCGACGATATAGCATGTGAAGCAGGCTCCGACTCGATCCGAGGCTAGAAAATACATAAAAGACACATTCGTACTCTCGTTCAGCTTAAATCTATTTTAGGCTGTGCTAGGGTACAACTATGCTCATCTCACCAATTGCTCTCACCTCGGCTAGCAAATGAGAAACATTAGGTCAACCCCTTTATTTACTATTTAACTTAAATACAAGTGTCTATATTTTATGAAGGTAAAGAATGACTGATTAAAATAATAATGTATGGAAAGTTGAGTTTAAATATAACTTAGATAACTTTTAATAATATTTAAAATAAGTTATTTAAAAGCAAAAAATACAAAGAAATATAAGTTGTTAATAAAAAATCTTTACGGAAAAATGAACTTCTATTTAGTAAAGAGGTTATTATGAACATATAAATTATTTAACATGTTTCATTTGACAATCCTGGCCAGATTATGGACTGAATATAAGAGTATAATCCGACAGTTTCTGCAATAATTTTTAATCCAAATGGCATTTTTATTGATTTGAATACTCTAATAAAAAAAAGTACGCTAAAAAAATCACTAAATAAGTAAGATATATAAGACTAACTTGCTTTAAATGACCAGAATTTCTTCAGTTATGGAGTTTTATCTTCTAAAGCAGATAAGAACACCCAATACGGGTAAAATATGGCATTTGAGTTTTATGAAATAGAATTCCATCGGTTTAACCTTTTTTTTATCTATTGATTCCCTTGCTTCAAAATAGTAGCTATTTTTATTAGTAATTACCTAAATGTTGGTGGATGATTTTATCTAACTTTTTCTCCATTTTTCCAGAGGAATAGTTTTTTAAATCAACGACAGTTTGCTGTTTCCGGTGATCATTTTTCGTCAGTAAGTCTTGGAACTGATCCACTCTTTATCCGGATGGATTTTGGAGGAATTTCCTAATGGAGACAATTAAAGTATGTAGCTATATTTCTCGTCGACGTGCAAAAGATAACAGTTTTGACGAAGCATTTTTAGGTGAAAGTGAACGTTTAGAAGTCGCTGTTGCTTTAAGAACTTTGAGAGAAATCGAAGGATTGATTCAAAGAAAATTGGCCGAAAAAGTTGAAAATCCCTAATCTACGATTGCATGTATTGAAAACGGAAATATGAATGTGACGTTTAAGAAGATGAATGATATTGCGAAAGCATTTGATAAAGTCATTGAAGTTAAATTCGTGTAATGAATAGAAAAGGTCCTCAACCCTCCTACTAAAGAGGCTTGAGGACCTTTTCTATTTTTAACTTTTGACGTAAACAGTATAGATGAAATTCTTTAATATTTTGTTTCGTTTAAAATTAAATATCCTTATATGAGAATCGGATGAACAGTTCTCATGTAAGGATATTTAGGGTTAATGCTCTTAATTAGACCTTATTTTTTTGGAAATAATCCTTCTAAGAAATTGAACAGCTGCCACTTCTTTTCTTCAGGTAAATTTGAAATAGCTGAGTTAAGTTTTGTGTCTACAACAGTTGATTCTTCATTAAAGAATGCAGCGAGGGTGACACCTAATGCATCACAAATCCGAGCCAGCGTAGATAACGAGAGTTTACTATCATTATTTTCTATTGCAGAAATAAATGAAGGAGATACTTCAATTATTTTAGAAAGCTCTTTTGCAGTCATATTAGAAGATTTTCTTATAGTTTGAATTCGATTACCTATATTCATTTGTTTTGTCCTTTCTGGTTGTTTCATTTCTTAATCATATTAACACAAAATAATTCAAGGAGAAATATCCCTCTTAAGGATCCTTAAAATTCCTATTTTAATACCTAATATCTTTGACATTGTAGTAAGGTGTTTCTTCATAAAATTGAATATTCTTATATTTGAATATTTGTATTATATAGTAAAAATTAACCTTAAAGTGAATTAATGCTTGTTTTAATTCAGTTAAATGTTAAGATATTTAGTGTTAACTAGTACAAAGGAGGAAGTTATGAGTAATAAGAGAAAGAAAAGACTAAAAGGCAAAGAGGTACTAAGGGATTTTAAAAAGATTAATTTAAAAAATGAGGTGCTATCGGGATTGACTGTTGCCCTTGCCCTTATCCCGGAATCAGTTGCCTTTGCGTTTGTTGCTGGCGTTAGTCCTATACTAAGTTTACAATCAGCAGTTGTTATGGGAATAGTTGCAGCAATTTTTACGGGAAGACCAGGGATGATTAGCTCTTCTACTGCAGCAATATCAGTTGTAATGGCAGCATTGGTTGCTTCTCATGGTTTAGAGTACTTGTTTGCAGCAGTTATTTTAATGGGTGTTATTCAATTATTAATAGGTGTATTTAAACTAGGAAAATATGCTCGTATGATTCCTTATCCAGTTATGCTTGGATTTTTAAATGGACTTTCTATTGTGATGTTTATTTCTCAATTTGAGTTGTTCAAGTTGAATACATCAGGAGGAAAAGAATGGATACAAGGATTTGATTTATCTATTATGCTCTTATTTGTTCTAATGACAATGGCAATTATTCACTTTTTCCCTAAATTAACGAAAGCAGTTCCTTCTAGTTTAGCAGGGATTGTTGTGATAACAATCATTGCAGTGTTATTAAATAGATTTGCAGGTTATCATTTACAAACCGTTCAGGACTTTGCTGGAATGACCCTCAAAGGTGAACTTCCACAGTTTTATGTTCCACAATTACCTCTTAACTTTGAGACACTACAAGTGATTCTTCCGTATGCTTTCATTAGTGGTTTAGTTGGATTGACGGAGGCAGTACTTACTTTAAGAGTGATCGATGAGATGACCGATACCAAAGGTGACACAGATAAAGAAATCGTCGCTCAAGGACTCGCAAACTTAGCAAATGGTTTCTTCGGAGGTATGGGAGGCGACGCAATGATTGGTCAATCTATTATTAATATAAAATCTGGAGGTAGAACTAGAATATCTGCTTTTGTAGCACCTTTAGGTTTACTCTTATTTATTGTATTTGGATCTAGTATCATAAGTTTAATCCCTTTATCAGCATTGATTGGAGTTATGTTTATGGTTGTAATAGGTACATTTAAGTGGGAAAGTCTCAAATATAGTAGGAAAATACCTAAACAGGATATTATTGTCATGATAGCTGTAACCGTCATTACGATTTTTTCAGACTTAGCAACAGCTGTGATTGCTGGTGTTATTTTATCAGCACTTGCCTTTGCATGGAAAAAGGGTACAGAAGCAGATGCATTGGTGATTGACAATCTTGATGGATCGAGAACGTACAAGTTGAATGGTTCAGTTTTCTTTGGTTCGGTTTTAAATTTTAAAGATTTGTTTAATCCCAATGATGATCCTGATTACGTTATTTTTGATTTTGAAAGTGCAAAGGTTATGGATTACTCTGGCGTAGAAGCTATTAATGCCATTGTTGAAAAATATGAATCTTTAGGCAAAAAAGTCATGTTAAGAAAAGTTGGTAGTTATAGTCAAAATCTTTTTAAGAATGCACACGAAATTACTAGTATAACAAAAGATAATATGGAAAAAAGGAAAAAATAAAATCTAATTAAGTCAAAAATGCATATTTCACTATTTACTCACAGGTAGATAAGGAGATATGCATTTTTAAATAGGAGGTAATTATTCGTGGTACAATTAAAAAATTTTCTTTCGAAACGACTTGGTTTCTTTACCTTTGCAGTGTTACTGTTTTGGTTAAAAACTTATATAGTATACCAAGTTGAATTTGAACTTGGTGTGGAAGGTATAATTCAGAAACTTATTTTGTTTATCAACCCAATTGCAACTACAGTGTTTCTATTTTCTATAGCGCTTTTCTTTACAAAATCTAAAAAAGCCTATTTTTCATTATTCACTATTTATTTCTTAACAAGCTTGTTACTTTACTCAAATGTACTCTATTACCGTGAATTTAGTGATTTTTTAACGATTTCAACTATTTCAGGAGCAGGTAAAGTTGCAAGTGGTTTGGGCGCTAGTTCGTTTGCGCTACTACGACCACAAGATTGCTTATACTGGTTGGATTTCTTTGTGTTAGTTTTTATACTATATAGTATAAAATCACCTATAAAAATGGATTTACGTCCCATGTTAAAACGCAAGGCTTTTGCAGTAAGTATTGTAGGGATTACTTTATTTGCAGCTAACTTGGCTTTAGCAGAAAGTAATCGGCCACAACTATTAACTCGTACTTTCGATCGTAACTATATTGTGAAATACTTAGGTGTGAATTTTTTTACTGCCTTTGATGGCTACAAAACAGCACAAAACAATCAAATGAAAGCTAGTGCAGATGAATCAGATGTAGAAGACGTATTAAAGTATGTTAAAAATCATTATGCAGTTCCAAATAGTGAGTATTATGACGTTGCTAAAGGTAAAAACGTCATTTATGTCCAATTGGAAAGTTTCCAACAGTTTCTAATTGATTATCAATTAGAAGATGAAAATGGAGAATTTCATGAAGTGACTCCGTTCATTAATAGCCTTTTCCATAACCAAGACAGTTATAGTTTTGAAAACTTTTATCACCAAGTCGGACAAGGAAAAACCGCGGATGCAGAAATGTTGGTAGAAAATTCTTTATTCGGTAGTTATCAAGGTGGAGCATTTACTCAATATGGTACTGCTAATACCTTTCAATCTGCTTCTCAAATTTTACGATCAGAAGCTGGCTATACTTCAGCGATGTTCCATGGCAATACGGGGTCGTTCTGGAATCGTGATAATACCTATAAATCATTTGGAGTTGATTACTTTTTTGACGATGAATCATACACCTTTACTGATGAGAACACACTAGAGTACGGAATGAAAGATAAGATTTTTTTCCAAGAATCTATTCAATATTTAGAACAATTACCACAGCCGTTTTATTCGAAATTTATTACTGTTTCCAATCATTTTCCTTATCCGTTAGATGAGGAAAATGTTACCTTTCCTGCGGCGACAACAGGAGATAGCACCATTGACAATTACTTTGTTACAGCCCACTACTTGGATGAAGCAGTTGAAGAATTCTTCAACTATCTAAAAGACTCCGGGCTATACGAAGACTCTATTATAGTCTTGTTAGGAGATCACTATGGTGTCTCTAATACACGTAATCAATCCTTAGCTCCTTTAATTGGAGAAGATCCTGACGAATGGAATGGCTACGATAATTCAATGAAGCAAGAAGTTCCAGCTATATTTCATGTTCCAGGAGCTGGTAATGGGAAAGTGTTCGATACTTTTGGCGCACAAATAGATATGCTTCCTACTCTCTTACATTTGTTAGGCATTGAAACCAATAACTATGTTTTAATGGGGACCGATTTATTCTCAGAAGAACATGATGAAACTGTAGCATTTAGAAATGGAGATATTGTATCACCTAAATATACTGTAAATGGTTCAGTTATCTATGACACAAAAACTGGTGAGCAAATTTTAGAACCTTCTCAAGAAATATTAAATGAGGTGGAACAATTAAAAATAGATGTCAGATATCAGTTGAGTACTTCGGACAATCTTCTTCAAAGTGACTTATTACGTTTCTATACACCTGAAGGTTTGTTATCAGATGAATCAACTGATTATAATTATCAAAATCAATTTGAAAAGCTAAAAGGTATGAATGAGCAACTTGGTGAAAAATCAACTAGTTTGTATTATAGAAATGGAAACCAATCAACAGTTCCCTTATATGAAACTAATGCTCCAGAATTAAAAGATAAAGTTAATAATGGTTTGTCTGATTCTCAACTAATCATTGAACCAGCTGTAGAAGTTGAATAATAGAGAGTGTGATTCAGAGAAATGAGATAACATACCTAAAAAAGTTGCTAATTGATTTTTACAATTAGCAACTTTTTTTGAACTTATTTCTTAATTTCCTTAAGTTATTAGTTCAAAATAAGTTAAATATATCATTACTCCTTTAGAGGAGATATATATTAATTTATGTAGAGATTAAATTTTTATTTTAACGCTCATTTTACTTGTTAATGTGGTATTATATTTTATTGTGAGCTGTTTTGTTTAAGCTTGAGAAGGAAGGTATTTATGCAAAAGTATAAAAAAGAATGGTTTGGTAATATTAGAGGAGATATTCTAGCCGGAGTTGTGGTTTGCTTGGCTTTATTTCCTGAAGTTATTGGGTTTATGTTGGTAGCTGGTGTAGAGCCCATTGTAGGAGTCTATGCAACATTTTTTATCACAGCGACAGCCGCTTTTTTTGGTGGTCGGACTGGATTAATTTCAGCAGCTGCAGGATCAGTTGCATTGGTACTTGCTCATTTAGTTGCGGAATATGGAGTGAAGTATCTATTCGCTGCAACAATTCTAGCCGGAATGATACAAGTTATACTAGGTTTATTTAAAGTAGGGAAATTAATGCGCTATATACCAAAACCTGTTATGTTAGGGTTTGTAAATGGATTAGGTATTATGATGTTTTTATCTCAATTGAATCATTTCAAAGGAAACTCGATATTGCTTATACTTGGGATTATTGGAATTGCTATTATTTTCTTGGCTCCTAAGCTAACAAAAAAAATTCCTGCACCGATTATTTCAATTGTAGTCGTTACCGCTCTTGTATTGGGGTTAAATTTGAAGGTCCAATTGTTAGGTGATTTAGGGACTATTTCAAGTGAGTTACCTCGTTTCGGTATTCCGAATGTCCCAATGAATTTAGATACACTGAAAATTATTTTACCTACTGCGCTTTCTGTAGCCATAGTTGGGTTAGTAGAATCTCTATTGACAGCACAATTAGTGGATGAATTGACGAATGAACCAAGTGATAAAAATCGTGAATCGTTGAGTCAAGGGCTCGGAAATCTGTTATCTGGTTTTTTTGGTGGAATTGCTGGTTGTGGTATGATTGGCCAAACGATTATTAATCTAAATTATGGTGGAATTGGCCGTTTAGCAACATTCTTATCTGGTTTCTTCATGTTAATGTCGGTGGTATTATTTAATAAAGTAGTGATTCAAATTCCTATCGTTGCTCTGGCAGCAGTAATGGTCGTTGTAGCCTATGAAACCATTGACTGGAGATCAGTTAAACGGTTAAATACCATGCCTAAAAATGAAAGTTTCGTTATGCTCTTAACTGTTGGAATTGTACTGTTTACACATAATCTAGCCTACGGTGTAGTTGCAGGGACTCTAGTAAGTGCTATTTTTGCAGCCTTTAGCATGACTCATTTCCAAGTAGAAAAAGGAACAGACCATGATGACTATCATTATAAGGCACATGGACATCTTTACTTCGCATCAGCTGAAAAGTTTTTAGATTTTTTTGTCCATGATTTTGAACATGAGGGCGAATTAATTATTGACGTTAGTGCCATGACATTATGGGATTCTACGGCTGTTGAAGCGATTGATAAATTGATCAGTAAAAATAAAGAAACTGGCTTAACGTTTATCAATGCGAATAAACAGAGTAAAGAATTATTTAAGAAAAACTCCACTCATGATATATAGTAATTATAAATATATCGTTGTTATTAAAGTTGTTTCATTTAAATAACTCTCAAAACACTATATTTCATGAACTTATCATTACAAATAAGAGCTCTATCACTATAAGAAAAGTGTTAGAGCTCTTATTTGGCAAGTAGACGTTTGTTTAGGGCATAATAATCACCTACTTTTGTTATAAGCAATAACGACTAGTAGGTAATCAAGCGCTATCTAGACTTCTTTCAATACATGAAATTACATAGAATCATGTATCCAGAACCTTGATATTTTCAGGTTCTTTTTTTGCTAATCAGAGGTAATCTTAGAGATTGGCGGCAGGAAATTAAGCTAGTACAATTACTCAAAATTATTTTTATTGACTATAGATAGATAAAGTTCTATATTATATATAGATAATTGTCTATGTCTTAGTGTCAAAATAAATTCTCTACAAAGGAGCAAAAAAATTATGACAGAATTAGCATTATTTGAACCAGCAATGTGCTGTAGCACAGGCGTATGCGGGCCAGCATTAAATGAAGACTTATTACAAATTACGTCAGTTATGAACGCTTTAGATACATTAGAAGGGTTTCAAGCTAAAAGATACAATTTATCTAGTAGTCCTCAAGCATTTGTAGAAAACGAACAAATGAGTAAATTATTGCAAGAAAAGGGCGCTGATGCGTTGCCAGCAACACTATTAAATGGTGAAGTAGTTAAATTTGGAGAATACCCTTCAATGGAAGAAATAACAGCTTTTACAGGAGTTAGATTTGTCCCAATGGAATCAAATGACGGTGGCAGTTGCGGACCAAACTCAGGATGTTGTTAGGAGGATTTTAACTGATGAAAAATTATCAACCAGAACAATTAAACCTTACAAAATATCTTTTCTTTACTGGTAAAGGCGGAGTAGGAAAAACATCTACAGCTTGTGCTACTGCAGTTTCTTTAGCGGATAGTGGGAAGAACGTTATGTTAGTGAGTACGGATCCTGCTAGTAATTTACAAGATGTTTTTGAGAAAGAGTTAACAAATAATGGCTTAGAAATTCCAGAAGTGAAAGGCTTAACTGTAGCTAATTTTGATCCTATCACTGCTGCACGTGACTATATGGAAAGTGTTGTTGGACCGTATAGAGGGGTTTTGCCAGATTCAGCTGTGGCTAACATGGAAGAGCAATTATTAGGTTCTTGCACTGTTGAAATTGCGTCTTTTAATGAGTTTGCTGGATTTTTAACGAATCCAGAAGTT
Organism: Carnobacterium sp.; assembly: GCF_045617425.1. Classification (GTDB taxonomy): domain Bacteria; phylum Bacillota; class Bacilli; order Lactobacillales; family Carnobacteriaceae; genus Carnobacterium_B. The sequence goes on from NZ_JAZLIO010000020.1 coordinate 35,468, forward strand.
GAAGCTCAATATGATCACATTATTTTTGATACTGCCCCTACGGGACATACATTAAGAATGTTGCAACTGCCCTCTGCATGGAGTAACTTCTTAGATGAAAACACTACTGGTGTTTCATGTATGGGTCAGCTTTCAGGACTTGGCGATAAGCAAGAAATGTATAAGCACGCAGTAGATACACTATCAGAGGGTACAAAAACAACCTTAATGTTAGTGACACGTCCACAAAACGGGCCACTTATCGAAGCGAATAGAGCTTCTGAAGAATTAAAAGAAATCGGTGTGTTAAATCAAGAATTAATTATCAATGGATTGTTAGAAAGACCGACAGACAGCGTTTCTCAAAAAATTTATGATGAACAACAGTTAACGTTAAAAAATATGCCTGAAAATTTAAAACAATTTTCAACATTCATCGTTCCTTTACGCTCATATAATGTAACCGGCGTTGAAAACTTGCGATTACTCTTAACATCAGATCAAAAAAATGCCGTTGTAGAAGCTCCAGAAGTAGTGGATTACCCTAAATTACAACACATTATAGATGAATTAGATCGAACAAATAAAAAAGTTGTTTTCACTATGGGTAAAGGTGGCGTTGGGAAAACAACGATTGCTGCTACTCTAGCAACAGGATTGGCAGCTAAAGGGAAAAGGGTTCATTTAGCAACAACAGATCCCGCAGCTCATTTGGAATTTGTGATTACTGAATCAGAAAATATTAAAATGAGTCATATTGACGAGAAAAAAGAATTACAGGATTACAAGGAAGAAGTGCTAGCTACAGCTCGTAAGACCATGTCTTCTGAGGAATTGGAGTATGTTGAAGAAGATCTACGCTCTCCTTGTACTCAAGAAATAGCCGTTTTTAGACGATTTGCAGAGATTGTCGCTACAGTTGATTGTGATGTAGTTGTCATAGATACCGCACCAACTGGACACACTTTATTGCTATTAGATTCCTCTCAAAGCTATGCTAAAGAAGTGGAACGAACTTCTGGTGAAGTTCCTGAGTCCGTTCGTAGACTGTTGCCAGTCTTACAAGATCCAGAACAAACAGAAGTGGTCATGGTTACTTTACCTGAAAATACGCCAGTCTATGAATCTATGCGCCTACAAGAAGATTTAGATCGTGCCAAAATCGCTCATACTTGGTGGGTAATAAACAATAGCATGCTAACGAGTGGCACAATAAATGAAGTGCTGAAAGCTCGTGCACAAAGTGAAGTTACTTGGATTAATAAAGTAGCAGAACTATCGAATAATCATTTTGCGGTAGTAGAGTGGAGTTTTGCTGAAGTGAAAGGAAAATCTATAGCACTATTTTAGACTAAATTAGATGAAGGGAAGGGAATAAAAGTGGATAAAATAACTCTTTATGAACCTCCAATGTGCTGTAGCACAGGAGTATGTGGACCTTCTGTAGATGAAAATTTAATCCGTATAACAAGTCTCTTTCAACAAGTACGTAAGGTGAAAGGGAAACAATTGATTCGATATAATTTAAGCTCCAAACCTGATTCATTCGTTCGAAATCAAGCGGTAACGCAGTTAATCCAAGAAAATGGGGTTAACTGTTTGCCAGTAACGGTATTAAATGACACTAAAATCGTGAAGATTGAAAAATATCCAACGAACAAAGAACTTTCTGAATGGATAGATTTGAACTTGGAATAAAGGAGAGCTAACTTTTTACCAATAGAAAGGAACATGAGAATGAATTATGAAGAATCTGCAAAAATTGCTAAAGCTTTATCTGAACCTAAACGTGTAAAAATACTGGATATGTTGTCGTGCGGAGAAATGTGTGCGTGTGATATTTTAGAACATTTTGATTTTACTCAACCTACGTTGTCTCACCATATTAAAATATTAGTAGAAGCTGGCTTAGTTATAGCCGAAAAAAGAGGAACATGGCAACATTACTCAATTAATGAGCAAGTAGCACAACAATATATTCAAGGAACCGTTCACTTGTTAACACATTCATCTGAATGTATTTGTGAGTCTGAAGGCATTCAAAAAGGAGTAAGAAGTTTATCTTCTTTTGTTTCTCATTAAAAGATTAAATACGATTATTATTGGAGGGAAATCATGAAAGAAACAGTTTTAAAAGAAAAAGTATCGAATAAAGAAAATGGGATTGGACTTTGGGAACGTTATTTAAGTTTATGGGTTGCTTTATCAATGATTATAGGTGTAGCGCTAGGGCAATTTGTTCCTGCAATTCCTAATTTTTTAAGTCAATTTGAGTACTATAATGTATCGATTCCAACAGCTATTTTAATTTGGTTAATGATTTTCCCAATGATGTTAAAAATTGATTTTAGCAGTATTGTAAATGCAACAAAAAAACCCAAAGGATTAATCTTAACTACCGTAGTAAACTGGTTAATTAAACCATTTACCATGTATGGAATTTCTGCCTTTTTCTTTTTGGTAGTATTTAGACCGTTTTTAAGTCCAGAACTAGCCAATGAATACATAGCTGGTGCGATTCTTTTAGGGGCAGCTCCTTGTACGGCTATGGTATTTGTATGGAGTGAACTAACAAAAGGTGATCCAGCATACACCTTATTGCAAGTGTCTATCAATGATATTATTGTTCTCTTTTTATATGCCCCAATTGTGGCACTTTTATTGGGTATAGGTAACGTATCTGTCCCTATCAATACACTTTTACTCTCCATTTTTGTCTTTATTGTGATTCCTTTAGTTTTAGGAATTGTTGTCAGAAAAAAAGTCGTTAAGCAAAAAGGTGACGATTATTTTGAAAAAGATTTTGTGAATAAATTCGATGGCACAACTCGAATTGGTTTACTACTAACTTTAGTTATTATCTTTTCATTCCAAGGTGAACGAATTCTAAGTAATCCATTCCATATTTTATTAATTGCTATTCCACTAATTGTTCAAAATATTGTCATATTCATTCTTGGTTATGGTGGAGCTAAAGCGTGCAAACTACCATTCTCAATAGCAGCACCCGCAGCCATGGTCGGAACAAGTAACTTTTTTGAACTTGCTGTAGCTGTCTCAATTGCATTGTTTGGATTAAATTCTGGTGCAACTTTAGCAACCGTTGTGGGAGTATTAGTAGAGGTTCCTGTTATGCTTTTATTAGTCAAGTTTTCAAATAAAACAAAACATTGGTTCGACGGATATGAGTATTAAGCATTATTTAAATTAAATGAAAAGAGGCGAAAAAAATGAAAATTGTCGTTATTGGATCTGTCGCTGCTGGTACATCTGTAGCAGCTAAAGCTAGAAGAAATACAGAGGAAGCTGAAATTGTCGTGTACGATCAAGGAAAAGATATTTCTTATTCTGTTTGTGGGATTCCTTATCACATTGGTGGGGAAGTGGAAGAATTAAGTGCCTTAACTCCTAGAAATGCAGCATGGTTCAAAAAGAGATACAATGTCTCAGTTTTCACTGAGCATAAAGTGACACACATTGATCAGGCCAACAAACAGTTAGAAGTGACGGATCTTGTTTCTGGAGAAAAGAAACTAGAAAATTACGATGTATTGGTTTTTGCTACAGGGGCTTCTCCATTCACTCCACCTCCATTTAATCAAAAAGAGTATGATAATGTGTTCCAAG
>NZ_JAZLIO010000021.1:0-85938 GCF_045617425.1 Carnobacterium sp.
CAAACTACCATATTAGATGGATGATAGTTAATAGTGTAACATTCTTCAAGTTCATTTTTAGTGATAGCATATATAGACTTTTTATCTCCACCGATGTCATACTTCATTGGAAAGTTATAATACAAACACTTATAAGTTTCATTTAATAGTTTTTGATCTGGCATTTGGGCATACATCGCCACTTCTTGGGCAATTATCCCCTTTTCTTTTTCCACACTTTCCGGTGTAATATTAAAATCTTGCACAAAGTCTAACAACAAATTTAAAGGTTCTTCAACATCTTCGCCAGTTATTGAAAAATAGTACACTGTTTCACGATAACTAGTAAATGCGTTGACATCTGCACCCATAGCCGAAAAAGCATTCATCATATCATCACCTTTAGTTTCAAATAATTTATGTTCTAAAAAATGAGCGATTCCATCTGGTGCCGTAACCATTTCGGTTTTGCCATTCGGTACAAATTGATTATCAATTGAACCAAAATTTGTGGAAAACAATCCATATGTTTTATGGAAATCATTTTTAGGTAACAACGTAACCTTTAATCCGTTATCTAACGTTTCGGTATAAATTATTTCTTGCAATTGTTCGTAAACTTTTTTCTCCATTATTTCGCCTCCGCTGTCAAAAAGAATGTTGCCTTTAATTTCACTTGGTTGGCCACTTCAATTATTTCTTCTTTAGTAACCTTTTCAATTCTTTTTACCCATTCATCAATGGTAAGAATCTTTCCTTTAGTCAATTGTAACGCATAAATACGTTCAATAACGGATCCAGGATTATCTTCTGATTGGAAAAGTTGGTTTTTCAGCATTTCTTTTGTTTGAGAAACTGCTTCCTCAGTAAAATTGCCCGCTTGCATTTCTTTTAGTTGTAAAGCAATTATTTCTTGAACCTGATCTACTTTTTGTTTATCAATTCCTGTTTGAACCGTCATTATTCCTCTAAACGTATCCAATGAGCTGGAAGCATAATAAGCTAAACTTTCCTTTTCACGAACGTTCATAAATAATTTTGAATGCGGAAATCCGCCAAACAAGCCATTGAATACTTGTGCAGCATAATAAGAAGGTTCTTGATAAAAAACTGAGCTTGTGTAACCAAGATTAAATTTCGCTTGAATAATGTCTTGTTCTTCAGTCTTATTTTTCACTTCATTAGATTCCTTTTCAGCATAAAAACTGCTTGTTGGGAATATTTCACGAGGCGAAAAATTAAACTGTTCAAAGGCTGATTGAATTTCACCCTCATTAACATCTCCCATTAGATAAATATCAATTTTGTCTTGATTTAAAAGCTCTTGATAATAGCCATATAGTGATGAAGGAGATATTTCTTTCAAATCTTCTTTTGAACCCACACTAGGTATTTGTTGATTAATATCATCAAATAAAAGCTCTTGCAAAGCAAGACTGGCATAAGTCTGTTTATCATCAAAGAGTGAATCGTAATAATCTACTAAATTTTCTTTTTCTCTCTTAAAGGTTTGTTCATGGAAATGCCCATTCTCTGCATTCGGGTGGAGTAGTATTTCTTTTAAAAAGTCAATCCCTTCTTGTAATACATTATCGCCTTTTGAAAGGTACTTTTCGTTTACTAAATTCAAACTGATAGAAAAAATATGAGTATTTCCTTTTTTACTGACACCAGTTCCAAAACTAGCTCCATACATATTTGATAGAGCACTTCTTAACGTTGTTTGTGTAGGGTATTTTTTACTGTTTGTTTCTAATAAATTCGCTAACATAGCCCGTTTAGTAATCGTTCTCTTATTTAATGGAGCACGAAATTTCATCATGATTCGAATGGTTTTATATTTTTTAGTGGGGAGAACATGCAAATGAACTCCTTCGTTTAATTGAATGGACATACTTTTTCCTCCTCTAACTTAAAAAGTGTACATTGTCTATCTTAGAATAAATAATGAAAAAAAGAAAGCAGCAACAGACATGAATGTCCGTTACTGCCAACAAAGTGATTATTTTGATTTAATATACGTTTTACCGCCTGCTGCTGGGCCTTCAGATTTACCGATGACTCCAACCAACACAATAATAGTGATAACATAGGGTGCGACTTGCAACCATACACTTGGAATATCTTGGATAATTGGAATATAATTTCCAATAACCCCTAAGCTTTGAGCAAAGCCAAAGAAAATAGCTGCTCCCATTGCACCAAGAGGATTCCATTTACCAAAAATCATTGCTGCCATAGCAATAAACCCTTGTCCAGCGATTGTTGAAGCTTGGAAACTCAACGAAATTGATTGAGCTTGAATTGCTCCACCCATACCACCTAACAAACCAGATAACATTACACCCGCATATTTCATTAAGTAAACATTGATTCCCAATGTATCAGCTGCTTGAGGATGTTCTCCAACAGATCTTAAACGTAAACCAAAACGTGTTTTAAAGATAACTACCCAACAAATAACTGCAATTAAAATACCTGCAAAAGCGGGTGCTGATGTTCCTTTAAAGAAAATATCGCCAATAATTGGAATACGATTTAACAAAGGTATCGTTACTTTACCAAAACTTTCAGTAATACGATCCGTTTGTCCAGCACCATTGTACAATACACGTGTAAAGAATATAGCTAACGCTGGAGCCATTAAGTTAATAACAGTACCAGAAATTATGTGATCTGCTCTTAGATTAACAGTTGCTACTGCGTGGATCATTGAAAAAATTGTACCCACAAGTCCACCAACTAAAGCAGCAATCCAAGGAGTCCAATCACCAAAAGTTCCGGCAAACGTTAAGTTAAAAACAATTGAACTAAATGCTCCCATAACCATTATTCCTTCAAGTCCTACGTTGACGATACCACTGCGCTCAGAAAAGGTTCCACCTAAGGCCGTCAACACAAGAGGAGCTGAATAAACAAGCGATGATGAAATAATAAGTTGTAGTAAATTTGTAATATCCATCTTATTTTACTCCTCCTTTATTCACTCTAGCTCGTTTGTCAATAAAGTAACGAATTAAGTAATTAGCTCCAACGAAGAAGATAATAGATGCTATTACAATATCTACAACTTCAGTTGGTACGCCTGAAATCATCGGCATACTGTTCCCACCAATTTTCAATGCACCAAATAATATAGCTGAGAAGATGATTCCCACAGGATTACTCAATCCTAACAAAGCAACCGCCATACCGTCAAAACCAATCGTTGGCATTGCACCTTGTGTGAAAATATTTTGGAAATTCCCTAAACCTTCCATTACTCCTCCTAAACCAGCTAAACCTCCGCTGATCAACATAGAAATAATGATATTTCGTTTAGTACTCATTCCTGCGTACTCAGAAGCACTCGGGTTTAATCCAACTGTTCTAATTTCAAATCCAGTAGTGGTTTTTTTCATTAAGAACCATACAATAACAGCCATGGCTAATGAAATAAATATTCCAGTATGCAGTGTGGAATTACTTGTTAGTTCTGTGATCCATCCCGCTCGAAGACTAGCCCCTTCTGAAATACGTGGCGTTGCATCTGCTGACTCCGTCAAGACGTTACGGATCAAATAATTAGTTGTATAAAGAGCAGTATAATTTAACATAATAGTTACAATAACTTCACTTGTATTAAAATAGGCTCTTAAAAATCCAGCGATTCCAGCCCAAATTGCACCAGCTAATACGCCACCCAATATGCTCAAAGGAAGTAAAATAAAGCTAGGTAAATCCATAAAGGTATTTGCAACCCATACTGAACATAGCCATCCTAGTAATGCTTGACCTGCAACCCCAATATTAAAGAATCCTGCATTATATGCTACAGAAAAACCCAATGCAGTTAAAATAAGTGGTGTTGCTTGTCTTAAAGTTTCACCAATGTAAAATGAAGAACCAAAAGCACCATTGATCATTGCAGTATATCCAGCAATTGGATTATAACCAAAAATCACCATGATTATAGCACCAAGAATGAATCCCAAGACTACAGATAATACTGGTACTAATAAATTATTAAGCGTATCTTTTTTATTCGTCAATGTGAACACCTTCCTTCCCATTCCCTTGTTTAATCAAAGAACGGGCTTTTTCAAGAGAAGTACCGGCCATTAATAAACCAAGTTCTTGTTCAGTTGTTTCTTTTGGATCTACAATAGCAACAACATTTCCTTCATACATAACAGCTATTCGGTCAGAAACATTTAAAATTTCATCCAACTCAAAACTCATTAATAATACTGCTTTTCCGTTGTCGCGTTGTTCAATCAAACGTGAATGGATGTATTCAATAGCTCCAACATCAAGTCCGCGTGTTGGTTGAGCAGCTATCAACAATGATGGATTACGATTGATTTCTCTAGCGATAATCGCTTTTTGTTGATTCCCACCTGATAATGAGCCCGCAGGAGTTGTTTCATTTTGTGTGCGTACATCAAATTCTTCAATTAATTTTAAAGCGAATTTTTTTATTTCTTTTTGATTTAAAATACCATAATTGCTTAAAGGCTTTTTATAATAAGTTTGCAATACCATATTTTCTTCTAAAGACATTGGTAAAACCAGACCATATTTATGGCGATCTTCTGGGATATGACCTAATCCTATTTCTGTAATTTTACGTGGAGTTTTATTTTGGACTTCTTGCCCATTTAATGTAATTTTCCCACCTTCAGTCTTCGCCAAACCAGTTATTGCATGTATCAACTCACTTTGTCCGTTTCCATCGATACCTGCTATTCCAACAACCTCACCAGCTCGCACGTCTAAACTTAAACCTTTTACGGCTTCAAGACCACGGTGCTCTTTTACAACTAGATTCTCAATTGATAACACAGTTTCTTTTGGCTCAGAAGCTTTTTTGACTGTTTTAAAGGTAACAGAACGCCCAACCATCATGTCTGCTAATTCTTGTGGTGAAGTAGTTGAAACATCTACCGTGTCAATACTTTTTCCTCGGCGAATAACTGTACAACGATCTGCAACTGCTTTTATTTCGTCAAGTTTATGAGTGATTAAGATAATAGATTTCCCTTCTTTTGTTAGGGCTCTCATTATATTGATTAACTCATCTATTTCTTGAGGAGTCAATACAGCTGTTGGTTCATCAAAAATCAGAATATCTGCTCCACGATAAAGTGTTTTTAGGATCTCTACTCGTTGTTCCATTCCTACTGAAATAGATTCAACTTTTGAGCTAGGATCTACTAGAAGACCATATTTCTCAGACAATTCTTTAATATCTTTTTTAGCTGAGTCTCTGTCCAGAAAACCATACTTCGTTTTTTCCATCCCTAAAATGATGTTTTCAGTTACGGTAAATTTTTTCACTAACATAAAATGTTGATGAACCATTCCAATACCTAATTTGTTGGCTACACTAGGTGAACTTATATTGACTACTTGTCCATTAACAAGAATTTCTCCAGAAGTAGGTTCTAATAAACCTGAAAGAATATTCATTAAAGTGGATTTCCCTGCACCATTTTCTCCTAAAAGAGCATGTATTTCTCCCTTTTTAAGCTGCAAATTAATATTGTCATTCGCTTTGAAAGTACCAAATTGTTTCGTAATGCCCTTCATTTCAATGACGTTTACTGATTCTGACACGATGGTTTCACTCCTTTTCTATTGCTCAACCCATTATCCTTTATACTTCTTTTACAGACAAGTGATTATCAAATTTTCTCTTTTAATTTTAATAGAAAGTCTACTTATCAAATCACATAACATTTATTAACTTATAAGAGAGCAAAAGACCGGTATAAGTTACCGGTCCTTTACCTTTTATTCATTACCTACTCAATACTTGACGTAGATTAAAATTATGGTGCTTCTGGGACTGTAATTTCACCATTGATAATTTGTTCTTTATAACCTTCAACAATTTCGATTGTTTCTTCAGATAAAGCTCCATCTGTAATGCCCACGCTATCTTCAGCTAAACCAAAGTTGCTAACTTCGCCTCCTGGAAAGTTGCCTTCCATTGATGCATTTGCGATATCTTCTACAGCTTGACCTACACCTTTAAGTGTTGAAGTAAGTGTTAAGTTTCCGCCATCATATACACCTTCAGCAGTTTGGTCACGGTCAACACCGATTACCCATAATTGTTCATCTGGATTAGAATTCATACGGTCAATAGCTTCTGAGAATACGCCATTACCTGTATCACCTGATGCATGATAAATTATATCTGCTCCTGAACTATACATTGCAGCTGCTAATTGCTTACCTAAAGCAGCATCTCCAAATGAACCTGCATATTCTACATCAACTTCGATATCTGGATTAACAGCTTCAACACCGGCTACGAAACCTGCTTCAAAACGATCAATAACAGCACTTTCTTGTCCACCAATAAATCCTACATGGTCTGTTTCAGTTGTTTCAGCAGCAGCAACACCGGCTAAGAATGCAGCTTCGTGATCTTTAAATAATACAGAAGCAACATTATCTGCTTCGATCTGTTCATCAATAATTACAAATTTTTGATCAGGATTTTGTGCAGCAACATCTGTCATTGCGGGTTGTAATTTAAATCCAATTCCATAAATCAAATCAAAGTTATTGTTCACAGCTGTATTTAAGTTTGTAACAAATTGAGAATCTTCGTCAGATTGAATGTAGTTGTAGCCATTCGGTCCTTCTTCAAGTCCTTGCTCTTCTCCCCAAGCTTGCATACCTTCCCAAGCAGATTGGTTAAAAGATTTATCATCTACTCCACCGACATCGGTAACCATGACAATTGAAAAATCTTCACCCGAACCTGAAGTAGATGAAGCACTTTCGCTTCCTTCATCAGCACCACATGCTGCTAATGTTAAACTTGATAATAAACCTAGAGTTAACAAACTCTTGAAATTTCTACTCTTCACTCAAAAAACCCCCAGTAATTTTTTAGTATGAACTAAATTTACTTTAATTCATCCTCGCATTTATAGTACCATCTTTATTTTAAAAAATAAACAACAAAAATGATTAATGAAAACGTTTTAGTTGAAAAATGTTCAGTTTTTAATTCATTTCTAATATATTAGACCTCATTTCATTTACATTTTTACCAAATGACTAACAAAAAGTATACGTTCCAAAAAAACACTCGTTAAATAAATTGCTCTTCAACGAGTGTTATCTATTAATAGTTCTCTGTTTCTGTTTCTGTTTCTGTTTCTGTTTCTGTTTCTGTCAAATGATCTTCACCAGGAAGTTGAGTAATATTCACCTTACGAGGTTTGCTTCCTTCCGATGGCCCAACAATGCCTCGCATTTCCATTTCATCAATCAATCGAGCCGCACGGTTATATCCAATCCTAAAACGACGTTGCAATAATGAAATACTTGCTGTCTGCATTTCAACAATCAAAGCTACAGCATCATCATAGACATCATCTTGTACTTCACTTTCCATAGCTTTCGTTTCTTCAGTCGGCATCATTTCTTCTACATAATTTGCACCTTGTTGATCTGTCACAAAAGTCACTATATGTTCAACTTCTTCATCTGAAATAAACGCCCCTTGTACACGAACAGGCTTATTTTCGCCCATTGGTAAAAATAGCATATCTCCTCTACCCAACAATTTTTCTGCTCCACTGCCATCGATTATCGTCCTAGAATCAACACCACTTGAAACCGCAAAAGCAATACGTGAAGGTACATTCGCTTTGATGATACCTGTAATGACATCTACACTAGGTCTTTGAGTTGCTAAAATCATATGAATACCTGCTGCTCTGGCCATTTGAGCTAACCGAATGATGGCATCTTCAACTTCATTACTAGCTACCATCATCAAGTCGGCTAATTCATCCACTATTACTACAATAAAAGGTAATATAGGATAATTTTCGCCATTTTCATCGTTATGACTTTGTAGATACTGATTGTATCCAGTAATATTTCGCATTCCACTAGCCGCAAAAAGTTCATATCTTCTTTCCATTTCAGTAACAACTTTTTGCAATGCTTGAGCTGCCTTTTTAGGATTTGTTACAACAGGAGTCAACAAATGCGGAATTCCGTTGTATACATTTAACTCTACCATTTTAGGATCAATCATCATTAATTTTACTTCGTTTGGTTTAGCTTTCATCAATAAACTAGTGATGATACCATTAATACAAACAGACTTCCCACTACCCGTAGACCCTGCAACAAGTAGGTGAGGCATTTTAGATAAATCTGCCATAGTGATGTTTCCAGATATGTCTCTTCCAAGCGGAACTTCAAGCATTTTTTCTTTATTATGAACTTGACCTTCAATAACATCTCTAAACGAAACCAAACTCACTTCACTATTTGGAACTTCAATCCCAATAAATGATTTCCCAGGAATAGGCGCTTCAATTCGGATATCTTTTGCTGCTAATGCCAAAGCGATGTCATCACTGAGATTGACTATTTTACTCACTTTTACTCCAACAGCCGGTTGAACTTCATATTTTGTTACAGCTGGACCTAGGTTTGCTTTAGTAACTTTGGCATCTACTCCGAAACTTTGGAATGTTTCTTCTAATTTTTTTACATTTTTTTGGATAAGCGCATACTCATTTGTCTGATCATTTTGTGGTATTTCATTCAATAAATCTGAAGGTGGCAATTGATAATCTTTATTTTCTTTTTCAGAGACTATCTCAAAATCAATCGTTTCGCCCTCGTTCTCATCAAGAGTAGCATCTGTTGCTTCCTTAGTCGCCGGTTTTTCAACACGATTTTGATAGCTGTCAATTTCTAGCTGTAATTGTTCATTTTTATCTTTAGTGCCTGATTGATCGATTTTATCTGTAACTGCTTTTGCTTTGACTGTATTTTTATTTTCTGTAATTTTTTTATGGTCTTTTATCCCATCAGTCTTAGGAGCTTCTTTTATTCTAATCATTTTTTGATGGATAGCCGTCGTAAAATGATTTAACGCTACTTTTGATTTCTCCCAAGTCATTAGAAATATATTCCCGGTTTTTTTCAAAAAAGTTTTAAACGATAGTTGAAATAATAAAAATAGTCCAACAAAGCAACTAAGACCTGCTATAAAATAAGTACCCCATTGAGAAAACAAGAAATAACTGATTGCATAAAAACTAGCTCCAATCATACCCCCACCAAGCGATTGGGTAATTTCGTTATTTGCCATATCTGTCATGAAAAAACGAAAAGTAGCAGAGACGATGTTCATATCTGAATGGACAATAGGTGCAAATAAACGGGCATGCAATACTAATAGTAAACTACTATAAATAAGTAAAAATCCCATGATGCGTTTATTTTTAAAAGGAGGTTCTTTACCTTTAAATACTAAATATAGGCCATAAATTCCTACTAAAATGGATGCTAAAGTAAATGTATTTCCTACAAAAAAACGAAATAGATTTGCACTAAAAACACCCGCAAAGCCAGTTTTCGAAGCTGAAAAAATACTTAAAATAATAAATATCAAGCCAATAATTTCAAAAGATAAACGATAATTTGCGTTCTTTTTAGTTGTGCTAGTCTTTTTTTTCACTGCCACAATTTTCTTCCCTCCTTATACTCTTCTTTGATTATACACAAAATTACGCCTAAACGGAATGCAGCAAAAGGATGAAATAGACCATCTTTATTGCCTTATTCCATCCTTTCCTAAATCCAAATTTAATTGTCTTTCTTTGCCATCGCAGCTTTCATGGCTAGTGCCAACGGACTTTCTACTTCTTCTTGTTGTGTATTTATTTTTTGCATTAATTTTTTTGTTTCGTGTTTACTAGGTTTCTTACTATTTTTTCCTTCTAATTTTTCAGTAATATTACAATATTTGCATTTAAAGTAATTCCCATTTTTACCTTCATGAATTTCCATTTTTCGATGGCACTGTGCACAGCGATGATTAGATACTTTCGGATCTTTTCTACGTTTGTACGAACAAGTTGAACTGCTACAAATAAGTAATTTCCCATCACGGCCACTTCTTTCTTTCAATAATTCGCCGCAATCAGGACAGATTTTATTGGTTAATGCATGATCTTTATACGTTTGCGTACTTGTTTTGATTTCTGTTACTAATCTGGCCGTTTCCGTCTTTATTTGCTTTAAGAAGTCCTCTTTTTTTAAACCACCATTTGAAATTTCTTCCAACGACTTCTCCCATTTACTTGTTAGTTCAGGAGTCACTAATGCAGGGTTTACTAATGTTAGCAATTGTTGTCCTTTAGGAGTTGTGCTTAGCTTATTTTGATTTCGTTCCATTAACTCGCTGCTGATTAGTTTTTCGATGATTTCAGCACGAGTTGCAGGTGTTCCTAAACTATTTTTTTCCATATTTTGTAACAAGGTGCCTTCAGATAATCGAGCTGGTGCTTCAGTCAACTGTTTTTGAATAGTATAAGCTGCACGCATTAATTGTTCGTTTAGTTTATATATATTTTCTGATTGTTTTGGAACGTCCTTTTTCCAGCCTTTTTCAAGTACGGTTTCTTGTTGTAGACTAAATAAGATATCTGCTACTGAAAAAACAACCGTTCTCTTAGAGACTTTATAGGCTGGTAAAAATAGTCCAATAAAGCGTTCCACAACCATGCGATAAATTTTCAATTCATCTGCTTCCATTTTTTCTGGACGTGGGCGCTCTTCAGTAGGAATAATACCATGATGATCTGTCACTTTAGCAGTATTAAAAATACCTTTTTGAGTTACTTGAGCTCCTCTTTTCAAAATCCCTTTAGCTTCTTCAGGAGCAAATCCTTGAATCGCCGTAACTCTTTCTTTCATAGTTCCTACCATGTCTTGAGTCAAATATTTTGAATCTGTTCTTGGATAAGAGAGCACTTTATGACGTTCATATAAGGTTTGCATCAAACTAAGTGTTTTCTTTGCTGAGAATTGGTAGCGTTGGTTAGCTTCGCGTTGAAGTTCGGTTAAATCATATGGCATTGGTGCTTGTTGAACCAATTGTTGTTCTTTTATATCTCCAACTTTTACTGGTTTGTCTTTTAACGATGATACTAGCTTCTCGGCTTTTTCTCGGTCAGCAAACTTACGTGGAGCTCCCTCTTGCAACAAAGCTTTTTTTCCATCGACTGTCAATTGCACCGTATAAAAAGTTTCTGGAACGAAAGACTGTATTTTTGCTTCTTGCTTGCGTACCATGGCTAACGTTGGTGTTTGTACCCGTCCAGCTGATAAATTATCTTGATACTTTACAGTCAATGCTCTAGTAACGTTTAACCCAATTAACCAGTCTGCTTCTGAACGCGCAACTGCAGAATCATACAATGTATCGTATTTTTTACTTGGTTGCAATTGATTAAAGCCATCTTTAATAGCCTTATCGGTTTGCGATGAGATCCATAGTCTTTTTACTGGTTTATTGAAATGAACATACTCTAATATCCACCTTGCAACTAATTCTCCTTCACGTCCAGCATCTGTCGCAATGACTGCTGACCCAATATCTTTTCGATTAGCCAATTGTTTGATTGCTTTTAATTGGCCTCTAGTATTCGTTAACGGCTTAGTTGTCATTTTTTCTGGAATAAGTGGTAAAACATTTAAGTCCCACGTGGCCCATTCCACTTTATAATCTTCTGGCATTTTCAACCCCAATAAGTGACCTAATGCCCACGTTACAATAACGTCATTTCCTTCAATATGTGTCTTGCTTTTTTGTGTTGCACCTAATACTCGTGCAATTTCTTTCCCTACGCTTGGTTTTTCGGCAATAATTAATGTCTTCATGTTTATTCCTTTCTCTACTTAAAACTGCTGATACTTTTACTTTCCCTGTGACCATTATGCATCCATTGTAAGTTATCTCTATACTCAATGCAACAAGACCAAAAGTTTGTTCTTTTTTACTAGTTAGCATCAAGAATGATTGACCGAATTTAAATCACTCGTTACAATAACTTAATAAGTTACTATTACATTAAGGAGGTATAGGATGGGTTCTTTTTTTACAATAGTCAAAGAGTTTCTTTTTCCAGTAAATAAATCAATAGAGTCTTTAATAGAAGACAATAGTAATGGAGGGATTTCTATGAAGAAGGTTTCAATTCGTGTAACAGGTCTTGTTCAAGGCGTTGGCTTTCGTTATTCAACCAAATTAGCAGCTGATCAGATTGGCGTCTATGGCATTGTTCGTAATGAATCAGATGGGAGCGTTTATATAGAAGCTAATGGCGATGAAGAAAAAATAGACAAATTTACAGAAAAAATAAGAAATTCCCCTACACCCAGTGGGCAAGTTGATTCTATCAATGTAGAAGAACTTTCCTCTTTGCCTGTCAGAGATAAGTTCATAATAAGCAATTGAAAACCATTCCTGAATCCTGTATAGTAGGTAATGCTACTTACTTTAAAAATGAAGGATTGTGAACAATGAAAAATTTCAAGAAATTACTTTTATCAGGAACGCTATTAAGCGTTATGGTTTTTTTGTCTGGTTGTATGGGTCATGACTCAGATGGAAATCCTAGTGGTTTTATTTACGAATTTCTAGTGGTTCCAACGCAACAAGTGATCATACAGCTTGCTGAATTATTAGGAGGTAGTTATGGACTAGCTATTATTGTCATTACATTAGTCGTCCGTTTAATTATTTTACCTTTAAATTTAAGCCAATCAAAAAAATCTATTATACAACAAGAAAAAATGGCCTTGATCAAACCAGAAATGGAAGAAGTCCAGAAGAAACAAAAATCTGCTGTTACAGCTGAAGAAAAAGCTGCTGCTCAACAAGAACTCATGAGTCTTTATAAAGATAACAACATGAGTATGTTAGGTGGTATCGGATGTTTACCATTGCTGATTCAAATGCCGATATTTACAGCTATGTTCCAAGCAATCAATTTATCTAAAGAAATAGGAAATAGTACCTTCTTAGGCTTTAGTTTAGGAAATCAAAACATTGCTCTTGCTATCGCAGCCGGTGCTGTCTATTTTGTTCAATCTTATGTCTCCATGATTGGTCTTCCTGATGAACAAAAGAAACAGATGCGTACAATGATGTATGTTAGTCCAATTATGATTTTAATGGTTTCATTTACATCACCTGCTGGATTAGGGTTGTATTGGTTTGTTGGAGGAATTTTTGCAGTCTTCCAAACACTGATTACTAATTTCATTTTTAAACCTAGAATTAAAGCACAAGTTGAAGCAGAAGCTAGAAAACGTCCTGCTAAACCAAAACGGACGATTAAACAAGCTGAACCTGTTGCACAACAATCTAAAGTTTTAAATCAACCATCAAATAAAACAAATGGCCGTGGTAGAAATGCCGGCAAACAACAAAAAAATCGTTAAAAAAAATACCTACTCGAATGAGTAGGTATTTTTTTATACTTCATCTTTGTAGATAGGCAATGTGATTCTAAATATTGAACCATAGTCTAAAACACTTTCTACAGTGATTGTGCCATTATATCCACTTAATAATTCTTTTGCTATCGCTAGACCAAGTCCGTTTCCGCCTTTATGTCTGCTACGTGCTTTATCAATACGATAAAAACGATTAAAAATCTTTTCAGCGTCTTCTAAAGTCATCCCTTCACCAAAGTCTTGAATGGCAATCTGGACTTCTCGATCATCATTTGCCACTGATATATGGACTTCTTTACGGTCAGTAGAATATTTCACAGCATTATCTAGCAAGATAATTAAAATTTGTTCAATATGATTTCGGTAAATGGAAACATATACCTCGTCATTGATATCATCATCCAAATTAAAAACAAAGTCCGGATGAATCATTTTAAAATTATTATAAGTTTGTTGAATAATCGGCTTTATAGCCGTTTTTTCATTCTTATAATGAATTTCTACTTGCTCAGCTCTAGATAAATCTAACATTTCCTGAACCAAACTTTTCATCCGTGTGATTTCTTGTAATGAAGCAGAAAGTGATTCATCTAAAATCTCAGGATCATTTTTGCCCCAGCGATCTAATAGCTTCAAATGACCTTCCATTACAGCGACTGGTGTTCTTAATTCATGAGAAACATCTTCAACAAATTGCTTTTGTTGTTCAATATACTTTTGCATCTTATCCAACATATCATTAAAAACAATAGATAGATGATCCAATTCATCATTTCCTTCAACCACTTCAATTCTAGAAGTCGATTGCGTGTCTTGTCGAAGGTCATTCATTGTTTTTGTAATGTTTTTTATCGGCTTCAAAAAATTAGATGCCAAGAAGTAGCCCAAAATACCACTAAAAATAAGGGCCGCAGAACTCATAGCTACTAAACTAATAAGCGTGACCTCAATCATATTATGGTAATCTGACATCCCATCGATAACTTGTACATATCCAATAATTTGTTGTGTCTCGCTAGAAATAACAGGTGCAACTCCATAATAACCCTCTTCACCATTTACATCGATCATCTTGATAATCGGTTCCGAGCTTTCTTCAAAAGAAAAATCGCCTAATTTTGATTCAAAAAGTAAACGTGATGTGGGAGTATACACCCTTACGATAACATCTTCTTCATTCATTTTGGCATATAAAGTATCTTCGTAATTTCCAGAATCTTCAAAGGTTGTATTTCTCTGATCATATTCCCCGTTCAGCTCCATAATATCGGGAAAGTAAGAGGGATTAAATGCAGAATAAACTGTTGCCTTTGATAAAGCTGTAGAATCACTATCTGTTATTTTATTTTCATCAACTAGACGACTAGTTGCTCCAAATAAAACTTCTCTAAAATTTTCTTCCTCTTGCGTGAACATAATTTGTCTAAAACCTACAAAAATAGCAATTGAAAAAATCGAGAACGTTAAGAATATTGCAAGTGTTGCTCCAATAGTCCATTTCCATTTTAAGGATAATCGTTTTCTTTTTTTCCCTTCCTTATTTTTGTCATAGAACGAGAATCTCACGAACGCATCACATAACCTGTCCCGCGAACAGTTTGAATGTAGCTGTCAACATTTGGAACATCAATTTTATTTCTTAGGTAACGAATGTATACATCAACGACATTTGTTTCAACTTCAGTTTCGTATCCCCAAACTTTATTTAATAATACATCACGAGCTAAAACAACATTCACATTTTCCATTAACTCTAGCAACAACTCATATTCACGCTTAGTTAATTCAATAACTTCATCACCACGACGTACGACACGGTTTTCTTTTTCAACCGTTAAATCTCTATACGTAACTGTTGTTTGTTTGGTGATATTTTGTTCACTTTCAATCTCAATACGGCGGAATAATGCACGCAAACGTGCTAATAATTCTTCGATAGCAAAAGGTTTAACAATGTAGTCATCTGCACCATGATCTAAACCAGATACACGATCAATAACTGAATCTCTAGCAGTCATCATAATAATAGGCACATTACTTACTTGTCTAATACGACGACAAACATCTATTCCATTTAATTCTGGTAGCATTAAGTCTAATAAAATAACATCCCAATGTGCATCTTCTGCAACTGCAGCTTCTAATCCTGTGCGTCCATTGTAACGAACCTCTGTTGCGTAGCCTTCATGTTTTAATTCTAGTTCTACAAAACGAGCCAGATTTTTTTCATCTTCAATAATTAAAATTTTGTTCATGTTAATGTACACCTGCTCCTCTAAAATCCCTATTTTTGTCTCTTTTGCTCTTGTTACGATACCATGATAAATAGTTTTTCACAATCAATTTTTAATGTGTCCGTTATCATTTTACCATAAATTAGAAATAAATGAGAAAATCAAAACTCAACTTTAAGAATTTCTTAAGCAATTCGACAGTTCTCTATTATTTAATCGGTACTTCCATCATTTTTTCATATAAAAAGAGACTGAAAGTGTACTTTCAGTCTCTTTTAGGATCTATTTTAAGAAAAATAATGTCTTACAGTTGTTCTTCTCCTTCATTGCCATACCAGTCAAAGTGGAAAGTTCCAGCTTTATCTGTTCTTTCGTATGTGTGTGCTCCGAAATAATCACGTTGTGCTTGAATGATATTTGCAGGCAGATCAGCAGTACGATATGAATCATAATAAGCAATTGCTGAAGAGAACGTCGGGATTGGTACACCTGATTTCACAGCAATACCAATCACATCACGAACAGAGTCTTGGTAATTTTTAGTGATATCCATAAAGTAATCATCCAACATTAAGTTTTTAAGATCTGCTTTGCGTTCATAAGCATCTGTGATTTTTTGCAAGAAACGAGCACGAATGATGCACCCAGCACGGAAAATTTTAGCTATTTCACCGTATTGTAAATTCCAATCATACTCTTCACTAGCTGTACGCATTTGTGCAAATCCTTGCGCGTAACTCATGATTTTACTAAAGTATAAAGCTTGTCTAATTTTTTCAACTAATTCAGCTTTTTCGCCTTCAAATGAATATTTAGCAGGTTTTGGTAAAACTTTGCTTGCTTCAACACGTTCTTCTTTTAAAGCTGAAATATAACGTGCAAAAACAGATTCCGTAATCAATGGCAGTGGCACACCTAAATCTAATGCACTTTGAGATGTCCATTTACCAGTACCTTTATTGCCGGCACGGTCTAAAATAATATCAACCATTGGTTTACCTGTTTCAGGATCTTTTTTAGTTAAAGCTGTTGCTGTGATTTCAATTAAGAAACTATCTAATTCGCCTTTGTTCCATTCAGCAAATACTTCAGCGATTTCTTCGACTGTTAAACCTGCAACGTTACGCAACAAGTGATAAGATTCAGCAATTAACTGCATATCGCCATACTCAATACCATTATGAACCATTTTAACATAGTGTCCTGCTCCATTTGGTCCAATGTAAGTAACACAAGCTTCACCATCTTCAGCTACAGCAGCAATTTGTTCAAGGATAGGTGCAACAAGATCGTAAGCTTCTTTTTGCCCACCTGGCATAATAGCTGGTCCTTTAAGGGCACCTTCTTCTCCACCAGAAACACCGGTTCCAATAAAGTTCACACCAGATTCTGCTAGTTCTTCACTGCGACGAATCGTATCTTTAAAGAAGGTATTTCCTCCGTCAATCAATACGTCCCCTTCATCAAGATGTGGCAATAAAGATTGAATGGTTGCATCCGTTCCTTTACCTGCTTGTACCATTAACAAAATACGTCTTGGTTTTTCAAGAGAATCCACAAATTCTTCCACTGTGCGAGTCAAAACTAATTTCTTACCTGGATTTTCTGCAATAACTGCTTCTGTTTTAGATGTCGTACGGTTGTATACTGATACGGAATATCCTCTGCTTTCGATATTTAAAGCCAAATTTTTCCCCATAACAGCCATTCCAACTACACCAATTTGTTGCTTACTCATATTTATTTAAACTCCCTTCTCTTCAACCTCTATTTAACTAATATTATTTCTTTGTCCCTTACTATCCTAGCAAAAAAAGCGAGAAATGAAAAGTTGTTTCATATATTCTGTTAAGTTAATTTATTTTCCCCACTCAAGTTACAATCATTTTTTAAGTTGGAAATACGATTTATGCTCTTTTATCAAAAACTATTGTATCTTTTGAGTGAAACTGTATTTTTCCTTCTAATAAAAAATACTTTTCACCTTTTTTTATCCTGCTTAGTGTAAAATAGTCAGTAGAGTAGAGTTTATTTCTTAATCATATCTTCTATTAATCTTATTTTCAAGGAGCGTTTGCTATGATTCATTCTTATTATACAACAACCAACGGTGACGTTGTCCATGACACTGAGTTCACTCATGTGGAATGGCTACACTTATCTAATCCGACATCTGATGAAATCAATCGAGTGGTTAAACATTTTGGGTTCCCAAAAGACTACCTTTCTAGTGTATTGGATCCAGATGAGGTTTCAAGACATGAAAATTTAGAATTAGATGAAAGAGAGAGTTCTTCATTAGCAATGTTTCTTTATCCATTAAAAATATCAAGTAATCCAAATGATAGTGAGTATGTTACGAGACCTTTAGCTGTTATCATGACATCCAAAACGGTTATTACAGCTGCTGTTCATACACCTGAGTTTATTTCAAGGATGATTGAGAATAATCCGAATTTTCCAATATCTAGTTCAAATCAGGAGCGGTTTTTACTTGATATTGCTTGGCACATTTCTTCTGATTACATTATTTATTTAAAAGAAATAAATGCTAAAATCGAAAAATTAGAAGTCAACATTACAAAGACGTCTAAAAACCGACAATTATTTGTTTTAATGTCTCTACAAAAAAGTTTGGTTTATTTTAGTACTGCTATTGAAAGCAATCATCCGATTTTTAAACGTTTAAAAGCTATCGAGCGTTTCAATAAAGATAAAAATATTCTTTCTTTTTTACATGATGTTGTTATTGAAAATCAACAAGCTGAAGCAATGATTCGCCAATCTAATAAAATGTTAGAACAGATCAGTGCTATCTTTTCTTCTGTTATTTCAAATAATTTAAATAATATTATGAAAGTATTAACGTCCATTACCATTGTTTTGACCATCCCAAATATTATCGGAGCACTTTGGGGTATGAATGTGACACTCCCATTTGAAGACACTCCAGGTGCTTTTTGGATACTTTGCTTCATTAGTCTTGCAATATGTGGATTAACCGTTTGGATATTGAGAAAAAAAGATTATTTTTAATAGCCTATTGATTCTTTCTGCTTATTTGATGTAAACTATAAGAAATATCCATATGAAAGTGGGGGATTACCTCGTGGCTACAAAAAACAAAAAATCAGTCTCTAAAACACAACGTTTCACTAAAGTGTTTGTCTGGATCATGCTGATTGCAATGTTAGGTACAGTATTTCTAACTCTTATTTCCACACTAATGACTATGAATTAAAGCCCACCACATCAGTCGATTGAGTAAATCGGTTAATGTGGTTTTTTAATTTAAAATTTGGAGGCCACCAATATGACAAATTTTGATAGACAAGCGAATAATACTCAAACCGCTACCTTTAGTATGGGATGCTTTTGGGGGCCTGATAGTCGTTTTGGTCATCTTCCTGGCATCCTTCGAACACGTGTTGGTTACGCTGGTGGTACTTCCCCTAATCCTAACTATAGATCCATTGAGGATCACACGGAGACGCTAGAAATTGATTTTGATCCTGAGCTAATTAGTTATTCTGATATTTTGAATTTATTTTGGAACAGTCATGATGCTGTTAAAGACCGCAACTATAAAGGACGTCAATATCTTTCACTTTTGTTTTATCATAATTCCGAACAGCAAAAAATTGCTAATGAGGTCAAAAGTAAGTGGGAAAATAAATACAATAAGCGAATACAGACTGAACTTCTCCCATATACTCATTTTTATCGAGCAGAAGATCACCATCAAAAATATTTCATGAAACGTTATCCTAAGGCTCTTGAGAAAGTAAGCAACCTTTTCCCAACATATGCTGACTATGTTGATTCAACAATTGCAGCACGTTTGAACGGTTTTGTTCGAGAATACGGTCTTTTAATAGATATCAAAAAGGAACTTGAATTTTGGGGATTGAGTGACACTGAAAAACACATTTTAGAGAAACTACTTTCCAGTATTCGATGGTAAACTACTACTCTATACTTCTATACCCATTCTAAAAAAAGAATCCTGTAGACCTACGAACTTTTTAGTCCGTTGGTTTACAAGATTCTTTAATTTTAACTCATTTTCTTTTGTTTTTGTTTTTCTGTCTCAGCTAAAACAGTTAATTCTTTAGCATGTTCTAAAGTCAATTTTGTGATTTCAGTACCTGCTAACATACGCGCAATTTCTTCAATTTTTTCTAAAGATATTAAAGAATTGACATGCGTTTTTGTGCGATCATTTTCCACACTTTTTGAAATATATAAATGATTATCTGCCATCGCAGCTACTTGAGGCAAATGCGTAATGCAGAGAACTTGAGAATGAACAGCTACCATATAAATTTTATTTGCAATCGCTTGAGCAACTCGTCCGCTAACACCAGTATCTACTTCATCAAATATGATACTAGTGATGCCTTGAGATTTGGAGAAAATAGTTTTCATCGCTAGCATCATGCGAGACAATTCTCCTCCAGAAGCTACTCTAGCTAAAGGTTTTAACGGTTCCCCCATATTTGTAGCAATATAGAACTCTACCTCATCAAAGCCAGACTCATGCGCAATTTCACTCGTGAAATCTTGAATCGGTTTAAAAAATTGAACTTCAAAAACTACTTTTTCCATATACAATTCTTTTAACTGTTCATGAATGGCTTGTTCAATTTTTTTGGCTACTACTCTACGTTTTTCAGAAAGTTCGCTACCTCGCCTAATCAATTCTTTCGATAAACTGGATAACTCTTTTGTCATATTCGTCAGATGATTTTCACGATTCATAATTTGATTTAATTCTGCCACAATTTTTTCATAATATGCTTTGATTTCTGTAATAGAATCGCCATACTTACGTTTTAGTTGTTTGATGCTCTCTAATCTTTTTTCAATTTCATTAAGGCGATCCTCATCATATGCTGTTTGATCCATTTCTCTTAAGATATCACTTGCCGCTTCTTGAAGCTGAAAGTAACTACTTGAAATCGCTTCTGACAAGACTTTGTATTTTTCATCTATCTCTTCTAAAGAACTCATTTCAGTCATTGCATTTCCAATCAAGTCAATTCCATTAACTTCATCTCCTTGCAAAGCATCATAGCTCATCGATAGTGCAGACATAATTTTTTGATAATTAGCTAATAAATTTTTTTCTTCTAACAGCTCTTCTTCCTCACCGTCAAGGAGTTCAGCCATTTCAATTTCATTTGTTTGGTACTGAAGCATATCCAGTCGTTGAGCTAGTTCTTGTTCTCCATTTTGCCATTTATCAAAGGCTTTTTTAACTTTTTTATAGTCTGTATATGTTTCTTGATAATTCTTTTTTAACATTACCAATTTCTGATCGCCAAAATGATCTAACATGTTTAAATGACGTTCTGGATTCATCAATTCTTGATGTTCGTTTTGTCCATGAATATCAATAATTGATTCTCCAATTAAACGTAAAGTAGCAATCGTTACTAAACGACCGTTGATACGACAAACATTTTTACCACTACGATGAATGTCACGCTGAATAATCACACTATCTTCTTCGCTGTCAATATCATAGTCTTTTAGTAATTTATTAGTAGTGGAATTTCCTTCTAATGAAAATAACGCTTCTAGAACACATTTAGTTGCACCATGACGAATAAATTCACTGGATCCTCTTCCACCTGCAAGTAGCCCAACCGCATCAATAATAATCGACTTCCCTGCTCCTGTTTCTCCGGTTAAAACAGTCATACCACGATTAAAACTAAGATTCAAATCTTGTATGATTGCAAAATCCTTAATTGTTAATTCCTGAAGCACTGTTCAACACCTCCAATACTTCTTTCTTGATTGCTTAAATTAATTGTATAAAATGATTTTTCAACTGGAGTGCTTCTTCATTTGAACGACAAATAATCAGTACTGTATCATCTCCTGAGATAGCTCCAAAGACACTGTCAAAATTTGAAGTATCAATTAAACTGCCTAAAGCAAAAGCATTTCCAGGAATGGTTCGAATGAGCAGAAAACAATCTTGCGTATCCATAGAAACAAAAGCATCTTTAAATAAACGTTCCAACTTTTTCGATGTATCATATTGAATATCAGGCGGTAAACTATATTGATATCCTCCTGTTTGAGAGGGAACTTTAACTAATTGAAGTTCTTTAATATCACGCGAAATAGTTGCTTGTGTTACTTCTATACCCTTTTCTTCTAATATACGTACAAAGTCTTCTTGTTTTTCAATAACATTTTCTTTAATCAACTCTTGTAACAAATGATGACGTTCTCTCTTTTTCATGTTTCCACCTCATTTTCATAACCACTATTATTCATTTAATACTCCTATCATAGCGTACTTAATTCAGATAGAAAAGAAAAAATAAAAGAAATCAAAACAAAAAGCTCTAAACATTAAAAATAAAATACGAATGTACCAATTTTAGCTGGTACATTCGTTATTTATTTTTTTTCATTTTTTAATGTAGCGTACGCTTCTCTTAAAACTGATTCTATATCGACAGAATCAGCAAGATTACCTTTTATTTTGTCATTCCATTTTAAATGAGCTAAAAATTCAATGTTGCCTTCTCCACCTGTAATAGGAGAAAATGTCAAATTCAGTACATCGTATCCGATATTTGTTGCAAATGAAAGCATGTCTGTCAAAACTTGCTCATGAACTTGTTTATCGCTGACGATTCCTTTTTCACCAACATCTTCACGATGTGCCTCAAATTGAGGTTTGATCAAAGCCAATACATCTCCACCAGAAGCAATTATGTTCTTTAGCACAGGTAGAATGACACGTAAAGAAATAAATGAAACGTCAATAGAGGATAAATTAGGTATACCTTTTGAAAAATCTTCTAGCTTACAATATCTAAAGTTCGTTTGTTCCATTACTACGACTCTTGGATCTTGACGCAGTTTCCAGGCTAGCTGATTCGTTCCTACATCTAAAGCATAACTCAATTTAGCTCCGTGTTGTAAAGCAGCATCTGTAAATCCTCCAGTCGAAGAACCTATATCTAACATGATTTTGTCTTTAATCGTCACATCAAAAATATTCATCGCCTTTTCTAATTTAAACCCACCTCGACTGACATAACGAGAATGTTTTCCTTTTAACTGAAGTTTCGTATCAGAAGGAATTTTTTCTCCAGCAGTATCGATTCGCTCTTCTTTTTCTGTGTATACTTGACCAGCCATAATGATACTTTTAGCTTTTTCAATAGATTCCACCAGGCCTTGTTCGACTAAGAGGATATCTACTCGTTCTTTTTTCATGTGACGGTTCCCACCTTTTTAATCGATCACCAAAAGATCAATAATTTCTACCAATAAATTAATTTGAACCGGTCTACCTGAATCTTGACTAATTTGTTCAACAGTCAGTAAGTTTAATTTTGCAGCTGTTAGCTCTTGGTTCAAAGCTACTTTAGCTCCTTCAAGTGTTAACAAACCTGGATAAGTGCTCTTATTGTGTGCTGCATCCATTCCAGTGTTTTTGCCGATTTCTTCTACATTTCCGATTACATCCAAAATGTCATCGCGAATTTGATAAGCTAATCCGATATGCTCAGCATACCCCATCAATTGTTCTTCCACTTCTTTTGCTGCGTCAACAATCACACATGCGGCGTAAATAGGAAATTTTAACAACTCACCGGTCTTGTTCCGATGAATAAATTGTAATTCTTCCAAACTTAAGTCTTTCGTTTCACCTTGGATATCCGCCATTTGCCCCAAAATCATACCTTCAGGTCCTGCAGATTTTGCTAAAGCTAGAATTAATTTCACTTTTTTTTCTGATGAAGCATCTGATGCAGCAATAATTTCAAAAGCTTGTGTTAACAATGCATCACCAGCTAAAATTGCTGTATCTTCACCGTAAACAATATGACTTGTCGGTTTTCCTCTACGCAACTCATCATTATCCATAGCAGGTAAATCATCATGAATTAAAGAATACGTATGGATAAACTCTAAAGCAGCACTAACGGCATACCCTTTTCTACTATCGCCGCCCAACGATTCAATCGTTGCTAAAAGAAGTAAAGGTCGAATTCTTTTTCCACCAGCTTCTAAGGAATAAAACATAGCTTCGTGTAATGGTTCCTTTTCAGTTCCATTTTTCCCAATATATCCAAGCATTTCCTCTTCAAATGATGGTATCACATTATTTTTAAATGACTTTAAATTCATATCGACCCTCTTTTCTTAATTACTTTCACTTTCATCTTCAAATAACTTTTCTTTACCATTTTCATCAACTATTTTAGTTAATGTTTGTTCTGCATTTTGTAATGTTTCCTTACAAAATTTACTTAAACTAACGCCTTTTTGAAATTGATCCAACGCTTCTTCTAATGGAACATCTCCACGTTCTAAGTTTGTTACAATTTCTTCTAATTGCTGCATAGCTTCTTCAAATTTTAATTTCTTTGTTGTACTCATTTAGATTCCTCTTCTTTCTTTATCACTTTTGCCTCAAAACTTCCTTTGTGCAAATGAATGTGTATCTTGTCTTCTACTTCAACTTGCTTACTATCTTTAATAACTTTTCCATCTTTCGTTGCATAACTGTAGCCGCGATTCATAATTTTTAAAGGGCTTAAATAATCCAGCGATTGAACAGCATATTGAAAACGTTTAGTCTGATTTTCCATATACCATTCCATTTGAGTCGTCAATTGCCTATTCATCACGCTTAAATCACTATGCTTTTGTTTGACTAACTGTGTTGGATTTTGAGCATTTAACTGAAGCATATGAACATTAAGGTCGTTTTTTAACTGTTGATTTTTTTCTTCCATTGCTCGAACAAGCCTTTCAGTCAACAAATCTAACTTTTGAGCATATCCTTCATATAAACGCTGCGGTTGATTAAAAATATAAGAATTTAACTGACTCGTTAGCCGTTGATTTAATATTTCTACTTTTCGAGCATAGCTTTGAACAAGTCGCAATTTTAGTTGTTCAATTTTGATCAATTCATCAGACAACAAAGGAACAGAAATTTCTGCTGCTGCAGTTGGAGTTGCAGTACGCACATCTGCCACTAAATCAGCAATGGTCGTATCTGTTTCATGCCCTACAGAAGAAATAATCGGTGTTTGTGCTTCAAATATCGCACGTGCAACTTTTTCCTCATTGAAAGGCCACAGATCTTCAATCGATCCTCCTCCACGTGCAATAATCATTGTGTCAAAATTACCTTTTTCTTCTACCATGCGGATACTTGATACAATTGCATCTGCCGCTTTATTTCCTTGTACAAGAGTAGGATAAATAACCAATTGAACAATAGGAAATCTTCTCTTTATTGTAGTCATAATATCCCTTATGACGGCACCACTTGGGCTCGTTACTACTGCAATTCGTTTAGGAAACGTGGGGATTAGTTGTTTTGGTGCATCAAAAAGTCCTTCATTTTTTAATTTTTTCTTCATCTCTTCTAAAGCTTGATATAGAGCGCCAACTCCATCTGGCTCCATATGTTCAATCGTTATTTGATAATTTCCGCTTGCCTCATATAACGAGATTCGTCCAATAACCAATACTTTCATTCCTTCTTCAGGAGTGAATTTAAGTTTTTGGAAAGCTGCTTTAAACATGATTGCAGAAATCTTAGCATGGTCATCTTTTAAACTAAAGTATTGATGAGCATTTGCCCTATTTCGAAAGTTAGAAATTTCTCCTGTCAAATAGATTCGTTCTAAATAAGGATCCCGTTCAAATTTTCGTTTAATGTATTTAGTCAATGCGGTGACCGTCAAGTAATCATTTGACAATATATTCACTCCTCTTAGCAGCATTGCATAAATTGAAAACAGCTCTTTAATTGTTGTTTTTATTTATCGTTAAATCTGGCTTATTCTCAGCCTTTTTAAGAACGAAGCTTATGCTTTATCTTTTTTTGGTAATGCTCCAATTTTTTTTGCACTTTCAATCGTTTGATAAAGCAACATAGTAATAGTCATGGGTCCTACACCTTTAGGAACTGGAGTTAAATATCCTGCAACTTCAGCTACTTCATCACTTTTAACATCACCAATCAATTTCCCATTTTTATCACGGTTCATTCCTACATCAATTACTGCAGCACCTGGTTTGATAAACTCTTTTGTAACAAAATGTCCTCTTCCAATTGCTACAACTAAAATATCAGCTGTACGGGCTAATGCAGCTAGATTCTTGGTTCTAGAATGAGCAACAGTTACCGTAGCATTCTTCATCATTAAAAGTTGAGCCATCGGTTTTCCAACGATATTGCTACGCCCTATCATTACTGCTGTTTTGCCCTCAATTTCTACTTGGTATCGTTCCAACAGTTTTATAATGCCATAAGGTGTACACGGTATTTTGTCTGGTTTCCCTATTAGTAATTTCCCCATATTTATAGGATGGAAACCATCCACATCTTTTACCGAATCAATTGCATTTACTACTTTATCTGAATCGATTTGTTTTGGTAATGGCAACTGCACTAATATACCATGAAAGGCTGGGTCTTCATTATAGTGATTGACTTCATTTAGTAATTCTTCTTCTGTTATATCTACTGGATAGTGTTTAATGAGTGAATGAAATCCTAATGTTTTTGCACGTTTTTCTTTGTTCTTTACATACGTTTGACTTGCAGGATTTTCACCAACTAATAATACAACTAAACCAGGAGTAATTCCTTTTTCCTTGAGTTGATTGACATCATTTTGCATCTCAATCGTCATTTCATCGGCCAATATTTTACCACTCATGATTGTTGCGCTCATAAAGAATCCCATCCTTTTCATCTCACTTGAAGTAACTAAACTTTACCCTATCTATCTTATCATAAGAATTAGATCAGATATACCCTCAAATCTGTCTCGTAAAACTTTTTATATAGTGTACTTAAGCAAAAAAAAGCAGTGAAAACAAAGCTTATTCAGCTTCATCTTCACTGTTCTCATTTACTATGTTTGCTAAAACACCATTAACAAATTTTCTGGATTTTTCATCACTGTACTTTTTGGTAATTTCTAGTGCTTCATTCAATGCAACTCTGTCTGGTACATCTGAAACATACATCATCTCAAAGATTGCAATTCGAATAATCATTAAATCTGTTTTAGCCAAACGATTTAGGGACCAATTCTCTAAGTGAGCTTTGATTTTTTCATCGATCTCATCTTGTTTTCCCATTACACCTGATACAAGTAAATCTAAATAACTTGGTATCAGAACTGTTTCAACTTCATCAGCTAACTCATCTTCACTAGTCAACGCTTGTTGCATAGCTTCTTCTTTAGATAAATCTTCATTAGCAGAAAGTTGAAAAAGCGATTGTAAGGCTTTTTCTCTAATATCACGTCGTGTTAAACTCACTATTCGTCACCATCTTCTTCTTGATCAAGATCTAATAATTCTTGTAATTCTGTTTTTTCTGGGACAATTCCTACAATATGAACATTTACTTCAGCTAATGTTATATCTGTCATTTGTAACAATTGTTCTCTTACTTTTTCTTGGATTTCTAAAGCAACTTTTGGTACCGATACGCCATAAATAAAGTAGCAATAAATGTCTACTTTCAAGCCATCTTCATCAGATGTTAAATGGACACCTTTTTTGTGGTCTACTCGACCAAATAATTCAGAAACACCAGAAGCAAGTTTTCCTTGCATTGCATAGACTCCATCTACTTTGTTTGCAGCAATACCAGAAATCACTTCAATTACTTCAGGAGCTACTTCAATTTCTCCAAGTGTACCTTTAGTATCATTTATTGCAACTGTCGATTCTTCAGCCATTTGGCAAACCTCCTATATTTACTAATTTCATTTTAAATTCAATTGATTATGCACGAGAAACGTAAGAACCGTCTTGAGTATTAACAATTAACACATCATCCACATTGATGAAGAAAGGGACATTTACGGATGTTCCAGTTTCTAAAATTGCTGGTTTTGTTCCACCTGAAGAAGTATCCCCACGAATACCAGGTTCAGTTTCAGCTACACGCAATTGGACTGTATTTGGCAATTCAACACCTAATACTTCTGTATCATACATTAAAATATGAACTTCCATATTTTCTTTCAAATATTTTAATTCCTCAACAATAGAATCACCTGGTATTTCGATTTGTTCATATGACTCATTATCCATAAATACATATGCGCCAGCACTTTCATATAAATATTGCATTTTTTTATTATCGATTTGAGCTTTTTTAACTTTTTCTCCTGCACGGAAAGTTTTTTCTTGTACTGCACCAGAACGCAAATTTTTAAGTTTTGAACGTACAAAAGCAGCACCTTTACCTGGTTTTACATGTTGAAAATCAACAACACGCCAAATTGAACCGTCTACTTCGATTGTTAATCCTGTTTTAAAATCATTTACTGAAATCATTTAATTTCCTCCTATGAGTCCGTTCCTATTTTTCTGTATAAGTGTATCATTTTTTCAGTGTTCTGCCTAATAAATTGTCGATTTAAATCACGTTATAATATGATAAGTTCTTTTGAAGAGTGCGTAATGACTTCATTTCCGTTTTTAGTAATTACTAAATCGTCTTCAATTCTTACTCCTCCAAAGCCTGGCAAATAAATTCCAGGTTCGTTGGTAATGACATTCCCAGGTACAAATCGTTTTTCTGCTAATTTAGAAACGTTTGGTCCTTCATGAATTTCTAATCCAATACCATGTCCTGTTGAATGGCCAAAAGCTTCACCATACCCATATTTAGCAATATGATCGCGGGCAACAGCATCTAATTGAACACCAGTCATTCCCGGTTTAGCTGCATCAATCACTTTCAATTGTGCTTCTAATGTAATAGCATAAATTTCTTTCAACTTTTCATTTGGTTCACCTACTGCAATTGTTCTCGTCATATCCGAAACATAGCCTTCATAGTAACAACCAAAATCCATTGTTACAAAATCGCCTGTTTCAATCTTCTTATGACTTGCTACTCCGTGAGGCATAGCTGAACGAACACCGCTAGCCACAATCGTGTCAAATGAAACTCCAGTTGCACCTAAACCGCGCATATGAAAATCTAATAGATTAGCTACTTCAATTTCGGTCATTCCAGGTTTGATTTCTCCTAGAATATACTTGAATGCTGCATCAGAAATAGAACAGGCTTTTTTGATGATTTCAATTTCCGTTTCACTTTTGATTTCTCTCAGTTCTTCAATCAATCCTTTTATGGGGATTAATTCGCCTGAAATAATTTGTTCTAGTAATTCAAATGTACTAAACGTAACGAAATCCTGTTCAAAACCTAATTTTTCAATTTTATTTTCGTCTACTAATCGTGCTACCTCATTAAAAATTGGCCCAACATTAGTAACGATTTCAAATCCTATAGCTTGAGTTGCTACTTGTTCAGTATATCTAAAATCCGTTACAAAATAAGCTTTATCCAATGTAATCAAGCTTAAACCTGTTGTACCTGTAAAGTTTGAAATATAGCGTAAATTATAAGGACTAGTTACTAACAATGCATCAATTCCTCTTTTTTTCATGCCTTCACGTAATTTAATTAATTTAGTCACTATTCCTCACTCCTTCTCTTATATGTATCTGATCTATTGGTTGAATTAGCCGTTTCTATTCAAATAGTATATCAAATACGACCACAAAAAGAAATAACCTCATCTAAGCTTCCAATGAAGTTACTTCGCTTTCTTTTATAGTTACTTTTCAAGTGATGAAGCTTGGTTTGATTCTTTTTCTTCTTTGACCTTTAGTTCTTCAGTTGTCTGTGGAGTTAATTCAACTTCTAGCTGTTTTGAAAATACATCTTTAAAAGTTCCATTTAAGATAAATACGTTTGCCTCTTTTCGTTGAATAGTCACTATTCCATTAGGAAATGTAACGATCCCTTTTTGAATTTCTTTATCTAACTCATACTGACGATTAAGTTCTATCTTAGATAAAATCAGCATACTTTCTACTTCATAATAGTGTTTCGTCATTCTTAACTGATTCATTTGATTCTCAAAAACTCTATTCGTACCTAAAATCATGATGCTCATTAACAAAAGAAATACCATTACAGATGGCAATATCGCGCCTTTTTCATTCACCTTGAATCCCCTCTACATTACGTTCAATACCTAGTTGTGCATGATAAGTCTCTTGATTTGAAAAAGTTACTATTATCTCTAAAAATGAATTTTTTTGAACAAAGTTAATCGATTTTACTTTCATCAACATAGGATGATGTCCTCCCGATCCCGTTCGACGTCTAACTAAATTATCATATTTTTCATAGTAAACCATTTCTTTAAATCGACCTTCTTCATCCAGCAATTTAAACTGCAATTCATTAGGTTTTGTATTGACCAAAATGAGTCCTTCTAAAGTATATTCAAATTGATTTAAGAACATGTGCCATTCAAGCTGCCGATCTTCAAAAGTCTGTTTACGAATCGTTTTGTATTGAGTTGTGACAACATTTAAGAGAGCAATACAGAGGACTAAGATAAATAACGCTACTAATGCTTCTATCAATGTAAATCCTTTTTGATCAAGGGTGGGACGTTTGAAACGAGCGGACTTCAATGAAAATTTCTTCGTTTTCATAGTTTATCCGTACTCCTTTTAGACTACTGTTTATCAGTGGATTGATAGTAAAAAACTTTCCTCCTGTTTTCCAAGTAGTATCTATTGCTTGGTTCTGTTCGATTTTTTGTATTTGTTCATACTGGATACGGTGCATTTCAACGGCTGTTTTTTCTGCGTCTACTTTTTTTAGCATACCTACAATGAATGGTATATAACTAGCGATGCATAAACTCACTAAAGAAAAAGCTACTAAACTTTCAATCAATAAATACCCTTTTTGATTTAGTTTCTTACTGCCATTTATATCGTCCACTCCCTAACTGAAAAGTCATTGTGTGTCTTTGCTTATTGATAAAAAAAACCAGCGTATCAAAATTTCTTAAGTTCCCAGTATAGCCATTAAAATAATACGTTTTATACGTAGGGGTCGTAATCGTTTCTGGTAAATAAATTAGTTTATTCAATATGTTTTTCTCATCTCCAATAACTTTAAATTGAACTGTTTTATATTGAGAAGACACCGTCATCATGGTTACTTGTCCAGACAAAACAGCATAATTTTGAATAGCTGTCATCTGACTTTGAAATTCTTCAATAAAAAGCTGATTGTCTAATTGGTTTTTAGTTTCATTGGTATAGATTGTTGGAATCAGTACTAAAACAGCTGCAACGAATAAAACAAGAAGCATCTCAAAAAGTATCATCCCTTTTTCGTTTAAGGGATTCATTCTTTTTTACTTAAACTTACGACACCATTTGTAATAATAATCGATTTTGCAGTAGCTTGTTTCACTTGTTTAGCAGATAAATAGCCTTGCTGTTGTAATGAATTTAAAGAAACTGCTTCTTGTTGACCATCTAATTCATAAAGTTCTACTTGTGTTTGGATAACCGTCACTAAGGCTTCTGTTCCTTGAACGTCAATAGAATCTTTTTGTTTTACTATATTTGGAACGATAAGGAGCATCAATACTGAAATAATAAATAAAACCATTACCATTTCAATAAGCGTAAATCCTTTTTGATTCAGTATTTTTTTCTTCTTCATAAAATTCCCTCCATCATTGAGAACGTTGGCAATAATAAAGCTAAGTAAACACACATAATAAAAAAAGCAATAATTAAAAAAATAATCGGTTGAATGTAACCAAGTAATGTTTGGATTTGCCCTGTTAATCTTAATTGACAATCTTGGGCATACACAGCTAATTCGATTCCTAATCGACTAGTCGCTTCGCCATGCATGATGATAAAACCTAATTCACGATTAAAAAAAGTAAAACTGCTCATCGATTCTTTAAAATCTCGACCTGCTCTCAGCTCCTTTTCCATCTTAAAAGCTACTTCTTGCATCAATTGAGTTGTTTCCTTTGTCTGCATTAATTCAATAATTTTATTCATTTGATGACCACTCTTTAATAATTGGCTCCATTCATAACTAAATAAATTGGTATAGTAGAGTCGTAATAGTGTCGAGAAAATTGGAATTTTCATAAATAAAACGGTGCGTTGTAGCGCAGTTCGTTTTCCCAATTGGTGACGAATCACTAAAATCATTAGACAAACAACCACTGTAAAAATACCTAAAAGTGTCGGGAAATGATAAATAAATCCTATTGAAAATGCATTAATAATAGAACCCTGATTCGCCTTCATTTGTTCGTAATTGGGTAGTATCATAAAGCGAATAGCCATTAAAATACCAATCATAAAAAGCAATAAAAAAATAGGATACTGTAACAATTTCTTTAATTGGCTTCTCTGCTTCTCCTTTTCTTCTAAGTAGTTCCCACTAGCTGTCAATGCTTCTGTCAGATTTCCATGGATAAAGGATAAATAAATTTGAGAAGAGATTCGTTCAGAAAAACCATGTTTTTTTAAACTATTGTCAAACCGTTCTCCATTTTCTAGTTCTTCAAGAATCGATTGAATCCATTGAACTTCTTTTGGTAAAATCATTTTCAAAAATAACAATGCCTCTTTTAAAGAGAACCCTTCTGTCATCAGTGCAGAAAGTTTATTTAAAAATGCTGCCTGTACAGCTATTGATTTCTTTTTAAGGAATCTGGAATTGAATATAGTTTTTTTCACTAACATAGCCATATGCGTACGCCTTTCTTAGTAATAAGTTAAAAGACCTTGTTTGCTTTTCTTGGATTTCTTCTTCTGAGTGTGTCTGAGCGAGAAATTGTTTGAGTTCTTTTTCCGATAAAACGTCATATAAAACCGCTCTTTTTTCATATAGATTGTTGTGTGCGCATCCAGGGTCGCAGTCTCCCTTACAAAATGGGCAATATTTTGGGATCAATTTTTGAAATACTACACCGAGCAACGTTTGTTTTAGTTGTTCTTGTGTTACACCTAGTTCTAACAGACGAGAAACAACCCCTACAGCATTCTTAGCATGAACGCTTGCAATAATCAGATGTCCGGTTAACGCCCCTCTAATAACCATTTTTGCTGTTTCTTCATCTCTTATTTCACCAATAATAATGGTATCCGGATGATGACGTAAACTAGACTTTAAAAGGGACTCATAAGTAATTCCAGCTTTTTCATTCACTTGTGTTTGTAAAAAAAACGGTTCTTCAATTTCTACTGGGTCTTCAACCGTGATGACTTGTTGCTTACTTATCAAATAGCTCTCACGAACAAGTTGATACATCGTCGTTGTTTTTCCTGATCCAACTGGTCCGGAAAAAATCAGCAACCCACTATTAAACTGAGCCAATTGCTCGATCACTTCTACTTCCTTTTTAAAATAGGTTGTTTTCAATAATGATAAATGAGCAGCTGGATTTAAAATTCTGATTACCATTGATTCTTGAGCACGAAAATTTGTGATCGTTGAAAATCTTAAAGCTGTAGGTTTTCCATTCATTAGCAATTGTGAAGCTCCGCTTTGAGGTTTTCTTCGCTCACCTACATCCATATTGGATAAATATTTAAAATAAGAGATAACCCGTTTTCCGTTTTCTTCGGGTACACTGTTCCAAAAACTCATTTTTCCACCAATTCGAAAATACAAACTGTAATGATCTTCCTCAGGTAAAACATGAATGTCACTAGTTCCTATTTCTTTAGCTTTTACAATAATATATTGAGCAAACTCTTCCATTTCCACTTTTGTTCCTCCTTCCCCTTTAGTTCTTTTAATGCTCTTAGTTTAAATGTATGTAAAGGACAAAGAATTTCGTTATTCTTTCTACTGCTTTATATACAAAGAAATCCGTGCCTTTCTATAATTGCTAGAAAGGCACGGATTTCTTTTAAGTTATTATTATAATTCAGCGTTGTGGAAGACCTCTGATACGTCATCGTCTTCTTCAAGTTTGTCAATCATTTGATTAAATAAAGCTTTTTTATCTTCTGGCAATTGAACCGTTGTTTGTGGAATCATCGTTACTTCAGCTTGCGCTAATGTATAGCCTTCTTTTTCTAAAGCGTCTCGCACATCTGGTAAATCAGAGGGATCAGTATAAATTTCAAATACTTCATCTGATGTTTCCATTTCATCTCCACCAGCCTCTAAAACGCTCATTAGCATCGTATCTTCATCGACATCTAATCCTTCACGTTCGATTGCGATATACCCTTTGCGATCGAACATATAACTAACAGAACCTTTTTCACCTAATGAACCGCCATTTTTATTAAAAGCTACACGAATATTTGTTCCAGTACGGTTTAAATTATCTGTTAACGTATGCACCAGAACAGCAGTTCCTTTTGGTCCATAACCTTCATAGATAACTTCATCATAATTTTCATTTTCACCTGTTGCGCTACCTTTTTTTATGGCACGTTCAACATTATCATTTGGCATATTATTAGACTTAGCCTTGTCCATCACCATACGTAATGAAGGATTTGTGTTTGGATCAGGCCCACCACTTTTTACAGCCATGTATATTTCTCTTGATATTTTTTGAAATATTTTTCCGCGTTTTGCATCTTGAGCATTTTTACGCCCTTGGATATTACTCCATTTTGAATGTCCTGACACTCCAAACTCCCCATTTCATAGTATAAGTGTATTAAGCTAGAATAATTAGCCTTACTTATTTTATCAAAAATCCCATTATAGAGCAACTATACATCTGTATTCGTTACCGCTTGAATTTTTTAACGGATCGTTTTGCATATTTCTTTTTAGAAATAAACAAAAAAAATGCCAAAGCTAAAAGAATGCTTGTGATGGCACCAGTTGAGTCTAAAACAACATCTTCCATCAATGGTGTTCGATCTGGCGTAATACTTTGATGGAATTCATCAAATGCGGCATACCCAGATGCTAATAACCAAGCTACAAAGGCTGCTAATCCAATATTCGTCATTTTATTTTTTAATCCTAAAAACCAGCACAATCCTAATAAAAAATAAATTCCATAATGAGCTAATTTTCGAATAAAAAATTCCACAAATGAACTGTATCCTTGGGCAGCAATGCTCACTTCACTACCTGCATAATTAAATTGGATATGGCTTAATAGGTCTTTCAATGGTTCTTTAGCTAATACGGTATCCAATACACCTGTTAACGATTGTTCACCGTATGGCTGAGAAGAACTATAAAATAATCCACCCATAATTATCAATGCAAGTGCAATAAAAAGATTATCCTTTAAAGTAGATTGCATCCTTATTTTCCTTCTTTCTAATTTTTTTTACTGTTTCATCCATCATCACGTTGGCTGTTTCTATTTTACATGAACTGAAATTGATTTTGGTAGTTATTTTCAAGTCGCTTTATAAAAATTGGCTCCTGTAACTTATTGTTGGTTTCAAAACTACTACAAACTAGAGTATAATAAATGTATTCAGAACTCGAAAGGATGTTACGATATGAAATATAGTATGACATGGGATCTTGAATCTATTTTCCCAGGAGGCAGCAACTCACCTCAATTAAAAGAAAAGTTAAATACCATTCGAGGTCAGTTAGATGAATTCACTCATCTAGTTACTCACTGGGACACAGAAAAAGACCATCCAAAGTTTAAAAGTTTTGCTGATATTTTACTAATTCAAGAAGAACTATCAAAAGGCCTTTCGCAAGTTTTCACCTTTATAGAAGCAGTTCAATCTGCAGATGTATCTGATAAACAAGCAGGAGCTATTTTAGGCCAAATTTTCGAATTAAATAGTGCTTTTAGTACTCTTCAAACCATTTTAACCAAAAAAATGGTTTCCATGCCAGATGATAAATGGAATGAATTAATTGACTTGCCTGCTTTCAAAGCGATTGATTTCAGTCTAAATGAAACACGTACACAAGGAAAAGACTTATTAAGCGAAGCTGAAGAAACCTTGATCAATGCCCTATCTATCGATGGATTTCAAGGATGGAGCGACCATTACGATTCATTGGTCGCAACAATTGAAATTCCTTTTGAAGACAGCCAAGGAAAAACTACTCTTTTATCTGCAGGACAGGCTTACAATAAAATGAATACCGACCCTGATCCAGCCGTTCGTGAGCAATTATTCAGAAAATGGGAAAAAACATGGGGAAGTATGTCTCCTTTATTTAGCGACACGTTAAATCATCTAGCAGGGTTTCGCTTAGCTGATTATAAAGCTCATGGTGTGAAAGATTTCTTGAAACGTCCATTAGAATACAATCGGATGAAACAAGAAACATTAGATACAATGTGGAAAGCAGTTAGCGAGCAGAAACAACCCTTTATTGATTATTTAAATCGGAAAGCTCACTTACTCGGAAAAGGCAAGTTATCTTGGCAGGATACGGAAGCACCCGTAATCATTGGGGATGCAACAGCTAAAGTCTACCCATATGACGTTGGAGCTGATTTTATTGTTGAAAATTTTAGGAAATTCAGTGGGAAGATGGCTGACTTTGCTCAATATGCTTTTGATCATAACTGGATTGAAGCAGAAGACCGCGCTGGAAAAAGACCAGGTGGTTACTGTTCAGAATTACCGGAAAGTAAAGAATCTCGTATTTTCATGACATACGCTGAATCGCCTAGCGAAGTCTCGACTTTAGCCCACGAATTGGGTCATGCTTTTCATAGCCACGTAATGACTGATTTGCCAACACTTAACCAGCACTATGCCATGAATGTTGCTGAAACAGCGAGTACTTTTGCAGAAATGATTGTAGCTGACGCCACCGTTAAAGAAGCTGCTTCAAAAGAAGAAAAAATTACCTTATTGGATACTAAAATACAAAATGCCTTAGCTATGTTTTTAAACATCCATGCTCGCTTCTTATTTGAAACCAGTTTTTATAATGAACGTCAAAATGGAATTGTTACAGATGAACGTCTCAGTGAATTGATGGAAGAGGCACAAAAAGAAGCTTACCAAGATTCATTAAGTGAATATCATCCTCATTTTTGGGCTAGTAAACTTCACTTCTTCATTGCTGACGTTCCTTTTTATAATTTCCCGTATACTTTTGGTTACTTATTTAGTTTAGGAATTTATGCTCGTTCATTAGAAGAAGGATCTGGTTTTGAAGATAAATACATCGCACTATTAAGGGATACAGCTTCTATGTCTACTGAGGACCTAGCTATGAAACATCTAGCTGTAGACTTAACAAAACCTGATTTCTGGGAAGCTGGTATTGCCATCATGAAAACTGACGTCTCTACTTTTATGGAATTAACAAAAGAGTACATTAAATAATAGTAAAGAACTACGACAATCGTTTAAATGATTGTCATAGTTCTTTTTTTTATTCTTCTTTTGTATCCCTTGGAACAAAAATAGTAATGTGACTAGGTAGAACTTGAACATTAAGAGGAAGCTTGTCTCCTTCATCACCATCAATATTGCTTATCACTTGATTATCTTCTTCAGAAACAGAGATCTTTCCTGATTTAAATTCTTTATACAATGTTTCATTTGCATCAATCGCATTTCCTGAGACTATTTTGGGAACTAATTTAAGCTTGTCCATCAACGTTTTGCCTTTTAATACGATTAAATGCAAGTAACCATCGTCAATTTTTGCATGAGGCAGCATTTTTTCAAATCCTCCTACAGAATTCGTCAATGCAATAAGTACTAAACTAGATTCTTGTTCATAGACCTCATCGTCTAATTCTAATTTAAATGTATAACTTTGACCATCACTTAATGCCTTTGCACCTTCAATAAAATAAGCTAATGAACCTAATCTTGTTTTTTGGTCCGCACCTACGTTTTTAACAGCTTCAGGAATTTTCCCAATGGCAATGACATCTACAAAATAAGAATCATTTACTTTGCCAATATCTAGTTTTTTTGTGATTGCATCTGGCAGTATTCGAATGGCAGTTGCTGGGTCAAGTGGAATACCCAGTGCACGACCTAAATCATTAACTGTACCTAAAGGGATAATTCCCAATTTTGGACGATACTCTTCTTCAGCTAGACCACTTATACTTTCATTTACAGTACCATCACCGCCCATAACAAAAACCGCTTCCACTCTTTCTTTAGACGCAGATTTGGCAAATGCTTCAGCATCCCCGCCTTTTTCTGTTTCCTTTAGTACAACTTCATCATATAATCGTTCTAATGTTTCTAAAGCGAGCTTAGAATATTCCTTTCCTTTTTCTCCCCCAGAAGAAGGATTTACGATCAATACAGCTTTTTTCATTTTCCATCAACCTTTCCTACTTCTAAATAAGACTTGTTTTTTTATATAGTTAGTTTAACTTATGGTCAATACTATTGCTACAAAAAGGCATTTTTAGGTTACTGAAAAAGCAGAACACAAGGATAATAAATGCCTTGTGCTCTGCTTTTTTTTATTTAACTATAGGATAATCATTCTATTTGTTAAACCTATTCTAACTCTTACCTTTACCGTATGCTGATTTTAACCATTCACAACTGTTCCTCCATTTACGTGTAGAACTTGTCCGCTAACATAGCTAGAATCTTCACTAGCTAAGTAAACATAGGTAGGTGCAAGTTCATATGCTTCACCTGCTCGTTTCATTGGAACAGATGCTCCAAATTCTTCTTTATCATCGTTTGGTGTAGTTGCCGGAATTAAAGGAGTCCAAATTGGACCTGGAGCTACTGCGTTGACACGAACTTTCTTATCAATGATTTCTTGATTTTGTGAAAGCGAACGAGTAAAGGCTACTATAGCACCTTTAGTAGATGAATAATCTAATAAACCTGGTGAACCTTGATAAGCCGTTACAGAAGTCGTATTAATAATTTTTCCATTTTCATTCATATGAGGCAATGCTGCTTTTACAAAATAAAACATTGAAAAAATGTTGGTACGGAAAGTACGATCCAACTGTGCAGCAGTAATTTCGGTAATCGATTTACGCGTATGTTGTTCGGCAGCGTTATTCACCAAAATATCTATACTGCCATATTCCGCTATCGTTTTTTTAATTACTTCTTGTGCAAACGATTCGTCACCAACGTCCCCTGTGAACCAAAGAACTTTACCACGGATTTCTTCAATCCGTTTTCTTAAATTCTCAGCATCTTCTTTATTTTCGTAATCTGTTACAACAACATCTGCCCCTTCTTTGGCAAATGCAATGGCAACAGCTGCTCCAATACCGCTGTCTGCTCCAGTTACAATAGCTACTTTCCCTTCCAATTTACCAGCAGGTTTGTAATCAGGCGACTCGTTTTTTGGAACCGGACTCATTTCTTTATT
The DNA here is from genome assembly GCF_045617425.1 of Carnobacterium sp. Taxonomy (GTDB): domain Bacteria; phylum Bacillota; class Bacilli; order Lactobacillales; family Carnobacteriaceae; genus Carnobacterium_B. The sequence continues at coordinate 38,668 of NZ_JAZLIO010000021.1, forward strand.
TGCATCTTCTTGTCGATAATCTTCTTTTGGAGCCTGAGTTTCGATGATTTCTTTTTCTCGTTCTGTCATTGATGCTCACCATCCTTAATAAAATTTTATCCATATTTAGTTTAACAATAATTTATTTTCTAATCGAATATAATGCACTCATTTTATTATTTTTCAGCTTTGTTCTTTTTAACAAGCATGTTAATAGATTATTATAGAATCATTCGCTAAAATTAAATTATTCTATTAAATTTAACCCTATTCACTATTGGAGGACTTATGTATGACTAAAATGAAATGGTGGCAAAAAGCAATCATCTATCAAATTTACCCAAGAAGTTTCCAAGATTCTAACGGAGATGGTATTGGTGACATAAAAGGAGCTTTAAAACAGCTTGATTACGTGCAATCTTTAGGAGTAAATACAGTATGGGTAAATCCAAATATGCTGTCTCCTCAAGAAGACAATGGTTATGACGTATCTGACTACTATGCAATTGATCCGTTATTTGGTACAAAAGAACAATCTGAAACATTCGTTAAAGAAGTTCATAATCGTGGAATGAAGCTTATCTATGACTTTCCATTAAATCATACTTCTACTGAGCATTATTGGTTTAAAGAGGCCATCAAAGGTCCAGAGAATCCTTATCGTGATTATTATATATGGGCAGACGCTCCTGATGATAGAGACTATCCAAATAATTGGTATTCTGATGATAAAGAACCTTCTTGGACAAAAGAACCGAATGGAAATCAATTTTATCTGCATCTTTACAAAGATAGCATGGCTGACCTCAACTGGGCTAATCCTAAAGTAAGAAAAGAAATGATGAATATTGGGAAATTTTGGATTGAAAATGGCATTGATGGCTTTCGTTTAGATGCAGTCTTATTTATTGATAAAAAAGAAGGATTGCCTGATGATTCAAATGCAGCTAAAGATGGAGAAGGTTCCGGTAAATCCGTCAATGAACATGGACCCAACATAACTAAATACCTTGAGGAATTCAGTAATGAACTAAGAAAATACAATGAAGAACTTTTAGTTATTGGCGAAGCACCAACTGCTGGAGCCGATTTAGCATTAGACTATATCGGCTCTGAAAAAGATATGATGGATAATGTCATTTCCTTCACTTATTTTCCTGAAATAGAAAAATTAAAAGACCCTTCATTACCTTCTGATATTCAAATCGGGAAACTGGATAAAGAAAAATTTAAATTTGAAATGAATAATTGGCAATCAAAACTAGCTGCGCGCGGCGGTCCTATCCTTTACTGGAATAATCATGATATGCCTAGAGCAGTTTCTAGATTTGGCGATATAAAACAATATAGAGATAACAGCAGCAAAATGTTAGCTACTTTAATGTATCTTCAAAAAGGGATTCCTATTATTTATTATGGAGAAGAAATTGGTATGAAAAATAGTTATTTTGATAATTTTGATGATTTTGAAATTCCTGGAAAGGATAAGATTATTGAAAAGGCTAAAGAAAAAGGATATTCAGAAGATGAAATAAAGCAGCATTTCAATGCTAGAGCTAAAAATATTAGCCGCGGAATTATGCAGTGGGATAATTCAAGTTTTTCTGGTTTTTCTACAGTTAAACCTTGGATAAAATCGAATACAGAAGAAAAATACAATGTGAACGATCAAAATTCTGAGCCGAATAGCATTCTAAATTATTATCGTCAATTAATCTCTCTAAAAAAGGAAGTTTTATTTGTCGAAGGATCTTTTCAATTGAAACCTACCAAAGATTCCTTGTACATCTACGAAAGAACGTATGGAGAACAAAAAGCACTGATTTATTGTAATTTTTCTGATAAAGCAGAAAATGTACAAATAATTGATGATTTGCAAGAATGGACTATTATTCTTGCAAATGAAGGGAATAGTTTATCTGGAACACATTTACACTTAGCACCCTTTGGAACCGTTGTTTTTAGAAATTAAATTATTTAGTTGATAAAAAAAGAATTTCCTTGTCAATTTGACAAGGAAATTCTTTTTTATCTTTTAGTAACGTCCATATCCTACAAGTTTAGGTCCCCAATAAGAAGAGCTAACTGAAGTATAAGCAACGCCTGTACTACTTTGTGATCCAATAAATTGGCCATTTCCAACATAAATTCCTACATGAGTGATTGATCCGCCACTACTAAAGAAAACTAAATCTCCAGGTTGTGGATTTGACACTTTAGTAGAAGATGCATATTGTGCAGCTGCTGTACGTGGCAAAGAAATTCCAATTTTTGCAAATACATAAGAAGTAAAACCAGAACAGTCAAAACCATTGGTGGTTGTTCCACCCCATAAATATGGTGTGCCCATCACACTAGTTGCATGTGGTTGCAATTTTGACCAAGATGTACCACCACTTGTAGACGGTGCTGGCGTTGTTGGTTTAGGAGCCTCAGGTGTTTTTACTGGTGCCTTAGTCTCTGTTTTTACTGGTGCACTTGTTTCAGTTTTTGCTGGTGTTTTTGTTTTTGCTGGCGCTTTTGTTGTAGTAGGTGCATTATCAACTTTTTTTGCGGTCTCTGTTGGAGTAGAAGCTACCACTTCACTTTCTTCTAGTGCTTGAGTTTCTTCAACAGTCTCACTTGATTCTGCAACTACCACTTCTTCATTTTCAGAAGTTTCTTCTACAATTGGTTCTTCTGTTTGTTCTGCTTCATAACTTGTCAATACAGCTAACTCTGCTGCTTCTTGGGCAGCAGTATATTCTGCTACTTGATTTTCAGCTTCTGCCTTTTGAGCGATGTATTTATCTTTATCTGATTGTGCACTCGCTGTTTCAATTGCTAATTGAGAAACCACAACTTCTTTTTCTAATAATTGTTGTTCCATTTCAGCTTTTGCATTTTCAAGTTGAGCTGCAAGGGCATTTTGTTGAACAATCGATTGTTCCGTTTTCTCTTTCTTTTCTACTACTGATTCTTTATCATCTGCTTGTGCTTGAACAAGATCTTTGTTTGCTTTTACTAAATCAGTGACTACATCTACTCGTCCAATCACATCAGACATCGAATCAGCTTCAATAACAAATTCTATGTAGTTTTTTGTGTCTCCATTTACTTGTACTGTACGAGCTTGATCTTCAAGTTGTTCACTACGTTGTGCAATTTTTTCCTCAAGAGCTTTAATTTCATTTTCAAGTGTTGTTTTTTCTTTTTGAGATGATTCAATTTCTGCTAATAATGAATCAGTTTTATCTTTGTTTGAATCAATTGAATTAGTAATAGCTGCTAATTCTGCTTCTGTTTCACTTGATTGATTTTGTAGAGCATCAACTTTTTGTTGAGCTGCTTCAATTGCTTCTTGTGTTTGGGTTACTTGTTGTTCAGATTCAGTAAGTTTATTTGTAGTAGTTTCAGCGCTAACGGCAGTTGGTAATATAAGAGAACTAAAGGTCATGGTTCCTAAGATTGCGATAGTTACTAGTTTTTTATTCACGTTTTTTACCCCTCCAAATTACAATTTGATTAAAAGTCTTTTTTTATCGATTTCTTAACGGACTTCAGTATAGCATAATCTATGTGATAGAATCGTATCGTTTATATTACAACTGTGTGTCAAATAAAACGTCTTTCATTTAAATGAACAATTATCGCTATGATCATTTACTAAACCTGCCGCTTCCATAAATGCGTAACACGTGACTGGCCCAACAAATGAAAATCCTCTCTTTTTCATATCTTTAGATAAACTAGTGGATAGTTCATTTTTAGCTGGTAGTTGTTCGAAGTTGTTAAAGTGATTTACAATTGGTTCTCCTTCTACAAATGACCAAATGTATTGATCAAATGAGTTGTATTCTTGCTTTACCTTTAAAAAAGCTTTTGCATTTTTAATGATAGAAGCTATCTTTAATTTATTTCTGATGATCCCAGGATTGGAAAGCAATTCTTCTATCTTATTTTGATCATAATGACTAATTTTTTCTGGATCAAATCCATCTAATGCTTCACGGTAATTCTCTCTTTTAGCTAAAATAGTAGACCAACTTAATCCTGCTTGCATTGTTTCTAGAATTAGCAGTTCAAATAGAGCTTGATCATCGTGCAGAGGTTTTCCCCACTCGTCATCATGATATTTCTTCATTAAATCTGTTGTTGCCCAACTGCACCTTTCCATTAAAACACATCCTTTTTTTTGAGGTATTGATTTCTATTATTTTATTAGTGTATAATGTATTGTTAGTATAGATTAACTTTCAGGTAGTCCGTCTACCTAGTGTTATGAATCAAATTAGGAGGATTTACTATGTCTAAAGATTACCGTGTTTTACTTTACTATAAATATGTTCATATCAAAAATCCAGAAGAATATACCGCAAAACATTTGGCCTTTTGTAAAGAAGTTGATTTAAAAGGAAGAATTTTAATTGCTGAAGAAGGTATAAACGGTACTATTGCAGGTACTTATGACCAAACACAACAATACATTGATGAGATGCATGCCGATTCTCGTTTTTCAGACCTAGTTTTTAAGGTAGATGAAGAAGAACGTGCTCCTTTCAAAAAAATGTTTGTACGTCTACGCCCCGAATTGGTATCTCTAAACTTAGAAGATGACATCGACCCTAATGAAGTAACCGGTGAATACCTAGACCCTGAGGAATTCCGCGAAGCTATTCTTGATGAAAATACCATTGTCATCGATGCTCGTAATGATTATGAGTACGATTTGGGTCATTTTAGAGGTGCAGTACGCCCTGAAATCAGAACCTTTAGAGAGTTGCCTCAATGGATCCGTGACAATAAAGAACAATTTATGGATAAACGAGTGGTAACTTACTGTACAGGTGGAATCCGCTGTGAGAAATTTTCTGGTTGGTTAGTTAAAGAAGGTTTTAAAGACGTTGGACAACTCCATGGAGGAATCGCTACTTATGGAAAAGATCCTGAAGTTCAAGGCGACTTATGGGATGGTCAAATGTACGTATTTGATGAACGCATAAGTGTTCCTGTTAATCAAAAAGAACATGTAGTTGTTGGTCGTGACTGGTTTGATGGCACCCCATGTGAACGTTACGTGAACTGTGCAAATCCAGCATGTAACCGTCAAATTTTATCTTCGGAAGAAAATGAACACAAGTATTTACGTGGATGCTGCCATGACTGCCGTGTAGCGCCAGCAAACTTGTATGTAAAACGCAACAGCTTAAGCCAAGAAGATGTTGCCGAACGTCTAGCTGTTATTGGAGAAAAACTTCCTTTATCTATCTAATAAATATTTTTTTAAACTTCATTACTCGCAAAAGAAGGTAGAGATTGCGCTAACGCATCCTCTACCTTCTTTTTACATTTAAGGAGAAATGCAAAGCAGCAATAGTTTTTAATAGACTCTATAAGTAATGGTTAATAGACACATTTAGTTGTATCGCTTAGACTAAAATTGTAAACGTTTACTATTTCGAACTGCAATGATGATAAGTTAGTCTAATAAATAGAGCTAGTGAAGTTCCTTGGTGAGTGACGCATCTCTTATAATAAAGGAGAAACAAATGGAAAAATATGTTATGAAAAAAAGGTTTGGACATCCTGTTTTGAGCGGTTTAGCTACAGTGGCTTTTTTACTAGTCTTTGCCTCAATAGCTTGGATCACATGGTCGTTGGTTTGGAAACAAATTTTCTTATTCATTGGCGGGAACGCTGTTAGTAGTTTGTCTTCAGGAGTACAAGGTCATTTTTTGAAAGAGGCTGTCGAGGGAACTTTCTTTTGGATGGTTATTGGTACTTGGGTTTGGTTCAGTTTAAACATGGGAAATTATGGGAAATATACTAAATCAATGAAGCAACCTATAGTTGGAATTCGCTACACATTGCTAGCTTTCTTAGCCGGTCTATTAGGTTTTGTCGCTTTTGTTTCTTTGATGGGTCTTTGGTGGGAACCGTTCAATTGGCAAATTTTATTCAGACCAGGCAGTGAGCAAGAAGGTTTACTCGCTATTAAAGGCTGGGCTGCTACAAACTTTTTTGCTTTAACGGTCATCTTAGCTCAAATACCTTTAGTTAGTTTATTTGGAAAATACCCGTTTAGTAAGCTCAGTCACGAACCACGTGTCATTGCAATAGGAACACTCTCTTTAGGGTTATTTTTAGCAATATTGAGCTGGGTAGTGTTTATTTTACCTAGTTTTATGACGTTTGAAATAGATGGAACAGCTGTTACAGGGACTCCATTCGGAGACTGGTCAACCGCATTGGCTTGGTGCCAATTATTTATCTTCTTCTTTTTATTGCCAGCAGAAGGTGCAGAAGGTTATCCACAAAAATTTATTACTACAAAACAACCTTGGTCAGGGTTTGTTGGTTTGGGCATAGCATTAGTTGGAGCTTTTACTTTTTTACCATTATTGAGAACCTTGTTAACACCTCTAGCAAATTCGTTAGGGCTCGTACCAGATATGGCGGTAGCTTCAGGTACATTAACAATCATTAATGTCTTATTGACTTGGCACCACCACTTTGACGATTACCCATCAAAAGAAGTGATGCCCTCAACTGTTGGCCGTATAATGATTCAATTAGTAATTGTGTTGATTATCGGTTCAGTTCTAGGAATCTTGTGGTTAACGACCACGTTAGAACTGTCTCCGTTTGGTGCAAATGATTTAAGTTTAGGTCATCCTATGTTGGGCATCTTAGGCGGACAATTCGTCTATATGATGCCTATGTTATTTATGAATACGTTCTTTGATAAATGGCCATTAGCTAAAAGTGTAAAAGAATAGAATACGAGCATCAGATAAAAATTTTCGCTGGGTCTGCTTTTAGTGCTACTTAAGAATAATTATTCGAATCGAAAAACGAGATTAGGGCTTTATCCTAACCTCGTTTTTTTATTGTTTATTAAAGAGGTGAACTAGGATATATTTACCCTAATATCAATGCATCTTCTGTAACCGTGTCCCCACTATTCTTTTGAAACAAAGCTAATAAGTCTGGTACAGTTAAACGATTCTTTTCTTCCCCAGAAACATCTACTACTATCTTCCCATTATGAAGCATGATTAATCTTGTTCCATGAGCAATCGCATCTTCCATATTATGAGTAATCATCATCGCAGTCAATTTTTTTTCGTGGACAATTTTATCTGTTAACTTCAACACCATTTTACTAGTCTTAGGGTCAAGTGCTGCTGTATGTTCATCCAATAAAAGTAATTTTGGTGGAATAATTGTCGCCATCAGCAATGTCAAAGCTTGTCTTTGTCCACCAGATAATAATCCCACTTCCATTTTCAATCTGTCTTCTAATCCTAATTCCAAAAATTTTAATTGCTCTTTGAAAATTTCACGTTGCTTATCTTTTACACCAAGTGTTAACCCTCTTTTTTTCCCTCTTTTAAAAGCTACCGCTAAATTTTCTTCGATTGTCAGTCGTGTCGCTGTTCCCATCTTTGTGTCTTGAAAAACTCGTCCAATATCTCTTGCTCTTTCGTTGGTTCTTTTGTTGGTAGCATCTTTTCCGTCCAATAAAATAACACCTTCATCTACTACATAGGTTCCAGCTACACTATTTAATAATGTTGATTTACCAGCACCATTTCCTCCGATAATCGTAACAAATTCTTTTTCCTCAATCGTCAAATCTATTCCTTTTAATACATGGTTCTCATTGACCGTGCCCACTTCAAAACTTTTATGGATATTTCTTAATTCCAAAATTGCTGTCATACTAACTCTGCTCCCTTCTTACCAACTCTTTTAATCCTTCTTGGTTTCTTTTTCAATAAAGGAGTGGAAAGAGCAATTGCTAGTACAATGGCTGAAAATAATTTGATATCTTGAGGTTCTACTCCTAATTGCAATACGAAATCAATAATTAGGCGGTAAACAACTGCACCAATCACAATAGTGATCAATCGTTTGGCAAAAGACAACCGCTGGAAAATAACTTCACCAATGATGATAGACGCTAATCCAATGACGATCGTCCCGATCCCCATGCTGATATCTGCATAACCGTTGTTTTGGGCAATCAATGCACCTGATAGAGCGATCAATCCGTTACACAACATGTACCCTAAAATTTTCATTGTATCTGTATGAATCCCATTCGCTTCACTCATAGCTTCATTATCTCCAGTAGAACGCAATGCCAATCCTATTTCAGTACTAAAAAATAAATAAAGGACTAAAATAACTAAAACAATTGCTCCCCCGCCAACGATTAAAACAGCCATACGATTTTCTAAGCCAAACGATTGTAACGTGCGCATCAATGTATCTTGGCCCAACAAAGTAACATTCGCTTTGCCTAATATCCTTAAGTTAATAGAGTATAAAGCAGTCATCGTTAAAATCCCGGTCAGTAACGCAGGAATTTTAAGTTTCGTATGCAATAACCCGGATACGATTCCTGCTAGCATTCCCCCTACCAATGCCAACAGACTAGCTAACAATGGTGAGATTCCTGAAACAATGGATACCGAGCAAATTGCTGCACCCAAGGGGAAACTTCCCTCTGCAGTTAAGTCTGCAATGTCTAAAATTCTAAATGTAAGATAAACTCCAATCGCCATAATCGACCATAAAAGTCCTTGCGAAATACTTGATAATATAATATCCATGCTCATGCTCCTTTATGTTTTACCCTTTAGTCAGGTAGTACGATACTTTCAGGGTCAATACCTAATGATTTTGCCACTTCTTCATTAATAACCAATTCTAAATTAGTAGATGTTTCCACTGCCATTTCTGCTGGATCTGCATCGTCTTCAATAATTTTAAGAGCCATTTTTGCTGTTTGACGTCCAAGTTCTTCATAATTGATTCCATAAGTCGCTAAACCCCCAGCTTCTACCATTTCCGAAGATCCTGGAACAACAGGCAATTTGTACTCTAAAGCAATTTCGCCAACTGTTGGCATTGTACTGGCTAGCGTGTTATCTGTTGGAATGTATACAGCATCAACTTCTTGAGCCAACGTTGTCATGACTTGTTGTACATCATTTGTAGTTGTGACTGTCAATACTTTCACTTCTACTCCTTCTGCCTCAATTGCCTCTTGTGCTAGATCAGCCTGGATTTTTGAATTTGCTTCACTGGAATTGTAAATAATTCCGATCGTATCAGCATCTTGCGCTAAAGACAATAGTAACGAAATTTGTTCTTCAATTGGAACCATATCGCTTGTTCCTGTTACATTCCCACCTGGAGCTTCATTATCAGCAACTAATCCCGCATCTACTGGATCTGTAACTGCAGTAAATAAAATTGAATCTTCTTGGGTAGTTGTTGCAAGTGACTGTGCAGCAGGTGTTGCGATAGATAAGATAACTTCATTGTCTCCAACTAAGCTTTCACTCATACTTTGCAAATTCGCTTGGTCTCCTTGAGCATTCTGATAGTTTAACGTCAAATTTTCTCCCTCGACGTATCCTGCTTCTTCTAACTCACTAACGAATCCTTTTCTTGCTTGCGTTAAAGAATCATGTTCCATATACTGCAAAATCCCAACATTTATCATTTCTGAATCTGCACTTTCACTTGTGTTTCCACATGCTCCTAATACTAAACCTGCAGTAACTGTTGCTAAACCTAAAATAACTTTTTTCTTCATTCCAATTGTTCTCATCTTTATATCCCCCTTATTTTTTAAACCTCTATGATTACATAAAACAAAAAACACCCACTTAGAGATATCCTTATCTAAGTGGGTGCTTACTTTATGTAAAAATAAACGGTAAGTTATTTAATCCACCACTTAGATAAACTCTACGTGGCAAATATTCAGCAAAACAAACTGCTTCAGCCATCATAGATACAAACATTTCTGTTTCCTGTTTGCACCCATAACGAATTATGTCTACAAACAGCTTCTAAAATAGCTAAAGTAATATGTATTCAATTGTGTTTGGTTGATTAAATGATTGTCCATACTAATCCCTCACAATAGTTAGATTTGTTTTTATAAGTATAAAAAATACAATGAGAAAAGTCAACAACTAAATTAGATTTCTTTCATTGAAAAATCATCTTACTCTTACTTCAATCTGTTATTCACTCTTTTTTCGCTTTTAAAACATACTTTTTTTAAAATTGATTAAATTTCTACTATATTTCTTCAAAAATTGCTCTTTCTCCTTTCTTTTTGTTATAATAAGCCAAGTAATTAGAGAACGAAAATATAATTTTACGAGGTGAACTAAATTTGAATAGTCCACAAAATACTAATGAATCATCATTTCTAGAGAAAATCAAAGCATTTATTCTAAAATTGGTACAATTCATGAAGAAACAATGGATCTCTTTCAAAACGAAACATTTTAATCAACAAAATCACTCAGCTTCCACACCAAAATCAACTACTAAAGATACTAAGTCAACGGATTCTCCAAAAAGGGAACAAGCTAAAAAGGAAGACCAAAAACCTACATTAGCTAAATTTTTATTTGGGTTCAATGTCGGCTATAGTGTAATTAAAAATTTAATTATTACGTTGGTCGTTGTCTTATTGATTGGTGGTGCCCTTATCGGTGGAGCTGGAGCGGGATACTTTGCTTACCTTGTTTCAGGTGAAAAAATCCCCACATATGAAGAAATGAAAGCTGACATTGAAAATGTATCAGCAACTTCTTCAATGTATTACGCTACTGGAGAAAAAATCAGTGACTTAAAAACAGATTTAAAACGATCTGAAATTCCATTAAGTGAAATGTCTCCTTTAGTCCAAGAAGCCCTTATTGCTACAGAAGATGAATACTTTTATAAACACTCTGGTGTGGTTCCGAAAGCGGTCGTTCGAGCATTGGCACAAGAAGTAACAGGCGCCAGTACAACTTCTGGTGGATCAACACTCACACAACAACTGGTTAAACAGCAGATTTTAACAAATGAAGTCTCTTTTAAACGAAAAGCAAATGAAATTTTATTAGCTTTCCGTATTGAAAATTATTTTTCAAAAGAAGAGATTTTAGAAAACTATTTAAATATCTCACCTTTTGGTAGAAATAATAAAGGCCAAAACATTGCTGGTTTAAACGAAGCCTCATTAGGAATATTTGGAGTGAATCCTATCGATCTGACTCTACCACAAGCAGCCTTTCTTGCTGGTCTTCCTCAAAATCCAATTGTTTACAGTCCTTATTCTCAAGTAGGGGCTCTTAAGGAAGATTTATCTGCAGGTATGAGCCGTAAAGATGAAGTTTTGTTCAGAATGTACCGTGAAAACTACATTACTAAAGAAGAATATGATAATGCTCTAGCTTATGATTTGTCACAAGACTTTTTACCTCAAGAAGCAGATGTTAAAGATAGTACGGATTATGTTTACAACTTTGTAGAACAACAAGCCAGACAGATTATCATGGAACAGTTATATACTGCAGATGGTTATTCAGCTGAAGATCTTTCTAATGACCAAGAACTGAATGACGTTTATTACAATCAAGCAGACCAAGATTTACGAATGAAAGGTTATACAATTTACTCAACTATTGATAAAGGCGTTTACGAAGCTATGAATAACGTCGTTGATCAGTATGCAAATCCTGAAATTACTTATGATGAAAATAGCAATCCAACCATTAACAATTCAAGTGATCTAGGAACTGTAAAAGTGATTGATTATATTGATGAAAAAACCAAAGAAACTAAAACACTTGTTGAGCCGGTTCAAAATGGAGCAGTGTTAAGAGACAATGCTACTGGACGAATTATTTCCTTTATTGGTGGCGTCGATTATGAGTTGACTCAAGTTAATCATGCTTACCAATCTCCTCGTTCTCCTGGTTCAACAATTAAGCCTTTATTAACTTTTGCTCCAGCATTGGAAGAAGGCATTATTACACCGGCTTCGATGCTTTTTGAGAGTACTGCTAAAGTACCAAGTTGGGAAAATGGTTCTTTAGGCGTTCATGAAATTACCAATGTTGGAAATGTTACTCCAAATAAATGGACAGATGTCCGTTCAGGTCTTTCTCAATCAAGCAACATTGTAACAACTAAAATTTATCAACAAATGAAAGATACGTATAATTTGGAAGAAAAACTTGAATCTTATATGCACAAGATGGGATTTGGCTCTGATGTCATTACGACAGAAGAATATCAAGGAGTTTATTATGCTCTTCCTATTGGTGGAATATCTAAAGGAACAACCGTCTTAGATCAAACAGATGGCTTCTCTACTTTGGCAAATAAAGGGAACTACACTGAAGGTTATATCATTGATAAAATTGAGGATGCTGCTGGAGAGATTGTTTACCAACATGAAGTAAAACCTGTTGAAGTATTCAGCGCTGAAACAGCTTATCTTACAACTGATATTTTACGTGATGTATTAGACACCGGCACGGCTAAAGACGTAAAAGGTCAATTGAATTTCCAAGCTGATATTGCAGGTAAAACTGGAACGTCAGATGGCCAAAAAGATATTTGGTTTATCGGCTACACTCCTCAAGTTACTCTGAGTTCTTGGATCGGATACGATAATGCTGTGGATACACCTATTAATGATTTATCTAACTCTGGTTCAGAAAGTCCAAGTTTAAGAAACAAAAGACACTGGGCTCGATTGATGAATGCAATCTATAATGCTAATCCTACTGTTTTGGGCACGGATCAAGCTTTCCAACAACCAGATGGTGTTGTAGAGGCTAAAGTTCTAGCTTCTACAGGAATGATGCCAGGAAAAGTAAAATTAGCGAATGGAAAAGAGGTTACGATTTCTGGTGCTACAAAAACAGAACTCTTTAATAAAAAGTTCCTTCCCAAAACAACCACTTACAACTTTGCTCTTGCTGCTTCTGAAAAAGAATTAGGAGATTATTGGAACAAAGCTTCTAAATCAGCAAGCGAAGAAGCTGCTAAGAAAGCTAAAGCTGATGAAGAAAAAAAGAACGCAGAAGCGAAAAAAGCGAAAACTGAAGAAGATAAGAAAAAAGCTGATGCTACAAAAGCTGAAGAAGTGAAAGCTAAAGAGAAGATAGAAAACGAGAAAAAATTACAAGAAGCTGCTAAGAAAGCTAAAGCTGATGAAGAAAAAAAGAATGAATAAAAAAAAGGCATCGGTTTCCGATGCCTTTTTTTATACTTCTTTAGTTGTCCCTCTATTTGCAATATGATGTGGTAAAATAATTGTTTTTTCATCTACATCTTCTTTGTTCATCAACTTAGTTAACAAACGCATAGCTACAGCACCAATATCGTATAAAGGTTGAGTAATCGTACTCAATTTCGGTCTTACCATTTCAGATAACTTAGAATTGTTTGCAGTAACTACTTCGAATTCCTCTGGTATCTTGATAGAGTGATCTAGAGCTCCATTCATGATTCCTACAGCAATTTCGTCATCACCAGCAAATACTGCAGTAGCACCTGCTTCAGCTAATTTACTATATACTTCTTCTCCAGCAGTAAATGTGTAAGCTGTTTCAAAAACTAAACTTTCATCATAAGCAATACCAGCATTTTCTAACGCTGTTTTATACCCTTTTAAGCGATAAACCCCATTAATTGGTTCTTGTGTTATTGATCCTGATACAAAAGCGATACGCTCGTGTCCGCTAGCAATCAATTGGTCAATCGTTTGTTCTGTTGCAGCTTCATAATCAATATTTACGCTACCCATTTGCTCATCAGGATCTACTGTTCCTGCCAAAACTACAGGTGTTTTCGAACGTGAAAATTCTGCTCTTAATTCATCAGAAATTTTATGTCCCATATAAATAATTCCATCCACTTGTTTAGCTAAAAGTGTGTTTAATACTTGAACTTCTTTTATATCATTTTGATCAGAGTTCGCTAAGATAATGTTGTATTTATACATTGTTGCTATATCGTCAATTCCTCTAGCTAAAGAAGAAAAGTATAAATTCGTAACATCGGGAATAATTACTCCCACAGTTGTTGTCTTTTTACTTGCTAATCCACGTGCAACAGCATTTGGACGGTAGTCTAGACGATCAATAACTTCTAATACTTTTTTTCGAGTAGTTGGCTTTACGTTTGGGTTGCCATTTACAACACGTGAAACAGTTGCCATAGAAACGTTCGCTTCTCTTGCAACATCATAAATAGTGATGGTTTGTTTTTCCATAATCAATCTCCTTCGAATAATTAGATTCGCTTACTTATTACATACTACCAATTTAGCAAACTTATGGCACTAATGCAAGCGTTTCAATTCCATTTTCATGAAAATTTCATTTTATTTCTTTCATTGAGTAAATTTAGACAATTTTCTATTTTTCACCTTTTTTTAAGAAAATCAAGATCAATAGTGCTACAATTATAATCATTCAGTTAGTTGAAAGTGAGGATAAAAGTATGAATAAACAACTTAATGCATTACAACTATGGTTAGCCGAACAAAATATAGATGGAGCGTTTATTAATGAGCCTAATACAATAGCTTATTTAAGTGGATATGAAAGTGAACCGCATGAGCGTATCTTAGCTCTGGCAGTTTTTGCTAAGGGCGAACCTTTTCTCTTCACACCCGAACTCGAAAAAGAGGATGCTATAAAAAGTGATTGGACACATAATGTTTATGGTTATTTAGACAATGAAGACCCATGGGCACTTATTGCCAAACACTTGCAATCTCATAGCAGCAATCTTAGTAAAATAGCTATAGAAAAAGATTTTTTAACTGTTGGACGCTTTGAGAAGTTACAATTCTTTTTTCAAACTGCTTCTTTCTTAGATATAACACCAAAAATACAGACAATGAAGTTAATCAAAACGCCTGATGAAATTAAAAAAATGATGGAAGCCGGTAAATGGGCTGATAGAGCTTTAGAAATTGGTTTCAACGCAATAAAAGAAGACGTATCTGAAGAAGAAATTGTTGCAGAAATCGAATACCAATTAAAAAAAGAAGGCATAAAAGAAATGAGCTTCGAGACAATGGTCTTGACTGGAGATAACGCTGCTAGTCCACATGGTGTTCCCGGGAAAAGAAAAGTCCAGTTAAATGAGTTTATTTTATTTGATTTAGGCGTTGTATACAACGGATACACTAGTGATGTTACGCGAACTATTGCTTTTGGAAAACCCTCAAAACAAGCAAAAGAAATCTATGCTATCGTTTTACAGGCTTGTAACGCTGCTTTGAATGCAATAAAACCTGGTATAACAGCTGGGGAATTAGATAAAATTGCTCGGGATATCATTACAGATGCTGGTTATGGATCTTATTTCACACATCGATTGGGGCATGGATTAGGAAGTTCCGTACATGAGTTTCCATCTATTATGCAAGATAATGATTTTGTGATTCAAGAAGGTATGTGTTTCTCAATAGAACCTGGTATTTATGTACCAGGTTTAGCTGGAGTCCGCATTGAAGATTGTGTAGTAGTTACAAAAAATGGTTGCGAAGTATTTACTCACACTCCAAAAACGTACACTTCTATTTAACTACTTTGTTAACCTACTACTAAAAATATAAATAAAAAAGCAGTGAAGCTTATCGCTCCACTGCTTTTACTGACTAGAATTAGATGCCCACATTTGTATTTGTTGTTTTGTGCTCATCTTTTTTCCCATTTTCTGTAGTCTGTTCTGTACTAATATTTGAAGTTGAATAATCAGGACCTTCTGCAGCTTTTTCTTGATCATAAGCATAGTCCATTGTATTTCTTTCAACTTCTTCTTTCAAAGATTCGTTATCATATTTTAGATTAGCCGAAACATCTGTTGCTTCTTCTTTACTATCTTTTGCATATGATTTAACTTCTTCTGTTGTATCTTTTGCTTTTGATTTTACATCTCCTGCTGCTTCAGTAGCAGTAGTTTTAGCCTCTTGTGCTACATCTGTTACTGTTGATTTAGTATCTTTAGCTACATCTGTTGCAGAATCTTTAAGATCACTTAAGCCGTCACCAACATCTTTTGAAGCACGAGTTAACTGATCTTTCATTTGAGAAGCTGACTCTTTCAAGCTAATTTTAATATCTTCAGAAGCATCTTTCGCAACAGTTTTCATTTCTTTACCTTTTTCTTTTGCAATATCAACATATTCTTTTGCTGAACCTTTAGCATTAGTTGTTTGTTGATTTAAATCTTCACGTAATTCTTTACCTGATTTAGGGGCATACAACAATGCTGTAATTCCTGCAGCTGCAGCTCCTACGATTGCTCCTAAAAGAAATCCACCTTTTTTAGTCATATATACTTCTCTCCTTTTCTCTATTCACTATAATGTTTAATTTTAATTAGTGCTTATTCATTTACTTTTTTATCTTTGCGTTTTTTATTCATATTTACTGCCGTTTTACCGACTTTAGTTACCACACCTGTTTGAGCTGTTTTCTTTGTAGCTCCTGCAACATGGGTAGTTAAGTTACGAGTAGAATCATTTAAACTTGAAACAGTCGTTCCTAGATCACCAATAGCTCTGAATAATGGATCAGTTTTACTTAACTTTCCATTGACATCATCTAATGTAGTATTGGATTTGTTTAGTAATCCCTCAACTTCAATCAGAAGACTATCCGCATCTTTTGTAAGAACTCCTATGGTTTTATTCGCTTCATTAACCGTTTTTTGGACTTCTCCAATTACCTTAGAAACTTTCAACAATACGATAATTAAAAACACGACTAATGCTGCAAATGCTACAGCAGCTATCAGAGCTGCAATTTCTCCACCTGTCATATGAACTCCTCACTTCCTTCTATTTTCTTATTTTTCAGATAAAATAGATTTGTTTTACAAACTACTTCAATTAAAAAAAGCTAGTTTATCAACAAATTTTCCATCTTTAAATAAAGTATCTTATACAAGTATAGAATACCACTATTTATTTTTTACATCAAATAATATGAAACCGAATACTTTTATTATTTTTTCTCTCTTATTTAATTTTTCTTTTAATTCAAAAGCTATAAAAAAATTTAGAATTTTCTTAATAGAGATGTGACTATAATTTTATCCTTTTATTTGTTACTATAGGTAAGAAGCATTTTAATAGAAATTAGTTTATTTAAAGGAGTATTTAGTTTATGGATAGCAGTATTATGGATAATAGCAGCCAGCTAGATAGTTCAATCGCAGTTGACGTAGTTGATACTATTACAGAACAAACCAATATTTTTTCGGAATTTTGGACTTCAATTGATTGGGCCAAAATTATTTCTATGGTGACAGCAAGCATCATTCAAATTGTCTTTTTCACCATTTTCTTTTATCTTATAAAAGTAATCGGAAATTTTTTTATTGAACGAACATTTGAAAATTACCGTAAGAAAAAGGATATCTCAACAAATCGTTTAAACACACTCTATAACTTGACAAAAAATTTATTTCAATCTTTTGTAGGCTTTTTCTTATTCTATGCCATTCTTTCAGCTATTGGTATTCCTGTTGGTACACTATTGGCAGGTGCTGGGGTCATCGGTTTAGCATTATCTCTAGGAGCGCAAGGTTTTGTCAGCGATATTGTAAATGGCTTTTTCCTTCTATTGGAGAAGCAAATTGATGTTGGTGATGTTGTAAACTTAGAAACCGTTTCTGGTACAGTAGTTGATGTAAATTTAAAAACAACTAAGGTGAAAAGCTTTGATGGTACTATGAATTTTGTACCTAATCGTTACATCACGATTGTAAGCAATAAATCACGCGAAGATATGCGTGCTCAAATTGATATTCGCCTTTTACCAGATACCGATATAGATAAAGTAAATATGATAATAGCTGAGGTGAATGATACCCTTGTGCCACAGTATCCAGATATTACTGAACCTCCAGATAGTCTAGGTTTAATTAACTTAGGAAATGGTAATTACGGAATACGAATTGTGATATTCGCTTTACATGGACATGAATTTGAAATCCAAAACGCTTTTTCTCAAGCGTATGTTACCGCGTTGACAAAAAAAGGGATTGAAATCCCTGTAAATCCACTTAACGTTATACATTAGCCATTTTATAATAACTAAAGGAGGTTCACTATGGTACCAGTATCGCCTAAAATACTGATTTTAACTGGAAGTTACGGAAACGGTCACCTAGAAGTGACCCGCTCGCTAATAACAGAATTAAACAAACGTGGTATCACAAATATCGTCACATCAGATTTATTTTATGAAGCTCATCCTATTTTAACTAACGTTACTAGAAAGTTGTACATTAAAAGTTTTTCTAAAGGACAAAATATCTATGGTTTCCTGTATTATAAATCTGATTATAGACTAACTGATTTTAGAATTGATAGAATGATTGATCGATATGGTTACATGCGTATTAGCCAATTAATGAAGGAAAATGACTTTGATGTAGTTATTAATACTTTTCCAATGCAAGCTTTGCCTATTTATAAACAACGCACAAAACCCGGAATTCCTTTTATTAATGTCTTAACTGACTTTTGTTTGCATACCCGTTGGATTTCAGATGGCATCGATTATTTTTTTGTTGCATGTGACAGTCTAAAAAAAGAATTAGTGGACACAGGAATCAATGAAAACAAAATCACTATTTCAGGAATTCCAATAAAGGAAGAATTTTATCAAAATACCTATGATTCTTCGCACAAAGATTTTTCTTCTACTGAAACAAAAAAATTATTGATTTCTGCTGGTGCTCATGGTGTGCTAAAAGATTTAGCTCATATTCTTGATGAACTAAAAATCAAGGAAGATTTGCACATTACAGTTGTTTGCGGTTCAAATCAATTACTTTTTAAAGAACTCATTTATAAATACCAAAATGATACGAACATAACCATTCTTGGTTATGTTTCAAATATGGCTAATCTAATGACTACGTCTGATATTATGGTAACAAAAGCAGGTGGAATTTCGCTTTCAGAAGCTTTAGCAATCCAAATTCCTTTAATTTTAACACCTGCTGTTCCTGGACAAGAAAAAGATAATGCCAACTTTTTCGAAAAAGAAGGAATGGCTATTGTAACGAAATCCGAAGAGGAAGTCGCTCCGGCAGTTTTATCCTTATTAAAACAGCCTCTTTTAGCGAGAAGTTTATCCAAGCAAATGGAAAAGCATTTCCATACAAAATCATCTGCACTTATAGTTGATAAAGTCTTAACTTTGATAGAAAAGCCTTATGTTCAAAAGGAGACAAGATATGACTCAAAAGAGATTAAAAATTGACAGAAAATTCTTTTTTTTGCTTATTTCATTAATGCTCGTTGAATATGTTCGTGCTGCTTTTATTATTAGTTACTTGCCGGTTCAGGCTGCAGTAGGTACTCAGTTTAATCTTGCTTTGGTAGGACTGGCTATCAGTCTACATTATATTAGCGATGCTTTTTCAAATTTCCAAGCAGGATTTTTAATGAATCGTTTTGGTATTAAAAAAATAATTTCTGTTTCTTTTATTTTAATCTTTCTTTCTTTAATTATTGTTCCATTATTTCAATTCAACGGTTT
Source organism: Carnobacterium sp. (assembly GCF_045617425.1). GTDB lineage: Bacteria > Bacillota > Bacilli > Lactobacillales > Carnobacteriaceae > Carnobacterium_B. Next base: position 58,017 of record NZ_JAZLIO010000021.1, read on the forward strand.
GGTTATTATTCTTGCTTCAATTTTATTAGGTTTTGGAGCATGCCCTATTTGGATCGTACTTTTGGCTAAGGCTAGTTCAGGATCACGAGGAACAAATATGGGATTGATTTATTTTTATTGGTTATTAGGTATGGCTAGTGGTGTCATCGTAATGAATTACTTAATGAATGTTAGTTTGTCTGTCTCTTATTGGCTTTTACCAGTCTTCGTAGTACTTGCTTTTTTTAGTTTTCGTTTGTCAGGTGACCATCAAGCACTAGAAAATACTAAGCAACCCTTTAGAGAGATGTTCAAAAAAACTCTTTCTATTTTGAAAAAAAGTCGCATCATATTACCTGGTACTTTATTGCAAAGCATTTCCCTTGGTATGTTAATTCCTATTTTACCAACCTTTGTCTTACAGCACCTTAAACTTTCTTACAATCAGTATACTCTTCTACTAATCATTGCTGGCTTAACAGCAGGTCTTCTTATGATGCCTATTGGCAGATTGATTGACTATTTTAGCGCTCGGCTTCTATTTATTGCTGGTTTTATGTGGTTTGGATTTACACTGATTTCAACAGCTTTTAGTACTTCTATTGTAGTTATTTACATTTTAGTCGTGTCAATGGCGATTGCCTATACGTTTTTTTTACCAGCTTGGAATTCTTTTGTGGCTACAAAAATCACTAAAGAAGACCAAAATGTTAGTTGGGGCATCATCTCATCTTTCCAAGGTGTAGGAACCATGTTAGGACCTATTATAGGGAGTTTGCTTGCGTCTTTTAATGCAAGTGTTACGGTTATTATTAGTGCTTCACTGTTCATTTTATTGGGTATACTTTATCTAATTGTTAAATAAAAAAGCTTCTCTTTTATCCATTGCTGGTTTAAAAGAGAAGCTTTTTTATTATAACTGTCTATTGGCTTTCTTTTCTAAAAAATCTCCTACGTGTTCGATTGCAAACGGAATAGCCTCTTCTTTTGGCGTCATTTTGGGATGATGCAAGCCGTAAGGACTATCTACACCTAGCCAAAACATTGTTCCTGGAATTTTATCTAAATAATAGCCAAAGTCTTCACCAGTCATCGCTGTTTCAATTTTTGTATAATTTACATCTTGATTTTTTATCATATAATCAATAAATGTAAGTGTTTCTGCTTCACTATTAATAACAGGGTAATATCCGGCTTGATCTAAATCTAAATAAATTTTACAATTATACGAAAGTTCTATACCTTTAACGATTTCTCTTACTCTTTTTTGAGTTAATTCACTCATTTCTGGTGTTAGTGTCCGTATCGTTCCAGTAAGACTTGCATACCCGCTAATGATATTTCCAGCTGTTCCCGCATGCATCGTTCCTAAAGTAATTACTGCGCCCTCCATAGGATTAACGCTACGACTAACAATTGTTTGAATTTGATTAATAAATTGACTCGCCGCTACTATCATATCATTGGATTCATGTGGATAAGCAGCATGCCCGTCTACACCTCTAAATTCAACATCGATCGCGCATGTTCCAGCAAATAACGTTCCAATTTTTGTTCCTAAAGTCCCTACTGGTAAATCTGGTTTTACATGCAGTGCGTAAATTTCATCCGGCATATAATCGTTTAAGAATCCGCTATCGTAAATGATTTTTGCTCCACTTACGTTCTCTTCAGCTGGTTGAAAAATAAAAACCAGGTCATCTACCGTTTGGTGTGTGCTAAAATGAGTCAATAATCCTAAAGCAATTGACATATGCATATCATGGCCACACGCATGCATTCTTCCTTTATGAATCGATTGATAAGGTAGTTCAGTTTCTTCAACAACTGGCAAACCGTCTATATCTGTTCTCCACCCAATCGTTTTTTGACCAATACTTCCTTTGACTCGAACGACAATAGCTGTTTCCCATGTTTTTATATCTAGGTTCTCTTGTGGCAATTCTTTAATTTTGGACATTAAATAGCGATGCGTTTCATACTCTTCTAAGCCAATTTCAGGGATTAAATGTAGTTCTCTGCGCATTTGGATAAACGGATTTTCTTTTAGCATTTTCACTACCCTCTTCTAAAAAAAGAGATGAAGCAGAAAGTAATTTCTCTTTCTGTTTCACACTCTTTTGATTTATCGTTTTTTATTTCTATAATTCACGTAAAGCATCAATTAAACCTGTTTTACTTTTTGTTTTTTCATCAATATCTTTGATTTTTTTAGCCGGCGTTCCTGCTACAACAGTATAAGGTGCAACATCATGGATTACAATAGCGCCTGCTGCAACAACTGAACCTTCTCCAATTCGAATACCCTCTAATACAACAGCATTCGCTCCAATCAAAACATTATCTTCTACAATAACAGGTTGAGCACTTGCTGGTTCAATGACACCTGCTAAAACAGTTCCTGCCCCAATATGACAGTTTTTCCCAACGGTTGCTCGTCCACCTAACACAGCACCCATATCGATCATTGTACCTTCGCCGATAACTGCGCCAATATTAATCACCGCACCCATCATAATGACAGCTGAGTCTCCAATTTCGACTTGCTCCCGTATAAATGCTCCTGGTTCAATTCGAGCTTTAAATTTCTTCAAATCAAGTAACGGAATTGCAGAATTACGACGGTCATTTTCAATCACTTGATCGTCAATCCATTGTTTATTTGCTTCTAAAAAAGGTTCAATAACACTCCACTCACCAAAAATAGTACCGACTTCATCAGAAGTAAAATTTTTAATCGTTTCAGGAAAATTCAAATGATTTAATTTGCCTTTCAAGTAAACTTTTACAGGTGTTTTCTTTTCACTTTTTGCAATAAATTCAATAATTTCATTAGCATTCATTTGATCATTCCTTACTGTTCATTAAATTTTTAATGCAAGCGTTCCGTTTTACGAATAACATCATATTTATTTTCAAATTCATGAGCAATTCGGTTAGTACCTTTTAAAATCTCACTTCTCGTGATAATACCGGTAAAACTACCATCCTCACTTGTTACACAGATAAAGGCATTATTAACTAGTAGATGAAGTACTTCCTCTAAATCATAAGGATCATTGATTACAGCAAAATCAGTTGTCATAACATCTGAAACCAATATTTCTCCTAATTTATCAAAGTCGATATCTTCTAACCCTGTAATAGCTTCAATAATCAGGGGCATTGAAATCAATCCTTTGATTTTATAATCATAATCTAAAACGGGGATAACTGAATACCCAATTTTTGTAAGAACTAATAAAGCATGGTTCAAACGATTATTTAACTGAACATGAGCAACTCGATCCGCTGGAATTAAAAACTGTTCCTTGTTTTCTAGTAACATTTCGCCAATTTCTTTTCCTATCATTATCTTCATTTCCTTCCTTGAGATAACTAAATCCAACTACTATTTTACGTGAAAAAGTTCTAAAAGAGTAGTAAAACAATGGAATTAGATAAAAAAATAATCATTCACTTAAAAAAAAGTGCATTTAGGACCTTGCTATTCCTTCGTTTTAGAAAAGTGGCTAGATAATTGTTCAATGGCTTCATGAGCGCGGTTGTAATATGTTACATTGACTTGAGAGTCATCATTCTCAATAATTGCATAGGTAGGAAAAGGATAGTTGCCTCTGGGCTCTGAAATACTGCCAGGATTTAATATCACTATATTATTTATTTGTTCCACTCTAGCTTGGTGAGTATGGCCAAAAAATGCATAGTTTGCATATTCTTCTTTTGCTGCAAAGACTAACTCTTGCATAGTGTAGTTAACATCCAAGCGATGCCCATGAGCCATAAATATCCGTTGATTTTGTACTTCAATCGTTTGTGTCATTGCAAACTCATCTTCAAAATCCATATTTCCTCTGACAGTCAACATAGAATCCCAAACGGGATCGGTTGCTTCCAACTCGGAATCCCCACAATGAAAGAGCTGATCTACTTTATCCTTATACCGTTCAATTAGTTCTACTAAAATTTCCCGATCTCCATGACTGTCGCTTACAACTAGTACTTTCATTCTTTTCCCTCCGTTTTTGCAGCAATAGATTAACTATTTATCCAATCATCCCAAACTTGTTCCAAATTTTCTAGTGCTACTGCACGATGACTGACTTCATTTTTTTCATCTTGAGTCAATTCTGCCATTGTTTTCCCTTTACTTTCAACGAAGAACAATGGATCATAACCAAAACCATTCTCCCCTTTAGGGATGGTTAAAATTAATCCTTCTACTTCGCCTTCAACAACTAAACTTGTTTTTCCAGGCAAAGCAAGTGCAAGCGTACAGTGAAATTGTGCTGTACGATCTCCTTTATCTACCCCTGTCAATTCATGCAATAGTTTGGCGTTGTTCGCAGCATCGCTTTTTAATTCTCCTGCATAGCGAGCAGAAAAAACGCCTGGCGCACCATCTAGCGCATCTACTTTTAATCCTGAATCGTCTGCTAACACTAACATATTTAGTGTGCGAGCAATCATTTCTGCTTTTAGTAACGCATTTTCTTCGAACGTTGTTCCCGTTTCTTCGACTTCAGGAATCTCAGGAAAATCACGTAACGTTTTTACTTTGAATCCTTTTTTTGCAAATAACGCTTCAAATTCTTTAGCTTTTCCAGCATTTCCTGTTGCTATTAAAATTTCATCCTTTGGAATAAGCGGGTACGGTTTTATACCTTCATTTTTTAAAGAAAGAGCTTGTTGAAATGCATCATCTTGAACTTGAATCAATTCATTGATCCCTTTTTTACCAAATTCTAACATCACTGAAAGTTGTTCTGCAGAAAAAGTAGATTCTTCACCTGTACCTTGGATTTCAACAAATTGTCCTCTAGAAGTCATAACTAAATTCATATCTACTTCTGCAGAACTGTCTTCCAAGTAATTTAAATCTAATACCGCTTCTCCATCTTTTAAAATCCCTACACTGATTGCTGCTACATTTTCTTTGATTGGACTTTCTGTTAATTCACCACTATCCAATAATGTTTGAATCGCCAATTTTAAAGCTACAAATGCGCCTGTAACACTTGCAGTTCGTGTTCCACCATCTGCTTGAATCACATCACAGTCTACCGTAATTGAACGTTCTCCTAGGGCTTCTAAGTCAATACTTGAACGTAGCGAACGTGCAATCAATCGTTGAATCTCCATTGTACGTCCGCTTAATTTTCCTTTAGCTGCTTCACGTATATTTCGTGTATTTGTAGCTCTCGGCAACATGCTGTATTCAGCATGAACCCATCCACTACCCATTCCTTTTAAGAAACGCGGGACTCTTGTTTCAATTGTTGCATTGCAAATTACTTTCGTGTCTCCAAAAGAGACCAAAACTGATCCTTCAGGGTGTTTCAAATAATTGGTTTCTATTGTCACCAACCTATTTTCATCATTTTTTCTACCATCAGCACGCATACTTGAACCTCGCTTTTTTTTTGAGCTTTTAGCTCTTGTTTAAAATTTTTCTGTCCCTAATTTAATATGTTCAACATCTAATGTTTCATTTCCCAACCATTGAGAGGCAATATCATTAAACATATGTGTAGATCCTGTTGTATAAAATTTCCGTTCAGAAACTTCTTTATTTTTGCTTAATTCTGCAAGATTAAAGTAATCCAAAATAGTGCTTACTTCACTAATGGTTTCTGCACCTGAATCGATCAATGTTACTGAATCACCCATAAAATTCTGGATGATCGGACGCAATAATGGATAATGGGTACAACCTAAAACTAATGTGTCGATATTTTTATTTTTTATGGGCTTCAAAGTCTCTGTAACAATTTTTTTAGCAATTGCACTATCATATTCATTACTTTCAACCAAAGGAACGAATTTTGGACAAGCCAAACTGTCTACTGATGCTAAAGTGTCTTTTGAACGAATCATCTTTTTATATTTGTCACTTTTTATCGTACCTTCAGTTCCAATAATTCCAATACGATTATTTTTTGTTGCTTTGATTGCAGCACGGCTTCCGGGTAAAATAACACCAATGATTGGTATGGCTAACTTCTTCTTTAAATCTTCTAAGGCTACTGCAGTTGCTGTATTACAAGCAATTACAAGCATCTTAATATCCTTTTTTAATAAAAAATGGGTCATCTCCCATGTAAATTGTAGAATCTGTTCTTCCGGTCTTGGACCATAAGGACAACGTGCAGTATCTCCTACATAATAAATCGATTCATTTGGTAACTGTCGCATAGCTTCTTTTACTACTGTCAAACCACCAACTCCAGAATCTATAAAACCTATCGCTTGTTTTTTCATCTTTAACAACCTCTGTTTATTTTCATTTGTATACTCTATCTATTTTCCCTTTTTTTAGCACGAAATTCAAGGGATTAGGTAAATTAACTTAGTTAATCGTTTAAATAACTTCTTTTTTCTTTTTTTTAAGTAACTGAATAGCATTTTTTTTAAAAAGATAGGTTTCTGTTTCAAATCACGTTATAATAAATTGTGAATGACAAAAGAGGTGAATGAGCTAGTGAGTAGAAAAAAGAACGAACAAAAAGTGGATCTAGAGAAATTTAACGAAACAACTTCCTTATTTGGATATGAACTGATTAGAGATGTTCTTATACCCAACTTATTAGGAGCAGAAACACACGAAATTTTGTATTGGGCTGGTAAAGAATTGGCCAGACAATATCCACTTGCAAATAGGCAAGACATAATTCGCTTTTTTGATAAAGCGGGTTTTGGCTTAATAGAATTGAATAAGGAACAACACAATAAACAGGTTTATACTTTATCTGGTAAAGTTGTACAAGCCCGTTTAGAACATGCACAACCTAGTTTTAATTTAGAAGCTGGATTTTTAGCTGAACAAATCCAAACACTAGACAGTTTATATACTGAAGCACTAACTGAAATAAACATGAAGACAAAGGTTGTTACATTCATCGTACAATCAGACACAAAGGATCGCTTATCAATTGAAGAACCCCTTACTCATTTTATTATGAGTGACGACGAAAATGAAGAAACGGACTTAATGAACATTGACGTTCTTGAACAAGCTGAATTTACTTTCCCTTCAAGATCATCGAGAAATGAACTGTAAATAAAAGTAAAAGAGAGCTAGGTTAACATTAACCTAGCTCTCTTTTACTTTTATTAATTTACTATTCTGGCTTCTTTCGTTCATTTTTTAGAATACTAAAAGATGTCTTCATTGTTTTCATCATTCCGGCATCGGAATAAACTAAAACATTTGAACGATACATTACTAGTGATAGCAACGTACAAAGAATAGTAAATACAATCATCACGATAATAGAAATCACTATCCCAGTAGTTGACACTGTTTCACTCGCTACTCTAAAGGGCATAATAAACGGAGTGAATAAAGGTATTTGAGAACCAATTTTAACAATGAGTTGATTTGGACTGGCAAAAGCAAACAATCCGCCATAAAACCCAATCAATGCTAAGAAAACCAAAGGTGTAACGGCTTTGCTGACATCTTCTATTTTCGTTACTAACGAACCAAAGAAAGCTGCTAAACCAGCATATAAAATAATCCCTAATACAAAGTAAATAAGTGTTGTACCTAATAAATTACTTAATAAAGCTCCCATATCGATTCCTTCAAAAAATTCTTGAACAAAAGTAATATTTTTTATATAAGGATAAGCTATCAAGGCTAATACAACATAGATAATGATTTGTGTCAGACAAACCAATAATATCCCAACTAATTTTCCAAAGAAATGGGTTGTAGAAGAAACACTTGATAAAATAATTTCCATAATTCTTGTTCCTTTTTCAGATGCGATTTCAGTCCCAATAATACTAGCATAATTCATAATAAAAATGAAAATAGCAATACCGACAACATATGAACTCCACATTTTAATAGTCTCTTCTGTACTATCTTGGTTAGTGATTCCACCATCTTCAAAACGAACTGTTTCTGTAGTTAGGCTTGCAGGAGTCATCAATTCCATTGCTTCTTGTTGTGTTAATCCATATTCTGTTGCCTTTCGATTTAATTGGATGCTGGTTAGTAAACCTGTTAAAACAGTCGTATCTAAAGCATCGCTCCCTGAAGTATCCACATAGTTTGCTGAAACAAGTTGGTTATCAGATTTAACTTCAAGATAACCGTCTAGCTCTTCTTGCTCCATAGCTTTCTCTGCTGCTTCTTTCGTTGTAATTTCAGAATTAATAGTAAATTGATTTTCCTGAGTTGCTAAAAGAGTTTGGATCTCTTGATCAGACGTTAAAACAGCAATTTCAGGAATATCATTTTCAGATTGACTAATAAAATAAATAATTCCACCAATGACTAGCAGCATCACAATAGGTGATAGTACCATTGTTAAAAATCCGAATGATTTAATATTTTTTTTGTAGACATCAGTCACAATTACCCAAAACTTATTCATGGAATTCACCTGCTTTCATTTTAAATATTTCCTCTATCGTAGGTGGCTGCTGACTAAAAGTAGTAATGTATCCGTCTTGTGTTACTTTTTCGAAAATAGCTTTTCCATCTTCCGGATGTTCTAAATCTAGAACTTTCATTCCATCATTAGTTTCTACTGCTTTTACAACTCCAGGCATCAATTGCAATTCCTCAATAGAAATGGCTGTTTCTAAAAACAATTTTTTTCGACCAAATTGTTCTCTTATTTCACGGACGGTTCCATCTAAGACCATTTTACCATTTCTTAACATGATCAACTTGTCACAGATATCCTCAACATTATTCATGTTGTGACTTGAAAAGATGACCGAAGCCCCTTGTTTTTTTAATTCTTTGATTCCAATTTCTAACAATCCAGCATTGACAGGATCTAGCCCACTGAAAGGTTCATCTAAAATAACCAATTTTGGTTGATGAATCAACGTAGCGATTAATTGCACTTTTTGTTGATTTCCTTTAGATAAGGATTTAATTTTATCTGTCTTTTTTCCTTTAACTTGGAATTTCTCCATCCATTTATCAATTTGAGGTTTGATCTCCTTTTTTGATTTCCCACGTAACTGTGCAAAATAAATAATTTGATCTTCAATTGAAACCTTAGGGTACAACCCACGCTCTTCCGGTAAATAACCAATGATATCATAATCCGTTTTTTTCAGCGGCTTACCATCCCATAATACTTCTCCAGAATCAGCCGTTAAGAAATTTAATATCAAGCGAAAAGTTGTTGTTTTCCCTGCGCCATTCTGCCCAATCATCCCTAAAATCTGACCATCAGGAATCGTAAAACTAACATCATCTACTGCAGTTAACGTTCCGAAGGTTTTTTTTAGTTGTTTTACTTCTAACATATTTTTTCCTCCACTCTTGTAATCTGAACTATGTACTTAAGTATTAAGTCTAACAGACTTTTTATAGTTAGACCATTATTATCCATAAATTCCTACTTATTCTTAGTTAACTTTCAAGACAGACTAAAAAAGCAAATTGAGAACGTAGCCTCAATCTGCTTTTATTTTTTTAAAATTATCGATCTACTCGAATATCTCTTTGTTGATCTGTTCCAGGCGTAGAAGGCATACTTGGATTATCAGTTGGATGATTCCCTCCAAATGTCCCATCTGTTTCTTTCAAAGGAATCCCGTCTATTGAAGGAGCTTTATTGTTTCCTTCTGAAATTTTTCCTTTTACTGATGCGGAAACTTCACCAATTGTTGATAAAGTAGGATCTTTTTTATCCTTAACTGGATGACTTCTCAGGTTTTGATTGGTTTTGTTGGTCTCTGGTTCTTCAGTAATAATAACATAACCACCATTTCTTATTGCTGTATTGTATCTTTGAGTAATAGTAGGGTCTAACTTATATTTTTTAAGCGGATTGGTATCATCTGCTTCATTAAAGGTATCTCTAACTCGATTCCATACTGATTTATTCTGTTTATTAAGAATAGGGTCCACTTCGGCAATAGTTAAACTTTCAATCGTACCTTTATTTTCTTTATGAGTGACCACAGTAATATCCTCAGGTTGATAACCTTCTGTAATTAAATGTTCAACTTGAGCTGCTGATTCCTCAACTGATTGGTAAGCACCTTTGAAATTTTTCACCATACTTATTCGTCCTCCTATCATAGTTAATTAATACACTATTATAGTACCAAATAAAGAAGATGTACCCAAACAATCCGTTTAGCAATTTAACGAACCTTACCTTATAACACTATATGTTGAATAAACTAATTTTTAAAACAAAAAAACTACCTTTAAGCAAAGGTAGTTGAAAATGTAGAAGATAGGATTCGAACCTATACCTTATTTAAACACAAGAAAAAACAATCGTTTGACCTCTAAAAAGTGAAACACCACGTACATCTACATCTATTAGTATAGCATACTTAGATCTTAAATGCACTGAATATTTTATATTTTCTTTTTTTTACAAAAAATCCCTTAGAAGTAAATAGCTCAGGGTTTATTTTTCTTGTTTTTTAATTTCATATAATCTAGTATTGTAATCACAATTAAGGCGATTCCGGTAATTAAAGAAATTCGATTGCTTTCTATAAATCCATAAAAAAGTAAAATAATTCCAGAAAGTAAAATAACTAAGGCAATAATTTTTTGTATATTCATATTTTTTCCTCTTTCATCTGTGAACTATTCAAGCTATTGCTTGATACAATAAAATAGTATACTTCATTTTATTTCCATCATCAAGCATTCACATTTTTTTTATTTTTAAAATACAAAATAGTAGGACTGAAGCAAGTAAGGTTGGTTGTAACCTACTGCTAAGTTCCACAATATTTTTTTTAGAGCTTTTATAGAGCCATTAGTTTGTTCAACTTTTTCAAGTTGCTTTAAAAAGCCCGCTTTTTCTTTTTCTGTTGTTTCATTTTTAAAATAACCATATACATGGCTAGCAGCATTTACAGCTGTTCCTGTTGTGACTTCCATGGCTATTGCTTGGTCCAGTAAACGATAAAAATCCAGTACTGGAAAACTACTTTTATCTTTTAACAACTGCCTTATGTCATCATACAACTTCGGTGATCTTTCTAAAACACTGTATTTATACAAGCTCCATTCTTTTTCAAGCAAGTTAATATGTGGGTGCTCTGTCGTCGCAGTAATACACTTTACAGCAGAAAGATTTTTATCTTTTACTTCTAACATAATGTCCAAATCTTCTCTCGATACTTGATGATAAAAATCCAAAAATGGATCAATCGCGACCGTCTGCGTATGTGCCCCGATTCGATTCATTGGACTTTGCTGAGAATAATGGATTTTTTGACATCCGTCCTCAACTTTCCATGTTTTTCGAGTTAATTCAATCCAATAAGCATCATCTTTTGTAACATCGCTTGTATTAATCGCATTATGAAGATTATCATAAATAACAGGAGCACCTGTTGCTTGACTAATTCTCAAGACTTCAGAAACCGTATAGGACCGATCATCATTTTCAATGACTAATCGTTTTTTTATGGCATCTGACAATAGCGTTTGGTAAGTTTTAACAAAACGTTCCATAGCCTTTTCTTTTTCTTGATAAACTCCACCAATATGCAAAATAATTTTATGTGCAGGTCCTACTCCAAGATTGTCTAAAAATCTTGTATGGTAGTTTAGATCTTCAACCGCTCGTGACACAACGTCTTCATCTGGTGAGTTTAATACCGTATACTGTCCGGGATGCATAGACACTCGCATACCGCTAGATTTGATTTTACTCCCTATTTGTTCAAATTGAGGCTTAAATAGTTCCCACCATGCTAATGTATTTACCGGGCTAGACCCAAAAGGAATGATGTCTGAACTAATACGAAATAATTTAATGTTATTTTTTATATTGTACTCAATCACATTTTCTAGTGAATTTAAATTAAAATGTATTAATTCTTTTAGTTTTTCTTCTGTGGCATTTGCTTTCCGACAAGTTTTAAAACCTGTATTTGGAACGCCTACAGTTAAACAAGCATACCCAATACTCATGTCATTCCTCCTTGCATATTCTTATTCAGCTGTTTTATTATACAACTCTTTTGCAAATAAACATAAAGAAAGCCTTATAAATTTTAAGTGAAGCAAAAAAAAAAGAAACTTAAAGAAAGTAACTCATTTTCTTTAAGTTTCTTTTTTATGCATAAAGTAAGATAGAAAAATAGATGAATGCAGTACCTGCTAAAACGAATAAGTGCCACAAGACATGCATGTACTTAACGTTTCTCATACTGTAGAAAATAGTTCCTATGGTAAATGAAAGTCCACCAGCTAATAGTAGAGCAAAACCATCAAATCCTAGTCCAATATACATAGGTTTGATTGCAAACATGCTCAGCCAACCCATACCAATATACAGTAGTGTCGACATTTTTTTGAATTTCTCAATCCAAAGACATTTGTAAACAATTCCAAATATAGCAATTGCCCATACGACTCCAAACAATGCCCATCCCGTTTTCCCACCAATTGTGATAAGTGAAATAGGAGTATAAGAACCAGCAATTAGCAAGAAAATACTACAATGATCGAAAATTTTAAACAGCTTTCTTGCTCGAGTAAAAATCAAGCTATGGTAAAGAGTTGAACACAAATAAAGGAGAAATTGTGAAGTTCCGTAAATACAATACGAAACTAATTCTAAAGTTGTACCTGTGTTTACTGCTTTCATAATCAATAAAACCATTCCAGCAATACTCAAGAGAGCCCCAATACCATGTGTTACAGCATTAAGCACCTCATTAGTGACTAGATATTTTTTTGTATACACTGCTTCTTCGTTCATTTTATTTCCTCCTTGAAAAAAATCTGGCAATTAGTAGTGTCCCAAAAGACTTTGTCATTTATTTTTTCTTTTTAATAGTTAGTTTATCTATATTTAATAACATGATAACACAGTTTTAATTACTATACAATCTAGTTATCGAAACTAGATTAAACAATAAAAATAAATATCTTGCTTTATATTTAATCTGTTCTCTTAATTTAAATTTTCTCCAATAGTATACATTAAAAAGCTAAAATATTCCAAGAAATCGGCTTGAAAATTAGTATCTATTAGTCTACTTAATACTTATGAGGAAAAGCTATTGTTAAGCAAAAATTTTGTTGCAAATTGATTAAACTCTTTATACTTTTCAACCATTAGAAAATGACTTGCTTTTGGTACAATCACTAATTCACTCTTGGCGATCAATTTATGGATTTTTTTAGTATGACTTTCTTCAATAACGTCGTTCTCACCTGCTACTATCAGTGTAGGCGATTCTATAGCTGCCAAATCAGCAGAACTTAGATTTAGTTGATGCCACATGAGATCAATGATTTGTCTTTTTTTTGCTGCTTTTAAAAAAAAGACGCCTAAAACGGTCAATAACACATATTCTCTCTTTACTTCAGCTAAAGCATCTTTTTTCAACCCATTTACTTTATAGTTAGCACCAATCACAATAAGTTTAATCACTTTTTTTGGGTAATGGCTGCCAAAATACAATGCCAAATTTCCACCATCACTAAAACCTATGATATTTACAGCTGACAAATTAAAATATCGCAACACAGCTAAAATATCTCGAGCAATTTTTTGAAACGTTAATACGCCTTTTCCATGATCTGAACGTCCATGTCCTCTTGTATCTAGTGCAACAACTTGAAAATGTTTACTAAAATGAGAGAATTGATGTTCAAATATTTGGTGGTCTTCTTCATTGCCGTGCAGTAGAAGTAAAGGATCGCCCACCCCACTTACAGTGCAATAAAGATTGCCATCTTCTGTATTAATAGTTATGCTTTTCATTAAGTTATCATCCTTACTACTTTTATTATTAATCTTAACACCTATTATTTTACATAAGTGTAGCAAAAATAATTTTTTTAACCAGCAAAAAAAGCGTTAAATTTATATCAACGCTTTAAAATCCACTTATTTAGTTTTACCTCTTTTAAATATTTATATTGAGGTTGATAGTATTCAATATTATGGTTTTATTCTCGTCTAATTTTACAAATATCAACTTTGTAGTTTTCATGTCATTTAAATCACTTAAAGATAATTCATTTTTTCTCAGCACACTATCAAGAGGGCAATCAAGGATTCCGTCAGCATTTTCAATCAAGTCTTCCTCGTCTACCAGTAAAGTATCACAACTATTCTTTCCTTCAAGAATATAAGCATAGCTATTTCTTGCTTTTACTTTATTTGCTTCCATAGCGTCCCTCCTAAACTTAATACCGAAAGATCCATTTATTATCCAAAGAATTAGTAAGAGTAAGTCAAACAAACTCACTCTTACTAATCCGAAAAACTGACTAAGAATTAAGGAAATGCTAGAGTAACTGGTTTAACTTTCTACTAGCCACCGCCGCCGCCCATGAACCAGATTACCGGCAAAAATAATACTATTTTTTTTAATATCTTTTTCATGCAATCCCTCCTAACTTTGACTTAATTATAGCAAATGATTTATACTATTTTATATAATGTTCATATAATCACATTTTTTTATTAGGAGATGATTTAATTTATGACACATATTCGTCAATATTTTGGCAAAGACTTTAAAAAAATAAGAGAAAATAAAGGTTACACTCAACAATATGTGGCGAAAGAAGCTATGGCACGTTCTACTTATACAAAATTTGAATTGGATAGTATTATTCCAACCATTACTAAATACTTTCAAATTTTAAACAATTTAGATATGAGTCATGAAGAATTTAATTACATTCACAATCACTATCACTTAAAAGGAAAAGACGCTATTTTATATCAATTTAAAACAATGGCTGTAAATAACGATTTAACTACCTTGATGAAAGTTAGAGAAACAACAAAAAACTATTTAAATGAGCATGAGGATAACGTTGTACAAGATATTTTTTATATTTGTGATGCGCTCATCACCCTTTCAAAAACCAATGATCTATCACAAGCAGCACCTTATGCTGAAAAGGTTTGGCAACGCATTGCTCAGCTTGATAAATGGTACTTAATTGAATTGCGTTTGTTAAACAATATTCTTTTTTTCTTTAATTTTGATACTTCTCATTTCATTTCAAAACGCGCATTGCTGGAGTTAGAAAATTACCAACATTTTCATGAAGCAATAGAGTTGAAACTGGCTTACTCTATGAATCTCATTTATTTACTAATGGAAAATCATAATTACCAACCAGCGTTGGAAAAAGCAGATTCTTTGATTGCACTAAGCAAAGACAAAGGGAGGTACCGAATACTCGGTGTTGTATACGTACGAAAAGGCATTATATTAACTAAATTAAAAAAATCTACTGCTGAGACAGAAACCTGGACTCAAAAAGGCTTTAATTTATTGGAAGCGATTGAAGATTTTTCATTAATAGAAGAGCTAAAGAAAGAAGTTCTTTATTATAAGAATTCTCATTCAAAAAAAGTAATTATTAAAAATACCTAACTTTTAGCACAAACAACAAAAAAAAGGATCGAGACATTTTTGTCTCGATCCTTTTTTTGTTGTTTATTTGTATTTAGCGATAACATCTTCGATTTGTTCTTTATTGTGGTAACCAATTAATTTTTCAACAACTTCTCCATCTTTTTTGACTAATAGAGTAGGAATGCTCATAATTCCAAACGAACTTGGAACTTCTGGATTAGCATCAACATCCATTTTGACGATTTTTACTTCGTCCCCAATTTCTTCATCAAGTTCTTCTAATACTGGCGACTGCATGCGACAAGGCCCACACCATGTTGCCCAAAAATCTGTAATTGTTAAACCATCTTTAGTTTCTGTTTCAAAAGTTGCGTCAGTTACTGCTTGTACCATTGCTATTCCTCCCAAAGACATTTTTACAACTTATTAATAGTAAGTTATATTGTTTGTTCATTATATCAAAAATTACTTTTAATATCTACCCAAAAGCTTAAGATTTAAATTCTACGATTGTAGCACCATTTCCTCCTTGGTTAGGTGGAGCATAATGAAATTCTTTTATCGAGGGATGCCTTTTCAGCGCATCCGTTACACCTTGTCGAATAGCTCCAGTTCCCTTTCCATGTACTATAGTCACTTGAGGGTAGTTAGCTAAAAGAGCGGCATCAAGGTAACGATCCAATTCAGCTAAGGCATTTTCATACCTCTCGCCTCTTAAATCTAGCTGAGGCGAAACATGACTGTTTGATTCTGAACGTACTGATGCAATCATTTTACGATTCGGTTCTTTTTCTGGTTCAGTTAATGTTAAATCACTTTCTTTAAGTTTCATTTTCAACATACCCATTTGAACGACCCAATGATTTTTATCTGCTCGTTCCATTAACACACCTTTTTGGCCAAATGATTGAACTATCACATCATCTCCAGGTTTCATTACCTGTTTCGCTTTGGCTTTTTTTAACACCTTATTTTTGGCTAAAGCTTCTTCTTGCTTTAACCCAGACAGCTGTGTTTTTGCATCAATCAATTCATGTTCTTTTACATTTTCATAATGCCCTTGAATTTGTTTTTTGCGTAAATCTTTAATGATTTGATCAGCTGTCTCTTCTGTTTCCTCAACTAGATTATTAGCTTTCTCGCGTGCTTTTTTCATCAATTCTTCACGTTCAGCATAAAACTGCTGTACTGCCGTTTGTAGATCCGCATGCAATTGCTCTGCTTCATCAACGTAGTGACGCACTTCAAGGTACTCTGTTTCTGCCATTTTGCGTCTATTTTCTAAATCAGAGATCATTTCATTTAAGTTTTGACTTTCACCATCAATCAGTTGACGAGCAGAATCAATAACATCTTCGCTCAAACCTAATCGCTTAGAGATCTCAAAAGCATTACTTCGACCTGGAACACCTATCAATAATCGATAAGTTGGGCTGAGTGTGTCAACATCAAATTCCATACTCGCATTAATTGTTTGTGGACGATTATATCCATATGCTTTTAATTCAGGGTAATGAGAAGTCACCATAACATAACTGCCAACAGCACCAACCTTATCTAGAATAGCTATAGCAAGTGCAGCTCCTTCTTGAGGGTCTGTCCCTGCTCCTAATTCATCAAAGATAATCAAACTTTTGTTATCCATTCGATCTAGTATAGATACAATATTTGTCATATGAGAAGAAAAAGTACTTAAACTCTGTTCAATGGATTGTTCATCTCCAATATCAGCAAATATTTCAGTAAATAATCCAATTTGACTCTCTGGAGCAACGGGTATTTGTAATCCAGCTTGTCCCATTAATTGAAGCAACCCTAATGTTTTTAGGATAATCGTTTTCCCACCAGTATTTGGTCCAGTAATAATAACTGCTTGGTTTTCTCCACCAATTAAAATATCATTTGCGACTACAGTCTCTGGATCCAATAAAGGGTGTCTTGCACTCAATAGCTTCACTTCGTTATCTTCATGAATTAGTGGTCTATTTGCAGCCACGTTTTTTGCATAACTTGCTTTTGCACCAATAAAATCAAGCTTACCTAATAAAAACATGTTATTTAAAATATCTTTACTATACGGAGCAATTTCATTCGAAATTTCAGCTAAGATACGATCTACTTCACGTCGTTCCTCAATTTGAAGTTGGCGCAAGCGATTATTCAACTCAACTACACTTTGTGGTTCAACAAATAATGTTTGGCCTGTTGAACTTTGATCATGGACTACACCACCAAAATGACTACGGTATTCTTGTTTAACTGGAATAACATAACGATCATTACGAATAGTAATAATTGCATCACTTAAATATTGTGCACTTTTCCCGCGAACAATTCCATCGAGCTTTTCACGAACATTATTTTCTCCTCGTTTGATGCCAGTACGAATCCCTTTTAGAGCAAGACTTGCGTCATCTAGAATATGGCCATCTTCATCTACCGTTTCACGAATCAACTGATTTAAAGTTGGCGTTGTAACAAAGTTTTCAGCCAGATCATATAAGCGATTCATTTCAATACCAGATTCTTTTAAATTCTCAAAGAAACGGTTTAATTCAGAAGTAGTGCGCAAAATTTTTCCAATTTGAGCAATTTCTAATCCATTTAAACTAGCACCGATATCCAAGCGTTTTAAATGAGGACGAACATTTTGTAATTTGGGAATAGGCATGCTGCCTCTTAATTTTATAATTTTTGTACCATCTTCGGTTTCATCTTGCCATAATTCAACTTCTTCTTTATCAATTGAGGGAGCTAACGTTAAAGCTTGTTCTTTCCCTAAATCAGAAGCAGCAAAATTGGCAACTGCTTGGATAATTTTACTAAATTCCAATGTTTGAAGGATTTTTTTGTTCATCTATTTCACCTCTCATTTCATTATACTTTTATTACTAGCTTTATTTAATTGTAAAATAAAGTTTTCCTATCGTTCACATTAAGAAATCGTCCCCCTAGTTTAAGAGAAACGATTTTTTTTTACTATTTAACTATATTACTTACTTCAATGACGATTCTATCCACCAATTATACAGTTGTGCTGAAATGACTGGTGTATCTTCTACTATTGTACGTGCTAACCAACTATTACTAAATGCTTCTTGAATAGCATCTATCGGAACCATTGTTAATAAAAACAAAATGATAAAGATAGCGATATAAGAAACAATAACATTTAATAATGCTCCACCTAGCGAATTTAGTTGCTTGATAATTGGAATAAGCGTCACAGCATTTAGTAAGCCACCTATAAAACGAGTGATTAACCAACCTACAAATAAGATGATTATAAATGCGACACCATTATAAAAAGCACCATCTAGATTGAATCCTAAGGCTTGGTCATAAAAAACAAATTGACTACTCTCGGTAGCTGATGGATAAGGAACAATCAATTCTAAGTGTGATCCTAACATTTGATAATAATTTCTTGCCAATAAGTATGAAACAAAATAACCTATTGTAAAAACAAATTGAAGGACTAAACCTCTTCTAGCACCACTATAAGCTCCCATGGCTAAAATTAAAACTATAAGGACTGTCATTAACATACTACTTATCACCTTTATTCAGGAATTTGTTCTTCATTTATTTTAAATTCCTGATCTTTCTGTAAATTCTTTTCTAATTCTGCTATTTTTTTTTGCATAGCATCTAGTTTTATTTGTAGTTCAATTTGATCCGATACAGCATTAACCGCTACTAAAACTGCTCTACGTTCGGGGTCTAATCCTTTTGATAATGATTCAATTTGTTGCATTTGCTCATTTACCATTTTAGACACTGACCGCATGTGTTCTTCGGGTCTAGCTCCGATAATCGTATAGGGTCTTCCTGCTATTGTAGTTTTATATCGAATTTTCCCTTTTGACATGGCAGTCCCTCCTAAAAATTACATTTCCCTTATTTTACCATGAATCGCCTAATAGTTGCACTTTTTTTCATTTCATTTTAATATCTTGCCAATATCAAATGAAAATATGTGGTAAACTACAAGTTAGATGATTAATTAATGAAGAAATGAGTGACAGAATGTCTAATGAAGTACTATTAGTTTCAAAAAAAACCTTAACAGATATGAAACAATATTACACTACTTGCTTGAAATCCTCTACTCCTCCTGGTGCTTTTTTTGCTGCTAAAAAGGGAGCCGTAAACGTAACGGGATACAATTCTGGCAAAGTATTGTTTCAAGGTGCAGATTCTGAAAAAGAAGCTGCTATTTGGAAATCCAAAGCATCAATTGTCCCACCAAAAAAAAAAGAATCATCCGCTTCATCTTTGAATACCCCTTTACCAAAAGATTTTAGTAGTTGGTCAGTTATTGGTAGTGATGAAGTCGGAACCGGAAGTTATTTTGGACCATTAACGGTCGTTGCAGCTTATGCCGACCACTCTCAACTTGCTTTGTTAAAGGAATTGGGCGTACGCGATTCGAAAGATATGAAGGATTCAGAAATTATTCGTGTAGCAAAAGACTTGGTTACTTTCTTACCACACAGCTTATTAAATGTTATGCCTGAAAAATATAATACTATTCAACCAACTATGACACAAGGTAAAATGAAAGCTATTTTACATAATCAAGCTTTAGGTCATGTGCTTGAAAAAATCAGCCCTCAAAAACCAGATGGTATTTTAATCGATCAATTTGAACTTCCTGCAACTTATTTCAACCATATTAATGATCAACCAAAACAAGTAAAAGAGTCTGTTTATTTTCAGACTAAGGGCGAAGGCCACCACCTATCCGTAGCGGCGGCTTCTATTATTGCACGTTATGCCTTTTTAAAAGGTCTTGATGAATTGAGCGCAAAAGCAGGTTTCAAAATTCCATCTGGTGCCGGTAGCAATATTGATTTAGTTGCTGCAAAGCTTTTAAAACAAGGTGGAATCCCATTGCTTAGAAACTATGCTAAGTTACATTTTGCGAATACAGAAAAAGCAAAAAAAATTAGCGGTTTGCGCTGATTATACAACTAAAAACCTCCACTAGCTGAAGACCAGCAAATGGAGGTTTTTAGTTTCATTATTCTTTTTCAGGTATTCCGTATTTCTTTTTACAATAAAGATAAACAGGTATTCCAATAAGTGTTAGAAAAATCCCAATAAAGGCATTTCCTGGCTGAACGATTAAAGTATTAATGATAATGTATAATCCTCCAATTATAGCAACCAATGGAATAATCGGATATAAAGGAACCTTGTATGGTCGCTCAATGTCTGGCTGAGTTTTTCTTAAAATGATAACCGCAATAAATGTCAAAGTTATAAAAAACCAAATAACGAAAATAATTAAATCTGTCAGTTGATTGAATTGTCCTGTCAAAATCATTAAGATGGCAATTCCTAAGATAACTAGACCTCCGTTAATTGGTAAATTGGTTTTAGTGTTGACTTTGGCAAACCAGTTACTAAATGGCAACATTTTTTGAGTTGCTAACGCATAAGGAACTCTTAGTCCAGAAATGATATACCCATTTATTCCTCCGAATACAGAAATCAATATTCCTATCGTTACTAATTTGCTCCCAATCCCATCAAAAAGATGTGAAGCAACTAGAGCTGCCGGTGTATCCGTTCCAGCTAGCTGAGTACTGTCTAAGACAAACAAATAAGCGATATTTGTTAATAAGTATACGGCCATGACGATTGATAATCCACCAATAATCACTTTTGGTAGCATTTTACCAGGACTCTTCATTTCTCCAGCAAGCGTCCCTACATTAATCCACCCATCATAAGCGAATAAAGTTGCAATAAGAGCAGAACCAAAACTAGTCAAAACTGGATGACTTTCTACTGAAAGTGGGATCAGTCTTACTACACCTCCACCAGGATAAAGCAACCCTGCTACGATAATAACTAAAAGAGGAATCAACTTCAAAATAGTGGCCGCTGTTTGAATCCGCCCACTATATTTTGTTCCTAAAAAATTTACGCCCATTAAAAAAATAGCTGTTATAATAGCTGTCGGTACAATCACATTATCGGATAATGTAAATAAATTAACAAATTGAGTAGCAAAAATAATAGCTAATGCTGCTATATTCGCTGGGTAATAGATAATCATCTGAGCCCATCCGACTAGAAAACCTAACCATCGTCCATATACTTTTTCTAAATAAATCATCATTCCGCCTGTTTGAGGATAAATTGTTCCAATTTCAGCAACTGTCAGACCACCAGCCATTGTGATGATTCCAGCTACAAACCATGCTAATAAACCTAAACCTGGAGCACCAGCTGCGCCATAAACAGCTGTTGGTTTAAAAAATATACCTGCCCCTATTACTGTTCCTACTAAAACAGTCAACGCCGTTATTCCACTTACTTCTTTTTTTAACTCGTTCTTCCTCATATAGTTCCCCCTGAATTATCTTTTCCTAGATAGCAAAAAGATAGAATAATCATTTGTGTTTAGTGCTTGTTAGCATAACAAAAAAGCCTTGCTACTAGCAAGACTCTTTTTGTTATTTTTCCAAAAATGTGGTCAACATTTAAACACTCAATTCATTGGATTGACTTAATCATTCCAACTAGACTTAGCGTACAACGACTTGATATTCTTCTATTAACGCACTTGTTACTTTATCATAAGCTTTTGCCACTTCTTCTTCCACCATTGTTGCAGTAGGATTTAAATAGGAAAGTGTATAAGCCATTGATTTCTTGCCCTCTTCAATATTCTCGCCTTGATAAATATCAAACAACCGTACGCCAACTAAATATTTGCCGCCTTTTTTGTAAATTAAATCTACTAATTGCTGATTTGTAATAGTCTCATCTACTAATAAAGCGATATCCCTCGTCATTCCTGGAAATTTCGGAATAGCTTCGTAGACAGTTGATTCTTTTTCAGCTTCTACAATAGCCTGTAGATTTATTTCAAAACCGTACGTTTCATCTAATTCATACGCTTTTGCTGCCAAAGGATGAATTTGACCAGCAAATCCGATTTCCTTTTCTCCTACGTAAAGAGCTGCTGTCCGTCCTGGATGCATTCCATCACGTTGTTTGTCTGCAACAAAAGTGACCTTCTCAGTTAAACCATATGAAGCTATTAACTTTTCTAAAATACCTTTTAGAACAAAGAAATCAACTTTTTTTGGTTGACCTTTCCAATCTTTTTCCAGTAAAGATCCAGTCAACACACCTGCCAAATGTTCTTCTTCGATTGGTAATACTTGACTTGACTCTTTATAGAATACACGGCCAATTTCATATAAAGCGACGTTTTTATTTTTACGTGCTTTATTGTAACTAACATCATCTAATAAACCACTTAATAAATTCATTCTTAATGTACTACGATCTTCACTCATAGGCATTTCTAACTGTGTTGCTTTACTCTCACGCATCATGTATTGAGTTGCTTTTTCTGGAGTTGTTAATACATAACTGATGGCTTGTGATAACCCTGCTCCTTCTAAGAAACGGCGCGTATGACGTACGAGACGCTGTTTACTATTTAAAGCTGCAGGCTGAGCTGGACTTGTTGGTAAAGTCGAAGGTAAATTATCGTAACCAAAAATACGAGCCACTTCTTCCACTAAATCTGCTTCAATTTCAATATCCCAACGGCGTGGTGGAATAGCTACTTCAAATAAACCCTCTTTTTCTAGAACGTTAAATCCTAAACGGTCAAAAATTGCTTTCACTTCTTCAATAGTAATAGACGTTCCTAATGAACGGTTGATTCTACTTAATGTAATAGAGACAACTTTGTCTTTGATTTCCAAAACAGACTGAGAAGACGTTCCAGCTACTACTGTTCCACCAGTTAATTCAGCTATTAACGCTGCTGCATGATCTCCAGCAGTTGTAATCGTAGAAAGATTAATTCCTTTTTCAAAACGCGAACTTGATTCACTTCTCAAGTTGTATCTTTTAGCCGTTTTACGCACTGAAATTGGATTGAATACAGCTGCTTCTATTGCAACTGTTACAGTGGTGTCCTCAATTTCTGAATCCAACCCACCCATTGTTCCTGCCAACGCTACCGGGATAGAACCGTTTGTGATTACTATATCTTCAGAAGTTAATGAACGTTCTTCTCCATCTAAAGTGGTTAACTTTTCTCCATCATTAGCCTGGCGAACGACGATTTCTTTTGATTGCAATTGATCGTAATCAAATGCATGTAAAGGTTGTCCATATTCTAATAGAATATAATTTGTAATGTCTACTACATTATTCAACGGACGAATGCCTGCATTCATTAATTTTGTTTGCAGCCACATTGGGCTTTCGGAAACTTTAACATTTTTGATAATCCGAATATTATAACTTGGTGTATCTTCACTATTTTCTACAGTCACATTAAGATAGTTTTCAACTGAATCTGTTTCATCTTCAGTTAATTCAAAAGATGGAAATTTAGGCTGTTGATCGTATATTGCTCCAACTTCATAAGCAACACCACGCATACTTAGTGCATCTGCACGGTTAGGTGTGATCGATAATTCTAGAATCGAATCATCCATTGCAAGATAAGGAAACACAGGCTCTCCTGCTACTGCATCTTCCGGCAAGATATAAATGCCATCTTCATATTTTTTTGGAATCACTTTTTCAGAGAAACCCAATTCAGCTAATGAGCAGATCATTCCATTTGATACTTGACCACGCATCTTACCTTTTTTGATTTTTACATTTCCAGCAATACGAGATCCTGGTAATGCCACAATAATTTTTTGACCAGCTGCAATATTAGGTGCGCCACAAACGATTTGAGATAATTCTTCTTCTCCGATATCTACTTGACAAACATGTAGATGATCAGAATCTGGATGGTTCACTACTTCTACCGCATGACCAACAACAATTTTTTTCAATCCAGTTTCTGGTATATTGATGTCTTCAATTTCAATACCTGTTCGTGACATTTTATCTGCTAATGCTTCAGGTGTAACTTTTGATAAATCTAAATATTCTTTCAACCATTGATAAGATACATTCATAGTCTTACTCCTTTACTTTGAATTGATTTAAGAAACGAACATCATTTTGATAAAAATGACGAATATCATCAATTCCGTATTTTAACATTGCTACACGATCAGGACCTAAGCCAAATGCATATCCACTATAAACCGTTGCATCAATTCCAGACATTTCAAGCACGTTTGGATGAACCATACCCGCACCTAAAATTTCGATCCAGCCAGTATGTTTACATACATTACAACCTTTTCCACTACATTTGAAACAACTAACATCTACTTCCACAGAAGGTTCAGTGAACGGGAAGTAACTAGGACGTAACCGTATTTCACGCTCTTCACCAAATAGTTTTTTTGCAAACACTTCTAACGTTCCTTTTAAATCTCCCATTGTAATATCTTTAGCAATTACTAAACCTTCCATTTGATGAAATTGATGAGAGTGAGTTGCATCATCGCTATCTCGACGATAAACTTTACCAGGACTGATCATTTTCAATGGACCATTTGAAAAATCATGTTTATCCATAGTACGAGCTTGAACGGGTGAAGTATGCGTACGTAATAAAATTTCATTTGTAATATAAAAGGTGTCTTGCATATCTCGAGCAGGATGATCTTTAGGCAAATTCATTCGTTCGAAGTTGTAACTATCTTCTTCGACTTCTGGTCCTTCTATAATTTGATAGCCCATTCCAATAAATAAGTCTTCGATTTCTTCGATTATTTGAGTCAATACATGTGATTGACCAACAGCTACAGAGCTGCCAGGCAACGTTACGTCAATGGTTTCACTTTCTAAATCACGATTGATTTTTTCCATTTCTAATCGTGCTTTTTTTGTTTCTAAGTGTGAAGTAATTTCATTTCTAACTTCATTTACAAGCGCACCTAAGATAGGACGTTCTTCTGGAGAAACAGTCTTCATTCCTTTAGATATTTCAGTAATTGGGCCTTTTTTTCCTAAGTAGGCTACACGTACTTGATCAAGTTCTTTTAAATCTATGGCGGCTTCGATTTTTTCTACAGCTTCCTTACTTAACAATTGTAAATTGTCTTTTAAGTCCATTTTAATTCCCCTTTAAATAAATTTATCATTGCAACGCTCACTGAATCTGCTTCAAGCTATTTTAAAGCACACAAAAAGCCTAATCCCTAAAAAGGGACGAGGCTACGTTCGCGGTACCACCCTTGTTTGAATAATGCTTACGCAAAATCCACACTTCATTTACATAACGGCGTATACCGGAACTTTATTCATTACCTTTAACTAGCTAAGTGTAATTCCCAAAGTCAACTCAGGAAGTGAACGTTCATTTGGTTTTCTAATTCAAGTGTTTTCAGCCAATGACACTTGCTCTCTGGTTTAGACAATCCAAATTACTCTTTTCCATCACAGTTTTTAATTATTCATTTTTTACATACTAATTTAGTTTAACGTAATCTTGACTTAAAGGTCAAGTACTTTCCAATAAGATTGTGTTTATTCCTCACAAATCCATTCATCAGCCCAAGTTTGAACATCAGCCATCACTACTTTTAAAGCCTGACCTTTTTCAGTTAAGCTATACGCCACTCTCATCGTCGCGTCTGGATCAACCGTACGCGCTACAAGACCTTCTTGTTCAAGCTCTTTTAGTCGTTCGACCAATACGCGATCGCTTACGTTTGGAATAGTAGCTGCTATATCTTTAAAGCGCTGAGGACCTTCTAATAACACTTCAATGATAAGTCCCATCCATTTTTTACCTAAAATGGCAAATGTATGTTCAAATTTAGGGCAAATCTTTTTTTGCCTAGATTCACAATAGACATTTTTTTCTTCATCTTTAATGGTTATCATATCTTCTTCACCTCTTTCATAACATTATAGCATTATTGGTTATAAATAGTAAGTAATCCACCACCATTTGTCAACCTTTTTTTTAATCAATCGTCATAATTAGACAAATTTTTGTCAATATTGAAAAATAACGTTCCTTCGAAGTAATAAATCTTTTTTTATACACTCTTATTTATTTCAATTTTAGCTGTAGCAGAACAATATTTCAATGCAATAAGCAATTTCTCATTAAATTAATCTTATTTTCTCTTAAAAATTGAATTTTTCTTTTGGAGTGGTAAACTTAGACCTATCATCAAATACAACTTTTTGGAGGGAATATCATGACAGAGATTGAAAAAGACGTACAAATAAATCATTCCTTAGATAATATAGAAGAAGAATCAGCATCCGCCAACAAAGTTCCTTATAAGGCAAGTGAAGCGGAAAAACCATTAGATATCATAAATGTTTTTGATCTCGAGTTAGAAGCTGAAAAAGTCATTCCAAAAGGCGGCTATGGCTACATTTCTAGTGGTGCTGGAGACTTGTGGACAATCAAACAAAATATTGAATCTTTTAATCATAAACTAATTGTCCCTCGTGTATTAAAAAATATTGAGCACCCTGATCAGCGTACTTCTGTTTTTGGAAGCGAGTTAGCTACCCCAATCATTATGGCTCCAGTCGCTGCTCATGGTCTTGCTAATGTAGCAGCTGAACCAGCTACTGCAAAAGCTGTGGCTGAATCTGGTTCTATCATGACTATTAGCTCATATGCCAATAAACCATTCAAAGAAATTTCAACAGCCGGAGCTGGTGCTCCACAATGGTTCCAATTTTATATGAGTAAAGACGATGGCATTAACAGAGATATTTTGGATGAAGCTAAAGCTAATGGAGTAAAAGCAATCGTATTAACAGCAGATGCAACTGTTGGAGGAAATCGTGAAGCCGACAAACGAAATGGTTTTGTTTTTCCTTTAGGTATGCCAATCGTTCAAGCTTATCAATCAGGTGTTGGACAATCCATGGACTCTGTTTATGGCTCTTCTAAACAAGTACTTAGTCCTAAAGATGTTGAATTTATTGCATCTTACTCTGGTTTACCTGTATTTGTTAAAGGCGTTCAATCAGCAGAAGATGCTATAATCTCTCTTGCTTCTGGTGCCGGTGGTATCTGGGTAACTAATCATGGCGGACGTCAATTAGATGGCGGTCCTGCTGCGTTTGATTCATTACAAGGCGTTGCTGAAGCAGTTGATAGGAAAGTCCCTATTGTTTTTGATAGTGGAGTACGTAGAGGTCAACATGTCTTTAAAGCTTTAGCTAGTGGTGCTGATTTAGTTGCAATTGGTCGCCCAGCTATTTATGGTTTAGCTTTAGGCGGTTCGCAAGGTGTTAAATCTGTTTTCGATCACTTTAAACATGAACTTGAGATTGTTATGCAGCTTGCTGGGACCAAAACAGTTGAAGATGTTAAGAATACTGTTTTGTTAGATAACCCTCGTGCGTAAACTTTAAACATAAACGTATAAAGACACCTTGGATAATGTAATATTCAAAGTGTCTTTTTGTGGATTAGAAAGTATTAGCGGTAGTCCCATGCTTTTCAAGCAAACCCGTCCATTCCAGAAGAAATGTCATTTTGAAGTATCCACACGATTTGTCAAATAATCATTTGTTAATAAAACTTAACAACAAATACAAAAAAGACATCATCCGGAGATGATGTCTTTTTGATTTGCGTGGCAACGTCCTACTCTCACAAAGGGAATCCCTTCACTACCATCGGCGCTAAGAAGCTTAACTTCTGTGTTCGGCATGGGAA
>NZ_JAZLIO010000022.1:0-214518 GCF_045617425.1 Carnobacterium sp.
TTACTGTACCTTGTTCCATAATGAAATTCCTCCTCGTGCCCTTAAGCACATATAGTGATATTCTTGCTTGCGGTGCGAATTGGAATGTTCTGAAACAATTCTATTTTCTACCTAACAAAAACTCTACCTTAGTATAGCATGGACATTTTAAATAAGCAACCTTTATACACACTTTCTTTTAACAAACACCTATTTCTTTTAAACTAATAAATTCTTGTTCTCCTATAATAATGTGATCCAGCAAATCGATTCCCATTAATTCTCCGCACTCTGACATCCTTCGCGTAAATTGGATATCTGCTTCAGAAGGTTCTGGATTACCAGATGGGTGATTGTGTCCAACAATCATCCGCGCAGCTGAATACCTGACTGCTCCTCTAAAAATCTCACGAGGATGAGCGATACTAGAATTAAGTCCCCCAATAAAAATAGTCTCTTTTTTAATAATTTCATTTTTTGTATTTAAATAAAGAACGACTAAATGTTCTTGTTGCAGTCCGCGCATTTCTAGCAGCAACATTTCTCCTGCTTTCGCACTGGAAGTAATTTGACCAATTTTAATTTGAGAGGCTTGCGAAATGCGAGTACCCAATTCAATCGCTGCTTTTAGTTCAATTGCTTTAATTCTACCAATCCCAGTAATTGTCATTAGTTCTTGGCAAGAAGCTGTTTTTAAATAATAGAGATCTTCAAATTGATTGAGCGTAGATAAGGCTAATGTGATAACATTTGTTCCTTTTGTTCCTGTTCTAAGCAAGATAGCAAGCAATTCATGGTTGGCAAGAGCTTTCTCGCCATGTTGCTCTAGTCTTTCTCTTGGCCTTGATTGAACGGGAACTTCTTTTATTAGATTCATACTTTTTATCGTCATAAAAACCCTCCTTTTTCACATTAGTACTATCCGCGAAAAAGAAGGAGTCAATTTTTTTATTGATTTTGCTGTTCAATAAAGGTTTTCACTTGATTTAAATCATCTAGAATCGTGAGTGTTTTTTCTTTTGCTTCACTCGTAGGCAGTATTAGATCCGGTATCATAATAACTGGAATGTCAGCATCATAGCTTGCTCTAATCCCGTTAAGCGAATCTTCTAAAACAAGTGTACGCTCTTTTGGAACTTGCGTTTTTAACCATGCCTTTTCATATATTTCCGGACTTGGTTTTGCTCGAGTTACTTCATCTCCTCCAATAATGGCATCAAAATACGGAGTGAGTTGTTCTTTTTCTAAAAACAGTGAAACGAGCGATTTGATACTACTAGAAGCAACTATCTTCTTTATATTTTCACTTTCTAAATAGTCTAGTAATTCAATTAGCCCTTTTTTCTTACGCAATCCGTTAGCTTCAATATGTTCTAGCAAAGCCTGACCGCCTTCGTTGATAAGTGTATCAGCGGCTTCTGTTTCAAATGTTAAATAAAGTTCTTTATGGAATTCTTCATCAGAGACTCCAATATATTTTTCATGAAACTCCCACGTATATGCTAAATCGATTCTGTTAGCAATCGTTCGATTCGCTTCATAATAAAGCACTTCTGTATCAAACATTAGTCCATCCATATCAAAAATAACAGCTTCAATTTTAGTCATGATTTTTCCTCCAAAATTTTTATTCCTTATTTGCTACTTTAACGTATTCTCTCACTTCAGAAATAAAATACAAAGATCCTGTTACAACCACTATACCATTTTCATCCATTTCATTAAGAGACTCTACCAACGCCTCTTGCCAATGTTCGATTACTGTCCCATTCTTTAGCATTAGTTTGTTTAACTCATCGATTCCAGCGGCTCTAGGATAGTTGAAACTCGTTAGAATCAAACGGCAATTCGGTATAGATTGCAATTGATCTACCATCCCTTGAATGTCTTTATCCCGCATAGATGCCATAATGATAGAAACCTCTTGTTGAGCAAAATTTTTTTTAATCGTTTCAACTAATGTATTTATTGCATGTTCATTGTGTGCACCATCTAAAATAAGAAGCGGTTGATCGTTTATTTTTTCCAATCTTCCAGGCCAAAAAGTATTTTTCAGACCACTCCGTATCTTCTCATGATTCACAGCTAAACCTGTTTCATGACTGTAAACTCTTAATGTTTCAATTGCTACAGCTGCATTTTCTACTTGATGCCGCCCCAACATTTCTATTTGGATGGGACTAAGTCGCATAAAATCATCTTCAAATACGAATTGCTCCCCCCAAGTAGGAAGAGTCTGCCATTTTGTAACAAAAAAATCTTTATTATATTTCATTACCGCGCTTTCTTGTTCAGTAGCTTTCTGTTCAATTACTTCTAGAGCTTCTTTACCGATTTTTCCAGTTACTACGGGAACAGCTGTCTTAATAATACCTGCCTTATTCATAGCAATTTCAGACAAAGTCTCTCCAAGTAAATTCATATGATCCATTCCTATTGTCGTAATAACTGAGACTACTGGATGAATAACATTTGTTGAGTCATACAACCCACCTATTCCTACCTCAACTAGCACTACATCAGCATGTCCCTCACCAAAATAAATCAGCATCATCATTGTAATAATTTCAAACTCACTTGGTCCGCCTAGGTTCGTTTTTTTTAAATCTTCTGTAAGAGGATAGACAGTTTTTGCTAAACGCAAAATTTCATCATCAGACAATGGTTCACCACTGACACTCACACGTTCGTTAAACATTTCGATATATGGCGAGGTAAACGTTCCAACTACTTGTCCATTTGCTTCCAACATGTTCCTCAAGAAAGCCAATGTAGAGCCTTTACCATTTGTACCTGCTATATGAATCGATTTAAATTTCCTTTCTGGATGACCTAATTTACCTAACATCCATTCCATACGCTTTAATCCTGGCTTTTCACCAAAAGTTCTTGTTGCATGAATCCAATTCATTGCTTCTTCATAGGTAGTGAACATGACTTACCTCCACTTATTTAAATTCCATACTTAGTTAATTATAAACTACGCTGTACATTTCAACCATTAAAATATCATACTGTGCATTCAATCATTTACTACAGCCTTTTCTCAAAGAACAACAAAACGAGTAAAAAACTAAGAAAAATCCTAGTTTTTACTCGTTTTATTGTTCATAGGTTACTAATTAAAGTTGATTTTTCAGTACTTTTATACGTTCATTTACTGCAGCATGTTTTTCAAGGTAATCGCCTTGTTTTGCTTTTTCAGCTTCAACTACTGCATCAGGAGCATTATCTACGAATTTTTTATTCGCTAATTTTCCTTCCACACGTTTCACTTCTTTGTTCCATTTATCCAATTCTTTTTCTAAACGAGCAATTTCTTCTTCTAAATTGATCAATCCTGCTAGTGGCAAGTAAATTTCAGCACCTGTGATTACAGCTGACATAGCTGTTTCAGGAGCTTCTACATCACTTGAGATTGTCAATGTTTCAGGGTTACAGAAGCGTTCAATATAAGAAGTATTATCTTTCAAAAATTGTTCGATTGTTTGATCGTTTGTTTTGATCAATAACTCAATTTTTTTAGATAACGGTGTATTTACCTCAGAACGAATATTACGAACCGAACGAATCAATTCCATCAATACATCCATCCCTTTGGTCGCTGCTTCATCAGAAAGTTCTGGATGAACAACTGGATATTCTGCTACCACTAAGGATTCTCCTTCGTGAGGAATATTTTCCCAAATCTCTTCAGTAACAAATGGCATGATTGGGTGCAACAGACGTAACGTCTGATCCAATACATAAGCTAAAATACTTCTGGTCGTTTGTTTCGCTTTTTCATCTTCTCCAAATAATACTTCCTTACTCATTTCGATGTACCAGTCACAAAAATCATCCCAAATAAAGTGATATAAGTGGCGACCCGCTTCACCAAATTCAAAACGCTCAAATAAGTCGGTTACTTTTTCAATGGTTTCGTTTAATTTGGTTAAGATCCAACGGTCAGCAACTGTTTTTTCACCTGTTAAATCAATTTGATCGACAGTAAAGTTCTCCATATTCATCAATGCAAAACGGCTAGCATTCCATATTTTATTGATAAAATTCCATGCAGCATCCATTTTGTCATAACTAAAACGAACATCTTGCCCTGGAGCAGAACCGTTAGACAAGAACCAACGTAGTGCATCCGCTCCATACTTTTCAATGACATCCATAGGATCGATTCCATTGCCTAGTGATTTACTCATTTTACGGCCATCCGTATCACGGATAAGACCGTGGATCAATACGTTATTAAATGGTCGTTTCCCAGTAAATTCTAAACTTTGGAACATCATACGACTAACCCAGAAGAAAATAATGTCGTATCCTGTTACCAAAGTATTGGTAGGGAAATAACGTTTAAAATCTTCAGACTCTTCATCTGGCCAGCCCATTGTAGAAAACGGCCATAAAGCTGAACTAAACCACGTATCCAAAACATCTGGATCTTGTACCCAATTTTCACTATCTTCAGGTGCTTCCATACCTACGTACAACTCACCGCTTGTTTTATGGTACCAAGCGGGGATACGGTGACCCCACCACAATTGGCGTGAAATTACCCAATCATGAACATTTTCCATCCAACGCATATACGTATTTTCGAAGCGTTCTGGCACAAAATTAACTTTCTCTTTTGTTCCTTGGCTTTCGATTGCTTCTTTAGCTAGTGGTGCCATATTTACAAACCATTGTGTAGATAATCTTGGTTCTACTACAACTCCTGTACGTTCTGAATGACCAACACTATGAACCACTTTTTCAATTTTTATCATTCGACCTTCAGATTCTAAATCTTTTACCACAGCTTTGCGAGCTTCAAAACGATCCATTGATTCATACCTGCCAGCCAATTCATTCATTGACCCATCATCATTCATCACATTGATTTGTGGCAAATTGTGACGTTTTCCAACTTCAAAGTCATTTGGGTCATGAGCAGGAGTGATTTTCACAACACCCGTACCAAAATCCATTTCAACATAATCATCTGCTATAATCGGGATTTCACGATTCATTAATGGCAACAGAACTGTCTTGCCAATCAATTGTTGGTAGCGCTCATCATCTGGATGGACCGCAATAGCTGAGTCCCCTAGCATCGTCTCAGGTCGTGTTGTCGCAATTTCTACTACTCCACTGCCATCTGTTAATGGATAACTCATATGATAAAATGCACCTTCAACATCTTGGTGAATAACCTCGATATCTGATAAGGCTGTTTTAGCTTTTGGATCCCAGTTGATGATATATTCCCCACGGTAAATCAATTTTTTATTGTACATCGTTACAAATACTTTACGAACCGCTTCAGATAATCCTTCATCTAACGTAAAACGTTCCCGGCTATAATCAACTGAAATACCAACTTTTGCCCATTGTTCACGAATCACACTGGCATACTCTTCTTTCCAATCCCACACAGTATCAATAAACTTTTCACGTCCTAAATCGTAACGTGAAATACCATCTTCAGCTAATTGAGCCTCTACTTTTGCTTGGGTTGCAATTCCTGCATGATCCATACCTGGCAACCATAAAGTGTCAAAGCCTTGCATTCTTTTTTGTCTAACAATAATATCTTGTAAAGTTGTATCCCAAGCATGACCTAAATGCAATTTCCCAGTTACATTTGGAGGAGGAATAACGACGGAGTAAGCCTCTTTTGTCTTATCTCCACTTGGCTTAAATAGCCCTTTTTCTACCCATTTTTCATAACGACCAGCTTCTACTTCATTTGGTTGATATTTAGTAGACATTTTCAATTCATCAGTCATTTTATCTCTCCTTTACAATTTTAATTAAAAAATTTATACAAACAAAAAAAGCACTCATCCCAATAATAAATTATTATTAGGACGAATGCTGTTCACTCGCGGTACCACCTATATTGCATACTTTATTAATTTCAAAAGTATACCTCTTAGTTACAATTTTAACGGATCGTTACTCCGAACAAAGTTACTGTATGTTCACTTTGTCAGCTCCCAAGCTACCTTCATTTTATCACGACTAAGAACTCCCAGCATTCGTTCTTTTCTCTATAAAGTCAGTAAATAAAATTACTCTTCTTGTTCATTGCCTTTTATTTTTATATAGTAGCATTAAAAAAGTTATTTTTCAATATGCCTTATGGATTTCATTAGCGTGCTGCTCTAGCTGCTTTAATTGCTTTATCATAGTCAGGTTCACTAGACATCTCAGGAACGATTTCTTGATACGTGATCTCACCTCTTGGGTTAACAACAAATACTGATCGTGCTAATTGCTCAAGATCTTCCATTACTAAACCATACGCGTTACCAAAACTTAATTCACTATCATGCAACATTTCCATTGAAATGTCTTTTCCAGCACACCATTCAGCTTGTTCTTCTTTAGTATTATTTGAAATAGTGATCAATTGCACGCCCTCTAATTCACTGGCGATTTTATTGAATTCTTTTGCTTGCAAAGCACATACTCGTGTATCAATATCTGGAACGACACTGATCAAAACAACTTTTCCCGAAAATTCGCTTAATCTAACTGTTTCATCAACTAAGTTTTTTATAGTAAATTCAGGCGCTTTATCTCCAACCTTTGTTTGAATACCTCTAAGTTTATGCGGTGTACCTTTTCTAGTAATTTCCATATCAAACACTCCTATTCTATGACTCATCTTAGAATAGTATACGAATAATCATTTTTTAAAGCAATATTTCCGTACGAGTAGTCAAATTCTACTTTTATTCCACTTATCTGAAAGTTTATTTTATCTCACTCATTTTTCAGATGGATTATCAGGATATAACGCTTCGTTTTGATAGACCATTGTAAAAATTTCACTGGAGAAATCAATATATTTCATTTGAATAGTATCCGGTACTTTTATTCTTCCAGGGGCAAAGTTTAAAATGGACGTGATACCAGCATCAATTAGATCATCTACTACATCTTGCGACACTTCACTAGGTACAGCACAAATAGCTGTGTGAATTTCTTGTTTCCTAACAAGTTCTTTCATTCGTTCCATAGGAAAAATTGGTACACCTGATATTTCTTTACCTAAATAAGGAGTTTGAATGTCAAAAGCACACTTGATCGTAATGTTTTTTTCTTTCTTGAAATTATTGGTTAAAATGGCTGTCCCTAAATTCCCCACTCCAATAAGTGCTACATTAATGATATTATTCACATTTAATAATTCACGAAATACTTCGGTTACATAAACGACCTCATAACCGTATCCACTTCTTCCTAACTCACCAAAATGAGAAAAATCTCGACGAATCGTTGCTGAAGGAATTTGTGTTAGTTGACTTAATTCTTTTGATTTTATGCGCTCTACCCCTGTTTCATTCAATTTTTTTAATGAACGATAATAGATAGGTAGCCTTTGAGCTGTTGCATTTGGAATTTGATGTATTTTAGTCGTTATCTCCATTTATCCTGCCTCCTGTCCTTTAATTTTCTTCATTATCATAACATCTTTCAATTATTAACTCAATATAATTGTGATTAATATCACAATTATATTGAACAAAAAAAGAAGGCAAATGTTTCCACTTATCTTCTTTCTTTATAGACCTCTTAATTATTAATCATTTGTCGAAAAAACAATGTTTCCACCAACAACTGTTTTCGAAACGACCAGGTCTTTCAAAGCATCTTTCTCTATTAAAAAAGGATTTTGCTTTAAGATTGTAAAATCACTGATATAGCCAGGTTTTATTTTTCCTCTAGAATCCTCTTTATAACTTGCAATGGCACTTCCTGTTGTGTAAAGTGATAAAGCTTCAAATACAGAAAGCTCTTCTTCTGGGAAATAACGCTTTTTATTTTGCCCGTCTCTTTTCATTCTAGTAACAGCTGCATGGATACCATAAAAAGGATTGGGTATTTCAACTGGAGCGTCACTACCTCCTGCAACTGGAAATCCGAAATCTTTAATAGTCTTCCATGCAAATGCTAGAGGAGGATGATCTCTACCTAAAACATCCAGTGCCCACGGCAGATCACTGCTCATAAATTGCGGCTGTAAATCAAAAATCAGAGGTAAATTTTTAGCCATTTTTAATAATCCAGCGTTTAACCAAGGTGTATGGATCATTCGATCAAGTTGTCCAGGAAGCGGTGGGAATTGATGCAATGTTTCAATTACTTGTTCAAATGCTCTATCCCCTAAAATATGGATAGCTACTGGCAGTTTGGCTTTACGTGCAGCTTTGATAAGGGCAATAAAAACTTCATCTGTTTGAATTTGTAGGCCATAATTAGTAGTTCCAGGATACGGATAACTCATTAAAGCAGTTCGAGATCCTATTGTTCCATCATAAAAAATTTTCATTGCACCTAGTTCTATATAAGGATTGCCATCCAGGTATACTTCATTTGACTGATTGTAGGCATTCAATTCCTCATGGTGAATCAAAAGATGTACTCGAAAGGCCTTTCTCTTTTCTTCAATAACCGTATGAAACGTTTTAAAGGTTCCTGCAAAGCCGTTAAAATAATGAAGATCTTCCGAATGTCCTCCTGTTATTCCTTTTGACCATAAATCTTCGATTGCTAAAGCTAAGTATTCCTCTTGTTCTGAAGGTGTTGTCTCAGGAAAAGCATTTATAGCTAAATTTGTGGCTTCATCTTTTAAAATACCTGTTAATTTTCCTTCTTTATCTAATTGAATCTCGCCTCCACCATCATATGTCTGCCCATCTTTAATCTGTATTTTATTGATTAAAGGTGTGTTGATAACAACATTATGGTAATCAATTCTGCGAACCAATATGGGATGCGATGTTGAAATAACATCCAAGTCCATTTTTGTAATAGGCGTTGGGTCGTCTTGCCATTCATTTTCATTGTATCCTTCAACAAAAAGCCACTCATCTAGAGCTAATTGTTCAACTTTTTTTCGTATTTGTTCCAAACTTGTTTTTTTACTTTTAAATTGATTTAAATTTAAACGGGCTAAACTCATTCCATACCACAATAAATGCAAATGACTATCTACAAAACCCGGAAATATCGTTTCTCCATTTAAATCGATCACCTCGGTTATTTTATTGCCATACTTTTTTTTCAACTCTTCTTCTTCGCCTACAGCCAAAATGGTTTCACTATCAGTAAGAACTGCAGAAACCGTTTCGTCTTCTTTTTCCATTGTAAAAAAAAGACCATTCTTCCATAACTTCACTTTGATATCCTCCTATCGTATTCGCTATTTTTATTATACCTACTTAAGTTTTATTTAGCAGTATTAAATTACGTAAGTAAAACGATAAAAAAACTAAACATACTATATATGTTTAGCTTTTTTATCCCTGCATGTAATTATAATAAACTTAAAAAATCAGCTTTTTGTTGTGCTTCTAATGTGTCTCCAACTGTAATTTTAGTAATCACTAAACCATTCATCGCTCTCTCAATTAACCCTTCAACATCAAGTCTCTCTTCATATTTACGAGCTTTTTCTAGTTTAGGTTGTGTTTTAGGCGCTGGAGGAGCAAAAATTGTACAGCAATCTTCAAATGGTTGGATAGACAAATCAAATGTATCAATTTTTTGAGCAATCTCAATAATTTCATTTTTATCCATTGAAACAACTGGTCGTATGACCGGAGTCGCAGTTACATCATTGATTGCAATCATACTATGCAGCGTTTGAGAAGCTACTTGTCCTAATGACTCGCCATTCACAATTGCTAATCCTTTGCGTTCTTCGCGGATACGATCGGTCAATCTCATCATCATTCTTCTTGTAACCGTCATTAAATAACCTTCTGGAACAATTTTCTTTATTTCTTCTTGAATTTCGGTAAAAGGAACTTCAATAAATTGAACACTGCCTGAGAAAGCTGCTAGCTTAGCAGCTAAATCTTTCGCTTTTTGAAGAGCTCTCGGACTTGTGTATGGAGGACTGTGGAAATGAACAGCTTCTAAGTTCACACCACGTTTCATGGTTAAATAACCTGCTACAGGTGAGTCGATTCCACCAGATAACATCAGCATACCTTTTCCACTTGCCCCTACAGGTAGACCGCCTGCTCCCATAACCGTCTTGCTAGATAAAAAGAATCCTTCATTACGAATTTCAACTCGTAATGTAATATCTGGTTTTTTCATTTGAACTTTTATGCCTTTAACTTTGCTATAAATTTCTGCTCCCAACAATTGATTCATGTCATTCGTATCCAATTCATAATCATGATCAGAACGTCTAGTCATTACTTTAAATGTTTTACCATCTGTATAGAGCTCTTCGACCATCTCGACTGCAACTTTTTTCAACAATTCAATATCTCGTTCCAAACGTCTAACCGGAGAATAATTTTGAATACCAAAGATAGATTCTAACCTCTTCAATACTGCATCACTATCTGCACCATTTAATTCTAGATGCATACGGTCACGCTCTCCATGTACTTTTAATTCTTCAAAATCTTGTAAAGCAAACTTTACATTTTGAGCCAATTTGCTGATAAAAAGTCGTTTATTTTTACCTTTAGTTGATAGTTCTCCATAACGGATCATTACTTCATCGTACTGCATGTGCCACTAACTTCCTCTCTTTATTCCCTTTAAATTTATTTAATGTCTTTAAATTGTTGATATAGTTGATCAAATTCACCCATAAAAATTTTTGCTTCTGCTAAATTATTGGTATCTGTCAAACTAATACGCACTGCACTTGTGGCTAACTTTTCAGGGACGTGCATAGCTTCCAATGTACTAGAACCCATACCATTGCGGCTAGAACAAGCACTAGTTGTTGAAATATAAATGTCCTTTTTTTCAAAAGCATGAACCATTACTTCTCCACGAATGCCTTTTAAAGCAAAACATACTATATGAGGTGCTCCTTCTTTTTGAGAAAAAACCGAGACTTTTTTATATCCTTCTAATTGCTGTACCAAATATTTTTTTATTTCTCTTTGGTTCTTTTGCTTCTTTTCGGATTTTTCAAGTACCAAGCGCAAGGCTTTAGCCATAGATGCTGCGCCAGCTACATTTTCTGTACCACTACGTTTGCCAGACTCCTGTCCACCACCATTTAAAAGTGGCGCAATTTTTTTCCCTTTTTTAATATACATAAATCCCATACCTTTAGGTCCATGAAATTTATGAGCAGAAAAAGTAGCTAGGTCGATTCTTGACTCCTTACCTAATAATAGCGGTACTTTTCCAATCGCTTGTACTGCGTCCACATGAAAATGAACTGTTGGATAATCTTTTAGCACTTCTCCAATCTCTGCAATTGGCTGAATACTTCCCACTTCGTTATTTACAACCATTATCGACACTAGAATAGTATCCGATCTTAGTGCTTCTTTTAAATCATAAACAGAAACTCTTCCACTCTGATCAACAGGTAAAATAGTTACATCAAATCCCAACATTTTCAATTGACCAACAGATTCCTTGACTGCAGGGTGCTCCACCGCTGTTGTAATTACATGTTTGCCAAATTGTCTCTTTTCAATAGCAGTTCCTTTTATCGCCCAGTTGTCACCTTCTGTTCCGCCACTTGTAAAGTATATCTCTTCAGGCAAAACGTGCATTAAATCAGCAATCTGTTTTCTAGATTGCTGAAGCAACCCATCCGCATAGTTGCCTAATAAGTGTAAACTGGAAGGATTGCCGTTGATGGTTTGACTTACCTTTTCATAAGTTTGTAAAACATTTTTATCCATTCTCGTTGTTGCGCTATTATCAAAATAAATCATTTTATTGTCACACTTTCTTTTAAATTATTCCTCAAGTGAAAATTCTTTACTATTATAACAAAAACTTTTTCGAATACAAGACGTCTCTTTTTTTAACAAAACAAAACAGAGTAGTGCTAATCACCACTCTGTTGACTCTTTCATTATCGGTTCAATTTTTAGCTACTTAGCACTTTGGCTTTTTTCTTCATAATACTGGTTCTCAACTTTTTTGAATGCTCCTGGTTCTACAACTTCTAGTGCTGTAGAGACAACTTCAAGCGCTTCTTTATACTGAAATTCTTTATTAAACAAATCATTGCTTTCCAAAATGGCTTCCCCAATTTCAGGATGTTCATTTCGGTAACGATTCGCATACTGCATCATATATTCTGTCAGTAATGCACTATCCACGATTTCTTCAGTTTTATCAATAAGTAATTCAACATCATCTTCACAAAGTTCACACATTTTTTTTATCTCTGTCATATCAATTTTCAATTTATTTAATTCTTTAGCTAATTTTTCAATCCGCTCTGTTGTGACAAAAAATAAATCTAAATATTCTTCAGGTAAACCTGGTAAGTGTTGCTTTTCAATGTAGCGTTTTATGCCACGCATGTTAAACTCAAAATCATCAATTTTTTCTTTTACTTCAGTTTCTTCTTTGCGTAAATCGGCTAATTGAGTAATCAATTTTTCTTGCTCTTCTTCAATATGAGTTAACTTTTCTCCATCTGCAGCATATGTTTCTTCAACAACTGTATAGACGGCCTGATTTTTCTCAATTCCACTTTTAAATGTTTCAAAATCAAGTTTAATTTCATCAATTTGTTCTTGCATTTTTTTTGTTTGCTCTAAAACAGCGTCGTTTAATTTATAACTTTGTGATACGCGGTCAATTTCAATCATTAGTTGTTGATTTCTCTTATTCACAAATCCAATGAATTCAGCCAAAATAGTATACTCTTTTTCGACTGCTTCTTTAGCATTTAATTCTGCTTCCATAACATCATAAATGTGGTTGATTTTTTCTTCAATTATCACATTCAGCTTTTTAGCCTCTTCAGGTTCACATTGCTTAAGTAATTTTTCACTTTGTTTAATATCTTTTTCAATATCCGCAATGTCGGCTGCTATTGAATCTTCTAAAAAGACGAAATGTTGCACATCTTTTAATTCATGATATCCTTCTTTTAATTCTTGAACTTGATCCGGGAATTCTGTACTAGTTTCTTTAACTAAGCTAGGAATAGTCGTAACTGCATCATTTAACTCTTTTGTTTCATGGCTAAGCTTTTTCAACACTTCTTCAGCTTCAATATGGTCTCCAGAAACCGTTAAGTCAGAAAAATCAGCAAAACTTAATTCTAAAAAAGTAAGTTTCTTTTCTAATCTATCCAGTGCTGGGCCAAAAGAAAAACTTTGTGTTAGTAATTTTTTCCGAATGGTTTGATACATTTCTTGGACTTTTTTTATAGCCTGATTATTTTTTTCTTCACTTTTTAATAATTCGTTCAACGCTAATTGAATTTCTTTAATACTCTCTTTTGTGCTATTCATCAGCTCGCTGCTTTTCTGTTCAGCTTTGCTGGCTTTGATCAATTGTAGACGGTCTGTTGCCTGTTCAGCATCAAACAAAAGATTTTCAATATCAGGAAATGCCGTCATCTCTAATTTTTTCCATTTTTCTTTCCATTGTTCAAAATTTTTCTTTGTCTGTCCTGTCAAAGAAAGATCCTTAACACTTTGAAGGGTTTCTGATATTGGTGTATCCATTAAATTAAATTTTTCTTGTTCCAGCTTGTTGATCGTTTGATAATGCTTTTTTTTCATTATATAACTGGTTATATAGGATACCAGAGCTAATACAATGATAACCATTAAAATTGTTTCTATTTTCATTTTAAAACCTCCGATTGGATTACTGCTAAGTTCATTTTGATTTCACAAAAATAGTTTTTTCATTCTATGTAGGAATGTAATGGTATGTCTAATTTTTATAAAGGATTTACTTATAAAAACACCTATTGTATATTATAACATAGAAGAAAATATTCTCACACCTCAATCTAGGAAAATAATCATTTTTCTGATATGTTGCTGAGAGACTTTTAAGGAGTGCTTATATGACAAAAGAATCTGCTTATTCATTAACAAATAAACAACTTAGTGCTGTAATAGGTGATGAAACTAATTTCATTGCAAATTTAAGTAACGCAGCAGCTTTATTATTCGAGAACTTACCTACTATCAATTGGGCTGGATTTTATTTATATGAACCAGCTTCTGACGAATTGGTCTTAGGACCCTTCCAAGGCAAAGTAGCTTGTATAAGAATACAAAATGGTAAAGGCGTTTGCGGGACAGCATTTGCTAAAAAAGAGAGCATTTTTGTTGAAGATGTTAATCAATTTCCAGGGCATATTGCTTGTGATGCAGCAAGCCAATCTGAAATTGTTGTGCCCTTAATCAAAGAAGGTCATGTAATTGGTGTTTTAGATATCGATGCTCCTATTACTAGTCGCTTTGACGCAATCGACCAAACATATTTAGAAGAATTCGTTCAAATTCTTTTAGATCCTTCAATTATATAATAGAATGGCTTGACTTACTAATGATTTATAGCGTATAATTGCGTTTGTGTAAAATAATGCAGCGTGAGAGTGGTATTCACGTCAACAGTTCATTGCCAGTAATGGTGCAATTGCGTAACCTATGGCTGCAAAGGTGAAGATTGAAAAATGGACTGCACGAAATACTGAACTTCTACTTATTATTTTACTCCAAAAAAAAACATTTATTGGAGGAATTACATTATGTCACGTTATACAGGTCCAAGTTGGAAAGTTTCTCGTCGTCTAGGCATTTCACTTTCTGGCACAGGTAAAGAAATCGAACGCCGTCCTTACGCTCCAGGTCCTCATGGTCCAAACAGCCGTAAAAAATTAACAGAATACGGTCTACAATTACAAGAAAAACAAAAATTGCGTCACATGTTTGGTATGAACGAACGTCAATTTAGTAACTTATTCTTAAAAGCTGGTAAAATC
Source organism: Carnobacterium sp. (assembly GCF_045617425.1). GTDB lineage: Bacteria > Bacillota > Bacilli > Lactobacillales > Carnobacteriaceae > Carnobacterium_B. Next base: position 14,711 of record NZ_JAZLIO010000022.1, read on the forward strand.
AAAGAAGGTAAACATGGTGAAAACTTCATGATCCTTTTAGAACAACGTTTAGATAATGTTGTTTACCGTTTAGGTTTAGCTACTACTCGTCGTCAAGCACGTCAATTAGTAAACCACGGCCACATCCTTGTTGATGGCAAACGCGTTGATATTCCATCATACAGCGTTTCAGTTGGACAAGTTATCTCTGTACGTGAAAAATCTAAAAACATGGATATTATTAAATCAGCTGCTGAAGCATTATTCGGCCGTCCCGAATACGTAACTTTCGATGTTGAAAAATTAGAAGGTTCATACAACCGTCTACCATTAAGAGATGAATTATCTGCTGAAATCGATGAAACAATCATCGTTGAGTACTACTCTCGTTAATAAAACTAGATTCTATCTAGTAACTGTAAAAGCTTCGAAAGTGCTATGTAATAGCCTTTCGGGCTTTTTCTTTTTTATCTACCCTTCCATACAAGTCCATGTTTTTCTTTTAAATTGGGGGAACTTTGGGGGAGTTTTTGGGGGAACTTTTTTTAAAACAAATGGCGGACTATTAGGTATTGTGATAAAAGCTCTTGGAAAAAATCCTAGGGTTATTTTTTTGTACTAAATAAAAGCATTTAAAATAGTTTGCGGATATTATAATCATCATATGAAAAAGGAGATTATTATGAATATCTTATTTGTCTACTACAATAAGGGTTTTGTTGTAAAAGCATATGAATTTGAAGGACTATGTTTCTTAAGTTTAAATTTTCGTGAATTAGAAAAAAGTTATTCCTGTCCTGATGAATCTTTTGCGATTGAATTAGCAAAAACTATAGCTGATTCTCATACAAGAGATATGCATCGGATTAAAAAGTGGCTTAAATTTGACGAAGATTTAGATACTCCACTCTTCTAAACATTATTGATTAAAATATTGCTATACTCTTTTAAAAAAATAACGTATACTCTTGAATGAAAACGTATTGATTGGTATACATTATATTACTTGGAGGAGTATCTATGAAGAAAATAAGAGTAATCACTCTTGTTCTGCTATTCGCTTTATTTTTTGCTGGTATTAAAGATGTTGAAGCTGCAAGTAATGTACAGGTCCATTTTTTAAATATTGGTCAAGGTGATGCCACACTTATCCAGACACCTAATGAAAATATTTTAATTGATGGTGGTGGTAAAGGTAAAGGACCTGAAATTGTCAAATATTTAAATAAGTATAAAGTTAAATCATTAACGGCTGTTGTGTCTACACACCCTGATGCTGATCACGTTGGTGGGTTAGCTTATGTTATCAAGAATATGAAAGTAAGCAAAGTTTATGCACCAAACATTAGCCATACGACTCAAGCTTATAAAGATTTTCTGTTAGCAGTAAAAAACAAAAAACTGAAAATTACTGTTGCTAAACAAGGTCTTGAAATTCCTACAGTAGCAAAAGATATTACATTGAAATTTATTGCACCAGTAAAAACCTATGCTAAAAGCGATTTAAACAACTGGAGCGCCGTTTTACATCTTAAACATAATCAGAAGTCTTTCTTGTTCATGGGTGATGCTGAAGCAAAAGCCGAAACAGATATGCTAGCAAAAAATTTGATCCCTAAAGTTGATGTTTTAAAAGTTGGACACCACGGTTCAAAGGACTCAACTTCTGCTAAACTATTAAGCAAAGCAAAACCTACCTATTCTGTAATTTCTGTAGGCAAAAATAGTTATGGTCATCCTACTTCTGATGTTTTAAATAGATTAAAGGCTGTTAAATCAACCGTTTACCGAACTGATAAATCTGGTAATGTAATTTTCACGTCCAATGGTTCAAAAATTACAGTAAAGATGGTGAAATAAATGGAAAAAGGTGTTATCGATCGTTTTGAGGGTGACTTAGCGGTAATAGAATTTGATTCGGAAATGCGTGACATCCCAAAAAATATATTACCTAAAGATAGTAATGTCGGTGATTTACTTGTTTTTGATGGAGATTCGATTACTATTGATAAAGCTGGTACTGATAAATTACGCACTGAAATAGAAGATTTGATGAAAGAACTATTTGAGGAAGAATAATAAAACTTTAACATTAGTGTATAAAAAACCCCGCTAAGAATTTTTTTAGCGGGGTTCTTCTTTATATTTTTTACAACAGCTATTTGATATCCATATCCCAGTCGTATACCCAGCCACCATAGCTCTTATCAGTTGCTTGAATATTCAGCTTATTGCCATCTCGTCTTAAGACCACAAAAGTTGTACCTCTATCTTTAGTATCTACACTAGCTTCGAAGGTATCTGTTCTTTTATACCATCTTTTCGCCGAAGTTTTGAATACTACTTTATCATTTACTTTTGCTGCAGTAGGTGCGATTACTCTAGCATCCCAATCGTATATCCACCCACCAAACGATCCATCTACCGCTTGAATATTTAACATATATTCAGATCGTTGTAACACTTCAAAGTATTTCCCTTTATCTTCAGCACTAACAGGAGCATTTTTTTCTTGAATTCTCTTAGACCATGCAGATGCAGTATCAGTAAATTTTATTACTTGACCAGCTTTAGTACTTGTCTTGCTTACCAAATTAGCATCCCAATCATAAATCCATCCACCATATGATTCATCAAGTGTTTGAATGTTAAGTAACACTCCACTTCTTTGTAATACTTTAAAACGCACACTTTTATCCACAGTATCAAATGGAGCATCTTTTGTTTGTGTTTTTTTACTCCATTTAGAGGCTGTTGGCTTAATTCTTATAATATCATTATCTGCCAAATTATTTGGTACACCACCAGAGAAAGCTTCTTCATCCCATGATTGTAGTCCGTTAGCTTCTACTAAATTAATCAATTTACTTGGGTATGCAGGATCAGTTGCATAGCCATCTTGTTGCAATAAGTTAGCTACTTTTTTATAATCTGTTACACCTATTAAATTAGAGTAACGAGAATTTTGATGGAAAAACTCTCCATGATTTTCTACACTAGTTGCCCAATTAGGATACTTTCTAAATTCAGCATTAACTGTAACCCAATTTCCATTTATATATTCTTTGGTAGGATATAAGACATATTGCCCATTGTATCTACCCTTAATTCCAAATAAATTATTTCCGGTAGTTGCTAAACCAGATCTACCCCAATCACTTTCCAAAATAGCTTGAGCAGCAGTTACGGAAGGTAATATTTGATACTTTTTCCAACCAGATATTGCTCCACTTTTTATTGTATCAAGAAAATTACTTGTACTGGCACTTCTACTTTGATCTGTTTTAAATTTATTAGTATTAACTGTTTCATCGTAATAACCTGGCCCTATGTAATCATTTTCTAATACAGCCTTATTATTATCTGTTGTTTCTGCAAAAACTGTAGATGATCCCTCAAAAGTAAATATCAAACCGATTAACGCTAATAAACTAATAGTAAAAAATCTTTTATTTTTCAAAAAATTCACTCCCTTATTTTTAATCCACTATCTAAAAACCAATTTTATAACTATGTTTATTTTAGATTTTGATAACTTGCGTCTATATTTTTTAAAATCAACAAACACTACAACCTCCTTTTATTTAATAGATTAATTATCTATTACTTTTCATTAAAAGTAACGCAACCATTGGTTTACATTTAGCAACTAAAGGTTTACACCAAAGCGATTATACGCTTATTACTACAATTTATAATAAAATTCAAAAAAATGAACGTTTTGATATTCAGTCAATTTATTTTAAGTAATTATGTACTCTTCTACTTTACAAAACGAACACTTGTTCGTATAATAAACACGAGGTGAACGAAATGAAAAAAATGAAGATTCAAGAATTTAATAAGAACTATATGATGATAAACGAAAAAGAAATGATTTTTGAAGAATATCCAGATAGAGAACTTTCCGATTACATACTCGATAACATTTCTCACCAAGAAGTTAAAGATTATAATATCGAGTACTCAGCTATGATACAGACAATTCGCATGGGTGAAATTGGAAAATACAGACTGGATGGCGTGCCTTTTGGATTCAATGCTTTCATTATTACTATAGAAGAGGAGTGATGATTGTGGATGACATTTGGGGTTTGAGTGAATCAGCATTACTAATTATTGAAGACGAGTTAGAAGACTTACTGAAGGAGGATGAACAATTATGGATGCTGCTATGATGACTGGAAAAGTAGTTTCAGATGTAAAAGTGATCAACACTAAACACGGCTACCCTTTTTGCTACATCGCTTTAGATGTTAATGGCAAGATTCGAAATTTATTGATTGGTGGAAATAAAGCTTTTCAGTTTGTTTATGAAGTCGAAAAAGGTACTGGTTTAACAGTTGGCTATACGATTAATGATCGTAAACAATTGATTATTCAAGAGTATAAAATAGACAGCCAACCTACTCTTTTGGGGCAGTTATGGGATTATAAAGGAAGACGGCTACCGTTTAAGAAAAGTATGTTTTAAATAAGTATCTTTTTTTAAATAATACGCTTAAAATTAAATATATTGAATAATAAATATTATTTTAAGGAGTGAAGGTCCTTTGGCAAAAAAAGACTTAGTCGTTTCTCTACAAAATGTAATTGATACAATTAGAGACGCATTAGATAAAGAGGCTGTTAAAGCTGCTTTTTTTTGTGCCCTTTCTATACCCGATATTTGTGCTCAAATTGAATTCTCGAACAGTCAATTAAAAAGAATGGAAACTGGAGACAGGTATATTAAATGGTATAATGAAAACATTTTCGCATACGAAAACCCACCTAAAGGAGTGGCTATGAACCAATTAGACGGAACTGTTGCTTATTTAATTAGGTGTAAAATGTTTCATGAAGGACAATTATTACATAAACATACGTTAAAAAAATTGGAGAATAACTACGAAGAATTAATTAAAAACGATGAAAAATTTAAATTTAGTGAGATTTTCTTTAACTTTAAATTCGTTACTACTGATGTTGAAAGTTATTCTATTGGTTATGCTAGCGTAGATATAAATAATCGTCCAATTGGTCCAATAACGATAAATGCAGAAGTCGACCCTAAATTATTGTCCCAAAAATTAATGTGGACCGCTGAAGGTGTAATACGTAATTTTAACGAAAAACAAAAAAATAACCCTAGCTCAATTAAGAGATAGGGTTTTGTTGTGCCTTATGAATTATTACTTTTATCTAAATACAATTGGTCAATTTCTGGTACAAAATCGCCAGAAAAAGCAAATCCACCTTCAACTTTATACCACCAGATATTGTGGCCATAAACCGCTTCTCCATAAACATAACCCTCAATCAACATACTACTATCTTTTGCTTTTGTTTTAAGAACTTTAGAATCTCTAGTTGGTTTTGTGTAAATTGTTAAATGATTAATACACTTCATTGTTTCTTTACCTAATTTAGCCACTGTAGTTTCCCCGCTTTCTTTATCTTCATTTTTATTTTCAATCGTTTTGTTCAATGCTGCTCTCACAATTTTCATATCAATACCAGGACACGCATTTGATTCATGCCCTTTAAATTCTTTGTGGCCTAAAACTTTGTTAGTTGGAATATTCAACTCTCGCTGAACTTCATTGCAGATTATAGCAAAACTTCTTTCTTGTTCTGCAGTAAATTTACCGTTACCTAAAACAGAAATATTAAAGATATATGAGTTATGGTCACCTACTCCATTTGAAATAACATCATAATCATAATTCCAGTCAACTGAACCATCAAAATGAATGACTACATGATAACCACCTGTAGTCCAGCTGTGAGTATTTTTCCAAAAACCTTCTAAAATTTCCATCGTTTGATCCACATTTACACCTGAATGGTGACGAGCGATATGTGTCACTTTTGATTTGCTTCGTTTGGAACCTCCTCCCATAGAAATTTTGCGACGATCGGTAATTTTAATACCATTAGCCTCACATACTGATTTGATTGTCATCTTATTTTCCCTCCTCTTTCAATTCAATTACTCCAACTTTAGTGCTGTTAAATGCATCATTCATTGCCTTTACAGATGCTTCGATTAAGTTTTGTAATTCTGCATCTGTAATGTTGATTTTGTTTTCATTTAATAATTTAATCGCTTCTTTTCGAGCGTTCGCTAATTTGATTGCACCATCTTCATTCTGCCAAATCTGTTCAGCAGCATTAACAGCAATGTCCACTAGATACTGTTTACGATTAAGTTTTTCATTGATTCCTTTTTCATCTAAAAAAGCCACTACCTTTTTGGCAATGACTCCGATTAAACTTACTATGATAGTTCCTAATGCTCCTATAAGAGCTGTTTGTATTTGTTCCATATTTATCTCCTACTTTCCGATTAGATTTAAGAATGTTTCAATAACCAAATACCCAACGCTACCTGCTCCAATAATCATAGTAGCTAACTTCATACGAGTATCTGTGCTCAATTTTTTCATTTCCTGTGACCGTTCAGCTTCTTTTTCTCTAGTTCTGGTTACGGTACTAAAGACATTTCCCATTTGCTCTGATAATCGTTCATTTTGCTTCATTAAGCTTTCATTTTGACTAATCATGATTTTTGAACGTTCTGCTGATTGAGCTTGGTTAATTAAAACTGAATCTTTTAATTCTTTTATATTCTTTTGGATATCTTCATTTGATTGTTCAAGCTTATAAATTCTAATTTCATGATTTTCTAAGCTGGGTGCTTTGACATCTTTCACATTCCATCACCTTCCTTTTCACAAACTAAAAAGAGCAACCATTTTTGGTTACTCTTTTTAGTAGTGATATTCATATCATTAGTTTAACTTATGATACTATTCTATTATTTAATATTTGTTTGATTATTTCTACCTCTTTTTCATCAAGAAAATTGCCTACAACATCACTTTTCACTAATTTGTAATACGTGAATTTAATAAAATATATTGTGCCTAATAATACACCAGCAAGTGTTAGAAGCATTATTAAAAATGCAACTATCATTACAAATCCGCCAAATTTACTAGTGGAAAAAGCTTCTTTCGTTAGTACTCTAATAGAAGTAGCTGTATCACTATCCATAGCAAGTGCTCCTATTAAAAGTCCTACAATTCCTCCCTGAAAAGAATCCATATATAATTTATCAACTCTTAGCTGATGTAATCTTTCTAATAATACTTTATTGGTAAAATCGTTATTAGAGTAGTATACGTTCATATCATTAACAATAGATGTTAAATCATAGTTCCTTTTATTTCTAATACCTTTAATTCCTTTGGATATATTCTCTCTTCTCAAACTAACTCCTCCAAAACTCTTATAATATTTATATCGGAGTAATTAGTTTTAATTTAAGTTTTTGACAGAATTAAAAAAGATACTCCGGAGAGTACCTTTCTAGTAATGCAAAATTTAATTTTCCGCTGCAGGTCGTACATATTCCCTAAATCCTTCATACCCCATTCCACTATGTCTAGCGTCGTAAGTTTCACCAATCCTGTTATACGTAGACGCTTTTGAAAAAATAGCAAAATTGCCTGAAAAGTTTCTAACAACTACTCGAGCACTTTTAGGTAATGAATCTCGATTATAATCCCAAATACTTCTATCTACATATTCTTTTGGTCTCACTTCTACAAGTTCTTCAAATTCAAAATTTGTGTTGTAAACTTCTGATGATTTCAGCTCTTCAATTTCGAGATAAAAAAACGCCCATTCATAACTAGAACTTTCATAACAAGTAAAAACTAATCTTTTAGGTTTTACTATTGTGGGGATGTTGTCTAAATTCATTTCAATACAATTCTCTTCATTTGAGATTGTACATCCGTGCAAATCATTCCCACCTCCTGTAGGTAAAAATGTATGATTATGCGCATCGTTTGCTCCTATCATATTTAAAATTTGCACAATCTGATTAATGTCATTCCACTCTTTATTGTGAGGTTCGCTATTCTCAAAAATTTCTTTTATCATTTTTTCCCAAAGTGGCAATTCTTGCTCTAAAAATTCGTTTTTCAAATTAATTCCTCCATTTATATGTTAATAATTTTATTATGGAGGTTATTTTATTAAAAATCAATACTATTTATAATAGTTCTAAACTTACCCAACTATTTCAGCTTCAGCCACAATCTCATCTTCAATTTCATACACTTGAGCAGTGAAGCCAGCAATGTCGCGTCTTACTTGTGCTTTATTAGCTTCGTACAAAGAGGAGTTCTGTACGTATTGATTAATATTACTAACACCTGTATCGCTAGGAATAGTGGCGGTTAAATTAACCACCGATTGGTCATTGATCATTGAGCTCCCTGTTAACGTGATTTGTCTTGTTGTTTTTAACATATTATTTTTTCTCCTTTGTTTCTACTTTATATTGAACAGCTTTTAAATCTTCCAATTCTGTTTGTAAAGTAGCTACTTGAATTCTCAAGTTAGCTGTTTCAACCGCATAGTTTGTAAGAACTGTATTAATTGCTTTTTCGTTCATTATTGTTCACTCTCCAATTTCTCTATTTTTTGTTTTAACAATTCGTATTTTCCTTCTAATTCAGTAAACTTTGTTTCATGTTTATCAGTTCGTAAAACTAATTCTTGACCGACTTTACTGTTCAACATAATCTGTCTGCCAGTGTCAATGCTATAAAAATCATGTTCTTCACCATAGGTCATTAATTCAGGTGTATCTTGCGCAATTAAGCCGAATTGAACATCTTTATTTTGTTCATTGTCTATCCATTCATAATCTACAAAATTCCAATTGCGTATTGAATCCATAGCATTTCTGGAAGAAGTAATAATGTTTTTCTTTAATCTTTTGTCTGATTGATTGGTGATGGTGTTCTTTTGCATAGACAAATTTTTCTCTGCATATATAGTTGTCCCATCTAGCCAGAAAATCCTAGAAAACCCACCATTTACTTGACCACCTACACCAAGTGATACACCGGATATTCCTTTTGCAGCTATCCTATTACCATCGTTCAAAATACTTCCGATAGTTCCGGTTTGTAATACCCCAGCTGTAATATATCTTGCTGCTAAAATATCTGATTGCTGCATGTCTAAGGCGCCATTCATTCTTAACCAGCCATTAATTTGGGTAGCATTGTTAATTACTACAGTACCTAGATAATCATAATAACCAATGATATCTTTGTAAGTTGAGCTACCTGTTGCTGTTTGATAACGAATAGTAAAGGATTGGTTATTGACAATATCTATTGAGAATAAGTTTTCGTTACCATCTAAGGCTGCTCCTATGGTTCCTAAACCTTGTCCGGATTTAGATTTAACATATAACACACCATTTTGAAGCAAGGTTTGCGCTCCATCAGAAGCAGTTGTTACAACTCCGCCACCTGCGATACTAACACCACCACCAGCTGCCGCATTCCAATTCGACTGAATGAAACTACTATTCAAACCGACAATCTTAGAGACGTTCAAATTAATAATATTTACATTTGCCGCATTTAAATTACCTGTAGTAATTCTGTCCGCTGCTATATCTATAGCTTTTACTGAATTTATAAATGATGTTTTAGCAGTCAAAGTTGTTACCATCGTATCTGTAGCAAAAAGTTTATTGATAATTGAAACATTAGTTTGTAGCATATCTGCCGTAATAACATTCGCTGTTAGTACTCTAGCTTTAAGAGTCGCAATGTCTGCGTAGACAGCGGATAAAGCTAAAACATCTAACCTTGTCACAAATGCAGCGTTCATAGCTACATCACCATCTAATTGAATTCTTTTCCCTTGAATTAATACACCTTCACTAGATAGATTTATTTGAGCAACTAATTTTCCGGCTTCAGCAACTTTATCCCAATTCCCCCATGCTGCAGAACTCCCAGAAACGCTCTGCCTTTGAAACACACCATCAGATGATGAAAATGCTTGAGTGATTGATCCTCCACTTGTACTATTCCATAAGACTTTAGTAGTTAATTGACCATAGGTAGATGAACCGGTAACACCCATTGTAGTTCGTTGTTTAAACTCTTCAACTGTTTGTTTTGGGTAATTCGTAAAATACCATAATGGAGTTTCATTAGTTGCTCTTGTATCTTTAATCGTTTTATCTGCTAATATAGCAGCCGTTACATCACCTTGAACAACCCTTAAGTTGATTGCACTATCTAGTTGAGTCATTTTTGAGTTGTAAGTTGATGATTCTACTTTAGTCGTTATCTGTCCGGCCAGTTGCGTGACTTGAGATTGTTCTGCTTTATTGCCTACAGTAGTTTGAATTCCGTTCACTTTGATATCCAGAGTAGTAAATTGTTCAAGTGTAGTCAAATCTTCTGGTGCTGGTGTCCAATCTGCAGAAGCTTTATTTCCTTTGACTATTTTAATCCACTCAACGTTTAAAGCGAATGAATCATTTGGAAATTGAAATAAATATACTTTATTTAATACAGTTGTACTCCCTAGGTTTGCAGTGGTTACTGTACCTGTTCCGATATACACCCCTTTAACCACATCATATTGAATTCTTTTAAACACAGAAGTTCCGCCGTTATAGTAAACCCCGATGTCTTTTCCAGCTTTGAAATCAGCTTTAATAACTACGGTATACTCTGAACCAACCGACCAATTTTCTGATAACGTGTAATTGGCAAAGTTGTACCCTGTTCCCGGTTTTACTGGTTTATTAGATGCAAGTACTAAGTTTCTATCACCCACATTAACGTTACTCAAATCAGTACTAACTTGTGTCAATGCTAAATTCCACTGTGAAGATGTAGCAGTTAATTGAGCTTGATTTACATACCCTTTCCCAGTAACCAAACTATCAACCTGTGCAGAAGTAAGCCTTGCACTAATAGCCTGAGCATTGGCGGTAATGTCTAAAGTATGCTGATCTACTTTTTTAGTGACAGCATCCACCACTGTTTTTTCTGCTTTAAAACCAACTGTTTTAGTTAATTCATCAATGTTAAATGACAACGTACTTACATTGTTTGTTGCCGTTTGAGCTTGCGTTAATGCATCAATAGCTGTTTGTTTAGTTGTAGTGACATCAATTTTCATGAATCCTACATCTTCAATTGCTTTATCTGCTTTTTGCACTGCTGCATCAGCTGAATCAGTAGCTGTCACTAGGTTTTGATTAACAATGAGTAATTGGTTATCGAACTCTCTAGCCTTTGTCTCAGTGTAGTTTTTGGCATCAAGGAGGGCTTGACTGATATCTTGCTCCGCTTTGGCACGGTCGAGATCAGCTTGATCAAGTACTGCTTCTACTTCTTTTTTCATCGCAAAATCAATTACTACCCAAAAACCATCTTGAAATATTCTTAATTCAACATCATTTGGCCTATCAAATTCATAATAGTACCAATTGTCACCATTTATTGGATTAGGAACCGGATCAGGACCATATGCATTTCGATTTTTCCCATTTGCAGACATAGCAATATAAGTAACGCTATTCTTCATTTGATTAAGTTGCTTGTTAGTATTATCAATAATATTGCTTGTTACTGTGTTTAAAAAAGAATCTTTCCAATCTCCTAAAGTAACGCTGTAGTAAATGTTTTTAATAGGATCATAATCATAACCAACGCATCGAATAATTTCATCGACATCATGTACCAAGTATTTTAATACAAGATCATCACCATAATTAATTTCAGTACCGTCAATAATATTGGTCGAAACCGTTATAGAGCGACTTGGTTTATCAACGTTTTCAGTGCTATATTTTAATTTCGTCCAGGCAATTAATTCAGCTTCAGTTCTGCAGTCGTTATTGACATAGGACTTTTCGTATATTTGTGCATATTCACTGATCAACGGACTATCAACGGTAACAGATAAAATAACTTCATCCTCTTTACCTTCAGGAGTGAATTTACTTGTTGCGTGAATTCTGGTAATCATTCCACTTACCGAAGAAGCATCTTCAAACTCGCTAATATTTTTCTTCTCATACAATAACGCATCAGTTTTAGCACCGAGACGTTTGATCATTCGAATATCAAAACCATTCAACATGAGCTCGCTATCCCAACGATCCGTTATTCGATTTAAAATTTCTAAAGCGTTATGGCTTGGAATGTCATCATCTTCATCATTTGTAGTGAAATCGTGCGTTTCAGTAACGGATGAATCCATTGTGAACTGTCCTAATGTTGATTTAAAAGAACTTTCGAATCGACTTATCACTTGAGAACCGGTCGCATTCTTTAACGAAAAAGGATTGATTTCTTTATTATCAAAGTCATACATCAACTGAACTGCTGTCACTTCAACGGTAGTGCTTTTATTTTTGATATCATAAATTCTAAACTGATTTATTCCATCCGGAGTATCAGCGCTAATGATCATTTCTTTTTTTATTTTTTTGTAGTCTTCCTCTTTGTCCAGGAGAAGATTAAAAGATAAATAAAAACCCTCATCCCTAACAACATGTTCATCAAACGAATAACGAATAGGATTTCCGTTATTCGTAAAATCGACTGTGTTTTTAGGATACAAATATAACAATTACAACCACCCCCATCTTTCAGTGATTTGGATGTTTGTTATTCCAGTTCCTTTTGTCACGAGATTTGTTCCTGGTTCAATTTCAAAGAATGGACCTCTCACTTTACTATTGATTGCATTTCCGCTTTTATCAAATACATTCTGCAGTCCATGTTTGCATTCAATCGTTACTTTAGTATCCATTCCACTTGGAAAAGTCATACGCTGACTACCAATTTGTAAAAAAGTACTAGTTGCTACATTTCCAGTGATGACTAATTTTGGATACATAGGAGCAGTTGTATGGTTTGTTATTGAGCTTCCTAAAGTACTTACTTTTTCGGCTTCATATTCGAATGGTTCACAAGTGAAAGTAACTGTAACGGTGTAGCCATTAAACTCATCTAATGGTTCAGAGTTAAAATCAGCATTTACAAATACATATCGGATATCAGGATCGTCAAAAGGAGTAAACCATCCAGAGTATCCAACAAAAGCTTTCAGTTTTCTAATATCAGCTTTTGTAGCATCATGTAGATAAAACTGATACGTTTTAGTTACGGAAGACCAAGCTTCGATTGTTTGAACTGCAACACTATTTACCATATCCAAATCATGATACTTATTTTTCTTTTCGGCTCTTGTTGGAGCGCTATTTTCTTCTACTCCACAAAAAAACGGAAGGTCACCAGTAGACCGTCCGTTTATCATGAGTTCATTATACTTAGGCATAGGCACCTCCCTTTCCTTTGTTAAATAGATTATTAAGCTTGGTGTTAAGAGTTATTTTCTCAACTACCGCATTAGATAATTTATTAATATCTTGTTCCTCGCGTACTACTGGATCATTGATTTCAATATTTATACTAACTGCAGGCTGAGAACCAGCACTTTTGATAGATAGTTCATCATATCCGATACCTTTTTCATATCTAGGAACTAGTGATTTAGTCAATGCAGCTTTCAGCACTTTGGTTCCCTTTGGAGCATTTGGAATTAAGATGTTTCTTCCTTCCGGGACAAATGATTTTCCATTTGGAAAAGTGATCATCTCTTTATAAGTGGGTCCCTTTTGGTCGTTCACAATCATTGGGCCGCCTAAATGGTAGTTAGTTCCTTTTTCTTTTCCAATTCCTGCTCCCGCTGGACTACCCATCGTTTCAAATTGAGTTGTGATCTTTACAGTCTTTCCTTGAACTCTATTGATCGCTCTTATTGCACTATCTGCTGTCGCCCATGCATTTGTTTTAGCTAAAATGTCTACCTGTTTAAGACCTGGTACTTTATTTAAGGCTCCAATTGATTGTTCAGATACGCCAGGCACATTTGTTGTTGCTTTTATTTTTTTGAGAGTATCTGGGAGATTTCTCCAATCGTTATAGGATTTTTGAGAAGAAAAAACTTTTGTCATTAAGTCTACATTATTTGCCAAAAGTCTTTTTTCATTATCTGGCATCGAAACCCAGTTATTATAATTTGTTTTTGATTGTAGTACGGTACTCATTAAGTCAGAGTTTTCACCTAAGAAAACTTTTTCTTCATCTGATAATAATTTAAAATTGTTATAAGCATCTTCAGATTGAAATATAGTTGTTAATAAGTCATAATTTTCTCCCATGATTTCTTTTACATCATCAGGAATACTTCTCCAATAGTTCATTTTTTCTTCTGAACCCATAATTGATTGAATGAAACCTTGGTTATCTGCATCCACTTTTTTAATATCTGGTTCAAATTCTTCCCAAAGATTTAAATAAGCTAAAGTTTCTGTCATTTTTTCTGGTGTGTTGGAATACATAATCGCAGTTTTTTCTTCTATCGACATTTCGTTCCATTTACCAGACTGTTCTAAAGCTTTATAAGTTGTTTGAGAAAACTCGTCTTCTAAAATAACAGCTTTATCATCCCAAGCCATGCCATCCCACCAGCCGTTAACAATAGCTGATTCTCCAATGATTGACTTAGCATTTGAGCTTAAATCAGCATTATGAAGTTGGAATCTCATTTCATTCCAAGAAGTAACATCTTCACCTGCTTTAATAACTTCTTCTCGTACGTTTGTTTTTACTTCACCAGTTTTTGGATCTAAAATAATATTATTCCAAGTTTTAGCCCCTGCTTCACTTTCGTCAGCAACCCAAGAAAGTTTTTTAGCATTCTCTTCAGCATTTCCTGCTAATTCTTTTGATAAAGAGCCTGCACGTTGGACGATTTTTTCATTCTCGGCGATTTGTTGCTCGCCAAGTTCCCCCATAGAATCAATGGTTTGTCCATTGGTCAAAGATATCTCTTTAGCAATTTCAGGGTATTTAGCAGCAATTATCGCTAGTTGTTGATCAATCCCTTGAGTGGTTGCTTCGTTAGCTTTATCCCATATCTTTGCTTGTTCTTCAATAGCTTTTGGACTGTAACCAAGTTCTTTTAGAGAGCTTAAATATGTTTCTTTTTGTTCATTGTAGTGGGTTTTCATTTCTTGACGTTGCTCTGCTAAACTTTTAGCCCAAGAAGTGGCTTGTTCCTTAGTTGATTTTTCGACATCGCCATTCATAGCATTCAAGATATTATTTCTTTCTTCCTGAGAAACCTGAAGTGTATTAACATAAGCTTCAGCTGATTCTCTATTTAAATCTAAAATGATTTGATTTTCTGAAATTGTAGCACTTCTATTTTCTTTGGCCGCCCTGGAATTAATCTCTTGGATACGTTTGTTGTTGTCTGAAACTATTTTCAAAGACTCTTCAGCTTTCTTTTTGTCTTCGGATAACAATTCCGTTAACGTTGTACGAACTGTTTCGGGAAGGTTAGCCATCAATTCATCTAATTTAGTAATGTGCTCATTCAAACTAGATTCAATAGTTTGACCTAATTCTACAAAATCACTAGACATTTGATTTTTATTTGTACTCAATCCTGAAGTCATATTTTCAAATTGACCCGATGTTTTTTGAGTCAATTCTTGCATTTTACTTAAATGACCATCAACTGTTTCTCCTACATCAGTCCCCCACTGCTTAGTTCGTTCGGACGCATTCCAAGCATCTTCGCCCCAGACTTTCCAAGCGGTCCACCCAAGTAATGCAGCACCAGCAACTCCAAGAACAACCGGAAGTCCTCCAATCGTGCCAATTAAACCTGCAATATTAGTAGAAGCACCAGTTGCTCCACCGGCTACTGCAGTAAACGAAGTAGTCATATCGCTCGCCAGTTTAGGTGTAGTCAGTTTTCCATAAATTCTAACTAGCTCACTTGCCCCTTTGCTTGCAACACCAAATCCACTTGTAATATTTCCTAGCATAGATAATACTGGACCACCTGCCATTGCAAGAGCAGCCCATTTAATAATATTTCGTTGCGTTTCATCATCTAATTCACTGAAACTTCCTACTAGTTCAGTAATATCTTCAGCTAAATCTCTGATAACTGGCGCTAATAATTGAGTAATTTCGATACCTGCAGTTTCTAAAGCACCCATCATTTCATCAATAGCACCGGCCGCATTGTCTTGCATAACTTTAGCCATTTCATCAGCAGCACCAGCAGAGTTTACAAGACTAGTAGACAATTCGTTTACTTTATCTGGTCCAGCTTCAACTAATGTCATCATTCCAGACATAGCTTCTTGACCAAATATAGTAGCAAGTGTAGAAGCTTTTTGCTCGCTAGTCATGCCAGTAAGAGAATCTTGTAGTTCTGCTACAATTTCAGCCATAGGTTTGATTTGACCTTGCGAATCAAACACTTGGATTCCAAATTCGGTCATCGCATCAGAAGCCTTACTAGTTGGTTTCACAAGTCGTGTAAATGCACCACGTAAAGTAGTACCAGCTTGGCTACCTTTGATCCCGGCATCACTCATTATTCCAATGGCCGCAGCAGTATCTTCAATACTCATTCCTAATGTATTAGCCATTGGAGCAGCATATTTCATTGCTTCAGCCATATCCGCCACTTCTGCATTTGTGTCTGCAGCGGCTCTTGCAAAAACGTCTGCTACATGACCTGTATCGCTCGCTTCTAAATTAAATGCTCTTACAGCTGTTGCTGCAGCTTCAGAGGCTAGAGCGACGTCTCCTCCAGATACAGCAGCTAAATCCAGAACTCCTGGCATAGCTGCAAGTATTTCAGTGGTTGCAAAGCCAGCTGAAGCCATGTTTTCCATTCCAGCTGCTACTTCACTTGCGCTGAAAGCCGTTGAAGCACCTAATTCTTTTGCTTGATCAGTTAGTTGTTTCAATTCATCAGCAGTAGCTCCAGCGATTGCTCCAACTCGACTCATTTGTTTCTCGAAAGAAATTCCGACAGTTAATGCTGCAGCAGTTATACCAGCAAGAGGAAGTGTTATTCCTGTGGTTAATTTACCACCGATGCTCTGCATTTGACCGCCGACATTGGTCATTGTATTTCCAAACTTCTGATAATTTTCTGCTGTTTCGGCTAGTCTTCCACCAGCATTACGATACTCATCGTGTAGCTTTTGTGCTTCGTTACGAAGTTGTTGAGTGGCTAATTCTGCTTTGTTTAGGCTGAAAGGTAAGTTAGACAACTCTTTTTCATTGCTGTTGTAGGCTTTTTCAAGATTCTTAATTTCTGTCCCAAGGAATTTAGTTTCTTCCTTAGAAGCTTGATAAGCTGCTTTTGCTTTTTGAGTTTCTTCGTTATTACTACCTAATGCTTTGCGCATCTGATCGTAGTTATTTTTTAAACGGTCCGTTTCTCTAGCCGAATCCTGATAGGCTGAATTTGTATCTTTAATGCTTTTGCTGATTTGATTCTGAATACCAGGTAATTCTTTCTGTCTATTTTTAAACATTTCCGTCTTATCTGCAGCTGACTGAATCCGTTTGGAATAATTATCCATGCTAGTTGAGTATGTTTGTTGCCGGCTCGCTTGTGTTCCTAGTTGAGCTACAGCTAGCTTAGATTGCTCTGCCATTAGACGTTGCTCTCGGTTAATTTCTGCTAGCCCTGCTTTATAAGCTGATTGACCTTCTAACGTTAAACTAATTCCGGCTTTTCTTAATGCCAAATATTTTCACCTCCTTGCATACGAAAAAAGAGAATTCTATAAAAAGAATTCTCTCGGGTTTGAAACTTTATTTTTTTCTTCTTTTTTCTCTCCTAGCCCATGAAATTCCATGTGTCTATTCAATAAATCGACAATAGTAGACTGATCATGATCATACATAAATTCGTTGGAAGTCATGTGGAAAAACTCTTTAGATAAAAAGTAGAGGAAGTCCCAATCGGGCTCCTCTACTTCCCCTCTTCATCTTCCTCTTGTTCTTCGTTATCATCTGAATCATTTTCATCAGACATCATAGCCGTTTGATAAGCAACGGTAAAATTCATGATATCGACCGCATCTGTATTTTCTGACACTTCTTTTTCAGTGGTCTCTACACCGTTTGCCTTTAGTACGCAAACAACGAATTTGACACCGTAGAGTACCTCTTCTTTTTCGTAGCCAAGCGCCCATTGTGTCTGAGTTAGTTTATATTTTGATTTCAATAATAACCAGACTGCATTATTAATTTTATAATCTTTCGTTTCTCCAGTAATATTTGATTCAAACGTTCTAAGACTTTTTGCAAAAACGGACATCGTTCATTCTCCTATCTATTATCCTGCTGGAAGAGTTTTTTCGTTTAAAGCTAATGACGTATCGTCATACCAGCCGTTAATCAATAACAAATCACGATCATATTTTGTTTTGTTTTCAGTATCAGCTAAATCCAATTTGTGGTAAACAAATTCTTTTGCTAAATCTCCTTTGTAATCCGGAGCAACTGACTTAATAACAAATTGCGGAATTTGTTCAGTCGTGTCTTCTTTTTTCGTTTCACCACTAATATCCAAAGGGCTCAACGTACATTTAGGGAAATTAAGGATTAATTCATCCCCATTTTCATCACTGAATGGAACAGCTAAACGGAATGGTATTTTTTTTGGAGTCGTCGGCATAGACCAACCACCACCGACTTTAACCATACCTTGTGCTTCTTCTGCAAATCCACGAGGGAAATATCCGGCTGCTACTGTAATAGTTGCCAAACGAACATTGGACAAATCACTATGCATCTTGTTTGATAACCACACTTGTTTTTCATTTAATTCTAAAGACATGCTCAAATTATCTAAAGATGGAGTTTCAAATACCTCTTCGTCATAAATTGGTGGAGTAGAAGGTGTTTCTTCAGTTGTAATCATTTGCAAGTAGAGACTACCTGCTCCGTTCAGTAAAGCTTGCTTTGTATAAGTTGATGTTTTTGCCATTTAAATCTACACTCCTTTTTCTAATGTGTTTTGTATTGTGTTATAAAATTCTGGTTCTAATTGATCGAAAGCTGGTCGCATATGTGGTTTAGGACCTACATACGTTGCTTTAGCAGAACCGTAGATACGAGATCGATTGTCATTATTTCTTCTAACTCGTATCTTCCCTCTGCGATTATCCAATGCATGAAAACCCAACTCATGAAAGTACAAGTGAAAATTCGGGCGTTGACTCCAACCGACAAGGACTTCATTTATTTTATCTTCTACTTCAATACCTGAAACTCCAGCTCCGGATTTTGCCAAACCTTTTGACTTTGCAATCGAGCGTGCTTGATCACGCATTTTGATAGCATACTTTCTTACTTCAGGTTGAGCTTGATTCGCGTTCTCCTCAAACTGACTAAAATCTTGTACAATACCTTCAAATCCAAAAGAGTTCATTAAATCACCTCAATCAAATAATTGAAATAGCCAAGCTCGGAATCCGAATCAACATCCGATATTTCCATCCAGTCTGTAGTAATCAATCCTGCCTCTTCTAGAGCGTTTTCGATTGCTAACAAGTTAATATCCGTTTCTACATCTAAAGCTTTCTGTGCGTAATACATGAGTTGATAGCGGACATGTTTATCGTGTTTCTTATTGCTCAATCTTGTTGATCGGCTGGATACAAAAGAGTAAACAATTTTTGGTAAAGTATCAGAAGTGGATTGATTGTAACTAATTTCAATACCTAGACTTTTTACAGTATCAAATATCAATTTCTTTTTACTCATCAATCCACCTCCAACAAACTGATTTCCATTTCATCATTTTTGTAATTGTAAAAAGAACGAAAAATCTCAAATTCTTTATCTCCGATAAAAGCACGCCACCGAGAATCAATTTCTTGATTACCAGTAACGCCTATTTTTTTAGTTAACTCACGATTAATACTTTTAGCATCAATAACTTCTTGACTAGTTATCCCAAGTGTTCTCCACCAAGATTTCATTTTAGATTCGTACGTATATTTACCAGGTATCGGCGTACCGTATTCATCTTCCAATGGCACCTTGGCTTTTAGTTCTAGAGTCCCATCATTATAAACTGTTTCAACTAACTCTTTATCCTTCAGGAACCTCATCATCTGCAGGCACCTCCATTAATGAAAAACCAAAACTTTGAATTTGTGACTCGAAGTTTTTATAAAAATACTCACTTGCTCCGGCACGCATATAGCGAACATAATCGAAAACAAGTTGCTTTCCTTCTTCATTATCTAAATCAAACGACCCACACCATCTTTTTAAAGTGGAATGAGCCATTTTAGATAGGGCTATTAAATTTTTGTCATCATCATCTGTAACGACATGTAAATAATCTTTCATTTCTTTTAGAGCAAGAGTGTCCATTTAATCCACCCCTATTGTTTGTCTTCTGGATCTTCTTTATCAAGTCGAGTCATAACACGTTCAATATCTTTGTGCTCTTTTTTGATATTAGCTTCGATTTCTTCAGCACGTTTGACTGTCATTTCGAACTCTTCATTTTTTTCAAATTCTTTATTTTCCTTTATACCTCTGAATTTGATATCTGCTTTGAATTTAGCCATCATCATTTCCTCCTATTATCTTTTTATTATCCTGCTGGAACTACTGGTGTTTCAGATGTTACTCCTTCAACAGGAATGGCGATATCGTAAACTTTAGCAGCATCATTATTTGCTGGTTGTCCGTTACCTAAAAGATCAACTGCATAAAGCGTTGCACGTTTTACAGCGAATGTCTCTTTATAGACATATACTTTTTCAGCACGAGATTGAGTTGCATCATATTGACCTTCAACAAAGGCAATCAATTTATTTGCAGGGACTTCTAAAGATTCAATGATATTATCTTGCGAAATAAACGGAAGATTACTTACAAAAGCACCATTTGAATTTTGAGTAGTCACACGAGCTAAAATGTCATAGTAATTTACTGGGTTTACAATTAAATGAACTTTCCCAGCTACTTTACGATATTTCTTTTTACCAGTGTCATCTTTACCAACTTTTTGAGTAAATTCTGAAGCTGATTTTAAGACTAATGCCAATTCTTTGACCATGGTTGGTGCATCCGCAAAAGTTAATGTACCTGCAGAAGTTTTATCTGGATAAACTCCGCTAACTACAGACCCGTCTAAATCTTTTAACAAACCAATTGGAGATTCATTTCCATCACCAGAAACGATGGCTGCTTCCCAAGCTTCTGCAATTGCTTCTTGAAGACATAAACGAACAAAACGGTCTACCCAACGTGGTCCAAGATCTAATGTATCATTTGAGATTAGGAAATAAGCTGTCAAAGCAAGTTGAGTAAATTCAGTTGCTCCAAATTCCGCATCTAATTGCCCTTCTAAATCTTTGTGTAGACTTCCCCAAACTGCAACCCCTTTACGACGAGCGCGGATAACTTTTGTTTTAGCAGTTGATGGAGAAAAAGTGATCATTTTTAATAATGGACGGTCTTCCTGAATGTCGTCAAATACTCGTTCTAGAATTGTTTCTGGCCAAACCTCGTCCTCTTGGAATCCACCAGCTTTTGTTACTTCGTTATAAAATTGGTTTTCTTCAGCAGTCAGAACGTGAATGCCGCGTGCTTGTAAAATGTTATTGTCGTTTACGTTTTTCAGTTCTTCGTATTCATCACGAACTTGCTTTCCAGCATCTTCAGCGATAGCAGTCATATAAGCTTCCATTGCGGCATTTACTTGTTCAGGTGTTGCATCCTCTTTTGTAGAAACGTTGTTAAACGCTAAACGAGCATCTGCAGTTTTGTCTGTAATTTTTAATGGCATATTATTGTTCCCCTTTTCTCAACTTATTTAAAAGTGATTTCTGTTTTGGTTTTTCATTTTTCAGTTCATTTGGTTTTTCAACACTATTTTTTTTGCTAGTAGCTTTCGCACTAAATTGTTCCATAGCTTGTGCTACTGATTGATTAATCATTGCAACGATGTCAATTTGATCAGTAATGTTCTTAGATTTTTCTTTCACTTTATTTGCAAAACCATAATTAACGGCTTCTTCAGCAGTGAACCATTTTTCTTCTTCCATCCAGTCAGTCAATTGTTCATTTGATTGACCCGTTTTTTCTGTATAGATAGAGATAATGGATTCATCAATAGTTTCTAAAGCATTCAATGTTTTCTTTAAATCTGCTTTATTTCCCCAAGCAAAAGAACTTGCTTCGTGAATCATGAATGATGTTCCGGTATTCATGATGGCTTCATCTGCACCAGCTACAATAAATGTGGCGGCACTTGCTGCGGTTCCTGTTACTTCAACTGTGATGTGGCTTGAATGGTTTTTTAAATAGTTGTAAATTTCAATCCCTTGAAATACATCGCCACCAGTTGAATTTAAATAAATAACAATATCATCTGTGACCCCATCTAATGAATCACTCACTAGTTCTGCATCAATTGATTTATCATCATCCCAGTACCGTTGCCGAATAGTTCCGCTTAAAGTGAGTATGTGTTTCCCGTCTTTCGATTCATTTGTAAATTCAAACGGGACATTTTTAATTTTCGGCATTTTCTTTCTCACCCCCTCTCATATCTAATGCTTCCATGTTTTTGGTTAAATAATGTTGCATCATTTCTGGAAGTCCGGTTCGTTCTTTTCCTAGCATTTCCAGCACATCATCCGGTGTAAATACAGCACTACCAACCAATTTTTCAATATCCTTAGCCATCTCAAACTCGTTGTTATAAGTCAATGGCGTGACGTTGGCAACCAAGTCCGCTTCGTAATCACGTCCAAAATACTTCTTGTTGGTTTCAGTTGTGATAATTTCAAATAGAGGACGAATCGCATATTTGACTGCATTCTTTTCATGCTGCTCGACATCTGCTAGATCTCCAGTAAATAAAAGAGGCGACAACTGCAATGCATTTGCCACCTTCGCTATATAAATATTTTCCATTTTCTGCAGCTCATCAACTGAACGACCTAGATAATTGTCTGTTTTTTCTTCTAAATCGTAAGAATCATTTCTGGTTGAAACGACTACGGAATTATTTTTTAACGCTTCAGATAAACTGCTTAGATAAGCTTTAAATTTCTTCTCTTCTTCACCTTTTTTATTAGGGTCCGAAAATCCTTTGAATTTAGCATAAATTCTTAGTTGCCCTTGCCTCATCTGAACAGATAGTAATTGACTAAATAAATTTACATATGAGTTATCCAACTCTTTTAATAATTTACTTAATTTCGAATTATGGTATTTGAAGTGATAAACTTCGCTAGCAATAAATGGTTTTTTTAAGCTCAAACCATCAATGAAAATATTGCTGTACGTTTTTTCAGCTAGCACCTTGTCATCGACAGAGAACCCGTCCGCTACATACCACTTGTCGTTCAACTGGACCACTAAGACTTCGCCGTCCAGAATCATTGTTCGTAACAACTTCGTTCGGAAATCTTTTGCATTTTCATTTGCGTTTGGTGCAACGTTCAAAATGTAGGAGAGCTCTTTGTCTTTAGTTCTGAAATCAACAAGAGATGCACTTGCTGTAATCCTTCCTAAAACTGTATCTAAAGCAGATTGCTTTAAATGAACTTTTTCATAATCATCAACCAAAATTCCCCACTCGCTTTGAGAATAACCTGGTAGCAGACTCTTTAAATAATTAAATACACCAATCATAATCACCACCTTTCAGGTATAAAAATAGCCGACTAGTTTTAATCGACTTAATAAAAACAATTAAAAATCAAGCGTATCTGAAATATGTTCAGCAATTGGATTATCATCTCCTTTTTTAAAAAATCCAAGTATCATCATAATCGAAGCTTTGAGTATTTATCTCAGGGAATACTTTCAAACTGGTATGCAGCGCATGAATGAAAGCCATAAACCCATCTGTTTTCCGTTTAATTTCTTCTTTTTTCTCGAAACGCATATTACCATCTTTATCACGTCTTACATATACATTATTGGTGTACCAGTTCATCATGGTAGGAGTACCAAATACTAATGAACGTTGTGCAAACAAAGATTCAATCGTAGTTCCTATAGTTGCCTGCACACCAGGGGAACGACGAATAGTTTCGACATTAAATCCGCCACGTTCTAAAACAGGCTTCAAAGTCGATGCACGATAATTATCAATTACAATCGTGTCAAATTCATGATGTTTTCTTTGTTCCAGGAACCAATTCAATACTTGCTCCTCAGTGATGGAGTCACCGTCTATTATGGTTAGCAGCCCTTCTCTTTCCCATTGTTCAATCGGAGCGGGAATGGCTTCAGTTTCTAAAAATTTTTTGAATACAAATGTATGAGACTTCCATATATATTCTTCATTGCGTTTAAACAATAATCCCATTGCTGTAAAGTCCTTTACACTTGAGAAGTCGACACTGCCGATAGCAGGAAGCCCGGATAGATTACCGTACTCACGATTTGTAGCTTTCATTTCTTCTTTGCTGGCAACGTTTGAAACCATTTTGACATCCTGGATGTTCATACGTTTAACTAGCCATTTAGCTTTGTCACCCACGCCGTTTTTCAATCGATTCCACTGTTTCAATACTCGATTAAATAATTTTCTAGCATATGGAGACATTGGCTCACAAAACATCGGGTTTGCTTTTTCCCAATTCTTTGGATCTTCTACTTCAGAAGTTTCATCTAAAGTACAAATAAAAGGAAACATCGTGTCAGTTAATTCATCGCTCATTAAAATAAGTCTTGAGCGCTCTATTAATTGATCATAAACACCATCACGGACAAATCCGTTTGTACCAACAAAAAAAGTACGGCCATACGGAACTTTTCCAAGTCCGCTGGTCTGTACTTCGACAATGTCATTCGTCATATACCCATGGACTTCATCAAAAAACAAAGCACCATCGGCAAATGAATCTTTTGTGTCTGCATTGCTTGTTCGAGTTACCAAGACACTGTCTGTATCTAATCCAACAATTTCTTCTTGAGTCTTTTTAAAATACCCCTCATCCTCTAATTCAGGATTCCTTTTAAGCATTTTATAAACATCGTCAAATGATTTTTGCGCTTGTTCTAAACTGTTGGCCGTAATCGCTACGTTATAGTAGTCAACCCCATGAAGCTCACTAATAAAATAGTTGGCTAGACCAGAAATCAAACCATTCTTTCCACCACCACGAGCAAATGTCCAGAAATGTTCATCAAAAACAACTTCATCAAATTCAAAGTCGAATAAAAAAACAAAAGCGATGATGAGTTTTTGAAAGGGTTCAGTTTTAAAATGATATTTTTCTATGAATGAAATACAATTTTCAATTTGCACTTCATCAAAATAGAAATTTTCGTGAGGCAATACTACTCTTTTTATCCAGTTTAATAAATCTATGCGATCACGATTGAGTTTGATCGCGCCTGTTTCATAAAGATCAATATATTCGTCTACATATTTTTGACTAAGCATCAATCAACGGTTTTCTTTCCGGTTTTGAATTTGATTTCGAGGGTGTCTTTTTTATGAGTGAATCCTCAATCGTTTTCAATTCTTTCTCAATTTCTCTCATTTCTTTTAAAGCAAAGTGTGGTTTTGCATACTTTTGATGCTGATTTTCAACTGAATCTACCACACCTTGTTTATTAATCAACGTTTGTAATTTTCTGTGATTTTTAGTTAGTTGAATATAACGATAAACCTTGTTCACATCTAGTAAATTTGATTCATTCACTAACCCCAACATATATTTTTCTAATTGAGAAATTGGAATCTGTTTCACCCATAACACCCCCCTCGCGAATATTTTTTACTCTTTATTTCCAGAGCCGTCTACCATCCCGCTGAAGAAGGAAATAAAAATTCCCAAAACTTTTTACGGGGGCATCTCTTGAAAAAAATCTTCTAACTTTTATTCATTTACCACCATTCATCGTTGAACTTAGCGACTTTTAATCCATGTATGATGTTGTGCACTCGATGACTAACCGTAATCAGGTTGCTATCATCCATCGCTAGCTCAGGGAAGTACTCCAGCGGTTTGACGTGGTGGACAATCAATTTATCTTTATCAACTCCTCCTGTTGACTTGGCTACTTGGCATTCATTGTTGTCTCGCTTCAATATTGCTTTACGTTTGTTGCGCCACGTTTGAGATTGATAAAAATTGTTACGTGCCAATCTATCTGCATATACATCATTATTTGTTCTTAATTTTGCTTTTTCTATTAGATCATTTAACATATTTTTTATCCCCTTAATATAAAGAAACAATGAATCAAACTATCAATATGATAAACCCCTATCATAACATTTGATTTATGATATGATAATTTAAAACGAATGGAGACGATTTACTATGGATCCACAATTTTTTGTAACAAATGCTCTTATTCCATTTACATCAGCATTAGCTGGAAATGCTGGTGGGAATTTTTTAAATCCAGTTTTAACCATTTATGATAATTGGTTTTATAAAACTTTTGGATCAAAATCAGAATTAGAAAAAAAGAAACTAGAGTTAAAAAACCAAAATGAGTTAAATATTTATGAATATGAACTTGAACAAGAAAAGAATATAGGTTTATTTAAAAAAGAAATATTACAAAACTTATTAAAAATTGAAGATGACAATTTATCACTTCCTGATAAACATATTGTTTCATTAATTATGGATAATGCTAAGCTCTATTTAGAGGTTGATGATGTTAGAAGTTACTTTGCTAAAATTTTAGCAGGTACAGCTAATAAAAGTTTACATGATAATATTCATCCGCTGCATATCGAAACAATAAAACAATTAACCAGCAAAGAAGCTGAACTTTTAAAAAAATTAAATTGTCATTTAGGAATTCAATTTAAAGTTACAGTTGATTTTTATTCTAAGAGCTTTGGGCAACCCATAAACAATAAGTATTTCCAAATTTCTCTAGATTCAGATTTCCCAACTTTTAACATGTATATTAAAACAGAAGATATTAATAGCATTCCACAAATTAATAGCCCATCTATATTTTCAATGGACACAAATAGCAACTATAATTCATTAGGAATATTAACAAAGTTAAATATAATATCTGAATTCTCTTTGACACAATATGATACAGTAGGAGTATACGGATCAGAAATGCTTAAAGAATTAATTAATATAATAATTAAAGATATCAGTTATTATTCTAAATACGAGAAGGAACTAAACGAACATTTTGACGACGTTTTTTCTAATGTTAATATTAAGGTATATCAATTGACTGATTTCGGGTCAGCTATAGTAAAGTTAGTTGAAAATAAACAATCAATCTTATTTCCAACATCTGAAAATGAATCTTCGTTTAGAGTTGTTCCACAGGATGCTCATATTGAGCCTTTCGAATCATTATAAAAATATAGGACATAACTTGGTCGCCAAGACTTACAACTTTTTATTTTGTAAGTCATTTCAATAAAGAAAGAGCAACCGCATTTAAGCTGTTGCTCTTTTATCGTTTTCTTATGTTATTAATATAAACTGTTTTTACAACCTTTAACATTCCTCAAAACCACACCTACTAAAGGTCAACTTTTTCAGCGAAACGAATCATCCTCATTATCTCTGCATGTTTCTTTTGAATATAGCCTGAACTATATGTTAACTCTTCAGCAATCATTTCTAGTGTCATTCCATCCACATACTTTAGTTTAAGTATTTTATTGTCTAAACCTTTAAAGTTAGAAATTAAACGAACCATTCTTTCTTTCTGATTTCTTTTAAGAGCTAACTCTTTTTTTATAATCTCAATATTAGTTTCAACTTTTGAACCTTTAGATTCTTTAGTTAAGAATACTTTAGAAAGGTCACCACCTTCCCATCGTTCAAGTTCGCTCTCAGTTACTTCAAGATTGAATTCAAGATATTCTATTTGTTCCATTAATTCTTTATAATCCTTCAACCATTCATACAAATGACGGTTCACCTGCCTTTACTGTGGTCAATTGTTTAAAACGGCAAATCATCATCTTCAATATCAATTGGAGTACTACTCTTATCAAATGGGTCGCTATTGTAATACTGGTTGCTATTCTGATTGCTAGATTGATTTGAATTGTATTGTTGAGTATTTGTCTGTTGGTTATCTCCATTTGATTGAGCACCTGTTTTTTTACTTTCTAGGAACGTTACTTCTTCAGCAACTACTTCAGTAACATATACTCTTTGCCCTTGGTTATTATCGTAAGAACGTGTTTGAATTCTTCCTTCAACTCCAATAAGAGAACCTTTGCTTGTGTGGTTTGCTAATGCTTCAGCAGTCTTTCTCCAAACGACACAATTAACGAAGTCAGCCTTTTGATTTTCATTCTCTTTTTTATATGAACGATTGACTGCAAGTGTGAATGAAGCAACTGCACTGCCATTCCCAGTAAATTTTAAATCAGCATCTTTTGTTAACCTTCCAACTAGAACTACATAATTGATCATTTTTTAACCTCGCTTTATTTTTTAGATTTTTAGTTAAACCATTGATAAGAGCATATCAGTTCACATCTTTTTTTTATTATGAGATAATTTTAAAAAATTGGAGGCGATTTTTTGAAAATAGTGATTAGCTTTATTGATGGAAATCAGCTTGAATTGTGTGATTCTTCGATTATTAATGGATATGTGAATATTAATAAAGAAACCAATAAATATGAATTAAAAAAAGCTTTCTCAACTTCATTTATGGAACTACATACTAAAGTGACAACTTTATTAAATGAAAATGTTCCTCAACTAGGATATGCAGGTTTGATCAATGAGATGGATTGGATCTCTATAGGTGACAATACTGATTTTTCTACTTTCTATAAAACCTCGTCTATAAAATCTATCTCACGAAAATTACTATAAATATATTAATTCACGGGACGATTTTTAAATCGTCTCTTTTTTATTCCGTAACATTCCCCAATTCAATTGCAATCCGTCTATTCTCTCCGCTGCCCTTTCTCTGATAAGCAGCACTTTTGTAGTACCAGATTGTCTCTACTTTCACGCCTAACTTATCCGCGCACTGTTTTGCTGTGCCTTCTGCAAGTAGTTGATAGCCTTTATATACTTCTAATCTCTTACTCATTCAACATCCCTCACTCTCTCCAACAATTTAATTTGCCGAGTAAATTCAATTTGTTCTGATTCATTAAACATTTTGATTGCACAAGCTTTGTTTCGATAAAGACCAGCAATTGCTAAATCAATATTGTTTCTAATATCTACGCCATGAGCTGCTATTGAATGAATCCTTTTTAGTTGGCCAATAGTTAAAGTGTCCGGCCGTTTAAACTTAATTAACTTCATGAATGCTTTATCATCAGCTAAACCTTTGTACTTGTCCGGTTCAATTTCATCCACGAACTTGTCGTTTCTTTCTGCTCCTACCCATCTACGCCTTGTTCTTTCGGTCATACTATCCCTCGTTTTCTTTGTTGAATTTTCTTTTTCTCTGCCTGGTCCATAACGAGTAAAGCAACGTCCAGGATCTTACAATTTAAAACCCTGGCAATTTCAACGCTACTTTTATTCTCATACCACATTGTCCTAAAGATACTGACTTCATCGTCTGTCCAAATAAACTTGGCAGCTTCAAGAATTATGGTCATTGCTTATACTCAACCCACGCTGCAGCATAAGGAGCAAAATACTGTCTAGCTTTGTCGAGATCAATCACTACTGCAGCTTCTTTTGTTTCCATTTCTTCCGCAATATCTTCATAAGTCATTCCGTCACCCAAGTATTCAAGGATGGTTCTTGGGTTTAATTCAACGTTTGGTGGCATAGTGAATGAAGCAGCTTCTTTGATAAAGTTATCAACATCATCCATTTCAACAATGAAATCCTTATATGATTTATTATTGATACCGTCAATGGCCAACTGCTCCTCTTTCACTTCAACTACTACTCCTGATCCGTCAACTACATATTTCAAATAAGGTGTTTCATTTTCAACATCATATGGAATCCGGTAGCTGATTACTGAAGGCTGGATGACCACATTGACTGCTTCACCAATTAATTGATTGATACTTTCGAACTTGCCATCTAGTGATCCATTTTCGATTGAAAGAACAATTTCTTGTTTGTCACCCTTGTTCATTTTCACCGCTTTAATTGTTGGTCTGAATTCTACTGTTTTTGTCATGTCCTATTTCTCCTTTTTTATGTTATATTATTTGTAAAATAAAGATGAGGTGTTAATCATATTTAAATTAGCTATTCTTTTGTTAATTGTAATTGCTTTTAACTTTTTAGAGATTTTCCCTAGAATTAAAGATTGTAAAAAGTACATCAAAATGTTAGAAGATGTAAACGAAGATGATCAGAGTCAATTAGATGGTTTAATGGTTTATAAAACACCTATTTTGAATCTGTTGATAGGCGCATTTGTACCAGATACGCAAATCATTAGATATATGGATACAAATGGCATAGCTCCTATGCCAGCTACCACGTCTATTTACAGTGTATTTCCTCATGAAGAATCTGTTTATGATGTCGAGAAAAAATTAAATCAAGCTTTAGGTTTTTATCAGTTAAAATTTAATAGAATGCTGAATCCATTGTATTGGGTAAGAGTCTTTCTGAATTTACCAGCATTTATAGTAAATTATTTAGGTTTCAAAAGTACAAGAATACCTAAAACACTTAAAGTAATTTGGTGGATCATATTAGCTATTTGGTGGCTATTTACACCTAGTATTGAAGAAATGAGACAATCTGTTTTAAATTACATATATAAGTTATTCTGATCACTGAGTGCTGCATAAGCAGTACTTTTTTATTTAAAATAATTCAGTTTGTATTTCACCCAACGTCCTAACAGTGATTTCAATCCTCGGTTTACTCGAGTAAAACTTCCTAGCAATCAAATCAACTATCTGGCCATCATCTTTCCAAATGATTCCTTTCATTGCATCTAACGGACCTTTTGCATAATTATCAGCATCTGGTTTAGTTACCGGTCTAAGTTGGCCAAGTTCAGCAAGTTCCATATTCCTCTTGCTGAAAGATTTAAGACACTCTTTATAAATAAGTACTTCAACTTCTAATTCGCCTTCTAATAACTGTTTAGGTTTATGTTGCATTGCGTGATAAGCAACTATCTTTTTATAATCAACACTCTTCTTAGGATCATATGCTCTTGCATGGCCACCAATAGTTGTGAACTTCGGTCTTCCTTGTGGTACTGGCTGACCAGGTACAGTGATTTTAATTTCCAATTGATTTATTCCTTTCCGAATGATTGTATTTTTTTGAGACGTTCCATAAATTCAGCTTTTGTTTTTTCATCCATTGGCTTTTCTTCAACTTGCTGATTCTCTTCTTTTGCCCAATCTGGAAGAGTTTCTTTTCTAGTTGAAGGATTACTATATGGTTGCTTCTTACTAGTGTTAGTTCCTTTTAATGCTTGCACTCTCATCTGATCATATTTTTCTCTAAGCTTCTTAGCTGATAAAATAATGCTGCTCCAGAAATCATTTGATTGAGACCAACGAATCATATTTTCAACTTGTTCCGGTTTTCTGTTATCTATCTCAATCATTTTTCTAATGTCATCAGACCAGGTCTGCAGATTCGGTGATCTTGCTTCTGGATTATTGTTTTGAATTTCTTTAAAAAGAGATGAAGCTAATTGATAATGAATAGAATCCTCGTCGTAAGTCCGCTTTGCGGATTGGCGACTATTATCTTTATTCTTTGCATTCTTAGCATTCTCTGCATTCTTGATTGTGGACACTTGATGGACAGTTGATGGACGGTTGTTGGACACTTGTTGGTCACTGGCTTGGTACTCGTTCCAGTTTTTCACTGTAATCACGCTGTATTTCGTAGTTGATTTGATGGACAACATTTGCTCTTCTTCGAATTTTTTTATCCATCTCCATAACGTACGTCCGACAATCTGTTGGTCACGTGGTACCCCTTCATTGAATTCTTTTGCTATAGCATCGCGCCCTGTGACGAATTCACCGCTGGACACGACTACTTCTTTTCCGTTAAACAAAAATTTATTTCCACTATGACTAGCCTTCATTAAACAAAGCATCCAAAGCTTTAGCATATTTGGATTTGTCCAAACGAATGAATTAGTTATTTTCCTATAAAGTTTTATATAACCAATTTCCACTCCGCTCTACACCTCCTACGCTATTTCGAATGGATGTCATCTTTTATTTCTCTTCTTTTGGATTTATTGTTCTTCCTTCAAACAAGTTTTCTTGTTCAGCGTTCTCTTCTGGATATATGACTTCACCTGTCGCTGGGTCTATTGGAATATTCGGTTCAGTTGCTTCATCTTCAATTACTTCTGCTTCTCTGCGACTATTAGGATCACGTTCTAAATAGCCATTAGTTTCTTTCACGGTTGAACCATCTAAAGAAGCAACTTGTTGAATAATAGATAACGGACCCCATTTGCTTAATAAATTTCTCAATACTGTTTTGGTAGCCATTGCATCGTAATCACTTCTCCATACACCTGATAATGCTGACTTGTCTTTTCCTTTGTTGTGTTTGATTCGGTGTGCTTCTACTTGCGATTTAGTCCAGTACGTTGCTTTTTTATAGCCGTTTAATAGTTCGAAATACCCTAGATATCCTACTGCTTTATCAGATAGTTTCTTTTCAAAATCAAGTTCGTACTCTTCTGTAAGACGGTCCCATTTAATTAACTCACCTTCATAAACAGTGATGACATTTAACTTTTTGTATTGTCCTGAGCGCTGAGCTAATTGGATATAACCTTTATAACCAAGTAACGGCGTTGCTTCTTTAACCCATTGAAATGACCCGTCTGGCATTTTTTTCTTATTGTTAAATGGGACAATGTAGAAAAATCCTAGATTTGGATCTACAGGTAAATCGAATGTAGCTGCAACCATCGCACTGGTCATTACTGTATTTGGATCACATTCCGCAAGAACTTTGCTTGTACCTACCATGTTAAGTAGTGAAGTGGTGAAGCCAGGCGCTTTTTCTCCTAGAACATTATTAAACTTTTGTTTAACTGTTTCATTACCCATTAATCCTTTTAAAGTTAGAGCTTGTGATGGAGTATTATTCCCCTTTTGTTGTAATTGATTTTTCAAAGTACTATTCGTAGCCATTATTTAATCTCCTCTATTTTGAATTTTCTGTAACTATTTGATTTAACATACTCCTCGAAAATTTCTGGTTGTTCTTCTTTTAACTTCTTGCTATCAATTCGATTGGAAGTAATAGCTTTCCATTTGATAATATTTTTAGGAGTAACCGCAATTTCAGCATTCTCTTTACCAAGTTCGTTTTTTATCTGGTTCTCAATCTGAGCAATGTTTTCTTTCACTTCCTCCATGATTACCTTTTGTTTGTTGAGATTATGAATAAGTTCGTCTTCCCTAGAACCTAATTCAATTTGTTTTCCTTGATCAAAAGATGTAAATCTTTCTTTTAAAAAGTTTGTAGTAGCGCTGCTACCATCAATTGGTGGAGCAATATTTTTGATGACATTGTTTTCCCAGAAGTCTATTAACCGTTCTTGCATGATATCAATTAACTCTTGATCCCGTTCAACTCGCTTCCAAATAATTCTTGGCCAAATCAACGCGCACACATAGGCGTAGTCTTTATCAAGCACATCCATGTAATGCTGGATTTGAAAAATGTATTGTTCCGGTATGTTATCCCCTTCCCATTTGTCCGCTAAATATGGGCTTGCTGTTTTGCACTCTAAGATGGCGTTCTCTCCAACAATTTGTCTGTCGACATTAGCACTTAAAAATGGATAGTCTTTATGAAAATACATATGATTGTCAACGCGAACTTTTTTATCTGTTCTAACTTCAAATTCTTTAGCTACAAATGGTTCTAATGCTGTTCCTAGATAAGCTGCATCTGAAGGAGAATCTGTATCTATTTCAATTTGACCAGTTTTATCTAACCAAAGTTGATAAGCAGATTTATATTTGTTGAAACCAAGAATCGTACCAACGTCACTTCCTCCAATAGATGACCTTCTAATTCTTAACCATGTAGCTTTATCCATATTTTTCGTACTAATTTTTTGTAATTTTTTTTCAGATTCTTTTACAGCCACTATTGCATCACCTCTGCTTCACCGAATTGGTTTTCAATATAATTTTCTAAATCATCTTTTAAAACAAGAACCACTTTTCCAGTGTTTTCTGTGACGGTAAATACTTCATCACCTGAATAGATTTCCGACTCCTGCCAATCAAATGCTACAGGCTTATTTTCAGGAGGTTCCAGCATAGATTTTGGTAGTTCACTAAACATATCCATTTACTCACTCCTTATTTGTGCTATAATTTCGGTATAAAATATTTCGTTCAGTCACTGACTTTGCTTGCCGGCGATCAGTGGCTCTTTTTTTGTTCCAAAACGTGTAGAAATTGCTTTTGCATAATTAACTTGCTGCTGAATGTATCGTGCGTTTGGATCACCGCCGCTTGCTAACCAATCGGTAATTCGTTTATCGACATCCGTTAAAACGATTAATGCTATTTCACTAGGTACATTACTTAGTGCTTCCGTAATTTCGGTTGCATAATTACTTTCCATTTTCTTACCTACTTTCAGTCTTTTTCTATTTCTAAATTGCAAGCGACCCTTATATTTTTCATTCCCTTATAAAATGAAACCCAATCGCCTTTATCGTTAATCAACTAATTTTATCAACTTCAAATTCAGAAAATAAATTCATTCTTTCATCCACTTCTTCGATTCCTTTTAGTTGATGAAAAGTAACGTCTACTTTTGCACCTAAACGCATTGCTTCTACAACTGCTTTTTCTTCTGCTGTTAAAGATTTTTCATTTAAAATGTTCATAATCACTCCTCCTATTTGGCTTCAGTCAACATCTTTTCTCCTGTTTCAAATAAAAATTCTAAAGAGTTATTAGCAGCTAACTTCTTGCTAGTGACCAGCTCATTGTCTTTATGAATAGAAACTTTATTGAAATCAGACATCTTAGTAATCCTTGCTTCAAGATTGCCTTCTTCTTTGCTGTAATAATCAACAAAGTTCTTGTTTTTAAACTTCCACGGCATATATTTCACTTCCCTTCAATTTACCCAGAATAGAATTAACAGCGGTAAACAGATAATGATCATTGCTGCAATGAATCCGTAAAATATATAAAAGTCTCTTTTAGCTATTCTTTTTCTTCCAAAGAAGAAAACATTGGATGACCAGATTAAGTTCTTGATTAATTCCTCCATAATTTTAATTGCCTAGTAGTCCGCCAGAACTATCCTTTCAGTTTTTTTATTACCATTCATTCATGATTTCTTGAATCACTCGTTTAGCTTCATCAACTTGATACCAACGTTTACGACTTTTTTTAAGTTCAATTCGTTTCATTCTTGGATCACGTAAGAATTCTTCTTCCACAAAAGCATTTGACATACACATTTTTCTAACTAAAGTCTCAACATCCCACAACCAAAGCTCATTAGTATCTTTTAGAATCAGTTGGACCTGTTCTTTTATTTCCTCCTTGACTAGATTTTCATCAAGTTGAATCATATCTTTACACCTCTATTTCTATTTGTTCATCAACTAAAGCTGTATGACCAAGTGATTCTAATAAGTTATGAATAAAGATTCTGCCTTTCTGTGTCCATTTAGTTTGAGGATAAGCGCCTGTGTCATTTGAATAAGTTTTTGATTTCGTGTAGCCGTTATTCATGTGTTTTTTATACAACAGCCATTGACCACCAACTTTTCTTTGTACTTCGTGATTCCAAAGAATTTTATTCAACTCTTGGCCACTCATTCCGTAGTCTGCAGCTATTTGAGTAATGGTCATTGTATTTTTTGAATTAAGAATTTCATCAAGATAAGTGATTTTTGGTTCGTATTCTGCAATCAACTGTTCTTGAACAGCATTTTTTTCAATTAATAATTGAGTTTGTTGTTGCTCTTCAATCCATTGTTTTGCCCTTGCTATTGGATCAGCAATCATATAAGAGGCTGGAGCTTGTTGAGTTTCCATTTCGTTGAACTTCATAACGTATTTTGCTGTGAATAGAACACCTTTTTTACCGGTTAATTTATTGGCCACCATTTCGCATCCTTGTTTAGTTAATAGAATACATGGTCTAATTTGGTTGTTTGCATCGTAATATGATGACTCTAAGAAGAAATCGCCCAATCCAATTTTGGCTTCGGCTAAATATTCAACATAAGTTCGAATGTCTCTTAATAATTTGCCGTGTTCTTTACCAACCATTTCAGCTGCTTCTCGTGAATCAATTGTCATTTTCGAACTTATTGAGTTTAAATGATTCATATGGTTCCCTTCTTTCTTTATTTATATTTCTTCCTATTTTTTATTTGTAGTGCGATAATCTGTTTAAAGGTGGTGATTGATTTGGATAATTTAACAAATGATGCGAAGTATCTTTTATCTTCTCTATACAAGGAATACGTGTTGAGAAGAAAAAACGATCAGACTAAAGCTCAATCTGTAAAATTCATAGATGTTGAAGAGATTCATAAAAACTACATGTCTGAATGGAAAATTGAAGATGTAGAATATACATGTGCAGAGTTAAAAAAGAATGATTTTATTTCTGGACGGTACTTATCTAATAAACTGCAATATATTACTTTAACTACTTATGCGATTTCCCAATTAGAAGAAACCTTTTCAGATAAAGTAAATAATATTCTTACATTTATGGAGAAAATAAAGAATGCTATCCCTTTTATTTAGCCATAAACAATCCAGTCATCGGCAACTATGTCATCAGCACATGGTTGCCATTTTCCTATTAGTTTTCCATCGCTTGTTTCACCTATAAAGCAGTGAATCGTATTAGTTGGTATTAATAACATAGAATTTGGCAACCAGCTTTCTCTTGTTATTCCACGTCCTTTTGACATTGCTTCTTTTGTTACTTCGACAATATTCATCTTTCTTCCCTCCTCACTTAATTCCCAAAACTTTAACAATGGTTAGTAACATTTCATTTGCTTTAGGACCTGTTTTTTTTCCGTTTAATACATCGTTTAAATATTGATAATTTTCATCTATTAACATTGCTAGGTGATTTTGTGGAATGTTCTTTTCTTTCAAATGAGTTAATATTTTATTTCGCAATGCTTGTGTTTCTGGCATTTCGATTAGCCTCCTTTTTTATTTTTAAATTTATAAGCTAATTTATCAGCTAATCGTTGACCGAAAATAGCTTTTATGCTATTATAAATCCATAGCAAATAAGCCGTCCGAAAGCTTGATTCTTGAACGTTGGGGAACGTAACGGGTATCGTTTTGGTTACTTATTAGCTGATTAACTAGCTTATGAACATAGTATAATAGCTTAAAAGTTATTTGCCAATGATAAAAATAGCTTAAAAGTCATTATTTATTTTTGTGAGCCTATGAAAGGTGAGTATCATGGGAATAGTAGAGAGAATAAAAAAGTTATGCGAAGATCATCACACTAATTTTGCTGAGGTTGAAAGACGTGTCGGAATCTCTAATGGCCAAATAAGAAGATGGAACACTGTTTCTCCTAAATTAGAGAACGTAGAAAAAGTTGCTGATTATTTTGGTGTCACAGTTGATTACTTGAGAGGGAAAGAACCTAAAAAAGATCTTCCAACTGACTTAGACGAAATATTAGATGGCATGATGAGTTTTGATGGAAAACCTATGACTGATAATGATAGAGAATCAATCCGTGCTTATCTTGAAGGAAGATTTAGCAATAAGTAAGGAGAATAATATGAATGATGTTTTTGATATACTTCAAAAAAATAAAATTGAATTGGTTTTGATAAATATTGAGAATGACGGATATTATGATCCGGCATTAAATATTATTTTCATTAATCAATTGTTGAATGAGGAAAAGCAAAAAGAAGTTATTCTTCATGAATTAGGACATGTGATTAATCATAAAGAATTAGCTTCTTTATATAATAATCCTTCTTACCGTACTAAAATGGAATATGAAGCCACAAAATATATGATTACATATTTAATTAATGAATCAGATGGTCAATTTAATTACTCTGACGTATTGCAGAATTACAACTTGGGTTTAGGTTGGGAATGTAAATTTAAATAAAAAAAGGCCCAAAACTGCTGGAACAGTTCAGGCCTGAGTTCTATATCTCTATCTCAAATAAAGTATAACATATTTTATTGGAGGGATTAGAATGAAAAAAATACTTAGTTTGCTTTTATTTACAGTAATCATGGTTGGTTGTTCTTCTCAAGAAAGTATCAGTCGTGATGATTTTGCTGAGACTGCTTCATTTGTATCAAATAACTTCGATACAGAAAACATAGCTCAATCCGGTACTAAAGAAGATTATTTAAAAGATTACGATAAAAAAGAATTAGCTAATGAGGTTACAGTTTATACAAACCAAAGTAACCAAATTGCTTACATTCAATTTAGAGGAATAACTGCTGATAAAGCAGAATTAGTTTTAAAAGAAGTTGGCTTACCTAAAGAAGAAAAAGATGATATAAATTTATTGGTTAGCAAACCAGATGAATTTGAAACAAAGTACGACCAAAGATACTCATCTTATTTATTAAATGACGAGATAGGAATTCATGTGCTAGCTTTTCAAAATGAAATTGCAGACACGATGGGTTTGAATGGGATTTACACAGTGAATGTTTTTTATAATTTAAATTTATACGACGATTTTATGAGTGAATAAATAATTTAAAATTAAAAAAACAAGGAGTGATCATATGTCCAACAAAAAAATAATACCTTTTGACATAACAAAAAAGTATAAAACATATTCAGATTTGTCACCCGAAGATTATAGTGAAGTGGGCGGCATAATTGCTCCGTTTTTTGATTCCATATACTTTGATAAATATGACAATACTATAGGTAAAACTAAATCTGGTAAAGAAATATTAATTCCAAAAAAATAAAAAAAGAACACTCCCTCACCGATCAAAGCTAAGGAGTGTTCAAAACAAAGTCACGCTGTCATACGGTCTTTTGTCGTATTCATATTTTATCACAATGCCTAGTAGTCCGCCAGACTAAAGGGGACAAAATATGAACTATATAAAATCTAAAAAATACCAATTCGTTTTCTCTTACGAATCCAAAAAAGGGAAGAAATGGCTTTACCGATATAGATATTATAACAATTTTAACGAACGAAAAGAAGCCTCAAAACAAGGATTCGACACTGAGAAAGAGGCTTACAAAGCTTTACTAGAAGTTCAAACTAAAGCAGCAAATGGTTCATTTAAAGAATTATCAAGCGATCGATTAAAAGTTAAAGACTGGATGAAGATATGGTACGAAACTTTTGAAGATGATTGGAAAATCAATTCTCAATTACAAAGGATTAATGCTATAGAGAATCATATCAATCCTTTAATTGGTGATTATGTTCTTTCAAACCTTGACTTAGTAACGTATAAAACTAAATTTATTAAGCCGCTTTTAGCAAAATATAAACCTGGTACTGTTGACCTCCTCCACTCTATTTTTATGATAGCAGTAAACGCTGCGGTAAAAAATGAATCTCTAGATCGAAATAGAATGAAAGAAGTTTATATTCCTGAACCAACTAAAAGTGAAAATTATTTAACAGATAAAGAATTAGAACTTTTTATTAAGACTGCTAAAGAAACGGAAAATATTACAAACTATACTCTTGTACTTGTACTTGCTTATTCTGGGATGCGTATTGGTGAAGCTTTAGGATTAACTGAAGATGATCTTGATTTTGAAAAAAATACTATTTCCATCAATCGAACTCGTGATGGAAAAGGAACTAGAACACCTAAAA
Organism: Carnobacterium sp.; assembly: GCF_045617425.1. Lineage (GTDB taxonomy): Bacteria > Bacillota > Bacilli > Lactobacillales > Carnobacteriaceae > Carnobacterium_B. Next base: position 54,172 of record NZ_JAZLIO010000022.1, read on the forward strand.
CAAAAAATAGTTACCGCACTATTAAAATGAGTCCAGTTATTATGCAGCAAGTGAAAAAGTATTTACTTTGGGTAAAAACCAATCGATTACAATTTGGTAAGCCTTATAAATCAACTGATTTTCTTTTCTGTAGTTATCAAACTGGGGATCCATTAAGTCCTTCTACTCCACTTTACGTCTTTAGAAGATTATGTTCTAAGTCTGGTTTAAAAAAGTTAAGCCCACATGGATTAAGACATACTCATGCCACTCTTCTTTTGAAAGATAACAACCCGGTCGTAAGTGTTGCTAAGCGACTTGGCAATACACCAGATATGATTAATAACATTTATGGACATGTCATTGAAGAGATGGAAGATGATTTAGTTGATTCCTTTTCTAACTCGTTAAACATTCAAAATTTATAAACTGGGGGGCTTTTGGGGGAGGTTTTAATGAAATACCTTTAAAAGACTGTCAGTGAAAGCTTTTGCGGAACGATTGAGTACTACTCTCGTTAATAACTAATTTATTAAGTACCAAAGAAATGGCTCAAGCCGTTCCTTTGGTACTTTTTTTGTTGTTTTTTTTGGAAAATTAGGCAAATTTCACTAAATAAATAACCGTTTCCAATGGCTAAATACCAAGTTTTATATGAATTTGATGAGAATATAAAAAAAGTCGTTCAAGAATATTTTAATCTCTATAATTTTATGGTAAACTTTATAGATTAATAAATAGCAATTATTCTTTTTATCCAAATATACTTTATTTAAAAAGTCATTTATTCTTATTTCATTTAACTAAAAAGGAGTGTATATTGTGTCTAACCATACAGTAGTTGAAGTCACTGGTCCTGCCGTCAAATTAAAAAGCAACAAGTCTAAAATAGTAATTCATTTTCAAGATGATTTTAATGCTCTTATAAACTATGAATTTATTGTTCGTAAATTTAATGAGAAAAAAGATGATAATAACCACGACAAACGCTGAGACTTAACTCAGCGTTTTTTATTTTCCGGAATCTCTACTGAAAAAATAAATATTTTTAGTCTGAAGTTAAAAGTGGTACACTAATTACTAGGAAATTAAATAGCGTTAGAAAGAAATAGGGAGTGTGTTGTTTATGACAAGCAAAATGAATGTGGAAAGTTTTAACTTAGATCATACAAAAGTTAAAGCACCTTACGTTAGATTAGCCGATAAAAAGATGGGATTAAATGGGGATAAAATTTTAAAATATGATGTCCGTTTCTCACAACCAAATAAAGAACACATGGATATGATGAGTGTTCATTCATTAGAACATTTAACTGCAGAATTGATTCGCAACCATGCAGATTATATTATCGATTTTGGTCCTATGGGATGCCAAACAGGTTTTTATCTAACCGTTATTAATCATGAGAACTATGAGGAAATTTTAGAAGTTTTACAAAAAACAATGGAAGATGTTTTAGTAGCTACTGAAGTTCCGGCAAGTAACGAAACTCAATGTGGATGGGCAGCTCATCATACACTAGAGGGTGCACAACAATTAGCAAAAGATTTCTTAACAAAACGCAATGAATGGCATATTGTCTTTGCTTAATCTAAAAAGGATTCAACACGATAATTATCGTGTTGAATCCTTTTTTTAATCACTGGTTTCTTGTAGTTCATGCACATTGTAAGCCTGTTGATATAATGGTAATAACTGCATAAATGTATCCAGTATATAGTGGTGGGTCGCATCTGGATTTATCAAAAGTGGATCATTGGCCCATAGCTGTCTTCCAATTAAAAATTCTCCCTTTTTAACCGTTTTCCATCGCATCAATCCATTGAGTAATTCGGCTTGATGAATAGGTATCACTTGTTCTTTTGTGTGATCCCAAGAAACAACATAATCATCAGGTAAATCAAATAATAGAGTTGGTTCCTCTATTATTTTCTGAGCCATTTTTTCTTCGTGCAGAGGATTATCAATAAAAGCCAACCAAATAAAAAGATGCGTTCCATATAAGCCTAATTGAAAATGGGGGTATTTTTTGTACCCTCTATTATTCCCACCTATCGCCATCCAAGTATCTTTTGGAGCGTTCTTTGTTCTTCTTATATGTTGGGCAATGTGGACAGGAAGCTTTTCTTTATTTACTTCAACTGCTAATTCCTTAGCTAGTCTCTGTCCTAATAAATGAAACTTTGGTTGAATTTGTTTTCGAATGGCTGCCATTCTAGGTTCTAACCCTTCAATAGTAAACACCGCAAAATCGGCTTTGGTAAACGTGACATTATCCATTCTTTCACTCCTTGAATTCGATTACTGTTTCTATCTTACCAAATAAACAATCAAATTAGATTAAATTTTTAATAAAGACCTTTTTTATTAAATCACCTCTTTAAACTATAAAATCATAATTTTATTTATACTGCTGCTTGTACAGTTTTTTTTCATCAATCTTTTAGCTTTTCTTTGTCAGCTTAATCAAATACAAAATGTTTTATTTCATTGAGGTTCATGCTATACTATTTTTTAACCTAAGAGAACATTGAAAACTTTAATTCGTTAAAGAATGACTATAAAAGGAGGGATTTAAAATGGCTGACAGAGAGACTCAAGACTATTTATCAAAAGGTATATATGGAAATAAAAAAACAAATCCTGATGAAAGGAATAAATATTTTGGCAGTCTTAGAGAACGTGTCTATCTATCTATGACCGTTGAACAACTTATTTCAGAGAACTATATTGATGCTGTAAAACAAGAAATACAGCTTCATCCAAATCAACAATTGCTCTTGAATGGACAAATTGATATGAACAAATTGAGCCCTTATATTAAATTATGTCAAGAATACAATTGTCCTTTTCGGATTGTATCCGATGAAGGATCCCTACGTAGTCCACTTGGGCTAATTTATGTCTCATCGACTGCTGTCAATGAAACTGAAGTGGATGTAGCCATTAAATACCCTTTGATGACTCCTCCAGAAAAAGAAGACAAGAAACCTTCATTTTTTAAAAATTTATTCTCATAATGAATACGACAAAAAAGCTAAATCGTTACCCTTTAGCTTTTTTGTCGTATTCATTACTGTTTATAGATGTGATTGGATTGGAGTGCCATTCATAATAGGCTACCCTGTCTCCTCCAGTAAATAATCCTTCACCTGTTTTTACAAACCCCAATTTTTTTAAAATATGTTGTGATTTTTTATGATATAAATATGTTTTAGCCTTTATATTCTTGATATTCTCAGTTAAAAGCCACTCTAAAAATGCTTGAGCTCCCTCTGTGGCATATCCATTTCCCGCATAAGTTTCTACTATGCTATAACCCAATTCTGCTTCACCCGTCAGTTCAGGATCGCCTTGTGCACTGACTTCTCCAATAATTTTTTGTTCAGATTTTAGGATCACTAAATGGGTCCATTTTTCTTTTATTTTATCTTGTTTTACTGTTTCAAGCACATAAGGCAGATAAAAGAAAAATTCTACACCTGGCCATTCTTGTGCGACACTGTAACCAGATACTTCTTGTAGTTTATCGTCTCCAATTAGTGTAGCTTCAATAAAAGATAATTGATAAGATACGAGTAGTAAACGTTCCGTTTCTAAAATAGTCACTACTAAAAGCCTCTTTCCTACTAATTTTATTTCCCACCCATGACCAATTTTAATATGATTGTATATAATATCTTTATTTTAAAATGTTTACGCTTTTATAGCAAACTTTATTTTTATTTTTTTGGATCTATACTTTTTTATGTGTTGCTCGATGAATCATCTATTCCCCAAAAATTTCTGAAGGATTAAAGTAGCTTGTAGCCATTTTTAGAATTCATCGAGGTTTAGGAACTATTAGTACTTCAGTGACTACAATTTGTTTAAAAACATCCACACCATTTTTATATGTGTATCCACAAGATAATTATTTTTATTTTCTTCCTTCTCGTGATAAACTATTAAAGTGTGTTTAATTTAGAAAAATGAATGTGAGCGAGGCTTTAATATGAAAATTATTGAAACAAGAGATGCGCAGTTAATGGCAACATTGGGATATGTCATGCAAGAAAAACATAAAGAAATGTATCCTAATTTTTTTAAACCATACGATGAAAAAGCAATCTTACACTATTTTCAAGAACAATTTAAAAATCCAAAACAACAAGTATTTCTTTGGATAGATGATCAGCAAGAACCCGAACAAATTGCTGCTTATCTTTGGTTAGAGGAAGAAGCAGTAGCAGAAACGGTTTATCGTTATGGCTACACTCGATTATACTTGCACCATATCTTAATCATGCCTGCTTACCAAGGGAAAGGTCTAAGCAAAGAACTTTTAGCATTTGCTGATAACTTTGCAAAGGAACGTGGCATTTTCCAACTAGAACTGCATTATTGGTCTGATAATGAAAGAGCAAAAAAAGTGTATCAGCAATTGGGCTATGAAGTTTACACTGAAATAGCATACAAACAACTCTAACGTTATTCTCTGCACCCTTACACAAATAAAAAACGAAGAGACAAGGATGCAAACATCCTGATCTCTTCGTTTTTTATATCAAGCTAAATTTTTTAACAACTCTAGTACCATTTCAGCAGATTTTTTACCTGCCTCAATAATAAATTCGTCAAAACTCATTCCCGCTTCTTCATCTGCTACATCTGACATAGCTCTTACAATAACAAAGGGTTTTTCAAATTGATAACAAACTTGTGCAATGGCTGCACCTTCCATTTCAGAAGCCAAAGCATCTGGAAAGTGGTGTTTGATTTGATTCACAATTTTTTTATCTGCAACAAATGAATCACTTGTCAGGATTAAGCCTTGAACCATTTGCAAACCTACTATTTTAGCTGCTTGGCTAGTTTGTTCTACAAGAGAGAGGTCTGCTTTATAGCGAGCTGGCATTTGAGGAACTTGTCCAATAACATAATCAAATACGGTTGCATCGACATCATGATAAGCCATTTCAGTTGAAATTACCACATCTCCTACAGATAATCCGTCTCCTATTCCCCCAGCAGATCCAGTATTGATAATAGCATCCACTTCATGTTTAGATAGCAAGAGTGTTGCTGCAATGGCCGAATTAACTTTTCCAATACCGGATTGTACTAAAATGACTTCAACTTGCTCAATTTCCCCTGATACAAACGAAGCATTCGCTTCTACCCACTCTTGTTTATTGCTCATCCTATTTTTCAATACGGTTACTTCTTCTTGCATAGCACCGATGATTCCAATTTTCATCCTTTAAATTCCTCTCTGAACTAAATAATAAATACAATTGCCAATACAATAACTAGTAATATTGCTACCACTAAAATGATTTTATCCAGCTTGCGTCCTCTGTCACGAACCTTTTCATTTTCATTCTTACGGCTCTTCGTAACGATGCCTTCTTTTTCTAATTGTTTCTGATATTCTCGCTCAACTTTTTCGCGTTCTTTATCTCTTTTCTTTTGTTCTTTTTCTTTTAATTCATTTTCTTTTCTAATTTCTGCTCTAGTTTTTGGATTCATCTAGTACAATCACCTTTCTATTTCGTTGTGGCTAATTTAAGTTTCCACGCAATAAGAGCATATACTGTTTTTGCATCGTAAATCAAGTGTTTCTCATAAGCTTCCCAAGCCTCATCAAACGTTAAGTAAACTAATTCAATAAATTCATCTTCATCTTGAGCAAGTGGATTTTCTACTTTCTTTAGTCCACGAGCAGAATAAACATATATCAATTCATTTGCAAATCCTGGAGAAGTATAAAAAGAAGTTTCCAGTTCAAATAATTCTGCTTGGAACCCTGTTTCTTCTTCTAACTCTCTTTTTCCTGTTTCCAATGGGTCCTCATCTGTTAAATCAATTTTTCCAGCAGGTATCTCTAACAAGACTTGCTCAACGGCTTTTCGGTATTGTTTAACAAAAATCATTTTATTGTCATCTGTGAATGCCATAATAGCTACTGCACCAGGATGTTTAACCAACTCTCTAGTAGCTGTTTCTCCATTAGGCAATTCAATAGTGTCAACTACAAAATCAATCAAATTTCCATTATATATCGTCTCAGAAGACAGTGTTTTCTCTTCAAATATCATTTTATTTCCTCCATAAAAAAATTTTCTTATGCCTTATCATACCTTTCCTTTTCATTTTTTTCAATTAAGTCTACATTCTATGCCTTTCTACAAATAAATTATAGACTGTCTACAAGCTACTCCACTTCATTAGTTGTAGCAAGAAATCATTCTTAGGTCTGATAGGAGATTTAGTCTTATTTATGCTAAAATAAGACTAAGAAAATAAAACTTAAAAACAATTCAAAAAATAAATTATTGGAGTGAAAAATATGAAAAAAAATATCAAAAATTTAGGTGACATTTTCTATTACACCTTGACCAGTTTATCAACTATTCTAATTTTCGTTATTGTCCGCTTTGTATTTAATTTTGACCTATTCTTATCATTGATTATTAGTATGGCTATCGGAGCGTTCTTTATTTATAAGCAATCTGTTAATGAGGATTCTATGTCTTCAAAAAAACTAAATCGTTTATCTCCTGAAAAGGAAGCCTTTTATAAATCTAAAGGAATGTCTAAAGAAGAAATTCAATTTTTTAGAGAAACCATGCATACAGCCAAATTAAAATTATTAAGCTTAGAAAAAAACCTCCACAGTGTATCAAAACTGGAAGCAATTGAAAAGCGCAACAATACGATTCAATTATCTAAATCTTTATTTAAAAGCATTACTGAAGAACCGAATCGTTTACATGAAGTAGATAAATTTTTATATGTCCACCTTCCTTCTTTAACCGATTTAACAGATAAATATCTGGAAATTAGTCAACATGAAGTAAAAAATAAATCAACATTTGATATTCTTGACGAAAGCGCCTCTACAATAGATGAAATGTGTCAATTAATTGCTGAAGATTATGTTCTGTTTAAGTCTGATGATTTTGAAGATATGGCCATAGAGGTTGAGCTTGCAAAGAAAGCAATTGAACGCGATAATGGTCATACACAATCAATAGAATCAGAAGAATTATAATCTTTAAGGAGATGGTAAGATGGATAAAAAAAATGAAGCATTAGAACAATCTTCTACAGTTAAAGAAGTCGACTCTGAATTAGAAAGTTTATTAGCTAATCCTTTCGGAGATGTATCTGAAAATGCACCTGTTTTACAAAAACAAGAACAAATTGAAAAAGAAATGGTCCAGACAGAACAAGTGCCACGTTTAATTGACAGTTTACCAAAAGAACGTCAAGAACAAGCTCGCTCATTAGCAGAACAAATTGATGTTACGAATGCTCAATCTGTTATGATGTATGGTTCAGCAGCTCAACAAAAACTTGGAGAGTTTTCTCATTCCATGTTAAACCATGTTCAAAACCAAGATACTGGTGAAATTGGCGATACCTTAAATGATTTAATGTATCGTTTGAATGAAGCTAACCCAGAAGACTTGCGTGCTGAAGACAGTAATATGTTTAAAAAAATATTTGGACGTGTAAAAAAATCAATTTATGAAATGACTGCAAAATATCAAAAAATCGGTGCACAAATAGATAAAATTTCTGTGAAATTAGATAAAGAAAAAGCCGGTTTACTAAACGATAATTTAATGTTAGAACAGCTTTACACTAAGAACAAAGATTATTTTGATGCTTTAAATATTTACATTGCCGCTGGAGAAATAAAAATTGACGACTTGCTTAATAATCTTATTCCAGAGGCTGTAAAAAAAGCAGAAACGAGTACAAATCAAATGGATGTACAAACGGTCAATGATCTAAATCAATTTTTAGACCGTTTAGAAAAAAGAACCCATGATTTGAAACTTGCGCGTCAAATGACTATTCAACAAGCCCCACAGATTCGCTTGATTCAAAATACGAACCAAGCTTTAGCTGAAAAGATTCAATCTTCTATCAATATGGCAATCCCTCTTTGGAAAAACCAAATTGCGATTGCTCTTACGTTACTTCGTCAAAAAGATGCTGTTACAGCTCAACGACAAGTATCCGAAACAACGAATGATTTAATGAAGAAAAATTCTGAGATGTTAAAAATCTCTTCTATTGAAACAGCCAAAGAAAACGAACGTGGCATCATCGATATTGAAACTTTGCAAAAAACTCAAAATGATTTAATTGAAACTTTACAAGAAACGTTACAAATTCAACAAGATGGAAGAATCAAACGCAAAGAAGCAGAACGAGAATTATCCGTTATGGAAACTTCTTTACGTGATAAGTTATTAGAACTGACAACTGACGAAAAATAACTAATTGCATTAAGATAGTCAATTGATAGCCTTCGATTGATTATCTTAATGCTTTTTTTGTACAACAAATACTACGAAGAGCATATCATTTGATATGTGAACAAAAGGTGACTATACTAATAAGAGTAATAAAGAATAACATTTTTTGAAGGAGGAAAAGAACATGGGATTTATTTGGTCATTAATTGTAGGTGGAATTTTAGGAGCTATCGCAGGTATGATAGTTGGTAAAGATGTACCAGGCGGAATTATCGGAAACATTATTGTTGGTTTTATCGGATCATGGATCGGTAGTTCGTTATTAAGCGACTTCGGACCAATCATTGGCGGTTTCGCGATTATTCCAGCACTAATTGGAGCTATTATTTTAATTTTTATCTTCTCACTTATTGTTGGAAGACGCAAAGGTTAAGAATAATCATTAAAAAGCAGTCCAAGAAAGAAATTTCTTGGACTGCTTTTTTTTTGTTCAATATTTGAGCATAGCGGACCTAATTAGCGTGAAATAACTCTGTTTTAAGCATGTTTATAGAGAAAGACATATAAGTTATCCTATTATAGATTTGACGACCTTAAAACGTGCAAAATTTGATAAATAGGTTCCTGATAATATTTTTGCTGGATAAAAAAAAGACATGAATAAAGTTCTTTATTCATGTCTTTTGGGTATAACTATTTTTTAGATTTATCTTTTTACTCTTCTTCTTGATCAAATTGACTATTGTAAAGATCTGCATAAAATCCATTTTGTTGCAATAAAACATCATGATTGCCACTTTCTACTACATCTCCATCTTTCATCACAATAATCAAATCTGCATTCTTAATGGTGGATAGACGATGCGCAATAACGAAAGACGTTCTTCCATGCATCAAACGGTCCATTGCTGTTTGAATGATCAATTCCGTACGGGTGTCAACTGAACTAGTTGCTTCGTCTAAAATCAATAATGGTGCATCGGCGACCATAGCACGAGCAATTGTCATTAATTGTTTTTGACCAGCAGATAAACTTGTTGTATCATCTAAAACTGTATCGTAACCGTGTGGCAATGTTTGAATAAAATGATGTACTCCAACTGCTTTACAAGCACTGATCACTTCTTCATCTTTTACACCTTGCTTACTGTAGACAATATTTTCTCTAACCGTTCCTTCAAATAACCAAGTATCTTGTAGTACCATACAGAATTGTTCGTGTAAGGCCCCTCTAGTAACACTGGAAATCGGAGTTCCATCAATATAGATTTCTCCGCTATTAACTTCATAGAAACGCATTAACAAGTTTACTAATGTCGTTTTACCTGCTCCCGTTGGACCTACAATTGCAATTTTCTGCCCAGCTTTAGCTTCTAGAGAAAAGTCCTTAATAATTGGTCTTTCAGGATCATATCCAAATTTCACATGATCAAAGGTTATATCCCCTTTAACTGTACCTAATGAAGTGGGTTTTCCAGTTTCCACTTCTAATTCATTTTCTTCTAAGAAATTAAAGACACGTTCACTCGCAGCAGCAGCTGATTGTAAACTAGTAAAAGCTTGTGCAATTTGTGAAAGAGGTTGCGTAAAGAAACGGATGTACATCATGAAGGCAACAATCACACCAAAAGTAATTTGATCATTGAATGCTAGATAAGCTCCAACTACACAGACCACTACATATCCAAAATTACCAATAAAGTTCATTAACGGCATCATTAGACCTGAAATATATTGAGATTTCCATGCACTATCAAATAATGTATCATTGATTTGATTAAATTCTTCAATCGCTGACTCTTCACCATTAAATGCTTTAACGATATTGTGGCCCGTATAAATTTCTTCAACATGACCGTTTAATTCACCTAAACTTCTTTGTTGTTGACTGAAATATTTTTGTGATTTTTTAATAATTGTGATCATTAAACCAAAACCAATAACCGTTGATAAGATGGCAGAGATAGCCATAGGAACATTTGTGTAAAACATCATGATCAACGAACCAATAAATAAACTAATTGACGTTACCAATTGACCTAAACTTTGGTTTAAAGTTTGGCCAATAGTGTCCACATCATTTGTTACACGGCTCAAAATGTCACCATGGTTATTGCTATCAAAGTATCGTAATGGTAAACGATTAATTTTTGTTGAAATATCTGTACGCAGTTTTTTTGTAACGGTTTGGGTTACAGTAGCCATAATAAATCCTTGGAAATAAGATAAAATTGCACCAAGAACATACAACGTAACCAAAAATAGACCAATACTTTTTATTTTTTCTAAATCTATAGCACCTGTAATTCCTGCAGTAATGATGTCAGTAATTTCACTAAGACGATCAGGTCCTATTAAATTAAATACTGTACCAAAAATAGCAAATACGAATGCTATTATAATGTACATCATATAAGGTTTACAATATTTTGCTAACTTACCAATAGACTCTTTAAAATTATCAGGTTTCGTACCTACTATTGGTCCACTCATTGGCCCTTTTTTTTGTTTACTCATCTGCTAATTCCTCCTTAGAAAGTTGAGAATAAGCGATGTCTTGATAGACTTCACATGTTTGCATCAATTCTTGATGTGTACCAATTCCAACAATTTTTCCTTCATCTAAAACAATAATTTTGTCTGCATCACGAATGGTACCAATACGTTGTGCAACAATCAATTTTGTTGTATCTTTTAATTCTTTGTTTAACGCTGCACGTAATACACGATCTGTTTTATAGTCTAAAGCTGAAAATGAGTCATCAAAAACCAAAATCTCTGGTTTCCGTGAGATCGCACGTGAGATTGCTAAACGTTGACGTTGACCTCCTGAAACGTTGCTTCCTGATTGAGCGATTGAGGCATCATATCCATCTTCCATTTTCTCAACAAAGTCACTACTTTGAGCTATTTCAATAGCTTTTTTCATGTCAGCTTCAGTTACTTCTTGACCAGCATCTCCGTAACTCACATTTGAACGAACCGTACCACTGAATAAAAATGCTTTTTGTGGAACAAATCCAACTAGAGAATGCAGATATTTTTGTGTGTACTCTTTGATATCATGTCCATTAATTTTAATTTGCCCACCTGTTACATCAAAGAAACGAGGAATCAAATTAACTAACGTACTTTTCCCACTACCTGTAGAACCAATAAAGGCAACTGTTTCACCTTTGTTTGCCGTAAAGGAAATATTTTCCAATATAGCTTCAGAAGCATCTGGATACTGAAAAGATACATTATCAAATACTACCGTACCTTTTTGATCTTGAGTAGACTGTGTTAATGTTCCATCCTTTATGGTCTCTTTTGTATTTAAAACTTCTAAAATACGTCCAGCGGATACTGCAGCACGAGGAACAATAATAAATACAATCGTTAACATCATAAATGAAATAACAACTTGAATAGCATAAGAAGAAAACACTACCATATCACTAAATATATCAACACGATTTAAAACACTTGCTTGACTAGTTAGTTGAACATCATTGATTAAATAAGCACCGATCCAGTAAATAGATAAACTTAATCCGCTCATAATCAAAGTCATCCCAGGTCCCATAATCGCCATGATTCTATTGATAAATAAGTTTGTAGTCATTAATTTATGATTTGCTGTTTCAAATTTTTCTTCTTCAAAACTTTCTGCATTATATGCACGAATAACGCGTAACCCTGTTAGATTTTCACGTGTAACTCGGTTAAGGTTATCTGTTAAATTTTGGATTACTTTAAACTTCGGTAAAGCGAATATTACTATAACACTTATGATAAGAAGCAAAACACCTACTGCCCCTGCTGTTGACAATGTCCATTCCCATGATTTGTCAACTATTTTGGAAATAGCCCATACAGCCATAATAGGTGCCTTAATTATTACTTGCATACCAAGTGCCATTGCCATCTGAATTTGCGTTACATCATTTGAAGAACGGGTAATCAAACTTGCAGTAGAAAAATGATTGATTTCTTCCATTGAAAATCCTTCAACTTTCGTAAATACTTCTGATCTTATCGTGCGTGAAAGACCCGCTGCTACTTTTGAAACAAAGAACACTGTTATAAAAGATGCAACCAAGCTACCTAGGGCACACAGCATCATATAGCCACCATTTTCAAATATATCTTGCATATTTGAATCCGGAATTTGAATAAGTTGAGTAATTTTAGACATATATTCTGGTAATTCTAAATCCAAATAGACTTGAACAACTATAAAGATGACACTAAATAAAATCATCATCCATTCTTTTCGTTTTAAGTATTTTAGTATTTTTATCATAGTCGTTCTCCTTCGTTTCTTAACTGATTCTTACTCTATATCTTTCAACATATTTTGTTGCATTTTGTGGATTGTTTTAAAAAATTGATCAAGCTCTTCTTCTGTTAAGCCTTCAATCAATAAATTTTCAATTCTTTGGTATTCTTTTGTTACTTCTTCAACTAAGCTTTGACCTTTTTCGGATAATTGTAACTTTTTTACTCGTGCGTCTTTCTCAATAGAAATACGCTCAATCAAGCCTTTATCTTCCATACTTTTCAACATCTTTGAAGTAGTTGAACGACGCATAGAAAATTTTTTTTCAATATCTTTTTGAAATACATCCTCATCTTTTGCATTATTTAAAAAACCAATAATCATTCCATGCATCTTGGTGATAGGGTATTTTTCATCCTCTTTTTTAAAAGAATCGACATTTCGGTGTATAAAATTTACTAATTTACGTATTTCCATTCCAATTTCTTTTTCATTACTTCCCTCATCAAAAAAAATTATTCTCACCTCATTCTTTCGGATAACCTTGTTAGAAATTTACAGATAGAACGAATTATAGTTAGCACGCTAACTATAATATCTCATCACTAACTTAAAGTCAACAAAAAATTGTTGTTTACTACTTACTTATACAATAAAAAAGTACCAACAGAATTTTAATCTGCTGGTACTACGATTAATTGAATTAAATTAAAGTTTTACAACATTTGCAGCTTGTGCTCCACGATTTCCTTCAACAATCTCAAATTCAACTGCTTGTCCTTCTTCTAATGATTTGAAACCATCACCTGTAATTGCACTAAAGTGTACAAACACGTCGTCTCCGCCTTCAACCTCAATAAAACCAAAACCTTTTTCTGCATTAAACCATTTTACTGTTCCTTTTTCCATAATTCGCTGTACCTCCGATTAGTCATTTTGCAATTGATTCTCTTTTATGACTTAATGTCTTTCAAAAAAAATAAAATCGATTGCAAAATTATTATAACTCAGTGTTTTTATTTTCGCAAGGGTTTACTTTGCTTTAAAATAGACATTCCTATCTATTTTTTTTTTGAATCAATCTCAATTTCTTTTAAAAAATTATGGTAGTTTTCATTTTCATCTAGAGTTATTTGGGCATAATTATTTAGATTATGAGTTAAAATATCTTCTAGGGATATAGACAGTTTATTTAAATACGTTGCATTTCCAATTAAGTCCATCCAGTAGGTTCCATCTTCATTTTTGTGAACAACTGTTTGAACCATTCCCCCAGGATTAATCACTTGAATTTTTTCTTCAAACTGACCATTTTTTAATAACACATACATTAAACTGCTCGCTGCCATTGCAGTCCCGCAAGCATTTGTAAAGCCTACTCCTCTTTCAAAAGTACGAACAAATAGTGATTGTTTATCCAATACTTCTACAAAGCTAACATTTACTCCGTCAGGAAAATAAGGATTTTTTCCATTCAAATAGGTTGCAAGCTCCTCAAATTGTGAGCTGTATAATGTTTCATGATCAACAAAACTAATCAAATGAGGATTTGGCACTGCAACCGCAGAAAAACGTAAATTAGTAGCTAGTTCTGGTAATGCTTGATCAATAAATTTTTCTGATGACCAATTGAATGGCAAATCATCTACATTAAAAGATACTGGTGAAATCTCAACTTGAAAAGTTTGAATATCTTTTCCTAACTCTTCTGCTTTTTTTACGTGTAGGTCAGCATGCATTGTTTCAACTACAAACTCATTTTTTTTATTTTTTTCAGAAAGATAACGCGCAACCGTTCTCAATCCATTGCCACACATACTGGCTTCACTACCATCATAATTGATTACTCTCATACTTCCATCTGTTTCTTTATGATTCGTTGTCCCTACTAAAAGAACTCCGTCAGCTCCCTTTAGAAGCCCTGTGTTACGATCTGTAATGATTTTAGTCAGAGATACAAGTTCATCTTGTGTTAATGTTCTTTCGAGCAATGTTTCATCTAAAATAAAAAATTCGTTTTCTGATCCATGAACTTTAATTAAGTCTACTTGCATTATAATTGTACCTCCTTTTTTCCTTAACATATTTTACCATTTCATTTATAGATTACAATAAAAAATATAAAGTATCAAAATAAGGAAGTGAGACTTTTGCCTCACTTCCTTATTTTATAACAAGTTTATTCTTCTTCAGCTTCAGGTACTAAAGCTTCTGGAAAATGTTCTTCAACGATTGCTGCACAGCGAGCACAAAGAGTTGGTGCATTTTCATTAGAACCTACATCTTCCTTGATAGCGCGACATCTTTCGCAAGTTTCTCCATGAGCATGTTCTACTACAACCGCTACAGAATCTGAATGAACCGCATGACTAGGTGCATCTTCAATCGACTCTGCTATTTCTAAATTAGAAACAATTAATAATTGTGCTAAATTACTATTTAACGAAACAAACAAGTCTTTTGTTTGTTCTGTAGGGTAAAGAGTTACTTTTGCTTCAAAAGATTTTCCAATGATTTTTTCATTACGTGCTTCTTCAAGAGCTTTTTGAACCACATCGCGAATATCCATAAAAGCATCCCACATGTCTAATAGTTCAGCTTCATTTTCATAACGATCAACAACTGGCATATCCGTTAATTGAACGAACTCATCGGTTTCACTTAAGAATGACCAAATTTCTTCAGCAGTATGTGGAAGAATCGGTGTTATAAGTTTTGTAATTTTTACTAATACTTCATAGAACACTGTTTGCATAGCACGGCGTTCATAAGCATCCTCAGCTTCAATATAGACAACATCTTTAGCAAAGTCTAAATAGAATTGAGACAAGTCCACTGTACAGAAGTTATTAATTAATTGATAGATAGAAGAAAATTCATAGTTATCATAATGCCCTTCTGCTTTTTCTACCAATTGATTCAAACGAATCATTAGGTATTTGTCTACAGATCTTAAATCATTAAACGCTACTTTGTTTGTTGAAGGATTGTAGTCAGCGGTATTAGCCAATAAGAAACGCATAGTATTACGAATTTTGCGGTAAACTTCAGAAACTTGTTTTAAAATTTCATCACTCACACGCACATCTGCTTGTGTATCTACACTAGAAACCCATAGACGCACAATGTCGGCTCCCATTTGTTTGATAACTTTACTTGGTGCAATCGTATTTCCAAGAGATTTACTCATCTTACGGCCATCTCCATCTAAAACCATTCCTTGAGAGAGAACTGTTTTATAAGGTGCTACTCCATTGATAGCTACACTGGTCGTAATGCTTGAATTAAACCAACCACGGTATTGATCTGAACCTTCAAGATACATATCCGCTGGGAAAGTTAAGTTTTCTCTAGCTCTTAGTACAGCTTCATGAGATGAACCAGAATCAAACCATACATCCATAATGTCTGTTTCTTTTGTAAATTGATTATTTGGACTTGAGGGATGAGTGAATCCTTCTGGGAGTAAATCTTTAGCTTCACGTTCAAACCAAATATTTGAACCAAACTCCCCAAATAGAGCTGCTACGTGTTCAATTGTTTCCGGTGTTATAATAGCTTCTCCATTTTCACCATAGAAAATTGGTAAAGGAACTCCCCAAGCACGTTGACGTGAAATAACCCAATCGCCTCGATCGCGGACCATGTTATACAAACGTTGCATACCCCATTTTTGAACCCATTCAACGCCTTCAACAGCTTCTAAAATATCTCCACGGAATTGATCAATAGAAGCAAACCACTGAGGTGTTGCACGGAAAATAACCGGTTTCTTAGTTCTCCAGTCATGTGGGTAACTATGAGTAAAGAAGTTTAATTTCAATAGTGCTCCCTCTTTTTCCAACCACTCAGTAATGACTTTATTTCCATCATTATAAAAAATACCTTCTAAACCTGGCGCTTCATCTGTAAAACAACCTTTATCATCAACTGGTGATAAAACACTTAATTTGTATTTTTGTCCTACAATAAAGTCATCATCCCCATGACCCGGAGCTGTATGAACAAGTCCAGTACCAGCTTCAAGAGTTACATGGTCCCCTAAAATCAAAAGAGAAGTTCGGTCATACATTGGGTGTTGAGCCGTCATGAACTCCAAGTCTTTACCTTTTATTTCTTTAATCGTTTCAACTTGATTCCACCCAATTTCTTCTGCGACAGCATCAATCAAGTCTTTTGCTAAAACGTATTTCTTATCGTCTGCAACTACAACAGAATAGTCATATTCTGGGTGGACAGTAATCGCAAGATTTGAAGGGATAGTCCATGGCGTAGTTGTCCAAATAACAAAAGAAGTATCTTCATCGATCAGACCTTTTCCATCAACAACTTTAAAACCTACATAAATACTTGCTGATTTAACGTCTTTGTATTCAATTTCTGCTTCTGCAAGTGCAGATTCACTAGATGGAGACCAATAAATGGGTTTTAAACCTTTATAGATATAACCCTTTTCGGCCATTTTCCCAAACACGCGAATTTGTGCTTCTTCATATTCTTTCGTTAATGTTACGTATGGATGATCCCATTCTCCAGCTACACCTAAACGCTTAAAATCTTCTTTTTGCTTATTTACTTGCTCCCAAGCATATTCTTCACATAATTTACGGAATTCTGCAAGGCTCATTTCTTTACGTTTAACACCCTTATTTGTTAAAGCTTGTTCAATTGGCAGACCATGAGTGTCCCAACCTGGCACGTAAGGAGATCTGAATCCAGACATTGATTTGTAACGTACAATGATATCTTTACTGATTTTATTTAAGGCATGTCCAATATGGATGTTCCCATTTGCATACGGTGGGCCATCATGTAATACGAAAGTTGGCTTGCCCTCATTGATTTTTTGTCTTTGTCCGTAAATATCTAATTCTTCCCAGTTTTTTTGCCATTCTAGCTCACGTACTGGTAAATTTCCACGCATGGGAAATTTTGTTTTACCTAATTGTAAAGTTTCTTTCATTTTCATTAAGATCTACCCCTCATTTGTTATAATTTATCTCTTTAGTTCCAAAACGACATGCTCATCATACAACTGAGATTTGTCAATTGCAACTAATCTTATCAATAAAAAAAGACTTCATCCCTAGAGGGACGAAATCTTCGTGGTACCACCCAAATTTAGAAGAAAAAATTTATACCTTTTCCTTCTCTTAAGTAATTGTATAACGTCAATTAACCGGTTAATTTTACTCAAGTTCAAATTAACACTCATGGAGGATCTGACGACTAGAAGGGACTGTTAGGCTTTCACTATCTCTAACTCGCTTAATTTAGTGTTCTAGTGTTTTTCTGTTCCATTCACTGATTTTACTTATTTAGGCAATTCAATAGCTGGCAAAGTGCCTTCTAATGAAGGTTGTTCTTGTATATCATTATTTTCTACTTCATTGGTACTAACTACCGTCAATTTCTCAGAATTATTCTCTTCAATTGTTTCATCATTAGATTCAACATCAGAACTCACAACTTCTTCTGGCTGATTAACACTTGCTAAAATTTCCTTTAATGTAGGAATGTTGAGGGTTTCTTCTTCAGCAGGTCTTAACAAATCGTCCCATTCTGAATTTTTAACCATTTCTAATTGAGATTCTATCATAATTTGCAGACGTTGTTTAAAAACTCTACTTTGTTTTTTCAATTCATCTGTCTCAGTCGTAATTTTTCTAGCTTTAGAAACTGCTTCATCCAACAAACGATCTGCATTTTTTTCAGCTTCTAAACGAATAATATTTGCTTCTTTGGCCGCATTTTCTTTTAATCTATCGGCTGCATCCTGAGCAACAATAATCGATTTATTTAAAGCGTCCTGAAGATTGTTGAAGTGCCCAACTTTTTCTTCAGAAAATTGCAAGTTTTTTTCTAATTCACGTTTTTCTTTTAAAACCATTTCGTAGTCCTTAATGATTTGATCTAAATAATCGTTTACTTGATCTTGATCGTAGCCTCGCATCTTGACAGGGAACTCTTTGTTATGTATATCTAAGGGAGTCAACACCATATAAGACACCTCCATTTTTTTAATTTTTACGTGCTTTAGTACTAAATTATCATAAACTAACCTACAAGTAAATGAGTTAGCAGTTATTTATATAATACACCTAACTGCAAACGCCATTTATCTTTTTTAGTTTTGCCTTCAATTTCTTGAACTTGTAGTCGTCCATATCCTCGAACTGAAACAATATCTAACAACCCAATTTCAAAATCCGGTCGAGTTGATTCAACCCAATTCAACTTCACTTTTCCTGATTCGATCATCTGTTTAGCACGTTGTCTAGATATTTTAAACACGCTAGAAACCAACGTATCCAAACGCATAGATGAAACTGTTTGACTTTCAATCGTCCAATTATCTATAGGAACTAAAATGTCGGTATAGTCTCTTTCTTCCATACGGACTGCAACTTTCCCAATACTAATAACTTGCTGTTCCACATAACTTTTCGTTGCATTTTCGACAAATACTTGCCAACGTGTACCATCCGAAATGATATCCCCGAAATAATCTCTTTTTAGTCCAGTTGAAAGTAAAGTCCCTAAAACTTTTCCATGTGACAACGATGCAAATTTTATAGGGTAACGGATTTCAAAAATCGCTATTCCAAAATCATCTTGCTTTGGAGTAAAGTATGAAGGGCAGATGAAAGCTCTCACTCTCTCTGCTGCTTCATATCCTCCAAAAGAATGTATAGTAATCTCACTATTTTTCCCAATGATTGTTTTTACGATGTGCAGTTGACGGGGATCTAAAAAATTTGTCAAATAAGGAGTGTATTGGTCTTCAACATTTCTTATCCAACCAATAACTGTATCAATAAAGGATTGCTCTTCTTTTCTAAAATGTTGATAGACATTTTCAATCATAAGAAAAATACCTCCTTCAATTAATACAAAATCCTCATAATTAGCTGAAATAGTGAAAATAATCCACTTTTAGCTAAATTTAAAACAATTAAAGCTACAATTCCTGAAAAACTAATCATTCCAATTGGTGGAATAAACCGTCTAAAGAAGTTTAAATACGGTTCGCAAATAGATGCTAATATGCGCCCAAACTTTGATTGATACGCTCCAGGAAACCAAGACATTAAGATATATACGATAATCAGAGTAGAGTAGATATCTAAGGCTCTAGAAAGTATCGTGTAAAGTAAAGATATAAAATAAGCCACTATTAATTTTTCCTCATTTCTTTAATAAAAATCTTTTTCTTGCATAACATCTGATAATGCACCATCAATTTCAACATTCTTAGGTGTACATAAGAAAATTTCTTCACCAATACGTTGAATATCTCCACTTATAGCATAGATTGTTCCAGTTAAAAAATCAACGATTCTTTTAGCTTGATCTTCTTCAATACGAGTGAAATTTAAAATGACAGATTGATTGCTAAGCAGTAAATCTGCAATTTCTTGAACTTCAGAATAAACTCTAGGTTCAAATACAACAATTTTAGATTGGTAAGGAATATCTGGATTTTTCAGTGCAACAACTTTATTTGTTGTTGCTGGCTCACGACGTGTATTAAAAGCTCGTTGATTTTTTAATTCTCGCTTAGTTTCACTTTTTTCTACTTTTGATGATTCATTTTCTTGGTTGTCAGCTGCAGTTTCTAATTCGAATTCTTCTTCATCGCTTAAACCAAAGAATTGAGATAAATTAGTTAACATACTCATTTAAAGTCCTCCTTTTTAAATCAATTTCCTTCAATATTGAAATTGATTCTTATTCAAAAAAAGACGTTCCGATTCGAATAAAAGTTGCTCCTTCTTCAGCAGCAATGGTGTAGTCTTTGCTCATTCCCATACTAAGTTCTGTACATGGTGCATGAGAGAATACTTTTTTCTGAATGGTCTGTTGTAAATTCCTCAGATGAGCAAAAGCCGCGCGAACAACTGTCTCCTCAGCATTTAGAGGCGCCATAGTCATTAAACCAACTACTTTTATCTTTGAATACTGTGAAAGGCTGCCAATAAATTCATCAAGCTCATCCGGGCTTACACCACTCTTGGAAACTTCACCTGTCACATTTACTTGAACAAAACAAGAAATTCTTTTTTGTGCTCTTTTTTCAATTTCTTCAGCTAATGCCAAACGATCCAGAGCATGAAAGTAATCAATTTTATTGATTACTTTTTTTACTTTTCTTGTTTGTAGATTTCCAATATAATGCCAAACCAATTGAGGGACATTTAGTTCTTCCAGTTTTGCTTCCAACCCTTCAGGTCGATTTTCTGCCAGATGTGTATAGCCTTCTTCAATTACAGCAATAGCCTGTTCACTAGAAACGCTTTTAGTCACTGCAACAACTTGTAAACTAGAACGTTCTCGATTGACTTTTTTCAATGACAAACCTAACTTACGTTCAATTTCTTGACAATTTTCTTTAACAGAACTCATTTTTATTTACGGCGTCTTCTAAAGAATGGAGGTGTATCAAGATTATCTTCTTCTTGACGACTCTCTTGTTCTTGCTTTTCTTCTCGTTTAAAAATGTCAAAGTCAGGTTTTTCATTTTGTTGATCCAACTCATTCGATTGTGATTTAGTTCTTTGATCACGTAGACTAGGTTCGCGACGAATGTCCCAGTCACCAAAAGGATCTTTTGTTTGATCAGATTGTAAAGATGATGTTTCAGGTACAATTCTTTGAGTGGAACTGTTTCGATTTCTTTCACTTGTTTGTGGTTTCGCTTCTTTTGCTTTATTTGTATCGATACCTGTTGCAATAACCGTCACAATAACTTCATCACCTAGGTTTTCATTAATAGAAGTACCAAATATAATATTCACTTCCGTAGTAGACGCTGCAGAAACGATATCTGAAGCATCTTGTGCTTCGAATAATGTTAAGTCAGATCCACCTGTAATATTTAACAATACAGATTCTGCTCCATCAATGGAGACTTCTAGCAATGGAGATGAAATAGCTTTTTTAGTAGCTTCAACTGTCCGATTTTCACCACTTGCCATACCAATACCCATTAATGCTGATCCTTGATTTTCCATAACTGTTTTTACATCAGCAAAATCTAAGTTTACATATCCAGGTGCAGTGATTAAATCTGAAATCCCTTGTACACCTTGGCGTAAAACATTATCAGCTTCATGGAAGGCTTCAAGCATTGGTGTCTTTTTATCAACAATTTCTAATAAACGATTATTTGAAATGATGACAAGAGTATCAACGTGCTCTTTCATTTGTGCTACACCTTCAGCAGCAAAACGTCCACGTTTAGGTCCCTCAAAAGTAAAGGGCCTAGTGATTACTCCAACTGTTAAAGCACCTTGTTCTTTAGCAATACGAGCTACGATAGGTGCAGCACCAGTACCTGTTCCACCACCCATACCAGCAGTTACGAAAATCATATCGGCTCCACGTAATGATTCAGCAATTTGTTCTTCACTTTCTTCTGCTGCTTTACGACCAATTTCAGGATTTGCTCCTGCTCCTAGACCACGTGTTAATTTTGGCCCAAGCTGAATTTTCACTTCTGCATTTGAACCTGCCAACGCTTGTAAATCAGTATTCGCTACAATAAATTCTACACCTTGTACATTTTCATCAATCATTCGGTTAACAGCATTATTTCCAGCTCCACCAACACCAATTACTTTAATTATCGCTCCATTAGCTGGATTTGTGTCAAATTCTAAGTCCATTCCATTTCCTCCTACTACAATCTGAATGTATTCTATTTAATCAAAAAAATTTGAGATAAAGCTTTTTGCCTTATTACTCCACTTGTCTTCTTTTTTCTTTTCTTTCTTAATTGGTTTTTCTTTTTCATATTCTAAAGAACTGATCTCATTATTTTCTGAAAAGGTTTCTAGTTTAGCATTATAAGAAGTCTCTTCTTTTTTGGTAACACCTAATTGATATTCTTTTATAATTTGATGAATATCATCTAAGTTAGCTTCATATTGAATCAAGCCTATACCAGTAGTAAATGCTGGATAACGCAGACCCATTTGATGAGGAATATAGAGTTTTACTGGAATTTCAAACATATCTTCAGCAAGCTCTACTGCACCAGGTAAGGCTGCAGCACCACCCGTTAAAATCATTCCACCAGGCAAATCTCTTGCTCCGACCTTATCTAATTCAGATTTCACTTTTTCAAAAATCTGGACCATCCGAGCTTCAATAATTTCTGACAGATAACGCTCATCAATTTTTACCGGCTGGCTTTTGCCAATCACTTCTACTGGAAAAGTTTCTTCTTGAGAAGTTTCTTCTGGCAAAGCATATCCATAATCGCGTTTTATTCTTTCTGCACTTTCAATGGTGGTGTTTAAAACAACAGAAATATCTTTCGTTACGTAATCTCCACCCTCTTGATCTACATATGTGTATTTCAACTGGTGATCATGCATAACTGAAGCCGTTGTTTGTCCGCCTCCCAAATCAAGCAATATTGTACCAAAATCTCTTTCGCCGCTAGACATAGCTACACTGCTTGCCGCCAAAGATTGTAAGACGATGTTTTGAATTTGTAAACCAGCTTTTTCCACACAACGTTTTGTGTTATGTAAGATAGTTTTTGGTCCAGTTAACATAATAGCATGCATTTCTAAACGAACACCAATCATTCCTCTCGGATCTTTGATGCCGTCAAATCCATCAACAATAAATTCTTCTGGTAAAATGGTTAAGATTTCTCTTTCTGGAGGAACCGATTTTACCATTGCTGCTGCCAAAACATTTTGGACGTCTGCTTCAGTGATCTCACGATTTTCTCCTGATACTGCTATCATTCCATGACATGCTTCTATTTCGACAGATGTACTTGGAATTCCTACAATAACGTTATGAATATTTACATTTGCTTTTTGCTCTGCTTGTTTAATTGCTTTGTTAATCGATTGTACCGTTTTATCAATATCTACGATAATTCCACGGTTTAAGCCTTCAGACTTTTCATTTCCTACTCCAATAATATTCATTTGACCGTTTATATATTCAGCTACAACTACTTTTATTGAAGTGGTTCCAATATCTAGACTTACATACATTTCAGTATTCCTCAATTCATTGAAACCTCCTATATCATTATTTTAAGTTAAAACCTATAGTTATTACCAATTTTAACATAAGCGTTACCAATTTACGAAGTATTTCAGGATTTTTTTCTGTTTAGATAAAAAACTTTTTATTCCATTTTTTTATTGAGCTTCTTCTTCTGGAACGAGTTCAACACCGTTTTCATCAGAAGCTCCGTTTGACTCTTCATTTTTATCCTCACTATACTTAAATGGAGAAAAATAAGCCCCAACTTCAATATTTATTGTTCCTTTTTGGTCGCCCACTTTTTTTACCATATCAGGATAATAAATCATTTTTTCTGCAAAAGAAGGTATCGAAGCAATTACTTCATTCCCATCATTCATATACAATTTAATAAGGTAATCATCAACCTTACTAGGCGTATACTGGACTTCTGAAATACTGTTTTGGATATTTTCATTTAGTGATTGGTACTGAACAATCATTTCCTTTAACGCTTTGTTTTCTTCAAATTCTTTGAAAATTGGTGGATTTCCAATAGATACTTTTCTACTTTCATTTACAATTTTCCCATTTTCAAGGATATTGTAGTATTCATTGTCTTTAACTAAATAAGCAACAGTCTCATACTCTTCGATTTCCAAAGTGTAGTCATTCAAACCATCTAAAACAATTTCCATAGATTTAACTTGTGGTAATTCAGATACAACTTTTCCAGAAATTTTATTTCTTTCAAAGAATATTTCCCAGAGATTACCTCCAGATTTAATACCACTTTCATCAATTATTTCTTGATCAGCTACTTCTTTTGCACCACTAACAGAAACGATATCTACTTTGCTTAAGGGACTTATAAAATACACAACTATCAAAATTGCAAATGAAAATAATAAAATAAGTGTGATTAATCGTGTGAAAAGTTTTTTTTGACGTTGTTTTTTTAATTTTGGTAATGTATGCTCTAATGATTTTTTTCTTTGAAATGCAGCTTGCCTATCGCTATCTGCCGTTTCTTTTTTATGTTCTCCCTTCTTTAAAGAAGAAAGATGCAGGTTAGTTACAGGTTTTTTTTTGTTATTCTGTTTTCTCATGCACCTATCCTCCTTTATAAAAGTTATTTTTTCACAATTTTATTGATTACTTCAATTATTCTATCTGACGCATCTGGCATGCCCATTTTTTTAGCATTTCTTGCCATTTCTTGACGCAAATTTTGGTTTAGCATCAAATCATCCAATGTTTGGGCTAACTTTTCACCAGTTAATTCGGATTCATTGATTAATTTTGCAGCATTTTTATTTACTAAACTCTCTGCATTTTTTGTTTGGTGATCGTTGGTCACATAAGGACTAGGAATCAAGACACTTGGTAATCCGAGTGCTGTAAGTTCTGCTAACGTTGTAGCTCCACTTCTTGAAACAACCAAAGAAACCGTCGAGAAGACTTCTGGCATATTCGAAATGTAGGATACTACAGAAACATTAAATTTCTCATTCTTGATTTTTGTTAACTGACTTTGAATCGTTTCAAAATGAACATCTCCTGTAGCCATCAATACTTGATAATCTTTATTCGCTAATAAAGGTAGGGATTCAACAAAAGCATCATTAATCCTTTTGGCTCCTCTACTACCACCGAAAATTAAGACAGTTGGTTTCTCAGAATCTAAATTGTACTCTTCTAAAGCCGCTTTTTTTTGTACATTACTTACTTCTTGTGCTCTTGGATTACCCGTAAAACAAACTTTTCCAGGATATTTAGCAAAATCATTTCGTACTTCTTCAAAACAAATTGCAATTTTAGTTACATACCGTGCAAGAAATTTATTCGTTATACCTGCAACGCTATTTTGTTCGTGGATAATACTAGGAACACCTAATTTTGATGCCGCGTATACTATCGGTGCACATACATACCCACCAGTCCCAATAACGATATCAGGTTGGAAGTTCTTAATAATTTTTTTAGCTTGATTTATACTACTGATAAACATTCTTATCGTTTTAACTGTATCAAGAGACAATGAACGTTTGAATCCTTTTATTTCTACAGAAGCAAAAGGTATCCCATATTCTTTTACAATTCTATTTTCTAACCCTTTTTCAGTTCCAACATACAAAAATTCTGCAGTTGGATTTAGTTCTTGTATACGATGCATAAGTGCGAGTGCTGGATAGACATGTCCTCCAGTTCCACCACCAGATAATAAAATTTTCATCGGCTGCTAGACCAAAAGGCCTATTCCTCCTCTTCTGTTGCTTCTTCTACTAATTGTTCAACGGAATGAATAAAGGCATCGCCACGAACCTCAAAACTTCGGTACTGGTCCCAACTTGCACAAGCAGGCGATAATAAAATGACATCGTTTGGCTCACTTAGCTCATAAGCAACCGGCACAGCCGCTTCAACATTTTGAACAGATATAATCGATGGAATTCCAGCTTCAGTACCCGTTTCACTTAATTTCATTGCCGTTTCTCCAAAAACAATTAAAGCTTTTACTTTTTTATTCATTACTGGAATCAATTCATCAAAATTGTTTCCTCGATCTAAACCACCAGCTAGTAAAATAACAGGAACATCAAAACCTTTTAATGCATTTTCTGTTGCTAACGTATTCGTGGCTTTTGAATCATTATAAAAGCGACGTTCATTCCACTCTCTTACAAATTGAGTTCGGTGTTTGACACCCGTAAACTGTTCTAAACTCGTCCGGATTACGCCATTTTCTTGATTCATCAACTTAGCAACTGCAATAGCTGCCATTGCATTCTCAACATTATGATCACCAGGAATCAAAATAGTTTCCTTAGCCATTACGGGCTCCCCTTGATAATAGATCACATCGTCTTGCAAATACACTCCTGTTTCTATGATTTCTTTTCTTGAAAAAGGCACAATAGTGGCTTTACTTTGTTGAGACAATTCTCTTAGTTCAGGTTGATCCCAGTTGACAATCAAATAATCTTCTTCAGTTTGATTCTTAGTAATACTCATCTTAGCTGCCACATACTCTTCTCTTGTTCCGTGGTAATCTAAATGAGCGGAATAAATATTTGTTATGACCGCAATATGCGGTCTTAGTTCAGTTATTCCCATTAATTGAAAACTAGATAATTCCATTATAATCTCATCATTGCTTGTTGCTTTTTGAGCTACAAGACTTGCAGGAGTTCCAATATTTCCAGCCACATAAGCATGACCTTGAGAACGCCCGGCATTTAACAACTCTGCTATCATAGTTGTAGTAGTTGTTTTTCCATTTGTACCTGTAATACCAATGATCATACTTTCAGCTACTTCATAAGCTAATTCGACTTCTGTAATGACAGGTATGCCTTTTTCCACAGCTTTCATAATGATAGGATTGTTATACATAATACCCGGATTTTTCACGACCCATTCAAAATCTTCGTCTAATAGCTCAACGGGATGTCCTCCTGTAACTACTCGTATACCAGATTCTAATAATTCTTGAGCCTGAGGATTTTCATCAAAATTTTTATAATCATTAACGGTTACTAGTGCACCTAACGAATGAAGGAGTTTAGCTGCATTTACTCCACTTAGAGCGAGTCCTAAAACCAATACTTTTTTATGTTCATAGCGTTTTATTTTTTTCATATCTAAACCTCTTTTTCTTAAAATAAGGATTTTTTAGTATCAAGCAGTGAAAGTTACTGTAAGCTTCATAGAATAATTATTAGACATGCTACTGCAGCTAATAATCCAATAGACCAAAAAGTAAGAACGACACGCCATTCACTCCAACCGCTCATTTCAAAATGGTGATGAATAGGGCTCATCTTAAAGACCCGTTTACCTCTTAGTTTAAAAGAAGTAACTTGGATCATAACACTTGCGGTTTCCATAACAAAAACAAGACCGATTAAAAGAAGTGACCATTCTTGATGCAACAAAATTGAAATAGCTGCTAAACCACCACCTAATGCTAGTGAACCAACGTCTCCCATAAATATTTTAGCGGGTTTTTTATTAAAAAAGAAAAAGCCAATCAACCCACCTATGACAGTTAAACAAACAATTAAAATATCCAATTGCTGTTGATTCCAAGCAATAATAGCATATGCTCCATAAGCAATACTGGCGGTTCCGGCAACTAGCCCGTCTAGACCATCCGTTAAGTTAACAGCATTTGAAAAACCAACTAACCAAAAGATAATAAATAGTCCATAAAACCAACCAATATCAACAGTGCCTAGAAAAGGGAAAGCTAATTCTGTTGGAATATTTTCATAAAGGAAAACACCAAAGAAAAGCACTCCACCAAGTATTTGTCCAATTAACTTTTGTTTAGAAGTCAAACCAAGATTTCTTTTTTTGAACACCTTAATGAAATCATCCAAGAATCCCAATAAGCCATAAAGGATTAAGATGAAAAGAGTTAACACAATGCCTATTGAAAAGACATTTTGCCATATAGAAACCCAAACAGTTGAAATAATGGCAGCTACTAGGAAGACAATCCCTCCCATAGTTGGAGTTCCCGTCTTCACTTCGTGCCACTTAGGCCCTTCATCTCTAGTCGTTTGTCCTAATTGTTTTGTTTTAAAAAAACCAATCACGATCGGCATTGCCATAATAGTTAAAGCAAATCCGCTCACAACTGCGATTAACATCTCTGTCCACTGCATTATTTTCCGCTCCTATTTATCATTGTTTTTTATGAGTATCGCTTTTTCGGCCTCTTCAACATCATCAAAATGAATTTTTTCAGTCCCGATAATTTGATAATTTTCATGACCTTTTCCAGCAATCAAGACAATATCATTTGGTGCTGCTTGTTTAATGGCAGACTGGATAGCTTCTCTTCTATCAGGAATCAATTGATATGAATCTTTTTCTAATCCTGAAACTACCTCATCTAATATATCATAAGGATCTTCCGTTCTTGGATTGTCAGATGTAAAGATGACTGTATCTGAATTTTTTTGTGCAATTTCAGCCATTATTGGTCGTTTAGTGCGATCACGGTCTCCGCCACAACCAACTACACAAAATACATTTCCAGTTTTGATTTCATTTACTGCATTTAATACATTTAATAACCCATCTGGCGTGTGTGCGTAATCAACTATTACAGCAAAATCGTATTCTCCTTTAACAATCTCAAAACGGCCTCTTACGCCACTTATCTGACTAAGGGATTGGATAACAGAAGGCAATTCCAATCCAGCCGCATATGCTCCTGCAATTGCTGCTAAAGCATTCGACACATTAAACTTACCAACTAGTTGTAATTGTACTTCGTATACTTGATCTTCAAAATTCAAATTAAAACGGGTACCTTTATTTGTGATCCTTAAATCAGTAGCTTTAAAATCAGCTGGTTGATCGATTCCATAAGAAAAAACAGAAGCAGCCGTTTTTTCTTCAAAACTTCTGCCCACTGGATCATCAAAATTTAAGATAGCAAATTTAGGCTTATCTTGCTGATAGCCATTACCTAATTGTGAAAATAATAAACTTTTGGCTTCAGCATATTTTTCCATAGTGTGATGATATTCCAGATGATCTTGACTTAGATTAGTAAAAATTGCAATGTCAAAATCAGTCCCCCACACCCTACCTTGAACCAAAGAATGTGAAGAAACTTCCATAGAACAAGTCTCTACGCCGTTTTCTTGCATTTCACGCAATGTTTTTTGTAGCGTAAGACTATCTGGTGTTGTATTTTTTGTTTCATAAACTTCAGCACCAATACGACGGTACATCGTTCCAATAACCCCTGTTTTTTCCTTATGATCATGAAAAATATAATCCAAAAGATGTGTGACTGTTGTTTTACCGTTTGTACCAGTAACACCTATGACACGTAAATTCTGGCTCGGGTAATCATAAAAAACAGCAGCTAAAATTGCCATAGCTTTCATTGTATTATTTACATATACAACCGGAACTTCTAAATCTAGTGGTTCGCTTGCCACCACTAGAACTGCTCCTTTTTGAACAGCTTCTTTCGCTAATTCATGTCCATTATGAAGAGAACCAATAATACAGACAAAAAGTGAACCAGGTTCAACTTCTCTCGTATCTTGAGTAACTTTTGTAATTTCTAAATTATCGGAAAAACCTGTCGAAAACTTCTTTGATTTTAATGGTTTGATCAATTCAATTGCTTTCACTATTTTCACCTTTTTCTATTCTTGTGGAGTTTCTAATTTTATGTTGATTTTATCCGTACTTTGCATATTAGCGTTTGGTTCAAGACTTTGACTAACTACATAGCCTTCACCTTCAAATGTAAATTCTAATCCAGTTATTTCTGATACCTTTAAAACATCATTTTTTGACCATCCCATCATATCTGGCATAGTCATAGCCCCATTGGTCATTAAAACCACACGTTGATTTTCAATAGTGGTTTCAGCTGGTAATGGTAATTGTTGTACTATTGTATCACCATTTCCGACAACGGTCACATTTAACTGAGTACCTTCTAATGATTTAAGTGCTTCATCTTTTGAAATCCCAGTAACTTTTGGCATTTCGACCGTATTTGTCTCAGATTCTTCATCTTCTCCTAAGGCCAAATATTCTAATGCTCGTTTCATAATAGGGTGATAAATTTCTTTAACTACTCCACTTCCTGTTGTACTGCCATCTTTAATTTCAGGCTGTTGTACTGTAATGTAAAGAATCACTTTTGGATCATCTGCTGGGGCCATAGCGGCGACAGAATAAATGTAATTTGTTCCACCACTATAATACTGTTTTGTTTTAGGATTGACAATCTCAGCAGTCCCAGTTTTTGCAGCAATTTCATAGCCATCGATTTGATAACCTACCCCAGTACCATTTTTGTTGTAAACGACCTCTTTTAAATAGTCCAATGTTTGGTCTGCTACTTCTTTACTAATCGGTTGGCCTACAACTTCTGGTTCAACGATTGTTTCTTTTCCTGTATCTGAATCAACAAATTTACTTATAAATTGTGGTTTCATCATTTGACCATCATTTGCTACCGCTGTAAAAGCTTGCAGCATTTGAAATGCGGTAACGGTTAATCCTTGCCCAAATGCAGTATTTGCTTGTTCTAGAGGATAGTTAAAGGCAACTGAACCTTTGGCTTCATTTGCCAAACCAGAATTAGTCGTTTCGCCAATTCCAAAGGCCTCCATATATTCTTTCCAAGTTTCTGGGCTCATTTTTTCCATTAAGTTAGCAAATGCCACATTACTCGAACGTGCCAAACCTTCTAAATAAGAAATTGTACCCCAACCATTTGGATCATGGTCGTGAATCGGATCATCGCCAATCATTTTTACTCCTGATTGGAAATAAGCATTTGGATCAAACACACCTTCGCTGACAGCTGCAGATAAAGTCAATATCTTCATTGTAGATCCTGGTTCATACGTGTTCTCAACCAAAAGATTTTGCCACAATTGATCAATTCCTTCTTTTGTGGTCCCATTAAATGTAGGTCTCTGTGACGCTGCAATAATAGCACCTGTCTCTGGATTAATCAACGTTGCCGTTACCATCGCAGGATTGTATTTTTCATCAATTTCGCTCATGACATTTTCCATATAGACTTGCATACGTTTATCTAACGTCAGATAGATGTCATCACCATTTTCAGGCTCTGTTGTTTCTACTTTAGAATTTGGAATAACGTAACCAAAACTATCTTTTTGATAAATCGTTTTCCCATCTGTTCCTTTAAGGATATCGTCATATGCAAGTTCAATACCCATCATGCCTGTTAAATCTGTGCTAGAAACATCCTCTTCTTTGCCAGAAGGTAATGCAGCATACCCGACTAAATGCGAAGCGAATATTCCATTAGGATAAAGTCTTGTAGGGGTTTCCTCAAAGACAATCCCTGGTAGTTTTTCTTCTTCAATACTTTTTTTTGTATCAAAGGACAAGTTTTTTCCTGCTTCACCAAATTCAACTTGAGAAAGATTTTTTTGATTTAAGTTGGTTAAAATGTCTTCTTTGCTCATAGGGATATATTTTTCTAATATTTCAGCTGTTTTTTCTTTATCCGATACATGAAGTGCTTCATCAGGATTAGACCATTGATCTGTTAAAACCGCTACTAAAGAATAAGAAGTAGCATCTAATGCAACCGACTCCCCCCCAACATCATATATGGTTCCTCGGTTTGCTTCTAGGATGCTACTTCTCGTGTATAAATTATTTATATTTTGGGATAAATTTTCGCCATTAACTTCACCTTTTACCATGATAAATGCAATTCGTCCCGCAAAAACAATGAGTAAAAGAACTGTGCAAAAAAACAACAGTATGGCAACCTTTTTTCTGTTTTTTAAAGGATTTTTATTCGTCATTTTATAACATTCCTTACATTTTCTTCATTCATTTCTAAACCAAATTTATTCGCAATTTCATACACGCGATCATAACGTGATAATTCTTGGACTTCTTGCTCTAAGTTTTCATTGACCGTTGTGGATTCAGAAATTGTGGTTGTTGCATCTTGCAGTGTGCGATTGCTACTGGCAATGGTAATTTCTAATGAAATACTAACAGCGATAAGAGCAAACAAAACAATTAAAACTGAACTGATAAGTAATTTTTCTCCTTTTGTTATACCTATTCTTTTTGTAAAAGGAGTATGTATTTTTTCCTTTTTAGGAGTAGGAGCTGTCTGCGGCTGAAAGGGTACTTCGACTTCAAGGTTTCTAGCTAAATTACTTTCTAATGGCATAATTTAATACATCCTTCCTATCCTTTAGTGTTTAGTTTAGTTTGTTTTTCAGCAATTCGTAACTTGGCACTTCTCGAACGATTATTTACGGCTAGCTCTTCTTCTGAAGGCAGAATTGGTTTTCTGGTAATCAATTTTAATTCAGGTAAAAATTCGTCTGGAATAACTGGTAATCCACGCGGCAATTCAGGTCCTTTAGAGTGATCCTTAAAGATAGATTTAACGATTCGATCCTCTAATGAATGAAACGAAATCACGCTGATCCGTCCGCCTATTGCCAATAAATCAATTGCTTGTTCTAACGAATCTTCTACTGAAGATAACTCATCATTAACGGCAATTCGTATTGCTTGAAAAACCCGTTTTGCTGGATGCCCGCCTTTTCTTCTAGCTGGTGCAGGTATTCCTGATTTAATGAGTTCAACTAATTCGCTAGTTGTTTCAATAGGCTTAATTTCTCTAGCAGCTTCAATTTTACGAGCAATTTGTTTCGAAAATTTTTCTTCTCCATAACGGTAGAAAATTCTAATCAAATCGTGGTAAGACCATTCATTAACGACATCTTTTGCCGTTAAGGGAGCATCTGTATCCATTCGCATGTCTAGAGGTGCATCTTGATGGTAACTAAAGCCACGTTCTGCTTCATCTAGCTGTGGAGAAGAAACTCCTAAATCATATAGCACTCCATCTACTTCGTTTATTCCACGTTCAGTTAATTCTTCTTTAATATATCGGAAATTTGCTTTAATAAAGGTAACCATACCTTTTTCAACATATTCAGCTAACCGGATTTTTGCGTTTTCAATTGCACGTTCATCTTGGTCAAAAGCAAATAAATGCCCGTTTTCATTCAATTGTGATAATAAATATTCACTATGACCCGCTCCACCTAAAGTACAATCAACATAAATACCTTCTGGGGATAACGACAGCCCATCAACTGTTTCGCGCAATAAGACTGTTTCATGATTAAATGCTGTCATTTTTTTCGCCTACCTAACTCACTAATTTATTTATCTTTTTTTATTTTTAAACTTGTAGATTGCTAGAATCCAAAATCAATCATATCTTCGGCAATACTATCAAATGTTTCTTCAGCTTCTTGGGAAACTTGGTTCCATCTTGTCTCTCCCCAAATTTCAATTCGTTCAGAAACTCCAACAACATGGCAAACTTTTTCTAATTTTGCATGTTCTCTCAATGTTTGAGGAATATTGATTCTTCCTTGTTTATCTATTTCACATTCAACAGCAGCTGAGTAAAAGAATCTTGTAAAAGCACGAGCTTCTTTCTTTGCTAACGGAAGTTGTTTGAGCTTTTCTTCAAGAGCAGACCATGATTCTTGCGGGTATCCAAACAAACATCCATCTAATCCACGAGTAAGAATAAACTTCTCACCTAAATCAGATCGAAACTTTGATGGCATGATTAAACGACCTTTGGCATCAATGTTGTGCTTGTGTTCACCCAATAACATAGCTGTCTCACCCCAAACTCCAATTAGATATTTTTAGTCTACCACAATGCCCCACTTTCCTCCACATTTATTCAAAAAAAGACATAAATCTTTTTGATTACAGCTTGATTAATTTTAATTACTTAAATGCTTATATTCCTATACTGAATTTCATGTGGGGAATTTTCCCAAATTATTAAACAAAAAAAGCGAAAAAGAGACAAAATTGTCTCTTTTTCGCTTTTTTTGTTTAACCAATCTTAAAATTATTTCCAAACAATATTTAAACTATTATTTCCTAAATTAGAAAGAACCTTACTTTTTAGTTAGTCAGACTTTTTTAAGTCTTTTTCAAGTCACTATTATATTAGCTGTAACCAAACTGTAATAAGTTAATATAGAACTGATAAAAACAAAACGCCAATATGTTTTAAAAAAACTTTTATATAAAATCTCACCCTTTTTTGCCGCAATAACTAAAAGTACGATAATCCCTAAACTAAATATAAAAATTAAAAAATATGGAATTACAGAAAATCCATAGGTTAACTCACTAAGAATATGAATCCCTAAAAATAAAAAAGGAACCAACAGATCTGGCAACTTAATAGCTGAATGTTGCCTTTTAAAATGATGTTGCGTTTTCTTACTGAAAAAAATCAATAAAAAGAGCGGCAAACAGTACAGTATCAGTTTTCCTATTACTAAAGAAGTTTCGGACTCCATTTCATCCCACCTTTTAAATATGTATATGCCTTACTTAATATCTAGTTACTTATTAGATTACATTACCATAAAAAACACTCTTTTTAAATTTAACGTAATTTCAGCTTTTTGTATACTCCTAATTAAGTACTAGTTTAAAAATCAAAAAACCCCCATTGAGCCATGGTCTCAATAAGGGTTTTCAAATCATCTCGTGATGAAATTTGCAAAAAATTAAGCTTCTTTGCTGATTACTTCTTTACCATCGTAATGTCCACATGATGCACAAACGTGATGGCTTTTTTTCAATTCGCCACAGTTAGGGCATGCGTTCATACCTGGAACTTCTAATTTAAAATGAGTACGACGTCTGTTTTTCTTAGCTTTTGATGTTCTTCTTGCTGGTACTGCCATTCCTTACACCTCCTTAAAAATTGCTTCTCTACACAAATTTGTGCTAAAAAGAAGCGTATAATACATACTTATTTCTGATTATCAGATTCGTCTTTAAACAAATCTTTCAAACCAGCAAAACGAGGATCCACAGTTTCTGATTTCTGTGTTTCTAAATCTGAAATGTATTCATCTTCAGAAACGACCAGCCAATCATTTCCACTAGGCATTTCTTGCCCTTCTATCTCCTCTTGCGTAAAGACTTGCAATGGAAGATTTAACAAAACTGCATCCGTGATAGCTTCAGATAGATCAATCATATCTTTATCTAAAAGAATGACTGTTTCTTCCTCATTATCTATTTTAGATCCAGGAGTAGCAGAAGGCGGAATATAGATTTCATCTATTCCAATTGACATAGGGAACAAAACTGGTTTTAGTGATCTTGCAGAGGGTAGTGTCACATTTAATGAAACAACCATATGAAGCAAGATTTCTTTTTCATGAACAATGAGTGTTCCTTCTAAGTTAATCGGAGAAACATCCATTAATTCCTTTTCTCGATTCATCAACGGTTTTTTTAAGTCAACAGTTTCCGAGAAAACTAACGGCTCATTGCGGTATTTTTGCAATTCGTTTAATGACCATTTCATTTTACATCACTCCTAAAGCAACAAAGATTATTATACTAGTGAATGAACCCTTTGTCAATGTATTTTACCTTACAGTCTTTTCTTGCTAAGCATTGTTTTCATACGTATTTTCAAAATGAAAATTTTATCGGCTGACGATAATAATCTTGTTCTTTTATTAAACCCAACTGACCCATTTGATAAATCTTACCCGCTTTTATATCCAATGCCCATAAATTTTTATTCTTTTTGGTTACATTAGTCATTAAAGGTATCGCCAAATCTTTCTTTACTTCTTTCAAGTACTTTCTTCCTAATAAGCTGAACCCTAGTAAATGAACAGCTTTTGGGTTTTTCAGTTCCTTGACCATATCTTCTTTTTTTAATTGAAGCAAAATGTACACACACATTCGTTGCAATCGAGTCCATGATACACGTTTATTTTTAACTAACGAAATAAACTGCTCAAAACTATTGGCTTCTTGAATACATTCTTTTAAGCGATATTCAATTCCTTCTGTTACTTGATAAATCGACTGGAGTTCCTCCAAAGACTGAACTTCTATTTGATATTTTAAATAAGGCCAATAGTTTTCCCAGCTAACAAGCGGATTGGCCGCTATTAATTCCAAACTGCTTATTGGCATACTTGCCTTTATTTCTTCAAGAGGGAAAGTTTTTTGTTTGGTCTCCAACAATTTTTTTCGAATAGCTGTAGCACTTGAAAAGTTTTGCTCAATTAATTCTTTGTCATGATAATCCGATCCAATCCGTGTCAGTGTATAAAGCTTCATCGGTTTTTCATACAGTAGATTTTCTTTTGCATAGGCTAGTCCTAAAATATTATTTGGTGTAGATAGAGCGATGGGCTGATCCGGAAGAAGCTCTTTAAGAACTTGTTCCATTCGTGAAGCATATGTTTGTCCTTGGTTTTTATTTTCTTTAAACCGTTGGTTAATAGTTGCTGTATTCTGATTTAAAAATTGAGCTAGTTTTTGGTAATCTGACCCTTTTCCTGATTCAGAGCCAAAGCAGATTGCATCACATTTCATAGCTTGCAGTAATCCAACGGCTCCTTTGGCAAAATAATCAGCTGGTTGCGCACTAAAAGCTACTGGTAGTTCAATCACTATATCGGCTCCAGCTGCTAACGCCATTTGTGTCCGAGCCCATTTGTCTACAATAGCTGGTTCGCCACGTTGTAAGAAATTCCCACTCATTACAGCAATAATCATATCCGCACCCGATAACTCCCTAGCTTTTTTCAAATGATACACATGACCATTGTGCAATGGATTATATTCTACAACTACACCACAACTCTTCATCATTTAAAGACCTCTCTTTAACTGGTTACTTTAGCTTGTTTTAAGCAGGTTAAAAAAGCTTCTCCGTATTTTTCTAATTTGTTTTCTCCTACACCTTTTACTGTCAACATTTCGGTTTCGTTTTGAGGCATTAAGACACACATTTGATGCAAGGTTTCATCTGAGAAAATAACATAAGGTGGAACTTTCTGTTCCGTTGCGAATGCACGTCTTAGTTCTCTTAATTGATCGAATAAAGCATCATCTACTGCTACTTTTTGTGCAACTTTTGCTTGTTTTCTGGTAACAGACAGTTCTCCTTTTAAAACAGCAACAGCTTTTTCTGTTAATTTTAAAATAGGATATTGCCCATCAGTAGGCGCTAAATATTTTTCAGCCGTTAAATAATCAATCAATTGGGTCACATCTTTTTGAGGCACCCCTTTCATCAATCCATAAGTTGAAAGATCTTCAAAATGCCATTGCGTGACTTTCTTATCTTTTGAGCCAGTCAATACTTTCATGATGAGAGACTTTCCATACGTTTGACCCATTCGCTTAACACAAGATAAAACTTTTTGAGTCTCCAACGTAATGTCTGCAACTTCACGATCATCTAAACAATTGCTGCACCTTCCGCAATCCTCACAGTTGTCGCCAAAATATTCGACAATGTACCGCTGCAAACAAATTTGAGTTGATCCATACTGGGCCATTTCTCTTAATTTTCGGTATTCTTGATTTTTTAATTCTTCCGTCATCTCTGATTGATCGATAAAGAATTTCTGAATTTGCATATCTTGAGGAGAAAATAATAAAATCGCATCACTTGGCAGTCCATCTCTACCTGCACGTCCAGCTTCTTGGTAATAAGCTTCAATATTTTTTGGAATCTGGTAATGAATAACAAAACGGACATTGCTTTTATCAATTCCCATACCAAATGCATTTGTTGCTACCATTACCGTTACTTCATCATATAAAAATTTTTCTTGCCAGCTATTACGTTCAGCTTCTTTTAACCCACCATGATACTTACCAGCCTTAATTTTTTTGGCATTTAGCAGTTCATAGATCCGCTCTACTTCTTTTCGTGTGCTAGCGTAGACAATCCCAGATTGCCCCTTATTCACTGTTAAATAATCCATTAAGAATCGGTTGCGTTCTTGTCCTTTAATAACTTGAAAAGCTAGATTATCACGCTCAAATCCTGTTTTCACTCGATTATCAGGAAGAATACCTAATAAATTTAAAATATCATTTGAGACAATAGGCGTTGCCGTAGCTGTTAAAGCTAACACGACAGGTCGATAATCCAACTGTAGGATTGATTCTCCTAAAGATAAGTAACTTGGCCTAAAATCATGCCCCCACTGAGAAATACAATGCGCTTCATCAATAGCTATCATTGAAATATTTATCGTATGCATCAAATAAAAAATTTCTTCCGTTTGAAAACGCTCAGGAGCAACATAAATCAACTTATACTCTCCATTCACTGCTTTTTTTAAACGTACATTCATCTCTGTAGCAGTTAACGTACTATTTAAATAAGTAGCCGGTATACCTACTTCTGTTAATGCATCTACTTGATCCTTCATCAATGATATAAGCGGTGAAACAACTATTGTCACTCCTTCAAATACTAGAGAAGGAATCTGGTAACAAAGGGATTTCCCCCCGCCTGTTGGCATAATGGCTAACGTATCTTTTCCTTGTAAAACTTTTTCAATAACTTCTTTTTGTCCTGTTTTAAATTCTGTAAAACCATATGTCTCTTGGAGCACTTGATAGGCCTTTGTTAACAATGTATCTCTCCTTTCGATAGAAATCATTATGTAAAAAAACAGAAAAATCTTAATCGATTTTTCTGTTTTCCATTAAAAAGGTTTCATTCATAAGCCATTTATTTCGTACAAACAAAAAACCAACGTGGACTTTCTTCGGTTACTTCAGTATCCCCGAAATCAGCACTTACTTCAATTGAAGAAAAACCAGATTTTGAAAGCATATTTTTGTACTGTTCGATTGAATAGGTTCGTTCTTTATGTGTTTCATCATAGCGTTCATATAGATCTAATTCTTCATCATAAACAAAGAATGTTAGGTCATGTTCGACAGAATGAGGTTCTTCACCCGCATAACTTTTCCATAAGAAACTAATATCTTCAGATTGATCGTTAAACATATATCCTGGAAATACGTTATCCGTTTGATAGGTCGAATGAACATCAAATAAAAATATTCCTGGTTCTGTCAATACGTTGTAGACTTGTTGAAAAACTTTTGACACTGCTTCTTCATTTGGCATGTAACATAATGAATCTGAAAAACACGTAACAGCTTCATACTGTCCAATGTCAGATAGTTCCATCATGTCTGCTTGAATTAAGGGTAGATCTACTTTTTCTGCAATTGCTCGTTCATTTGCTAAACTCAGCATATTGTCAGATAAATCTAGTCCTGTCACAGTATAGCCTCTTTTAGAGAGCGCTACGGCTAGCGCACCCGTTCCACAAGCAAGTTCCAACACATTTGTTTTTTTATTTTGAA
Source organism: Carnobacterium sp. (assembly GCF_045617425.1). Classification (GTDB taxonomy): domain Bacteria; phylum Bacillota; class Bacilli; order Lactobacillales; family Carnobacteriaceae; genus Carnobacterium_B. The sequence goes on from NZ_JAZLIO010000022.1 coordinate 93,431, forward strand.
GGTACTTATCAACAAATTGCCCCCAACGATCATAAAGGGATTCATCCATAATCGCATCATATACTTGTGCAAATGTTTGATAACTCATTGAAATTAGACCATTTTAGTGATGGCTACCAACGGAGCATCACTCCATAATTTTTCAAGATTATAGAATGAACGTTCTGAATAGTGGAAAACATGGACAACTACATCTCCAAGGTCAATTAGCAACCATTTAGATGAATCACGTCCTTCAACTCTTCTTACATCAATTCCAGCTTCTTCAGCTTTATCAATGATTTCTTCAGAGATAGCTTTAACTTGTTTTTCACTATTACCGTGCATAACAATAAAATAATCTGCTAAAATAGAAATTTTACTAACGTCCATCGCGATGATGTCCTCTGCTCTTTTATCATCTGCTGCCTTTACAACCAATTCTACTAATTCTATACTTTCAGTTACCATGTTGTTCCTCCTAAGGATTTGCTACCCATTTATTATAAGTAGCAATTGTTTTTGGATAAATTTTCCTGTTTTTTTCAATCAAATGCTGCAAGGTTTGTTTTGTTTCATATTGAACTGCTTCTTGTAGATTTTCTGCTGCAATTTTACGAGCTTTTTCTACACTAGGAAAATTTCTACCAGGTTCGATATAATCAGCAACGTAAATAACTTGTTCTAAAACCGTCATTTCTTCTGCACCTATTGTGTGATGCTTAATAGCATTTAGAATATCTGAATCAGATATTCCTAATTCATGTTCAACTAGAAACGCACCTAATGGTCCATGCCAAATATTGCTTCCGTATTCCAGCAATTCTAAATCAAACTGTTCGCGATAAATTAAATCATGCATCTCTTTATCGCTGCGTTCTTTGGCATAATCATGCGTTAATGCAGCAATACTAGCTGCTTCAGTTGAGGCACCATATTTTTCTGCTAATTGAACAGCTGTTTGCTCTACACCTAAAACATGCTGAAACCGTTTTTGGCTCATTTGACTTTGAACAGCTTGGATTAATTCGCTTCTTGTAAGTGTTGTGTATTTTTTCGAATACCTTAAACGATTCATTTTATCTTCCATTTTGATACAGCCCTTCGCGCCAAATATACTCTAGCGTTTTTCTAGGGATTAAATAATTTACTGGACAGTTCATTTCTAAATTTTTACGTAAAGAAGTAGAACTGATATCCATTGAAGGTACATCTACCCAAATAATTGGATAAGGACTAAGAAGATTATATCCTGGGCGATTAACTCCCACAAATTCTACAAGCTGAGCTAATTCTTCTATTTTATACCATTTTGGTAAGTACTCCACCATATCTCCGCCAATAATAAAATAATAATCTGTATCAGGATGCTCTTCCTTCAATTTCACTATTGTATCATAAGTATAGCTTTTTCCACCGCGTTCAATTTCAGCTTTTTCAACATCAAATCTTTGATTGCCTTCGATGGCTAGTTCAACCATATGAAGTCTATGATTAGCTTCAATTGCTTTTTTTTCATCTTGATGTGGCGGATTGGCACTTGGCATGAAATAGATTTTTTCTAACCCCAATTGATGGCAAACTTGATCTGCAATAATCAAGTGTCCAATATGAGGAGGATTGAATGTGCCTCCAAGAATGCCAACTCTTTTTTTTTGTTGGATGTCAAATTCAATTTCTGTTGCCAATTGAGTTCTACTATTAGAAAAAGATTGCCTTTTCAAGCTAATCACCTTTCTTCCCAAAAATATACTAATCTAAAAGGTTTGTTATTTTGCTCGTGGAATTTCATTCGAAATACGTTGATATTTTTCTTGATTAGATTTCTTAAATAACACAATAACACGACCAATTACTTGTACTGCATCACAGCCAATTTCTTGTTCAAGAACAGCTGCTACATCTTCAGCTATTTCATCTGTATTTTGTAATAAACCTACTTTGATTAATTCTCTTTTTTCTAAAGCTTCATTAATTTGTACGATAACTTCTTTATTCAATCCATTTTTCCCAATTTGAAAAATAGGATTTAAATGATGTGCTTTGCTTCTTAAAAAACGTTTTTGTTTACCTGTTAACTTCATTTTTATTCACTCCATTAAGACCATAGCGATCTCTTCTACTTTATTTCTACTCTGTTATATTATATTAAAGATTTTCGAATAAGGACATCTATACCTTTTGGTGCCCATCCAGCTACAACACATCCAGGCTCATTAACTGTTACCCAACCAAGGCCCGCAAAGACTATATCAGCTTTTTCTTTAACAGAAAATTCAAATCGAACTAATTCAGGAAATCCATCAACCTCATCTTCACGAGGTGGTTGCAATAACTTACCTACTTGTTTTTGATACAATTCATCCGCTTTTTCTAACTTAGTACGGTGGATATGCAAATCATTAGACACAAAACAAGTAAAGGAATGTCTTGCTCCTTTTAAGTAATCAAAACGAGCGACTCCACCAAAAAATAAAGTTTGCCCTTCATTTAATTGATAAACGATCGGTTTGATCTCTTTTTTAGGTGCAATCAACTTCAAATCTTTGTCTCCTAAAACATGAGCCATTTGATGACGATGGATAATTCCTGGTGTATCGATTAAGTTTTTGCCGTCATCTAAAGGAATTTCTATCCGATCAAGTGTTGTTCCAGGAAATTGAGAAGTCGTAATCAAATCTTGTACACCAGCAGTTGATTTAATGATCTGGTTGATTAATGTCGATTTCCCAACATTGGTAACCCCAACTACAAATACATCGCGTCCTTTACGATGTTTCTCAATAGCATCAAGCAAGATTTCCATCTCAGCAGGTTTCATGGCGCTAGTTAGTAAAACATCTTCTGGACGTAACCCTTCCTCATGAGCCCGTTCACGTAACCATTGCGTCATTTTACCACGCTTCAATGATTTAGGAAGTAAGTCTACTTTATTCCCAACTAGCAATACTGGATTTTTCCCAACAAAACGGTGTAGTCCAGGTATCAAACTGCCATTGAAGTCAAAAATATCAATTACATTTACAATTAATGCATCTTCCGAACCCAGTTCATTTAATAATTTCAGAAAATCATCATCAGTTAGTTGAACATCTTGAATTTCATTATAATGGCGCAATCTGAAACACCGTTGACAATAGACTTCACCTTTTTCTAACCCTTTTTCTAAGGCTGAAGCTGGTGTATATCCTACAGCCTCTTTATCCGTTGTTTGAATAATAGCTCCGCACCCAATACACCGGATCTCTTCCTCATTATTTAATTCTTTTGTCGTCATTTATTGACTTCCTCCATCTCATAGTTGGATCTTTTTTGATCATGTAGTTCATAATATGCAGCTCCATAAAACGGTTAAATCGAGTATTCCAAGCATCTGTATTTAGTATCGGTCTTACTAATACATTACGTATCCCCGCAAGGTTTGCTCCCCAAATATCCGTCATAATCTGATCGCCGACCATAATGATCTCATCAGTGGATAGATTTAATTTTTTACTCGCTCTTTTAAACCCAATCGTCGTTGGTTTTAAAGCTCTCGAAATATAGTCTAGTTGCAATACATTTGCAACTCGCTCCACACGTGTTGCTTTATTATTAGAAAGAATCACTACAGGAATACCAGCTTCTTCCATAAGGCTGATCCACTCAATCAATTCTGCGGTCCCATCCGGATTATTCCATGCAATCAAAGTATTGTCCAAGTCTGCTAAGACAGCTTTGACATTTTGTTCTTTCAATTGTTCTGGTGTTATATGGTAAATCGCTTCTACCATATAAGTCGGTTTAAATACCTTTAACATTTTTTCACCCTACTCATTAAAATAGGAGTACCTCTTACAGTACTCCTAAAGTTTACTATTTACTTAATTATACGCCAAATTATTAAAAAAACAATCATTAGCGGTCTTTTTTAGGCTAATTCTCATGTGCCAGATTTTTTAACCTTATAAAGAACAGCTACAAATTTTTTCATTTAATTTATTTGCAAAAATACTTCATGAAGTTCATTCAATGCTAGTTTCAAGTTTTTTTCTTCAATAAGAATCCAGATGGTGGTATAGCTATCGGCAGATTGGTAGATAGCTATGTTCAATTTTGCCATTGCTGTTACAATTTTAGCAGTCACACCTGGGACTCCCGTTATTCCTGCGCCTACAATTGCTACCTTCGCACAATTTTCGTGAGTTGTAAAGATCACATTATGTTCATCCAATAACTGTTTGGCTCTTTCACTAATCTGTTGTGGTAAAGTGAAAACTATTTTACCAGGGAATATATTGATGAAATCTAAACTAAAACCGGATTGAGCTAAGAGATTGAACAATGACTCCTGCAGCTTTTCGTTTGTTTCAATCGTAAATTGCACTAAATGAGATACGTGAGCAATTCCTGTCACTAGTCGTTGTGGGATGTTTCGATTTTCTGAATGTGTGATCAATGTTCCCACATCGGTTACAGTTTCATAAGTTGAACGAATCCGAACCGGTATCCCTGCTTGTTGTGCGATTTCAACCGCTCTCGGATCAATGACTTTTGCTCCTTCATGAGCCATATTACTAACTTCGTTATAACTTACTACTTGTAAGAATTGAGCATTTTCTACTAACCTAGGATCTGCTGTCATCATTCCAGAAACATCTGTAAAAATATCAATGCTTTCTGCTTTAAAAGCAGCACCTAGCAAAGCAGCAGTGGTATCACTACCCCCGCGACCAATTGTTGTGACATGTCCATTATCACTTACTCCTTGAAAACCAGCTACTACAGCAACATCTTTTGTTTTAAACTGCTCATTTATAGTTGCAGTATCGACCCTTATCACTTTTGCCTGTCCGTAATCTTCATTGGTTCGAATACCAGCACTTTGTCCCGTTAAACCGACTGCATTGATGCCATTCTTTTTTAATTGATTTGTAAAAACTGCTGTTGAAATCGTCTCTCCAACGGACAACAGCATGTCTCGCTCTCTTAGGTCTAAGTAGCTTCTTTCTCCATCAATCAAGTTTAATAAAGAATCTGTTGCATATGGATCGCCCATTCTTCCAATTGCGGACACCACAACAATAACTTTATAACCTAATGAGACAGCATGTTCAATGTGTTTTTCAGCTGCTAATCGACTTTCTTCATTTTTTACTGATGTACCGCCAAATTTTTGAATTAAAATTTTCATTGTTTACCATCCTTTAAATCTGTTTAGCTGCACTAAATACAGCATACCTATTAAGTACGTTTTTTAATTAGAAATTTAGATTTAGCATTCCTGCTTTATTATAGCGAAGACATTCTTTAGTTTCAATTATCTTACGAATTTCATAGAACAATTTAGATTTTTTTTGCTATACTAATAATGGTTACACAATAAAATAAGCAATGAAAGAGTCAACAAATTATCACATTCACTTAAAAGGGGCTTATACTAATGTATTTAAAAGAAGTTTGTTTAGAAAATTATAGTTTTATTCCTAAAGCCATTGCTCAAGGAGCAACCAGAATTGAATTATGTGATTACTTGATTAGTGGGGGAACAACTGTAAGCAAAGGTGTCATGCATGAAGCAGCTGCTTATTGCGCTGAAAAAATGATTCCATTGATGGCTATGATCCGTCCACGTTCAGGTGATTTTATTTACAATGATAGCGAACTGAAAATTATGGGATATGACATTATCGAAGCCCGTAATTTAGGATTAGATGGCATTGTATTAGGTTGTCTGACCAGCGACCATTTGATTGATGAAGATGCTATGGAACAATTACTAGAAGAAGCCTACGGACTACAAGTAACATTTCATATGGCTTTCGATGCTATACCCGTTGAAAAACAATTTGAAGCTATTGACTGGTTAGCTGAACATGGCGTCCAAAGAATTTTAACTCATGGTGGAGATTTAAGTTTGCCTATTGAAGAAACACTCCCTCACCTTAAAGAATTAGTTGATTACGCGAAGGATCGTATTCTTATTCTTCCTGGTGGAGGCATCACTAGTGAAAATGCTGATTCTATCCAACAATACCTTGGCGTTACAGAATTACATGGTTCAAAAATAGTTGGCGAACTTTAAACCCATATTTCCATCGGCAGTAAATGATCATGCTTGCTCAGAGACATGTTCTGCTTAAAAAATACAAACTAAAAAAAGACAGAACATGTTGTTCTGTCTTTTTTAGTTGCTTTGTACTTGGATACCTTCTCGTTCAACACTAAATTGTCGTACATCCCAATCTGTAAAGGTTTCTTTTAATCGTTGCTCTAGCTCTTTTAATTTCGAATAAGGTACTAAAATCATTACCGTTGATCCTGCGCCGCTTAAAAATGTAGCGTAAGCTCCAGTTTCTTTGGCTAGACTCTGAATTTTAGATAGATGAGGCACCAAATCTTTCCGGTAATTTTCATGCCACAAATCATTTTCTATCATTTCTCCCGCTAAATTCAAATCATTCGCTAAAATTGCTGCAATCATTACATTGCTGATAGAGCTAGCTTTTACGGCTTGCGCATAATCCAATATTTTTGGCAATACATCCCGACTTTCTTTTGTTAATAATTCTTCAATGGGGATAACCGCTAGTATGCCCACATCCGGGAAAACCTGTTTCATTGCATAAACAGAGTCTTGAATTTTGCTGGCTACTACAAAATCACCAAGGATAGCGGGCGCAGCATTATCTGGATGCCCTTCTAAGTTAGAAGCCAAGGTTACTTTTTCTTTGTCACTCAAATTTAATCCAGCTAATTGATTAGCCATTTCAATACCTGCAATAATTGCTGCTGAGCTGCTTCCTAATCCGCGTGTTGCAGGAATCTCACTTTCCATCCATAATTCTCTAGGCGTAAGCGTTGGAACTAGCGATAAGGCCGTTTGAATTATAAGATTTGTTTCATCGTTTGGTATACTTTCTCCAAGTTGATGGTGAATGATCCAATTGTCCGTTTCAGTCCCTATTTCCAATGTCAAATAGAGGTTTAAAGCTAACCCGCATGAATCAAAACCGGGACCCAAGTTTGACGTTGTTCCTGGTACGATTATTTTCATAATTTTTCAACACCTGCTTGCAAATGTTTTTTCATATCTTCTAAGTCATCCATCTTTGAAATAGGAATTGTCGTCACTTCAAGTGCCGTATCTGGATCTTTCAATCCGTTTCCAGTAAATACACAGACAACAGTTTCACCCTTTATTATGGCTCCGGTTTTAACATCCTTAATCACTCCTGCTAATGAAGCAGCAGATCCTGGTTCAATAAATACACCATCCATTGCAGCAACTTTACGGTAAGCATTAATGATCTCATCATCAGTTACAAAATCAATTTTCCCTTTAGACTCATCTCGAGCGTTCTCCGCTAATTCCCAACTAGCTGGATTTCCAATTCTAATAGCTGTTGCAATTGTTTCAGGATTTTCAATCACTTTTCCTTGTACAATAGCTGCCGCGCCTTCTGCTTCATATCCATGCATTCTTGGTAATCCCGTTTGATTTAATTTATCCCATTCTTTAAATCCTTTCCAGTAGGCAGTAATATTTCCTGCATTACCGACCGGGATAGCTAACACATCCGGTGCCTTCCCAAGATCTTCACATACCTCAAAAGCTGCTGTTTTTTGCCCTTCGATCCGATAAGGATTAACCGAATTAACTAATGTTACAGCTTCTGTTTCAGCCAATTTCCGAACAGATTTCAAAGCTTGGTCAAAATTACCTTGAATCGAAATAATATCTGCTCCATACATGACTGCTTGAGCCAATTTACCTAAAGCAATTTTTCCATCTGGAATGACGATATATGCTTTTAAACCAGCTCGTGTAGCGTATGCTGCAGCTGCAGCGCTGGTATTCCCAGTAGATGCGCAAATAATTGCTTTTGCACCTTCTTCTTTTGCTTTTGCTACGGCCATAACCATTCCACGATCTTTAAATGAACCAGTAGGATTCAACCCTTCGTATTTTCCATACAACTCAATCCCGAGTTCGTTAGAGAGATTTGTTAGTGGAATGAGAGGTGTATTTCCTTCATAGAGAGAAATCATGGGCGTTTTATCTGTGACAGGCAAGTGTTCTTTATATTTTTCAAGTAAACCTTGATACATTATCTTCCCTCCATTACTTTAAAACAAACAAGTAGATCCATATCTCTGGAATCTTTGAGTGCTTTTAAAATTTCTTTTTGTTGAGCTTTATTTATTTCATGCGTCACGATCACTACTTTTGCCGTTTCACTTGAATGTGGTTGCTGAATAATTTGGTCAAAACCGCTATCGCATTGGCTGAATACTTTTGCTAGTGCTAAAAATTGGCCAGTTTTATCTTGCATCTCAATAGCAATATAATATTTATTACTTACTTCAATATCTTGTGCAAGACTTGTTTCATGCTGATAAGAACTAAAAACATTGCCACTCGTACCTAACTGAATATTCTTCGCAACTGTAATTACATCACTGACAATACTATTAGCAGTGGGCAACTCTCCTGCACCAGGGCCATAATACATCGTTTCCCCAACCGCTGCACCAACCACAAAAACAGCGTTATTTTCATTTTGCACACTTGCCAATGGATGATCATCTGGTACAAGGACTGGACCGACATCCACGCTTATATTTTCTTCAATTTGAATTGCCGAACCAATCAATTTGATTTTATAGCCTAATTTTTCAGCCATTTGAATATCTTCTTGTTGTAAATCTCGAATTCCTTTTGTTTCAATTTGGTCTAATTCGACATTCATACCAAAAGCTAAACGCGTCAATATTACCATTTTACGTGCAGCATCTATTCCATCAACATCATTTGTTGGATCACTTTCCGCAAAACCTAATTCTTGAGCTTTTTTTAGAGCTTCTTCATACGTTTTTCCTTCACTCGTCATTTTTGACAGAATAAAGTTCGTTGTTCCATTAACAATTCCAAAAACTTTTTGGATCTCATCTGAAGCAAGACTATCTACTATCGTACGTAAAATTGGAATTCCACCAGCAACACTTGCTTCATAATATAAATCACACTGGTTTGCTTTTGCTAATGCCACCAATTCATTTCCGTGCAGTGCAATTAAATCTTTATTTGCTGTGACAACATGTTTTCCAGCTACCAATGCTTTTTTGATGTACATTTTTGCTTCATCAATACTACCCATAACCTCTACAACAATATCTATTTCTGGGTCATTTATAATCTCGTCGACATCCAGAGTCAACTCAATACCCTCAGCAATTTCACCTCGTTTTTTATCAATATCGCGCACTAAAACTTTTTTTACTTTTAAAGAAACACCGGTCACTTGATTTAATTTAGTTTCATGGTGTTTCAGTATACGCAACACACCACTTCCAACTGTTCCAAAGCCTAAAATCCCTATTTGCAAATGGTTTTTCATTATCTGTCTCCTTTTCCAGCTAAATTATTCCCTGTCATTTATGAGATGTAAGCAATTTTAATCTCATACATTTTTAATTATATGTATTACTAGTATAACGAATATAAAAAAAAATACTAGCTCGAAAATAAACAAAAAAAGACATACAAAAAATTCTTAAAAGAATTTTTTTGTATGTCTTTAACAGGCTATTTTAATCTTGAAGTAATTCAAATATTTCCATAGCAACCAAGTCCACATCATCAAATTGATAAACTTGCTGAGTAGAAGTCTCTAATAATTCAAATGTTTCAGTTTTTGCATCATAAGTAATAACACAACGTTCGTTTCCTTCTTTTTCAAATCGACGAACTTGAACTTCACTTTCTGTATCTTCTAGCATAGCTTCCAATCGGCGAATAATTCCTACTAATTGTGAAGTTGTCATAGTTTCGTGCCCCTTTCAAACTTAACTCAGTAATCATTCTACCAGAATTTTATGTAAAAGACATTAAACTCACTCTATTTTCATAAAAAAATAATCTTTATACAAAAAATGTCGAATCTTTGCAAGAACTTATGTTAATATAGTTGAAATACATTATCAAGAGGGGGCACCAAAGTAATGAATCCATTACAAGAACGTTTTAACAATCAAGTCTATAAAATTGAAGTTTCAGATATCCGTAAATTCGATGAACGCGTGTCACCAATAGAAGGCATGCTTAAATTGACTTTAGGAGCACCAGACTTCAACACACCAGACCATATTAAAGAAGCAGCTATAGAAGCTATTAACAACAATGAGTCACATTATACAGGTATGGCTGGCGATATTCAGTTACGAATGGCAGCTTCTGAATTTCTTAAAAAGAAATACTCACTTTCTTACGATCCTACAAATGAAATCTTAGTAACCATTGGTGCTACTGAAGCTATATCCGCCTCTTTATTAGCTATTTTAAACCCAGGCGATAAAATTTTGGTGCCTTCCCCTATTTTCCCTGGGTATGAACCCTTAATCACTTTAAGCCAAGCAACACCTATTTTTATTGACACGAGTGTAAATGGCTTTGTCTTAACTCCTCAGATGATTGAAGATGCAATGACAGAATATGGTAGCTCTGTAAAAGCAATTATTTTAAACTACCCAAATAATCCGACAGGTGTAACTTACACGCGAGAAGAAATCAAAGCTCTAGCTGTAGTCCTAAAAAGACATGGCCTATTTGTTATTAGCGATGAAATTTATAGTGAACTAACTTACGATAATGAGCATGTCTCTATTGCCGAGTACTTAAGAGAACAAACGATTTTAATTAATGGTCTTTCAAAGTCACATGCCATGACCGGTTGGAGAATCGGGTTTATCTTTGCGCCAAAAGAACTTACTGCACAAATTATTAAAGTACACCAATATTTGGTTACGTGCGCCACTTCTATTTCTCAAAAAGCTGCTTTAGCTGCTTTAACTGTTGGAATAGATGATGCCCTTCCTATGAAAAAAGAATACCAGAAGAGAAGAGATTATCTTTTTGAAGAGTTGATTCAATTAGGATTTGAAGTAGCACGTCCTAATGGCGCTTTTTATCTTTTTGCAAAAATTCCGAAAGAGTACAATCAAAATAGCATGAAATTTTGTGTGGATTTAGCTGAAAAAAATAAGCTAGCTTTAATTCCCGGTTCAGCTTTTGGAGACGCCGGTGAGGGTTATATCCGTCTAAGCTATGCTGCCAGCATGGAAAACTTAGTAGAAGCTGTTGAACGATTGAAAAGCTATATAGTTTCTCATACGAAAACTGTATAGTTTTTCAAAAAAGTACACTAGTCCATAAGCAAATGGTGCATAGGACTGGCGTACTTTTTATTTCTCTTTTAATACTCTTTATGGGCGTTTTCCATCTGGCCACCATAACTTAATAATAGCTTGCGTTCCATCATTTTCAAAACCATTTAGTGCTAAGTCTTCATACAGTTGTTTAGCTAAACGTGTAGAAGGCAAATCTAAATTCATCTTCTCAGACTCATCTAACGCAATTTTCAAATCCTTGATAAAGTGTTTTACAAAAAAACCAGCTGTGTAATCTTCTTTAAGAATTCTTGGTCCGTAATTTGATAATGACCAATTTTGTGCACTTCCTCCACCAACAGTATCCAAGACTTTGTCAAGATCTAAATCTGCAGCATTAGCATAAGCTAAAAGTTCTGCCATTCCCATCATTGTGCCGGCAATCATAATTTGGTTCGCCATTTTTGTATGCTGTCCACTACCCGCTCCACCTTGTAAATTTACTTTAGCAGAAAATACGTTAAAAATAGGTTTTACTTTCTCATAAGTACTTTCTTCTCCGCCAACCATCACAGTCAACGTCCCATTCTTAGCGCCCAGATCTCCTCCAGATACCGGAGCATCTAGAACTTCAATCCCTCGCTTTTTACCTTCTTGATACACTTTTTGAGCTAATGTAGGTGTACTTGTTGTCATATCCACTAAAATATGGTTTTGTGTTGCTGTTTTAAAGATTCCTTCTTCACCAAAGTAGATTTTTTCTACATCTTGCGGATACCCAACAATCGTAAAAATGATTTCACTCTTAGCCGTTACATCAGCTGGCGAGTCAGCCCATTTAGCCCCTAACTGAATCAATTCATCAGCCTTACTCTTTGTGCGGTTGTATACTGTTACGGCATAGTCAGCTGCTAATAAGTGTTCGACAATCGAAGAACCCATAACCCCAATTCCAATAAATCCGATAGCTTTTGTCATTTGCATCCTCTCCCTTAACTTAAATTAATTCTAGTATATCAGTTCTAATAAGAAGAACGCATTCATTTTGATGAAATAATTACAAAAAAAGCACAAGAATCCATTAGATTCTTGTGCTTAACTGTTTCTATTTAGTGTACGCTTCAACAAGTGTTACAACTTCATCAGCAGTATCACAATCATTGATTGCTTTATCAGCTAATTCAGCCATTTGTTTTGTATCTAAACGTTTCATTAGACTACGTGTTTTAAGAATACTTGAAGCACTCATAGAAAATTCGTCTAGTCCTAATCCTACAAGAAGTGGCACTGCTGTTTGATCTCCAGCCATTTCTCCACACATACCAGTCCATTTTCCTTCTTTATGAGAAGCATCAATAACATTTTTGATTAAACGTAAAATTGATGGGTTATATGGTTGGTACAGATAAGAAACGCGTTCGTTCATACGGTCAGCAGCCATAGTGTATTGAATCAAATCATTTGTACCAATACTGAAGAAATCAACTTCTTTAGCAAATTTATCTGCAATAACAGCAGCAGCAGGAATTTCAATCATGATACCTACTTCGATATCATTTGAAACATCTACGCCTTCACTTACTAATTTAGCTTTTTCTTCCATAAGCATTCCTTTAGCTTGACGGAACTCTTGTAAAGTCGCGATCATTGGGAACATAATACGTAATTGTCCAAAAACAGACGCACGTAACAATGCACGCAATTGCGTTCTAAACATGTCCGGTTGTGCTAAACAAATACGAATTGCACGGTACCCTAGAAAAGGATTCATTTCGTGTGGCAATGTTAGATAAGGCAATTCTTTGTCGCCACCAATGTCCATGGTACGGACAACAACAGCTTTACCTTCCATACCTTCTAAAACTTCTTTATAGGCTTCAAACTGAGCTTCTTCTGTAGGAAAATCAGGCGAATCCATATAAAGGAATTCTGTACGGTATAACCCAACAGCTTCCCCACCGTTACTTTTTACTCCTACTAAATCTTTTGGAGTACCAATATTTGCAGCTAGTTCAATGTGCTTTCCATCTGCAGTAATTGTTGGTTGATCTTTTAATTTATCCCACTCAGCTTTTTGATCAGCAAAAGCTTTAGCTTTTGTTTCGTAAGTTGCAACATCTGTTGATTCAGGGTGAACGATTACATCGCCTTCTAAACCATCAATGATAATAAGATCTCCTTCTTTAACAAAAGAAGTGATTTCTTTCGTTCCTACAATTGCAGGAATTTCTAACGAACGAGCCATAATAGCTGAATGCGAAGTACGTCCACCAATGTCAGTAACAAAAGCTTTGACAAATTGACGGTTTAATTGAGCAGTATCACTTGGTGTTAAGTCGTGTGCAACCACGATCACTTCTTCATCAATCATTGAAGGATTAGGAAGTTTGACACCTAACAAGTGGCTCAATACACGTTTAGTAACATCTTTAATATCAGCTGCACGTTCTTGCATGTAAGGATTATCTTCCATGCCTTCAAACATACCAATAAACATATCCGTTACTTCTTTTAAACCGCTCTCTGCGTTGATTTTGTTGTCAACGATTGAACTTTCGATGCTCCCGATTAATTCTGGATCAGAAAGAACCATTAAATGAGCATCAAAAACTTGGGCCTCTTTTTCGCCTAAAGATTCTGCTGCTTTAGATCGAATGATCTCAAGTTCTTTTGATGCTTCGTTTAATGCCGATTTTAAGCGGTCAATTTCTGAATCAGAGTTCTCAACTGAAATTTTGTTGAAAGTTAAATCGGGTTCAGTTAGTAAGTAAGCTTTTGCTACTGCAATACCGTCACTTGCTGCGATCCCTTTTAATTTTTCAACCATTATTCAGCTAAGCCTTCTTTCTTCATTGTTTCTTCGATTCCAGCAAGAGCTTCAGCTTCGTCTGAACCATCAGCAGAAATAGTTACATCAGCGCCTTGGCCAACACCTAAAGACATAACACCCATGATTGATTTTAAGTTTACTGATTTACCTTTATATTCTAAGTTGATATCTGAGCTATATTTGCTTGCTGTTTGTACTAATAAAGTTGCTGGACGTGCATGGATACCTGTTTCAGCTACTACGTGAAATTCGCGTTTTTCCATAATTAAAAATCCCCTTTAATAAAAATTATTTTTGAGAACTACATCCAGTTTTAACTGTCAATAACATTCTTTTCAGTAAAACATTTGATACAGCCCTTACAATTTACTAGAATACCACTTTTTGCTCATTTAAACAACTATTATTTCCTAATTTTGATTTGTTACTCTTTAGTTTGACCTATACCGATAAATGATATTCCCATTATGCAGAGCTTCTCCAATAATCTGGTCTTTTTTTTCATGATTGATCCAAATTTCGCGAAAAATCATAAAATCTTTTTTTTCAATTGTTACATTATCCACTTTACCTTGAACTAATTGATCCGTCATCATTTGCAGTTCTTCTTTTGTCATTTTAAAAACATCCTTGCTTTATTTTTTATTTTATCTTGAATATAAATAGTCTAATGGAAAATACTGAAAATTTATAGTATCAATTACTTGAAAGCAAAAAAAGGTCAGTGTATAATAATAATCATGAAAGGTCAGTAATGGTCAATTAATTGCTTGGTCTTTTATTTTCCTAACTAACCGATTATATGAAAGGTTGTGCTGAAATGTTATGTCAAAATTGTAACCAACGTGAAGCAACTATCCATTTATATACCAATATGAATGGTCAAAAAGGTCAATTAGATGTTTGCCAAAATTGTTATCAACTTATCAAAGATGCACAAAACCGTGGAGAAATTAGAAACAATCGCACACCACAAGACCCATTTGGTTTTGGTAACTTAGATCAATTTTTCCGTTCAATGCAAAACGCACAAAACAATAATTTCCAAAAAAATAATCCTGACGTCCCTCCAACTCAAAATGGATCTGGAGGACAGCCACCTATCAACAAGAAACCTGGTCTTTTAGGTGAATACGGAACAAATTTAACTGAAGCTGCTCGATCAGGTGCCATTGATCCCGTTATAGGGCGTGACAAGGAGATTGAACGCGTAATTGAAATTTTAAATCGCCGTACTAAAAACAATCCTGTCTTAACTGGAGAACCTGGTGTTGGTAAAACAGCTGTTGTAGAAGGCTTAGCACAGAAAATTGTTGACGGCGATGTTCCTCAAAAATTATTGGGTAAAGAAATTATTCGATTAGATGTCGCTTCACTGGTTCAAGGAACTGGTATTCGTGGACAATTCGAGGAGCGGATGCAACAATTAATGGATGAATTGAAGAAAAATCCACAAATTATTTTGTTTATTGATGAAGTTCATGAAATTGTTGGAGCCGGAAGTGCAGAAGGAAGTATGGATGCTGGAAATATGCTTAAACCAGCTCTTGCACGTGGCGAATTGCAAATGGTTGGAGCAACAACTTTAAGAGAGTACCGTACAATTGAAAAAGACGCTGCATTAGAACGTCGTATGCAACCTGTACGTGTAAGCGAACCGTCGGTTGAAGAGACGATTACCATTCTTAAAGGATTGCAAAAAAAATACGAAGATTATCATCACGTTCATTACACTGATGAAGCAATCACAAGCGCTGTAAATCTTTCTAATCGCTACATTCAGGATCGTTTTTTGCCGGATAAAGCAATCGATTTGTTAGATGAATCTGGTTCCAAAAAGAACCTGACGATACAAGTCGTTGATCCTAAACAACTAGAAGATAAAATCGCAGAAGCTGCTCAACAAAAACAATTAGCTTTACAACAAGAAGATTATGAAAAAGCTGCTTTTTATCGTGATCAAGCTAAAAAATTCTCTACTATGCGTGATCAGCAAAAACCAGATTCAGATGAACCAACCGTAACGGAACAAGATATGATTGAAATCATTGAAATGAAAACGAATATTCCAGTAGGCGAATTAAAAGAAAAAGAACAAGAACAATTGCGTAATTTAGGAGAAGATCTGAAGAAACATGTTATTGGACAAGATGAAGCAATTGAAAAAGTTTCTAAAGCTATTCGTAGAAATCGAATAGGGTTTAATAGTAAAAATCGTCCAATCGGTTCTTTCCTTTTCGTTGGACCTACAGGGGTCGGAAAAACTGAATTAGCTAAACAATTAGCGCTAGAACTTTTCGGTAGTAAAGATTCTTATATTCGTTTTGACATGAGTGAATATATGGAGAAACATAGTGTTTCTAAATTGATTGGTTCTCCTCCAGGATATGTTGGCTATGATGAAGCTGGTCAATTGACTGAAAAGGTTCGCCACAATCCTTATAGCCTTATTTTATTAGATGAAATCGAAAAAGCTCATCCAGATGTTCTTCATATGTTCTTACAAATTCTAGACGATGGCAGATTGACCGATGCTCAAGGACGTACAGTGAGCTTCAAAGATACCATTATTATTATGACAAGTAACGCGGGTACTGGTAACGTAGAAGCAAGTGTAGGTTTTGGTGCTGCCGCTTCTGGTACTCAAAAATCTGTGTTAAATCATTTAACGGATTACTTCAAACCCGAGTTTATTAACCGTTTTGATGGAATCGTTGAATTTAACTCACTTACAAAAGAAAACTTATTGTATATTGTAGATTTATTGATAGCAGATGTGAATGATATGCTCGAACATCAAGGTATATCCATAGAAGTTGATCAGTCTGCTAAAGAAAAATTAGTTGAATTAGGTTATGATCCAAATCTAGGTGCTCGTCCATTACGTCGTGTCATCCAAGAACAAATTGAAGATCGTATTGCTGATTTTTATCTTGACTACCCTTCTGTAAAAGAATTAGTTGCAAAAACAGACCAAGAAGGAAATTTAATTGTAGAGGCAAAAGAACCTATTTTAAAAGAAACTATTGTTGAAGAAATTGAAGAACCAGATACTGAAGATCAATTCTAACTTAAACTATGAGAAGAGCTCACAATCAAGTAATCAAATCTTGATTGTGAGCTTCTTTTATTGATTTTATCCTATAATGATTTTTTCAGTTGGGTAATGATAATTTTTATCATCTTTATGCTTAGGAATTAACAGCATTAACATATACAACATGCCTATTCTTCCAATAAACATTAGCACAATAATAATCAATTTGCCTACTACTGTAAGAGTAGGCGTTATTCCTAATGACAATCCTGTTGTTCCAAACGCCGAAGTCACCTCTACAATGAGCGTAATCAGATCATGTGATTCACTGACACTTAA
This sequence comes from Carnobacterium sp., assembly GCF_045617425.1. Classification (GTDB taxonomy): domain Bacteria; phylum Bacillota; class Bacilli; order Lactobacillales; family Carnobacteriaceae; genus Carnobacterium_B. The sequence continues at coordinate 110,764 of NZ_JAZLIO010000022.1, forward strand.
CACCATGATACTGAACAGACACAAAACCATAGACAAAATAAAAACCGTAATTGATTTTTGCACATCGTCTCGCTCAATGCGACGCTTAAATAACGAAACTTGATCATGTCCTCTAATAAAAGAAATTAAGTAAACCATTACAATTGCTAAAGTAGTGGTTCGTATCCCACCACCTACAGAACTAGGACTTGCTCCAATAAACATCAAAATAGAAAACAGCAACAAACTTCCTTCACTAAAATTGCTTAACGACGTTGTCATAAGACCTGCATTTCTAGTGGTTACCGAATAAAAGAAAGAATAAAAAGCACTTTCAGTAAACGACATATCTTTAAAAAATTGATTATATTCTAATAACCAAATACAAAGTGCTCCACCGAATAATAAGATAAAGAAGGAAAACACTGTAATTTTAGTAAATAAAGAAAAACGGAAAGGCAATGTCTTTTTCAATTTATGATACTGTAAAAAATCTTTAACTTCTAATAATACCGGAAAACCGATTCCCCCTACAATGATTAACAACATAATAATGAATTGAACAAAATAATCATCATGAAAAGGAATCAACACTTGCCCTGTAAGGTCTACCCCGACATTTGCAACTGCTGAAAAACTCGTGAAAAATCCTTGGAATAGAACTTCTTTTAATGGCCAATTTGAAAAAAAGAAAAAGTAAATACTTAAAACTAAACCGCCAATAAATTCAAATCCCAGAATGATAAGCACAGTATTACGTATTAATCGAACTGTTCCACTCAGTCTAGGTTGGTTCATATCTGTCATAATCAACTGTCTTTGTTTTAAAGAAACTTTTTTTCTCCTAATGAGCATAAAGGAAGTCGAAACCATCATTACTCCTAAACTTCCTAGCATAAATAAAAATTGCATAAGAATCACACCGGCTAAATTATAGGTTTCTCCTAAATTAATTGTAGTTAGTCCTGTTACACTAACAGTACTAACAGCTGTAAAAATCAAATCAATAAAAGAGAGTTCCATACCCGGGTTCCTAAATATAGGTAACGCCAAAAGGATGCTAGCAGCTATGACGACAATAAAATAATACAACACAATCAATTGAATAGAAGAAAATTGATTAGACAATCTAGATATAAGTTTATAAATATTCAAATACTAACCTCCTTATGATGGATTAACGTTATCTTTTCTTAACTAGTAGTGTCTATGAAGTTAAAATGTTTTGAATTGTTGTGTTTTTAATTATATAATATTTGTAACCTAACCGGTATAGAAGAGGTGAAAGATTATGAAACTAATAGACGTTACAAATAATCATTCTGAACTAGTAATGGAACAATTAGAAAATACTGATGCTAATTTTGTGAAAGTTTTTTCTCTAGGTCCGACTACTGTTATTTACTCAGGTGCTCCAACGCATAAAGATGTTCTATTACTAAACAAAGTGCGCAATATAAAAAATGCGGAAATCAACTTTGCAATAGAAAATATACTTGAAACAACAGTAGACAATGTTGACATCTTACATGCGCCACATATTGTTGAACTATCTATTCCTGTTTACGAATAATCTTCTGAATTTATAACCAACAAAGCTACATTTCAACTTTAACGGTTACTACTATTTATTTCAAGCGCTCTTTAATGCTCTTTATTATTTTCACAATCAAAAAAAACAAGCCGTTCTAAGTTACATCAGAATGGCTTGTTTTTTTTGAATTTTATAGTAACGACGTTAATTCAACATTCGGATATTTATCTGCAAACCAACGAAGCGCAAATTGATTTTCAAATAAGAACAACGGATTGCCAAAACGGTCACGTACCAATAAATTACGGCTGGAAGACATATTCTCATCCAAATCTTCTGGTTTGATCCAACGTGCAATTTTATTCCCCATTGGCGTCATAATGATTTCTGAATTGTATTCATTTAACATTCGGTATTGAAAAACTTCAAATTGCAATTGTCCTACTGCTCCAACAATATAATCTTCCGTATGGAATGTTTTGTACAATTGAATAGCTCCTTCTTGAACCAGTTGTTGTACACCTTTATGGAATGATTTTTGTTTCATAACATTTTTAGCTTGAACTTTCATGAACATTTCTGGAGTGAATTGAGGAAGTTTTTCATATTCTATATTTAATTTATCTCCAAAAATCGTATCTCCTATTTGGAAATTCCCAGTATCATAAAGCCCAATAATATCCCCTGCTACAGCGTGTTGTACAACTTCGCGTGTTTCAGCCATAAACTGGGTTGAATTTGATAGTTTCATTTTTTTATTTGTTCTCGCTAAAGTAACATCAATTCCACGATCAAAAATGCCTGAACAAATACGGACAAAAGCAATTCGATCTCGATGAGCAGGATTCATATTAGCTTGAATTTTAAATATAAAACCAGAGAATTCATTTGTTGTCGGTTCAATTTTTTCACCATCCGTTGCAGTGTGAGCTGTTGGACTTGGTGCAAAATTAATAAACGTATTTAAGAATGTTTCTACTCCAAAATTAGTTAATGCTGACCCAAAGAATACCGGTGTTAATTTTCCAGCAGCAATTTTTTCTTCGGAAAATTCATTACCTGCTTCATTCAATAATTCAATATCCTCTAAAGCTTGAGTATATAAACTAGAAGCTTTAAGAGGATGATCGCCTTCTATTTCCCCATCTTTATTCAATTTAATGACTTTTTGTCCATTTAAACCATTAATTTCAGGACGATGCACTTCAATCGTTTTGTTGTAGTTATCATAGAGACCTAAAAGACCTTTTCCCATACCGATAGGCCAATTCATTGGATAAGAATCAATCTCAAGTACTTCTTCCAATTCTTCTAATAGATCAAGTGGTTCTCTTCCATCACGGTCCAATTTATTAATGAACGTGAAAATCGGAATGCCACGCATACGACAAACTTTAAATAATTTTTTTGTTTGAGGCTCAATACCCTTTGCACTGTCAATAACCATCACTGCGCTATCAACGGCCATCAATGTTCGATACGTGTCTTCAGAAAAATCTTCATGTCCTGGTGTATCTAAAATATTAATTCTTTTGCCTTTATAATCAAACTGCATCACAGAACTGGTTACAGAAATACCCCGTTGTTTCTCAATTTCCATCCAATCTGATTTAGCAAATTTTCCGGATTTTTTCCCTTTTACCGTACCAGCTTGACGAATTGCTCCACCAAATAACAATAATTGTTCGGTGATGGTCGTTTTACCTGCATCCGGATGGGAAATAATTGCAAATGTTTTTCGTGATTCTACTTCATCTTTTAAATAGCTTTCCATTCATTATCCCTCATTTAAGTCTTTTTTATTTAGTCTAACTCAATCTTTGATTACGCTCGTAAGTCATACGAATACTCTATTCTAGCAGCCTATCTCATTAACTCAATTATTATAGCATATTTAGTAGTGTATTTTATACCCTATTCACTTTTTATCAAATCCATATTCTCCAACATACCCGTCAATAGACCAGATATTTACATTTGATGCTTCTGCTTCTTGCTCTGCTTCTTCAAGCATATCCAAGTAAAGCTCATCTCCATTTTCATACCCTACACGCGCTAGTCCTTTTTTAACCATCACTTCTTGTATCAATTCTCCATCTGCGTAAAGATAAGCCAATACACGATTATAGTCATCTATTTTTTCATGAGCTGGGTCATATTCTATCGATAATTTTTTTCCATCTAAATAATTTTTCAAAAAGTCTTTTGCTTCTTTACCGTATGGCTGTGCAGAACCCGTTTTTGTCGTACTACTTTCTGGAGTGTCAATCAGCAATAACCGCAATTTCTTTTCTTCACCATCTTCAGTAAAAACGATTGTATCTCCGTCAATCGTTCTGACCAACTCAACAGCTGTTTGATCCTCTGCTAATGTATTAGGTGTTTCTTGCTGTTGTTCGATAACAAACGATCCTGTAAAGAAAAGAATAAGCGCAATAATACCAGAAAAGATTTTCTTGTTTATTTTCATAGTAGAACCCCCAATTTTAATGCTTATAAAAAGGGTCTGAGATTAACTGCCTCAGACCCTTTCCTATTTTATTATGAATCTTTTCAACTATCAAAAAATTTAACTCTTTTACACAATAATTTATATTTTAAATTATTTAGCTAATTGATCTTCTTGATCACAAGCAGCTTGAGCTAAAATGTTCAAGTAGTTCCAAGGACGATCAAAATAAGGTTGGAAGAAGAAATCAACATAAGCTAGATCTTCAATCGTCATTTTATTTTGAATCGCTAATGATAATGTGTTAGCAGAAGCTGTCACATCATATTTAGACATGATTTGTCCACCAACGATACGGTTTGTTCCTACTTCATAAACTAATTTCATGAAAACTTCTTCAGTTGTTGGCATAAATTCTGGACGGTAGTTGTCTTTAACGAAAACTGCACGAACATCTAAACCAAAGTGGGCAGCACTATTAACGTTTACCCCAGTTGATCCAATATTGTATCCAAACAAGTACAAACCAGAAGTTGATTGCGTTCCTCTGTATTTCACTTTAGGTTCGATAATGTTTTTACCTACTAAAGTACCCATACGAACAGCGTTAGTTGCTAAAGGAATGTAAGCTGCACCGCCATTTGGATTGTAATGAACTGCACAACTGTCTCCAGCTGCATAAATGTCTTTGTTGCTGGTTCTCATATATTCATCAACTAGGATTGCGCCATTTGGCATCATGTCAACTTTATCTTTTAATAGTTCATTGTTTGGACGGAATCCAACACATAAAATAACTAAATCTGCTTCGTATTCGCCTTTTGGAGTAGTTACAGATTTAACTGAACCATTTTCATCAGCGTTGAAAGAAGTTACAGCTTGGTTTAATGCTAATTTGATTCCACGTTCTTCTAAAGTGCTTTCTAATACGTCAGTAAATTCTGGATCTAGGTATTTGTTAAGAATACGATCTAATCCATCAATTAATGTAACTTCTTTACCTGATTGTTCAAAAGCTTCTACTAACTCAATCCCGATGTATCCTCCACCAACGATAACAACTTTTTTAGCTGTTAGGTTTTGTTTGATAACTTCTTCTGCTTGGTTATAGTTTTTACATAATAAAACATTTTTAGTGTCAATACCAGGAATCGGCGGTATAATCGGCCATGAACCTGTTGTGTTCACTAATTTATCGTAAGATTCTTCAAATACTTCACCAGTATTCATGTTTTCTACAGTTACTTTTTTAGCTTCAGTATCAATGCTTTTAACATTGTGTTCCATTTTAACACTTGCACCCATTTGAGTTAATTCTTCAGGGTTAGAATAAAATAAACCAGCAGGATCTTTTACAACTCCACCAACATACATTGCAATTCCACAAGATAAGAACGAAACATTGTCATTTCTTTCAAAAACAGATACTTCCACAGATGGATTTTCTTTTAAGATTGTTTTAACAGCTGAGGTACCAGCATGTGTACATCCAATAACGACTACTTTCATTATTTATATCCTCCTATAAGGCCATTTGAATTATGTGATTGCATTCAGTCACCACAAAAAAATTGTGATATAGTGTTCATACTTTCACTCTGAACACTATATCACAAACTATATAAAGAAAACAACAATTTATATGATCTTTTTTAAGTTGAAGCATGTTTTTTTCTTATCATAAACATATCTCTTAAATAGACAACAACCGTCTTAACTACTGCATATGTTGGAACTCCTAAGATCATTCCAAGGATGCCTGCAATGTTTCCTGCAACTAACAACAATACAATAATAGTTAATGGATGGATTGATAATGTTTTCCCAATCACATTTGGTGAAATAAACGCACTGTCAATTTGTTGCACCACTAATACTACAAGCGCCACTAGTAAAGCTTGTGTTGGAGAAATCGTTAAAGCGATAAAGACTGCAGGGGCTGCCCCAATATAAGGACCGATATAAGGAATAATATTTGTAACTCCTGCAATGATCCCTAATAATAATCCGTAAGGCATTCCTGTAATCAAATAACCTAAATACGTAAATATTGCTACAAATAAGCAAACTAAGGCTTGCCCACTAATATAAGAAGCAATTGTTTCATTCATTTGTCCTAATAATTCAATCATTTGGCCTCTATACTCTTTCGGAAAAAATTTAGCCACCGCTGGTCGAAAGTGTTTTCCATCTTTAAACATATAAAATAAGATGATCGGCACAGTGAAAATGACGATTGTAGTATTCGCTAATGCGCCTACTAAAGTTCCAACACTTGCAGTCAATGTTGTGAAAATTGTATTAGCGATATTTTCAATGGAGAGATCCATGGTACCTAAACTTTTTTCTAACTCAAAGTTTTCAAGCATTGGTCCTTGTAAAAGTTCATTAGAAAAATCTTCTAGTGTTTTTAAAAATGACGGTATGCTCGTAATTAGTTCCCCAACTTGTTCTAATAAATTAGGAATAACTGAAACCGCTGAAAACACTATAAAACCAAGGAATAATAGAAAAACGATGATGATTCCATATTTTCGTTTGATTTTGATTTTTTCTAATTGACCAATTACTGGATTTAACAAGTAATATAAAAAACCTGCTACAATAAGAGGTGTAAACAACGTCGAAACAAATGTTGTCAACGGTTGGAAAATAAATTCAATTTTAGTGCTCATAAATATTAATGTTGCACTCACTAATAGCCAAACTGTCCAAAACATTAATTTTGATTTTTTAAAATAATCCATAAAAAAATTAGTCCTCTCCGGTTAATCTTGCATACTGCTCATTAAATACTTCTCAATCAATTGTTCTGTTGCTATGATCGACTCCTCATGGGTTCTTTCATAAGCATGGCTAGCTTCGATTCCTGCACCTACTAGTGCATGACGAACATCCGCCCCAGCTTTCATAGCTGCAGATGCATCACTGCCGTAAAAAGGATAAATATCAAGTTGGTAAGGAATTTTTTCATCTTCACAAATTTGAGTTAGTTTTTTTCTCATTTCATAATGATAAGGACCACTTCCATCTTTGACACATATAGATACAGAGTATTCGTCCGTTTGTTGGTCGTCTCCCATTGCACCCATGTCAACCGCTAAATATTCAACCACTTTATCAGAGATATTCGAATTTCCACCATATCCAATTTCTTCATTCGTAGAAATATAAAAGTGAGTTGTATAAGGTAAATTTGTTTTTTCAGAGCTTATTTTTTTTAAAAATTGTAATAATATAGCTACGCTTACTTTGTCATCTAAATGACGCGATTTAATATAGCCATTAGCTGTAATTTCAGTTCTAGGATCAAAACTGATAAAGTCCCCGATAGAAATACCAAGTGCTTTTGTTTCCTCTTTAGTGTGTACTTTTTCATCAATCCGAACTTCCATATTATCTTGATTTCTCTCAGCAGTTCCTGCATCTTTATAAACGTGTACACTAGTTTGGTGCATCAAAATCGTACCAGATATATTCCCTTTAGCTGTATGTATCGTACAATACTCACCTTCAATAGCGTTGTAACGAAACCCTCCAATTAGATCTAATTTAAGACGTCCATTTGGTTTGATTGCTCTTACCATTGCTCCTAATGTGTCTACATGTGCTGTTACAAAACGTTGTTTTTGATGGTCTGTTCCTTTTACGGTAACCATTAAACTACCTTTGTTTGTTTTTTTTGCTTCATATCCTATTTGTTTTAAATAGTTTTCAATGAAAGCGATGATTTCATACGTGTTCCCTGTTGGAGAAGGGATCTTTGTTAATTTTTCAACCAGCTGAATCGTTTTTTCATCCATTATATTAACCACCATTCCTATAAATTATACTCTTTAGTATAGTTCATCCATCGAAATAAATAAAGAAGCTCTGAATAAAAGCTGTATCTGTTTTCTTATAGATTCCTTTTATTAGTTATGGTACGATTTTAACTAAATAGAAAGAAGGGATATTATGAAATTTATTTGGACAACGGATCTAAGTTCTAATAATTATAAAGATGCTATAAAAATTAGAAAAAAAGTATTTGTCGAAGAACAGCTTGTTCCACCAGAATTAGAAATTGATGACTTAGAAGACCAAACACTACATGTCATCGGCTACTTAGAAAATAAAGCAGTTTCCACAGCAAGAATCTACAAAAAAAATACAACTACATTCAAAATCCAACGAGTAGCTGTTTTAATGGACTTTCGTAAAAAGAATTTAGGTCATGAATTAATGATAGAAATAGAACGGTTTGCTAAAACAAAGGAATTTAATACACTCATGCTTGATGCACAAGACCATGCCTTAACTTTTTATGAAAAATTAGGTTATCAAGTTGAAGGTGAAGGTTTTATGGATGCGGGCATCCCCCATCATTTGATGATTAAAAAGCTAAATTAATCATCAAACAAATCCTGTACAACCCAAAAAGCACTGAAAAACATAATATGTTTTTCAGTGCTTTTTTATCGTTTTTTATTTAAAAGCTTTGCTCTCTTTTGCTTCATTTTAGCAAATCTTTCTTCTGTTTCTTTTTTTAAAGGCTTAATAGAAATAATTCGTTCATCTTCGATAGTCACTTCATACAACTCACCAAGGCGATAATTTTCTGGTAAGCGATCTTTTTTCACATGAACTAAAGGTCCTTCATCAGGTATAAAACGAGCCAATTCACCTTCTATTTCTTCAAGTACCATCTTCATCAGGGTTCTCTCCCTTTTCAGTGTGAATACTATAGGTTCCATCTTCATGAACCGTTAAAGTAATCGTACCATATTCGATTGTCCCATAAATTGGAATAGCCAGTCTTTTTAATCGGCCAATCGCTTCTTCACCAGGATGTCCATAACTGTTAGATTCCCCTGCTGAAAAAATCGCCAACTCAGGTTGACTTGCCTGAATCCATTCTTCACCAGTGCTGGTGTCTGATCCATGATGTCCCATCAAAATGAAGTCAGCAGTTACATTTGCTCCAGATTCAATAATTTCTTTTTCAATACTTTGAGAAGCATCCCCACTGAATAATCCACTTACTTGATTAACAGTAATTTTGGTCACGATTGAATCATCATTTTGGTCATTATCTGACTGGTCATTAGGACTGAGTACATCGATTTGAAAAGGCCCTACTTGATGCTTTTCTCCAGTTTTAGGTTCAGTATAGATTGCACTACTTGCATCTACAGCATCTAATACCCGTTCGTAAATCTTACTGGTGGCATCATTTCCATTCATCCAGACTTCTTTCACATCATAATAATTGATGATAAGATCTCCATACCCAATATGATCTGAATCATTATGAGTAAATATAAGAAGATCAATCGTTCCGCCTGTTCCAATGTATTCATCAAGCTGTTGAATAATTTTCTTATCTTTGTCTTCATAACGCCCGCTATCTATTAAAATAGTTGTGCCGTCTTTCGCTTGAATAAGAGTTGCTGATCCTTGATTTGCATCTAAAAAACGGATCGTTGTTTCTTGATTTTTTGTCTTATCTACTTCTTCTTTTTCTTCTGGCTGAAAAATGGTGATCAGTTCTTCTTTAAACTGCTCTATTTTTCCACTTAAAGAAAGGTCAGACTGTTTATTTTCTCCTAGAAATAATCCCATGAAGAAAACCAATAAGAGTACGACACCGGTGGAAATTAATTTTGTTTTTTGTTCTTTTTGTTTTTTTGTGATCTTTTTTTTCTTTCTATTTGCCACAGATGTTCATCCTCTTCTAGCGCAAATACGTCTATCTTGTTTAGTTGTATTTACTATTTCAGTAATGCAGTTCTAGACTAAATAATTCATAAATAATGCAGCAATATTAAAGTATATCAGCACACTAGTTAAATCAGTGAGCGTCGTGATAAATGGACCACTAGCCACTGCCGGATCAAATCCTATTCTTTCCATTAAGATAGGTATGAAACTACCCGCAAGATTGGCAATTGTGATAGCTGCCAGCATTGCAATACCAATTACTAGTCCTAAAATGTAATTTTGTTGCCATAGTCCTACTGCTAAAAAAATCGTAACTCCTGTTACCACACCAGTAATTAAACCGGATGCTATTTCACTCAAAATCAATTTTCTAAAACTTCTCTTGTTATCGTCGCTGTCTGCTAATTTACGGACAGCTACAGCTAATGATTGGGTCCCTGCGTTACCCGCAGTTCCTGTAATCAACGATATAAAAACAGCTAAAATACTTGCTTCACTGATCATTTCTTCATAATTGCTAATTAAAGTAGATGTGCCAATGCCAAGGAATAATAATATGATTAACCATGGAAGCCTTTTTGAAGCAACAACAAATGGATTTTCCGATTTTTCATCTACATCGACCCCAGCTAACCCAGAGTAATCGCTGGCAGCCTCATCATTAATTACATCAATAATATCATCAATCGTGATGATTCCAATTAATCGTTCTTCATTGTCTACTACTGGAATAGCTAAAAAGTCATAGTCTTGCATTGTACGTGCTACATCTCTTTGGTCATCATTCACATTGACGTACACTAGGCGGTCTCCCATGATGTCGGAGATCATTTCATCGTCTTCGTGTACGATTAAATCTCTTAATGAGATTACGCCCACTAATTTCCTATTCAGTTCTACCACGTACACATAATAGATTGTCTCAGCTTCTGGCGCTTTCTTTTTTAAAATGGCCATTGCTGATTTTATAGTTTGATTCGCAAAAATCGAGATGTATTCGGTTGTCATTATTGAACCTGCAGTATCATCTTCATAATTCAATAACTTTTTAATACCGTCCGAATCCTCTGATGGCATCAAATTTAAATATTTTTTGATTGTCGCTGGTTCTAATTGATTCAACATATCTACCGCGTTATCTCTGTACATCTCACTTAACATATCTGCAGCATACTGAGGATTCATTTCTTCTAAATATTTTTCAACGGATTCTTCTTCTTCCTCAAGAACTTCAAACATATCCGCCATTTCTTTAGGAGATAAAAAGTTATATAAATTTAATCGTTCATTGTCTGATAAAGAAAGATAGAATTGGCTTTGTTCGTATACGTGTAAGTCTAAAAAGTTTTCTCTAAATAGGGTAATTTCTTGGGCATTTAAATAACCTTTTAATTGCTCTATTTGCTCTTCAAATTCCATTTGTACTTCTTTCAAGGGCTACACCCCTTTCTAAGTTCGCTCCATTAACTATTAACCTCTTGCTGTTCATGTTGATGTAGCCATTGGGCAATATCTTCTGGGTAATCTAGTTCAAGATATATTTGTTCATTTGTAAAAGGATGACTAAAGTTTAGTTCTCTGCAATGCAGCGCCTGCCTCGTTATCCAAGTATTTTTTTCACCACCATATAAGTCATCACCCATTAACGGATGACCGATATGGGCAAAATGCACTCTGATTTGATGGGTCCTGCCGGTGTGCAATTGAATATCAACTAAAGTAGCATGTGGAAAAGATCCTTTGATCCAATATTCAGTTAACGCTTCTTTACCAGATTCATGTGCTCTTCTAGTAATAATTGAATCAGTGGTGCGTGCGATTGGCGCATCAATAAATCCGTGTTCGGCTTTTTCCAACTGCCCACTGATTAAGGCAGTATATTTTTTTGTAATTTCTTTAGCTCTTAGTTTAGCATCCATTAGTGCATGTGCATATCCATGTTTAGCAAACAACATAAGCCCTGTTGTATCGCGGTCAAGTCTAGTCACAATATGAATAACTTGATCAGGGTAATTTTGACGTACGTAATAGCCCTTGACGCGATTAGCCATTGATCCTTCAGGATGTACTTGAGAAGGTACTGAGGCTACCCCATAAGGTTTATTTACAACTAAATAGTGCTCATCTTCGTATACGATATCAATAGGGATATCAATAGGGACAGTTGTTTCATGAGGAGCTTCATCAGGGATGGTAACTTTTACTTTATCTTTGTTATTTAAAAGATAGCGTACCGTTACTTCCATTTCATTGACTTCGATTTTCCCCCCATGGAATTTTATTTTTGCTAGTAGACTACGTGAAATTCCTTTTGTTTTTAGAAAAGACTTCACTTGTAAACTAGTTGGCAAATCATAACTCCAACTAAATTTCATATTTTTTTTTCGCTCCAATAAAAGCATCTTCAACTCGACTCCAAAAATGAGTGTGTCTGTATCGAGCAAAGTGAATGCGTTCTTTCGCAATGCTATAAGTTAATTCAGTGATGTTCTTCTCAGAAGAAGTTAACTGGTCAATCGTTAAAACAAATCCTTCTGTAGTAAGTGGTTTTATTCTGATCCATTCATCTCGTGCCACAATTAAAGGTGATCCTAAGATGCGAAAAACACGATTATTAATTGGTGCAATTTCAGTCAACTGTAATGCTTCAAGACGTGGATGGATAACAGCTCCTCCAACAGACTTATTGTAACCTGTTGAACCAGTAGGCGTTGAGATGCACATTCCATCTCCCCTAAACCGCTCAAATAATTCGTCCTTTATAAAGACATCACACACCATCGTTCCATCTATACGTTTCATTGTGGATTCATTTAAGGATAAAAAGTGAGAAGGTTCCTTTTGTCCTTGATATGTCACTTTTACATCAAGTAAAGGGTAACTAACACTTTCTCCCTTGTCCTTAAGCAAACTTGCGACGAGATCTTCTAGTTCATAATCTCGCCAATCAGTATAAAAGCCTAAATGTCCTGTATGTACTCCTACAAAGCGGACTTGATCAAGCATGTGGGCATACCTATGAAAGGCGGACAACAATGTTCCATCCCCACCAATCGTTACAACGACATCTGGATTTTTATCATCTAACTGAAGACGGTTCTTCAAGCAGAGTATACGAAATTGTTCGGCTAGTTTTAAAGATTGCTCAACATTATTATTGACTACTGCTATTTTCAATGTTGTCCCCCCTTTTTTTCATTTAAACACGTTGTTATTGTAGCTTCAATCAATATGCACTAAAAAAATTCATTGTTTTCCGGTGCTTTATTGATAGTTGTTCTTTTATTATGAGAAAATAGGTGCTGTGCTTCTTGGATTTCTTCTCTAATTTGAGACATTTCTTCGTCTAACTGAAAAGCGGCTTCTGCTGCTCTTTTTAACCGAACATTGATGGCATCCGGAAACTCACCCTGATATTTGTAGTTCAACGAATGTTCAATCGTTGCCCAAAAATTCATAGCTAATGTCCGTACTTGTATCTCAACAAGAATTTGTTTTTCACCATGAATTAATTGCACTGGGTATTCAAATACAACATGATAGGAACGGTAACCACTTTCTTTCTTATTTGTGATATAATCTCTTTCTTCAATTATTTTCATATCATTCCGATTTCTTAACAAACTAACAACTTCATGAATATCCTCTACAAATTGACACATAATTCTTAGTCCAGCTATATCTTGCATTTCAGTCTCTAAATTTTCAAAAGAAATATTCCTTAATGCAGCTTTTCCAATAATACTATTCACTGGTTTTACTCTTCCAGTAACAAATTCAATTGGTACATGCATGTTGCTTCTACTGTATTCTTTACGAATACCTTTTAATTTAATTTTCAATTCTTCAACAGCTTGATTATAAGGTGTTAAAAATTTTTCCCAATTTTGATCCATCATTATATACCCTCTTTTAGGAACTTATGATTTGCACTATTTAAAGTGTGATACGGCTTCATTTTACCATATTTCTCCTAAAAGAAGAAATATACTAAAATAGAAATTAAATGATAAAATAAATAGACTTACTAAATTGATTTAAAAGGAGAATATCTAATGGCTCAGCAAATAGAAATTGAATTTAAAAATAGTTTAACAAAAACAGAATACACCAATTTATTAAAGGATTTAAACCTGTCTGAAAATGAGTCTTATACTCAAGAAAACCATTACTATGATACTAAAGATTGGAAATTAAAAAATAAACACTCCGCTTTGCGTATTCGTTTATTTGCAACTTCTGCTGAATTGACTTTAAAAACACCCCTTGGGGAAGATTTATTAGAAACAACTGACTCTTTATCATTAAAAGAAGCAAAACAATTTTTAAACTCGCAATCTATTAAAACAAATGGCTATGTAGCAGCTAAACTTGCTGAACTACAGATTCATCCAGAAGATTTGTATGTGTTTGGATCGTTAGTAACAAAGCGGTATGAAAAAAAGATCCCTCAAGGACTTATCGTATTGGATGAGAGTTCATATGGTACAAAAAAGGATTATGAAATAGAATTTGAAGCAAACTCTCGTGAAATGGGGAAAGTTTATTTTGAACAATTTCTAAAGAAATATTCAATCAAAAAGAGACCCACCAAAAATAAAATTGTTCGAATGATGGAATCAATATAGCAGTTTATCTATGCTACTAAAGGATTCTTTATAAAATGTGGCGACTTTGTTACAACTTTTGCGAAAGTTTGTCCAAAATCAAGGTCCTTTATTATATTTTTTTAGCTATTTTTGATAAAGTATATTTGTTAACAAAACAGACCACGTATATAAAAATCAAAATACTAAGGCTAAGGTGAAGATAAATGTTCTCAACTACACATACTAAAAATGAATCCACTCATAATGAAATGATTGAAATTTATTTATTTATTAATCCAATTGACTCAAGTTGCTTACAAGCTGAAAAAGAAGTTATGCAGTTTGTTGAAAAATCTACTGGTAAAATAAGCGTTCACTTTATTCCAATTCATAATTTAAGTACCGTTACTCAGTACCTTGCTACAAATAACTTATCAAAAAGTGATTTAACTTTACGTAATGCTGTATGTTCTGTGACTTACGATATTTGTCTTTATTATTCTGCCGCTAAAATGCAAGGGAAGAAAAAAGGCCGTAATTTCTTACTAGAACTTCAAGATGCACTAATTGAACAAAAGAAATCTTTTTCAGAAGCTCTTGTTTTAGAAGCAGCTAAAAAAGCTAAATTAGATATTCAAATGTTTCTTGAAGATAAAGAATTAGAATTCACAAAAACTTCTTTTGAAGCTGATCAAAAAGTAGCTCGTGAAATGAATGCTTTTAACGCTCCTTCTTGTGTACTATTTAGTGATCATCATAAAGATCATGGTTTCTTGATTGAAGAAGGCATCACAGTTGAATTACTTCAAGCCTTGCATAACCCTAACCCATTGATTGTCGAAGCAAGAAATCAAATGATTTCTAAAAATGGTATTCGTTCAATTAATAAAGCTTCATTGCAAGTTTTGTAATTATTTATTTTTTAGTCCACACATCAAAAAAAACTGAGCCCAACAGGCTCAGTTTTTTTTGATGTGTGTTACTTTAAGTTTTCAATAAGCTCTTCTAATTCATTTAATCTAGATTCAAAAACTTTCATAGCATCTTCTAGATATGTTTTCTTAGTCATATCTACGCCTGCTTTTTTCATTACTTCAATAGGGTAATCACTGCTTCCAGATTTCAAATAATTTAAATAGTTGTCTAAAGCATTTTCTTCACCATTGACGATCTTGGCAGCTAAAGCTGTAGCAGCTGAAAAACCTGTTGAATATTGATAAACATAGTAATTATAATAAAAATGAGGTATTCTAGTCCATTCGAAAGCAATCTCAGGATCTTTTACGACATCTGGTCCATAATAACGGGCATTTAAATCACTGTAATAATCTGATAAGAACTCACTTGTTAAAGGTGTTCCTTTTGCATCTTCTTCATGAATAAAATGTTCAAACTCCGCGAATTGAGTTTGTCTAAATATAGTTCCTTTAAATCCATCTAAATAATGATTCAGTACATATGCTCTAACTTTTGGATCTTTTTGTGTCTCTAATAAATAATCTGTTAAAATATTTTCATTTGTAGTGGAAGCTATTTCTGCTAAGAAGATAGAATAATCACCATAGACATAGGGTTGATTCGTTCTTGTATAATAGCTGTGAACACTATGACCTAGTTCATGGACCAGCGTATACAAATGATTTAAAGAATCATGCCAGTTCAATAAAATATAAGGATTAGTGTCGTATGATCCAGAAGAATAGGCACCACTTCTTTTACCTTCATTTTCGATACTGTCAATCCAACGGTTATTAAAGGCTTTTTTAAGTACAGATAAGTAATCTTCACCTAGAGGTTTCAATGCTTTTAAAGTTTCTGCTTGGGCATCTTTATACGTATACTTAATTCCCGCTTCACCACTTATTGGTGTGTACATATCGTACATATGAAGTTCTTCAACATCTAATAGTTCTTTTCTCAAAGCAACATAGCGATGCAACAATGGTAAATGTTCATGTACAACATCTAATAAAGTATCATATACAGCTTCTGGTATATGGTTGTTGCTTAATGCCTTCTCACGTGCTGTTTGATAATGATGAACTTTGGCATTGTAATTATGGTATTTAACATGTGAGGAAAGAGTACTTGAAAAAGTATTTTGTAAACCTTCATACACTTTATACAGTTGTTTGAAAGCTGATTCGCGAACAGAACGATCTGTGCTTTCCATTAATTGTCCGTATACACCGTGTGATAACTGAATATCATTTCCTTCTTCGTCCTTAATGGTTGGAAAAGTTATATCTGCATTATTTAAAATATTAAATGTGCGACTTGAAGCATTAAAGATTTCTCCTGCCCCTGCTAACAAAGCTTCTTCATTAGCACTCAAAACGTGTTTTCTAGCAGCTGTTAATTGCTCGATAAAATGTTTATAGATGATTAAATTTTCATTCTCACTAAAATAGTGACCTATTTTTTCTTCTGACAATTCTAAAACTTCAGGTTCAAACCACGAGATGGCTTCATTAGCCTGTGTTGCTAATTTGCTGGCCTGTTCATACATTCCTTGATAAATTGAGTTTGTTGTATCTTGATCATTTTTTAATTGGGCATAGACATACAATGTTTCCAGTTGGTTAGATAGATCTAAAATAGATTGAATAGCTTTTAAAAAACTTTCTGAACCGTTACTAAGTGTTCCTTTATAAGATGTAACAGTCTCTATTTTAACTTCAAGTTCTTTATAAGATTGTTTGAAATCATTATCGGATTGAAAAATCACTTGTAGATCCCATGTCAATTCATTAGGTACTTTATTTCTTATTGGCAGTTTTTTTGACTCACTCATTAAAAGACCTCCTAGGAATTATCTTATCATTAATCTTACCATAAACTGTCTTAAAATAAAGAAAATTCCTTAATATTCTCTCTTATGAGTCCACAATAAAAGACCTATCTAATATTAAAAACTCTGTTACCTTTTCCTTTTCATTACTATACCTCTGCGGTTCCTTTTGTACCATCCATTCTGACTGAGAAATAGCTATTAAGAGACCCCTTTTATTCAATAACGTGATAAAATGAGCGACGCACTTCCTTTTACTTTCATCAGAGATGAGAGGCATAACGTAAAATTTGAGATCATTATTTTTCAACATTATTGTAGTTTGTCGGTCTATTTCTTTTTTAGATATAATTTCTCCACTGTTTCTTTCCATTATCCATTCTAGAAACTGATATTTCCAAAAGTAAGAAAGTGTTTTAATAAATAATTGATTTTTCACAGGCAGATAAACTTCTAGAGGCAAAGAAACCAACGAATCCCCTTTTTTATAAATGTACTTTTGGAAGTCCACTATTATCGGTACTTGATAGTTCCTCCCCCTATTTAAAAAATAATGACTTTGAATCAACTTTTTTTCAGGTTCTAATTTATTGTGTTTTGAGTAATTCATGAACTGGTAGATTATTGCATTTAAACTAGTACTTTCATCCATCTTTAAATAACAGTATTGAGAAATTACACATGATGAATTTCCTTTTTGACTGATATCATAATGGATGACCATATCGTTGGTTTCTATATGTAATTCTAAAAAGTAGCACCCAATTTTTTTATGTTCCTGTATAAATAATCGCTGAAAACTCGTTAGTTTATTTTTAAAATGGAAATTTTGTCCTAAGATCCAGTATACTTTATACCCTTTTTCAGTATAACCTAATGTTCGTTCTATCATTCTTTCAACAGAAAGTGTACTGCATTGAAACTCTATAGCTACTGGCGTCTGATCATCTAACCAGACCAATAAATCTGGTCGTTGCTTTAAATTCGGTAAATAGGCTTCAAGTTGGCATGGTATTTCTTGTTGTGTGAACCACCGAAAAAGTATCTTTTTCCCTGAAATATGTTCTTGCGTTTCTCCTTCTGAAAAAACAGTGCAGTCGTTTTTTTGAAAATGAGTAAAATGAGCTTGTTTGACTGCTCCTTTTTTAAGAAAAACGGGTTCTTTACAACTTGGGCAATAATAGTCCCTCTTTTGTTTTGGATTTTTCTGCACGTCTAATGCATTAATATACTGGTTCCCCTTACTTACTGCGATTAACATTATATTTGATCCCCTCTCTGTGCTATTCTACTTAAACTATCCGCAAAGAAGGTGAGAACGCTACTAACAAAAAAAATCAAAGAAAGATAAACTTTCTTTGATTCCCAATTTAATACTATTTAATTTATTTAAAGTAATGACGTGTCAGTTCTAAAGCATTTTTTTCCATAAGCATTTTTCCATGTTCTTCTAAAATCCCTTGAGTAACTGATGTTTTTTCAGCAAACTCTAGCGCGAGAGAAATTTCTTCCTCAGCACTTCTTTCAGTCATTTCACTAACAAAAAAGACTAGATTCAAATAATAGCTTTCTTTGTAAAGAAAGAGATTAGAACGCGCTTTATCTACATGCATCATTTTTGATAATTCAATCATATCTTCAAACTGATTAAACCTCAAAACAACTTCTTTAGTTTCATCTTCAATGTGATCTGCAGTTTCATCAATCTCAGCTTCGGATTTTTCTAAGTTTTGTACCATTTGTTTTTTTATATATTGGGAGAATTCATCTGAGTTAAGATTCTCAGATGCTGAAGAAAAGTCTAATTGGTCGTTTAATGGACCACCTTTACTAATAAACAATTCTAGACCATTTCCATTTGGCAATACTTGAAATGTTATGGCATCAGATTCATGGAATTGTTCGTCAACATCCACTTCTTCTAAGATACTATAAAAGAAATTTTCAATTTGTTTGTGGTTTCCTAAAAGATCTAAAAATGTTACGCCTCTTTCTTCCAAATCAGCATTTTCAATTAATACACGGATGGTGTTTTCGTTAATGTGTTCCATTTCCATAGTCCTACACCTCATTTCTCTTCTTCATCGTTAAAACAATTCAACTAATGAATAATCTATATAACCATTCTAAAGGAAATAAACAAAATGTAAAGTTAAATGTACCAAAAAAAACTACGACACCCTTGGGATGTGTAGTTTTACCTCATTACTAGTATCCAACTATCAGTTGTGCTTGTTTTAATTCAAGTGCTCTTACTTCACGAGGCAAGAAGCGACGGATTTCATCTTCGTTATACCCAACTTGTAATCTCTTTTCATCTACCATGATTGGTCGACGTAAAAGTCCTGGATTATCTTGAATCAAATCAAACAATTCGTTTAAAGGTAAGTCATCAAGATCGACATTTAGTTCTTGAAATACTTTAGAGCGAGTCGAAATGATTTCTTCTGTACCATCTTCTGTCATTCTTAAGATTGATTTTATTTCATCAATCTTCAGTGGTTCAGAAAAAATATTTCTTTCTTTATAAGTAATATTGTTTTCCTCTAACCAAGCTCTTGCTTTACGACATGATGTGCAACTAGGCGATGTATATAAAGTTACCATATGTTATTCTCTCCTTTTTTAATCAGATAGATCGTTCAAAAAAATTGAGGACTGTTAATGAAACTATGAAATGCCTTACAAGAATATTATAAAACATCCATTTTAAAATTACTACCCTTTTTGCCATCTTTTTGTCACTTATACTTAATTTTAACCTTAAATTTACAGAATTTTTTTTTTAGTTCACATTTAAACATAGAAAAACCTTATTTAATAAAGCTTTTTTTTAAATAAGAATAATAACAATGAATATAAATAAGAATTCATTCTAAATAAAATAATGTTTCAAAACAAACATTATTTTATTTAACTTGAATCTGCTATACGCACTCTCTGTTTCTAAAGTTATTTTATAAAGTATTCATGCTATTTTAAAAACAACAAAAAATCTATAAAATAGATTTTATCAGTTTGATATGCCTCCATATTATAAACAGTAGAAATAATAAAAAATTCTATTGTTTATAATATGGGGGTATTTTTGCGTAAAAATAAACAAGGGACAATCGATGAAAAACAATATGCCGTGTTGAAGTATCTATATGAATATGGCTTTACTCAAAGTATGTCCAGAGCAAGCCAATGTTTGGATACCCAACCGATTGAATGTTTTTTCGGTTTGATTAAAGCAGAATATTATTATCGTAAACAGTTTAATACTCTCAATACTGGAACAAGGAATTAATCAATTTATATAAAACTAGAATGAATGTTGAACCCCTTTGAAATTCAACGCCCTATCTCACTTTGGAATTCCGTAGAGAGTATCTGTTGGCTCGCTAATCTTCCTTCAAAGGAAGGACTGCACAAAAAAAGACTTATGTATATACATAAGTCTAAAACCAACAAGTTTTTATTTTTTACACTGTCTATTTGACAGGGATCAGTTCAGTTTTCTTTATAGCTTTTACTTAATTATTTTGTGTAGCTTGCTTTCTTTTCTTTCAAAGCAGCAACATCAGATTCTCTACAGTAAACATAATGCCCTGGAGAAATTTCACGTAACTCTTCAGGTTCTCCATTTGATTCACGAGGAATATAAGGAGTACGCACACGATTACGTTCATATTCAGGATCTGGTAAAGGTACAGCAGACAATAAACTTTCTGTATAAGGATGCAATGGAGTATTGTACACTTCATCAGCAGGTGCTAACTCAAGTAATTTACCAGTATTCATTACACCAATACGGTCACTAATGTACTTAACCATTGATAAATCATGGGCAATAAACAAGAACGTTAATTTTTGTGTTTTTTGCAACTCCATTAATAAATTGACAACTTGCGCTTGAATTGAAACATCTAATGCAGAAATTGGTTCATCAGCAATGATAAATTTAGGCTTAACGGCAAGAGCTCTAGCAATTCCAATACGTTGTCTTTGTCCACCTGAGAACTCATGTGGGTAACGAGAAGCATGGTCTGGATTTAACCCAACTGTTTTTAACAGTTCATTTACTTGGTTATTTCTGTCTTCCGTAGAAGTAGCTAAGCCATGAATATCGATACCTTCTGCGATAATATCGCGAACTTTCATTTTTGGATTCAAAGATGCATATGGATCTTGGAAAATCATTTGCATATCTCTTCTGAACTTCAACATATCTTTTTTACCAGAAATATCATGAACTTTGGTACCTTCAAAATCAATTTCTCCAGCTGTTGGATCATATAATCGAATGATTGAACGACCGGTTGTTGATTTACCAGAACCAGATTCACCAACTAAACCAAAAGTTTCACCTTTATAGATGTCAAAAGTAACATCATCTACGGCACGAACTTCATTTTTTGTTCCTTTGTTGAAATACTGTTTTAGACCTCTAACTTCTAAAATCTTTTCTCTATTTTCCATCTTAGTTTACCCCTCCCTTGACTTCAGTCTTAGCACTTTTTAAAGATGCATGGAGTGGGGCAAATTTTTCTTCATAAATTTTTTGACGTGCTTTAATTTCTGGTGGTGGTTCAACAGCAGGTGCATCGGGATGTAATAACCACGTTGCAGCTAAATGTGTTTCAGAAACTTTAAAGTATGGTGGTTCTAATTCTGTATCAATTTTCATAGCAAATGCATTTCGTGGAGCAAATGCATCCCCTTTTGGTGGATCCAATAAATCTGGTGGAGTCCCTGGGATAGCATAAAGTGTTTCCGTAATTTCTAAGGTAGGCATAGAGCTGATCAGTCCCCATGTGTATGGGTGTTGAGGATTGTAAAAGATTTCATCCACTGTTCCAATTTCTATAATTTTACCTGCATACATAACCGCAACACGATCTGCAACATTAGCTACTACACCTAAATCATGTGTAATGAAAATAATAGAAGTTGCAATTTTCTTTTGCAGTTCTTTCATAAGATCTAAGATTTGTGCTTGAATCGTTACATCTAAAGCTGTTGTTGGTTCATCAGCAATTAGTACTTCAGGATTACATGCAAGAGCAATCGCAATAACAATACGTTGTCTTTGTCCACCAGAAAATTGGTGAGGGTATTGTTTCATACGTCTTTCTGCATCAGGTAAACCAACTAAATTTAACAATTCTAACGCTCTTTTATTTGCATCTTCTTTGTTTAATTTTTGATGTAAACGAATTGGTTCAGAAATTTGTTTTCCAATGGTCATTGTTGGATTAAGAGATGTCATAGGATCTTGAAAAATCATTGCAATTTCTTTACCACGAATAGCTTGCATTTCTTTTTCAGATTTTTTTATAAGATCTTCACCATTAAAAAGGATTTCTCCATTTTCAACATTTGCATTTTGTGACAGCAAACGCATAATGCTACGAGTAGTAACAGATTTCCCAGAACCGGATTCCCCTACGATAGCTAATGTTTCACCTTTTTTTAAATCGAAACTGACACCGCGGATAGCTTTTACTTTACCAGCATAAGTGTCGAATGTGATTTCTAAATCTTTAACTTCTAATACATTGCTCATTCATTTTCACCTCGCTAATCTTTCATTTTTGGATCAAATGCATCACGCAAACCATCTGCTAACAAGTTAAATGAAATCATTAAAATACAAATAACTGCTGCTGGATACCACATTAAATGAGGTAAGAAGCGGAATGTTTTGTATCCATCATTAATCAGTGTTCCTAATGACGCTGTTGGTGCAGGAATACCTATACCGATGAAACTCAAGAATGCCTCGAAGAAAATAGCAGACGGTATTGAGAACATGGTTTGAATAATGATAACACCTGATAAATTTGGAATTAAATGTTTAAATGCTATTTTTATTGAAGATTCACCTAAAGTACGGGCTGCTAAGATATATTCTTGATTTTTCAATTTCAACGTTTGTGCACGAACTACCCTGGCCATTGAAATCCAACCAGTAATAGCTAACGCAATAATAATTGACATAATACCTGGATCTAAAACCAAGAGCATCAAGATAACTACTACTAAGTTAGGAACTCCTGATAATATTTCTAAGACACGTTGCATGAAATTATCAATTTTCCCGCCGCACCATCCTGAAACTAAACCATAAGTTACACCTATCGTTAAGTCAAAAAATGCTGCAACAAATGCAATTATTAAGGAAACACGAGTACCATAAAGAATACGTGAAAGTAAATCACGTCCTAAACTGTCTGTACCTAAAATATAGTATTGATCTTCAGGAACGCCTTTTTCAGCATATTTATCTACACGTGTATCTCCAACCGCTTGAGTTCCATTTAATCCATCAATTCCGATTCCCGGAATTTTAGGAGGTAAACTTGCAAACTCTACAGTTTGAACATTTGGGTCATGCGGTGCAACAAGCGGAGCTGCAATTGTTAGAATAATCATAATTGTTAGAATAATCAGACTAATTACGGCCGCTTTATTTTTTTTCAATCTTCTCCATGAGTCTTGAATAAAACTTAATGAAGGTGCTGCAATTTTTTCGTTATCTTGAATACTTGACTCAGATGCTGGAGCAAACATGTCAGGAGACAGATTCTTTAATTCATCTGCAACAGGAGTATTATCTTGATTATGCATTATTTGTCCCCTCCTTCTGTAGAAACACGAATACGTGGGTCAATTACTCCGTATAAAATATCTACAACTAAAATGATAAATACTAACATAGCAGAATAAAGAATGGTTACACCCATAATGGTAGGGTAATCATTTGTCATAATTGATTTAACGAACTGTTCTCCAATTCCTGGAATAGCATAAATATTTTCTACAACCATTGAACCTGTCATTAAACCAACTGCCATAGGCCCTAAAATCGTAACTAATGGAATCAAAGCATTACGAACACCATGTTTAAATGCAACTGTCCATCTGCTTAACCCTTTTGCTCTTGCTAATTCAACGTAATCACTACTCAGTACATCTACCATTTCTGTTCTAATAAAACGAGCAGAATCGGCTAACGGAGATATCGTTAATGCTAATGTTGGCAAAACAGATGAACTGAATCCACCATCCCATAAAGCAATTGGGAACCATTGTAGATATACTCCAAAAATAAGTTGCAATAATACTGCAATAACAAAGTTAGGAATGGATCTACCTAAAATTGCTGAAAATGTTGCTAATGTATCAATCCATGTGTTTTGATACATTGCTGCGATTACTCCTAAAACAATACCTAGTATTGTCCCAAGTGCGACTGCTTGAATACCTAGCTGCAAGGATGGCCCTATACGCGTAGATAACAGTTTTGTTACAGGAGTATTGTTAAATTGGAATGATGTTCCTAAATCCCCTTTAAGCAATCCCCCGATATACACTAAATACTGAACCGCAACCGGTTCGTTTAATCCATATTGTTCATTCATAATATAGATTTGTTCTTCTGAAAGTTTATCCTGGTTACTATATGGAGTACCTGGTAAAAGCTTCATTAAGAAGAAAGTAATCGATGCAATTAAAAATAATGTCAATAACATGTATAATACACGCTTTCCTAAAAATCTAGCATAACTTTTCATCGATTAAAGCACCTCCAACAATTTTAATTTTAATTCTCCTACAAAAAAGAATATACTATATAGAATAGCTTGTCAAAAGCAATTTTGCAAAACTTTTTTGAATTAAGCTATCATATTCTACCTAAAGATTAAAATGTGATTAGAAATCAAATAGAAAACGTATTGTTTTACAAAAGATAAATCATTACCTCTATCTAATTTTATTCATACATTTTTCATTGTATTCCTTTATAATGGATTGAGAACGATTATTTTTCTACTTCAAGGAGGAAATTAAGTGAAACAAAAATTTACACCTGTTCGGATCTTTTTAGCTATACTCGTTTTATGTATACTATTAGAACTTATTATTTATAGAGAACTTTCATTTTATCATACTACAAATCTTACTTTCTATGGAGCTGCCTTCTTTCTTATTATTGGTCTTTTTGGCGCATCTTTTTCTTCAGGATTTTTTGATTTTTTTAACTACAGTATGAGAAAAGCTGCTTTTAATATTCGAAAAGGTAGAAACTCAGATGAAGAATTACATGTTAAACCACTTTCGAAAGTATTCGGAAAAGGATATTATTTTTTTTTAAAAGTAGGTTCAGCCTTGTTAATTGTTTGTATTCTTACTTTATTAGCTTATTACCTTATTGAAAGATGATTATTTAGTAGTTGTTATGAACAAATCATTTAATTCAACTTAAAATAGCGTATAATAATTAATGTATTTAGAATTAAGGGGTGTAAAATTAATGAAGACAATTTTTTCAGGTATCCAGCCCAGTGGAACTCCTACTATTGGAAATTACATTGGAGCGATGAAACAGTTTATTGATTTACAAGAAAGTTATACAAGTTATTTTTGTATCGTGGATGAACATGCAATTACGGTACAACAAGAACCATTGAAGCTTAGACAACAAACGAAAAGTCTTGCTGCATTATACTTAGCTATCGGACTAGATCCAAAAAAAGCAACTATTTTTATTCAATCTGAAGTCTCTGCACATGCTGAAGCTGCTTGGATCGTCCAATGCAATACTAGTTTAGGTGAATTAGAACGGATGACACAATTTAAAGATAAATCTGCAAAAAATAATCGTGCTGGTGTATCAGCTGGTTTATTGACTTACCCTCCTCTAATGGTAGCCGATATTATTCTTTATCAATCTGACTTAGTTCCTGTGGGAGATGACCAAAAGCAACATTTAGAATTAACCAGAGATTTTGTTAGTCGATTTAACAATAAATACGGTAATGGCAATCAATTGCTTACAACGCCAGAAGTAAACATACCAGAATCTGGTGGACGAATCATGAGTTTACAAGATCCCTTGAAAAAAATGAGTAAGTCTGATGAGAATAAAAAAAGTTTTATTTCAATGTTGGACGAACCCGCAACTATTCGTAAAAAAATCAAGAGTGCTGTAACAGATTCAAGTGGTGTGATTGAGTATGATCCTGAAAATAAACCTGGTATTTCTAATTTATTAACCATTTACGCTTCATTTACTGATTTTAATATTCCTGAATTAGTAGATCGTTACCAAGATAGTGGGTATGGTAAATTTAAAGAAGATCTGGGGGAAGCTATCGTTTCGGTATTAGAACCTATTCAAATTAAACATGATGAATTGATCAATTCAGATGAATTAGACTCTATTTTGGATGAAGGTGCCATTAAAGCACGCATGGTAGCTGATAAAACTCTCTTGAAAATGAGAAATGCTATTGGCTTAGGCAGAAAACGAAAATAATAAAAATGAAAAGCCGTTAGAATTCCTAATCTAACGGCTTTTTATTTTAGTATATTAAATGTATTAATTCTTCTTTAGTAATATTTCCGAAGTACTTCTTGATATTTATGTCATCAAGAGCCTCACTTATTGATGTTACATCGTACTTAGTTCCGTTCAATTGTTCTTCCACATCAGAAATATCTCCTAATCCAAAGAAATCCCCAAAAATACGGATATCTTGGATAAAACCTTTGTCTACGTTCATTTTGAATTCTACTGAACCAATAGAAAAACGATGACGACGAACTAACTCAAATTTTGGTGATTTCCCATAGTTCCAATCCCAATTATTAAAATATTTTCCAGACAGTTCTTCAATCTGTTTCCAATCCTCATCAGTCAATTTATACTCCTTAATTTCTTCAGGAGTATTGACATCAAAAATGTTCAGCAATAAACGGTCGCGGAATTCTTTTGTACTTAAGAATTGATAGTCATCAGATAAATAAGGTTTTATATTTGTTACACGGCTTCTTATTGATTTAATTCCTTTTGACTCTATTTTATCTTTTCTTACCTTAAGGGCGTTCACGACTTCTTCAATATCACTATCAAACATGATTGTACCATGTGCGGTCATTCGACCATTTTTTGAATACATCGCATTTCCAGAAAATTTTTGTCCATTAATCAATAAATCATTTCTACCTTCAAGTTTAGCGCCTTCTACTCCCATTTTGTGTAAAGAATCAATTATAGGCTCTGTAAATTTACCGAAATCACGAAATGAATCTCCATCATCTTTAGTAATAAAACAAAAACAAAATACTCCTAAATCATGGTATACCGCTCCACCACCTGAAAATCGACGAACTACGTGAATATTCTTTTTTTCAACGTAATCTGTGTTAATTTCTTCAATCGTATTTTGATTTCTTCCAATTATAATAGAAGGTTCATTAATATAAAAGAGTAAAATTGGTTCATCAAATACGACATTATTTAATAAGTGGTATTCAATCGCTAAGTTAATAGATGGATCTGTTATTTCTTTTCCATTACGGACATTTTTGACATAATACATTTAATTTTCCTCATTCCTGGCTTCTTTCTTTGTTCTCTATATATTGTTTTTGTTAAATTTCAATTGTGAGGTCTTTTTTAGCCAATACGACTTCTGTTCTTGGCGTTTCACTAATGGCTTGAGCTTTTAAAAGCTGTAAGTCTCCTTCTTGAGGTAAATGTGTCAAAATAATTTTTTTTACATTTGCTTCATTTGCAATCCTTCCTACTTCAGAAGCGGTCATGTGAACGCGATGGTTTTCCATTCCGTTAAAAAAATTCGTATCTGCTAGCAAGATGTCAGCATCTTTGCTAAAAGAAATAAAGTCAGATAAGTAACCAGAATCAGCGGTATAGACAAGAGTCTTTCCTGTTTTTACTTCTATAATTCTCATAGCGTAGCATTCCACCGGGTGTAAAGTTTTCATAAAGTGAATTTCGAAAGGACCAATATATATTTTTTCATTTTCTTCGTATTCTATGCCTTCACTTACAAGATCCATCGTTAACTGCTTAAAATTTTCCTTATCTCCTGCATGTCCATAAATAGGCAGCATTGGAGCTCGCTCAAGATTATTTTTCATCCTCTTCAATTGACGTGTAAATTGCAACACCCCTAAATCAGCAATATGATCATAGTGGTAATGAGATAAAATTACAGCATCTAACTGTAATGGATCTAAGTGATTTTCTAAAGCAATTAAGGAAGCACTCCCTGCATCAATTAATAGGTGATAGTTTTCAGCTTCTAATAAATACGAACTTGTACCTGAATTATTCGTTGGATATCCACCCCAAAAGCCTAAAATGGTTAACTTCATTTTTATCCCCCGCTTCTGTTTTTTATTTATCATTTCTCTAACACCTTACACCAAGACGGCTCAGTTTAAAATAAAAAAAACCTTTTTATTTTAAAAAGGAGTCTTTTATTTTATTATAAGCAATTAGATTTTTATGTTAAACACAATTTTGTTTTTTTATATGTTCAACTATATTTTTACTTGTTCTATTTGCTTGGCCAATACATTGATTGATTCCAAAACCTTCTAGCCCTATTCCAGAGATATAAATTCCCGGATATTCATAGTTTAACATTTCTATCATTTCTTTTGTTTTTTCTTCCTGGTCCACAGTGTATTGAGGTATTGCGTCAGGCCATCGTTTTACAATTCGGTTTATTGGCTTATCAGTAATGCCAAGTATGATTTCCAAGTCTTTTAATATCGATTCTTCTATGTCTTTATTGCCCAATGTAACAAGTAGGTCTTCACCTTTTCTACCAAAGCTTACTCCGATAAAGACATCTTCTTCATCTTTAAGAAATGGCCACTTTTTATTTAAAAACACAATTGATGTTACATACGAATCATTTCTTCTAGGGGTCACTACACCAAAACCAGTTGGTTCATTTTTAATAGCTGATTTTTTAAACTTAAATAAAATATATCCAATAGACGCTGTTTCGACTTGATCAAATGTTTGTCCAAATCTTTCATTTTTTATTAGTTTTGAGTATTCGGTTACTGGTGTTGCTATGCAAATTGCACCAACCCGCATCTGTTCTTTTCGGTTAATATCAATAATATAAGTGCCTTCCGTACCTTCTTTAATTTCAAAAACTTTTTTACTTGTTTGAATATGCGGTTTTAGAATTTCAGTTAGTTTATCCGTTAAAACAGCTAATCCCTTTTGGAAAGTAACGTAATTACCAGAACCATCCAATAACTCAGGATGATGCTTGATACCATTTGATAAACTTCCATACTTTTGTTCTAATGAATAAATAACTTCTTTGGAAGATTTAATTCCCATTTCATCCAAATCACTAGCATAAACTTTTGAAAAGAAAGGCTCAACAATATGTTCTACTAATTCTTCTCCGAATCGACTTTTAAGATATAGGCTCATTTGAATGTCTTTATCTAAGGGTTTTAAGGGAAATAGATTATCTTTAAAACTAGCCATTTTTCCTTGAAACGTTAGTAAGTCACTTTTCCAAATATCCATTTTTCTCACTGGAATACCTTTATAAGTTGGGTAATTAAGACTGTGCAACTTATTGTAAAAAAAGATATCTGGCTTATTTCCTTCACTATAAATTAACTGCTCCATCAGACCTAATTCTTTAATTAAATCCATAGCCTCGGGATAACGAATATCGATTGACTCAGCACCTAGATCAAAGTAGTTGTTACCTACCTTCATGGTGTAAATTTTACCACCGACTTTTAGAGCAGACTCTAATAAAATAAGTTCAAAAGGCAGCTGTTCATTTACAATTTGCTGTTTTATTCGATAAGCTGTAACGAGCCCTGTTATTCCGCCGCCTATTACTGCAATTCTCTTTTTGGCTCTCTTCATTTATTTCCCCCCTCTCGTTTTTATTTATTACATCTATTTTACTTGTTATTTTAATAAAAAGAAACGTTATTCTAGTTTATCTATAAAAGATTAGTCAAAAATTCATGAATCTGTCATAAAGAAAAGTCAATTTAGACGAAAAATAAACTAAGTTACATATAATAGATATATGTAACTTAGTTTATTTTTAAAGCTCATCTTAAAATTTTAACTATGGTATTTAATTTTTTCAACTGTATCGCTATCTAAACGCTTGATGACTTCTGTGACTAGTTTTACAGTATTCAAATAATCGTCTTCATGAATAACTGAAGTATGGGAGTGTAAGTAACGCGTCGCAACTGTAATTGCTAATGCTGGTATCCCATTTTTACTTACATGCTGACTTCCTGCATCTGTTCCTCCACCTGCAATCACGGTATATTGGAAAGGTATATTTAACTCTTCTGCAACAGATACCACAAAGTCACGTAAGCCTTTATGAGCTATCATTGAAGCATCATAAATGATGATTTGTGGGCCTTTTCCTAATTTAGAATCGGCTTCTTTTTCAGTCATCCCTGGAGTATCACCAGCTGTACCTGTATCTAATGCAAAAGCAATATCCGGATCGACTAAATGAGTTGCTGTTTTTGCACCTCTTAACCCCACTTCTTCTTGTACATTTCCAACAGCAAATGCTTTATTAGGATGTCCTTCGGCTTTTAAATTTTCTAATACTTTTAAAGTAACAGCTGTTCCAATACGATTGTCCCAAGCTTTAGCTAATAAAAATTTAGATTCATTTAAGCGTCTGAACTCTGTATATGGTGTTACCATATCTCCCGGCTTGATTCCCCAATTTACGACTTCTTCTTTTGATGAAGCTCCAATATCAATAAACATCTCTTGAACATCATATGCTTTATTGCGTACTTCGGCAGTTAAAACATGTGGTGGTTTACATCCAATCACTCCATGAATAACATTATTTTTCCCAGTTGTAATTTGAACTTGTTGAGCCAACATTACTTGTGCCCACCAACCACCAATCGTTTGAAATTTAATAAAACCTTCTTCAGTAATGTTTGTTACCATAAAGCCGACTTCATCTAAATGTCCAGCAAACAATACTTTTGGCCCAGTTTTATCTCCAATACTTTTGGCAATGACACTACCCAATCCATCAAAGCTAATACTATCAGCATTAGGCTCAGCATATTTTACAAATACCTCTCTTACTTGTCCTTCGTTTCCTGAAATCCCTTTTGCATCGGTTAATTCTTTTAACATCTTTAGTTCTGTTTCTTCCATAATATACGCCTCCAATTTAATTTATACGTTTAATTATAACATTCTTTATAATTAAATAGGTTCTTAAGCTGATTTTTTACATTTTAGTATTTTCCAGTGATAATAACAAAGAAAGAGCCATGAACAGAAGTCCAGGCCCTTTCTTTATCATTGATATACTAATTTTCAATTTAACTTATTTTGTAACAGATGTCCATTTAAGCGACCATTCTGCTCCAACTAAATATGTTGTAAAATCTTGAACATAGTCCTTTTTTAATACTGCATAAGCACGTTGATAGATTGGTGCAATACCAGCTTCATCCATTAATACTTTTTCTGCATCGAGCATATCTTGCCAACGTGATTCTAAATCTGTCACATTTGTTTGAGCACTTTCAATTAGTGCATCGTAATCAGCGCTGCTATAGCTAGATTTATTATTTCCATTTTCTGATTGGAATAATTCTAAGAAATTGATAGGATCAGCATAATCTGCTCCCCATAATGCTAATTGAATGTCATAATCTTGATTGCTGTTAGCATCTAGACGTACTTTAAATGGTACATTTCTTAATGAGATATCTAATCCCGGTAAGTTTTGTGTTAATTGTCCTTGTAAAAACTCAATTGATTTTTTAGCATTTTCAGTATCATCACTTAAAATTTCTAATGATAAAGAATCTACTCCTAATTCTTGTAATCCCTTTTCCCAATATTCTTGAGCTTGTTCAAGATCAAATGTCAATAGATCACCGTTTTGATCACGGTAGTCTTCTCCAGTTGATGGATCAACAGCTAATGATTGTGGAACAAGTCCGTTAGCTGGGATAGAACCATTTTGAAGAACTGTATCAACATATGCTTGTTTATCAAAAGCCATGGCAATAGCTTTGCGAATATTTTCATTTGCTAAAGCTGTTTCTTCTCCATCACGTTTTTGATTGAATTTAAGGTATGCTACAGTAGATGTTGGCTGAGTTTGTAAGTCTGGATTACCTTGTTGAGTTTGTACGTAATCGCCTGATAAAATCATACGGTCAATTGATCCAGTATCATATAAATTCAAAGCAGTTGATGTTTCTTTGATAACATCAATATTAGCTGTATCTAATTCAACAGTTTCTGCATCCCAATAATCTTCGTTCTTGTTTAATACCCAGCTTAAACCGGTTCCGTCCCATTCATCTAGTACAAAAGGTCCGTTATAAAGAACGTGATCACTATTTGAAGCATAAGCATCACCCTGTTCTGTAACGTATGCTTCATTTTGAGGGAAGAACATTGACAATGTTGTCAAACTTTCAAAATAAGGAACTGCTTTTTCTAATTGGATTTCTAACGTTTTATCATCAACAGCTGTCACTCCAAGTTCAGACGGTTCCATTTCACCTTGTAAAATAGCCGTTGCGTTTGCTACTACTCCATCAATCATATAAGAGTACTCTGCAGCAGTTTCAGGTGTTACCAAGCGTGTCCATGCGAAAACAAAGTCGCTAGCTGTTACAGGGTCACCGTTTGACCATACAGCATCTTCTCTGATTTTAAAGGTGTAAGTCAATCCATCTTCACTGATTTCTGGTTCTTCAGCAGCCATTCCTAAAACAAGTTCACCCTCTGGTCCTTGACGGTATAGCCCTTCATTAACGTTGTTCATTACATTGAAACTAACAGCGTCCGTAGCTAATACTGAATCCATTGTTGGTAATTCAGCTGACTCAATTAAGTTTAATTCTTGTTTGTCGTTTCCATTTGTATTTGTTGTCGATTCTTCTTTGTTTCCACCACAAGCTGCTAATAAACTAACGGAAGCTAGTGATAACCCCATTAACTGAAGATATTTTTTCTTTTCCACTTCTTTTCCTCCTAATGAATCATAATGAAATATTCATAACTTCTTCATTTTATCATCATTTAAAAGAGAGAGAAATGAGTATTTACTTACTCTAATAGGAATCTTATCCTTCTCACATACTAAACACAAAAAAAGAGCGAATATAATTCGCTCTTTTTTTGTGTTTTATTCTTTTCCGTCAATTGAAGCCCATTTGTATGAGTATTCTGCACCTGTTAAGTGACTTGAGAAATCTTTAAGATAATCTTTTTCTAAAACAGAGTATGCACGTTGATAAATTGGTGCAATTCCGCCTGTTTCCATTAAGATTTTTTCAGCTTCTAACATATCTTCCCAACGGCCTTCTAAATCTGTTACGTTTGTTTGAGCACTTTCAACTAATGCATCGTAATCAGGATTAGAGTAGCTTGATTTATTGTTCCCATTTTCTGAATGGAACAATTCTAAGAAGTTGATTGGATCTGCATAGTCAGCTCCCCAACCAGCCATTTCGATATCGTAATCTTGATTCGTATCTGCATCCAAACGAACTTTAAATGGAACATTTCTTAAATTAATTTCTAAACCTGGTAGATTTGAAGTCAATTGTCCTTGCATAAATTCTAGAGATTTTTTAGCATTTTCAGTATCATCACCTAAAATTTCTAAAGTAAGTGAATCTACACCTAACTCTTCTAAACCTGCTTCAAAATACTCTTGCGCTTGTTCAACGTCATAAGTTAATAAATCTCCACTTTGTTCACGGAAATCTTCACCTGCAGCAGGATCAACAGCTAATTCAGCTGGAACTAACCCATTAGCTGGAATAGAACCGTTTTGAAGAACTGTATCAGCAAAAGCTTGTTTATCAAACGCCATTGCAATAGCTTTACGAATATTTTCATTAGCTAAAGGTGTTTCTTCTCCATCACGTTCTTGGTTAAATTTAAAGTAGAAAACAGATGATGTTGGTTGAGTTTTCAATTCAGGATCGCCTTGTTTTGTTTGTACATATTCACCTGATAATGTAATACGGTCAACTGCTCCTGTATCGTATAAGTTGATTGCAGTAGATGTTTCTTTAACTACATCAACATTTATTGCATCTAACACGACAGTTTCTGCATCCCAGTACTCTTCATTTTTATTCAACACCCAGCTTAAGCCAGTTCCATCCCATTCGTCCAATACAAAAGGTCCATTATAAAGAACGGTTTCACTATTAGTTGCGTAATTTTCACCTTGTTCTGTTACAAAAGCTTCATTTTGTGGTAAAAACATAGGAAGTGTTAGTAAATCTTTGAAGTAAGGCACAGCTTTTTCTAATTGAACTTCTAAAGTTTTTTCATCAACAGCTGTAGCACCCAATTCTGAAGGTTCCATTTCTCCAGTTAAGATTGCAGAAGCATTCTCAACAACACCGTCAATCATATACGAGTATTCAGCAGCTGTTTCAGGAGTTGCTAAACGTTGCCAAGCATAGACAAAATCATTTGCTGTAACGGGTTCACCATTAGACCAAACTGCATCTTCTCTGATTTTAAAAGTGTACGTTAATCCGTCTTCACTGACTTCAGGTTCTTCCTCAGCCATTCCTAATTCAAGTTTATTCTCTGGGTTTTGACGATATAAGCCTTCATTTACGTTATTTAAAACAGTACCACTTACTACGTCTGTTGATTTTGCTGAATCCATATTAGGTAATTCTGCAGATTCAATCAAGTTAAGTACTTGTTCTTCAGAAGAAGTACCGGCAGTAGAACTTTCACTACTTGCTGTTTCTCCATCATTTCCACCACAAGCTGCTAAAATTAATGCAGATGTAGCTGTTAAACCTAATAAACTAACTAATTTACTCTTTTTCATATTAAATCCCCCTATTTCTTTTTCAATTCTTCTAATAATCAATAACTCAATATTAGTTTACTCAAATTATATTATCATCTTATTATCACAATTTCAATAAGAATTATTAAAATAATGTAATAAAAATTTATTATCCTAACCATATACTCATTATTTTTATGAACAATGCCTATACATATAGTTTTCTAATTAGTTTTACTTATTAAA
Source organism: Carnobacterium sp. (assembly GCF_045617425.1). GTDB lineage: Bacteria > Bacillota > Bacilli > Lactobacillales > Carnobacteriaceae > Carnobacterium_B. The sequence continues at coordinate 145,700 of NZ_JAZLIO010000022.1, forward strand.
AATTTCGTTTTATTTGTTACAAATCTGACACATTTAATTTTATTATTATTCCAAAAAAAAAGCTATCTCACAGAATAGTGAAATAGCTTTTAAAATATTATTTATTTGTTTAACGCAGTTTTAGCTTGTTCAGCTAACGCTGTAAATGCAGGAGCATCTGTAACAGCAATCTCAGCTAACATTTTACGGTTAACATCGATTTCTGCTAATTTAAGACCATGCATAAATGTGCTGTAGCTCATGTTATTTAAACGAGCAGCTGCATTGATACGTGCGATCCATAATTTACGGAAATCACGTTTCTTTTGACGACGGTCTCTATAAGCATAAGTATAAGATTTCATTACTTGTTGCTTAGCAGTTTTGAATAAAATATGTTTTGAACCGTAGTACCCTTTTGCTAATTTTAATATTTTTTTACGACGTTTACGAGTAACCGTTCCACCTTTTACACGTGGCATATTAATTTCCTCCTCTAAGATGTTTTCTCTACAAGAAAACTCTTTTGACTAATTTAAATTACATTCGTTCATTTTTAAAATGAACTAAAATACGCTAAGGTAAAAGTTTACCATTTAGCTAATTGTTGACGGATACGTTTCATATCACTAGAAGATACCATTGTTGATTTACGTAATTTACGTTTTTGTTTTTGTGATTTATTTGCAAACATATGGCTTGTTTTAGAATGGTGACGTTTTAATCCGCCGTTACCTGTTCTTTTGAACCGTTTTGCTGAACCACGGTGTGTTTTTTGTTTTGGCATTTGTTATTTCCTCCTCAAAATACTCTTACTTTTCATTCTTTGGTGCTAAAATTAAGAACATGCTACGACCATCCATTTTAGCAGCTGATTCAATAGTTGAAATATCAGCTGTTTCTTTAGCTAAACGATCCAACACTTCCTTACCAATACCTTTATGAGTAATGGCACGACCTTTAAATCGGATTGAAGCCTTTACTTTATCTCCTTTTTCAAGGAACTTACGCGCGTTACGTAATTTAGTATTAAAATCATTCAAATCAATAGTAGGACTTAATCTTACTTCTTTGATACTTATGACTTTTTGATTTTTACGGGCTTCACGTTCTTTTTTCTGTTGCTCAAAACGGAATTTACCGTAATCCATAATACGTGCTACAGGCGGTTTTGCTTTTGGAGCTACTAGTACTAAGTCTAAGTTTGCTTCTTCTGCAAGTTTTAACGCTTCACTTTTTGTAATTACACCAAGTTGTTCGCTATTACTACCAATAACGCGTAATTCACGTGCACGAATGCCGTCATTTACCATCATATCTTTTGCTATGGTCATACACCTCCATTAGATTTGAGAGAAAGAACAGCAGAAAAATAGACGAGTTCATTATGAACCCGCCTATAAATAATTTCTAACTCACACCGAATGCAAGTTATCATCGTTTATATCTAGCCCAGAGACACTTTCGTCAACTTAGGCGAGAAGCGGGTGCTTCTGCTTGATTTTCTCAACTCATTTATTATACTTTATTGAATCTAGAATGTCAATGATTAGTTGCTAAAGTTTTTTATTTCTGATGAAACTTTTTCTAAATAATCAGTTAACCGAATTGTTTCAGTTGCTTTCTCGCCATACTTACGTACCGCAACCGTGTTATCTTGAACTTCACTATCTCCAACAACTAATTGATAAGGTATTTTTTGTGTTTGAGAAGCACGTATTTTATACCCCATTTTTTCGTTGCGCTCGTCAACTTCTACGCGCATTCCAATACTTTCCAATTGTTTTTTGATCTCATAAGCATAATCTATATGCATATCTAAATTAACTGGAATAATTGTCGCTTGAACCGGTGCTAACCAAGTAGGAAACGCCCCTTTATATTCTTCGATCAAGTAAGCTACAAACCGCTCCATTGTAGAAACGATACCACGGTGAATAACTACAGGACGGTGATTATTTTCACCATCTTCTCCTACATATGTTAGATCAAAACGTTCTGGAAGTAAAAAGTCTAGTTGGATCGTTGAAAGTGTCTCTTCAATTCCAATAGCTGTTTTTACTAGTACGTCTAGTTTAGGACCATAGAAAGCTGCTTCGCCTTCTGCTTCAAAATATTCTAGTTTCATATCATCCATAGCTGCTTTAAGCATTGTTTGGGCTTTTTCCCACATACCGTCATCGTCATAATATTTTTCTGTGTTATTAGGATCGCGGTAACTTAGACGGAAACGATAATCAGTAATATTGAAATCACTGTATACAGCTAACATCAATTCCAATGTACGTTTAAATTCTTCTTCAATTTGATCTGGACGTACGAATGTATGTCCATCATTCAGAGTCATTTCACGGACTCTTTGTAATCCTGATAAAGCCCCACTTTTTTCGTAGCGATGCATTTGTCCTAATTCAGCAATTCGAATCGGCAACTCACGGTAGCTATGCACATCGTTTTTGTATACCATCATATGATGTGGGCAGTTCATTGGGCGCAAGACAAGCATTTCGCCATCTCCCATATCCATAGGTGGAAACATGTCTTCATGATAATGGTCCCAATGACCAGAAGTTTTATATAGGTTTACATCAGCCATAATAGGTGTGTAGACATGTTGATAACCTAAACTGATTTCACGGTCAACGATGTAACGTTCAATTGTACGACGAATCGTAGCGCCTTTTGGCAACCAGAACGGCAAACCAGAGCCAACTTCAGGAGAAATCATGAATAAGTCTAATTCTTTACCTAACTTACGGTGATCACGTAATTTAGCTTCTTCACGCATTTTTATAAACTCTTTCAAGTCTTTTTTATCAAAGAATGCTGTTCCGTAAACCCGTTGCATCATTTTATTATCCGAGTTTCCTCTCCAGTAGGCACCTGCAAGAGATAACAATTTAAATACTTGAATACGACCTGTAGATGGGACATGGACACCACGACATAAATCCACAAAATCACCTTGGTCATACACTGTGATTTTTTCTGATTCAGGTAAAGCTGTAATCAATTCTACTTTATAAGGATCATCTTTGAAGATTTCTAACGCTTCTTCACGTGTAACTTCTTTACGAACAATAGGATTGTTTTCTTTTACAATTGCCATCATTTCAGCTTCAATTTTTGGAATATCTTCATCTGTTATTGGTGCTTCAGAATCTGTGTCATAGTAAAATCCAGTTGAAATGGCAGGACCCACTCCAAATTTTATATCTGGATACAAACGACGTAATGCATTTGCCATCAAGTGAGCAGTAGAATGACGCAAAATTTGTAAGGCATCTTCATGATCAGGTGTAATGATTTCAATCTCACCATTTACTTCTAGCGGACGTACTAAATCCACTAATTCTCCGTTAAATTTACCAGCTAATGCTTTTTTAGCTAAACCTTTGCTAATACTTTCAGCAATATCTTTTGTAGACGAACCTGCTGGAAAAGATTTTACTGCTCCATCTGGAAACGTAATAGTAATTTCTGACATAGTTTATTCCTCCATATTCTAATTTAAAAATATCATCTTTGTTCAGCTAGAATATAAAAAAGCCCCTTTTATAGTATGTAAAATACCATAAAAGGGACGTTCATTACGTGGTTCCACCCAGATTCAGAATTTAGCAAACACACTAAATTCACTCTAAGCTGTTAACGCTAGCTAAACGTCCAACTGCTAATACGAATAGGTTCACAGTGGCACTCGAAAGGGGTCAAAACAAGAACGAAATTAGAAAACTTTCAGCATTGTTTTCTTCTCTAAAAAAATCGCAACCAAGTTTTGGTGTCTTTCTCAATGATTTCTTTTATATCTATCATTAAAGCACTTTTTACGTCTAATTTCAAGGAAAGGATGTGTATTTTTTATTTCTTTATTGGAGATGGCGTCGATTAGAACCCGTCATTTTTACTTCTTTAGCTAGATAACGAACCCTTTCCATTATTCTTTTTGCTTTTAATGGTTCATCTTCGCCTCTTTGAGTTACTCTTAAGTGCTCTTCTTCAAGTTGTCTCATATCAAAATTAGAAGAGAAAAAAGTAGGCAGTTGTTCTTGCATGCGGTACTGTAAAATGACTCCTAATACATCGTCTCTTATCCAACTAGACATAGAATCCGCGCCAATATCATCTAACATAAATATTGGGGCTTTTTTTACAAACTCTAACTTTTCACCGGTGTTATTCTTGCCAATAGACTGTTTCATTTCCACTGCAAATGATGGAAAGTGCATAAGCGTAGAAGGAAAACCGTTTTTAGCTAATTCATGTGCTAATGCACCTAAAAGATAGGTTTTCCCTACACCAAATGATCCTTGTAAATACAACCCTTTATGGTAGCCTTTAGGATTAGCCATATAAGCATCAATAAAATTATATGCTTCTGAAATAACATACCTCCGTTCATCCGTTAACTCAAAGTCTACTAATTTAGCATTCCGTACATCTTTAGGCATATCCATAGAATAAATACGATTTTTGATTTCTAATTCTTTTTGCCTAGCGATTAACTCAGCAGAAGGTACATAGGTTACGTCAATGTAGTGATAGTTTAAAATCAATTTAGGATGGTAACCAGGCGCCATCATACCTTTGTTTAAATGAAATTTCTTTTTTTCTTGTACATATTCATACAACTTAGCATAACTTTTGACAATTGCTTCATCGTCTAATTTTTGGCGATTGTCTTCAATAAATTGCATGACATCTGGATCATCTAATACTTCTTGGATCAATTCCTCATATTTATGATTCAAGTTTCGTTCTTTAATCATTCGCGTTAGACTTTCACCAATATCCTCCATTATTATTCACCTTCTTTTCCTTTTCCAAAATTTTGAATTCGTTTCAAACGTTCCATAAATGATTGTTTTTCTTCTTCACTCATCGGTGTTTCTTGCATTTGACTATTTTCATCTTTAGCCCAATCAGGAAGCGTTTCTTTTCTTATAGTCGTTTGATTGCCATAATTTGCTTTGCCTCTGTTTTGCGTATATGATTTGCTACGATTTTCTTGTTGTTGTCGTTTCTCAGCATTTTCAGAATACATTTTTTTCACTTTTTGAATCGCTTCTTCAGGTGCAAGAACTTTCTCTTGTGCCCAATCATTCGCGATTTTATAAGCTAATTTTTGATCCAATGTTGGGTTATTCCTTACCACTAAAATATAGTGAATCAAAATATTGATAACAGCCGTTGGCAAGTTAGCTTTTTTGACAATTTCTTCCAGTGTCCATTCTTCTGGTTTTGTGACAAACCCGCCTTTTTGGTCTTTAATAGAATTCATAAAATCAACCGGGCTTATTTGCTCACTCACCTCAATAACGGCAATGTCTTCTTTCGTTAATCCTCTTTTAGTTAGTTCTGTTTCACGCATTTTTTGTTGGTTGGCATCTACTTCTATATCTTTTTCCACAACGTCTTTTAACGAGATATTTTGTTGATTTTTATTGTGGTAATCATCATACGCTAACTTTTTCAATTTTTTTTCGTCAATTTTACCCGTTTCGATATCCGAAGCATTTAATACGAACTGTTGCATAGCTAACTCATCTAAGCCATATAGCGTATGCAACACCAAAATTGTCTCTTCAATTTCTTTAGTAATCGAGGAACGGTTAACATATTGGTGATTTAACCCAGTATAAAAGAATTTCAAATCAAATGTTTTAGGATCAACTTTGGGTCTTGTAGAACTTGTATTGCTAATATAAGAAACCGGTTGTTTAAGTAATTCTTTCTCTCTTTTTAATAATTCAGCATCAAACTGAAATACATCCAAGAAAGACTTTGTGATCTCTTGAAACTTATTTTTATCAATGGTTTCTACAACAAAGCGATTTCTTAATTTTTTAAATTTTCGTTCTCCTACTTTTTCTAATAACAACAAACTCAATAGATCATCCTTAAAAAAGACATCACTTGTTTGGGGAGCCTGTAATTCATAGACAATTAACTTTGTCGGACTTGTTTGAAGGTACGTTTTAATTAATCCTATTGCTTCCAATTTAATTCTAGCTTGATACAATTCAGGAATACCAATATTTAACAAAGCTAGCAATTCTGAATGTAAGATACCTTCACTCCAATAATTCTCTTGTTCTATCTCTGTCCACAAAGTCATATAAAGACTGTATGCAGCATTTCCTACTAAAGGTTGATACAAAAAAGTGAGAATTTTTTGATCGATATCCGAAAGCAATGCTTGTTGTTTGACTAAAAAACCATCCTTGGGACTTAAGTTTTTCCATGGATACCCCAAAACGACTCCCACCTTTCTGTTTCAATTAATTTTTTTCAGCTTTTTTTCTTTCAAATTCTTGTAATTCTTTTAAAAAGACACTCATATCTTTGAATTGGCGGTAAACACTAGCAAAACGTATATAAGCTACCTCATCTACGTCGGCTAATTTTTCCATAATATATTCTCCAATAATAGCAGAAGCAATTTCATTTTCGCCTAACCCTCTGATTTGATTTTCTACCTCATCAACTATTTTTTCAACTTGCTCCATTGCTACAGGTCGTTTTTCGCATGAACGAATCAATCCTCTTAGAATTTTTTCGCGATTAAATTCTTCTCTCGTACCATTTTTTTTAATAACTAAAAGCGGTGTTTTTTCTACTCGTTCAAATGTAGTAAAGCGAAAATTGCATGCTTCACATTCTCTCCTTCTGCGAATAGCACGCCCATCATCTGCTGGACGACTATCGACAACTTTAGAACCATTATTTTGACAGCGTGGACATTGCATGTTTATCATTCCTATCTTAAGTGTTATTCTTAGTAACACTCTATTTGTACGCACTTATTTACTGTATTATACCACACAAAAACTAGAGATAAAACCGGGTAAATAAGGTGCAAATTTGATCTATAAAAAAAGAACAAGCGAAATTCCTTGTTCTTTTATCTCTTATTTGGCTGTTATTTTGTCTATCCATTTTATAACTTGTTGTTTCGTATTTTCAGTTGATCCGTTATTGTCAATAACGCTATCTCCAAGAACAACTTTTTCTGAAATTGGAAGTTGAGAGTTGATTTTTTGAATTGCCTCTTCTTTTCCTATCTTATCCCTCTTCATCAATCGATCGATTTGAATTTCTTTTGTCGTAGCTACTACCATCACTTGATCCACTTCTTTTTCATAACCCATCTCGAATAAAAGAGGGATATCCAAAACAACAATCTCAGGGTCTCGTTTTAAACATTCTTTTTTTTGTTCCATCAGCCATTGATAGATGCGTTCAGTTAAGATTACATTTAACTTTTCTCTTTGTTCTTCATCTCTAAACACGATTTTTCCTAATGCCGCTCGGTTTAATGTACCATCAACTGAAATAACGATATCTCCAAATTGTTTTTTTATTTCACACAATCCTTCTGTTCCTGGCTTAACGACTTCTCTCGCTCCTAGGTCTGCATCCACTACAGGAAAACCTTGTTCTTTAAAAATTTTGCTAACAGTTGACTTCCCTGTAGCAATACTTCCAGTTAATCCTAATATCACAGTCATTCTATCGCCTCTTTTTTATTAATGAATCATTAATCGCTGACAATTGGGACAAAAATGAGTCCCTCTTTGTGCAACTTTAATCTTTTCGATTGGTGTACCGCAACGAACACACGGCAGCCCTTTTTTGCCATAGACAGACAACTTTACTTGAAAAGAGCCCGCTTCTCCTAATGCATTTTGATACGTACGAATGGTCGTTCCACCCGCTTCAACTGCATCCCCAAGTACTTTTATGATGGCTTCATGTAACTGAGAAACTTCAATTTTTCGTAAACTATTCGCTGTTCTTAAAGGATTTATTTTGGCTAAAAACAATGCTTCATCTACATAGATATTCCCTAAACCTGCTACTATTTTTTGATCTAATAAAAGAGGCTTAATAGCTCTTTTTTTAGTTTGCAAGTTCTTATAAAAAGCTGCTTCATCAAAGGCCTCTACCGTAGGCTCTGGACCTAATAGTTTTATACCAGTTGCCGTGAACTCGTCTCCTAGCGGCACAAGCATCATTCTACCAAATTTGCGCACATCCAAATAACGCAAGTCTCTTCCATCCGCTAAATGAAAAACCACATGTGTATGTTTTTTTAAAGGTGTTGATGATTCTTCTACTTCATACTTCCCTTCCATTCGCAAATGAGAAACCAACGCCCACTGTTTAAAACGAATGATAATGTATTTGCCTCGTCTATCAAATTCAATAATTTTTTCACCCATTAAATTTTGTTTAAACTCGGTAGGTTCAATTGGTCCTGAAATAATACGATTCCAGTATACATCAACGGATTCTATCGTTGCTTTTAATACAAGTTTTTCTAAACCTTTTCTAACTGTTTCAACTTCAGGTAATTCCGGCAAACGTCTTTCTTCCCTTCTAGAAAAATAAGTGCTTCTGCTACAAATAATCATAGCAAAAACACAAATTTTATTATTTCGCTTCATACCAACTTTTCCCACTATTGCTGTCGACTTTTAATGGAACAGATAATTCTACTGCACCTTCCATAACTTCAACAACTAAGGCTCTTAATTGTTCAATTTCTTCTTTAGGTGCTTCAAAAATTAGTTCATCATGTACTTGTAGCAGCATAGTTGCTTGCAGAGTTGACTCTTTTAATTTTTTATCCATTTTAATCATAGCAATTTTTATAATATCTGCTGCACTCCCTTGGATAGGCGTGTTAATAGCTGTTCTTTCAGCAAATGAACGCAAATTGAAATTTCGAGAATTGATTTCAGGTAAATAACGACGACGTTGGAAGAGTGTTTCAACAAACCCTTTATCTTTTGCTTCTCTTACGATATCTTCCATATATGTTTTTACGCCAGGATATTTTTCAAAGTACGTATCAATAAATTGCTGTGCTTCTTTTCGGCTGATTCCTAAGTTTTGCGATAAACCATAATCACTTATGCCGTAAACAATTCCAAAATTAACTGCTTTAGCTCTACGACGCATTTCAGAAGAAACTTCTTCTGGAGATGCAATACCAAATACACGCATAGCTGTACTTGAATGGATGTCTTGGCCTTCAATAAAAGCTTCTTTTAATAATTTATCATCTGAAACATGACCCAATACACGCAATTCAATTTGCGAGTAATCAGATGCAAATATTTCCCAACCTTCATGACTAGGGACAAACGCTTGTCTAATCTTTCGGCCTTCTTCTAATCGAATCGGAATATTCTGTAAGTTCGGATCAACTGAACTTAAACGTCCCGTTTGAGCAATTGTCTGCATGTAACGTGTATGAATTTTCCCAGTTTTTTTATCGATTACTTTCAATAAACCTTCTATATAAGTGGATTGTATTTTTGCGATTTGACGATAGTCTAAAATGTGCTCAACAATCGGAGCTTGTTCTCTTAATTGCTCTAAAACATCCACTGCAGTAGAATAACCTGTTTTAGTTTTTTTAATCACAGGGTAACCCATCTTTTCAAATAAAATAACGCCTAATTGTTTTGGTGAGTTTAAATTGAATTTTTCACCAGCTAGTTCATATACTCGTTGTTCAATATCTGTTAGACGAATGGCAAATTCTTCTTTCATTTCCATTAATCGTTTGTCATTTACTTTTACACCAGTGAGTTCCATTTCTGCTAAAACGATGGATAAAGGTAATTCCATTTCATTAAACAACTTAGTTTGCTCATTTTTTTCTAAGTTTTCTCCTAATTGTTTACTTAAAATGCGAATCGCTTTTATCTTTCTTGCAATATGATCGTATGTCACAGTCTTCTCTTCTGGAATTGCAATTTTTGCTCCTTTTCCATAAACACTTTCATCTGAGGAAACCTCATAATACTCATGTTCTGTAGCCACTTCCGATAGATCTTTACTATTGTCTTTTGTGTTTAGCAAATAAGAAGCCAACAAGATATCAAAGTCAATTGATACAATATCCACATTTTGCCTCTTTAATGCAACATAGGTCCTTTTAGCATCAAATACTTGCTTTTGAGCTCTTTTATCTTTTGCCCAGTTTTTAAAATCATCTGATGCAAAAACAACTTCTGGTTCCGAAACATAGATATGTTCGTCATCTCCCCATCCAATACAGAAAATAGGAGAAGTATGATAGTTATCCCCTAACATTTCTACATAAAGCGCCATATTATCATTAAACATATTCTCTGTAATTTCCGTAACGATCGTATATGAAATAGCTTCTTTTTGACTATTTTGTTCTGCATCATATTCCGCAGTATCAAGCTTACTTAAATGAGAATTAAAATCCATTTCTTTATAAAAGGAAATAAGTTTTTCCATGTTCGGTCCATTGAAACTCAATTCTTCAACACCAACTTTTATAGGAGAATCGGTATCAATAGTCGCAAGTCGTTTACTTAGTAGTGCTGTTTCTTTTTCATTTATCAGGTTTTCTTTCATTTTACTTTTCTTTAATAAATCAATATTTTCATAAATTCCTTCTACCGATCCATACTCTTTCAATAACTTAAGAGCTGTCTTTTCGCCAATCTTTGTCACACCTGGTATATTATCTGACGCGTCCCCTGCTAAACCTTTCATATCAATGATTTGAAGCGGGCTGATTCCCATCTCTTCATAAATCGATTCAGGTGTATACCCTTTTAACTCACTAACACCTTTTACAGTGATGTCTACTCGAACATTCTCTTTTGCCAATTGTGTTAAATCTCGATCACCAGATATAACGACTACATCATATATTTTGGGATCAACTTGTGTTGCCAGAGTTCCAATAATATCATCTGCTTCAAAATTTTCTAATTCATAATGTCTAATCCCAAATCCATCCAATAATTCTCTAAGATAAGGCATTTGTTCTGAAAATTCTCTTGGCGTCTTTGAGCGACCTGCTTTATAGTCATCAAAGAAACTATGGCGAAAGGTTGTATTCCCAGCATCAAAAGCAACCAAGACATGTGTTGGCTTTTCTTTTGTTAATACACTATCAATCATATTATGAAAACCATATAATGCATTCGTGTGTAAACCATTTTTATTTTTCATTCTTTCTAATTGAGAATGTAATGCAAAAAAAGCTCTATATGCAACACTATTTCCATCTATCAATACTAATTTCTTTTTCTCACTCATCATAAAACTCCTTTAGCTGCTACTGTTTTGATTAATTTAGTTATCTAATAATCCCTTTTAAAAACCTTACTTATCGTTATTATTTTAACAAAAAAATAGAAGGATAGCGAACTTGATTACCATTTTCACCATTTCTCTAGTGTTGGAACTTCTGAATTTAATTTAGCATTCTTCAGATGGTCCATTAATTAAAATAAGTTTTGAAAAAGACCAAAAGCTATGGGTTAATCTCATAGCTTTTGGTCTTTTTTCTATTCTTTTGTTAGTGACGAATGACTTAGCAATGTTTCGTATGCTAATTCAAATTTTTGAACATCTCCAGCTCCCATAAAAATAGCAACTGCATCATGATGGTCCAACAATGGTGACATATTTTCTTCACTTAATATTGTCGCTCCATTATCAATTTTATTGACTAAATCTTGTATCGTGATGTCTCCTTGATTTTCACGTACTGATCCAAAGATATCACATAAATAAATAGAATCAGCTAAGTTCAACGATTCCGCAAAATCACTCAGCAATGCAACTGTCCGAGTAAAGGTATGTGGCTGGAAAATAGCAATAATTTCTTTATCTGGATATTTTTGACGAGCGGCATCAATTGTTGCACGAATTTCAGATGGGTGATGTGCATAATCATCTATGATTACCATGTCCAACATTTGTTTTTCGGTAAATCTGCGTTTAACGCCTTTAAATGTTTTTAAGTTTTCCATTACACCTTCTTTATCAATATTTTCATATTGGCAAATAGCTATCACACTAAGTGCATTAAGAATATTGTGTTTACCAAACGTTGGAATTTCAAAATGTCCATAAAATTCATCTCTTACATAAACATCAAATGTAGAACCTGTAGTTGAACGAGTCATATTTTTAGCTTGAAAATCATTATGATCTTCAAAACCATAATATAGGATTGGTACATTAGCTTGAAGTTTTTGTAATTGTTCGTCATCTCCACAAGCTACAATAGCTTTCTTTACTTGAACTGCCATTGATTGGAAAGCATCAAAAACATCACTAAGACTGCTATAATAGTCAGGATGGTCAAAATCAATATTTGTCATTATAGCGTAATCAGGTTGATACGCTAAAAAATGACGACGGTATTCACATGCTTCTAAAATAAAGAAGTCTGCATCAGGTACTCCATGACCAGTTCCATCTCCGATTAAGTAACTTGTGCTTTTAAGTGGACTTAACACATGGGCTAATAATCCTGTTGTACTTGTTTTTCCATGTGATCCTGTAACTGCAACACTAGTAAATTGACCAATAAATTGTGCCAAGAAATCATGGTAACGAATAACGGTTAAGCCTAATTCATTAGCCGCAACTATTTCTTCATGAGTATCTGGGAAAGCATTTCCCGCAATAACAGTTAATCCTTGATGAATATTTTCTTTGTCAAAATTTAACATTGGTATTTTAGCATCTTCAATATTTTTTTGTGTAAAGAAATATTTTTCAATATCCGATCCTTGAACTTTAAATCCCTTATCGTGCAAAATTAAAGCTAGAGCACTCATACCAGAACCTTTAATACCAACAAAATGATAAATTGTTTCTTTTTTCATTACTTTATTTCCTCCATATTCGTAAATTCAGCCTTATGCTTTTTGAATGGTTATGTTTGAGAGAGACTATTTAATGTATCCTATTCCAGTACGTTCTTTAATGTTAGTATAGAACGATGCGTTAAAAAAAACCATCTTTGTATTTCTCATTAAAATAAGATGGTTCGTTTAGCGTTAGTTGAAAAAGACAAAATTACAACGAAATTAGTATACCATGAATTAATTTAATAGCACACTTAAAAACTCGTTTTCCTCTGACTCTTAGCAGAATGAAATATTGTGAACGGATTCAATTATACAATTGACATCTTTTTTTAATACTATTTTTGTAAATGACATGTCTATTATCTATTTCTAATTAAATAGGGTATATAAGACGCAAAACGACCCCCAAAAACCAGTGTTTTGGAGGTCGACTTATGAGGAACATGTTTTATTACTTTTCAGTAGAACTATTTATAAAAATTTTTCTTCATAATCAGCTTTAGTTAAAAATACTTCACGTGGTTTAGACCCTTTATTTCCTGATATAAAATTTTCATTTTCTAATGTTTCAATCAAATTAGCTGCTCGATTAAATCCTATTTTAAATTTCCGTTGAAGTGCTGACGCTGATATTTGACCCTCAGAAACAATAAACGGAAGAACGTCTTCAAATAATTCGTCTTTTCCTTCTACTGATTCTAATTTAGCCATCAATGATTCTGGCTCAAAAAGATACCTTGAAGGTCGTTGGTCTTTTACATGTCTGACAATTCGTTCTATTTCTTTTTCAACATACGTTCCTTGAACCCGTATTGGACGGCCTGAACCATTTTCTTGGAACAACATATCTCCTCTACCAAGAAGTTTTTCTGCTCCACCTGTATCTAAAATTGTCCGCGAGTCCACCTGACTAGATACCATAAAGGCTACTCTGGTTGGAATATTGTTTTTTATCGTTCCTGTAATAACGTCTACACTTGGACGTTGGGTAGCCACAATTAAATGGATACCTGCTGCTCTAGCTTTTTGCGTAATTCTTGCAATAGAATCTTGCACGTCACTACTGGCAACCATCATTAAATCGGCTAATTCATCGATGACGATTACAATATAAGGCATTTTCAATCCAAAATCATTATGTTCTTCTGCTTTTTCATTAAAGCCTTGGATATTTCGAACTCCTGCTGCTGCTAGTTTTTGATAACGTTCTTCCATTTCGTTTACTGCCCATTTTAAAGCTTCACTTGCTGCTTTAGGTTCAGAAATAACAGGAGAAAGTAAATGAGGTATTTCATTATAAGGAGCCAACTCAACTGCTTTTGGATCAATTAAAATCAACCTAACTTCACTAGGTGTAGCTTTGTACAATAGACTTACTAAAAGCGAATTAATGAACACACTTTTACCTGAACCTGTTGCTCCCGCAATCAAACCATGAGGCATTTTATCGATAGTCGAAACAACTGCTTCTCCTGCAATATTAACTCCAATTGCAACCGTTAACGGAGAATGACTTTCTTTAAACTCTTTACTTTCCATCACTTCCGATAACATCACAGGTCTAGATTTTTTATTAGGAATTTCAATCCCTACCGAACTTTTCCCAAGAATTGGAGCTTCTATACGAATATCCTTTGCCGCTAGCGAAAGTTTTAAATCATCAGATAGGTTTGTAATTTTGTTAACTTTTACCCCACGGCCTAGTTGAAGTTCAAATTGAGTAACTGCTGGCCCAATTGTCCAACCAATTACTTGAGCATGAATATTAAAAGCATCTAAAGTCTCATTTAATATTTCTGCTTGTTCTAGAACCCAATCGTCAATTGCATTTGGTTCAAGTTTTACAGGTCGAAGCAAAAGATCTACAGATGGGAACATGTAGTTTTCGTCATATACTTCTTCAGTCATTTCCAATAATGAAGTGGTAATCTCACTGTTCATCTCTACAGTATTTTCTATCTCATCTTGGTTTGACTCTTCTATACTATTAGTAGAATTACTTTCTTCAATTTCTTCGATAAGAGTTGTTTCTGGTTGTGTTTCTGGTTGTGTTTCAATGATTTCTTGAGATTGTTCTGGTTTTTCAGTTTGTTTTAAATCATTAGTTGGAAATGTTTGTTTATCTAAATAATTCATTCGACTTAGTGCTGCCATAAGTTCCATATTTTCTATTTCTTCAGAACTTTGAATTTTAGATTTATTAAAAATCTGGGTTGATTTAATAACAGGTTTTGCTATTTTGGGTAAGGTACCCCCTTCACCAAAATACCTTGCTACATTTTTCCCACGATTAAGTCGAATATTTTGCTCTTCCTCGATCATACCAGCTAAAGAACGAGATAATCCACGCTTTTTCTTTGGAGCATTTAACGAGCTCTCAACAATTATTGATTCAGAATTACTAGCAGCAACTTCTGTAATTTTCTCAGATAGTTCTTGTGTTGGTGTTTGAATTAAATCTACTTCTTGAATCATTTCTATTTTTGGTAATACTTCTACTTCTTGTATCGTTTCTACTTCTGGTAATACTTCTACTTCTTGTACCGTTTCCACTTCTGATAATACTTCTACTTCTTGTACCGTTTCTATTTCTGGTAATACTTCTACCTCTTTTACCGTTTCTACTTCTGGTAATACTTCTACTTCTTGTACAGTTTCTACTTCTGGTAATACTTCTACTTCTTGTACAGTTTCTACTTCTGGCATTGCCTCTGCTTCTTGAAGTACTTCTTCTTTCTCTTCTGTATGTACAAAAGACTGGCCTGAATCATTCAATAAATACTCTTCAAACAGCAAGAAATCTTCTGATTTCTTTTTTAATTCTAAACGAATAGTTGTGTAATTGATTTCTTTAATTTTCTTATTGGATCTCTCTTGAAATCCATGATAAGGAGAAGGAATCTTTTGAACTTTAAAAGGAGTCGAACTTCTCCCTTCTTGAAAAGGTGTAGCTGCATGTTTTAATGATTCTTTTGAATAAGTTGTTTGTTTAATTCTTTTCTCAACTTGTTTTTTTTGTTTTTTCAATTCAAGTTGTTTCTGTTGTTCCTCTTTCCCAATGGTTGAGAGATAATTTCTAACAGAAATATTGTCTTTTTGAAACGTTGTAAAATCAATTCTAGAATTTTTTCCTTCACTTTTTATTACTTTTTTAGTTGGTTGACTATTTTTATTTTTTGATTGGGGTTTTTTAATCAACTCTTCCTTACTCGCTGCGTTCTCAGCATCACGATAGAAAGGAAACTTGAATTTTTTTTGGCGATCTTGATTTTTTTCATAACTAGGTCCATCATATTTGGGCATGATGACCCTCCTTTCCTACCTTACTACGAATCTTAGTTTACCACAAAAAATAGCGTGATTATAGGTGCTTTCTTTAAGAAACATACGATATCTTTTCAAATCAGACACAAAAAAAGACTTTACAAAAAGCCCACTTTCAAAAAATACATTTCTTGTTTTTTGAAAGTGGGCTTTTGAGCCTTTATACTAAATTAATTCAATTGAAATGGTTCACCTGTTCCGGCTGAATCTGGCAATACTAAAATCCCTTTTTGTTCTGGAACACCTTTTAAATTTAATTCTCGAGCTGAGCAAATCATACCATGACTTGGTTCTCCTCTTAACTCTCCATCCCATATAGCCATTCCGTTAGGCATCATAGCACCTACTTTAGCAACCACAACTTTTTGGCCTTGAGCAATGTTAGATGCCCCACAAACTATTTGAAGTATTTCCCCATTATCTACCTCAGTTTGCGTAATAGATAAATGATCTGAGTCAGGATGAGCAACACATTCTTTTACTTCTCCGATTACAAATTTTGGAGATTCATCTGACTCCAAAGTATCGGAAAATCCAGCCAAAGCAATTGCTTCATTTAAGCTGTTTATGTTTTCCTTAGTCAAAAATACTTGCCCCGTTCCCTCAATAGCAATAAATTGAGAACTATTGAAAAAATTATAACCAACTGTTTGGTTGGTTGATTCTTTAAAAATGCGAACAACATCCTGTTTTTTTTCAAAATTTTGTTCTTTAGGTTCACTATTGTCTAACATAACAATAAGAGTGTCCCCAATGCCTGCTTTATTATAAATACTAATCATTATTAACTTCCTCTTCTTGTTTTTTATTTCGTACAACTAGCACGTCACAAGGAGCATGACGAGTAATATATTCACTCACACTACCCATCATCCATCTTTCAACAGCATTCATACCCGTGTGCCCCACCACAATTAAATCTATTTGGTAATCATTCGGTATGTCTTGAGTTAATTCTATTTTTGGAGCGCCTTGTACCATGATTGTTTCAACTTTTTTTAAATTATGTTTGGTAGCTTCTTTTTTATACTCTTTTAAAAGATTTTCCATTATTTCCTTGTCCGTATCAATTCCGATTGCATCTATAGCAGTTATACCCGCAGTATCTATCATTCCTAAAGCATAAGAGTTTACATCAAAAACATGAGCAATAATTAATTCACTGTTGTTTCTTTCCGCTATTTTAATAGCCTTTGTAAGTGCGTTTTCTGAAGATTCACTTCCATCTACTGCTATCAGTATACGTTGGTATTGTTGTGTATCTAACATAATCACATCTCCTCTTATCATTTTAGTTATCCATTAAAGAGTTGCTATAAACTGCTCTATTTCTTCTTTAGTTTTGCGGTCTTTGTTTACAAAGCGTCCAGTCTCTTCTCCATTTTCAAATGCCACAAAACTAGGAATTCCAAAAATAGACAAATCGCCACAAAGATCAATAAATTTATCACGGTCGACTTCTACAAAATCAATTTCAGAATGGTTTTCGATTATTTCAGGCATAATTGGTTTAATAAATTGACAATCCCCACACCAATCAGCGGTGAAAAAGAAAATCGTTTTTCTTTTACTTTCTTTAACCATTATATAAAATTCCTCAACTGTATTTAATAATTCCATTTTAATAGTCCTCTCTGTGTTCACTTAATTATTTTTCATAATCGTTTCAAACGTACTGCGGTCTAAAGTACGTGCAACTTGCACAACCATTTCTTTTGCTGCTGCATAATCATCTATATGAAAGACCGTTTGATGTGTGTGGATATAACGAGCGCACACACCAATGACTGCACTAGGAACCCCATTATTCATTTGATGAGCTGCGCCAGCATCTGTACCACCTTTAGAAACAAAATATTGATAAGGAATATTGTGTGTTGCTGCAGTATCAAGCAAGAACTCACGCATTCCTTTTAAAGTAATCATTCCTGGATCTTGGATTCTCAATAAAAATCCTTCTCCAAGATGACCAAATTTAGTTTTGTCTCCTGTTAAGTCATCAGCAGGTGAACAGTCTACAGCAAAAAACAAATCTGGTTTAAATTGATGAACCGCTCCTTTTGCTCCACGTAAACCTACTTCTTCCTGAACATTAGCACCAGCAATTAATGTATTAGGAAGTTCCTCACCCTGTAGTTCTTTTAAGGCTTCAATAACAACAGTTGTACCATAGCGATTATCCCAAGCCTTGCTTAGAACTTTTTTGCCATTAGCCATTTTTATCGTTTCCACATCAGGTACGATGGCATCCCCTGGGCGTACACCAAATGCTTCAGCTTCTTCTTTAGAATCAAAACCTGCATCAAATAAAATGTCGGCGATATCCAATTTGCTCCCAGCTCCATCTTTGCCTCTTAACAAGTGAGGTGGAACAGAGGAAGAAACACACGGGTAGTCGCCTTTAGCTGTTTGAAGCGTAAAACGTTGTGCTGAAACAACATACGGATTCCATCCACCTAGAGGTACAACTCTAAATAAACCTTGTTTTGAAATGCTAGCTATCATAAAACCAACTTCATCCATATGAGCAGCTACCATAATTTTCGGTGCATTTTCCATCTTACTTTTGCGAATTCCAAAAATACCTCCAAGACCATCTTGCTGAACTTCATCTACTAATGGAGTCATTTCTTCACGCATAATATCCCGTACACGGTGTTCAAAACCACTCGTTCCTTGTGCTTCGGTTAATTTCTTGATTAAGTCAAATGTTTTATCTTCCATTAGTATTTTCCCATATAGGTTTTCTTACTTCAACCTACATGATCTATCCCCCTTATAAATTCTATTTATTCTATTATACCTTAAATCAAATTAATTTTAAGAAGGAATGCTTTAATTTCATTTATTTTTAAACATGGTATACTATAAAAAAATAATATTAGATTGGGGAGTTTATTAAATGGTATGTAAAACAAAAGAAACAACACCATATATTTTAGCTGGCGGCTTACTTTTTGGAGCTGGATTAACTTGCGGCTATTTTCTTCATAAACTAATCACTGCAAAAAAAGCAATCCATGGAGATACCATTCTAAAATACGTAAAACAATTATTTCTAAAAGAAGGACCTGTAGAAGGTTCATGGATAGAATTACAAAAAGTTCCTTTACAAAAATTTGCGCTTAAAACAGATGTTTATTATGGCGGAATTTCAAGAATTGAAGAAGACCAACTTGTTCAGTATGAATTTATCGCAGATGCTTACACCGGAAGTATTTTGGATTTATATCGTATTTAACAAAAAAAGCATTAAAACAAGAATCAATTCTTGTTTTAATGCTTTTTTATTTGGTTTTTTTAGGGAATTTTGCTACTACACGATAAATCCGACTACCTCTCGAAGAAAATTTCTCTTCATATTCAGTCCTCACATTACCCTCAAAATCACTCTCATGTAAATTTAACCATACTTGTTCAAGTGTCATGCCGTACTTTGAAAAACTGCTCAATGAATATTCAAATAGTCCTTGATTATCCGTTTTAAAATGAATTTCGCCTTCAGATACAAGGATAATCTCATAACTTTCTAAAAAACTTTTATACGTTAAACGTCTTTTTTCATGGCGAGTTTTTGGCCATGGGTCAGAAAAGTTTAAATAAACTTGGTCAACTTCTCCTTCTGCAAAATATTGGGTTACAGAACCCCCATTAACGTGTAATAATTGAAGATTCGGTAATTGTTCCTCAATCAATCTATCTAGTGCAACAACTATGACACTCATCTGAAGTTCAATACCAATATAATTGATTTCTGGGTGTAATTTTGCCATTTCAGTAATAAAACGACCTTTTCCTGTACCGACTTCAATATGAATAGGGTGATCATTGCCAAATCTTTCGTGCCATTTTCCTACCCAATTATCAGGTTGTTCTGGTATATACTGAGGGTAATCAGCAATTTTTTGTGGTGCATTTGGTTTATTTCTTAAACGCATATTCTTATTCTCCATTCTTTTTAATATTCCATTTTTTTTACTAGTTACATAGAAAAATCCTCTTCAAAAACAGGAAGAGGATTTGAATAAATGCTAAAGCTAATCATTAATTAAAAAAATAATTTTGGCCTTGATAAAGAGTTTGTAACATAATAATGTCTTTATTCATTTCATGAAATCTGGTTTCGTTATGGTGTTTTTTTGTTTGAATCAAATAATTCATTAATGCATACCACATAATACGCGTTTTCAACTCTTCAGTTAGCTCCGTATTATAATGAATTAACCAATCAACCCAGTTATCTTTTGGTACATATTGACAAAGCAACATACTCAGATCCATAGCTGGATCACATAGCATAGCTGAATCCCAATCAACTAGATAAAGACGGTTCTCATCTGATAAAAGCCAATTTTTCCGGTAAATATCTCCATGGCAAACTTTTGTTTCAACCATATTCATTAATTCTACTTCTGCTTTTAGTTTTTCTATTATTCGTGATAGTAACGGATGATTGTATAAATCTAAAGGCAAGTTATCTTCATATTTGTGAATTAATTGATCAGGTGTAACAATTTCACCGCCTACACGAGCAAGCATTCTTCTCAATGTAGTAGAATTATGTATTCGACTAATGAGTTTTGCAACCTGTGGGGAGGACATTTCTGTTTTAGTAAGTGCTCTTCCATTTAACCACTCTTGAGCGGTTAGTACATCTCCATTACCGATGCGTTTTGTCCACATCAATCTTGGTGTAATCCCCTCAACAGATAATGCAGCTAAAAAAGGTGAAGAATTTCGCTTCAAAAAAAGCTTTTCTTCTGCCCTTGTACCCATATACGCTTGTCCAGTGTCACCACCAACGGGATGCAATTTCCATCCAGAATCTATTTCAAAATCCATACCAAATCATTCCTTGCTTTATATTCTGAAACATTTCTACACAGACGTGAAAAGCAAAACGGGATTGTAACATCTTATTCGAATAAGCGAAAAAATTTAAACCCGTTAAACCAATAACACTAAATCATTTTTATAGTTTACCAGTAAAGCCAGACAAAAAAAGGACAGATATCACAAAAGACATCTATCTTTCTGTTCATTTCCTATTTTAGATAGAATTTCATTCTACGTCAAGCATATATACGTTCTTTTTCTACAAATGCGTTTATTTTATTTCTACAAAAATAGAAGATAGAACTAGGCACAAGTCATTCATTACTTTTGATTTTTTAACACTTATTTTTGTTGGTGCTATCTTTACACAAAGAGAATCAGCCAAACAAAAGAGTTTGGCTGATTCTCTGATGATCTCTATCTTATTTGTCCACACTCTTTTTCAACAGCATTAACGTATAACTGCTGAAGTTTTTCAACAACAACTCCACGTTTTCCATGTCCAACAGGATTTCCATCTATACTTATGATAGGAACAGCTTCCATCGTGGTACTTGAAGCAAATACTTCATCTGCCTTTTTCAAATCATCTATAGTAAAGCTTTCTTCTTTAACTAACATTCCTGCTTCCCGAGCAACTTTTAACAACATTATCTTAGTAACTCCAGGTAGAACAAGATTACCATCTGGATGTGTATAGATAGTATCATCTTTAATCATCCATACATTTGAAGAAGAACATTCTGTAACGATACCATCACGGTGCAAAATTGCTTCATCTCCACCTTTTTTATGGGCTTCGTGCTTAGCCATGATATTTCCCAGTAAACTAATCGATTTAATGTCGCATCTCAACCATCGCATATCAGGTACAATAAAAGCGGACATCCCTTGATCCATTTTTTCTTGATCTCGTGGAACAATTGTAGTTGTTGCTGTAAATACTGGTGGTACTAACTCTGGATCAGTATACGTGTGATTTCTGGGGATTCCAATTCCTCTGGTTACTTGCATGTAAATATTACCAGTTTCAATATCATTTTCTTTAATCAATGTACTTAAAAGGTGGTTTAATTCCTCTTTTGTAAAAGGCATGACTAGTTCGATTTTTTCAGCACTTGAAAACAAACGATTTACATGTTCATCCAACATAAAAAATTTACCATTATAAACTCTTACAACGTCATAAATACCATCTGCAAACTGATAACCTCTGTCTTCCATATCGATTTTAACTTCACTACGTTCGACAATTTGATTATTCCAAATAACTTTCATTTTTTAACCTCTTCCTTTAAAAAGTAATACCTATTAAATTTTTTCTATCATATCAAAAATCATGACACTTTGCATTCTTAACATTTAAATATTTAAAAATCACTTTATTATTAATGCTGTAATTTGATCATTTTATTTATCCGCGACGGTAAGTAAAATTGACAAAATCCTAGGTTAAATGCGGTAGCACTGACTCCTACAATCAGTACTTCTATAAAGGAAAGGTAAAAAACAGATACACCAATAATTAACAAGCCTTCAATCATCATAAGCATCAGTATCAATTTCTTTATTGCCTGAAGTTTATTGTTTTTCTTTACGGGGTATAAAACAGTTAACGATAGGTTATCAAATTGAAAATAAAGTGGTAGTAGTTGGAAGCCGGTCAAGTAGAGGAATATGACTGTTAAAAATAGACTTAGTATAAACGATTGTCCTAAGCCACTTAGCAACATTGCAATAACAACCAAGCGAAAGTATAACCCGCTAAATTCAGTTCCTCTCAAAAATGCTCTAGCATACAGATAGTAGAAAACATTTTCGTGTTTTTTTTGAATAGGCCTCAAAAAAATATCTAAATAAGCTCTTCTTTTAACAGATCCCTTTAATGCTGGAATATCAGTAAACAAATTAATAAACTGATAAATTCGCTTCATTCGATTCGTTTCATCTTTTATCATTTTTTCCCATTGATACGTTAGAGTACCATTCTTTTGCTTGGCTAAAAAGCGATAGCTTATAGCTACAACCACAGATCCTACTAAACCAACTATAGGATTGATAAATAGCGCAAGACTTGACATAATCAAATAAATTCCAAATAAAAGAAGGCGTATTTTAATCCATTCACTTGTTTCTTTTATTTTTAAATTGAGGACCTGAGCATTAAGATCAGTCTCTTTTAAAATAATCAACATCATTACAAAATAAAACATATCAAAAAAAGAAAATCCAGACATGGCAACTAGCAATGGCATTAATATAGCTACGGTCATTAGAATAACGAAGCTAGGCAGCCATAAACTTCTCCATTTAGTCTGTTTAAAATACTCTTCCATAGCTTTTTCTTTAGGTAGCATAAATACAGCATCCGCTGGTTGAATAAGTGTTGCTAGCTTACCAATGCTTAATACTACTGTAAAAACGATTATTCCTATTAATTGCCCTTTTACATCATAAGACGTTAGGGTTTTCAAGTAATTTGAATATGCATATCCCAATGCACCGACTAAAAATAAACAAACAATGACAAAGTGATCATTAAATATATATTTTAGATACTTCATCATTTTCTTTTGGTGTTGTTTTACTCGTTGCTTCCAAATTTCTATCATCATTTACTATCCTCTTCTTTTGTTAATTGAATGTAAAGCTCATCTAGCGTCGCATCGGGCATATTAAAGGTATTTCTTAAATCCTCCAAAGTACCTTCAGCTTTAACTTTTCCTTCATGTAATAAAACAAATCCGTCACATTGTCTTTCAGCTGTTGCCAATATGTGAGTAGACATTAAAATGGAAGCTCCTTGTTTTTTCATTTCTTCCATAAGTTCCAATAGGGCATTGATGCCAAGAGGGTCTAATCCCAAAAACGGTTCATCGATGATGTATAAGCTTGGTTCTACCAAAAAAGCGCAAAGAATCATCACTTTTTGCTTCATTCCTTTAGAAAAATTAGCTGGAAACCACTCTAACTTATTTTCTAACCTAAATGTTTTTAATAACTTATCGGCACGTTCATGTGCTGTTTCAATTGGTATATCATATGCCATTGCTGTAATTTCAATGTGCTCTTTTAAGGTTAATTCTTCATATAAAACTGGCGTTTCAGGAATAAAACCAAATTTTTTTCGATAGTTTTCCTTATCGTTCTTTAAAGTTAGACCATCGATACTGATTTCTCCTTTTTGAGGTTGTAGCAGTCCAATAATATGTTTTATAGTTGTACTTTTACCAGCTCCATTTAAACCGATTAACCCAATTAATTTTCCAGCTCCTACTTCAAATGATACGTCTTTTAATACAGGAATTTGACTATAGCCTCCTGTAACATGCGATACTGTTAAACTCATAATTAGTTTAGTCCCTTCTACACAATTTATTGTAGTTATTGTACCATAAGAACAAAAGAGAATCTTTTCTGTTTCATGTGTTACCGTTTCACTTTCTTTCAGTTTTATGATACATTTGTTAAATAAGAGAATGTATTTCTCTATTAATCGCGACTTATATATAAAGATTTCGCAGGAGAAAGAAGGATTCTATATGGAAGACTGTATTTTTTGTAAAATTATCAACAATGAAATACCCAGCAGAAAAGTTTATGAAGACGATGATGTAGTAGCTTTTTTAGACCTTACTCAAGTAACACCAGGTCATACTTTAGTTGTTCCTAAGAAACATGTTGCAGATGTTTTTGAATTAGATGAAGATTTAGCGGCTATCATTGGCAGTAAAATTCCCAAAATCGCAACAGCAATCAAGAAATCTAATCCTGCTATTAAAGGAATGAATATCGTTAATAATAATGGTACTGTTGCTTATCAATCTGTGTTCCATTCCCATATACATATCTTGCCTCGTTATGACGAACAAGATGATTTTTCAATTCATTTCGGCGATCATTCTAATAATTTCACCATTGAAGAATTAGATAGTATTGTAATAAATATAAAAAGCAAATTGGAGGGATATTAATGTCTAATCACTTTATGAATGGATTAATTTTAGGTGCTGCAGCTGGAGGAGTATATGGCCTGCTTAAGTCTCCACGTACTGGTAAAGAAAATAGAGCTGTATTAAAAACGTATGTTGATGATACGACCGTTTTAGTAAATGATGTATCTAGAAGTGTTAATGATTTAAAAGGTGCAATAGCTCAATTAACAAATGAAGGTAAAACATTAGCTGAAGAATTTACACAAGATGTAAAAGAGTCTGTTGATGAATTCACCTATGAAGCAGAACCTCGTATGCGCCGAATTCAAGAACATACTGAAAAATTAACTGCAGATGTGGAAGATTTAACTCAAAGCATGAAACAAGCTTAATCCTTTACTTTAAATAACGGAGTTGAGACCTAAAAGTCTCAGCTCCTTTTATTTATCTACTACTGCTTTAAAGAGTCTTG
This sequence comes from Carnobacterium sp., assembly GCF_045617425.1. Lineage (GTDB taxonomy): Bacteria > Bacillota > Bacilli > Lactobacillales > Carnobacteriaceae > Carnobacterium_B. The sequence goes on from NZ_JAZLIO010000022.1 coordinate 170,911, forward strand.
TAATTATTTTGCAAAAATCCATATCAGTAACTGTCTATTCTATCTGATTTTTTTCAAAAAATCGTTTGATTGTGTTTTTTTTGTGATTTTTAATTGACTTTAAACTAAATAATGGGATTTTAGTTTTTTTTATACAAATGAGTATGGTATATTTATATTTGTCATTAGGAAATAGTTTGGTAACGTAAAATAAAAGAAATGGATGTGTAAGGGAAATGAAAAAATTATTATTAGCTACAGCTACTATCTTAGCCGGATTAACAATTGCGGGTTGTTCTGATAGCACTGTTGCCTCATCAACTGCAGGGAAAATTACGGAAGATGAGTTTTATGAATCAATGAAAGAAACCGTTGGAACAAGCATGCTTCAACAAATGATTATTGAAGATGTTTTAACTGATTTATATGGAGAAAAAGTTACAGATGAAGTAGTAGACAAACAATACTCTACTGAAGAAAAAAATTATGGTGGTGCTGAAGCATTTGAAAACATCATGTTGCAACAAGGTTATACCGCTGAAAAGTATAAAGATACGATCCGTTTAAACTTATTAATTGAAGAAGCAGTAAAAGACAAAACAAAATTTACTGAAGAAGAAATTCAAGCTGCTTACGACGCTTACGTCCCACCTGTAACAGCTGCTCATATTCTTGTAGAAGATGAAGAAACTGCAAAAGACCTTATCACTCAAATAAATGATGGTGCTGACTTTGCTGAACTTGCTACTAAAAACTCAATAGATACCGCTACTGCTCCTAAGGGTGGAGAAATAACTTTCTCATCTGGAGAAATGGTTCCTGAATTCGAAGAAGCAGCTTATGCTTTAGAAGAAGGCGAAATGACAACTGAACCAGTTGCTTCAGAATATGGTTTCCACATTATCAAGATGCTTGAAAAACCTGAAAAAGGAACACTTGAAGAAGAAACAGATACAATCAAAGATCAATTATTAACAGCTAAATTAGCTGATAGTGCTGCTATTCAAGAAGTAATTTCAGGTATTATGCAAGATGCAAATATCATTATTGATGATAAAGATCTATCTACTGCAATGGATGCTTACTTGGCTCCTAAAGAAGACTCTGCTGTTGAGGAATCTACTACTGAGGAACCTGCTGCTGATAGCTCTGCTACTGAAGAGTCTACCACTGAAGAACCTGCTGCTGACAGCTCTGCTACTGAGGAATCAGCTGTAGAAGACTCTGCTGCTGAATAACCATTAGTGTCTTTAGCAACATTAAATAACTAAAATAAAAAAGGAGTTAGGATTAATATCCTAACTCCTTTTTTTATTTACTATCAGTTGTTTTTTCAGATTCATTTGGTTTGTAGAATGTCCGATTATCTAATCCAAAAATTCTTTCTGTAAACATCCCAGGCTCTGTTCTATTTAATGTCGAATTTAACATGTTTACAGTCGCATCTAAATTATCGATCATATATAAAATTTCAGCTTCTCTTAACTTTGGCCTAACCGGAGAACCATACTCAAGTAATCCGTGATGAGCCAATACCATATGCTTCAAAAGCAAAACATCTTCACTTTTTTCATCAATTTTTAGAGCAAGACAAGCTTTTGTAATTTCTTCATCTACTATCACAATATGGCCTAAAAGATTTCCTTCTAAAGTATACTCTGTAGATATCGGCCCTGAAAGTTCTATAATTTTGCCCAAATCATGTAAGATAACACCAGCATAAAGTAAAGGCTTGTTGATATCTTCATATTGAGTCGCAATTGTTTTTGCAATTCTTAACATAGATACGGTATGGTAAGCTAGTCCACCAGTAAAAGCATGGTGAAATCGTTTAGCTGCTGGATGTTGAAAAAAAGGTTTTTGATAATGATTCAATAAATAACGTACAATTCGATTCATATTCGCATTTGTAATCTCAAATAATGTATCGTTTATTTCTTCCATCATATCTTCTTTCTTTAATGGAGCTCTTTCAACATATAAATCTGGATTATCTGGATCTCCAGATTTTGTCACTGCAATTTTAAATAGTTTAATTTGAGGATTTCCTTGATAAAGTTCTCTTTTCCCTGAAACTTTTACTACTTTCCCTGCAGTAAATGCTGCAATATCATCTTCTGATGCATCCCAATATTTACCATCCATTTGACCACTTGTATCCTGAAACGTAAAAGCAATAAATTTTTTACCATTTTTAGCAACTCGAATATCCGCTGATTTGATTAATAAATGAATGTCGAAGGTTTCATCATTCGTATACTCAAATAATTTCTTTTCCATTTGACTCCCTCTTTCTATTTGCATCTTTTCTTTATTATAACATTTCTATCTGCTCTTTTCGAAAAACATCTGTTACAGATTCATCAAATGTAAAATAAAATACCTGTATGTCTTCACTAATGCTCTTTAATAGTTGATACATCTCTTTTTTTCTTTGATGATCAAAATTCACAAAGCCATCATCTACTAACAACGGCAATTGAATTAAGTCATTAGCATTTTTTACAAATGAAAAACGCAGAGCCACATAAAGTTGTTCAGCTGTCGCTTGGGAAAGCTCAGCAGCTTCAAATAAAGTGCCATCTTTACGTTGAACCGTTATCGTTTGATCCTTTAAGAATACTTTTTGATAATTACCATTTGTCAAAATGGAAAAAAAGTAAGTCGTATCACGTATAGTTGCTGGAAAACGATCTTTTCTAGCTTCAGTTAACGTTCTCTCAATAAGTTCTGCGGCTATTTTATACGTTGTCCATTCATCTACTAAAATTTGTGTTTCACTCTTTAAATTAGCATATTCTTGCAACAATTCAGAATATGCTCCACCAACTTCTAAATTTTTCAATGCAACTTCTGTTTTAATTTTTTTATTTAATTTGTTTTCAATTGATTCTTTTAACTGATACAGTTTTGCTTTTAAACTTTGGATACTTTCAATTAAAGCAGCCTTATCGCGATATTTTTCTAACAAAGTACTGTATTCACCAACTTGCTGTTCTAACAAATTTAAACGAGCTTTTTTTGTTGTCAATTCTTCCTCTAGTACATATTTTTTTCGAAATTCTTCTTCAGTTTCAGCTTTAACAGTTTGAAGAAGATGTCTTCTCTTTTGTTCAAACTCTTTTTGTTGCATAATAAGCTGCTCAATATGCTGATGTGCTTCTTTATGCTGTCTTATAAGATTTTTTATGTTTTCTTCATCAGCTGTAACTTCTTTAAAAAATTGTTTTATTCCTTCAATTAGCTGCATATTACTATTCCAATCAACAAAAATAACAGGCTGTAAATAACTAATGGATTCTTTCCACTCAACTATTTCATTCTCCATTTGGCTTAATTGTGTTTGCTTTTCATAGATGCTATTTGCTTTTTCTCTTATAGCTTCGAAAATATCCGTTTCTTGCATCAAGTCGCTAGTTGAGTACTCTAACGGGTAACCATATATTTGTTTCCATGATTGAAATTCTTTTTCAATATGAACTTGTTGATTTTCAGTCTCTTCAAATTGAACCTGTTTCTCATTTAATTCAAGAATAACTTGATCAATTTCTGCAAGTTTTTCTCGCCACTGTTTTCGAATTTCGGTTTGCTGAATATATTCTTCAAAAGAATATGCAGTCTCTCTGATCTCTTCTACTTTATTTGGTGTATTCTTTTTTTTAATGATTGACCAAATACTATAGAATAGAAGTCCTAAACCAGCAATCGTAAGTACTAATCCAGTTCCATTAGACAAGTACAAACCTAGAATACTTATCATTAATCCAATAACTAAGTTGATGAGTTTTCCTTTACTTAATTTTTGCTCACTTTGCTTATCTATTTTATTATACGTACGTGGTTCATGATTGCTTTTTTTTAGTTGGTCGTCTACTTCTTGATAGATTTGATTATCCCATAGTCGTTTTTCTAATTTATCGAGTTGATCTCCTAAAGATTCTTGCTGGAAGTTCAAAAACGCTATGCGTTCCGCTAGTTTCTTTATTTTTTGCTCTGCTTGATTTTGTTTAGCTTGTAAATCATTTAATTTAAGTCGACTTTCCTCAGTCATAGCAGCTGGTATAGCTTGTTGTTCCTCTAGACCTAACTGTTGTTTTTCACGCAAAAATTGATGTTGTGTAGCTAAAATGGTTTCTTTAATAAATGTAGTTTCTTGTAACTTAGCTTGGAAATGATCCAGATTTTCCATCAATTGGATCATTTCATCTCTATGTTCAATAAACACTTTAAGTTGCCTTGTTTCCTCTGTTTTATCTCTAAGATAATGCAATTTTTCTTGTTGTTGCGTAATGGTTAATTTAAGTTGATTTATTTCTTGATTGTAATGATTGAGCTGGTACAATCCATCTTTGGGCAATTTTTCGAGCTGTTCTTTTTTTATTTGATGTTGAATATCTTGCATCTCACTAAAAAGTACCCAATTTGATTCTAATTGGGTAAGCTTGAACACTTTATCTTCATAATGTGTCCTTTGTTCTCGTAAGCTGATTAACTCTTTTTCAAGATTTTCTTTTTCAAGCAACCAATTCATATACTGACTATTCTTTTCTTTTGCTAGTTTTACTTGTTTCCTTTTTGATTCAACATCGGCCATTTTTTTATTAATAACGGTCACTCGGCCATTGGGCTTAAACAACTTACTTGCTTCCATTTGAAACTTATCGGCAACCTTTAACAACTGTTCGTTCCCAATTGTTCCTACACTTAAAAAATAACGATTCAATTTTTCACGATTTAATTGTTGAACTTTTTGTAGGCCAGCTAAATTAAAAGAAAATAATGCTTGATAAGTTGCCTTATCCAATCCGGATAATATTTTTTCAAGCCATTCTTCGCCACCCATTTCTCCACTAGCAAAAGTTACTGTAACCGTGCCGTTTGCTTTTCCTCGTACACGCTCAATTTGAACATCCCCATATTGTGTACCAGTTAAAAAGAGTCTTCCTCCGTATTGACTGCTACTTTTAGGTTCATACCTTAGTTCAGAACTAATCTTAGAAGGAAATCCAAAAAGAATACTATGAATAAACGACATTAAAGTTGTCTTGCCCGCTTCATTTTCTCCATAAAATAATTGCAAGTTAGTTATATCATCAATTTTGTGATCTACCCATTTTCCATAACCATATATTTCCATTGATTTAATCTTCAAGGTTATCACTTCTTTCAAGTCCAAGTTGATTGCTAACCAACTCTTTAGCATCTTTTACAATTTTTTTTCGATAATTTTCTTCACGTGTTTCTATAACTTCTTCCATTCCAGGGAAATCAAAAAGTGCATTCGTTAGATTATTAAATAAACTTTCTGTTTCAATTTCTTTTTGAACTTGTTCCCATTCATTTGGAAAAATCTTTTGGATAGCTGGTATTCGATTTTCAACTACTGTCTGCAATTCTATTTTGTGGACCCAAACGAAAGTATCTGTTTTTGGAATTTGTTGTAAGGCCTCTAATAATTCACCTTGGTTTATTTTTTTTAGAACTCCTTCAAGCAAATTCTCACTATCTACTAAATGAATAGAAAGGAACAGACTATAAAAATTATTTTTTTGTTCTTCAACGACATTTTTTAAGACTTTGTAAAGCTCATCTAAACTCTTAGTTTCTTTAATCGAAAGGTCAATTGTCTTCCATTGAATCGTTGAGGTTGGTCTAAATTCCATTAACACCCCAGATTCAGACAATGTTACTAATTCAAAACCTTTTTCTCCACTTTCCTTGCTGCTTCTGCCTTGAGTATTTCCAGGATAAATGACAGGTGGATTTTCAGCTAACTGCTGTCTCTTATGAATATGACCTAAGGCCCAGTAATCATATTTCTTACTTTTCAACTCTCCTAATGAGAAGGGTGCGTAGTTCCCGTGTTCTGAGTCTAAGCCTTCAGAGAAGCCGTGTAACAATCCAATATGATACTTTGCACGTGGGTGTTTTTCTGGATACTCCTTAATTTTCCGCTCAAGGACCCATCTTTTATCGTAACTAAAACCACTAATGGCGATCTCATCATTTTCCGTTGTCGTATACCATTTTGTTTCCACTGATTCTGTAAATACAACGACATTTTCAGGCATTTCTAAGTGTAACCCAGTATTTTCTATGTAATCATGATTTCCATGCAATAGATAGACTGGTATTTCAGCTTTATTTAAACGTTCCATTTCATTTCGTAAATAGGCTTGAGCTTTCACACTCCGCTCATCATTATCATAAATATCTCCAACTAAGCAGATAAAATCCACCTTTTCTTGTATCGCACTATCGACGATTGTAGTCAAAGCTGAAAAAGTAGATAAATAAATAGCATTCCAAATAAAATCAGGTAACGTTTTTAAGCCAATAAAGGGGCTGTCCAAATGCAGATCAGCTGCATGAATAAATTTGACCATTGTATCCACTCTTTCCTTTCTTTTATAGCCTCCAGCTTACGAAGGGCACATACGTTCCTTTAATATCAGAAAAAAAAGAACTCACTACTCTTTTATACTAGTGAGTTCTTTTTTGTCCTCTATTTCTTAACCTTGATAAACATCTTGAACAGGTTTCATAATGATGCGGTTTAAATCTTCAATCAATGTGCTTAAACGTTGTTCAGCTTCCATCAATCCTTTGATAACATCATTTTCTCCAGAAGTTTGAGCTAAGTTTTGAGCTTCAGCAATTTCTTCTTCAGTAATTTGTTCACCCGACATTTGTTTTTGTTGCAATTTAATTTGAACTTCTTGGAAGTCAAAGTACATTTTGCTAGCTGCTTCATCTTTTTTAACTTCATCAAAAGCTGCTACTAAAATAGTATACTCTTCACTATCTCTTAATTCTTTTTCTAAAGCATTGGCTGTATCATAAATATTTGTACTCATAATATACTTCACTCTCCAATTCAAATAATGGTTTCATCTTAATAACTATATCATTTCAGACATTATTTTTCCAATATTCTCATCTAAATCACTAACTTTTTTTCTATTGCGTCACTTTATTTTTAAATTGATCAAGCAAGTTTCCAAATTTGTCTTTAACAATATCCGATCCTTCCTTTACTTTTCCACCAATTGAATCAATTGTGTCTTTCACACCTTGTTTCCAGTCACTAGAACCTGCTTCAGTTTCTGCTTCTGCAGCAACAATTTCTTGGGCACTCTCTGTATTGAAAGCTGTTAGTTCAGTGTATGGAAGAATATTTTCCATTTGTTTTTTAAACAGCGGTCCTACCCCAGTGGAACTTCCCGTTGTCATATAATGTTCTTCGTCAGTTGGGTCAAATCCCATCCAAGTTGCAACCACAATATCAGGTGTATAACCAACTGTCCACTGATCCGTTGTACCACCTTCGTCATTAAATGTTACTTCTGTACTCCCAGTTTTTCCAGCTATTGTATAACCAGATGGGTTATTGTTTTGTGCTGTCCCATTTGTAAACACGCCCATCAGCATACTCGTCATTTGGTCTGCAACTTCTGGAGTAGTCACTTTTTTCGTTTCGGGTTCTGTGTTGTCAACAATGACTGCACCTGTAGCATCAACGATTTTAGTAATGAAATGTCCTTCACTCATCACACCACCGTTAGCGAACGTTGTATAGGCACTCGCCATTTGAAGAGGAGAGACTCCTTTACTCAATCCACCTAGAGCCAGTCCTAGATATTCATCCCCTTCAGTTCCTTCTGCTAGAGGAATGCCGAATTCTTCAACTTTTTTAAATCCTTTGTTTAATCCTATTTCATTTAGAAGCCAAACTGCTGAGGTATTTTTACTTTCTGCCAAAGCTTGATACATCGGTACTTCTCCTTCATATTCATGGTCAACATTTTCAGGAGTATACTTATCTTTACCATAAGAAATTGGCTCATCAACCAACATTGAATCAATCGTATATCCTTGCTCTAAAGCAACAGTATAAACAGCTAGTGGTTTGATGATAGAACCCGGTTGCCTAACCATTTGAGTCGCATAATTAAAGCCTCTAAATGTATGCTCTTTTCGGCCCCCAAAGATGGCAAAAACTCCGCCAGTCTCAGGATCCAATGCAACAGAGCCACTTTCTAATAATGTTCCATCTGCTGCATTTTGGAATAAATAATCATTTTCATAAGCCAAATCCATTGCACGTTGGTAATTTTGATTTAATGAGGTATAAATTTTATACCCTTTATTTAAGATTTGTTCTTCACTTAAATCATAGGTATAAATTGCTTCATTTACTACTGCATCAAAATAAGAAGGGTATTGATATCCTTCTTTTTCTGAGTACGCATCAACTAGTGTTAACCCTTCAGCTTTTATATTGTCTACTTCTTCTTGAGTAACAATCTCATTTGTTACCATTAAGTCCAAAACAACGTTTCTTCTAGAAATAGCATTATCGTAATCGTCAATAGGATTATAATTTGTAGGTGCCTTCAACATACCTGCTATTGTAGCGGCTTCTGATAAAGTTACTTCTGCCGCAGATTTCCCAAAATATTTTTGAGAAGCATCTTCGACTCCCCAAACTCCATTTCCAAAATAAGAGTTATTGAGATACATCTCTAATATTTCATCTTTTGTATACACTTTTTCGATTTCGATAGCTAAAAAAAGTTCCTTTAATTTTCGAATAAACGTTTGATCCAATGTCAGATAAGCATTTTTAGCTAATTGCTGAGTAATTGTGCTTCCGCCTCCGACAATATTCCCGCCATTAATGACATAGCCAACCGCCGCTCTAGCAATTCCAATTGGATCAAATCCTGAGTGTTTGTAAAAGCGTTTATCTTCAGTCGAAATGACAGCTTGTTCAATCGAGTCAGATATATTATCAACTGAAATAAACGTTCCCTTTTGTGAGTACAAGGTTCCAGCTTCTTCATTATTGACATCATAGATTGTTGTTGTTTGTTCTAGACCTGCTTTTAATGTAGAAACATTTGCTGTTTTTGCTAAGTATAACAAATAAACACTTGCAACTAGGGAAACAGTTAGTATGACTAAAAGGATAATTTTATTTACATGGTATTTCTTCCAAATTCGTTGTCGTATTTTATGGAACTTTAGTAGATACGGTTTTGCCCAATTCCAAAAAGTGATCAGAGCTCCTTGTAACTTCTCTAAAAAAGAAGATTCATTCATTCGCATTCATTCCTTATTTTTTTATTCTAAATCGACCCTTATTTTAAGTTTAACAAATCACTAATGAAGACACATCCTCCTTAAGTAGGATATGTCTTCATTGACTAATTGTTTTTTATTCGCCATTTTGCTTAGTTTTCACTATTTTTTCTTTATCATTTTACCATATTGATGTAGAGTAAAGTTAAAGACTTTATTAAAATGGAAAAATTGACTATTTGCTTAATACTAGTTTTAAAAAAAATGGATGAGGTGAGACCTTGGGACAGAAAATAGAATAAAGGTACGAATCTATCAAAAGGATAGTTTTAGTTATACAACTGTTTCTTTTGGTCGTTTTAACCTTGTATTTCATCCTCACCCTGATGACTTTACTAATAATGACCATTGAAATACTCTTTGTATGATGAACTATTTATACTTATTAAGAACAATTCATTGCAAACTATACTACAAGGAGGTGAAGTCTACGCTATAATTCTAGCGTAGACAATAATTTGTCAATTACAACTGGAATCATTGCATTCTTTATTATCTTATTTATCGCTGCTTTATTCGTGATGTCAGAATTCGTACTGGTGCGCATTCGCCCTTCAAGATTGGATTACTTAATTGAAAATGGCGACAAACGTGCAATACTTTTAAAAGAAATGACACAAAAATTAGATACGTATCTCTCAGCAACTCAATTAGGGGTAACCATCACTTCACTAGCTATTGGTTGGTTAGGTGATCCCACTTTTGGGCGCTTGTTTAATTTATTATTTTCATCCGTTGATATTCCCTCTTCTGTTTCAACGATTGCTTCAATTACTTTATCTTTTATCATTTTAACTTCTCTTCAAGTTATTATTGGAGAGCTAGTGCCAAAAAATATTGCAATCAATAAAACGGAACAAATTGGTTTATTTATCGCTAAACCTCTGCAGATGTGGTTCCGTATTATGTATCCTTTAGTTTATGTATTGAATCGAATCGCAAATAGTATTTCACGTCGAATCGGCATGAAGAATATCAGTGAACCCGAAGAAGGAGTTTCTGAAGAAGAACTTCGTATCATCATGGGTGAAAGTTTAAAAAGTGGCGAAATCAATCGCGATGAATATCAATTTGTAGAAAATGTATTTGCATTTGATGATCGGATGAGTCGTGAAATCATGGTGCCTCGTACTGAAATGGTGACTGTATCGACCTCAATGACTTTGAGAGAAATTGCTCAATTGGTTAGTAAAGAACGATTTACACGTTACCCAGTCATTAAAGATGGTGATAAAGACATTGTATTAGGCATTATAAATACAAAAGAAATATTCGCTGTTTATGTGGATGCCGTGGAAGCAAAATTATCTGAAACCTTTAGTTTTGCTGAGTACATTAGACCCATCATTTCGGTTATTGAAACAATTCCTATTAAAGAACTTCTTGTAAAAATGCAAAAAGAACGAAATCAAATTGCTGTACTTGTAGATGAATACGGTGGAACCAGTGGAATTATTTCAATGGAAGATATTGTTGAAGAAATTGTTGGGGATATTAGCGACGATTATGAAGTTGTTGGCGAGCCCGAAATTAAGAAAATTGGTGATCATCATTATCGCGTTAGTGCTAGGATGTTGATTGATGATGTAAATGACATTTTTGGTCTTTCCATCGAAGAAGAAGATGTCGATACTATAGGCGGCTGGATGATGAATCAAAAATACGATATTTCCATCGATGAAGAATTAACTTTTAATAATTACATCTTTAAAGTTATTAAATCAGGAAATGGTACCCTTGAAGTTATAGACATTATAAAAAAGACCCCTCAAGTTGCTATGAATGAAATAGATTAACTTTAGATTTCAGGATAGATAAAAAAAGCCTAGATTAATCAATCTAGGCTCTTTTTATTATGTCTTTCATTTATCTATTTTTATTGTCTTTGTTCAGCAACCTGAATCAATTCATCAATGATTTGGTCTACTTCACGTAAATCTTTTGCGTTAGCTCCACTAGCTAACGGGTGACCACCACCATCATGTTTTTTGGCTATTTCATTAATAACTGGTCCTTTAGAACGTAAACGGCAACGAAAATGACCATCCGGCTGTTCAACAAATATTCCCCATAAAATGACTTCTTCAAGTGCGCTAGGTAATGAAACAACCGCAGAAGTTTCAGCATCTGTTAACTCAAATTGATCTAGGATCGACTTAGTAAGAACAACTTTTCCTACGCCAGATGAATGGACTTCGATGTTTTGTAAAACATAACCTGAAAGATGTGCTACTTTTCGCGACATAGCATTCATTTTCTGATTAATTTCATCCGGTTTAAAAGGAAATTCCATTAAATCGGCAACAATACGCATCGTTTTAGGTGTTGTAGCTGGATATAAGAAACGACCTGTATCTCCAACAATACCTGCGTACAATAACTTAGCAGCTGTAGTTGTCATTTTCAATGTTTCTTTTTGTTGAAAACAGAAATCAGCAATTATTTCACTAGAGCTACTAGCATTCGTATCCACTAAAACAATATCTCCGTAAACATCATCATTAGGATGATGATCTATTTTAACTAAGTACTTTCCTTGACTGTAGCGTTCATCGCTAATGCGCGGTGTATTTGCCGTATCAGTCACAATAACTAAAGCTTCTTGATAATCTTCATCTGAAACATCATCCATTTCAGTTAAATAGCTTAAATCACCAACTGGTCCACCCGTCTTTAAAACTTTTTTAGTTGGAAAACTAGCTTTTATAATTTCTGCTAATCCGCCTTGTGACCCAAGCGCATCTGGATCAGGATTTTTGTGCCTATGAATAATAATTGTTTCTGTTTCTTTAATTTTTTCAAGTATTTGATCGTATAAGTTTATAGACATTCTTTTTCTCCTTTAACTTCTTTGCATCAATTGACATACTACAGTTGCTTTCGCTACTAAAACCGTATCAGTGTAAACCTCAATATCCAATTTAGCCGTTCTTCTGCCAATTTCAAAGACACTTGGTCTGATTTCTATTTCACTTCCAAGTTGAACCAATTTTAAATAATATAAATTCATTTGTTCTACCATAGCATTCTTTTTTTGGTAAACAACCATGGTATTTTTTGTTACAGTAGAAATCACTTCACTCAACAATCCAAATGAGAGCGTTCCAACATTATCAGTCATTTGTGGGGTCACTTTGAATTTATAATAAGGGATTTTAGAAGTCCATTCTTCTGAAGAAGTTGTTAAGATCTCTATATTTTCATTTATTTGATCAGATAGCGTATCTCCCATTTGCGGTTGTCGCTGAGAAGATTGCATGGCTTTCATAACATCTTGACGAGAAACGATGCCCATAAGTGTTAAATCATCTTCAACGATAGGCATCACTTCCAACCCATCCCAGATCATTAAATGGCCTACACTTGCTACACTCATGTGAGTTTTGGCAAATGTAGGATTTTTTGTCATGACTCGTTCAATGCCGACATGATCCTGTTTACCAATAATATCTTTAGCAGTAACCATCCCAATCAAACGTCCTTTTTTATTCACAACAGGAAAGCGCGTATGTTGACTTTCCTCATTTAATTTTCGATAATCTAGAACGACTTGATTAGCTGTTAAATACAACGTTTTATCAGCTTTTGTATAAATATCATCAACGAGCATAATTTCCTTTTTTATTAATTGATCTGTAATTGCTCGGTTGATCAATGTTGCTACCGTAAAAGAATCATATGTTGTACTTAGTACAGGCATTTTTAATTTATTGGCTAACAAAATAATGGCTTCATTTGTTTTAAAGCCACCAGTAATCAAGACTGCCGCACCGCATTCAAGAGCCAATTTCTGGGCATTTTCACGGTTCCCTACTATCATCAAGGAACCAGGTGTAATGTATCGCATCATTGCTTCTTCCGTCATTGCACCAATAATAAACTTGCTTAAATCTTTATCTAATCCTTCTTCACCACCCAAGATATCGCCGTCTATAATTTTTACAACTTCCCCATAAGTCAGTGTTTCGAAAGTTTCTTTCATTTTACGTTCAATACGAATTGTTCCAACTCGCTGAATCGTTGAAACTAATCCATCGTTTTGTGCATCTTTAATCGCACGGTATGCTGTTCCTTCACTAACATTTAAATTCTTTGCAATTGACCTTACTGAAATCTTTTCTCCAACCGGTAATCTTTCTATATACGTGATGATCTGATCGTGTTTTGTAGTCATTCGCTTGCCTCCATACTACATATAAGATAAATCGATTACTTCTCCAATTTTCAAGGCTAGACCTTGATCTTCAGCTAAGCTTGTGCAAAAATCTTCTGCATTCTGTTCAATGAGTGGAAACGTATTATAATGAATAGGAACAACTTTTTTAGCTTGTATATAACTTGCAGCAATGATAGCATCTTCTGGTCCCATAGTATAATTGTCTCCTATAGGTAAAAAGGCTACATCAATGGTTTTATAGACACCGATTAATTTCATATCTGTAAACAATGCTGTATCACCAGCATGATAAATCGTTTGATTATCCGCACTAAAAATGATACCCGCTGCAAGTCCCAAGGTGACAGCTTCTCCTTCTATTTCATATGAAGAACCATGAATAGCAGGTGTCATTTTAATTTCACCAAAATCAAATTGATGTTTCCCACCCATTTGCATGCCATGTGTTCTAAAGCCTTTCTTTTTAAAAAATGAGGCTATTTCTACATTAGAAACAATTAAAGCTCCTGTTCTTTTTGCAATAGGTTCCGTATCTCCGATATGATCATCATGTGCATGTGTTAGAATAATTACATCTGCTTGAACAGTATTGGGGTCTAAGTCACTTTTAGGATTTCCGGTAATAAAAGGATCCATTAAAATAGTCATTCCTGAATCAGTCAACAATTGTAAACAAGATTGTCCATGCCAAGAAATTTTCATCTTATTACTCCCCTTTCGTTCGCTGAACGAACTCTCGATAGAATAATTTTATTATACAGTTGTGAAAAATAGAATGCAATTAGTCTTGTTATATAACAAGACTCAATAATCAGTTTCTTTGTCCCATAAGGGTAAGACAATATTTTCATAGGCTAAAGGATCTAAGTTAGTCACTGTGATACCTAGTAATCGTATACCTCTATCCAATACCCCAATTTCATCCCAGAGGTTTTGGGCATGAAAGAATATTTCTTCCCCATTCTTCACATAATTAGGTAGCGTTAGTCGTTTTGTAGCTGTTTCGAAATTTGAATACCGTACTTTTAATACCACTGTTTTTCCGTGTTTTTGATTTTTCCGAAGTGAAATTTGCACTTTATTTGCGATAAATCTTAATTCGCTCAAGACTTCTTGTTCGGTTGTAAGATTTTTCCCATAAGTTAACTCCCTACCAACTGACTTTCTTTCACGACTTACTTGAACAGGTGAATTATCGATTCCTCTAACTTTACGATAAAGAGAATATCCCATTCTACCAAACCTTTGAATCAATTCCATTTCATTTTTTTGAAATAAATCTTCTCCTGTATAAATAGAAAGGTCATGCATTTTTTCAACAGTCTTTTTTCCTACACCATAAAATTTTTCAATGGGTAGTTTCCGTAAAAAATCCAAGGCTTCATCGGGTGGGATAACCGTTATTCCAGCAGGCTTATGGTAGTCAGAAGCTAATTTTGCAATAAACTTGTTGTAGGATACTCCAGCTGAACTAGTCAATTGAACTTCTTGCCAGATATCTCGTTGAATGAGTTTTGCAATATATGTTGCACTCGTTAGGTTTAGTTTATTTACCGTTACATCTAAATACGCTTCGTCTAATGAAAGAGGTTCAATCGTATCGGTGTAACGTTCAAATATTGACCGAACTTCTGCAGAAATTTCACGGTATAAGTTATAATGTCCAGAGATAAAATTTCCATGTGGACATAGTTCATATGCTTTTTGAGCACTCATTGCAGAATGTACACCATACTTGCGCGCTTCATAATTAGCAGTAGCTACGACCCCTTTACCTCCTGTTTCTTTTGGATGCCGTGCGATAATAACGGGTTTCCCTTTTAAATCAGGGTTTTCTCGTTCCTCTACTGAGGCGAAAAAGGCGTCCATATCAATGTGTATAATTTTCCTTGTTGTGTCTCTTTTAGGTTCATCGAATCTTAATACACCAATGTCCATCCTTTTTCCACCTCCTTCACCCTCATTATAAGGGAACGTACATTCTGAATCAAGATTTATAAGCTTGGTGTACTGAATGGATAACTTCCTATATTCATTAAAAAATAAACCAAACATGAAAAAAGGGCCCAGACTTTTGTCCAAACCCTTCCTACGTTTTAGCTTAAATGATTACTTTCCAGTGCTTTCTTTAATGTCTTTTTCTGTCTTTTTTTTCGATGAATTTCATAGATAAATCCTTTTTTGGGAGAAAAGATAAAAATTACTATAAAAGTTAAACCAGTTACAACTGCTATCATACCAGCAATGGAAACATCAAAGTACATTGCAAGCTGAAAACCGATCAAACTATTTATAGCACCTAAAACAGCACTAATGCCTAACATGTAACTTAACCGGTTTGTTAACAGGTATGCTGAAACTGGGGGTCCTACCATAAATGCTACCACTAATATCGATCCCACTGCTTCAAATGCTCCCACCGCTGTAACGGACACCAATGACATCAATGCATAGTGCAACAAGACAGGAGAAAACCCTAACGAAGCTGCCAATAAAGCATCAAATGAAGTCAATTTTAGTTCTTTGTAGAAAAAACCTATGAACAAAAGCAGTAGAATAAGGATAGCAGCCATTGAGTAAATAGCTTGTGGACCAACATCAATTCCAAATAGAATCAATCGATCAAAAGGAGCAAACGCTAATTCTCCTAATAACACTGAATCTGTATCCAAATGTACATCCCCAGCATAACGAGTAATAAGAATAATAGCGATACTAAACAATAAGGGAAAAATAATTCCAATAGAGGCATCTTTATCCAGTAATTTTGTTTGATGAATCAATTCTGTCAACCAAACTGTAAGAATACCTACAAGTGCAGCACCTACAATCAGTAATGGCGAATTTAAATCTTGGGTGATAAAAAAAGCTACTACAATACCCAACAAAATCGTATGAGTAATGGCATCTGTCATCATAGCCATTCCGCGGATTACCAGAAAGACACCCGGTAATGCACAAGCAACAGAAACTAAAACTGCAATGAGTTGTATTTCAAAAACAGGGTTCATACTTATCCGCCTTTCTTTAATTGAGTTGCAAATTCTTTTTTACGTTGCATATTATTAATCATTTTCCAAATAATCCCTCTACTTGGAGCAAAAAGAATACTGATCAACACAATTGAACTGATAATTAGAACAATAGTTGGTCCTGTCGGAATTTGTTGGCCTAATGAACTGATCATAGTTCCAATAATCCCAGAAATACAACCAAAAATTGCTGCTAATACTACCATAATCGATAAATGATTCGTCCATTGTCTAGCTGCTACTGCTGGTCCAATCAAAAGAGAACTCATTAAGATAACTCCAACGGATTGTAATCCCATTACGATAACAATCACCGTTAGAGTCGCTAAAAGACTATTCATCCAGTAGACTGGCAATCCAATACTGGTAGCAAATGAATGATCAAAAGCCATCAATTTAAATTCTTTCCAAAACGCGATGACCACGATCAACAATACGATCCCTACTAGGAACATAATTTTAACATCTCTCTCTAAAAGAGTAGAAGATTGTCCAAAAATAAATTTTTCTAAACCAGCTTGATTAGAGTTTGGACTTTTTTGGATAAAGGTTAATAAAACTAAACCAAGACCAAAGAAAACGGATGTAGTCAGCGCCAATGCACTATCAAATTTAACTTTAGAGTGTTTAACGATAACCATGATCAACCAAGTAGCCAGCAAACCTGAAATAAGTGCTCCAAGTAACAAAATTTCCATTTGTTTATTTGAGGTAAGTATAAATGCCAGACAGATCCCTGGTAGAGCTGCATGACTCACCGCATCACCAAGCAAACTTTGTTTACGCAAAACTGCAAAACTTCCGATAACACCGCTTAATAAGCCTAAGATACTCGAACCAAAAACGACTACTTGAAAAGTATAATCAAAGAAAAGAGCACTTAGTACATCCATTTATTCTTCCTCCCATGGTTTTGTTTGATTTTGACGATAAGTTTTGGCAATCAATTCCTTAGTAAAAGTTGTTTCAATTGGTCCACTTCCAATCAATTCACGATTAATTAAAATAACTTCATCAAAATATTCGGGAACAGTTTGTAAATCATGGTGAACAACGACAATCGTTTTCCCCTCTGTTTTTAATTCCTTTAGTAATTGAATAATAATTTTTTCTGTTTGCGCATCTACACCTTGAAAAGGTTCATCCATTAAATAAATTTCCGCTTCTTGAACCAATGCTCGGGCGAGAAAAACACGCTGTCTTTGTCCACCAGATAATTGACTGATTTGTTTATCTTTGAAGTCAGACATACCTACTTTTGCAAGCATCTCATTAGCTAAGGTTTTATCTTTCTTTTTAGGTCTTTTAAACCATCCTAAGTGACCGTATCTTCCCATCACAACAACGTCTAAAACCGTTGTTGGAAAATCCCAATCCACACTTCCATTTTGAGGTACATATGCGACTAAATTTTTATTTTTTCCATAATTTTCATCTTTGGTTTGTTCAAAAGTAAAATCTACTTCACCAGCAATTGGCTTGATTAAATTGATTAAAGATTTAATAAGCGTAGATTTACCCGCACCATTTGGTCCAACAATAGCTGTTAATGTGCCTTTAGGGATATTAACCGAAATATTCCACAAAACCGGTTGTGCTTCATAAGCTACAGTCAATTGATTTAAGCGTATTGCAGTCGTTTTTTCTATTTGTTGATTCTCCATGCTTTATGCACTCCAGTCTTTTTGATTTATTTCAACGCATCAACAATGGTATCTACATTAGATTTCACTGTCTTTATATAAGTTTCACTGTCGTTTTCTTTGTCCCCAAGAGAATCTGAGTAGAGTTCTCCTCCGATTTCAACTTCAAAACCTTTTGCTTTAGTAGCTGCCTGTAAAGATTCAATCGTTCTTGTTGGAACAGAAGACTCAATAAAAATAGCTTTTATACCATTATCTACAATATAATCAGCTAATTGGCTGATATCTCCTGTCCCTGCTTCAGCATTTGTATTTAAACCTTGAAGCCCAATAACGTTAAATCCATATTCTTCACCAAAGTAACTAAAGGCATCATGAGCTGTTACTAAAACACGATCATCTTCTGGTATTTCATTTACACGATTGGTTACATATTGATCTAACTCTTCCAATTCAAGCAAATAACTTTCTAAGTTTGCTTGATAACTTTTTTCATTTTTAGGATCCGCAGAAATCAACCCTTTAGATACTTCTATTGCTGATTTTTTCCAAAGGCTTACATCAAACCAAATATGCGGGTCAATGGAGGTACTTCCTTCTCCAGCAGAGAGAACATCATTTTCGTTTAAACCATTTTCTAAAGCAATAACGGTTTTTTTCTGATCTTCTAGACCTTGAAATATTTCACCCATTTTCCCTTCAAGTTCTAGTCCGTTGTAAGCTACTACATCTGCAGACTGCATATAAATGACATCTCTTGCACTTGCTTTGTACAAGTGAGGATCTACCCCAGCAGACATCAGTCCGGTTACATACACATGTTCCCCACCGATTTCTTTCAATAAATCAGTTAGCATCGTCGTTGTGGCTACGACTTGTAACTTATCCGAATCCTGATTTGACCCAAAATTATAACAACCTGTTAGAAAAATAAATGCAATAAACATTGAACTGAAAAGAATACGCTTAATAGTTTTCATCTTTTTCCTACTTTCTATGCCATTTCAATAAAAATACTCGTAGCAGCTTTATAACTGATTGATAGCTGCCTACCTTCTGATTCAAGTATAATAGGTCCTTCATAAGCCCCAATATCTATTATTTTATATATATCCCCTATATTAACTTCTAGTGAAGCTAAATAATCTAGCAATTCTTTCTCATCTGCGACTCGTTTAATTTTGACCACATCATAAACTTGTTTATCAACTAAATTCGGAAGTGTTTTTTCATCAATGATGCCTTTTTCAGTTGGAATCATTCCTCCATGAGGACAAACAGTAGGGAAATTTAAGTAATAATCTAATTTCCTTGCTAACTCAACCGAAGTAACGTGTTCTAATACCTCAGCTTCTTCATGAACCTCATTCCAAGCATATCCTAAATGACTAACTAAAAAAACTTCCCACAAGCGATGTTTTCTTACTAAGGCACTTGCTTTTTGAAGGCCCTCTTGGGTTAATTGAATTCCTTGATAAGGAACATGTTCAACAAATCCTCCTTTTAATAATTTCGTTACCATTTCGCTGACTGATGCAGCAGATACCTTTAGACCTGCAACGAGTTCTTTATTGGTCACTTTTTTAGTTGTACCACCAAGTTCATAAATCATTTTCAAGTAATCTTCTTTATTTGGCGTCATAATTTTCTCCTACCTCATTTTTTAGGTTTATCCTTTTAAGAACTGTAGAGTAAGTTACCCCAATTGGATTATCTTTTTACTTGTTATTTAAAGCTCTAACAGCATCCGATCGTTTTTTTAGGCTTACCTAACTTATATTAAAAGTATACCTTGATTTTTTATTTTTGCAAGACCTTTATCCAACTAATTGCATTTTGAAAACAAAAAAGAAAAGCTAAGGCAAATTGCCTTAGCTTTTCTTTTTTGTTTTTAATGTATTTCTTCAAATGCATCAATAATGATTTGTTTCAACTCACTAATTAAAGGTTGTTTTGGATTAGCTGTTGTACATTGATCTTCAAATGCTAATTCTGCTAACTGATCAACTGTATCATATAGAGTTTCAGAAGTTACACCTTGACCTTTCAAACTCATATCGATACCAACATCTTTTCCTAACTTATTAATTTCTTGAACCAAAGATTCTACTAATTCTTCTGTAGTGTTCCCTTTAAAACCTAAGAAACGAGCGATTTCAGCATAATCTTCATGTGCATGGAAATATTCATATTTCGGAAACAATGCATGTTTTGCGGGATCTTTTGCATTGTAGCGAATCACATGCGGCATTAATATGGCATTAGTACGTCCATGAGGAATATCATAAGCAGCTCCGATTTTATGTGCAATAGAATGATTGATGCCTAAAAATGCATTAGCAAATGCCATCCCAGCCATAGTAGAAGCATTATGCATTTTTTCTCGAGCTTCTTCTGTACCATATTCATAAGACGAACGTAAATTTTCAAATACAAGTTTAATTGCTTGAAGACTTAATCCTCTAGTGTAATCACTAGCCATTACAGAAACATATGATTCAATGGCATGTGTTAAAACATCCATACCCGTATCAGCAGTAACTGATTTTGGCACACTCATAACAAACTGCGGATCGATAATTGCTACATCTGGTGTTAGAGCATAATCAGCTAATGGGTATTTCACGTGTGTTTCACTATCTGTAATTACTGCAAATGGTGTTACTTCAGAACCTGTTCCAGAAGTTGTTGGGATACAAACAAATTGTGTTTTTGTTAAATTTGGAATTTTGTAAGTTCTTTTTCGAATATCTAAAAACTTTTGTTTAGCTCCAAAGAAAATCGTTTCAGGTTTTTCATAAAATAACCACATTCCTTTAGCAGCATCCATTGCGGAACCGCCACCAATAGCGATAATTGTATCTGGTTGAAAACGAATCATAGCTTCTGTTCCAGCTTTAACTGTTTCAGTAGAAGGATTTGGTTCAACATCTGAGAAAATTTCAATTTGAACTTTGTTAGTTCGCTTCATTAACTCTTGTACAACTTTATCTGCATAACCAAATTTCACCATACCAGGATCACAGACCAAGAAAACACGTTCGATATTCTCCATGTCTTGTAAATAAGCAAGAGAATTTTTCTCAAAATAAACTTTTGCTGGTAATTTAAACCACTGCATATTATTTCTCCGTTTCGCGATTGTTTTAACGTTCATTAAGTTTACAGCAGTAACATTTTTAGAAATTGAATTTTTTCCATACGATCCGCAACCTAGTGTTAATGAAGGAATCATGTTATTGTATAAATCGCCTATTCCACCTTGAGCAGTAGGAGAGTTTACCAAAATACGGCAAGCTTTCATTTCTACTCCAAATTTTTCTGCCAATCCATCATTTTGTGTATGAATTGCCGCTGAATGGCCTAATCCTCCCAATTCTAGCATCTGTTGAGATAAATCAAATGCATGACGAGTAGAATCTGCTTTGATCATTGCAAGTACTGGAGATAATTTTTCGCGAGATAACGGATAATCTTCGCCAACTCCATTTATTTCTACTACAATCATTTTCGTTTCTTGGGGTATTTCTATACCTGCGAGTGCAGCAATTTTGTAAGGAGCTTGCCCTACTATTTCTGGATTTACAGCAACTTTTGCTTCATTCATCACAGCTTTTTCAAATTTTTCTATTTCGTTTGGTTTAGCAAAATAAATAGAATGTTTTTTAAATTCTTCTTTTACTTCTTGATAAATTTCTTTATCTACAATAACTGCTTGTTCAGAAGCACAAATCATTCCATTATCAAATGTTTTTGATGCAATAATGTCATTAACTGCACGTTTGATTTTTGCAGTTTTTTCAATATAACTTGGGACATTTCCTGGTCCTACTCCTAAAGCAGGTTTTCCAGTGGAATAAGCTGACTTGACCATCGCAGATCCTCCAGTTGCTAATACAACAGCAACTCCCGGATGCTGCATCAAACTATTCGTAGCCTCCAATGAAGGTTGCTCGATCCATTGAATACAATTTTCCGGTGCTCCAGCCTTTATAGCAGCTTCTTTCAAAACAGTTGCTGCAGCTACAGAACATTTTTGTGCGCTTGGATGAAAAGAGAAAATAATTGGGTTACGTGTTTTTAAAGCAATTAAAGCTTTAAACATCGTTGTAGATGTTGGATTAGTAACAGGTGTTACACCACATACTACTCCGACTGGTGTGGCTACTTCTATCAATTCAGTTTGATCATCCTTGCTAATTATCCCAACTGTTTTATTGTCTTTTATAGAATTCCAAATAGATTCTGTGGCAAACATATTTTTAATGCATTTATCTTCATAAATTCCTCGACCAGTTTCTTCAACTGCCATTTTAGCTAACGGCATGTGTTGGTTTAAACCTGCCATTGCCATTTGATGAACAATAAAATCTACTTTTTCTTGATCGAACGTTTCTAAAACTCTTAATGCTTCTTTCCCTTGACTAACTAAGATGTCGATTGCATCAGCTACATTAATTTGATTCCTTACAGCACTTTTTTTAACTGTTTTGTTTTTTTCTTTCATACTAACTTCCATCATTTTAAATCCTCCTATTATTGTTATCAATTTCACAATTATCATACTTTATTTTTATTTTTTTGTAAAGTAAAAAAGTGCCATTTAATTAAATTCATTTTAAACCCTTTTATATTAAGGTTTTATATTTTTATAAATTTTACCCACTCATATATTTAAATGTTAAAAAAATCACAAAATCACTTTTAAAAAGAGGAACCAGTCAATACACTGATTCCTCTTTTTAAAATAAATCATCAAAGTTCATCTCTTCAAGTGAAGTAACTTTATAAACTTGAGCTTCTACAGCAGCATAATCTAAGTACTGATTTGGTGTAATTTTCATAATATCATTAATTTGTTGGTAATAGTGAGTTGGTCTTATTCTTTTCCAACAGAAGCTTGTAACGTAATTCCATAAATCTTCTTCGTTTATTTGATGGTAACCCATTAGATTAAATTCTTGCATTTTTAATTTTAGCCACGGTTCATACTTAGCATAGTAAGCAAAGGATTCATTGATCAACAGCATACACTCCTTATCTAAAAACTGTCTTCATTCCTTCTATGTAACTACTACAGAACTTTAAAACAAAATAACATAATTTGTTTTAAAATACAACTATTGCATTAAAAAAGGATACTATCAGTTTTAGTCTGATAGCACCCTTTAAGATCTTAAGTGTAACGATTAAAGTTTTTCGTCAGTATTATTTTCTACTCTATCTTGAGGTGGTGTGTTTGTTCCAAGATCTTCTACAGGAGTTGAAACTCCGTTAGTCACTATGCGAGCAATGGCTTTCTTTTCAAATGTTAAAAAGATTCCGTCACAATCAAGTACAACAGTATTATTGGTTGTATTTACTTCATCAATAATCCCATGTAGTCCACCAATTGTTACAACTGAGTCGCCTTTTTTCATAGCATCAAGCATATTTTGTGTTTTTGTAGCAGCTTTTTTTTGCGGGCGAATCATCATAAAATACATCAAACCCATAATCGCAATAAAAGGTACAAAATTAAAAATTAACTCCATTTTTCCACTCCATTCTCCGATTCAATCATCTTTACATTACTTACTTTACCAAACATCTAGTCTTTTTACTATCTCTTAAATAAGATTCTTATAAAACCTTTAGAAATTTCTAGCATTTGGTTTATTATAACCATATTCTTCAAAAAAACTTTCTCTGTACTCCAATAAATTATCATCCATAATAGCCTGTCTTACATCTTTCATTACATTTAATAAGAAATACAAATTATGATAACTAGTCAAACGTAATCCGAATGTTTCATCTGCTTTAATCAAATGACGAATATAAGCTCTTGTATAATTTCGACAAGTGTAGCAATCACATTTATCATCCAAAGGCGCAAAATCACGTTCATATTGTGCATTTTTAATAACTACTCGACCTTTACTGGTCATACATGTCCCATTACGAGCAATACGAGTAGGCAATACGCAATCAAACATATCGACTCCTCTCATGACACCATCGATCAATGAATCGGCAGTTCCTACGCCCATCAAATAACGCGGTTTATCATCTGGAATAAGAGGTGTAGTGTATTCTAAAACTTTATTCATACTTTCCTTTGGTTCTCCTACAGATAAACCTCCTATTGAATACCCTGGAAAATCCATAGATACTAAATCACGAGCACTTTGTTGACGAAGTTCTTTAAATCCAGCACCTTGGATAATACCGAATAAACCTTGACGATCAGGATTTGCATGAGCTTTTAAGCCTCTTTCAGCCCAACGACTTGTTCGTTCAACTGATTTTTTTACATAATCAAAACTTTCGTCAAACGGTGGACATTCATCAAAACTCATCATAATATCTGGACCAAGTTTATTTTGAATATTAATGGCTTTTTCAGGAGACAAGAACATTTTTGAGCCATTCAAATGGTTTCTGAAATGAACCCCTTCTTCTTCAATTCTGCGCAAGTCACTTAATGAAAATACTTGGAATCCGCCTGAATCGGTTAAAATACCTTTGTCCCAATTCATGAATTTGTGTAATCCGCCAGCTTCTTCAACGATATCCTCACCCGGGCGTAACCATAAATGATACGTATTACTTAAAATAATACTTGCTCCCATTGACTTTAATTCTTCAGGAGCAATACTTTTTACAGTCGCTAACGTTCCAACTGGCATAAACATAGGAGTTGGAAAAGTTCCGTGAGGAGTAATAATTTCTCCTAATCTTGCGCCTGTATGTTTTTCTTTTTTTATCAATCGGTATTTAATTGCTGGTTCTGACATGTTTCTATTCCTACTTTCGTTCTTCATAAATTATAGATTTATTAATTATTTTTTAGATTTTATGATTCCTTAATACACAGTTTTTAGTATTAACTCAATAACATCATTCAAATGAATCGTCAGTCCTTGTTCATCATCTGAGTATTCTTTTCTAGCTTTATCAACTAAAAGACTCATAATAGCACTATTAAACAGATAAACAATTGTTTCATATTGTTGATCTGTTAATGAATGGTCTTTCGAGAACTCTTTTAATTTAGTACAGAGTAATTGTTGGATATATTCTTGTTTATAGTTGAAAATCGATTTAGTTTGTTCATTACCTACTTCCTTAATCGTACTAAGAACAATTTGGCGATGCCTGTCAAAAATATCCGCAATAAAGCGACCGGACTGTTGCATTAAATCCGTTGTATCTTTAAAGTTCTGAGAAAAAAATTCATCTACTTCATTAGTAATTTGTTTTGTGTGTTGTTTAAAAGCAGTATCCATTAAAACTTGTTTAGATTGAAAATTTTTAAAAATAGTTGTCTCATTGACTTCAGCTTTTTGAGCGATCATCTTTGTTGTCGTACTTTTATATCCCACATGTGAAACTAAATCTAATGCTGCATCAATAATACGTTGTTGCGTCTTTGTTAATGCTTCCGCGTTTACATTTGCCACTTAATTATGACCTCCAAATTCAACATACTTTTAAACAAGTATGTACTCACTCAATATAACAGTTTATCACACTAATTTTAGAAAACAAGCTATTTTTTAATTTTAAGCCACTTCATTAGTAAACGCTTTCTAATTGTGGTATATTATAGATGGATAGAGAGACGTTTATATGAGTGAATTGGTTGAATTTCTTTAGTGTTTAGAAGTAGAAGAAGCAAACAAATCAACATTCTGTTTTTAGTTACCAGATTCACTGTCCGATTCGTTTAAAAATAAAGCTGTACCTTTGGTAACACCATATGTACCATTTTTAAAGGTTTAAAGGCAGTTTAACCAAAGTAGTAAAGAAACTGTATGTCGTTTTAAAAGAAGTTCAAATAACTATTTGTTTTTAACTATTCGCTGATTCACTCATATCCTCTCTAAAAACCAATAGAAGTTGGCCTAAAAAGCCAGCTTCTATTTTTTATTCAGATTAACTAAGAGTATCTATTTAACAAACATTGCATCTCCAAAACTAAAGAAACGATATTTTTCGTCTACTGCATGTTGATAAGCAGCTAGAACATTCTCTCTTCCTGCAAAAGCACTGACCAGCATTACTAATGTTGATTTTGGCAAATGAAAGTTAGTTGAAAAAGCATCTACAACTTTGAATGTATAACCAGGTGATATAAAAATATCCGTCCATCCACTGTCTGCTTTTATTTCTCCATTAAATTTAGTACCAATCGTTTCTAAAGTACGAATAGAAGTTGTTCCCACAGCAACAATTCTACCACCATTGTTTCGAACAGCTGTTAATTCTTCGGCAGACCCTTCTGTTAAACGATAAAATTCCGAATGCATTTCATGATCTTCAATCGAATCTACACTAACAGGTCTGAAAGTACCAAGACCTACATGTAAGGTTAAAAAGACCAACTTCACACCTTTTGACTTGATTTGTTCTAGTAACTCTTCTGTAAAATGCAAGCCAGCTGTAGGGGCAGCAGCAGAACCATTTTCTTTTGCGTACACAGTTTGATAACGTTCACTATCTTCTAATCGTTCTTTGATATAGGGAGGAAGGGGCATTTCTCCTAATGATTCTAAAACTTCTAAAAAGATACCATCATAAGAAAAATCAATGATTCTCCCCCCATGATTTAATTCTTCAATTACAGTTGCAGTCAGTCTTCCATCTCCAAAAGAAATGACATCACCCACTATAGCTTTTTTAGCTGGTTTAACAAGCGTTTCCCATTGATCTTTTTCTGTATTTTTTAATAACAATATTTCAAGATGTGCGCCTGTTGTTGGCTTTACTCCGTGTAACCGTGCTGGAAGTACACGTGTATCATTCATGACCAGTGCATCACCTTCATTAAGTTCTTCAAGGATATCCATGAAGTGTTCATCTTCAACTTCGCCAGTTTCTTTATCTAAAACCAATAATTTTGAACTTGATCGATTTTCTAAAGGGGTTTGAGCAATTAATTCTTCTGGTAAATCAAAATCAAAGTCATTTGTTGTTAACATAGTCATACTCCTAATCTATATAAGTAATTGGGTAACCGAGGTGAGCATAACCCATATGAGTTACTATTCTTCCACGTGGAGTCCGTTGAAGAAAACCTGCTTGCAATAAATATGGCTCAACCATATCTTCAATTGTTTCAATTTCTTCTCCGATATTAGCTGCAATCGTAGACAATCCAACTGGTCCACCATGATAATTTTCAATCATCGTTTTTAATAGTTTTTGATCAACAAAATCTAATCCTTCTTGATCGATTCGAAGCATTGCCAATGCTTCATCTGCTATTTGTTTTTTTATCACTCCATTAGATTCTACTTGAGCGTAGTCCCTTACACGTTTCAACAAGCGGTTTGCTACTCGAGGAGTCCCTCTCGATCGTCTGGCAATTTCGATTGCACCCGATTCGATTATTTCAGTATTAAAGATGTCTGCTGAACGCAAAACAATATCACTCAGCTCTTCTATTGTGTAATATTCCATATGCGAGACAATGCCAAAACGGTCCCTCAATGGAGCTGACAACAACCCTGCTCTTGTTGTAGCGCCCACAAGAGTAAAAGGTGGCAACGGGAAGTGAACAGGGTGTGCAGTTGGCCCTTGTCCTACAATGATATCTACAAAGTAATCCTCCATAGCAGAATACAACATTTCTTCAACTAGTCTTGGCATACGATGGATTTCATCTATAAATAGAACGTCTCCAGCTTCTAACTCATTTAAAAGAGCAACTAAATCTCCTGCCTTCTCGATTGCAGGACCACTTGTTGTTCTTATCGCTACGTCCATTTCGTTTGAGATCACCATCGCCATCGTTGTTTTTCCTAAACCAGGCGGACCATAAAGTAAAACGTGATCTAGAGCTTCTTCACGATTCTTTGCTGCTTCTATATAAATTGACAATTCTCTTTTTACTTTTTCTTGGCCGATGTATTCTTCTAAATAATGTGGACGTAATGATTTTTCTAACGAAATTTCATCTGTCGTACTGCTATCACCGGAAATAATGCGTTCTTCTGAATTCATTGTTTTTCACCACTTTTCTTTTTTTGCACTCTGCTTACTTCTTCATCAATAATCGTAAAGCTTCTCGTAAATAAGCATCTGTCGATTCTTTATTTAATTTACGAATTTGCGGTTCAACTTTTTTGATTTCTTTCGCACTGTATCCTAGCGCTTCTAATGCTTCCATTGCTTCAGTAACATGATTATAATTAGTGGACAACACTAATTCTTGTTGATACTCAACTGTATTCTCTAATGGTGCAACTGCCAAATCAGCTAATTTCCCTTTTAGATCCAAAACGATTTGTGACGCCGTCTTTTTTCCAACTCCTGGAAATTTTGTTAAATAAGCGGCATCTTCATTTTCAATTGCTTGTACAAGACCTTGATGATTATCATTCGCTAAAATAGCTAATCCACTTTTTGGACCGATACCTGAAACGCTAAGCAATTTTAAATACAGTTGTTTTTCGGTATAATCTTTAAAACCATACAATGTAATGGCATCTTCTCTAACAGCTTGGTGAACATAAATTGTTACTTCCTCATTTAATTTACTTGAAAAGCGAAACGGGTTAGCTATAAACAATTGATACCCTATCCCATTTGTTTCAAGGACAATATACGCAGGACTAACAAAAGTTACTATCCCTTTAATGTATTCAAACATATTATTTTCTCCATTCACTCATTCTATCGTTTTACTAGATGCAAAAAGGCACACCTGTTCGCTATTTAGTTTACCACATTTGCATCCATAAAAGGAGCTGCTGCCTAAAAAATCCTAGACAAAATAAAAAAGCACCCTCTAAACCATGTAAACAGTTAGAGAGTGCTTTTCCTATTTAACTTACCACATTAAGCAAATAATTTACGGTAACTGTCGTACCCTTCTTCTTCTAATTTATCAACTGGTACAAATCTTAGAGCTGCTGAATTGATACAGTAGCGTAAACCGCCCTTATCTTGAGGACCATCCGGAAAGACATGTCCTAAATGAGAGTTCGCATCTGAACTTCTCACTTCCGTACGTTGCATACCAAACTTCACATCCATTTTTTCAATAACTTCTTTTTCTTCAATGGGTTTTGTGAATGATGGCCAACCACATCCTGCATCATATTTATCATTTGAAGAGAATAGTGGTTTTCCACTGACAACGTCTACAAAAATACCATCTTTATAAAAATCATCGTATTCACCTGTAAATGGACGTTCAGTAGCTTCATTTTGAGTTACTTCATATTGAATATCGGTTAACTTATTCTTTAATTCGTTTTTATCATAGCTGTTCATGAAAATCCTCCTTTTTGATTCTATTTTCATTCTACACTTTTTAAAGAATTGCTTCAATTCATTGAATTTAATTTATTGGATTCAATGAGGGTCTTGGATACGTTTGAACATTTTTTCCATATCTTTATTGGTAAAATGGATCAACACCGGTCTTCCATGCGGACAATTATATGGATTTTCTGTCTTCTTTAAGTCTTTCAACAATGCTCTAGCTTCCGCATCATTTAAATAATGATTTGCTTTGATCGAACCTTTACAACTCATCATAATGGCTGTAGCTTCTCTAAACTTAGCAACACTTACACTGCCTTGCTCCAATAACAGATCAATCATTTCTCTTACGATACTTTCTTCTTCTCCTTGGTTGAACCACACAGGATGACTTCTTAGTAGAAAACTATTTTGGCCAAATGGTTCTAAGAAAATACCTACATTCTCCAATGCATCATTATTTTCTTGGATCTTGATTGCATCGCTATTTGGATAATCCAGCATTATAGGTACCAATAAATCCTGTAAATCATTACTAACTTCACCAATTTTTTTTCGGAAGTACTCGTATTTTATTCGCTCTTGAGCAGCATGTTGATCTAAAATATACAATCCTTTTTCATTTTGCGCAAATAAATACGTTCCATGCATTTGACCAACATATTCTAGCGTCGGAAATTGGTCAACAGATTCAGAAGGGACTTTTTCTTTCTCCATTAATTTACTGGCTGTTTTTAATGGCGATTCTTGGTGATAATCAACCAATTCACTGACTCGTTCATTTGGGACTTCTCTACTATGACTTTCTTGCGAAACATATTCAAAGGGAGTCTCTTGAGTCTCTTGAGTCTCTTGAGTCTCTTCTTGCAAGAAAAACGGGTTTTCTTCAGCCTTGTCTACACTATTTTTTTCAAAAGATCTAGATGGATAATGAGCATTATAAGAGGTTGAAGATGAATAATCATTTTCGGGCTCTTTATTGTCTTCATTTTTTATTTCTGGGTCTCTTTCTTGATGAAATTCAAACGTTGTTTGTTCATTCCCCTCCATCGGCAAGTCTGTTTTCTTTTTAAAAGATAAATTTTCTAAAGCGTCAGGAATAAGTTGTTCTTTACCTAGACTCTCATGAATAGCGGACTCTAGCAATTGCATTAATTCTTTTTCTTTACTGATACGAACTTCTTGTTTTGTCGGATGCACATTTACATCTACTAACAAAGGATCCATTTCAATTTCAATAGCAGCAACCGGATAGCGTCCAACCATAAGTTTAGACCGATAACCTGAAATAATAGCTTTATTCAGTAAATAATTTTTAATGTAGCGCCCATTTATAATAATGGAGATGTAATTTCGACTTGCCCTTGTGAGTTCAGGTAATGAAATAAAACCCGACACTCTAAAGTCTAAATCTTCTTTCTTTATTTCTCTCATTTTTTTGGCTGTGGCAACTCCATAAATACCTGCTAGTGTTTGTCTCAAATCGCCATTTCCAGCTGTTCTCAACAACTGATTGCCATCATGAACTAAGCGAAAAGCAATATTCGGGTGACTAATAGCCAATCGATTGACAATATCTGTCACATTCGACAGTTCTGTTTGCAAACTCTTTACGTATTTTAATCGTGCAGGCGTATTAAAAAAAAGGTTTTCTATTGTGATTTTGCTTCCTTTTCTTGCTTCATTCGCTTTTTCTTCAATAATTTTACCGCCTTTTAAAGAAAGGTACGTGCCACGTTCTCCACCAATCGATGTTTCTAGTGTAACCTCTGAAACAGACGCAATACTAGGCAGAGCCTCTCCACGAAATCCAAGTGTACGAATTCGGAAAAGATCATCTCGAGAATAGATTTTACTTGTTGCATGTCGCTTGAATGCATTTTGAACTTCTTCTGGTTCGATACCTAGTCCATTATCAATAATCTGTATTTTTTTCAATCCAGCTTCTTCGATAAGAATGTCAATCTGGCTGCTTTCTGCATCAATTGCATTTTCAATCAATTCTTTCACTACTGAAGCCGGTCGCTCAATTACTTCGCCAGCTGCAATTTGATTAGCTAATACATCTGAGAGTTCTTGAATTTTTGCCATCTCTTCCATTCCTTTCTACTAACTATCATCAGTTCAATTTCTCTTGCCATTCACTAATGCAATTCAATGCTTCTAAAGGGGTCATTGTTAATAAATTCATCTTTCGAACAGCTTTAACGACTTCAGCCTCTGAATCTTCAAGTAGCCCGAATAAAGAAAGCTGTCCTTCATCTTTATCTTCAACTTTTTCTTTTTGAGAAGACTTAACTGAAATTGACGTTTCTTTATCTGAAGCTAGTTGAGTAGAGCGATTCAGGACGATTTCTTCTTTTTGTTCCAGTTGTTCTAAAATAACAGCTGCACGTGAAAGCAAATCATTAGGAAGTCCAGCAAGTTTTGCTACTTGTATTCCATAACTTTTATCTGCAGGACCAGGAAGCATTTTGTGTAAGAAGACTAATTCTCCCTCTTCTTCTACTGCACCTACATGGACATTTGTTAAGCGAGGCAGTCGCTCATCTAATACTGTTAACTCATGGTAATGGGTTGAAAATAACGTTTTTGCATGGACATTCTCATGAATGTATTCAATAATAGCTTCTGCTAAAGCCATGCCGTCATATGTGGCTGTTCCACGTCCAATTTCATCAAATAAAATTAAGCTGTTCTGTGAAGCGTAACGCAAAGCTTCGTTCGCTTCCATCATTTCAACCATAAAGGTACTTTGACCTGCAATTAAATCATCTGCTGCTCCAATACGGGTAAATATCTGATCAAATATCGGCATTCTCGCTTTATCAGCAGGAACAAAACAGCCCATTTGAGCCATAATAACGGTTAAGGCTAATTGCCTCATATACGTACTTTTACCAGACATATTCGGACCAGTAATAAGCAAAATTTCATTATTTTGATCCATTTCAACACTATTTGGCACATACGTTTGTTGTCCCAAAACTTTTTCTACAACGGGATGTCGTCCTTCTATCAAACTGATTTCTTGACTATTAGCTCCCATTAAAGGGCGAGTATAATGGTATTTTTCGCTTATCGTTGCAAAACTCTGTAACACATCTATAGCAGCTACTGTTTTGGCCAATTTTTGCAATCGTTCAATGTAGTCTTTAATCGTTTCTCTAACTTCAGCAAATAAGGTGTATTCTAGAAGCATAGATTTCTCTTCAGCTTCTAGAATCAAAACTTCTTTTTCCTTTAGTTCTGGAGTAATAAACCGTTCAGCATTTGCTAAGGTTTGTTTCCGTTCGTAACGCCCTTCAGGCAAATTAGCAAGATTGGCTTTAGTTATCTCGATATAGTAACCAAAGATACGGTTGTAGCCAATTTTTAAGTTTCTAATGCCTGTCGTTGCTTTTTCTTCAGCCTCTAATTGAGCGATCCACTTTTTACCATTACGCATAGCATCACGGTAAATATCCAATTGTTCATTGAACCCATCTTTAATGACTCCACCATCTTTTATCGAAAGAGGAGCATTTTCATCTATTGCTTGATCAATCAACTGAACGATTTCAGGGACTTGGTCTAAGTCGGTAATCAATTGATCCCATTCGCCTTTATTCATCAATTTTATAATCTCAATTAACTGAGGAATTTGAAGCAACGAAGTTTGGAGTTGAATTAAGTCACGGCCATTAACATTCCCGAATGCTACTCTTCCAGCTAACCTTTCCAAATCGTATACTCTCGTCAATGCTTCATTCAGATCTGTTCTTTCAAAGAAATGATTGATTAAACTTTCAACAATATTTTGTCTCATCAAAATTTGTTGTTCTTGAATAAGAGGCCGATCAATCCATTGCTTTAAAAGTCTTCCTCCCATTGCTGTTTTTGTTTCATCCAGCAACCACAAGAGAGTCCCTTTTTTTTGTCCTGTACGAATCGAAGAAACCAATTCTAAATTATGTTTAGAGTAATGATCCATTTTCAAATAATTAGTAGGAGAATAAACTTCTACTTTTTGTAGGTGACCTAAATTTCGTTTTTGGGTGACGTATAAATAAGAAAACAATAATTTCACAACATCAATCAAACCACTGTTCTCTATCTCACTTGTGAGATAAGAAAATTCTGCACGCTCAATCATTTCTTTTTGAGTAGATACCATGATGCCTAATTTCGTCTCTAATTCTGCTTGTACATCTACTTCCATCGCTTCTTTAAAAACAACTTCTTTTGCTTTCAAACTCATTAGTTCGCTCATTACCGCTTCCAATGAATTTAACGTTGTTGTTTTTAATTCTCCTGTACTTAAATCGGCATATGCTAAATGATAGTGACCTGTATGAGTGCTTATTAGAGCAGCTAAATAATTATTTGTTTTAGCATCCATTGATTTAATGTCCATAGCTGTACCTGGTGTAATCAATTGAACGACTTCTCTTTTCACCATACCCTTTGCGGTTTTTGGATCTTCTACTTGTTCACAAATGGCTACTTTGTATCCTCGTTCTATTAAACTGTCAATATACCCTTTTGCTGCATGATAAGGAACCCCACACATTGGAATCGGTTCATCTGCATTACGGTTTCGACTCGTTAACGTAACTTCTAAAAGTTGTGAAGCTTTAACAGCATCTTCGTTAAATAGTTCATAAAAATCTCCCAAGCGATAAAATAAAAAAGCATCTGGGTAATTTGCCTTTATCCCTAGATACTGTTCCATCATAGGCGTTTGTTTTGTTTTTTGTGGCACTTTTCCCGCCCCCTTGTGATTATTTAGTGTTCAGTAAACTTGAATGTTCTTTATTCAAAACCGCCATTAAACGGACGATCTTCATTGATCACAATATTTTCAATTTTTTTAGCTTCACCTGTGCTATCGTCGATATCAATAAAACAACCCGATAGAATTTTTCTACCTTCTTTTGGAACTTCAAAACGTGTTGGCATCTGCGTCAAAAATTTTCTTAAAACAGCATCACGATCCATACCTAATGATTCATCATATGGCCCAGTCATTCCAGCATCCGTTAAATAAGCTGTCCCATTTGGTAAAATACGAGCATCATTCGTCTGCACATGAGTATGTGTTCCAACTACTGCTGATACTCTACCATCTAGATACCATCCCATTGACTGCTTCTCACTAGTCGTTTCGGCATGGAAATCAACAAAGATCAATGGCGTGCGTTTTAACGCTTCTTCTACTAGTTCATCAGCTTTTCTAAAGGGATCATCAACATCCGTCATGAACACTCGGCCATGTAAATTAATAACAGCCAACTCAAGTTGATTGACCTTTATATAGGAAATTCCCTTTCCGGGTGTTCCTTCTGGATAATTAGCCGGTCGAATCATTTTTTTAGCATCTTCAATAAACTCAAAAATATCTCGGTTATCCCAAGTATGATTTCCCATAGTTACAATATCTACGCCATCTTGTAAAAAGCCCTTATAAATTTTTTCTGTAATTCCACGCCCTGCTGCTGCGTTTTCTCCATTTAAAATAGTAACTTGTGGTTTATACATCTTTTTCAATTTAGGTAAGTAATCATGAACCATTTCGCGGCCCATCGAACCTACAACATCTCCAATAAATAATAATTTCATTCAATTATTCCTCTTCTCTTTTTCATCTTCTATATTTTAACAATAAATAGACTGAAATAAAAGCTGGCCTTTTCATTTTATTTATCTGTTCACTTGTTTAACGTTAATTTTTGGTATTTCACAACAGAAAAACCGATATAAGTCAGATTTATCATCGACTCATATCGGTTTCTACACTACTAGTTACTTAGCGTATTCTATTGTTCTTGTTTCTCGAATAACCGTAATTTTAATGTGTCCTGGATAATCCAATTCACTTTCAATGCGGTTTCTAATATCACGCGCTAACTTACTTGCAGCTAAATCATCAAGTTTTTCAGGTTTGACCATAATACGGATTTCACGACCAGCTTGTATTGCAAAACTTTGTTCCACTCCTTCGAAATCATTAGAAATACTTTCTAATTTTTCAAGTCGGTGAATATAATTTTCAAGTGACTCGCTTCTTGCACCTGGACGTGCCGCAGATATTGCATCGGCTGAAGCGACTAAAACAGAAATGACAGATGTCGCTTCTACATCACCATGATGTGAAGCAATTGCATTAACAACTGTTTCATTCTCTTTATATTTCGTCCCAATTTCTGCACCAATTTCAACATGTGATCCTTCAACTTCATGATCCAGTGCTTTCCCAATATCATGAAGTAGACCTGCTCGCTTAGCTAATGTAACGTCTTCTCCTAATTCGGCAGCCATCACACCAGCTAATTTAGCCACTTCAATAGAGTGACTTAAAACATTTTGACCATAACTTGTTCTAAATTTCAGACGTCCTAAAATTTTGATCAAATCTGGGTGTAAGGAATGTACTCCTACATCAAAAGTAGCTTGTTCTCCAATTTCTCTGATTCTTTCATCCATTTCCTTACGTGATTTTTCTACCATCTCTTCAATTCGAGCTGGATGAATCCGCCCATCTTGGATCAATTTTTCAAGAGTCATTCGAGCAATTTCACGACGTATTGGATCAAATCCACTAAGTACAACTGCTTCTGGCGTATCATCTATAATTAAATCCATACCAGTTAGGGTCTCCAGTGCTCTAATGTTACGTCCTTCACGGCCTATAATACGGCCTTTCATTTCATCGTTTGGCAATGTTACAACGGATACTGTCGTTTCTGAAACTTGATCTGCTGCAGAACGTTGAATGGCTAATGCAATTAAATTTTTAGCTTTTCGATCTGCTTCCTCTTTTGCTTTTTGTTCAGAATCTTTTACCATTACAGCTAATTCATGAGACAATTCATTTTCTGTTTCTTTTAAAATCAATTGTCTTGCTTCTTCTCGTGATAAAGCTGCAACTCGTTCCAATTCATTTTCTTGTTGTTGAACCAACTCAATGGCTTTCTTCTCTAAATCGTTAACATGTAGTTGTCTAGAACTTAATTTCTCTTCATTCGCCTCGAGTGTGTGTTCACGTTTTTCTAAGCTGTCGTTTTTGCGATCAATGTTATCTTCACGTTGCAACAAACGATTTTCTTGTCTTAGAACTTCATTTCTTCTCTCTTTCAGCTCTGCTTCAATTTCAGTTCGATATTTGTGGCTTTCATCCTTCGCTTCTAACATCGCTTCCTTTTTCATGGTTTCTGCTTCTCTTTTTGCTTCTTCCAATATTCCAGTTGCAGTGTTTCTAGCACCAGCTAGTTCTTTTTCGTGGCTTGCTTTGCGGACGAGATATCCAACAATAAGACCGACAACTAAAGTAACGATAGCGAAGGCAACACTTTTAAAATCCATTCTTCCACCTCCGTATCATTTATTTAATTTGTCATTTAATATTTATCCATTATTTGGTAGAACAAGAATAGCTTTATACCAATAAAACCTACCCGTTATCTAATGTTAAATTAATAGATATCTTAATTTTAATTGTAGTGAAGAGACATGTCAACTTAAATAATGGTTTTGTAGCCCTTTCATAAACTTTCATAGTGTTGATTCACTTCATTTAGGAATCCTTTTCCATCCATTTTTAGTATAATATTTTCAAAAAAAGCCAACAAGCGTCTAGGCTTATTGGCTTTTCTCTGTCTTCTAGTTCATTTAATCTTCTAGTAAATCAGTTTCAGACTCTTCTACTACTTCACCAGCTTCTCCAATACCATAAGCTGCACGAACTTTTTGTTCTACTTCAGCTCTTAATTCAGGATTGTCTTTGAAGAATTTTTTTGCATTTTCTCGCCCTTGGCCAATTCGCTCGCCACCATAAGAGTACCATGCACCTGCTTTATCAATGATATCTTTATCTGATCCCATATCTACAAGTTCCCCTACTTGAGAAATACCTTCACCATACATGATATCTACTTCAGCTACTCTAAAAGGTGGAGCAACTTTATTCTTAACCACTTTAATTTTTGTACGGTTACCCATAATATCTGTACCTTGTTTAATTTGTTCAGCTCTTCTAACTTCCAAACGAATCGTAGCATAGAATTTCAAAGCACGTCCACCTGGTGTGATTTCTGGGTTACCAAACATAACACCAACTTTTTCACGAATTTGGTTGATAAATAAAGCAATAGTTTTTGTTTTGTTGATTGAACCAGATAATTTACGTAAAGCCTGAGACATCAAACGAGCTTGTAAACCTACATGAGAGTCGCCCATTTCTCCTTCAATTTCCGCACGTGGTACTAATGCAGCAACCGAGTCAATGACAACAATATCAACTGCTCCACTGGAAACCAATGCATCTGCAATTTCCAAACCTTGCTCACCCGTATCTGGTTGAGATAATAACAATTCGTCAATATCTACTCCAAGTGCAGCTGCGTATTTTGGATCTAATGCATTTTCAGCATCAATAAACGCAGCAATTCCGCCTTGTTTTTGAACCTCAGCAACAGCATGCAAAGCTACAGTTGTTTTACCTGAACTTTCAGGACCATATACTTCAATAATTCTTCCTCTAGGAAATCCACCTACTCCTAATGCTACATCTAATGCTAATGATCCACTAGGAACTGTAGAAATACGCGTATCAACTTTTTCTCCAAGTTTCATAACGGAACCTTTCCCAAAGTTCTTTTCAATCTTTTTTAACGCTGCATCTAATGCTTGTTTACGATCGTCTGCCATTAAATAAATCCTCCTCAAGTCTCTTTTATTATTTAATTAATCATTCATATTTTCATCTGCTACAAACAATATCATACCTTTTTTTTATAAAAAAAGCAAGAAAAAAGCGAACAAACATTCGGTCTTTTTAAATCGATTGTTTTTTTATTTTTATTTCATAAACCCTTTTGTTCTACAGGTAAATCTAGCAACACTCTTCGAATTAAATCTAATCCAGACATGATTGACCTTTCTCGATTGTCTTCGCGTCCTTTACCAAAATGATACTCTTTAGCAACGGCTGTTTCTTTAGTAACAATACCAATCCATACGGTTCCTACTTCTTTATTTTCCAATTTATCTGGGCCTGCAACCCCTGTAAAGGAGATAGCCAAATCTGTATCAAACATCTTTTGTGCTTTTTTTGCCATTTCTATTGCACACTCAGCGCTAACGACACCAGACTCTTCAATTGTTTTTTTTTCAACACCTAAAATAGCCGTTTTTGCATCATTACTATACGTTACAATTCCACCTTTGAAAAATTCACTTGCACCTGAAACACTTGTTATAAGGTGTTGAAAAGAACCACCAGTCAAGCTCTCAGCAGCTGTAATTGTCAGATTTTGTTCCTTTAATAAATCTGTAACTACATTTACTAAACGTCTATCCTCTCCATACCCATAAAAATAGCCACCTATGCGTTGTTGAATGGTAGCTTCCATCTTATCTAATAAGAATTGACAGGCTTCCTCAGTGCTTCCGTTTGCAGTTAAACGTAAGGTTACTTCATGTCTTCCAGCATATGTAGCAAGAGTAGGATTTTTTTGCTCTTCAATCAAATCATCTATTTCAGCAGCTAATTGAGATTCTCCAATACCAAAGAAACGTAAAACTCTTGATATGAGATGGTTTTCGTTTGGACGTCCGTCCACTAGTAATGGCCTTACTTCGTTTATAAACATAGGCTCTAACTCACTAGGTGGACCTGGTAATAATAAAAAGGCTTGTTTGTCTTGATTTAAAAACATCCCTGCTGCAAGTCCTGTTTCATTTTTTAAA
The DNA here is from genome assembly GCF_045617425.1 of Carnobacterium sp. Lineage (GTDB taxonomy): Bacteria > Bacillota > Bacilli > Lactobacillales > Carnobacteriaceae > Carnobacterium_B. The sequence continues at coordinate 209,871 of NZ_JAZLIO010000022.1, forward strand.
ACAGTAGATTCTTCAATTACCATAGCCTGCAACCGATTATTTTCTGTCATTACTCGCTTGCTATTTTTAAAATAGCTACTTATTTTTTCCATAGTATTCATATCTAAAATTAATTTTTTATTTAAATGTTTAGCCACTACCTGTTTTGTAATATCATCTTTCGTAGGTCCAAGACCACCTGAAAGGATAACTAGATCGCTTCTTTTTTCTGCCACTTGTATAACTTCTAATAATCGTTTCGGGTTGTCTCCAATCACTACTTGGTGATAAACATCTATCCCTAATAGTGATAATTCACGAGAAAGAAAAGAAGCATTTGTGTTTACTACTTGTCCCATTAAAAGTTCTGTTCCAACTGCTATGATTTCAGCGTTCATTTTACTTCACTCCTAATTCTATAATACGCGAATTTTGTTCCGCAACTTTTATTTATCTTTCCTTAAGAACCATAAAAGACTAGTTAATGTCTTCCTAGTTTACCATACTTTTTATGAGGTAAAAAAAAGAAGACCTGTTAAAACAGTCTTCTCCACATTCTTTCCTATTTTAATATTTTTTTATTTTGGACCTTTAAACACTGCACTATTTTTAACAAAATAATCTACACCTGAATAAATGGTAAAGAATAAACAAATATATAACATAATTGAAGCCATTGGAACCCCGATTCCTTTAAATGGCAAATTATCAACCAGTAATAATATAATGGCAACCATTTGAGTAGCTGTCTTGATTTTCCCTGGCCAATCAGCTGCCAAAACAGTTCCGCCTTGTTCTACTAATAGTAATCTTAATCCAGTAACTGCTAACTCTCTACAAACAATAATAGATACAACCCACGAAGGAGCTAAGTCTTGCCCTACTAGAATAATTAAAGCTGTCATTACCAACATTTTGTCAGCTAAAGGATCGGCAAATTTACCAAAATTTGTTACTAACCCTCTATCACGCGCAATTTTACCGTCTAACCAATCCGTAAAACTTGCTAAAGCAAATAAAACTGCCCCTACCAACTGAGTAACTTCAATTGTTGATCCTAAAAGTTGAAAAACGCCCCAATCAAATGGTGCCAATACTACAATAACAAATATTGGAATCATAAATATTCTCAATACTGTAAGCTTATTCGGTAAGTTCAATTTTTTGCTTCCTCTCTCCAATAATATATACCCACTACTCCTAAGATAAGAGCCCAAAGAGCCTTTTGGCCTCTTATCTTATAGGTTTACTCAAATTGAAATTCAATTTCTTGTCGAACAGAATTTTCTGCTTCTGGAGCATATGAAATATCTTCGCCATTAAGATTAACTTCCGTTGCAGGAGCATTCCCAATGATGACCAGTAAAGATGAAGTACCTTCTGGAATTTCTGTTTCTAAATTAGAACCATCTGTTATTAATTGAGCATCAATCGTCGAACCATCTGCTTCAACACTGATCCAAGAATCTCCACCTGTCGCTGTTAAGGTTAAAATACTGCCTTCAGAACTTCCTGTAACAGAATAAGTTGTCGTAGAACCAGTAGAAGATAAGACTTCTATGCCTTGATCTTCTTCACTTTCCTCAGATTCTACTGATTCTGAGGATTCCGTTGCAGATTCTTCAGTTGCTGTAGACTCTGCACTAGAAACAGATATTTCTTCAGATTCTTTTGTGATCATTTCTTCATCAACCTGATTATTTGTTTTGATTACTGCAAAATAAATGGCTGCTACAATAGCTACAGCTATTATGCCAATTAAGATTGTAGGTAAATATTCTTGGACTTTTGTTAAGAATGCATTTTCTGTATTCTTTCCAACACGGGTTTGATCCGTAGCAATTTTTTCTATGGATTCTTCATCATGGGTATGAGGTACCGCATCTGTATATTCTTCTAATAGTTGATCCCCATTTAAGCCAACAGTATCCGCATATTGTTTAATAAATGCACGAGCATAAAATTTTCCCGGCATAACATCGTAATTGCCTTCTTCAATAGCAATTAGGTAACGTTTTTGAATTTTAGTTATTTGTTGCAAATCATCTAATGTATAGCCTTTTGATTTTCTTGCTTCTTTTAATTTTTCGCCTATTTCATTCAATTGTCTCACCTACCTGTTCTCTTTTTTAGAGAGAAAATCTCATATCATCTGAATTATAACATACCTGATACTTTAGAAACATTATTTTTTCTTTATACTGCATAACTAACTTTACTTATTTTAGCCAACCACCACTGATGACAATAGATTGACCGGTCATATACGCACTTCTTTTATCCACTAGTTGCATAACCCAAAAACTGATTTCAGATACACTTCCTAAACGCCCCAAGGGAATTTCATTTTCTAGTTCTTTTACTTCAGTTGAAGTGAAGTCTTGATTCATTTTTGTAGCAATAGCTCCTGGAGAAATCGCATTTACTGTTATCCCTAAACTAGCTACTTCTTTACTATATGCTTTCACAAAAGCCAATTGAGCGCCTTTTGTTGTACTGTAAAGAACTTCCATCGCACTACCTGTTTCACCATAAATTGAGCTAATAAAAATGATTCTTCCATTCCTAGAATGAGCTAATTTAGACTGTAAATGTTGGAGCAATAAAATTGGTGTTTTAACATGTACTGCCCACATATGATCCATATCCACAGTAGAGACTTCGGTTAACAATTGATATGTCGTAAAGCCGCTTGCAAATATCACAACATCCAACTGAAAAATGGATTTCAGGAATAGAGGAATCCCATCTTCTTGAGTCATGTCTAAAGATAATGCATAAAAATCTTGTTTAGGGTAGCGATTTTGATATTCTTGCAATTGTTCTTCAGCACTTTTCATATTTGAATGATAATGCAGATAAAGCGACCATCCTTTTTCAGCTAATTCTTGTGCAATTTTCTTTCCAATATCTCCACTTGCTCCCATTACCAAGGCAAACTTCACACGTCTTTGTCTCCTTTTGGTAAAATATGAAATGTAGTCATATGGTCTTCAACCATAAATTCTTCAGCCGCTTTCTTTATTTCATCCAATGTAATACTTTCTATAATAGGAACAACATCAAATAAAGTTGCTTTGCCATATATAGGTTGGCTATATTGATTGGCTATATATTCTAGTGAATTTAACGATTGTAGTTCTTGGCCAATCGTTCTTTTTTTAACTATTGCTAAGTTTTCATCAGTTAATTCTGAACTCATTTTTGCTTCAAGTAACAACTTTTTGATTTCGGCACTAAAAACTGTAGAGTCTTTCGTATCTCCACTAACATCAATAAAATGGAATGTACGATCTAGGTTAAATTCAAACGAAAAACTATCATCTACGATACCCTTATCGTATAATTTTAAATAATTTGCTGATGTAGGGCCAAATAATAGCATTAGCAATAAATCCATTGTGGTTTTGTATTTTAAGGCTTCAATACCGCTTGGAATTTCTCTTATTCCTTTTACTCCTACAATACTCTTTGGCCGATTCACAGTCATATGAATAAAGTTATACGGTTTAATATCTTTGACCGTTTCTTCTGGAAAAATTCGCTTAATGGCTTCGGCAGGAGCATACTCTTTCTGTGCTTGATTCTCTCGAATCAACTTCATCATTTTTTCAGGATCTAACTTCCCAACAACAAACAAACTCATATTACTAGGATGATAAAAAGTTGCATGATTTTCATACAATAATTCAGGTGTGATGTCCATAATGCTATCTACAGTTCCAGCAATATCGATGTGTAAAGGGTGCTTAGGATACATATTTCCTAAAATACCAAAAAACAAACGCCAATCTGGTTCATCCTCGTACATTTGAATCTCTTGAGCAATGATACCTTTTTCTTTATTTACTGTTTCCTCTGTAAAATAAGGTTCTTGAACAAAGTCTAATAAAGTTGTTAAGCTTTCTGAAACATGACTAGTGCTAGAAAAAAGATACGCTGTTCGAGTAAAACTGGTAAACGCATTGGCAGAAGCACCCAATCGGCCAAACTTGTTAAACACATCTCCATCTTCTTTTTCAAATAATTTATGCTCTAGAAAGTGCGCAATTCCGTCTGGTACCTTCGTATAATCATCCTTATCGAGCGGGACAAAATGATTGTCAATTGAACCATATTTGGTCGTAAACGTTGCAAACGATTTATTAAATCCTTTTTTAGGAATGATATACACCTCTAAACCATTCGCCATTGTTTCATGTAGAATCTCTTCCTGCAATTGATCAAATTTGATTTTTTCCATTACTGCGGTACCTCCGTCCCAGTTAAGAAATATACCGTATCCAACTCGATTTTCTTCCCTGCTTCAACTATTTCAGCCTTCGTAATCTTCTCGGTAGTTTGCAGCCATTTTTCTAAAGGAATATCAGTTTTTGCAATGACATTATGATAAAGAATTTCCACGAGTCCGCGCGGAGAGTCTATCGTTTCAAGAATCTGGTTTCGAATTACAGCCTTTGTTTGTTCCAGCTCTTGCTCTGAAAATTCACCGTTTTTCATGGCTTTCATCTGTTCAGAAATAATTTGAACAGCTTGACGGTAATTGGCCGTTTCTATCCCGCTCATCACAATCAATAATCCCTTATGACTTTCCAGTCTAGAAGCTGCATAATACGCAAGACTCGCTTTTTCCCGAACATTAATAAAGAGCTTGGAATGAGAAAAACCG